>DATMGR010000043.1:0-20760 GCA_035555375.1 Kaistia sp. | reverse complement strand
GATCGTGCCGCCGTTCTGGGTACTACCGGCTGACTGCGCAACGAGGTCGACCCAGCCGGATTTCAGCGTGCCGCCGAACAGCATGCCGATGACGGCATAGCGGATGCCGACCGTCGGGTCGGGCTTGGCGAAGGCCGAGAGGCTGTGCTTCACACCGGTCGTCAGGCCGGTAACGGTCCGGTAGAACTGAATGGCGCTCGAATTGCCCGTGAAGGGCACGAAGCGGTCTGCCGTCGTCGTGCCGTCCGGCGCGACGTCCAGATTGGCAAGCGGCGTACCGCTGGCGTTGTTGACCTTGGACCAGTAGGCGTTGTCGATCGCCTCGCCATTGGTCGAGAGCGGCGTCATCGCCCGCTCGATCAGCAGGCCGAGTGGCGCCAGCGTTGCAGGATGCGTGTCGAGGCGGGGGGTTCCGGCAGCCGCATAGGCAAGGATGCCATCGGCCCCGAAAAAGCCGCCCTGGCTGGCGCGGGCGAAGGTGTAGCCGGCCGCCGCGAAGGCGGCGGCCAGCTTTGCGTGATCCCGCCGGCCGGCGAAATAGCGGCCGGAGCGGAGATCGAAATGCTCCTTGGCGCCGCGAGGCAGCCAGGGAACATGTCGGGCGAGCTTGCGGGCAAGGAGCGTCGACATGGTCAGCGCGCCGTGACGAGGATGATGGAGCGGGCGGCGCCCTGTGCGACCGGGGTCGCGGCGCTGCCCGAGCGCAGCTTCACCGAACGGATCATCAGCCAGTCGACGATCGGCAGAGCGACGAAGCGCGATGGCACGACGCTCGGCGAGGCGATGGCCCGTTCGGTCGCGTCGTCATAGAGGTCGAAATAGGTCGAGCCGTCGGCCGAGCCCTGGAAGGTGATCGCTGCGGTCGTCCAGGCGGATGGCAGGATGAGGCCGACAAGGCGACCCGTGCCGAGATCGGCCGCGTCCGACAGGCTGGTGCCGGACGCGATGGTCACGGTCACCGTCGCGAGCTGCGCGCCGCCGACGGGAACGGGGTTCGTCGCGGAGACATCCGCCGAGGCGACCTGCTGCACGACCTTGCCGATCAGCGCCGAGCCGGCGCCGAGCTGGAGGCCGGCATGAAGGCGGTCGCGGAGATAGCGCAGATAGCCATTGGAGGAGGAGGCGCCGCTGTCGGCGGCGGCGGGCGCGGCATCGCCGCCGATGGCGTCGACGATCGCGGTGGCGAGGGCGGCGATGTCGAGCGGACCCTCACCCTCGGGGTCGGCGATGCCCGTCAGCGGCAGGAACGGTCCCTCGCCCGTGCCGGAGGCATCGAGCACCCTCTGGACGAACACGTTGCCGGCGCCGTCCTTGATCTGCTTGGTCGTGAGCGTGGCGGTCATGGTCAGATCCATCCCATCAGCTGGAGGTTTGAATTGTCGGCGTTGGAGAAGTCGAGCGAGGACCCTTCGCCGGGGCTCGCATCGGTGTTGAGGCCACCAAGGCCGGTCATGAAGCCGTAGAGTTCTGTGATCTCGAGGCCGGCATTGCGCCGCTCGATCTCGTATTCGGCGATCTGGCCGGCAGGGATCAGCCGGGATTCGGCGGTCGTATAATCGAGGCGGAGCTGGCGCGTCACCGCGTCGAGGGCGAGTGTTCCGCTCGTCGTGTCCCTGGCGAGCAGCAGGGTGCCCGCCGCGGCGACGGTGAGGAAAAAGGCCGCGCCCGTGATCGGTATCTCGTCGGGCAGGGTCCAGATAAGGGCAGGGGCGTTGTTGCCCCGCCAGATCGAAAGGTCGACTCGAAGAGGCATGAGACCCCCGGTTGCGTTTGAGAATTTGAGCGAGCGATCACCGCCGCGCGGATCGGCGGCTGGCATCGGTATGCGCGTTGAGTTTCAGTTGATGACAGGCTGCCTGGCAGAGGTGACTGAGCGGGTCTGCGCTGCAGCCGTCATCTGTTATCCGGTATACAACCTTAAGTTGTAAAAGTCACGAAAAAAGTGTTGTGCTCGGCGCGGGTGCGGCGGGCGGAGGCGTCAGTCCGATCGGGTTAGGGATCGAATCTCCCTTTCGCGCCGACGCGCGGGCCGAGCATTCCGGCCAGAAGGCGTCGGAGAGGCGCTCGTCAGAAGGCGAAAGGCGCGAAGCGGATCGTGGCTGATGGGATCTCTCTGGGGTGAGCGCGCCGCCTCGGCTCTGTCATCAGGACGTGATGGCGCAGCGCTTGACAGGCGCGGCGGTCATGACGCCCGGCTGCGGATTGAGCGGCTTGCCGGCACTCTCGCCGCCAGGGGCGATGGCTGCCGACGGATCGGCCGACGCGACCGGCGGGGTTGGCGCGGGCGCCGGGGAGTCTGGAGCTTCGGACGTATCGGGCAGCGGCGCGGGGAGCGTTGAAGCCGGCGGCTGGGCCTGAGGTTCCGGGCCGATGCGTGGCAGCGTGCCGAGCGGAATGAAGCCGAGCATCGCACGGCCCGATGCCACGGTCACGGTCGCCTCGCGCCAGGTCTTGCCGTCGACGGTGACCGGGCGCAGCAGCGCCGAGACGAGCCCGATCATCTGCCGGGCCTTCGCGCCGCTGCCGGGCTTCAGCGTTTCGACGAGGTCCGGCAGCCGATCGAGCTGGTCGAACCGCACCGTGAGGCGTCCGTTCAAAAGGCCGTCGGCGGCGGGGGTGAGCTCGCCGGTGATCGAGGACGCCACCCCGCCGATCGTCGTGTCGAGCTGGTCGATGCGCACCGGCTTGCCCGAGGCCACCCAGGCGGCGGCGCGATCACCATGCGCCATGACGAGCATGGCCGGAACGGCGATGGCGATATCGGTATCGACGGGCGGCAATGCGGGCCGGCCGGGAACCAGCGCCGTGAACTGGTCGAGCGACAGGAAGAGGTCGACCATGTCGGCCCCGGCCTGATCGGGCAAGACATGGAACTCGCCATGGTGGGCGCGCAGCGGGATCGGAGCGGCGAACCGCGAGGGATCCGCCAGCGTCGCGTCAAACCCGTCGGCAACCAGCGAATAGCGGCTCAATCCTCCAAATCCAGATCCACCAAGTTTCAATCCGCCAAGTCCCATGCGGATGCTGGATTGCAGCGAAGTCCAGTTGGCATCGAGGCGGGCGCCACCGGGGGCCTGCAGCGCAAGCGGACCCCTTGCGGCGAAGAGTGCCCGGTTCGGATTATAGGCCATGCCGACGGCTTCGATGCCGGCGAGATCGAGCGAGACGGCCTCGGCCGGACAGGCGGCCGCGAGCGGCATGCAGGTCACGTCGAAGCGGAACGGGAATCCACCGATCGAACGATCGCCGCAGGTGAGCACGGCTCCCTCGGCGCTGGCGTGCGCTTCAAGCGCATCGAGCTTGCCGCCGACATAGTGGCGGAGGGCGAACCAGCCCGCCGTCCACAGGACAGCGATGGCAAGGACGGCGACAATGAGAATCTGGAAGCGGCGGCGGCCTTTGCCGGGCGTCGCGGGCGCTGGCCCCGTGTCGGTGGCGCTGCTCACGGCAGGTCTCTCCGTTGAAGTTCGCTTCGCCCGCTGCTAGGCCGGAAGGACTCCGGACAGGAACGATGGTGATGGCCGATCTCTGGGTGTTTGGCTATGGCTCGCTGATGTGGCGGCCTGGCTTTGTCTATGCCGAAAGCGCTCCGGCGCGGCTCCATGGCGAGCATCGGGCGCTCTGCATCCTGTCCTTCGTCCATCGCGGCACGGAGGCGAAACCTGGACTGGTATTGGGGCTCGATAAAGGCGGCTCGTGCCGGGGCGTCGCCTTTCGCATAGCCGAGCCCGATCGCGACGACGTGCTCGCCTATCTGCGCGAGCGTGAGCTCGTCACCAATGTCTATCGCGAGGTGATCAGGCCGGTGCGGCTCGCCGATGGCACGGTGGTCGCGGCGACAACCTATGTCGTCGACCGCAGCCACCGGCAATATGCGGGCAAGCTTCGCCGGGAGGCGGTGCTGGAACTGGTCCGCAACAGCGCGGGGGTGTCCGGGCACAACCGCGACTATGTGCTGGCGACGGCCGAGCATCTCGCCGCGGTCGGCATCGAGGATCGGCTGATGATCTGGCTCGCCGGCATGCTCGGTGGCGAGAGCGGTCGCAGCGTCTGACGCCATCGCCGTCGTCAGGCCTTGGCGGCTGCGGTCGGCGCTGTGGCAGCGGGGATCGGCGGCGGATGGGCGCCAGAAGCGGCCTCCGCCACGAGGCGATCCGTCGCCGGCTCGATGGTAGCGATCAGGCGGGCGAGGAAGGTCTTCGAATCGAGTCCCGGCGGGATAGGCTCTAGCACCTCAATGACGATGGTGCCGGGATAGCGCATGAAGCTGCGGCGCGGCCAATAGAGGCCGGCATTGAGCGCGATCGGGATCACCGGCACCTTTAGCTCGCGATAGAGATGGATGATGCCGAACTTGTAGTCGGGTGGCGCGCCGACCGGCCGCCGGGTGCCCTCGGGAAAGAGGATGATCTGCCTGCCCTCTGCGGCTGCCGTCTTGCTGTCGGCGGCGAGCTTGCGCAGCGCCTTGGAGCCACCGGCGCGGTCGACCGCGATCATGCCGGCCTTCCAAGTGTACCAGCCGAACAGCGGGATCATCATCAGCTGCCGCTTCATCACGAAGGCCGGGTCTTTCAGCAGCGGAAAGAGAGCCATGGTCTCGAAGGCGGACTGGTGCTTGGGCGCGATGAGCGCGGCGCCTTTCGGCAGCCTCTCGCGGCCGCGGATCTCGATGTTCACACCTGCGACGACGCGAAGCGCCCACATCGTCGCGGCGGTCCAGGCCTTGACGACGAAGATCGTGGCGCGGTGCGGCAGAAAGAAATAGAAGGGCAGCGTCACCAGAATGATAACGGCCATGATCGCGTAGAAGACGATCTGAAACAGGAACGAACGGACGATCAGCATTCGGACGATCCCGCTTCGGCGCCGGTGGTGCGTGTCAGCGCGATGCGTCCGCCGTATCGACCGTGGCGGCCGTCGTCCCCCACGGCGACTCGACGGCGAGCCGCGCCCGCGCCAGCGTATACTTCAGGTATTCGGCCAAGAGAAGCTTCACGGCGGTGGCGTGGTGCCACCAGCGGGCCATGTCGAGATTGGGGTTCGAGACCGGATAAGGGATCAGCGCCACATCCGGCATCGCGCCGGTGAGTTCGATCATGCTGCGTGGCATGTGATAGTCGCTCGTCACGACAATCAGCGAGCGGAAGCCGTTCTTCCGCGCCCAGGCCTTGGCCTCGTCGGCATTGCCGATCGTATCGCGGGCCGCATGGCCGAGATCGACGCTCTGGTCGAAGGCTTCGCGTGATTCGCCATCGACGGCGCGTGCGATCTCCCGCCGCCCCACGGAGGGGTTGACGCCCGATATCAGGAGCCGCTCGCCGCGTCCGTCGGCGAGCAGAGCCAGCGCGCCATTGATGCGCGCCGTGCCGCCGGTCAGCGCCACGATCCCCTCCGCCTTGATGCCCGAGGGCGCCGCGAGACGCGCGACGCCATCGGAAAAGCGAACAAAATCAAAGGCGACCAGGCCAAGCAGAAACAGGATGGCGAAAATGAAGAAGCGTGGCGACAGCAGGCGATGATTACCCTGAGGCGCAGGCGCGCGATATGCCGCCCGTCCCTGAGGGGAGGAGCGGCCGGTAACGGCGATTTCAGATCGGGCCGCGTCGGTCATGCTTTCCATGATGCTAGCAGAATCGAGCCGGATCTTGGCAACAAGCATTCACGCAACGTTTTGGACCACGTCCGGTTCTCATTCGATCGAAGCCAGATGGCGGAAGACGGTGAGCCGTGAGGTGATGGCGGTCATCAGGGCGATCAGAATCGCGATGCCGAGCGCACCGACATAGCCGGTCGGGCCGATCGCGAAGCGTCCGAACAGCGCCGAAACCTGGTCGCCCTCCGGCGTTGCGATCGACCGGCCGAACAGGAACGACAGCATCAGAAACATCAGCGTCGCCCCCGCCGCTCCCCAAAGGCCACCCTTGAGGCCTAGAATGAGAAAATGGCGCTGGAATTCGTGCGCGATGAAGCCCGCTTCTGCGCCGACATAGTGCAGCACAGAGACGATATCCCGGTTCGAGGACATGGCGCCACGCGTCGCGAACACGACCGAGAGCACGGTGGCGACGAAGACGAGCGCGAGGATCGAGAAGCCGATGATCACCGTGGCATTGGCCATCGCCTTCAGGCGGTCTGTCCAGGTCCGGTGATCGTCGAGGCTGGCACCCTTGATTTCCTTCGTCAGGCGGGCCGAGAGCGCCGTGAGATCGACGGCATCGGGATTGGCGAGTTCGACGACAATGAGCCGCGGGATCGGCAGATCGCTCATGTCGAGCCCGCTGCCGAGCCATGGCTCGAGCAACTGGGCGTTCTCCCAGGCCGAGAGCGGGCGCGCGCTGGCGACGCCCGGCGTCCGCGCGGCGAGGTCGGTTGCCTTCTGGGCTTCGGCATCGGTGTCGATCCCGTCGACCGGCCGGACCTGGATCGTGATCTCGCGCACGATGTCCGACTGCCAGTCGAGCGAGGCGTCGCGGACGAGCGTCACCGCGCCGAGCGTCAGGCAGGCGAGAAAGCTCATGATCGCCACGACGATAGTCAGCGAGCGTCCGGCGATCGATCCGGCCGGAACGATAGGACCCGGCGGCGTGGCGCGCGGGCCCTGCCGGCGGGCCGGGGTGGCCGCGCGCTCTCGTTGAGGGTGTGTCTCACTCATAGACGGAGAGGCGCCCTTCATGGAGGACGAGGCGGCGGGCGTCGAACTGGTTCATCAACCCGATGTCATGGGTGGCGATCACCACCGATGTCCCGAGCCGGTTCAGTTCGACGAAGAGGCGCAGCAGCCGCTTGGCGAGAGGCGGGTCGACATTGCCGGTCGGCTCGTCGGCGAGCAGGATCTCCGGCTGGCCGATCAGCGCCCTTGCAATCGCGGCACGCTGCTTCTCGCCGCCGGAAAGAATCGGAGGCAGCGCCTGCACGCGGTCGCCGAGGCCGACCCATTTCAAAAGCTCGATCACGTCGGCGCGGTAGGTCGCCTCCTCACGGCCAAGGACTCGCAGCGGCAGCGCCACATTCTCGAACGTCGTCAGGTGATCAAGCAGGCGAAAATCCTGGAACACGACGCCGATGCGTCGGCGCAGCGCAGGCAGATCGGATTTCGGCAGTGTCGCGACATCGCGATCGAAGATCGAGATCAGGCCGCGCGTCGGCCGGAGCGACAGGAACAAGAGGCGCAGCAGCGTCGATTTGCCGGCGCCGGACGGCCCGGTCAGGAACTGAAACGAACGCGGCGCGATCTGGAAGGAGAGATCGCGCAGGACCTCGGCCCCCATTCCGTAGCGCAGGCCGACATTTTCAAAGCGGATCACCGCAGTTTTCCCGTTTCCGCCTGATAGCCGATGGAAGATCGGCGGGCCTTGCCGCCGCCGTCTGTCTCTGCTGCGACCTTGCCGACATCAGCGTTAACGATTTACGAACGCCCGGTGGTTCATGACGATGAAATGGCATCCGATCAAGGCAAAGACGGGGCGGCGGAGGGGGCGATGCCCTCCTAGCAGCCACGGCGAATCGGGTTCAAACTGATCTCGGCGCCAGTCAGCGCGCCCTATGAGCGGACTTCAAGGACGTGGCCAACCGGATCGAGGTTGAAGCGGCGGGACGGTGGCAGGCCTGGGACGGTCGGACGCTGGTCGCGCTTGCTCTGCTGGTCGCGGTCGCGGGGGGCGCGGTGCTGTGCCGGAAGCCCCTCGTTGCCGCTGCGCCCGGGCTTGCCGGTCTCTACCGGCATGCCGGTCTCGATGTGAACCGGACTGGGCTCGCCTTCGACGATGTCCATACGCTGCGCGACGTCGCCGATGGCGCTGCGGGGCTTGTGGTTGAAGGCGCGATCCGCAATGTGACCGATGCTGCCGTCGATGTTCCGCCGTTGCGGCTCGTGCTTATCGATGGCGCCGGGGAGCGCGTCGGGGGCTGGCAGGCCGAGCCCGACCAGCGGCGGCTCGATGCCGGCGCCTCGCAGAAATTCCGTACGCGGCTCGCAGCGCCGCCCGATCCAGCCAGAAAGGTCTCGGTGAGCTTCGCGCTGCCCGGGACGAAGGGGTAACCTCATGCCAATCGTGCGCGACCGCTCGATCCGCATTCTCTATGACGTCGAGACGATCGACCGGCGCAACCGCGAGCTTGCGGCTGAGATCGCGGCGAGCGGCTATGACAACCTGCTCGTCATCTCGATCCTCAAGGGCAGCTTCGTTTTCGCCGCCGATCTCATCCGCGCGCTGCACGCCTCCGGCCTTGCGCCGGAAGTCGAGTTCATCTCGCTGTCGAGCTATGGCGCGGGAACGGAATCGAGCGGCAAGGTGCGCGTCGTCAAGGATATCGAGAGCGACGTCGCCGGCCGCGATGTGCTGCTCATCGACGATATTCTCGAGTCCGGCCGCACGCTGTCCTTCGCCCGCGCGTTGATGCAGGAGCGCGGCGCGGCGCGGGTCGGTGTCGCGGTGCTGCTCGAAAAGCCCGGCAAGCGCGTAGTCTCCTTCGAGGCCGATCATGTCGGCTTCGTCTGCCCCGACCTCTTCGTGGTCGGCTATGGCATGGACGCCGCGCATGCCTTCCGTGAACTGCCTTTTGTCGGTGTGGTCGAGGATTGAGAGGAGCGGGGAAGCGGCATGGCACGCATCCTGGTCACGGAAGATGATGATTCGGTCCGCGCCTTCGTCGCACGGGCCCTCTCACTCGATGGTCATCAGATCGCGACGGCCGAGGACGGCGCCGATGCGCTCGATCGGCTGCAGGCAGAGGAAGGAGCCTTCGACCTGCTGCTGAGCGATATCCGCATGCCGATGATGGACGGCATCGCGCTGGCGATGGAGGTCGCGCCGCAGTTTCCGGAGTTGACCATCCTGCTGATGACGGGCTTCGCCGATCAGCGCGAGCGCGCGGACGGGCTCGACCGCATCGTTCACGACGTCGTGCCGAAGCCGTTCTCGCTGGCTGAGATCCGCACCGCCGTCGGCGGCGCGCTCGCCGCGGGCCGCAACCGAACGACCGAGGCCGCCTAGATCTCGTCCCTCAATAGCGCTGCAGCAGCCGTTCGAGATAGTCACGCTCGAGGAGCGGCCGGGCAGCGTCCCCGAGGCGCTTGCGGATCGTGTCGAGGATCTCGCGGGCCCGCTGGGTATCGATCGCATCGGGAACCTTCACGGACGAGCCGAGATCGGTGTTGCGGCCCTGCCGCTCGCGCTCGCGGCCAAGCGGATCCTGCCCGGACGGGTTGCCATTGGCGCCCTGGCGGGTGCCGGTCCCGTTCTGGCGCGCCATCTGCTCGGCAAGGCCGCGGGCGCCGTCGCGCAGCGCCTGCAGGGCCTGGCCCTGGCGGCCGACCGCCGCGCCCGGCTGGCCCTCGCCCAACTGCTGCGCCGCGCCGTCCATCGCGCGGCCTGCCTGGCCGAGCTTGCCGTCGCCCTGCATGCCCTGTCCCTGCATGTCTTTCTGCAGCTGCTCGAGCGCCTTGGCGAGATCCTGCTGACCCTGGCGCAGGGCGTCGAGCGCCTGCTGGCGCTCCTCGGGCGTCATCGGCTGCTGTTCCGCGCCGCTGCCATCGGTATCGGGATCGAGCTTGAAGGTCTTGTCCATCAGCTCCTGCTGGCGGCGGATCATGTCGCCGAGGTTGTCGAGCGCCTGATCCATCGGGCCGCTTTTGCCGGCCTGCCGGGAGCGGCCGGCCTCGAGATTCTCCATCATCTGCTGCAGTTCGGACAGCATCTGCTGCGCCGCCTCACGCGAGCCGGATTTTGCGAGGTTCTCGATTTTGTCCATCAGCTTCTTGAGATCCTGCGGCGTCAGCGCCTGCGCATTCTGGTTGGGCTGCTGCCGGCCGTTCTGAGGGTTCTGTTGCGCGTTGCGGGCAAGCGCCTCCAGATAGCGGTTCATCGCCTCGCGCAGGTCCTGCATCGCCTTGTCGATCTCGGGATCGCTGGCGTTGTTCTCGATGGCGTTCTTCAGCCGCTCCTGCGCAGCGCGCAGATCCTGCGCCGCCAGCGAGAGGTCGCCATCCTCGATACCGAGTGCGATCTGCCACAGGAAATCGACGACCGAGACGAGATCCTCGTCGTCGCGCGCGCCGGTCAGCCGGTGATAGGCAGCGCGCAGCGAGAGATAGACACCGTCATCCTTATACTTGGTCGGGTCGAGCGTGATCGCGTCGAGCGCGCTGGCGACATAGCCTGCCTTGCCGGCATCGAGCGCCAGGATCCGGCGCTGCTCGACCACGGCACGCGCCAGCGGATTGGAGAAATTGCGGGCCGGCAGAACGAAGGTGGCCGGCGCGCTGCGTCCTGTCTGGCCGATCTCATCGGTGGCGACGAGCGTCATGCGCACCTTGGCTCCGGCCCAGGGATGCGAGGACAGGTCGCGGATCGTCTCGCCGGCGCCCTCGCGCATCCTGAGCCGCGGCAAGCCGAGCGGAACTTCGGGCGCCGCCACGAGGGGCCGGGCCGCGTCGCCGGCTGGTGGCGGCTCGGCGCTGGCGATCTCGGCCTTGGCCGAGGCGACGCCGTAATCGTCCGACACCTCATAGGCGAGCGAGAGCGCGCCACTGGCGGTGGCGCCGGGCTCGCGCATCAGCTTGATGGTCGGTGGTTTGTCCGGCGTGACGGCGAACTGCCAGCGCGCCAGGGCGGTGCCGCCCCGCGCGATCTCGACGGTTCCGGGCTCTGAAAGGGCAAAGCGCCGCTCGCCTTGAGCGGGCTGGCCGGGCGTTGCCGTCGTCGTGGATGCCGGTCTCTCGGTGCGCGTCAGCTCCAGCGGCACGGGCTTGCCGTCCATGGTCGCCGCATTGACCGCCATGGTGCCGTCTTCGGGCATGCGGATCGTGACGATCGAGCCCTCGGGTACGTTGATCGGGCCGTCGATCGCGGCAAGGCGGGCCGCTTCCCCGGTCAGGAAGATCGGCGGGCGCGCGGTATAGGCCGGCGGCGTCACCCAGGCGTCGATGCGCGGCGCGGCCTCGGCCGGCGCGGTCACGCCCACCCGCAGCGCATCGGCGATGAGCGTCTCGCGGTCGGCGCCGGCTGCCATGAATGCGACGACGAGCAAGAGCGGCACGACATAGCGCAGCGCATAGGGGTCGCGCGCATTCATGCCGGGTGACGGCCAGCCCGCTTTGAGCCGTCCGAGACCCTGAAGCAGGCGCGTTCGATGGGCGCGCCAGAGCGCCAGCGTCAACGGGTCCTCGGTCGGGAGCGCGAGTTCGTCGGCGAAGGCCGCAGCCGGCCTGTGCGGCGTGCCGCTTTCCCGGACGACACGGTTCATCGCCGCATCGCGGCTCGGCCAGCGCACCCGCAAAAGCGGCACCAGCAGGAACAGGGTCACCGTTCCGAACAGGCCGAGAAGCCCGAAGCGCGCGATATCGGGCAGCAAGGACCAGAGGCCGAGCCAAGAGGCGACGAGGAACGCCCCGGCGAGCGCGAGCAGCGGAACAATCTTCGGCCAGATCGCTTCAAAGGCAAGCGCATAGCGGGCGCGCCGCGTGGCGTCAGCGATGCGCCGCCGCGCCGCCGCCTCGGCAATCCCCTGCTGGCTGACTGCGTCGACGTCGATGATGGGCCTGTCGCCGGCAGGCTCGGTCATGGCCGCTCCACTCGTCCTCAAAGCCCGCCCAAAGGGAAGTCTAGCAGGCGAGATGGGGCGATGCGAGGGCGAAGGGAAGGCCTCGCGCCGTTCAAATCTCCTCCGCCACCTCCCAGACATGGCCGGACGGATCGGCAAAGGCTGCTGTGCGGCGGCCCCAGGGACGATCGATCGGGCCGTTCAGGATTGTCACGCCCTTCTCGGTGAGCCTCGCGCAGGTCTGCCGGACATCGTCCACCCGGACAGTGAACATCGCGCGGGCCCCGGCCCTGGAAGGCGCGACCGGCAGCGGGGTGACGAGGGTCGGCGCGTCGCTGGCCGCCAGCAGATTGACGATTGCGCCGGAGAAGGAGAGCAGCGCCGACTGTTCGTCCTCCATGAGGATTTCCGTCGTGAACACGTCACAGTAAAACCGTTTGGCGGCCGCGATGTCGTCGACGAACAGCGTCACCACTTCGATCGCATTGGGGATCATCACTGCGTCTCCTGTCGATTGCAGGGCCTATGCCGGCCGAAGGACCTTCTGCCCCGTCGGCGGAAAGGCAAGTGCGATGGCGACCGCGCCAAGGCCGACGATCGAAGAGCCGATGAACAGCCACGCATAGCCGTCGAACGTGTCGTAGATCCAGCCGCCGAGCACGGGCCCGAGCGCCATGCCGATCGAGGACAACACGCCGGCGGCGCCCAGCACCGCGCCGAGATTCTGCTGGCCGAAATAGTCGCGGGCCAGCACGGCATAGAGCGGCATCACCCCGCCATAGGCAGCGCCGAAAACGATCGCCAGCGCATAGAACTGGCCAAGTTCGCCGATGGCGCTATAGGCGGCGATCGCCAGTGCCTGGACCGCAAGTCCGCCGATCAGGACGGGCTTGACGCCGATGCGGTCGGCGAGGACGCCGAGCAGCAGGCGGCCGCCGAGCCCGGCCAGTCCCTCGACGCTGTAGATGCTCACGGCCGCCATCGGCGTTACGCCGCAGACGATGGCATAGCTGACCATGTGGAAGATCGGGCCCGAATGCGCGGCGCAGCAGGCAAAGAAGGTAAGCCCGAGCACCAGGAACTGCGGCGAGCGCAGCGCTGATCGCGCCGACATCTCGGGTTCCGCCATCGGGCCGGTTCCGCTCTGCGACATCGGAACCGCTGGCGGCCGGCGAACAAGAAGCGCCGCCGGCAGCAGCAGGACCCAGGCGCCGATGCCGATGACCAGCATGGCGAAGCGCCAGTCATAATCGGTGATCAGCCAGCGGGCGAAGGGCGAGATCGTCATCGGCGCCATGCCCATACCGGCCGAAACCAGCGAGACGGCGAGGCTGCGATTGGTGTCGAACCAGCCGGTCACCGCCGAGATCATCGGCGCGAAAAAGGCACTCGCCGAAATGCCGACCAGGACGCCGAAGGTGAGCTGAAAGGCGAGAAGCGAATGCATGCGGCTCGCCAGCACGAGGGCGAGCCCGAGAAGGACTGCGCCGGCCAGAACGACGATGCGCGGGCCGAAGCGATCGCTCGCGGCGCCCCAGCCAAAGCCCGCGACGCCCATCACGAGGAAATTGAGCGTCATGGCGCTCGATATGCCGGCGCGCGACCAGCCGGTATCGACGGCCATCGGTTCGAGGAACACGGCCAGCGAGAACATGGCGCCGATGGCAACGCAGCCCATCAGCGCGCCGAGGCCAACGATGGTCCAACGATAGGAAACTGTCATGGCGCCCGCTCCCGAGATCCGCTTCGCCGAGGCGGCGGCTCGAATGGCCGCCATACTCTAGACGAATGGCTACGCGCGCAGTCGACAGCGACGCGCGAATATTTCGGGATTGAGCGCCTCTGTCAGGCGAGCCACTCCGGCACGACGTCCATGCCGATCAGCGCGTCATAGCTCTGGCGCGGCCTGATGACGGCAAACTGGTCGCCATCGACGAGCACTTCGGCGGCGAGCGGGCGGGTGTTGTAGGTCGAGCCCTGCACGGCGCCATAGGCGCCCGCCGTCATGACGGCGATCCGATCGCCCGGCGCGAGCGCGGCCATCGTGCGGTCGAGCGCCAGATAATCGCCTGTCTCGCAGACGCCGCCGACGACATCGGCGATGATCTCCGGCGTCCCCTGCGCGGGCAGGCGCACCGGCTGGATGTCGTGATGCGCCTCGTACAGCGTTGGGCGGATGAGATCGTTCATACCGGCGTCGACGATGACGAAGGTCTTCGACGAGCCTTCCTTGATGTAGACGACGCTCGCGACGAGGATGCCGGCATTGCCGACGATCATGCGGCCGGGCTCGAACAGGATCTTCGCGCCGAGATTGCCGAGCCGCTTCTTGACGATCGCAGCAAAGGCCGCGGGATCAGGCGGCGGCGGATCGCCGAGCTTGTAGGGAATGCCGAGGCCGCCGCCGCCATCGACATGGTCGATGGCGTGGCCGTCCTCGCGAAGCTGGATCACCAGTTCGGCGAGCAGGCCATAGGCCTCGTCGAAGGGCGCCATGTCGGTGATCTGGCTGCCGATATGCATGTCGACGCCGGAGACCTTGAGCCCCGGCAGGCGCGCCGCCTCGGCATAGACAGCGCGGGCGCGCTGCCAGGGAATGCCGAACTTGTTCTCGGCCTTGCCGGTGGTGATCTTGGCGTGCGTCTTGGCGTCGACATCCGGATTGATGCGGATCGAGATGCGTGCCGTGGCGCCATTGGCAGTGGCGATCTCCGAAATGCGGGCCAGTTCCGGCTCGCTCTCGACATTGAAGCCGTGGATGCCGGCGTCGAGCGCCAGTGCGATCTCGCGCTCCGTCTTGGCGACGCCTGAAAAAACGATCTTCGCAGGTTCGCAGCCGGCCGCCAGTGCCCGGCGCAGTTCCCCTTCCGAGACGACGTCCATGCCGGCGCCTTCGCGGATCAGGGTCTTCAGCACCGCCTGGTTCGAGTTCGCCTTCATGGCGTAGCAGATCAGCGTATCGAGCCCGGCAAGCGCATCGCGGAAGACGCGATAATGGCGGACGAGCGTCGCGGTCGAATAGCAATAAAAAGGCGTGCCGACCGCGGCCGCAATGGTCTCGACCGGAACATCCTCGGCAAAGAGGGCGCCGTCGCGATATTCGAAATGGTTCATGGATGTCTACCCCGAAGGGCCTTCGAGCCGCGTCGATGCGGCGTCAGAGCAGGTGATCGATCCAGAGCTTGCGGTCCGGCACGAGCGGCGAGGAGGTATCGACCTTCTGGCCGGCTTTCGAAGCTTCCTCGGCCTGTTTGGCCTGCAGGCCACCCGGCGGCGGCTCGAGCGCGCCCTTGACGCCGCAGCCGGCGAGCGCCAGCGCGGAGGCGATGAGGATCAGGCGGGTCAGCGCGGCCAAGGGGCAGCTCCAGGTCGGTGTCGAACTAACGCGATCGGCAGGGAGGGCCGACGGGTGGGCGCGGCGATCTTAGACGATCGCGGCCGGCCGTCACCCCTAACTTTTCGTGCGCTGCTCGCGCTCCAGCGCCCGCTGCCAGCGCTTCGCCTGCGCGCGGACATTCTTCGGCGAGGTGCCGCCATAGCTGGTGCGGCTCCGCACCGATTTGTCGACCGAAAGCACGGAATAGACGCGGTCGTCGATCGCGGCGTGAACCGCCTGCATGGCCGAGAGCGGCAGGCGCGCCAGCTCGACGCCCTGGTCGGCGGCGAGGCCGACAATGCGGCCGGTGACGTGGTGAGCCTCGCGGAAGGGCAGGCCAAGCGCCCGAACCAGCCAGTCGGCAAGGTCGGTCGCGGTCGAGAAGCCGGAGCCGGCTGCCTTCTTCAGCGTCGCGGCTTCCGGCTCCATGTCGCGCACCATCCCGTCGGTGGCAGCGATGGCGAGTTCCAGGCTTTCGAAGGCGTCGAAGGCCTGTTCCTTGTCTTCCTGCATGTCCTTCTGATAGGCGAGCGGCAGGCCCTTCATGACGATCATCAGCGCCGTCTGAGCGCCGATGATGCGGCCCGTCTTGGCGCGTACCAGTTCGGCGGCGTCCGGATTGCGCTTCTGCGGCATGATCGAGGAACCGGTCGTGAAGCGATCCGAAAGGCGGATGAAGCGGAACTGCGCCGACGACCAGATGACGATCTCCTCCGCAAAGCGCGAGAGATGCAATGCGCAGAGACTCGCCGCCGCAAGCGCCTCGATGGCGAAATCGCGGTCGGAGACGCTGTCGAGCGAATTGGCCGTCGGACGGTCGAAGCCGAGCGCTGCCGCCGTATCGAAGCGGTCGATCGGGAACGAGGTGCCGGCAAGCGCCGCAGCGCCGAGCGGGCTCTCATTGAGGCGGGCACGGGCATCGCGGAAGCGGCCGCGGTCGCGCGCCAGCATTTCGACATAGGCGAGGAGGTGGTGGCCGAAGGTCACGGGCTGCGCGCTCTGCAGATGCGTGAAGCCCGGCATGGCCAAGCCGGCATGCGCAAAGGCCTTGTCGGCCAGGGCCGACTGGAGCTCCGCCAGCGCCGTATCGACGCCGTCGAGCCAGTCGCGGACATAGAGCTTGAAGTCGGTCGCCACCTGGTCGTTGCGCGAACGGGCGGTGTGCAGCCGGCCGGCGGGCTCGCCGATCAGTTCCTTCAGCCGCGACTCGATATTGAGGTGAATGTCCTCGAGCGCGCGCGAAAAGGTGAAGCTGCCGTCCTCGATCTCTCGCAGGATCGTGTCTAGACCGGCGACGATCTTTTCGGCATCGTCCGCGCCGATAATACCCTGGCGTGCGAGCATCATCGCATGGGCCTTCGAGCCGGCGATGTCCTGGCGGTAGAGCTTCTTGTCGAAATCGATCGACGCGTTGATCTCTTCCATGATCGCGGCAGGTCCCTGCGAGAAGCGGCCGCCCCACATCGAATTGCTCATGAACGCTCTCTCAGGAAAGATCCGGAATGGCTGATAGAGGCGGCAGGATGCGCCTTCCCCTGGTGATCGGGCTCGCGGCGGTGGCTGGCATCGCTGCGGGATTGGCGGTCGTATACGTGAGGGGAGGCGCTGATGGCAATGTCGGCGCGCTGGCAAGCGGCGACTGTTCGCCGGCCGTCAAGGCCGCCGGGCTGCTGAAGCCGCTCGCAAAAGGCGAAGTCGCCGGCTTCCAGGTCGCCGATCGTCCGGTCTCGCTCAGCCATCTCGCCTTCCAGAAGGGGGACGGAACCGCAGCGAGCCTTGCCGATTTCGGCGGCAAGACGGTGCTCCTCAATCTCTGGGCGACATGGTGCGTGCCCTGCCGCAAGGAAATGCCCGCCCTCGATCGCCTCGCGGCGAGTGAAGTCGGACCCGACTTTGCTGTCGTGCCGGTCTCGATCGACACGCAGGACCCCGGCAAGCCGAAGGCCTTCCTCGAGCAGATCGGCGTCAAGGCGCTGCCGCTTTATGCCGATCCGACGACGCGGATCTTCTCCGGTCTCAAAAGCGAGGCCATGGCGGTCGGCCTGCCGACGACCGTGCTGGTCGATGGCAAGGGCTGCGCGCTCGGCGTGATGTCCGGCCCGGCCGAATGGGACTCGGACGATGCCAAGGCGCTGATCACGGCGGCACGAAAGGGCGTCTGAGAGCGGAGGACACCCTCATCCGACCCGGCGCTCTCTCACCGCGTTGGGACGGGATGCTCGCCGCGATAATCGTAGAAGCCGCGATTGGTCTTGCGGCCGAGCCAGCCGGCCTCGACATATTTGACCAGCAGCGGACAGGGCCGGTACTTCGAATCGGCGAGGCCCTCATAGAGCACCTGCATGATCGACAGGCAGGTATCGAGGCCGATGAAGTCGGCGAGCTGCAGCGGGCCCATCGGATGGTTGGCACCGAGCCGCATGGCCGCGTCGATGGCCTCGACCGACCCGACGCCCTCATAGAGCACGTAGATCGCCTCGTTGATCATCGGCAGCAGGATGCGGTTGACGATGAAGCCCGGAAAGTCCTCGGAGACGGTCACCGTCTTGCCGAGCTTGGCGACGAAGGCCTTGGCGGCCGTAAAGGTCTCGTCTTCGGTCGCGATGCCGCGGATGAGCTCGACGAGCTGCATCACCGGCACCGGATTCATGAAGTGAATACCGATGAAACGCTCGGGCCGATCGGTGGCCGAGGCGAGGCGCGTGATCGAAATCGAGGAGGTGTTGGTCGCCAGCATCGCGTCGGGCCGAAGCGCCGGGCAGATGCCGGAGAAGATCTTCCGCTTGATCGCTTCGTCTTCGGTTGCCGCCTCGATGACGAGGTCGCAGCTGGCCAGCGCGTCGACCGTCACCGCCGGCTTGACGCGGGCGAGCGCGCTCTTGCGATCCTCCTCGCTGATCCGGCCGGAATGCACCTGGCGCGAGAGGTTGCCGTCGATCGTGGCGAGGCCCTTGCGGACCCGATCCTCCGCGATGTCGTGGACATAGACCTCGAAGCCGGCAAGCGCGCTGACATGGGCGATGCCGTTGCCCATCTGGCCGGCGCCGATGACGCCGATGGTCGAAATCGCGTTGTTCATGGTCCTGGCGGACGCCTCTTTTTCGGCAGTTCGGGGCTCACGGAAAGCTTAGAGCAAAGCACCCGCCCCGTCTAAGCCAAACCGCAGCATCGCCTCAGTCGTCGAGCGCTGCGACGAGGGCCGGAACCGCCGTGAAGAGATCCTCGACCAGCCCATAATCGGCAACCTGGAAGATCGGCGCCTCACCATCCTTGTTGATGGCGACGATGACCTTCGAATCCTTCATGCCGGCGAGATGCTGGATCGCGCCGGAAATGCCGACGGCGATGTAGAGATCGGGAGCGACCACCTTGCCGGTCTGGCCGACCTGCAGGTCATTCCCGGCATAGCCCGCATCGACTGCGGCGCGCGAGGCGCCGATCGCGGCCTTCAGGCGGTCGGCCAGCGGGGCGATGACGGTCGCGAAGGTCTCGGCCGATCCGAGGGCGCGTCCTCCGGAAACGACGATGCGTGCGCCTGCGAGCTCGGGACGCTCGGATGTCGTCAGCGCCTCGCTGACGAAATGCGAACGCGCGGGCGTCGGGGCGGCGCCGACGGTCTCGATCGGCGCGGCAGCGTCGCCGGCCTCGGTTGGCGGGAAGGCGGCGGTGCGGACGGTGAGAACGCGCGTCGAGTCACGCGACTGCACGGTCTCGATCGCGTTGCCGGCATAGATCGGACGCTCGAAAGTGTCCGGCGCCAAGACAGCCGTGACCTCGGACACCTGCATCACGTCTAGCAGCGCGGCAACGCGCGGCAGGAGATTCTTGCCGTTTGCGGTCGCCGGCGCGACGATCGCGTCATAATCGGCGGCGAGCGACAGGACCAGCTCCGACAGCGGCTCGGCCAGCGCATGCGCGAGCGCCGCATCATCGGCGAGGCGCACGCGGGCCACGCCTTCGAGCTTCGCGGCCGCCTCGGCGATCGGGCGCACGGCAGAGCCGGCCACGAGAATATCGACCGTGGCGCCGAGCGCACGCGCCGCCGTCAGCGCCTTCGCGGTCGCCTGATTGAGGCTCTGTCCGTCATGTTCTGCAATCAGCAGCGTCGCCATCTCAGAGAACTCCCGTTTCCTTGAGCCGAGCCACGAGCTCGGCGGCCGAGGCGACCCGGATGCCACCGGCGCGGCGCGGCGGCTCGACCGTTTTAAGGACGGCGAGGCGCGGGGCGATATCGACGCCGAGCGCTTCCGGCGTCGTCTCGTCGAGCGGCTTCTTCTTGGCCTTCATGATATTGGGTAGCGAGGCATAGCGCGGCTCGTTGAGGCGAAGGTCCGTCGTGACGACCGCCGGCAGTGCCAGGCTCAGCGTCTCGGTGCCGCCGTCGACCTCGCGGCTGACCTTGATCGTGTCGCTGCCGAGTTCGATCGCCGAGGCGAACGTCGCCTGCGGCCAGCCAAGCAGCGCCGCGAGCATCTGGCCGGTCTGGTTGCTGTCGTCGTCGATCGCCTGCTTGCCGAGGATCACGAGGCCGGGCGCCTCCGTGGCGATCAGCGCCTTGATGAGCTTGGCGACAGCGAGCGGTTCGATGCGTTCGGCGTCGGTCTTGATCAGGATGCCGCGATCGGCGCCCATCGCGAGGCCGGTGCGCAGCGTTTCGGCCGATTTCTCTGTGCCGACGGAAACGACGACAACCTCGCTCGCCTGTCCCGCCTCTTTCAGACGAAGCGCCGCCTCGACCGCGATCTCGCAGAACGGGTTCATCGCCATCTTGACGTTGGAGAGGTCGATGCCGCTGCCATCCGCCTTGACGCGAACCTTCACATTGCGGTCGACGACCCGCTTGACGGGCACCAGAATCTTCATTGTCGGATGTCGCTCTCGTTCGGGGCGCGGCCCCCTCATCAACGGCCGCGGACGGTATCGGCGCCAAAACGGCGAGTCAACGCGGCGGCAGCCGTCAGACGACGGGCTCGGCGGTGATGAGTTCGGGCTCCTCGCGCGCCAGGAGCGGCACGCCATGCCGGCGCATGAAGAGAATGAGGACCGCACCGGTGGTCAGGCCGCCGAGATGCGCCGCCCAGGAGATTTCGCCCGGCGGGCCGAACAGGAAATTGTAGAGCTGCAGCAGGATCCAGAAGCCGAGCACCCAGACGGTCCGGAGCCGCAGGGGAATGCGGAACAGCAGCAGGATCCAGATCTTCACGCGCGGATGCAGCAGGAAATAAGCGGCGATGACGCCGGCCACCGAACCCGAGGCCCCGATCAGCGCCATGTCGGAACCTGGCGCGACCGCGACATGGGCGAGCCCGCCGCCGATGGCACAGAGGAAATAGAACAGGATGAAGCGCCAGTGGCCCATCGCGTCCTCGACATTGTCGCCGAAGACCCAGAGGAACAGCATGTTTCCCGCAAGATGGAAGGCATCGGCATGGAAGAACATGTACGTGAGCAGCGTCGTCTGCTCTGCCAAAGTCACGCCTTCCCCGGTGAGAGTGCCCGAGCGGTCGAAGCGAACCTGCGTACCCAGCAATTCGCTGGGAGTAAGCGCGAAGCCCGCAATCGCCGCATCGCTGAGGCCGCTCACTTCGAGAATGAACACGACCACGTTGGCGATGATCAAGCCAACGGTCACGTACTGAAACGGAATGGATTTCAGCGAGTTTTCATCACGCAGCGGAATGAACAACGCAAAACGCCCCACCGAGGGTTTCTACGCAAAAGCCTCCGGGCAATGACAATGACTAGCGGTTTTGCCCGGGAACCCAGAGAACATCGCTCTTGCCGCGATCATTGACGTAGCGGCTGGCGACAAAGAGGAAATCTGAAAGACGATTGATATATTG
>DATMGR010000042.1:0-44865 GCA_035555375.1 Kaistia sp. | reverse complement strand
GTAGCAGGGACAGCCGCGCGTGAATCATGCAAGGTCATCCCGCCGCATCCATGTCAGCGCGGACCGGCACGTCACAGAATCCCGGCCCGGCCAGCCACTCCAGTCCGCCAGCCCAACACGCGCCCCGGCCCATCGACCCAGCCTTGCGTGCGCCGCCCGGTCCGACACAGCGAACGCCGCAGTCAATCCAATCAGGGGCCGTGCCCGGCCAGCCCTGAGCACCCCGCCTGCCCACCACGCCCCCAGTCGGATCGTGAACAATCACAAGCCCAGAAAGACAAAAGCCCCGATCCAGCAGGACCGGGGCTTCGTCATATTCGTCTGCCGCGCCGGGTCAGGCGCTTTGCGCGGCCGGATCGTTGACGGCGCCCCGGCGACCACCGGCCTTGGGGATGGACGTTCCAGCCACCGGCACCGGCGCGGGGCGGATCACCGCGCCATCGCGGACCAGTTCGCCCTTCTCGATCAGCGTCTTGATCTCCTCGCCGGACAGCGTCTCATATTCGAGCATCGCATTGGCGAGCAGGTGGAGCTGGTCGATATGGTCGGTCAGCACCTGCTTGGCGCGATCATAGCCCATTTCGACGATCCGGCGGATTTCCTTGTCGATCTTCTGCGCGGTCTCGTCGGACATATGGACGCGCTGGCTTTGCGAATAGCCGAGGAAGGTCTCGCCCTGCGGCTCTTCATATTGCAGCGGCCCCATCTCGTCGGACATGCCCCATTGGGTCACCATATCCCGTGCGAGGCGCGTGGCATATTGAATATCGCCCGATGCGCCGGAGGATACTTTTTCATAGCCGAAGATCACTTCCTCGGCGACGCGGCCACCCATGGCCACGGCGAGGTTCGCATACATTTTGTCGCGGTGATAGCTGTAGCTGTCCCGCTCGGGCAGGCGCATCACCATGCCCAGCGCGCGGCCGCGCGGGATGATCGTCGCCTTGTGGATCGGGTCGGAGGCCGGCTCATGAACCGCGACGATGGCATGGCCCGCCTCATGATAGGCGGTCATCTTCTTCTCGTCCTCGGTCATCACCATGGAGCGGCGCTCGGCGCCCATCATCACCTTGTCCTTGGCCGCCTCGAACTCGGCATTGGCCACCAGCCGCTTGCCGCGCCGCGCCGCCATCAGCGCCGCTTCGTTGACGAGGTTGGCAAGATCCGCGCCGGAGAAGCCGGGCGTTCCGCGGGCGATCACGCGCGCGTCCACGTCCGGCGCCAGCGGCACTTTCTTCATATGGACCTGGAGGATCTTCACGCGGCCGTCGATATCCGGGCGCGGCACCACCACCTGCCGGTCGAACCGGCCGGGGCGCAGCAGCGCGGGGTCCAGCACGTCGGGCCGGTTGGTGGCGGCGATGATGATGATGCCCTCATTGGCCTCGAAGCCGTCCATCTCCACGAGCAGCTGGTTCAGCGTCTGCTCGCGCTCGTCATTGCCGTTGCCAAGGCCGGCGCCGCGATGGCGGCCGACCGCGTCAATCTCGTCGATGAAGACGATGCAGGGCGCGTTCTTCTTGGCCTGCTCGAACATGTCGCGCACGCGGCTCGCGCCGACGCCGACGAACATCTCGACGAAGTCGGAGCCCGAAATGGTGAAGAACGGCACATTCGCCTCGCCGGCAACGGCACGCGCCGTCAGCGTCTTGCCGGTACCGGGCGGGCCGACGAGCAGCACGCCGCGCGGAATCCGGCCGCCGAGCCGCTGATACTTCTGAGGATCGCGCAGGAACTCGACGATCTCCTGCAGGTCTTCCTTGGCTTCATCCACACCGGCGACGTCGTCGAAGGTGACGCGGCCATGCGCCTCGGTCAGCAGCTTGGCCTTCGACTTGCCAAAGCCCATCGCCTTGCCGCCGGCACCGCCCTGCATCTGGCGCATGAAGAAGATCCAGACCGCGAGGATCAGGAACATCGGGAACCAGGAGATCAGAACGCCGATCAGCGACGTGCCGGCCTCGGACGGCGGCTTCGCCGAAATGGCGACGCTCTTCGCCTCGAGGCGCTTCACGAGGTCCGAATCCTGCTGCGGGGCAAAGGTCTGGAAGCCGCTATTGTCGCTGTAGGAGCCGCTGATCTGCTGGCCCGCGATCACAACGCTCTTCACCCGCCCGGAATCGACATCGTTCAGGAACTGCGAATAGGCGATGTCCTGCCCAGCCGCGCGCGGACCCGGGTTCTGGAACAGGTTGAAAAGCGCGATCAGAAGCAGGCCGATAATGACCCAAACGGCGAAGTTGCGAAAATTCGCGTTCATAAGAGTCCCTTCAAGGGCGGGGAGCTGCGCACGGGCGCTGCTCGTCGCCCGCTAAGATAGGTGTGTGAGCCTGTGAAGCCAAGTGAAGCTCTGGCGGCGCCGACGCATAAAATGCCAGAATGGTTGAGAGGCTCGTCATAGATCATCTATCCGCGTGCGATCAAGCAGCCGAAGCGGCACGATCGAGCGCATTTCAACGCGGATTCCCTCGGCGGCGCCGGCGTCCATGCCCAGAACGGGTGCGGCGATGAGCGTATCGCCCCGATAAAGTGCGGGGCACGCCTCGATCGCGCGCGGCAATCCATCGGCGAGGCAGGCGCCCACGGACCGCCGTCCGGCCTCGCCGAGTGCCGCCAGCCTCAGCGGCCCTTCGCCCGACGTGACACGCACGGAAAAGCGGCCGTCCCAGACACCTTCGAAGGCCCCGGACACCGCGATCTCAGGCAGTCCGTCGCGGCCCGCCTCGCGCTGGAAACGCAATTCGCCCTTACGCCGCTCGACAGTCACGCCGGCCAGCGTGCGCGCCGGCACGGTTCCGGCGCCCGCCGTCATGGCCGTCGCGAGATCCGAGAGGCTGTCGAGGCGCGGACCATAGGTGGCGCCGCCCACCGCCCTCAGAATGCGGGCGAGCACCCGCAGCCGCGTTTCCTCGGGCTCCGCCGCAAGGCGAGCCGCCTCGAGCCGCAATGCCCCGGTGACGTCGACGCGCGTCGCCTCCAGCAACCGATCGGCATAATCATCGAGCGCCGATGCCGCGCGGCGAAACCGGGCCGCGGTTGCGACCAGCGTCGGCGTGTCGAGGCCTTCCCGGGCGAGAGCCGGCATTAGGGCGCGAAGGCGGGCGCGGGCAAAGCGGCCGTCCTCGTTGTGCGGATCGAGGACGGGCTCGAGGCCCGCTTCAGCGACGATGGCGGCGAGCGCAGACCTGCGGACACCGAGCAGAGGACGGGCGATGCGGATGCCCTCGCGCCGGCTTTCCGTTGCCATGGCGGCGAGGCCATAGACGCCCGAGCCACGCGCCATGCGCAGCAGCAGCGTCTCAGCCTGGTCGTCGGCGTGGTGCGCGGTCATGAGCACGGCCGCGCCCTCCGCGCGCGCGGCGGCGAAGAGCAAGCCATAGCGAAGCGACCGCGCCGCCGCCTCGATGTCGGATTCCGGCGCCGGTCCCGTGCTACGAAGCGCGCGGAAATCCAGACCGAGCCGGGCAGCCGCGGTACCCACAGCAGCAACCTCTGCCGCCGCCTCGGCTCGCAGGCCGTGATCGACCGAGAGCACGACGAGGCGTGGCCCCCTGCTGAGCGACTGCCGCCAACGATGGGCAGTGAGCATCAGCGCCAGCGAATCCGCCCCGCCGGAAACGGCAAGCGCGACCACCGGCTCATCCGCCCAGCGGCCGAAAAGCCCGCCGACGTCAGGGCCGCCGGACGGCTCAGCAGCTCGCACTGGCCTGTTCGGTCTTGACGCGCTGCATCAGCGCGTTGGAGGCCTTGGGGTATTTCTTGAGGATTTCGGCATAGGTGCCGCAGGCTGCATCGCGCTGGCCGAGCCCGACCAGCGAGAGGCCGAGCTTCAGCAGCATGTCGGGCGCCTTCGCGCTCTTGGGATATTGCTGGTAGCCGGTCAGGAACGCATCGGCCGCGCCGCGGAAATCGCTGCGCTGATAAAGGCTCTCGCCGATCCAGAACTGCGCGTCCGGCGCCAGCGCATCGCCAGGATAATTCGCGAGGAAGACCTGGAACGCCTTCTCGGCAACATCATAGTCGCCCTTCAGAACCAGATCATAGGCCGTGTCATAATCGCTGCGCGAATTGCCAGAGGGCGCCGGCGCCGGCGAAGGCGTCGCGGCCGGAGCGGCGAGCGTCGCGAGATCGAGTGGCTGACCGTTGGCGCCGGCCGGCAACTGGCCGAGCGGTCGCGGCGGCGTTCCCGGACCTCCGGCATCGACAGACGCGACGTCCTGCCCAGAACCAATCGCCTGGCCGATCGGATCGGGCGCAGCCGTGGCGGCGGGAGCATTCGTCGTGGAGCGAAGCGCTGGTGCCGCGGGCGCTGTGGCCGCCGTCTTGCGATTACCCGGCGTCCCGCCCTGCGAAGCGCGGATCTGCGCCTGCAACTGATTGAGCTGGAACGTCAATTCCTCGATCTGGCCGGTCATCTGGCGCATCTGCTGCTCCATGCGGTCCATCCGCATGGCAGCCTGCGCCTCGCTGGAGGGCGATGCGGCCTGCGCCGAGAAGCCTGGTGTAGCGGTGGTGGTGCCGCCGCCGACCGATGACGGCGGCGCAGGAGCATTGGGGTCGGGAACCTGCTGCTCGCGCTTGAAGATGTCGAAGAGGCCGGCATGCGCGGGCGCACTCGACGCCAGGACCATGGCACCGAGCGCCACGGCGAATAATGTGTCGCGTGTCGTCATTGATCCATCCATGGGACGGCGCGCGGCGCGCCGGTGAAACCGCCGCGCTGATCGCGACATCCCTTTGGATGCATAGAGCCGGCCGAGTTCGGCCAAAGTTTGACGCGGCTCGCAAACGACAGCGGCGGCTCCCGTTCAGGAAGCCGCCGCGTGTCACGATCCGCTGGTGGACGGATGGGCCTAGTTGTCGAGCACGGTGACGGCGCGACGGTTCTGCGACCAGCAGGAAATGTCGTTGCAGACCGCGACCGGGCGTTCCTTGCCATAGGAAATGGTGCGGATGCGGGCCGGGCTGATGCCGCGCGAGACGAGATAGTTCTTGACGTTGGTGGCGCGGCGGGCGCCGAGCGCGATGTTGTATTCGCGCGTGCCACGCTCATCAGCATGACCCTCGATGGTCACCTGATAGCGCGGGAAGCGCTGCAGCCATGCGGCCTGCTTGTCGAGAGTGACGCGGCCCTGCGCCGAAACGTCGGTCTGGTCGGTATCGAAGAAGACGCGGTCGCCGACATTGACGACGAAGTCCTGCGCACTGCCCGGCGTCGCAGAGCCGATGCCACCAGCGCCGGCGCCTTCAGGACCGCCCGGCTTGTTGGCGCAGGCAGCCAGCATCAGAGCAAGGCCCAGGAACCCGACGAGTTTCACCCCGTGCGAGACCGATCGAATATCCATCATCAAATAAACTCCTTGTCCACCATGATCGGACTGCCGGTTTTTAGGCTGCGCTTGGTTAAATGCGGGTTCACGGACAGGGTTGATCAAAGGTTAAGCGAATGCGCGATACGCGACGCGGCGCGGCGGAAGCCTTGGTCCGCCTCGATTCCGCCAACGCTCGAAAGCAACGGCCGATCCCGGCGGATGAAGGAAATTAAGCGGCTGAATCGGCGCCACTTCAGTTGATCAAGGGCGACCAGGCGGGATCCGAGCCGAAATTGGGGGTCGGGACGCGGAACTCGTTATAGCCGGTGAGATCGATCGACCAGAGCTGCGGGCCGCCTGTCGGGCCAGGAACATCGCGGAAGAACATCAGCACGCGGCCGTTCGGCGCCCAGGTCGGGCCCTCGTTGTGGAAGCCTTCGGTCAGGATGCGCTCGCCCGAGCCATCGGGCTTCATGACGCCGATGGCAAAGCCATTCGCGGATTGGCGCGTGAAGGCGATGAGATCGCCGCGCGGCGACCAGACCGGGGTCGAATACGAGCCCTGGCCGAACGAGATGCGGGTCGGGTTCGAGCCGTCTGCGCCCATCACGTAGATCTGCTGGCTGCCGCCGCGATCGGAGGTGAACGTTATCTGCGATCCATCCGGCGAATAGGACGGGCTGGTGTCGATCGAGGCGGAATTGGTCAGCCGCGTCGTCTTCTTCGAGCGCAGGTCCATCCGGTAGATGTTCGCGTTGCCCTGGTCCTCGAGACTCATCACGATGCTCTGGCCATCCGGGGAAAAGCGCGGCGCGAAGGTCATGCCGGGAAAGTTGCCGACCAATTCGCGCTGGCCCGTCTCGATATTGAGCAGATAGACGCTCGGCTGATCCTGCCCATAGGACATGTAGACGATTTCCTGCGACGACGGATTGAAGCGCGGCGTCAGCACGAGATCGTTGCCACGCGTCAGGAAGCGGGCATTGGCGCCGTCCTGATCCATGATCGCGAGGCGCTTGACGCGCTTGTCCTTCGGGCCGCTCTCGTCGACATAGACGATGCGCGTATCGAAATAGCCGCCGTCACCGGTGAGCCGCTCATAGATCGCATCGGCGATGATATGGGCGACGCGGCGCCAGTTGTCGGGGCTCGTATAGAACTGCTGCCCCGCCATCTGCTGGCCGGCATAGATATCCCAGAGACGGAACTCGGCCTTGAGGCGGCCATCAGGCTGGCGCGTGACGCCGCCGGTCACCAGCGCCTGCGCGTTGATGACCGTCCAGTCCTGGAAGCGGGGCGTCTGGTCGGGGCGCGTGATCTTCTCGATGAACGAAGCCGGGTCGAGCGGCATGAACAGGCCGGAGCGCTTCAGATCCGCTGCCACGACGCCGGAGACATCGGCGGCGAGCTGCGCATCCTCCGCCGTGCCGCCGATGAAGGTCGGAATGGCGATCGGCAGCGGCTGGACATTGCCTTGGGTGACGTCGAGGCTGATCAGCGCCTCGGCCCGATCAGCCGTCATCACCCCGGTCGCGAACATGGCCGCCACGAGGCCGAACGATGCGAAGGTCAGGCGGATGAAGCGGAGCGGCCCGGCGGCGCGTCTCTCGGCAGCGTGAACCGTCATGATGGTGTTCCTTGAATCCGAAGGTCTCGAGTTGGGCCGGTCATGCATGAAGATAACGGCGGTGCGGTGACGAGGGCGCATCATCCCTGCGGGCTGAAACGCATCTGGACTTCGCTCCACTGGTCATATTTCTCGGCCGGAAGCTGATACGGCCCGCATTGCAGGACTGCGCGCACTGCGCCTTCGGCGGCGACGGTGCCGTAATTGCTGGCGGGATACTGCTCGATACTGGGCGTTCCATTGACGGTGCCGTCCTGATTGAGCTTGAAGCGGATCGTGACCGTCACCTCGCGCGGATCGGTCCAGCCGACCGGCAGGTTCCAGCAGCGCTGCACCTGCGAGCGGAGCGCGTCGAGCTCGCTTTGCGACATCATCGCCGTCGGATTGCGCGCCTCCTCGGCGCCGAAGCTCTCGGGCTCCTGGCTCGCCTGCGTGCTTCCGGCCGGCTTCTGGCGGTCGAGCAGCGCCGAGATCTTGTCCGGATCGAATTTCGAATCGGTCGTGCTCTGCGTCGGCGTTGCCGGCTTCACCGCAGCCGTCTGATCGGGCTTCGGCGGCGTCGGGGTCGGCGGCGTCGGTCGAACGCGCGGCTTTGGCGCCGGCGGCGGTGGCGGCGCTTCAGCAACCTTTTCGGCCTCGGGCGGCTTCGGCGCGACCGCAGGCTCAGGCGTTGGAGCAGGCGCCGGCTCGGCCGGCTTTTCCGGCGCGGCCGGGGTCGGCGGCGGGGTGGCCTCGGCCTTGGGAGCGGGCGGCGTCGGCTCGGCCTTCGGTGCCGGCGGCGTCGGCTCCGCCTTGGGCGGAGGCGGCGTCGAGGGTGGCGTCGGCTTTGGCGGTGGCGGCGTCGGGGCGGGCTTTGGCGAATCCTTCTCCGCCGGCTTGTTCGGCGAGGGCTTGTCCTTGACCTCGGCGGTCTTCTTGCCCTTCTGCAGGCTGGTCAGATCGGAGATCGGCACAAGCTCGACCGGCAGCGCCTCGACCGAGCTCGTATCGAACGGCTTGGTATCGGGCAGCGCAAAGAGACCCCAGAAAATAATGAGGAGATGGGCAATGATCGAGGTGATGAGCCCGGTACGCATCGGGATCAGCCGCCCTGGGAGTCGATCGTGACCAACCCGATGTTGCGGTAGCCGGCGCCGGAGATCAGGCCCATGACCTGCATGATCGCGCCATAATTGCTGCTCTTGTCGCCGCGCACGAAGATGCGCTCGTCATAGCCGGTGGTGGCGATCGCCTTGAGCTTCGCCACAAGCTCGTCGGCTGCAATCTCGGTGTCCTGCAGGAAGATCTTGCCCGACGGGTCGATCGTGATGGAAATCGGATCCTTGTCCGCCGAGAGCGCCTTGGCCTCGCTCTCCGGCAGGTTGATCGGAACGCCGGACGTCAGCATCGGCGCCGAGACCATGAAGATGATGAGCAAGACGAGAATGACGTCGACGAAAGGCGTGACGTTGATTTCGCTCATGATCGCGGTCGAACGACGGCGACGACGCGCGCCGCGGCGCCCGCCTCTCCCGCCTGCCCCACCGACGGCCATGCCCATCGCTCAGTTCCTCTCGTCGATCTGGCGCGACAGGATCGCGGAGAACTCGTCGGCAAAGCCTTCGAGGCGGCCGGTGATCTTGCCCGACGAACTCGCGAGCTTGTTGTAGGCGATAACGGCGGGAATGGCCGCGATCAGGCCGAGCGCGGTCGCCATCAGCGCTTCCGCGATACCCGGCGCCACGACGGCGAGCGAGGTGTTCTTGGACGCCGCGATGGCCTGGAACGACGTCATGATGCCCCAGACCGTGCCGAACAGGCCGATGAACGGACCCGCTGAGCCGACGGTCGCCAGGAACAGGAGCCGGCTTTCGAGCCGTTCGCTTTCGCGCGCGATCGTCACGTCGAGCACGCGGTCGATCCGCATCTGCAGGCCGATCGGCGAGCGCGCTCCGGCCTCGAACGAGCGCTTCCACTCGCGCATCGCCGCGACGAAGAGCGCCGCCATGGCGGATGCGGGCCGGCTCGACAGCGAGCGATAAAGGTCCTCCAGCGACTGGCCGGACCAGAACACCTTCTCGAACCGGTCGATCTGGCGCTTGACGCGGCCGTAGAGAAGGACCTTGTCGACGATGATCGCCCAGCTCCAGATCGAAGCGAAGCCGAGCCCCAGCATCACGCATTTGACGACGATATGCGCGTTGAGGAACAGCGTGATGAGGGACAGGCTTGCAGCAGGCGCGTCGAGTGCTGCCTGGCCCACGTCGGCCGGATTCATTCGCTTCGAACCTCTCGGGGTTGACCCTCGATGCCTCGGTGCGGACCTTGGCGTTTACGAGGTCGGGACCGGCCTGATGCTGATCCCCGCCTGGAAAATATGTCCTTGCAAGCGGCGGGCCGGACGTGATCTCCCTGTGGCTGTCTCGCCTTCAAATTTGTCGAAAAGAGGGCGTTTCCATCAGGTTTTCGGCCGCTTCCGCGTCGCTCGCTTATAGCCGAAGCATGGTTAATCAATCCTTATTGGGGCGCCGCGGCGAAACGCTCCGCCAGCGCGTCCGGAATGCGGCACGGCCGACCGGCCCGGTTGACCAGAACCACCGTCACCGTCGCATCGACGAGCCGCTCTTCGCCCCGCATGACCTGCTGCGACAGGATGATCCGCGCCCCGCGAATCTCCTTCGGCCGCGTCACGACTTCGACGACATCGTCGATCCTTGCCGGACGGCGGAACTCGATTTCGAGCCTGTGAACGGCGAAAGCGAGCGATTCTCCGGTCTCGCCGGCGTCGAGCGCCGCGTGATGGACGCCGAGCAGGCGCACATATTCGGTGCGTCCCCGCTCCAGGAAGCGGACATAGGAGGCGTGATAGACAACGCCTGAGAAGTCCGTGTCCTCGAAATAGATGCGGATCGGCAGCACATGGCCATCGGCCGTGTGGCGGCCGGACGAGGGAAGATTGGCCTCGCTCACGTGTCTTCCTCGAAAAGGGGCAGCGGAAGGGCTGGTGCGCTCGGCGCGGCAAGGCCGAGATGCGCAAAGGCATGCGGCGTCAGGACGCGGCCACGCGGCGTCCGCTGCACCATGCCCTGCTGGATCAGATAGGGCTCGACGATCTCCTCGATCGCATCCCTCGGCTCGGCGAGCGCCGCGGCGATCGTCTCGATGCCAACAGGGCCGCCACCGAACGACATCGCGATCGTCGTCAGATAGCGCCGGTCGAGCTGATCGAGCCCCATCGCGTCGACCTCCAGGCGGAGCAGCGCCTTGTCGGCGATCGCGCGGTCGATGATGCCCGACCCCTCGACAAGCGCAAAATCACGCACGCGCCGGAGCAGCCGGCTGGCGATGCGCGGCGTGCCGCGCGAGCGCCGAGCGATCTCGCTGGCGCCATCCTCGCTCATCGCGACGCCCATCAGCCGCGCGCCGCGCGAAACGATGTGTTCGAGTTCCGGCACGGTGTAGAATTGCAGCCGCACCGGGATGCCGAAGCGGTCGCGCAGCGGCGTCGTCAAGAGGCCAAGCCGCGTCGTCGCGCCGACCAGCGTGAATTTTGCGAGTTCGATGCGCACCGAGCGCGCGGCGGGCCCCTCGCCGATGATCAGGTCGAGCTGATAGTCCTCCATCGCCGGATAGAGGATTTCCTCGACCGCCGGCGAAAGGCGGTGGATCTCGTCGATGAAGAGGACGTCGCGTTCCTCGAGATTGGTCAGAAGCGCCGCGAGATCGCCGGCTTTGGCGATCACGGGACCGGACGTCGCGCGGAAATTGACGCCGAGCTCGCGGGCGACGATCTGCGCCAGCGTCGTCTTGCCGAGACCGGGCGGGCCGACGAACAGCACATGGTCGAGCGCGTCCTTGCGTCCGCGCGCCGCCTCGATGAACACCGAAAGATTGGCGCGCGCCTGCGCCTGCCCGACGAAATCGGCCAGCACCTTCGGCCGCAGCGTGCGGTCGTCATCTTCCTGCTGCTCGGCGCCGCCAAGCAATCGGCTGTCGCTCATCGTCCCTCCGGCGGCGGCAAGGCCGCGCTCATCGGCAACGTCCCTAGCAGAGTGATGCTGCAGCGGCCATCGGTCATCGCGTCCATCCCGCGGCGGCGGGCGCCAGCGCAGCGACACGCCAGCAGATGAGCGTCACGATGAGACTGCCGAGGACGACCCAGCCCGCAAAGAGCGCGATCCGCGTCGCGCCTAGGAACGGGTGGCCATAGCCGACGACGGCGATATCGGCGATGAGGCCGACTGCGATCCCCGTTGCGGCGGCGAATCGCCAGCCGACCGCGCCGAACAGAATCTGGCGAACCGCGATAGCGGCGCCGGCCACTGCAGAGGGCAGCAGCAGCGCGCCGTAGATCATCAGCCAGCCGACACGCAGCAACACCAGCATCAATCCGGTCGCGACGACCATCGAGGTTGTCGGATCGAACCGGCGGCCGATGGTCAGCGCGTCGATCGCATCGCCGGCAAAGGTCGTCACGATGACGCCGAGGAACAGCACCGCACCCAGGACCAGCGGCGCGACCAGCACGAACAGGGCAACGCCGACCGTGATCTGGAACAGTTCGCGCCCGCCGGACGGCCGAGGCGCGATCTCGGGCTGATGGCCGCTCACCGCGCAAGCTCCTTGAGGCCGAGGCGGATCAACTGCTCTGTTGTCGCGCCCTCGCCGGCATTGCGGGCGGCAACCGCAACAGCCGTTCCGGCCTGGACCTGCGGATAGCCGAGATTGACGAGCGCAGAGACAGCATCGGCGATCGGCTGCGGCGCCCGCTTTTCGGAAAGTTCGGTCTGCAAGGCAATCGCCGCGGGATCGGCGGTCGAATAGGCCGGCGCCTTGTCCTTCAGTTCGGCCACGACCCGCGCCGCGACTTTCGGCCCGACGCCGGGTGCCCGGGCGATCTGCGCCTTGTCGGCCATCGCAATGGCGGTCGCGAGATCGCCCGGCTTCAGAACACCGAGGATCGCCAGCGCCACCTTGGCGCCGATACCCTGCACGGTCATCAGGAGGCGGAACCACTCCCGCTCGACATCGCCAGCAAAGCCATAAAGCCGAATCATGTCCTCGCGGACATAGGTCTCGATGGCGATTTGTGCCGCTTCGCCCGGCGCCGGCAGCCCCTGCAGCGTGCGCGAGGAGCAATGCACCTGATAGCCGACGCCGCCGACATCGAGGATGACCCAGTCCTCCCCGAAGGAATCGACGATGCCCTTGAGCTTGCCGATCATGTGCTGATGTCCCCGATGGCACTATGGTGAGCCGTAGGTGTCATGACGGCCCGCGACCGGCGCCGATCCGGCAGCCAAGTCTCGGATGCGCCGCAAAAGAAAACGGGCGGAATCATCTCACAAGCCTGCCTCAACCCACCAGCGCCTTCATCCGCGCCAGCGAGACGCGGTGATGGGCATGGCAGATGGCAACCGCCAGCGCGTCGGCGGCGTCGTCCGAATCGAAATCGGCCTTCGGCAGCAGCACGCCGACCATCATGCGGATCTGCGCCTTCTCGGCATGGCCGGCGCCGACGACAGTCTTCTTGACGGAGTTCGGCGAATATTCGGCGACGGAAATCCCCGCCAGCGCGGGCACCAGCAGCGCAATGCCGCGCGCCTGGCCGAGCTTCAGCGTGCCGGCGGGATCCTTGTTGACGAAAGTCTGCTCGACCGCCGCCTCGTCGGGCTGGAAGGCAGCGACGATCTTGGTCAAGCCTTCATGCAGCGCCACGAGGCGATGCGCCATCTCGCCATCGAGCGTCGCGCGCACCGTACCGGCCGCGACATAAGACAGCGTATTGCCGCGGCACTCGATGAGGCCCCAGCCTGTCCGCCGCAAACCGGGGTCGATGCCCAATATCCGAATCACTGCCACCATCCTCCAGCACTAACCGAAGATGGCGCGGCAAAGAAGAACGTTCGGTGAACGCCCGCCTAAAGTGGAGGGACACCGTCCTTCTCCGCCTGGATCGCGCGCGCCGTGAGGGCGCCATCACCCTGCGGATTGACCATCACCGCGACGAGCGCGCCCGGCTTCACCAGCGCCATGTCGCCGGGAATGATGGCGACGATGCGGGTATCGGGATCGATCTCGATCGACTGCGCGCCGCCGGGATAGGTCAGCTGCAAAGTCGAGCCAGCCGGATCCGCGGTCACGGTGGCGACCGTCGCATTGGTCATCGTCTGGTTGGGCCCGGCCATCGGATGGTGGCCCTCGCCAACGCCGCGCATGGCAGCCGAGAAGATGTGCACCTCCTGGGCATGCAGCTTGCCGTCCGCTCCGGCGACGGCGGCGGAGCCGACATAATCGCCGGCCTTGATGTCGGAGAGCTTGCTGTTCGCGAGCGCCGTGACCGAAAGATGCGGCGGCAGATGGATGGTCCTTTCCGTGCCATCCGCCTGCTTGACGGTCAAAAGGTCGCCGGTCAGCGTCTCGACCGTGCCGCGAATGCGGGTTGGCGGAGAAGCGGCGAAGGCCGAGGTCGCAGCGACAAGTGCCACGCCGACAAACAGGCGATTGAAGAGAGAATGCGCGCGCATGATCCGGTTCCGATGGAGGCCCCGCCGGACAGTCTAGCCCAAACGGGTACCCCAAAGTGCAGCACGCGAAAATGTGTTGGGGACGTGAGCGGTCGTCCCGATCAGGCGGCCGTCAGCTTCTGCAACACCTCGTCAGAGACTTCGAAATTGGTGTAGACGGCCTGGACGTCGTCATCGTCATCGAGCTGGTCGATCAGCTTCAGCAGCGATGCCGCCTTCTCTTCGTCGACCGGGACGAGATTCTGCGGCTTCCAGACGGGTTTGACCGACTCCGCCTCGCCGATCTTCTCTTCGAGCGCTTTGGCGACGTCGCCCATCGCCTCGAAGGCGGCGATCACGACATGGCCTTCCTCGGTGCTCTCGACGTCATCGGCGCCGGCTTCGATTGCCGCCTCCATGATCGCGTCGGGCGTGCCTGCCTCGGACTTGTAGGTGATCTGCCCGACATGATCGAACATGAACGAGACGGCGCCGGTCTCGCCGAGCGCGCCACCGGCGCGGGTGAAATAAGAGCGGACCGCGCTCGCCGTACGGTTGCGATTGTCGGTCAGCGCCTCGACCACGACGGCGACGCCGCCGGGCCCGTAACCCTCGTAGCGGATCTCGTCGTAGTTCTCGCCGTCATTGCCGAGCGCCTTCTTGATGGCGCGATCGACATTGTCCTTCGGCATATTCTCGGCGCGCGCGTTCTGGATCGCGAGACGCAGCCGCGCATTCATCTTCGGGTCTGGCAGGCCGAGCTTGGCCGCCACGGTGATCTCGCGGGCCAGCTTGGCGAACAGCTTGGAGCGCTTGGCGTCGGCTGCGCCCTTGCGGTGCATGATGTTCTTGAATTGTGAATGGCCGGCCATCGTCCGTCGTCCTGTCAGCTGCGGCGCGGCAGACCCGCGCTCGTCGTTCGAACGCAGCTTATAGGGGCTAGGCCGGCCGAAATAAAGCCGGCGAGGCTCAACCCGGCGGCGGTTTCGCCACCTCGACCGGCGGCTTGAGCCCTGGCGGAGGCAGTTCATCGGCTGGAGCTGGACCGGTCATGACGGGCTTTGGCGCCTGGCCATCATGCTTCAGCGATTGTGCGGCTACCGGAGAAGCGACGCTGCCCGGCGGCCAGTGCGCCGCCTCATCGGCGGCCTTCTTGCGATCGCCATCAGAAAGACGGCCGATGAAATCCTCGAGCCAGTCGTCCTTGGCACCCGCCTTTGCGGCGATCAGATGCCACTTCGCTGCCTCGATCCGATCCTGCGGCACGCCAGCGCCGATCGCTAGCATCCGCGCATATCGATTCTGGGCGATCGGGTTGCCGGCTTCCGCCGCGCGCTTGAACCAAGTCGCAGCCGCCGCCTCGTCCTTGGCGATTCCCACTCCATTGAACAGGCGAATGCCGTACTCGACTTCGGCGTCCGCATGGCCGGCCGCTGCAGCCTTGCCAAGCCACATCGTGGCGATCGTATCGTCAAGAATGACGCCATCGCCCGCCGCATAGAGTTCGCCAAGCGCATATTGCGCGTCGGCGCTGCCCTGCGCGGCGGCCCTGCCGAACAGATCGGCCGCCTTCAGCGGGTCGCGCGGCCGCACCTCGCCTTCGAGATAGAGAAGGCCGAGATTGTAGAGCGCGGCGCGGTCGTTCCAGGCCGCCGCCTGCTCAAAGGCATCGGCCGCCTTAGCCTTGTCCTTCTTGACGCCCCGTCCGTCCAGATAGAGGAGGCCAAGCGCCAGCTGCGCGGCCGGGTCGCCGCCAAGCGCCGCCTGCTGATACCAGGCTGCGGCCGCGCGATCGCTCTGCTTGACGCCGAGACCGTCCTGATAGATCCGCCCGACCAGCGTCTGCGCCGCAGGGTCGCCGACCTTCGCTCGTTCGAGTGCCAGCTTGAAGGCGGTGAGATAAAGGCCGCGCTGGAATGCGCCAAAGGCAGGATCGCCGACATCGGCATCGAGACCACGGCCCGAGCGCAGATATTGATCGGCAGACGGGAGAACACCGGCATCCGGCGGCGGCACGCCGAGCATCGGATCAGGCGGAGGCTGAAACAATTCGGCCTTGCCATCGGGCTTATCCGCCGGCCCTGCCGCTGGCGCGGCAGTCGTCGCAGTGGCGCTTCCGGCCGGCTTCGGCTCGGGCTTCGGCGGCGCCGCACCGGCAGCCACCGGCACGACGATACCCAGCGCCAGCGCGGCGGTAAGGGTGGTGGCGAGGTTTGCGAACCTCACGTCGCCGCCTCGGGCTGCGCCGCGAGGACGAGGCTGGCTGCAGCCTCGACAGCTGCAGCCGGGCCATCCGGATGCTCCCAGATCGCGGCGCGAAGCGCGACGAATTCGATGCGCGCGGCTGCCGCCTCGGCAATGCAGTCGAGGCTCGTACCCCCCATGACGATCGCCGGAATCTCGAATAGCGCCGACCACCAGGCGGCGAGATCGAGCGTCTTGTCGTGGATCGCGGCGCCGTCATCGCCGTCGAAGCGACCGAAGAACAGATAATCGCATTCGGTTTCGGCAAGCAGCATCGCCTCGTGGCGGCTATGGATGTCGCCGGCCCCGACGATGCGGTCCGGCCGCCACTGATCGACGGCACGTCGCAGATCGGCGATGCCACCGGCAACATGCAGCCCGTCGGCACCCGCCCGCACCATGAGGTCACTGTCGGTGAGGATCGCGGCGGCGCCATTCGCCTGCGCGATCGGCACCAGCTTCTCGGCAGCGGCAAGGCGAAGATCCGGCGCCAGCCCCTCCGTCGCGATGATCAGCGAAGCCACCGCGCCTGAGGCGAGCGCCGCGTCGAGAAGCGGCGCGAAGGTTGCGGCATCGAACATCGGCGGTGTGATCAGGCAGAGCCGCGCGAAGGGCGGATCGAGCGCCGCACCCTTCTTCTTCTTCGACGATTGCTGCGGATTGCTGCCGGTCTTTGTGGATTTGGCCATGCTTCGGCTTCTTGGAAAACCGCCGGATTCCGGCACAGCCTTGTGGCGAAAACGGGACGCCGCGCCGAGGCGCCCGCCCCGCCGTCCTCAGGTCCGTGCGAGCGTCGCCAGCAGCTTGCGGTGAATGGTTTCGTTGCCGGCGCAAACGTCGCCGCTCTGCATCATCGTGTCGCCGCCATTGAGATCGCTGACGAAGCCGCCGGCTTCGCGGATCATCAGCAAGCCCGCGGCGATATCCCAAGGCTTCAGGCCATCTTCCCAGAAGCCGTCGAACCGGCCGGAGGCGACCCAGGCGAGATCGAGCGCTGCCGCGCCGTTGCGGCGCACGCCCGAGGTTTCCAGCATCACGCGGCCGAGCGTCTGGAGATAAGGCGCATGGCCGGGCTTGCCGAGATGCGGGATGCCGGTCGCGATCACGCAATCGGGGAGCGCCGTGCGCTTGGCGACCCGCATGCGGCGATCATTGACAAACGCCCCGCCGCCGCGCTCGGCGACATAGAGCTCATCCATCACCGGATTGAAGATCACGCCGGCGACGATCTGGCCCTCGCGCTCCAGCGCGATCGAAATGGCGAAGATCGGGATGCCGTGCAGGAAATTGGTGGTGCCGTCGAGCGGATCGATGATCCAGCGATGCGCCCTGTCCGTGCCCTCGATCTCGGCCGATTCCTCGGCGAGGAAGCCATAGCCGGGCCGCGCCTTCGAAAGCTCTTCGACGAGGGTCCGCTCAGCCTTCTTGTCGGCGGCCGACACGAAGTCGCCCGGTCCCTTCAGCGAGACCTGCAGGTTTTCGACCTCGCCGAAATCGCGCGCCAACGTCCGGCCGGCCTTCATCGCGGCGGCGACCATGACATTCAAGAGGGCCGAACGGGCCATGACGGAACTCCTGTTGCGCCGTGCCGAGGGAGCGGTCGCTCCCGTCGAGGCCGGGCGAAGACGAATGACGGGTGGGCGCTTCTCCGATCACGGAATGGCGCTGCCCGTCAACCCCAGAACGATTTCAGGCCCAGAACGGCGGCAGTCGCTGTTCGAGGACGCCGCCGATGGCGAGCGGCGCCACGGCCTTGGCAAGACCGGTCGCCTCGTCGATCTCCACGGCAATGCCGCAGAGCGTCCCCTCCCCGCTGGCCGGAGAAAAACGGCCTGAGGGGATCTTGGTCAGGAAGCGGCGCACCGGCTCCTCCTTCTCCATCCCGAGCACGGAGTCATAGTCGCCGCACATGCCGGCATCCGACTGATAGGCGGTGCCGCCCGGCAGGATACGGTGGTCGGCAGTCGGCACATGAGTATGCGTGCCGACGACGAGGCTGACGCGCCCGTCGAGATGATGCGCAGCCGCCTGCTTCTCGCTCGTCGCCTCGGCATGGAAATCGATGACGATCGCGTCGGCCTGCTCGCCGAGCGGACAGGCAGCGACCTCACGGTCGAGCGCTGCGAAGGGATCATCGAGCGCATCCATGAAGACGCGACCCATCACATTGACGACGAGCACACGGGCGCCATTGCGGGCGACAAAGAGATTGGCGCCCCGCCCAGGCGTGCCGACCGGGAAGTTCACCGGCCGCAGGAAGCGCGGCTGCCGCTCCGCGAAGACGAGCGCCTCGCGCTGGTCGAAGGCGTGATTGCCGGTGGTGATGACATCGGCCCCGGCATCGAGCACGTCCTGGACGATCTCTTCGGTGATGCCGAAGCCGCCGGCGGCGTTCTCGCCATTGATGATGACGAAATCGAGCCGGTGACGGTCGACGAGGCCGGGAAGCAGATTGGCGACGACAGCCCGTCCAGGCCGCCCGACAATGTCACCGAGGAAAAGCAGACGCACGGTCGATCCCCAAAAAGGTCGGCGCCGTCAGGCGCCCGCCGCCGCGATCAGCTCTTCCTCCGTGATGATGAAATCGAGGGGAATATCATGCGGCTCGAAGGGAACCTTTTCGACTTCCTGAACCGCGAAGGCAAGGCCGATCAGCAGCGGCCGGTGTCCAAGGGCCCGCAGCCCATCGATCGTGCGGTCATAATGGCCCTTGCCATAGCCGATCCGGTGCAGCCTTCGGTCGAAGGCGGCGAGCGGCATCACGAGGATGTCCGGGATCACGGCCGGCGCGGCAGGCGATGGGCCCGACGTGCCGAATCCGGCGGGAATGAGCGGCTCGCCATGGTGCCACCGTCGAAACACAAGGCCGGACGGCGTGGTGACCGGCAGGGCGATTTCGGCACCGCGCGCCGCAGCCACAGTCGTCAGCGGGCCCGGATCAGCTTCGCTGCGGATCGGGAAATAGGCAGAGAGAACGCGGCCGCGCAAATCGACGAGAACCGCCTTGGCGCGCTCGGCCGCTGCCGCCGCATGGGCGATACGCGCCTCCGGCGCAAGCGCATCGCGCCGGGCGAGCGCTGCGGCTCGAAGCTCGGATTTCTCGGACAAGACGAAACCGGCTCTCGGACTATCAAGGCGGAAAGGAAGGTGGCGACCCACGATGGGCCGATGGATTGATCGATCCCGGGAACCTACAGCGTAGGTGGGCGCCGTGTATCAAAGCCCAGGGGCCAGGACAGGGACAGCTCCCTTTTGGATCGATAAGGCCCCGGGGAATTAGACATCCTGTCGGGCCGCGCAGCATCGCCATCACCAATATAGGCGACCGCTGCCCCGCCTCCTAGGAAAAATCCACCGTCCCGTGTTCGCCGTCCCCATCCGGCTTCTCATCCGTCCACATCGCCTTGGCATAGCCATAGAGGCTGACCATGGCCGAGGACGGCGCGTCCCAATATTCGGCTTCCTCGAAGTCGACACGGATCAGAGCGAGATGCGGATCATCGGGACCGCCCGGAAACCATGGCCGTGCCGCTTCCGACCACAGAGCGCGCACCTTGCCGGGCTCGCGCGAAATCGAGGCCATGCCGGAAATGGAAACATAGCGGCCCGCCGCTTCGTCGGAATAAGCAAGGAGGACAGTCGGCTCCTGCTCCAGTTCTTCGATCTTGCCGGAACGGGAATCGGTCAGAAACCACAGCGCGCCATCGAGCGGCTCCTTGCCGGTCGCCATCGGCCGCGCATGCCAGCGGCCATGTTCACCGAGATTGGCCATCATCGCGATATGCGCGTCCGCCACCAGCGCAAACACTTTCGCGCGGGCCTCAGGACCAGTTTTCACGGAAAGACCGGTTTCGGTCATCGGCGTCTCCTCGAAATGGCAATTCGAGAGGAAACGGCCGTATGGCGTCCGAAGTTCCCCGAGCCTCAGCCGGGGCGGCGCTGCGCGACCAGGCGGTCGGCAAAGCCCTCGATGCGGACAGCGACCTGATCGATGGCGCGCGCAAAGCCCGCCTCCGCCTCTTCATACCGCGCGATGACGGCGGACTTGTTCTCGTTGATGCCCGCAAGCTCTGCCTCGAGGCGGCGGATGCGCCGGTGCGCTTCGGTGAGTTCGTCGCCCATGGTGAGCGCCGCCATCACGGTGAGCCGCTGGTCGCCGATCTCGCCAAAGCTGCCGCGCAGGCGATCGATGACGACGTTGAGGCGATCGGCCAGGCCCTCGAGATGCGCTTCCTGTCCATCATCGCAGGCCATGCGGTAGATCTTGCCGTTGATGGTGACGTTGACCTGCGGCATGGGCTTACGCTCCGTTGCGATCGAGGACGGACCTGATCGTCTCCATCGCTGCGACGAGGCGTCGCGACACGTCCTGATTCGCGTCTTCGACCCGGTCGGAACGCGCCTCGGCGACGTCGAGCGACTGCGCGAGGCGCGACCGGTCGAGACTGATGCGCTGCAATTCGGCCTCGAGCTCCTCCAACCGGTGGCCTGAATCCAGCCGCCCGTCGACGGCGCCTTCCAGCGCATCGAGCGCAGCTGTCAGCCGCCTTAGCGCATTCTCGATTGGAGACGCCCCTTGCATGTCTGCCTCGCCCCCCTCTGCCCCGGTGTCGACGCATGTTTGCCCCGGCATCGAAACCCAGTCGTTTGATTCTAGGCAGGGCCGGAAGCGAGCGTCAATGGCGCGTCGCCGGCAAAGGAAAACGCCATGAAGGCGGCCGATTCGAAGCCGCCACCCGGTCGCCGCCCGCGATTGACTCGACTCCCTGACCTGTTATTTGTCGCAACGACCTTTCCGGACGGTCGCTGCGGCCGGGTATCGATCCGAACGACAACGAGGCCGGGCGCGGCATTGCGATCAGCTCCGCCCCCATTCGAAGCGAAGAGCAAATCATGATTGATCCCCAACTTGAAACGCGCATGGCCAACGCCATCCGCGCGCTCGCCATGGATTCGGTCGAGAAGGCCAAGTCCGGCCATCCGGGCATGCCGATGGGCATGGCCGATGTGGCGACCGTGCTGTTCACCCGCTTCCTGAAATATGACGTCGCTCAGCCGCATTGGCCCGACCGCGACCGTTTCATCCTTTCCGCCGGCCACGGCTCGATGCTGCTCTACTCGATCCTCGAGCTGCTCGGCTCCAGCGTCGTGACGATGGACGAGCTGAAGCAGTTTCGTCAGCTTCATTCGAAGACGCCGGGTCATCCCGAGAACTTCCACACCACCGGCATCGAGACCACCACCGGCCCGCTCGGCCAGGGTCTTGCCATGTCTGTCGGCTTCGCGCTGGCCGAGCGCATGCTCGCCGCCGAGTTCGGCGAAGACATCGTCGACCACCACACCTATGTCATTGCCGGCGATGGCTGCCTGATGGAAGGCGTCAGTCACGAGGCGATCGACCTCGCGGGTCATCTGAAGCTCAACAAGCTGATCGTCCTTTGGGACGACAACCGCATCACGATCGACGGCCACACTGACCTGGCCACCTCGATCGACCAGGTCGCGCGTTTCAAGGCCTCGGGCTGGAATGCCGAGCATGTCGACGGCTTCGACCGCGAGGCCGTGGCCGCGGCCATCGAGCGCGCCAAGGCCTCCGACAAGCCGTCGATGATCGCCTGCAAGACGATCATCGGCTATGGCGCTCCGACCAAGGCCGACAGCCACGCCTCGCACGGCTCCGCGCTCGGCGCGACCGAGATCGCCGGCGCGCGCGAGGCTCTGCACTGGCCCTATCCCGCTTTCGAGATTCCGGACGACGTCTCCACGGCTTGGCACGAGACCGCCAAGCGCTGGGTCGCCGATCGCGAAGCCTGGGAAGCGCGCTTCGCCGCCCGCGAGCACGACGTCAAGTCGGAGTTCAAGCGCCGCTTCGCCAATGTCCTGCCCGGCAATTTCGAGGCAGCGGTCGAAGCATACAAGCGCAGCCTTTCCGATACGAAGCCGAAGGTCGCGACCCGCAAGTCGTCGGAAATGGCGCTCGACATGCTGACCGCCATCGTCCCGGAGATGGTCGGTGGTTCGGCTGACCTGACGGGCTCGAACCTGACGCGCGGCAAGCCGCAGCGTCCGCTGACGCCCGATGACTATTCCGGCCGCTACATCCATTATGGCATCCGCGAATTCGGCATGTCGGCGGCAATGAACGGCATCGCGCAGCATGGCGGCTTCGCTCCTTACGGCGGCACGTTCCTCGTCTTCTCCGATTACGCCCGCCCGGCGATCCGCCTTTCGGCGCTGACCGGCGCGCCGGTCATCTATGTGATGACGCATGACTCGATCGGCCTCGGCGAGGACGGCCCGACCCATCAGCCGGTCGAGCATCTCGCCGCCTTGCGCGCCATCCCGCAGCTCAACGTCTTCCGCCCTGCCGACGCCGTCGAAGTGGCCGAAGCCTGGCAGATCGCGCTCGAAAGCCGGCACAATCCCTCGCTGCTCGCCCTTTCGCGCCAGAACCTGCCGGTGCTGCGCGTCCAGCATTCGTCCGAGAACAAGTCGGCCCGCGGCGCCTATCTGATCGACGGTCCAGAGACCGCCGACGTGACGCTGTTCGCCACCGGCTCGGAAGTCGAGATCGCGGTCAACGCCAAGGCCAGGATCGAGGCTGCCGGCCGCACGGCCCGCGTCGTCTCGGTCCCCTGCTTCGAGCTGTTCTTCAAGCAGGACGAGGCCTACCGCGCCGCGACGATCGGCGATTCGAAGGTCAAGGTCGCCGTCGAGGCCGCCATCCGCCAGGGCTGGGACGCCTTCATCGGCAATGACGGCATCTTCATCGGCATGAGCACCTTTGGCGCCAGCGCGCCGATCGAAGCGCTCTACCCCTATTTCGGGATCACCGCCGAGGCCGCTGCGGATGCGGCGCTGAAGCGGCTCGACTCGAATACGTGATTGACGGAGCGGCCGGGCATGTGTCCCGGCCGACTATGACAACGACGGCGCGATGCGCCTCTTCAGGAGACCAGATATGGCGGTGCGGGTTGCTATCAACGGGTTTGGCCGGATCGGACGCAACATCCTGCGCGCGATCGTTGAATCGGGCCGCACGGACATCGAGGTCGTCTCGGTCAACGATCTCGGCCCGGTCGAGACCAATGCGCACCTTCTCCGCTTCGATTCGGTGCATGGCCGTTTCCCGAAGGAAGTGAAGGTCGAAGGCGACAGCATCATCGTCGACGGCAAGCCGATCCGCGTCACCGCGATCAAGGATCCGGCGACGCTGCCGCATGGCGAGATGAACATCGACATCGCGCTCGAATGCACGGGCATCTTCACGTCGCGCGACAAGGCGGCGGCGCATCTGACCGCCGGCGCCAAGCGCGTCATCGTCTCGGCCCCGGCCGATCATGCCGATTTCACGGCGGTCTATGGCGTCAATCACCATGGCCTGACGAAGGATCACCTCGTCATCTCCAATGGCTCCTGCACGACCAACTGCCTGGCGCCGGTCGCCAAGGTGCTGCACGAGACGGTCGGCATCGAGCACGGCTTCATGACGACGATCCATTCCTACACGGGCGACCAGCCGACGCTCGACACCATGCACAAGGACCTCTACCGCGGCCGCGCGGCGGCGCTGTCCTCGATCCCGACCTCGACCGGCGCGGCCAAGGCGATCGGCCTGGTGATCCCGGAACTCAAGGGCAAGCTCGACGGCAGCTCGATCCGCGTTCCGACGCCGAATGTCTCGCTCATCGACTTCAAGCTCGTCACCAAGCGCGCCACGACGATCGACGAGATCAACGAGGCGATGAAGGCTGCCGCCGCCGGCCCGCTGAAGGGCGTCCTCGCCATCACCGACCAGCCGAACGTCTCGCACGACTTCAATCACGACCCGCATTCGGCCACCTTCCATCTCGACCAGACCAAGGTGATCGACGGCAATTTCGTGCGCGTGCTCGCCTGGTACGACAATGAATGGGGCTTCTCGAACCGCATGGCCGACATGTCGGTCGCCTTCGCCAAGCTGATCTGAGCGTCAGGACTAACTGAGGCTCCTTGACGAATAGAAGCCGACGATGACGATCGGGTCCGGGCGCCGCCCGGACCCACACACTCTTTGGGGATACGCAGCATGACCGCCTTTCGAACCCTTGATTCCGCCGAAGTGAAGGGCAAGCGGGTCCTCATCCGCGTTGATCTGAATGTGCCGATGAACGACCGTGTCGTCACGGACGACACCCGCATCCGCGCCATCCTGCCGACGGTCAACGAGGTGACCAAGAAGGGCGGCAAGGCGATCCTGCTCGCCCATTTCGGCCGGCCGAAGGGCGAACGCGTCGCCGACATGTCGCTCGCGCCGGTCGTTCCCGTGCTGCAGACGCTGCTCGGCAAGCCGGTCGCCTTCGCCAATGACTGTATCGGCAATGACGCCGCCTCGGCGATCGCCAGGATGTCGGACGGCGACGTGCTGCTGCTGGAGAATACGCGCTTCCACAAGGGCGAGGAAAAGAACGACCCGATCTTCGTTGCCGCGCTGGCCGAGCTCGGCGACATCTATGTCGACGACGCCTTCTCCGCCGCGCACCGCGCCCATGCCTCGACCGAAGGCATCGCGCGCCAGCTTCCCGCCTTTGCCGGCCGCTCGATGCAGTCGGAACTCGAGGCGCTCGAAAAGGCGCTGACGGCGCCGCGGCGCCCGGTGATCGCTGTCGTCGGCGGCGCCAAGGTCTCGTCCAAGATCGAGCTCTTGAACAATCTGGTCACCAAGGTCGACGCGCTGGTCATCGGCGGCGGCATGGCCAATACGTTTCTGAACGCGCAGGGCTACAATGTCGGCAAGTCCCTCTGCGAGCATGAGCTGGCCGATACCGCCCGCCGCATCCTCGCGACGGCCGCCGATAGCGGCTGCGCCATCATCCTGCCGGTCGACGCCGTCGTCGCCTGGCGCTTCGAGGCGCGCGCGCCGAGCCAGGCCTATGCGGTCGATTCCATTCCCGCCGACGCGATGATCCTCGACATCGGGCCGCATTCGATCGAGCGCGTCAAATCGGCCATCGACGATGCCGCGACGCTGGTCTGGAACGGACCGCTCGGCGCCTTCGAAATGGAGCCGTTTGATCGTGGGACGCTGGCGGCAGCACGGCATGCAGCGGCGCGGACCCGCGACGGCCATCTCCTCTCGGTCGCCGGCGGCGGCGACACCGTGGCCGCGCTGAATGCAGCCGGCGCGGCCGATGATTTCAGCTATGTCTCGACGGCTGGCGGCGCCTTCCTCGAATGGCTCGAGGGCAAGCAGTTGCCGGGCGTCGAGGTGCTCCGTCGCGGATGATGTGCGGTCGATGATCTCTCGCGGGCGGCGTGATCGCCCGGATTGACGACCTCTTCATCCTGGCGGAACGTTCTCTACTGCCGGTTTTATTTTGCGATGCAAAATCAAAACTCGCACGTTATGCAGGGCTAGCGGATCGGATCGGCCGGTTCCCGCCTCGACGAGAGACCGATACGCATGAGCGAGAGCTTGCAGGACATTGCCCGCCGTCTGGTTGTGCCGCAAAAGGGGCTCCTTGCTGCCGACGAGAGCTCCGGCACGATCAAGAAGCGATTCGACACGATCAACCTGACCTCGACGGTCGAGAGCCGGCGCGACTATCGCGAGATGCTGTTCAGCGCCAAGAAGGCGATGCACGACCACATCTCCGGTGTCATCCTCTTCGACGAGACGATCCGCCAGTCGGCCAAGGACGGCACGCCGCTCGTCAAGCTGATCGAGGATGCCGGCTCGATCCCCGGCATCAAGGTCGATTCCGGCGCGATTCCGATGGTCGGCTTCCCGGGCGAAACGATCACCGAGGGCCTTGACGGCCTCGGCAAGCGGCTCGCCGAATATCGCGGCCTTGGCGCCCGCTTCGCCAAATGGCGCGCCGCGATCGCCATCTCCAAGGTTCTGCCGACCTCCGGCGCGACCTATGCGAATGCCCATGCCCTCGCCCGCTATGCCGCGCTCTGCCAGTCCGAAGGCATCGTTCCGATCGTCGAGCCCGAAGTGCTGATGGACGGCGCCGAGGCAACGCATGACATCGAGCGCTGCCAGGCGGTCACGCAGGAAGTGCTGCGCGTCGTGTTCGAGGAACTGGCGCGCCTCCGCGTCGATCTCACCGGCATGATCCTGAAGCCGAACATGATCGTTCCGGGCAAGGACAGCGGCCAGGTCGTCAGCGCCGAGGAGATCGCCGAGCGGACGATCGCCGTGTTCCATGCGAGCGTTCCGACCACCGTCCCCGGGATCGCCTTCCTTTCCGGCGGTCAGTCCGACGAGGAAGCGACGGCCAATCTCTCGGCCATCAACAAGATCAAGGGCCTGCCCTGGCCGATCACCTTCTCCTATGGCCGCGCGCTGCAGTCCGCCGCGATCAAGGCCTGGGATGGCAAGGCCGAGAACGTTGCGGCCGGCCAGCGCGCCTTCCTGCATCGCTGCGAGATGAACGGCCTCGCCACTGTCGGCGAATGGACCGAGGCCAAGGAAAAGCAGGCGGCCTGACCGATCACGCGGTCGCCATGAGGCTCGGCCGGGCGGCCTGGGATGGATCGCCATTCAGCTCAGGCCGGCGCGAAAATGGCGGCTTTCCGAGAACCGGAGCGGAGCGTACGTTTGTACGTGAGCACCGGAAGCGCAGGAAAGCCCCGTTTGCAGCCCGGCATCAGCTGAATGCCGAGCCGTCCTGATCGCCCGGCTGTCCAAAAGTCTTCCTCATTCCGGCCAAATCACGCTACAGGAGTAGGGACACCTCCCCTTTGCGAGACGGCCGGCGCGACTGATGGCACGAGACTTCGATCCCTACAGGCTGGCGAGCCCCCAGGTCTATCTCTGGCGGATGATCATCTTCCTGATCATCGCCGGCTTCGTCGCACTGATCCTGTATCGCCAGGCCTATGCCTCCTTCCTCGCCAATCCGGCGTTGAACGGCGTCATTCTCGCGGTGCTCGCGATCGGCATCATGCTGGCCTTCCGCCAGGTGATCCGCATCTTCCCGGAGATCCGCTGGGTCAATTCGTTCCGAACGTCGGACCGCTCGGCCGAGATGGAGCGCATGCCCGTCCTGCTGGCGCCGATGGCTGCAATCCTCGGCGACCGGATCGGCCGCATGTCGATCTCGACCCAGACGATGCGCTCGGTGCTCGATTCGATCCTGATGCGGCTCGACGAGGACCGCGACACCTCGCGCTATCTGACCGGCCTCCTGATCTTCCTCGGCCTGCTCGGCACCTTCTGGGGCCTTTTGCAGACGGTGAGCGCCGTTGCGGACGCCATCGGCTCGCTCAATGTCGGCACAGGTGACAGCGCCGTCATCTTCGAGGATCTGAAAGCCGGCCTGCAGGGGCCGCTGACCGGCATGGGCACGGCCTTCTCGTCCTCGCTGTTCGGCCTTTCGGGCTCTCTGATCCTCGGTTTCCTCGATCTGCAGGCCGGCCAGGCACAGAACAAGTTCTATACCGAACTCGAGGACTGGCTCGCGACGGTCACCGACCTCGACCCGACGATGCTTGACGTGAACGACCGCGCCGCATCCGGCGACGACCTGCGCCTCGCCGTCGAGCGGCTGACGCTGGCCCTGCAGGAAGGCGGCGGCGCCGGCGCGCCCGCTTCCTCGCAGCGCGCGACCGCCGCCATGGCCAATCTCGCCGAGGGCATCCAGGGCCTCGTCCAGCACATGCGCAGCGAGCAGCAGGTGGTGCGCGGCTGGGTCGAGCAGCAAGCCGACCAGCAGCGCGACATCCAGCAATTGCTCGAGGTCATCGCCCGCGCGCTGAAACAGCCGACGGCGGGGGAATAGACTTGGCCGTGCGCGCCCGCCGCCGCGAGGCGAGAAGCGATGTCTGGCCTGCCTTCGTCGACGTCCTCTCCAACCTCCTGCTCGTCTTCATTTTCCTGCTCTCGATCTTCGCGCTGCTGCAATTCCTGCAGACGCGGGAGATCAGCGGCAAGGACACGGTGCTGAACCGTCTCAATTCGCAGATCGCGGAGCTGACGGAACTGCTCGCGATGGAGCGCTCCAACAAGCAGGAGCTGAACGACGAGCTCACCAATATGCGGGCCTCGCTGGGCGCCGCCGAAAGCGAACGCGACCGCCTCAAGGGCGCGGCCGACACGTCCTCGCAGGCCGCCAATTCGGCCGACGGCCAGATTGCCATCATCACCAAGGCGCTCGAAAACGAGAAGGTGGTGAGCCAGAAGGCGCTGTCGCAGGTCGAGATCCTGAACCAGCAGATCGCTGCGCTGCGCCGCCAGATCGCGGCGCTCGAGGATGCGCTCGGGGCCTCCGAAAAGCGCGACCAGGAGAGCCAGACCCAGATCGCCGACCTCGGCAAGCGTCTCAACGTCGCCCTTGCCCAGCGTGTCCAGGAACTGTCGCGCTACCGCTCCGATTTCTTCGGCCGCCTCCGCGAGATCCTCGGCGATCGGCCTGATATCCGCGTCGTCGGCGACCGCTTTGTCTTCCAGTCGGAAGTGCTGTTCCCGTCCGGCTCCGACGAATTCAACGACGCCGGCAAGACCGAACTCGACAAACTGGCCGACGCGATCAAGCAACTCGAAGCCGAGATCCCGCCCGAGATCGCATGGGTCCTCCGCGTCGACGGCCACACCGATGCACGCCCCCTCTCCGGCACAGGCCGCTTTCGCAACAATTGGGAGCTGTCGGCGGCTCGCGCCATCGCGGTCGTGCGCTATCTGATCGATCGCGGCGTCTCGCCCCAGCATCTCGTCGCCGCGGGCTTCGGCGAATATCAGCCCCTGGAGCCCGGCGACAGCGACGAGGCCAATGCAAAGAACCGTCGCATCGAATTGAAGCTCACCGAACGCTAGCCGGAACGGAGCTATCCGGCGGGAGCAACGCGTCATGGATGGATCGAGCGACCCGATCGAGATCATCGACTGGCGCGACCCAATCCTGCCGGTCGCTCTCGAGGCGCTTCTTCAGGAAGCCATCGCGACGGAGAATGAATGGGCCGCCGATTTTCGGCCGGCATGGGACGCCCGCCCCTTCACCGGCGCTGGCGAGGCGCTGTTCCTGGCCCGCGACGGCGCGCAATTGCTGGCGATGGCCGCGATCAGCGCCGATCCTTTCGTTGCGGACAACGTGACCGGCCGGCTGCGCTTCATCTATGTCCACACCTCGGCGCGCCGGCGAGGCCTTGCCGACAGGCTGGTAGCCGCATGCCTGGCTCGCGCCGCCGGCACCTGGCAGAGGCTCCGTCTCCACACCGACAATCCCGTCGCCGCCCGGCTCTATGAACGCTACGGCTTCCATCCGGCAGCCGGCGAGTGGCGTGCCACCCATATTGCCGAGAGCATCGCTCGCGAGATCACCGACCGCGTCGACGCTCGAACGCCCACGAACCCCGGATAAGCGGCCCTGAGGGGTGTCAGGCCGCGTCGGCGCGAAACTGCAGCCGCGCCAGCCGCGCATAGAGGCCACCGGCGCCGACGAGCTGCTCATGGCGGCCCTCCTCGACGATCCTTCCGCCATCCATGACCAGGATGCGGTCGGCCTTGAGGATCGTCGCGAGCCGATGGGCGATGACGATCGTCGTGCGCCCCGCCATCAGGCGGTCGAGCGCCTCCTGCACGGCCGCCTCGCTTTCAGCGTCGAGCGCGCTGGTCGCCTCATCGAGCAGCAACAGCGGCGCATCGCGCAGCACGGCGCGGGCGATGGCGATGCGCTGACGCTGGCCGCCCGACAGCGTCACCCCGCGCTCGCCGAGCTCGGTCGCATAGGCCTCCGGCAGGGCCGTGATGAACCCGTCGGCATGGGCTGCCCGCGCGGCGGCGCGAATCGCCTCTGGCGTGGCTGCGGCATCGCCAAAGGCGATGTTTTCGCCGGCAGTCGCGGCGAAGATGGTCGGATCCTGCGGCACGATGGCAATCTGGCGACGAAGCGCGAGCGGATCGAGCCGGGCAAGATCGATCCCGTCAAAGAGGACACGGCCGCTGGTCGGGTCGTAGAAGCGGAGGATCAGGTTGAACAATGTCGACTTGCCGGCGCCGGACGGCCCGACAACGGCGATGCGCTCGCCCGGCTGGATCGCGAAGTCGATGCCGGTGACCGCAGCATCGCGGCCGCCCTCGGGATAACGGAACGAGACATTCTCGAAGGCGACCGCGCCTCGGGCCGGCAGCGGCAGAACGTGGGGCGCGTCCGGCGCCGCGATGCTCGGCCGCTCGTCGAGGATCTCGGAAAGCCGCTCGGCGGCGCCGGAGGCATTGGCGATGTCGCCCCAGACCTGGCTGAGTTCGCCGAGCGCTCCCGCGCCGATGACCGCATAGAACAGGAACTGGCCGAGGGTTCCGGGGCTCATCCGGCCGGCCAGCACGTCCTGCGCGCCCCACCAGAGGATGGCGACCATGCTCGCGAACACCATGAAGATGCCAAACGCAGTCAGCGCGGCGCGCGCCGCCGTCGATTGGCGTGCAGCGATGAAGGCCGCCTCGACCGCGGCAGCGAAACGGCCCGTCACCGCGCCCTCGGCCGTCGAAGCCTGGACCGTACGGACGGCGCCGATCGCCTCGCTGGCATAGGCCGACGCATCGGCAAGCATGTCCTGTGCCTTGCGCGAGCGAACACGCACGCGGCGGCCGAACCCGACCAGCGGCAGCACCACGACCGGAAGCGCCACCAGCACCAGCGCCGAAAGGCCGGGGCTCGTGACCACCATCAGCCCGATCGCGCCGATGAACATCACGATGTTCCGGAGCGCGATCGAGACGTTGGCACCGGCAACGGCCTTGATCTGCGTGGTATCCGCGGTAAGGCGCGATGTGATCTCGCCCGAGCGGTTGCGATCGAAGAAGTCGATGCCGAGCGAGGCGAGATGGCGGAAGACATCGGCCCGGAGATCCGCGACGACGCGCTCGCCAAGCCAGGTGACGAAATAAAAGCGGAGGCTGGACGCCGCCGCCAGCACGGCGACGACCCCGATCAACGCCAGGAAATAGGTGTTGATCGCTGCCGCGTCGTCGGCATTGAAGCCGTGATCGATCATCCGCCGGACGGCCATCGGCACAGTCAGCGTCGCCCCTGCTGCCGCGATGAGCGCAATGGCGGCGCCGGTCAGTTGCGCCTTGTAGCGCAGCACATAGGGCACCAGCATGCGCAGCGGCTTGAGGGCGCCGCGGCGGCGCTCCGTCACTTCCCGCTGCCGGTCGTCGCGGTCAGTCATGTCGCTTCCGATCCTTCGCGCGGCCGGCGCCGCTCCTCCGGCTTAGTTGCATGAGGGATTCGGCCGTTTCAAGCGCGGCTCCGCTCTTGTGCGCGCCGGAGGGGTGGGCTATATCGTCGCCCCGATAGAGCGGTCGCCGATGCGCGGCCGGTTTTCCCATTCATGTGGCTGTGCGGGCGAGATGCCCAACCGGCAGAGCGGTCCTGATGAGACCGGTTTCGAAGGACCGAGCGATGAAGAAGAGCATTCATCCTGACTATCACGCCATCACGGTCGTGATGACGAACGGCACCGAGTACCAGACCCGGTCGACCTATGGCGAGGAGGGCGCGAAGCTCCAGCTCGACATCGATCCGTCGACCCATCCGGCCTGGACCGGCGGCAACCAGACGCTGCTCGACCGCGGCGGCCGCGTCTCGCGCTTCAACAACAAGTTCAAGGGCTTCATCGGCGGCTGATTTCCAGCGCCGACGAGCTGACACGAAAACCCCGGCGCCAGCGCCGGGGTTTTTCATTTGAAGCATCAGTCCACGCTGATGAGACCCTCTATTCGGCGCCGCCGAAGGCGCGCGCGAGGCGGCTGAACTGGTTGCCGACCGGGTTGTCGGCTGGCACGTCCTGCAAGGCGCCCGAAAGCGCATCGTCGAGCCGGATGACCCGCTCCTGCAACCTTATGGATCGCTCGATCAGAGAACGGAGCCTTGCGGGCAACTCGTCCCAGGCGGGACCCGTGACCGAGGAGCTGTAGCCACGCAGGCGAACCTTCGCCTGTTCCTCGCCCGCCTGTTCAGGCGACATTTCCCCATCATTCACCGCGCGCTGCAGCAACAGCCATGAGGCGATCTGCATCAGGCGTGTCGTCAGGCGCATCGATTCGGTCGCATAGCCGAGCGATGCCGTGCGCATCAGTTCGCGCGATTCCGAGCGGCCGTCGCCGTCCAGATAGGCCGCGGTTTCCTCGACCAGCGCCATCCCCTCGCGGAACAGTGTCTTGAACGTCTCGGAATGCGCGAAACGCCGTCCAAAGATGATCGGCGCCACATCGTCCCGTGTCGTCGAATTATCGTTGCTCATCGCGCCTGCCAACCTCTCGGACCGCTCGCAAGCGGCCAATCCCGTCGGTGCACCATGGCAGCGAACCGCTAAGGGATTCCTGCCAACGGCGCGTACTGCCGGGCGAACAAAAAAAGAGCCGCTTCTGGCACGGCTCTTATAGGTCAACAGGGAGGGAGAGAGACAGAGCGGACAGGCCCCGCTCCGATCCGGAGATCCGGACACCCCATATAATCGACCGTAAAGGTTAATGCTTTACTAATGCCGTCTCAGCTCTTGAAGAACGACGAAGCCGCATGGCGCGAGGCAGTCTTGTCATCGATCGCAGCACGCAGACGCACGATCTCGGCTTCCAGCAGACTGACCCGATCCTTCAATTCATCGATGGAGAGAGCGGAGAGATCCTCGCCAAGTCGATGTGGCGACGGCTTCTCCTTGGGTGGCTCATCGAACAATGCCATGGCATCCCCTCCTCGCTTGCTTCGAAACGCTGCGGGCACGAGATTAGCAACAAAGGTCGCAGCGTGCAGCGACGCCGACAAGGATCGTCAACATGACTGAACTTCCCACCAAAATGGCCGCCATCGCGATCGAGAAGCCCGGAGCGCCGGACGTGCTTCGGCTGGTCGATCGCCCCCTGCCCGGCCCCGGTGCCGGCGAAATCCTGATCCGCGTTGCGGCGTCAGGCGTGAACCGGCCCGACATTTTTCAGCGCCAGGGTCACTATCCGCCGCCGAAGGGCGCATCCGACCTGCCCGGTCTCGAAGTTTCCGGCCATATTGCGGCGCTTGGAGCAGGCGCAACCGGCCATGCGATCGGCGACGCGGTGACGGCCCTGCTCTCTGGCGGCGGTTATGCCGAATATGCGCTGGCATCTGCAGGCTGCGCCCTTCCTGTTCCGGGCGGCCTTTCACTGGTCGAGGCGGCGGCGTTGCCGGAGACGGTGTTCACCGTCTGGCACAATGTGTTCGAGCGCGGCGGCCTCCTCGAAGGCGAGACGCTGCTGGTGCATGGCGGGACATCCGGCATCGGCACGACCGCCATCCAGATCGCGGCCGCGCGGGGCGCACGCGTGATCGCAACGGCCGGCTCGGCGGACAAATGCGCGGCCTGTATCCGTCTCGGTGCGTCCGTCGCGATCAATTATCGGGACGAGGACTTCGTGGAGGCGACCAAGGCGGCGACGGATGGGCGCGGCGCCGACGTCATTCTCGACATGGTCGGCGGCGACTATGTCGCTCGCAACATGGCCGCCGCGGCCGAGGATGGCCGCATCGTACAGATCGCCTTTCTCGGCGGATCGGACATCCACCTCGACGCCCAGCGCCTGATGACGCGGCGTCTGACCTGGACGGGATCGACGCTCAGAGCGCGGCCCGTTGCCTTCAAGGAGCGCCTCGCGGCGGCTGTCCGCCGCGAAGTGTGGCCGCTGATCGAGGCGGGCCATGTGCGGCCGCTGATCGATTCGACGATGCCGCTTCGCGATGCGGCGCGGGCCCATGAACGCATGGAAAGCTCGGATCACATTGGAAAGATCGTGCTTTTGACTGAAGCAGGTTGAAACCAACTGGCCTTCCGGACGTTGAGCAATGTTTGAAGGAGGGAGGCCATGATCAATTCGAACAAGATTCTCAATCAAATGCAGGTGCTTGATTCACGGGGCAACCGCGTCGGTTTCGTCGACCGTGTGCTGCCCGACAACGAGATCAAGCTGACCCGTCGCGATTCCCCCGACGGACTGCATCACTATATCCCGCTCGACTGGGTGGCCGAGGTCGACAGCGCGGTGCGTCTCAGCAAGTGTTGCGCCGAAATCTTCCGTGACCGCGCCTGACAAAACCCCGGATTAGATCAAACAGCGGCTCCCGGTCGCTGTGCCAGACGTCTTTTGTCGCGGTGCAGCGCGACCGGACCAACGCAAAAGTCGAGCCCTGCGTTGCTCTTCGTCAGGACGCGTGAATCAGTTATGGTTACAGTGTTTGAGTTTCCGAAGAACAAGGAGGAACGGAATGCAACGCCAAAATACATGGATTTGGGTAGTTGTCGTCGTCGTCGTGATCGTGATCGCGTGGTTCTGGTGGCAGTCGCGCGCCACCGTAGCGCCGACGCCTCCGCCTCCGGCCGCAACCGAGAGCGCACCGGCGCCCGCGCCTGCCACGCCAGCCCCAGCGGCTGAACCGGCGCCTGCGACGCCGGCACCCGCCACACCGGCTCCGGCAAACTAAAAATAGCCTGATCCTGACGGGCGCGGCTTGGCCGCGCCCGTTCTGTTTGAAGCGTGCCGCGTGCGGTCTTCGGCGCCTGACCGCCGAATAGTTTGATTCAGCGGGTCGGGGGGTCTATATAGCCGGCATACCCCGTCATTCAGACGAAATCCTGCTCCTCCGGCGGACACCCGGGCGAGCGATCAGGAGAGACTTATGTCGAACATCCCGCTGATGCCGAAGGCGACTGCCGTCTGGCTCGTCGAGAACACCTCGCTCGGGTTCGACCAGATCGCCGAATTCTGCAAGCTGCACCCGCTCGAAGTGAAGGCCATCGCCGATGGCGAGGCTGCGCAGACGATCAAGGGCCTCGATCCGGTGCTGACGGGCCAGCTCACCCGCGAAGAGATCGACCGCGCCCAGCGCGATCCGAAATATCGGCTGAAGATGGCCGAGACCAAGGTTCGCGTTCCCGTGCAGAAGCGCAAGGGCCCGCGCTACACGCCGGTCTCGCGCCGCCAGGATCGGCCCAACGCCATTCTCTGGCTGTTGCGCAGCCATCCCGAGCTCAAGGACGCGGCCATCATGCGTCTCGTTGGCACCACGAAGCCGACGATCGATTCGATCCGCGGCCGCAGCCACTGGAACTCGACCAATCTGACGCCGATGGATCCGGTGACGCTGGGCCTCTGCTCGCAGATCGACCTCGATTTCGAAGTCGAGAAGGCCGCGAAGAGCGCCCCGCCGCGCGAAGTCGGACCCGATGGCGAGACGCTGCTCCGTCCCGAGGAGACGACGGCGGCCGACGCGCTCGCTTCCGCGGCGCTTCGTTCCTATCGCCCGGAAGAGCCGAAGGAAGACGAACTCGATGCCGACGCCGTCTTCGCCAAGCTGAAGTCGCTGAAGGGCCCGGTCGAGGACGACGAGGACCTCTGAAAGCGAATGAGCGTCGCCGTCAGTCCTTGACGGCGACGGTATAGTTAAGCGCGAGACGGCCGCCATCGGCGTAGATCGTCTCGCCGGTGATATAGCTGGCATCATCTGAAGCCAGGAAGGCGGCGATCGCAGCGATTTCCGACGGCTCGCCGATCCGGCCGAGCGGCGTGCGAGACAACAGCCGGCGCTTCGCCTCAGGATCGCTGTTGACGCTGGCGAGGATATCGGTCGCGATCGAGCCGGGGCCGATCGCGTTGACGCGGATGCCGCGCGGGGCCAGCGAGACGGCCATGGCGCGGGTCAGCTGCATGAGGCCGCCTTTCGATGCCGTATAGGGCACCTGGTTCGGCAGCCCGAACACCGCATTGACCGATGTCATGTTGACGATCGCGCCGGCGGGGCCGCCGGCGTCCACCCGGGCTGCCATGTGCCGTGCCACGGCCTGACCACAGAGAAACGCGCCTTTCAGGTTGACGCGCAGCACGCGGTCGAAGTCCTCCTCGGCGACGTCGAGGAAATCCCCGCCCGCGACAATGCCGGCATTGTTGACGAGGATATCGATCTCGCCCCCGAAGGTGATCGCCGCCGCCACGAGATTGGCAACGTCGTCACGATCACCGACGTCGCAGCGCACGAAGCGACAGGCGCCATTCGCACCGAGACGCTCGATCGCGATTGATCCCGCGTCTTCGTTGATATCCGCGATGACGACCCGCGCGCCCTCCTGGAGAAAGCGCTCGGCGATGGCGAAGCCGATCCCCTTGGCGCCGCCGGTGACGATGGCCAGTTTGTTCTCGAGCTTCACGTCGTCATTCCCCTTATCGATATCCTGCGTCAGGAACGACACATAGCGGCTGAGGCGGCTCAAAAACACCGAAAATCCGCGCTTTTCGGCCGTGAGATGCTTTGACGCCCTTTATGGCTTCTGCTATGAGAGCGCCGAATTCGGGAAAAAAGCCGCAGACTTGCTAGACAAGCGCGCCTGAAGCTCCCGCGAACCCGACCGATCGGATCAAAACAGGACGCAACCGCGTGCAGATACTCGTTCGCGACAACAACGTCGACCAGGCGCTCAAGGTTCTCAAGAAGAAGATGCAGCGCGAAGGCATCTTCCGCGAGATGAAGCTCCGTGACTTCTACGAGAAGCCGTCGGTGAAGCGCGCCCGCGAGAAGGCGGAGGCCGTTCGCCGCGCCCGCAAGCTGGCGCGCAAGAAGGCACAGCGCGAGCTTGGCATCGTTGCCGCTCCGAAGGCGAACAAGCACTGAGATCGGCCGCCGACCCCGGTCGGTGCCATCCTTTCGCCCTTCCTTTGACATCATAAGGGTAACGAGCCCGCAGGCGCGGTGTTCGTTGCCCTTGCACGTCTTTGTCCTGGCGCCTGAACCCACCTATTGAGGAGCCGCCCCATGAACGTCTCGATGCTGCTGCTGCGCCCACAAGCCGGATCGAAGACTGCGGGTTATTTTCTCGCCGGCTCGCTCGTCGCCATTGCGTTGGCGGGCTGCCAGTCGGGCCTGCCCGGCCCTGAAGCCGGCATCGACCCCGCGATCGCGTCCCCGGCCAACATTGCCTCGCTGAGCGCGGTGGTGAGCCAGAGCCCGAACGATGCCTCCAGCTATAATGTGCGAGGCACGGCCTATGGCCGCGCCGGCCGCTATGACGATGCGCTCGCCGACTTCAACCAGGCGATCCGGCTCAACCCGAATTTCTACCAGGCCTATTCGAATCGCGCCCTCGTCGAGCGGCGCCTGAAGCAGGACCAGAAGGCGCTGGCCGACTACAACACGGCCATCCAGCTCAATCCGAACTACAGCGACGCCTATGTCGGCCGCGCCAATCTGTACCGCTCGCAGGGACAGATCGATCTCGCCCTCGCCGATCTGACGCGGGCCATTCAGCTCGAGCCGAACGACCCCAAGGGCTATTACAACCGTGCGCTGATCTACCAGAGCCAGAACCGCCACGACGACGCGATCCAGGACCTGACAGCGGCAACGACCTACGCGCCGAACTCGGTCGATCCCTATCTGAGCCGGGGACTCTCCTATCTCGCCACCGGCGACTACAAGGCGGCGCTGGACGATTTCAACCTCGCGGTCCGCAAGGACAAGCAATCCTATCTCGGCTGGACCTATGAGGGCCTGGCGCTCGAAAAGCTCGGCGAGCCGCAAAAGGCCCATGACGCGTTCGCCCGCGCGCAGATCATCAACCCGAATTACGCGCCGGCCCGCGACGGCATGCGCCGCACGGCCCCGAGCGGTACCTGAGACGCGCTTTCGAGCGTCCCGTCGTGTCGGCGCTTTCAGGCCGGCATGACGGTCGCACGATTTGGCGAGCCGCCAGCGCGCCATCATCGGAAATCGAGGCGAAGCAATAGCTCGTCGATGAGTTCGCCCTCGACCATGAGGGCGGCCACGTGATGGCCATAGGTCTCGAAGCCAAGCGCGCGGTATAGCGATCCAGCACGTTCGTTGCCGACGGAAACCGCAGCTTCGAGGATCAGCACGTGGCGGCTTGCGTGGTCGATCACCGCCTCGACGAGGCGCCGCGCAATGCCCCCTCCCCTTGAGGCCGGGTCGACATAGACCCCCCAAAGCACGCCGCGATGACGGTGCTTGTCGCCCTCGTGCTGAAAAAAGCCGGCGACGCCGACCAGCCGGCCTTCGACAAACGCACCGAAGACGGCATTGGGTGCAGCGTCGAGCCGGGCGCGCAACGCATCGATCGGAACCGCCGCCTCCTGGGCCGGGCTGGCGCCGAAGGCCGTCGGCGCATTGACGAGCCCGGCGAGGCGGAGTTCTCGAAACGCTTCGGCATCCGCCGCCGCGAGTTGCCTCAATTGAAAGGACGCCATCGTCGGATCACCCGTCCATCGAGCCTGTCATAGGCACTCCGCCGGCAAATTTCGCAAGATGCCGAAACAAAACGGCCACCCGAAGGTGGCCGTCTGAGTGGCCGTCTGAAACGCATGGGCGGCCCTTGTCTAGTCGAGCGCCTTGACGATGCTCTCGACCATCTTCTTCGCGTCGGCGAACAGCATCATCGTATTGTCTTTGAAGAACAATTCGTTTTCGACGCCGGCATAGCCCGAGCCCATGCCGCGCTTGATGAAGAGCACGGTGCCGGCCTTTTCGACGTCGAGGATCGGCATGCCGTAGATCGGGGATGTCTTGTCCGTCTTCGCGGCTGGGTTGGTCACGTCATTGGCGCCGATAACGAAAGCGACGTCGGCCTGCGCGAATTCCGAGTTGATATCCTCGAGCTCGAACACTTCGTCATAGGGAACATTGGCTTCGGCGAGCAGCACGTTCATGTGGCCCGGCATGCGGCCGGCGACCGGATGGATGGCGTATTTCACCTCGACGCCGGCATGCTTGAGCTTGTCGGCCATTTCGCGGAGCGCATGCTGCGCCTGTGCCACCGCCATGCCATAGCCCGGTACGATGATGACCTTCGAGGCGTTCTTCATGATGAAGGCCGCATCCTCGGCCGAGCCCTGCTTGACAGGACGTTGCTCGACCGCGCCGCTGGCAGCTGCCGCCTGCTCGCCGCCGAAGCCGCCAAGGATGACGGAGATGAACGAGCGGTTCATCGCCTTGCACATGATGTAGGACAGGATCGCGCCGGAGGAACCGACCAGCGCGCCGGTCACGATCAGGGCCGTATTGCCGAGCGTGAAGCCGATGCCCGCCGCCGCCCAGCCCGAATAGGAATTCAGCATCGAGACGACAACCGGCATGTCGGCGCCGCCGATCGGCACGATGATCAAGCCGCCAAGCACGAGACTGACGAGGACGATCAGCCAGAACAGCGCCGGATTGCCACTTGTCACCAGCGCGATGATCAGCACGACGAGCAGGACCGCGAGCGCGAGATTGATCAGATGCCGCATCGGCAGGATGATCGGCTTGCCCGACATGTTGCCGTTGAGCTTCAGGAAAGCGATTACCGAGCCGGTGAATGTCAGCGCGCCGATCGCGACGCCAAGGCTCATCTCGAACAGCGCCTGTCGATGGATGTCGCCAACCTCGCCGATGCCGAAGGCGGCCGGCGCATAGAGCGCCGCGGCGGCGACCATGACGGCGGAGAGCCCGACCAGCGAGTGGAAAGCGGCGACCAGCTGCGGCATCGCGGTCATGGCGATGCGGCGGGCAATGACCGCGCCGATGCCGCCGCCGATGCCGAGCCCAAGAATGATCAGCGCCCAGGCGGTTGGGCTCGATGGCGCGGCGAGCACGAGCGTGGTCAGGATGGCGATCGCCATGCCGACCATGCCGTAGAGATTGCCCTGGCGCGACGTTGCGGGGCTCGAAAGCCCTCTGAGCGCCATGATGAACAGGACGCCGGAGACCAGATAGAGGACGGCCGTGATGTTGGCGGTTGTCATCGCGCGATCCTCACTTCGTCTTTTTCTTGTACATCGCCAGCATGCGGCTGGTGACGAGGAAGGCGCCGAAGATGTTGACGCTGGCGAGGATCAGCCCGACGAAGCCAAAGCCCTGGGCGAGGCCGTGGCCGGCCGTATTGCCGACGGCGTCGACGCCGACAGCAAGCAGCGCGCCGACAACGATGACCGAGGAAATGGCGTTGGTGACCGACATCAGCGGCGTATGCAGCGCCGGCGTCACCTGCCAGACGACATAGTAGCCGACGAAGATCGCCAGCACGAAGATCGAGAGGCGAAAGACGAAGGGATCGATGACCCCACCGGTCGCCGCATGCAGGGCAAGGCTGGTCGCATCGGCGAGGCCGCCATCGCCCGGCACGCCGGCCTGGGCTGCATATTGATGGGCGGCACGGGCGGCCTGCTGCGCGGCCTCGGCCGCGGCCGTCGCGGCATCGGCGGCCTGCTGGGCGACGGCAGCCGCCTGTTCCGGCGTCAGATTGGCCATCAGAGGCTCCCTTCGTCCGCAGTGACGGTCTTCGGCTTGAAGGCGGGATGCACCACCGCGCCGTCGCGGGTCAGCACCGTCGCCCTGACGAGTTCATCATCCCAGTTGACGACAAGCGCCTTGCTGGCCTTGTCGACCAGCGTTTCCAGGAAGGCGGCGAGGTTCTTCGCGTAGAGCTGGGATGCGGTGGCCGGGATGCGGCCCGCAACGTTCAGGTAGCCGACGATGCGGCGGCCATCGAGATCGACGATATCGCCGGGCTTGCTGCCCTCGACATTGCCGCCGCGCTCGACCGCGAGATCGACCAGGACGGCACCCGGCCGCATCGACGCCACCATCGCCGCCGTGACGAGGCGCGGCGCGGCGCGTCCCGGGATCAGGGCCGTCGTGATGACGATGTCCTGCTTCTTGATATGCTCGGCGACGAGCGCCGCCTGCTTGGCCTGGTATTCGGCCGACATCGGTTTCGCGTAGCCGGCGGCCGTTTCGGCCTGCTTGAACTCCTCGTCCTCGACCGCGACGAACTTCGCGCCGAGACTCTCGACCTGCTCTTTGGCGGCCGGGCGCACATCGGTCGCCGTGACCACAGCGCCGAGGCGCCGGGCGGTTGCGATCGCCTGCAGGCCGGCAACGCCGGCGCCCATCACGAAGACTCGGGCCGCCGGCACGGTACCGGCTGCGGTCATCATCATCGGCATCGCACGGTCATAAGCCGAGGCGGCATCGATCACGGCCTGATAGCCGGCCAGATTGGCCTGGCTCGACAGCACATCCATGACCTGCGCGCGGGTGATGCGCGGCATGAATTCCATGGCGATGGCGGTGATGCCGGCAGCGCCCATGGCGTTCACCGCATCCTCATGGCCGTAGGGATCCATGGTGGCGATGACCAGCGCGCCGTGCTTGTAGGCCGGCAGCTCGGCCTCGACCGGACGGCGAACCTTCAGCACCACATCGGCATCGGCGACGGCAGCGGCCGCGTCCGGCGCGATCGTCGCACCCGCCGCTTCATAATCGGCATCGGTGATGCGGGAGGCGAGGCCCGCGCCGCTCTCCACGGCAACCGTGGCGCCAAACGCGATGAACTTCTTGATCGTCTCGGGCGTCGCCGCGACGCGCGACTCCCCGCCGTCGATCTCGGCCGGTACACCGATTTTCATGAGTGGTCCTCGATGATGGAAAAGGACGGCAACCGTCCCTTCCGGATGCCGGCCGGCCAACGCCGCACCGGCGCGGCAGCGCGCTCTCAGAGCAGGAACAGCGCCATCAGGATCAGGATGACCACGACGGCGATCGTGCCGTATTTCGTCAGCCCGACGAAGAAGTGATAGGTGCGGTCATGTTCCGCATAGTCCATGGGGGTTTCGGCCATCGGATCGCGCTCCTCGACTGAACTCAGGCTGCCCGGGGCTATATCGCAGAAGATACCGCCTCGCAATCCGCCAAGCTGACGCGCTCAGCCCGCGCGGGGTCCCCAAAGGATCACCGCGGCACCGACAAGCGCGATCGCCCCGCCGAGCATGTCGAAGCGATCGGGCCGGATGCCCTCGACAGCCCAGAGCCAGGCGAGCGACGCCGCGATATAGACCCCGCCATAGACGGCGAATGTCCGCCCAGCGCTCGCGGCTGGCGTCAATGTCAGCAGGAAGGCGAAGAGGACGAGCGCGCCGAGGCCCGGCAACAGCCAGGCGAGCGGCGCCTTGGCGCGGAAGACGCTCCAGAACGCGAAACAGCCAGCAATCTCGGCAAGGGCCGCCGCCCCATAGACAAGCGCCGATATCACGCGAGACCGACGCCGCCGAGCGCCGCCTGCTGGCGATGGCCGAGAAGTCGCGCGTCAAACCCTTCCAGCGTCGCCATGAACAGGCGATGGAAGTTCAGTTCGGCGCGGAGATGCAGGAACACGGCGCCAAGTCCGATCGCCGCGCGATCCATGAACACGAATTCGCGCGGTACGGTCACGGGACCTTTCTCCTTCAACACCTGATGCACGCGGAAGGCTTCGCGGCGGCCATATTCGGCCGGGGCGACGCCGTCTGCGATGGTCCGGACACGATCATCGAGCAGCGGCGCATAAATGAAGCGCGCCCAGATATTGAGCGCATCGATCAGCTCATTCGAAAGGCCGACGAAGCCCCAGCTTTCATAGGCCGCAACGACGCGCGCCCGATCCTCTTCAAGGAGACCATGGAAGAGATTGACGACCCCGTCGACAAAGGCCGGCGGGAAGATGCGGATGCAGCCATAATCGAGCAGGTTGATGCCGCGTGCGACCCCATCCTCCTCGAACACCGTGTAGTTGCCGAGATGCGGATCGCCATGAATGACGCCGTAATGGGCGAAGGGCGACCACCAAGCCGCGAACATCGCCGCCGCAATCCGGTTGCGCTCCTCGAGCGAACGGTCGCGGAAATCGAGTAGCCGTCCGCCCTCGAGCCAGGTCAGCGACAACAGACGCTGCGTCGACAGCCGCGGCTCCACCTCCGGCACGCGGACCAGCTCCTGGCCGTCGAGCATGATCTTGTAGAGCAGCGCGTGGCGCGCCTCGCGGCCGTAATCCAATTCCTCGCGAATGCGGGCACTGATTTCCTCGAGAATCTGGCTGGTATCGATCGAGGCATCGATGCGCCGATAAACAGAGAACAGCATCTTGAGCTGCGTCAGATCGGCTTCGACCGCCGACTGCATGTCCGGATATTGCAGCTTCACCGCCAGCGCGCGGCCGTCCTTGCCGACCGCGCGGTGAACCTGACCGAGCGAAGCCGCCGCCGCCGGCTGGCGATCGAAGGAGGCAAAGCGCTTCTCCCAGTCCGGGCCGAGTTCGGCCTGCATGCGCCGCCGCACGAACGGCCAGCCCATCGGCGGCGCGTTGGACTGAAGCTGCGATAACTCGGCCGCATATTCGGGCGGCACAAGATCCGGCACAGTCGACAGAATCTGGCCGACCTTCATCAGCGGGCCCTTGAGGCCGCCGAGCGCTGCCGCCAGTTCCCCGGCATTCTTGCCCTTGTCGAGGCTGGTTCCGAACAGCCGCGCGCCGGCGACCTTGGCCGCGACCCCGCCGACATTGACCCCGACCCGGGCATAGCGCGACAGGCGGCCAGAGAGGCGGTTACGTTCGGAATCGGACATGGAGCACGGCACCCGTTCGAGGACGAGCCCTTAAGATGCAGCCGCCCGCCCGCGCTGCAAGGGGCGGATGGCTCGAAGATGCCGCGTCAGACGGCCGCTACCGGCATGCGGTCGCGGACGCTCCTGGCGGCGCCTGACGGCTTCTTCACCCCTCCATCGCTTCCAGCTCGGCGATGAAGCCTTCGAGCACCGAGAGGCCCTTCTGCCAGAATTCCGGATCGCGGGCGTCGAGGCCGAATGGGGCGAGCAGTTCGGAATGGTGCTTGGTGCCGCCGGCCTTCAGAAGGTCAAAATAGCGCGCCTGAAAGCCGCTCTCCGCCTCACGATAGACGGCATAGAGCGAATTCACCAGGCAGTCACCGAAGGCATAGGCATAGACATAGAACGGTGAGTGGATGAAGTGCGGGATATAGGTCCAGAACACTTCATAGCCCGGTCCGAGGCGGATCGCGTCGCCGAGGCTTTCGCGCTGCACTTCCATCCAGATGCCGTTGATCCGGTCGGCCGTGAGTTCGCCCTCGCGACGCTCCGTATGGACCTTGCGCTCGAAGGAATAGAACGCGATCTGGCGCACGACCGTATTGATCATGTCCTCCACCTTCTGCGCCAGCATCGCCTTGCGCTCGCGCGGATCGGTCGTCGACGCCAGCATCGCCCGGAACGTCAGCATTTCACCGAACACCGACGCCGTCTCAGCGAGCGTCAGCGGTGTCGACGCCAGCAGAGGCCCTTGCGGCGCGGCCAGCACCTGATGCACGCCATGCCCCAGCTCGTGCGCGAGCGTCATCACGTCCCGCGCCTTCCCCTGGTAGTTCATCAGCACGTACGGATGCGCCGACGGCACCGTCGGATGCGAGAACGCCCCCGGCGCCTTGCCGGGGCGGACCGGCGCATCGATCCAGCCGTTCTTGAAGAAGCCCCCAGCGATGTCGGCCATCTCCGGCGCGAAACCGCGATAGGCGTCGAGAACCAGCCGCTCCGCCTCGGGCCACGCCACCACGCGCTCCGGCTTCTCCGGCAACGGGGCATTGCGATCCCAATGGGCGAGCTTGTCGAGACCGAGCCATCTCGCCTTCATCGCATAGTAGCGATGCGCCGTTCGCGGATAGGCCTGCCGCACCGTCGAGACCAGCGCCTCGACCACCTCCGGCTCAACCCGGTTGGAAAGATGGCGCGCATCCGCAACGTCCTTGAAGCCACGCCAGCGGTCGGAAATCTCCTTGTCCTTGGCGAGCGTATTGGTGATCAGCGTGAACAGGCGGAGGTTCTTCGCGAACACCTTGGCCAGGGCCTCGGCCGCCGCCTGACGCTTCGCCCGATCCGGGTGCATCAGGTAGTTGAGCGTGGACTCCAGGCCCAGCGCCTCGGGCTCGCCGTCGACATCGAAGCGCAGCTCGGCCATCGTCTCGTTGAACAGCCGGTCGAACGCCCCGCCGGCCGTCATGCTCTTCTCGAGAAACAGCTTCTCGATCTGCTCGTCGAGCTGGTACGGCTTCTCTTTCCTCAGGTCGTCGAGCCATGGCTTCACGCGCGCCAGCCGCGGCTCGGTCAACGCCGCCGCCAGATCCGCCTCATCGATCTGGTTGAGCTCCAGCTCGAAGAACAGGAAATCGCCCGAGGCCGTGGTCAGCTTCTCGCGCACGTCGCCGTAGAACTTGGCCCGCGTCGGATCGGCCATGTTGGCGTAATAGAGAAGTCCCGCGTACGAGCCGAGACGCCCCATGAGATCGGCCAGCTTCTCGTAGCTCTCCACCGCCTCGGCCAGCGCGCGCCCGTCACGCCCCATGCCTTTCAGCTTGCCCTGATACCGCTCCTTCAGCGCCTTC
>DATMGR010000041.1:0-374547 GCA_035555375.1 Kaistia sp. | reverse complement strand
GGCCGGCCCCTCGGGCGAGACCGCCGCCTACATCAACTGCCCGATGGACAAGGCGCAGTACGAGGCCTTCATCGACGCCCTGCTGGCGGGACCGAAGTCCGAGTTCAAGGACTGGGAGAACGTCCCCTATTTCGACGGTTGCCTGCCGATCGAGGTGATGGCCGAGCGCGGCCGCGAAACCCTGCGCCATGGCCCGATGAAGCCAGTGGGCCTGACCAACGCCCACAAGCCCGACGAAAAGGCCTACGCCATCGTCCAGCTTCGCCAGGACAACGCGCTCGGCACCCTGTGGAACATGGTCGGCTTCCAGACGAAGCTGAAGCACGGCGCCCAGACCGAGATCTTCCGCACCATTCCTGGCCTTGAGAAGGCGGTGTTCGCGCGCCTGGGCGGCCTGCACCGCAACACCTTCCTGAACAGCCCGCGCCTGCTGGACGGCGCGCTGCGGCTGAAGGCGCAGCCGCGCATCCGCTTCGCCGGGCAGGTGACGGGCTGCGAGGGCTATGTGGAAAGCGCCGCCGTCGGCCTGCTGGCCGGGCGCTTCGCCGCTGCCGAGCGGCTGGGCGGCGAGCCGTCCGCCCCGCCGGTCACCACCGCGCTGGGGGCGATCCTCGGCCACATCACCGGCGGCGCCAACGCCGACACCTACCAGCCGATGAACGTCAATTTCGGCCTGTTCCCGCCGGTCGAGGTTCCGAAGGAGCCCGGCAAACGGCTGCGCGGCGCTGAAAAGACGCTGGCCAAGAAGCATGCCTTGACGGCCCGCGCCCGGGCCGATGCGGCCGCCTGGCTCGCCGGAGGTCTGCGCGAGGCGGCCGAATAGGTTCGGCTCAGCGGAGACTGCGCACGGCGCGGACCTCGATCCGGCCATAGCGCGCCATCGGAATGGCCTTGGCGACTTCAAGGGCTTCATCCTGGTCGGCGACCTCGATCAGAATGAAGCCGCCGATATGTTCCTTGAGCTCGGCGAAGGGGCCGTCGGTGAAGAAGGCTTCGCCGTCGCGGACATGGACGGTCGTCGCCGTAGGCGGTTCGCTGAGGGCGTGAGCCGTCACCAGAATGCCGCGGGCCGCCAGTTGCTCGTCATAGGCGAGCGACTCGGCGGTGATGGCGCGATGATCTTCAGCCGTCAGGCCTTCGAAACGGGTCGGATCAACGATGACGAGGCAGAGATAGCGCATAAATGTTGTTCCCTCGATAATGGCGTCCCGAGGACGAACGACGGACGCATCGGCCGACACCCCTCGGCGCCTTTTCCTAGTCGGCGATCGTCACGCCAAGCCGACCGGCCAGGTCGAGCGTGAACTGCCAGGCGACACGGCCGGACCGCGCCCCGCGCGTCGTTGCCCATTCGAGCGCCTGCCAATCGAGATCGGCCTCCGGCAGCTCGAGCCCGAAATGGCCGGCATAGCCGTGCACCATCGCCAGGTAATCCTCCTGGCTGCATTTGTGGAAGCCGAGCCAAAGGCCGAAGCGATCGGAGAGCGATACCTTTTCCTCGACCGCCTCGCTCGGATTGATCGCCGTCGAGCGTTCGTTCTCCATCATGTCTCGCGGCAGGAGATGGCGGCGATTCGACGTCGCATAGAACACGACATTCTCCGGCCGCCCCTCGACGCCGCCGTCGAGCGCCGCCTTCAGCGATTTGTAGGACGTGTCGTCGTTGTCGAACGACAGGTCGTCGCAGAACAGGATGATGCGCCGGTCGGACTTCCTGAGGACGCCCATCAGCTCGGGCAGGCTGTCGATGTCCTCGCGATGGATCTCGATCAGCTTCAACGCGTGACCGCCCGGCAATGCGGCGGCGGCGCGGTTGACGTCGGCATGCGCCGCCTTGACCAGCGAGCTCTTGCCCATGCCGCGCGCGCCCCAGAGCAGGACATTGTTGGCCGGCAGGCCGCGCGCAAAGCGTTCGGTGTTGTCGACGAGAATGTCGCGGACCCGGTCGACGCCTTTCAGAAGCGTCATCGCGACGCGATTGACCTTCGGCACGGGCTGGAGGCTCGCCGTGGCGGCCTGCCAGACGAAGGCATCGGCGGCTTCGAGATCGATCGGAGGCCGCGCCGGCGGCACTGCGCGCTCGATGAGGGCGAGCAGCCGGTCGAGCCGCTCGGCGATCGGGGTCAGGTCAAGCTCGCCCATTCCGCGAACGCTCCTTGATTTATCGGGGTCGACAGTGGATGAAGACGGCCTGCGGTAACACGCTGGCGGCTGCATTTGCAAAGGCCGGCCTCGCCGCTATAGTCCGCGCCGTTTTGCAAGCCGCTGTCTCTCCCTATGTGAAGGCCGGCGCAAGCGACGCGCTTTTTTTGATGCGTTCCCTCCGGATCGCAGAAGCATAGGGAATCGTCGATGTTCATCAGCCAAGCCTTTGCCCAGGCAGCCGGCGCGGGCCCCGCCGGCAGCATGGAGATGCTGATCCAGTTCGTCCCGTTCATCTTCGTCTTCGCGATCATGTGGTTCCTGATGATCCGGCCGCAGCGCCAGCGCGCCAAGCAGCATCAGGAGATGATCAAGAATGTGCGCCGTGGTGACACGATCGTCATGACCGGCGGCCTGATCGGCAAGATTTCCAAGGTCGTCGACGACAGCGAGCTGCTGCTCGAAGTCGGCGAAAATGTGCGCGTCCGTGTGTCGCGCTCCGCCATCGCCGACGTGCGCGCCAAGGGCGAGCCGGTCAAGGAAGGCGAATAGTCCTTTCACCGATAACGGCCGGTCACACGGTCGAAGCCATCTGGAACGCAAACTCCCATGCTGCACTTCACTCGCTGGAAGATGATCGGGATCCTGGCCATCGTGCTGGTCGGGATCCTGGCGGCCGTGCCGAATCTCTTTTCGAAGGAAACGGTCGATTCCTGGCCGAGCTGGGTGCCGAAACGCCAGATGGTCCTTGGCCTTGATCTGCAGGGCGGCGCCTACCTGCTCTACGAAGTGGACAAGCAGGACTATGTCCAGCGCCGTCTGCGCACTCTGGTGGGTGAAATCCGCAAGGCGATGCTGCAGGAGCCGCGCATCGGCTATTCCGGCCTCGGCGTCCAGGGACAGGGCGTGCAGCTGCGTGTCCGCGATGTCTCGCAGCTCGACCTCGTGCGGACGCGTCTCGAACCCTTGCGCAATCCGCTCGGCAATTCGCTGCTCGGCGGTACGGCGATCAATGAGTTCGACCTGACCGTCGGCAGCGACGGCCTCGTCCAGATGACCTATTCGGAGGCCGGGCTCACCCAGCGCATCCGCCAGATCGTCGACCAGTCGATCGAGGTCATTGCGCGGCGTATCGACCAGCTCGGCACGGTCGAGCCCTCGATCCAGCGTCAGGGCACGGATCGTATCCTCGTCGAGGCACCCGGCCTCGGCGACCCCGAGCGGCTGAAGTCGCTGGTCGGCCAGACCGCGCAGCTCACCTTCCATCTGGTGGATTCGTCTTATCAGACCGGCCAGACCGAGCCGCAGCGCAAGCCCGGCACGATCGTCCTGCCCGGCCAGGACAATCCCAACGTCAACTATGTGCTGGAAGAAACACCGCTCATCACCGGCGAGGATCTGACCGACGCGCAGGCGACCTTCGACCAGCGCTCGAACGAGCCGGTGGTTTCGTTCCGCCTGACGACCGGCGGCGCGCAGACCTTCGGCGACGTGACGCAGAAGAACGTCAATCGCGCTTTCGCCATCGTGCTCGACGACAAGGTCATTTCGGCGCCTGTCATCCGCGAGCCGATCCTCGGCGGCTCCGGCCAGATCAGCGGCTCGTTCTCGATCCAGTCGGCCAATGATCTCGCGATCCTGCTGCGCGCCGGCTCGCTGCCGGCCAAGCTGACGATCGTCGAGGAGCGCAATGTCGGCCCGGGCCTCGGCGCCGATTCGATCCGCGCCGGCAAGATCGCCGCGATCATCGGCACCGCCGCGGTCTGCGCCTTCATGATCGCGACCTATGGCGTGCTCGGCTGGATCGCCAACATCGCCGTGATCGTCAATGTGGTGATGATCTTCGGCATCGTGACCCTTCTCGGCGCGACGCTATCGCTGCCCGGTATCGCCGGCGTCATCATCACGGTCGGCACGGCGGTCGATTCCAACGTGCTGATCTATGAGCGAATCCGCGAGGAGTACCGATCCGGACGCTCGGCGATCGCATCGATCGACGCCGGCTTCCACCGCGCGCTCGGAACCATTCTCGATGCGAATGTCACGACGCTGATCGCGGCGGTGGTGCTGTTCTATCTCGGCTCCGGCCCCATCCGCGGCTTCGCGGTCACCCATGCCATCGGCGTCGCGACGACGATGTTCACCGCCTTCACCTTCACGCGCCTCCTGGTCGCGATGTGGGTGCGTTGGCGTCGTCCGACCAAGATCTCGCTCTGAGCGAACGAAGGACAGTCATCATGCGCCATCTTCGCCTCGTCCCGGACAACACCAAGATCCCGTTCATGCGCATGCGGCGCTGGACGTTCCCGATCGCCGCTTTCCTGTCGATCATGTCGGTCGTGCTGTTCTTCACGGTCGGCCCGAACTACGGCATCGACTTCCTCGGCGGCACCGTCATCGAGATCCAGACCAAGGATCCGAAGCCCGATCTCGGCAAGCTGCGCGGCTCGCTGAACGGCCTCGGCATCGGCGACGTGCAGGTTCAGACGATCGGCGAGGACAATTCGATTCTCATCCGCGTCGGCCAGCAACCGGGCGGCGAATCTGCGCAGCAGGACGCCATCGGCAAGGTTCGCACACTGATCGGCGATAGCGCCGAATTCCGGCGCATCGAGATCGTCGGCCCGCGCGTTTCGGGCGAACTCGCCTTCAATGGCGGCCTCGCGATGCTCGTCACCTTCGCGGCGATCGCCATCTATGTGTGGTTCCGCTTCGAATGGCAGTTCGCCGTCGGCAGCATCATTTCGGCTGCGAATGTCGTGGTCATGACATTCGGCTTCTATGTGGTGACGCAGCACGAATTCAACCTGACCTCGCTCGCAGCCATCCTGACGACGGTCGGCTATTCGCTGAACGACACGGTCGTGGTCTATGACCGAATTCGCGAAACGCTCAGGAAATACAAGAAGATCTCGCTCGGCGACCTGATCGACCGCGCCATCAACGACATGCTGGGCCGAACCGTCATCACAACGATGACGACCCTGATCGCGTTGTTCTCGCTCTATATTTTCGGCGGCGAGGTCATCCGCGCCTTCACGCTCGCCATGATTTTCGGCGTGATCGCGGCGATCTTCTCGTCGATCTGCGTCGCGGCGCCGGTGCTGATCTATTTCGGCCTCCGCTCCGACGCGATGAACGACAAGAAGAAGGACGAGGGCGCGGCGCCGCAGAAGGCCTGATTGGCCATGGCGCTGTTCAAACGCCCCGCGCCGATCGTTCCGCGCCAGCAGCATCTGCCGCAGCAGGTGCCGATCGATGCCTATGGGGGCGAAGCGGGCTTCCGCTTCGCCGAAATGGCGCATCCGGGCTCGATCCTGGCACTGCCGAGCGGCATCTATGGCTGGGCGCCGACCAGCGCCGCGGAACTCGACGCCGAGACGCTGGCGCCGGTCCTCGACGAGGCGTCTGCGATCGCCGTGCTCGTCATTGGAACCGGGCGCGACATCGCCGCGATCCCCGCACCGCTCCGCCAAGCGCTCCGCGAGGCTTCGATCGGCGTCGAGATCATGGCGACGGGTTCGGCCGTGCGCACCTACAACATCCTGCTCGCCGAGGGCCGATCGGTCGCGGCGGCGCTGATCGCGCCCTGAGCGGCCACGCCGATGGACGCCTTCGCCTTCGCTGCCAGTGAAGTCCGCCAGCACGATCCCGAGCGCTTCTTCGCCGATCTCTTCGCACCCGAGACCGAGCGGCGCTACCTCTTCGCCCTGCATGCCTTCAATCTCGAGATCGCCCGCGTGCGCGAGCGCGTCAGCGAGGCGCTGCCCGGCGAGATCCGCCTGCAATGGTGGCGCGATCTGCTCGAAGGCACGGCCGATGGCGAGGTCGCCGGCAATCCGGTCGCCGCAGCGCTCCTCGAGACGATCGGCCTCAACAGCCTGCCACGCGCCGCGCTCATCAACCTCATCGAGGCGCGCGTCTTCGATCTCTACAACGATCCGATGCCGAGCCTTTCGGATCTCGAAGGCTATGCCGGCGAGACGGCCGCGGCTCTGATCCAATGTGGCGCTCTGGTCCTCGCCAAGGGTCGCGATCCCGGCAGCGCCGATGCGAGCGGCCATGCCGGCGTCGCGCAGGCGATCACCGGGCTGCTGCGCGCCCTGCCCTGGCACGCGCGCCGGCAGCAGCTCTATCTGCCCGCCGACCTCATGGCGAGGCACGGCGTCAAGGCCGATGACGTCTTCGCAGGCCGCGCGACGCCGGCGCTGATGGCGTTGCTTGCGGAGATGCGCACGATTGCCCGCGACCATCTCGACAAGGCGCGCGCAGCTATAAGGCGGCTCGATCCTGCGCTGCTGCCGGCCTTCCTGCCCGCGACACTCGTCGAGCCGACGCTTCTCAGGATGGAAAAGCGCGGCTACGACCCGTTCCAGACGGACGTCGCGCTGCCGCAATGGCAGGTGCAATGGCGGCTCTGGCGGGCCGCACGGCGCGGAAATATCTGAGGCCGGCGCGGGTCGCCCCGGCCGGCCTCGAATTTCAAGCGCTTTTCTCGTGGATCAGCCCTGCAGGTAATCCATCGGATTGACCGGCTTGGAGCCCTTGCGGAGCTCGAAGTGGAGCTGCGGCGCGCTGACCGAGCCAGAGGTGCCGGCGCGGGAGATGATTTGGCCACGGCGCACGGTATCGCCGCGCTGGACCAGGATCTGGCTGTTATGGGCATAAGCCGAGACCCAGCCATTGGCATGGCGGATCAGCACCAGATTGCCATAACCCTCAAGTTCGTTGCCCGCATAGATGACCGTGCCGGCCTCGGCGGCCTTGATCGATGTGCCTTCCGGCACCGCGAGGTTGATGCCGTCATTGCGCTCGCCGGTCGCGGCGGTGCCGAACGAGCCGATGATACGGCCCCGCACCGGCCAGCGGAACGACGTGCCGTTCGTCGACGGTTCGTCGGCAACCGGGGCGGAGGCGGTCTGATCGGCCGGCGGCTGCGGCTTGGCGGCGGCGGCCATCTCCTTGGCCGCATCGCCGGCAGCCGTGTTGCTCGGAACGGGCGCGATCGAAGCGGTCGTCGCGGGGACGTCGACTTGCGGGTTCGCCGCGGCGACGGGCGTGCCTTCGGGGTCGTCGCCCTTGGCCTGCTCGGGCTTGCGCGCCGGATCGGGACGCATCGCGACGGTGCCGGACGGCGTCGGCCCCGGGATCTTGATCTTCTGGCCGCTCTTCAGCGTGTCGGCGGCGTTCAGATGGTTGACCGCCGCGATTTCCTTGGGGCTGACATTATAGAGCCGCGCCACCTGATCGAGCGTCTGGCCCGGCGTCACGGTATGCAGGCCGCCGAGCGAGGTCGACGGATCGGCGCTCGCCTGCTTCTTGTCTTCCGCAGTCGCCGCGACAGGCTTCGCAGCCGCTCCGGCGACACCATAGGTCGGGATCGTGATGCGCGTGCCGATGCTGACGGCGGACGGATCCGAGATGTTGTTGACGCGGGCCAGTTCCTTGACCGGCACGCTATAGCGGCGCGAGATCGACGACAGCGTCTCGCCGTTGCCGAGCGTCACGACCGTGCCGCCGGCCGTGTCCCAGCCGCCCTTGCCGGTGGCGGCTGCGGCCGGACGGGCCAGAGGCTGCGGCTCGGCGGCCGTGGCCACAGCCCGCTCGCCGGGCGCGACGCCTGGAAGCAGCGCATCCTGCTGCGCCGATGTCGGCGGAAGATCGGAACGCTGGACCTGAGAAGGCGGCGTATAGGGGCTGGGCTGAACCGGCGCCGGCATCGGCTGGTCGCCGCCGATGATCGCCTTCTGGTTTGCGGTGCTGCCGGTGAAGGCGGGAATACCGAATCGCGATGCATCCCCGCTGCATGCAGCCGTCAGACCTGCGAGCAGGGAGATAACCGCAACCTGGCTCAGAACGCGGGATCGGACAGACAGAACGCTTCTACGCATCGGTGAATACTCTCGACGCCACAAAATTTCGATGTCGCGAGTAGACAGCGGTAACGTTGACAAAGGCTTAAGCGACTGGGATTCGTCTTCGAAAAGCCCAAGCGGCGCCTTGAGATCGCGGCGGAGCTGCGGCATATGCGCCACGAATGTCCGTCAACCAATTCCCAACAGGAAGGTGGGCAGCCCGCTCCGGCGCCCGCCTCGTCAGAGCCGGACGGCTTTGCCGGGAATCACGGGCACGAAGCGCACGGGGCAGATCGGCGTCGATTCGATGCTGCGATCGACGCGCTGGAAGCGGGTCAGCATCTGCACGCCATCGGCCGGGCCGACCGGCATGATCATGACGCCATGCGGCGCGAGCTGATCGATGAGATATTTCGGCGGCTGCGGCGCCGAGGCCGTGGTGACGATCCGATCGAATGGCGCCTTCTCGGACCAGCCGTGGATACCATCGCCGAACACGGACGTGATGCTGTCGCTGCGGATGGCCGCGAACCGCGCCTCGGCCGCGCCGGCCAGCGTGCGGAAGCGTTCCACGGTGTAGACATGCCGCACGGACATCGAGAGTACGGCGGCGAGATAGCCGGTGCCCGTCCCGACATCGAGCACACGCTCGCGCCCAGTGAGGGCCAGCGCCTTCAGCATGCGCGCAACCATGATCGGCGGCGTATTCTGCTGGCCACAGGCGATGGGTTGCGGCCGCTCGGCGAAGAGCGGTCCATGCCGCGCCTCGCCATCAAGAAACAGGCTGCGCGGGACGGCTTCGAGCGCAGCGAGTATCTGACGGTCGACGATACCGATCTGGCGCAATCGCAAGAGGAACTCGGCGATCGGAATCCGCGTGCCGTCGTCGAAATCATCCGCCGGATGGAATTGGACCGCCCCGAGTGCCATACGCTACGCGCCCTCGCCTTCTTGCGACGAGTGATGCACCAGCACTGGTAAACGGGTTGTTAGTGCAACCTTAGGAATCGCCAAACAGCGTCTTGAGGCCGGCCAGTTCGTCATAGGCGGTCATATCGAGCCGCAGCGGCGTGACCGAAATCGCCCGATGTGTGATCGCGTGCATATCCGTCCCGGCATCGTGCTCCTGCGCCGCGCGCTGGTATTTGAGCCAGAAATAGGGATTGCCGCGCCCGTCAATGCGCTCCTCGATCGCGAGGCCATGGCCGACGACCCCCTGCACCGCGACCTTGAGGCCCGTCACCGCCTCGGCAGGACAGCCGGGGAAATTGACGTTGTAGAGCACACCGCGCGGCGCCCCGTGCGCGACGAGCTTTTCGATGATGGCCGGCGCATGGCGCTCGGCGGTCTCGAAGGCGATCGTCCGCCGCCCATCGACCGAATGCGAGGCCTGGCTGAGCGCGATCGAGGGAATGCCGAGCAGCGTTCCCTCGATGGCGCCGGCGACCGTTCCCGAATAGGTCACGTCGTCAGCGGCGTTCTGTCCGGCATTGACGCCCGACAGCACGAGATCCGGCAATCCGCCGAGCACCTTGTGCACAGCCATGATCACGCAGTCCGTCGGCGTGCCGCGCAGCGCGAAGGTCTTTTCCGAAACCTGGCGCAGGCGGAGCGGATCGCTCAGCGTCAGCGAATGCGCAAGGCCCGACTGATCGGTTTCGGGCGCGACCACCCAGACATCGTCCGAAAGCGCATGCGCAATGCGCTCCAGCGCCGCAAGCCCCGGCGCGTGGATGCCGTCGTCATTGGTCAGCAGGATGCGCATCGTCATTCTTTCAAGCGGAAGGCTCTGCCTTCAGGCGGAGATTTTTTCGACCCCGCCCATATAGGGCCGCAGGGCCGCGGGGACGGTGACGCTGCCGTCGCCGTTCTGGAACGTCTCCATCACCGCGATCAGGCAGCGGCCGACCGCCGTGCCCGAACCGTTCAGCGTGTGCACGAAGCGCGTGCCCTTGGCATCGCCGGACGGACGGAAGCGCGCATTCATGCGCCGCGCCTGAAAATCGCCGCAGACCGAGACGGACGAAATCTCGCGATAGGCTTTCTGGCCGGGCAGCCAGACCTCGATGTCATAGGTCTTCTGAGCGCCGAAGCCCATGTCGCCTGTGCAAAGCGTCACGACGCGGTAATGCAGCTCCAGCGCCTGCAGCACGGCCTCGGCACAGGCGAGCATGCGCTCATGCTCGTGAAGCGAGGTTTCCGGCGTCGTGACCGAGACCAGCTCGACCTTGTTGAACTGATGCTGGCGCAGCATGCCGCGCGTATCGCGCCCGGCCGAGCCCGCCTCCGAACGGAAGCACGGCGTCAGCGCCGTGAAGCGCAGCGGCAGTTCCTTCTCGTCGAGAATGGATTCGCGGACGAGATTGGTCAGCGGGACTTCGGCGGTGGGGATGAGCCAGAGCTTCTTGGAGGGTCCAGGCCCTGCAAATCTTGCTGCGCCGGCCAGAGCTTCGTAGGCGTCATGCGCTGTCGCGTCCGAATAGTCTCTCGCAACGTCGTGTCCGACGAAGTCAGCAATCTTGCTCTTCTTCTCATCGACCGAAAGACGCGCATCCGGGGGGAAGTCAGAAGCCTCGAAGGGACGCGCGGTCTTGAAGAGGTCCTCGGCGAATTTTGGCAGCTGTGCCGTGCCGTAGAGCGCGTCGTCCTTCACGAGCAATGGTGGCTGTACCTCCGTATACCCGTGCTCTGTTGTGTGCAGATCGAGCATGAACTGGCCGAGCGCGCGTTCGAGCCGGGCGAGGCCAGCCTTCAGCACGACGAAGCGGCTGCCAGAGAGTTTTGCCGCCGTCTCGAAATCCATCTGCTTCTGCGCGACGCCGATCTCGAAATGCTCGACCGGCTCGAAGTCGTAGAGCCGCTTCTGGCCGGACATCGACTTCTCGACATTGTCGTGCTCGTCCTTGCCGTTCGGCACATCGTCGAGCGGAATGTTGGGCAGCGAGGCCAGCGCGTCCATGAGCGCCTTGTCGAGTTCGCGCTCCTTCTCCTCGGCATGAGCGAGAAATTCCTTGATCTCGCTGACCTCGGCCATCAGCGCGGCAGCGGTTGCCTCGTCCTTGGCGGCCTTGGCCTTGCCGATTTCCTTCGAAGCCGAATTCCGCCGCTCCTGCGCCGACTGCACCTTCTGGATATGCGCGCGCCGCTCCTCGTCGAGGCCGAGGATCGCCTCGGCAGCCGGCGGTGCGCCGCGGCGCGACAGCGCGCGATCGAAGGCGGCGGGGTTTTCGCGGATCCACTTGATATCGAGCATGGCAGGGGTCTCGGCTTGACGCCGTCCACAGATGCGCGGCGGCGCCTGAGGGATAGAGGGAGACGTGACACGGATCAACCCGCAGGATCAATCGCGCGGGCCGGCAGGATCAATTGACCCTCAACACCCCATCCTCGCCTCCATCTTCTGTCATTGCCCGGATCAACGGCGGCCGGGACCCTTCCGTATCCCCTCACCCTGTCATTGCCGGGCTCGACCCGGCAATCCAGTCTTTTGGCCAAGCTAAGTGTCGCCGAAGGGAAACCGCCGATGGCCGGCGTCCATCCTGGGCCGGCGGAAGGAAGGCTGGATTGCCGGGTCAGGCCCGGCAATGACAAGCTGCAGGTGCTGAACGCAGCACTGAGAGGACGATGCGCGCGATCGCACGGGCCGCGTTCCGCGCAATGACAGAAGTGCGTTTGGCCGTCGGCAGACACGGCGATGTCCGCAGACCGTCTCTATTCCGTCTTCGCGTCGGCCGCTGCCTTGGCCGCCTCGGCTGCCTTGCGCTGGCGTTCGATCATGCGAACCGAGAGGATCGAAAGCTCGTAGAGCAGGATGGCCGGCACGGCGAGCGAGATCTGGCTGATCATGTCCGGCGGTGTCAGCACCGCGGCGATGATGAAGGCGACGACGATCGCGTAGCGCCGCTTCGACTTCAGCATCTCGCTCGACACGATGCCGGCGCGGCCGAGCAGCGTCAGAATCACCGGCAGCTGGAACACCGTGCCGAAGGCCAGGATCAGCGTCATGATCAGGCCGAGATATTCGTTGACCTTGAACAGCGCCTCGATCGAGGCCTTGCCATTGCCGCCGGTCTGCTGGAACGACAGGAAGAAATGCAGCGCCAGCGGCAGGATCAGGAAATAGACCAGCGCGGCGCCGAGGCAGAACAGGATCGGCGTTGCGATCAGATAGGGCACGAAAGCGCGGCGCTCATGCTTGTAGAGGCCGGGCGCGGCGAACTTGTAGATCTGCGAAGCGATGACCGGGAAGGCGATGAAGACCGCGCCGAACAGCGCCAGCTTCATCTGCGTCAGGAAATATTCCTGCGGCGCCGTGTAGATCAGCTTGACGTCCTGCGCCGGGCCGACCGCCCATTCATAGGGAATGACGAGGATGTTGTAGATCGTGCCGGCAAAATAGAAGCAGACCAGAAAGGCAACCAGGATCGCCCCGATCGCCCACATCAGCCTTTGCCTGAGCTCGATCAGATGATCGAGCAGCGGCATGCGGCTGGCTTCGATCTCGTCTTCCTGCGTCGGCTGGTCGGTCATTAACTGCGCTCTTCAGTCGGCGGCGCGGGAGTCGGCGCAGCGGCGATCTCATTGGCCGGGGCGGCCGGAACCATCGGCGCGAGCGGCGCAGCCGGCGGGCTGAGCGACGAGGCCAGGTCGAGTTGCAGAGGCTCGCCCTCCGGTGGCGAGGTCGTCGGCAAAGCCTTGGCCACGGGTTTGGCACGCGGCGCGCGCGGCTTCTTCACCGCCGCGACTGCCCCGGCTTCGACAGCAGCAGCTTCAGCCGCCTTCGGTTTCGAGGCACGCTTCGGCGCGGGCGGCGTTTCGCCCTCGGCGACGTCGGCCTTCGGCTTCCGCTTGCGGGCCGGCTTCTTTTCCGCCTCGACGGCCTGATCGACCGGCAGCGGATCGGCAGCCGGAACGAGATCGGCGTCGGTCATCGGCTGGGCAAGCTGATCCATCGGCGGCGGCAAAGGCTCCGGCGCGGGCTTTGCCACGGGCTCGGGCTTGGCGAGCGCGGCCTGAATCGGGTCGAGCTGCTTGCGGATCTCGTTCATCGGATTGAGGCCGCGCAGCTCGTTCAGCGAATCCTTGACGCCATCGAGTTCTGCTTCACGCAGCGCCTCGTTGAACTGGCTCTGGAATTCGCCGGCCGTCCTGCGCAGCTTCGAGACCATGCGGCCGGCAGCACGCAGCATCGGCGGCAGGTCTTTCGGACCGACCACGACGATCGCCACAATGGCGATCAGCAGGATTTCGCTCCAGCCTATATCGAACATCGATCACTGCCCGCCGACACACCAAACCACGCCCCGTCGACGACGCGGCGGCCCATCATGTCCGGCGGCTCCTCGAATGCTAGCTGCTGGCGCGCGTCTTTTCGTCGGTCGTCGGCGTGACGATGTCGGCGGGCTTGTGGTCGATATTGCCAGTTGGACGCGCGACCGTCTCGTCGTCATCCGAGAGCCCCTTCTTGAAGCTCTTCACGCCCTTTGCGACGTCGCCCATCACGTCCGAGATCTTGCCCTTGCCGAACAGCAAAAGCACGATCACCAGCACGATCAGCCAGTGCCAAATGCTAAGCGAACCCATGAACCCTCTCCAAAGCGCCTTCTGCGGCGCAGCCGGAACGAACTATCGCAGACCCGTCCCGCTGCCGCAACCTGACCTCACCCTACGCGGCATGTAGGGCTATTATACGGCTTTATCAAATACGAGCACGTCACGCTCCTCGAGCGCGATCGAGACGGTGTCCCCGATCCGATAGGGCACCGGCCCGCGCGTGCGCACCTTGACCGGAACGTCGCTGCCATCGACCGCGATGTCGTAGAGATCGACCTCGCCAAGGAAGCGATGGCCGACGACGCGCCCGGCGACGCCTTCTCCGCCAAGATGAATGCCTTGCGGACGGATGCCGACCGTGACCGCACTGCCCTCCCCGTGCCCCCGCGCATCGACGGTTCCGGCTGGCGTTTCGACCCGGCCGCCACGGACGACGCCGCCGAACTCGTTCATTTCCGAGAAGAATCGGGCCGCGTAGAGATCGACGGGCCGCTCATAGAGATCGCGCGCCGTGCCGATCTGCAGCAGCCGCCCGGCGCGCATCAACGCGATCCGGTCGCTCATCCGCATTGCCTCTTCCGGGTCATGCGTGACGATGATGCATGTCGCCCGGGTCTCGCGGATGATGGCCAGCGTCTCGTCGCGGACATGATCGCGCAGCCGCTTGTCGAGGCCGGAGAACGGCTCGTCCATCAGAAGCACGCCCGGGCGCGGCGCTATGGCGCGGGCCAGAGCGACACGCTGCTGTTCGCCGCCCGATAATTCATGGGGATAGGCCGAGGCGAAGCCCTCGAGCCCGACACGGGCGAGCGCGCGATGGCCCTGCCGCTCCGCTTCGGCGCGCGGCGTCGAGGCAAGGCCGTAGATGACGTTCTTCAGGATCGTCATATGCGGAAACAGCGCATAATCCTGGAACATCAACCCGATGCCGCGCTTTTCCGGCGGCACATGCGTTTTCGGTCCGGCAATCTCGCGGCCATTGATGGTCACCCGGCCGCCGGAGGGCATTTCGAGCCCGGCCGTCACGCGCAGCAGCGTGGTCTTGCCACAGCCGGAGCGTCCCAGAAGCGAGACCACTTCGCCCGGTTCGACCGAAAGATCGATGCCGCGCAGCGAAATCTCGCTGCCATAGTGATGGGTGACGTCCTCGAAGCCGAGCCGCGCCGCGATCGTGACGCCGGCAGTTCCCCGGCGGCCCCAGGCGGTTCGTTCGAGCGAAGGTGCGCTTTCCGGCGAGGCGCTGACGGTGGCTGGCATATTGGCGGTCATGCTGCGGTTTAGCCTGAAGGCGCGCCGAGGTCGACAGGATTGAGCGGCTAGTCCTCTCGAAGCGTCGAGGGCAGGAGATCTTCGGGGTCGAGCGGGTCCTCATCTTCGGTCAGATCGGGTGCGTCGCGCGGCTCGGGGACCGAGAAGCCGGGCGGAATGCGGCCATCGAGCAAGCCCGCACCGCGCAGTTCCTCGAGACCAGGCAGATCGCCGACCGATTCGAGGCCGAAATGGATCAGGAAGTCTTCGGTCGTGCCATAGGTGATCGGCCGGCCCGGCGTCTTGCGGCGGCCGCGCATGCGGAGCCACCCAGTTTCCAGGAGCACGTCGAGCGTGCCCTTCGATGTGGAGACACCGCGGATTTCCTCGATTTCGGCCCGCGTCACCGGCTGGTGATAGGCGATGATCGCCAGCGTCTCCAGCGCCGCGCGCGAGAGTTTCTTCGGCTCGTCCTGCTCACGCCGCAACAGGAAGGCGAGGTCATCCGCCGTCCGGAACATCCATTTGCCCGCCACCTTGACGAGATTGACGCCACGTCCGGAATAGGCGTGCTGCAGCTCGCGCAGCAAGTTCGCGACATCGCTGCCATCGGGCAGCCGCGAGGCGATCTCGTCGGCAGAAAGTGGCGCGGCGCTGGCGAAGAGAATCGCCTCGACCATGCGGAGTGCCATGCGCTGCGCCTCGGGGGCAAGCGACGTGATCGCGGCGGGCTCAGCCATCATCATCCCTCGCTGCGGCATCGCGGAGCAGGATCGGCGCGAACGCGCCATCCTGGCGCAGCGCCAGCTTGCCTTCCCGCACCAGTTCGAGACTGGCGCCGAAGGCGCTTGCCCGAACGCTCGGCCGAATCTCTGGCGAGACGAGATAGGGCGACAGGAAAACCTCCATCGGGGTCCATTCAGCGATCGAACCGATCATCCGTTCGAGCAGTTCGCGTCCTTCGGCGAGCGACCAGACCTGGCGGCGGCGCACATGGACGATCGAAACCATCTGCCGCTGACGCTGCGCGGCATAGGCAGAAAGAAGATCGAAAAGCGAGGCGGCGTAACGGCTTCGGCGCAGGAGTTCGACCGGTTCCGGCGCGCCGCGCGGGAAGACGTCGCGGCCGGTGCGGTCGCGGTTGACAAGCCGCGCTGCCGCATCGCGCATCGCCTCGAGACGCTGGAGGCGGAAGGCGAGCGCCGCCGCCAGTTCCTGCCCGCTCGGCTCATCTCCCGCCTGCGGTTCGGGCAGAAGGAGCTTCGACTTGAGGAAGGCCAGCCACGCCGCCATCACGAGATAGTCGGCCGCAAGCTCAAGCCGCAGCTTTCTGAGCTCCTCGATATAGGCAAGATACTGATCCGCCAGCGCCAGAATGGAGATGCGCGCGAGATCGACCTTCTGGTTTCGGGCCAGCGCCAGCAACAGATCGAGCGGCCCCTCGAAGCCATCGACGTCCACGACGAGCGGTGCGTCAGCGTCCGCCTTCGGCCTGTCTGGACGCTCCCAGCCTTCCGGCCCGCTGCCCTCGCCGCGCGCGGCTTCCGCCATCGGGCGGCTCAGCTCACAGCCGGCGGCCAGCCCGACCGCTCGGCAAGGATCATGAATTCGGCTTCGGCCGCCTCGCGGTCCAGCGGATGGGCAGCATGCCGGTGCGCCAGCGCAGCGGCGGCGCGCTCGGCCGCGCGACCTTCAAGCATCGGCACGGCCGCTGCGACGGCGCGCATTTCAGCCATGTCGCCATTGCAGTGAAGCACGATATCGCAGCCGGCACCGATGACCCGCGCGGCGCGTTCGCCGACATCGCCGCCGAGCGCCTTCATCGAGAGATCATCACTCATCAAGAGGCCGTCAAAGCCGATCTGCCCGCGAATGATCGTCTCGATGACGCTGCGCGAGGTCGTCGCCGGCTGGTCCGGATCGATCGCCTTGAAAACGATATGTGCGGTCATCGCCATCGGCAGTGCAGCCAGCGCCCGGAATGGCGCAAAGTCGGTCTTCTGCAAGGTCGAGAGGCTGGCGGAGACCTCCGGCAGGGCGTGGTGGCTGTCGATCACCGCGCGGCCATGGCCAGGCATATGCTTCATGACCGGCAGGACACCACCGGCCAGGAGGCCCTCGGCCGCAGCCGCGCCGAGGATAGCGACCATGTCGGGGTCGTGGCCGTAAGAGCGATCGCCGATCGCAGGATGCGTCTCGGCCGTCGCGACGTCGAGCACCGGCAGGCAGTCGACCGTGATGCCGAGATCGGCCAGATCAGCCGCGATCAGCCGACCCTGCAGCCAGGCCATGCGGCGCCCGGCAGCCTCATCATTCGCGTAGAGCGTTCCGGCGAAACGCGCGGCAGGACGGCTCTTCCACAAAGGCGGCGCGATGCGCTGGACGCGTCCGCCTTCCTGATCGATGAGCACCGGCCGCTCGGGATCGTCCAGAACCTCGCGAAAGGTCGCGACAAGATCGCAGACCTCTTCCGGCGTGCCGATATTGCGCTTGAAGAGGATGAGGCCCCACGGCCTCGCCCCACGAAAAAAAGCGATCTCGTCGGCAGTGAGAGCGGTACCGGCGCAGCCGGAGATGAAGGCCTTGGCTGTCATTCTGGCGATGCTCGCTCATGCGCTTGACGGCCCGCGACTCGGCAGATCGTCCCTATCCACCCAGCGTTCCGCGCTTCCGCGGCCGAAAGCAAGACCGGCCGCCGGCTGTCCGCAACGGACGGCTGAGGCGGCCGGACAAGAGATGATCAGTTCTTCTGGACGATACAGGTCCCGCCGGCTGCGCGCAGCTGCTCGCAGAAATTGACGGCTTCGTCGCGTGTCGCCATCGGGCCGACGCGAGCGCGGTAATAAATGCCCTTCGCGCCGAGATCCGCCTTGGCGATATCCAGCGGACGGTCGCCCATCAGGCTCGGAAACTTGCGCTGCAGGTTCTTGTAGGCCGTCTGCGCGGCGGCCTCCGTGCGCTGCGAGGAGACCTGGACCACGAAACCGCCGCTCGAAGGCGTTGCAACCGGTGCCGCGGCCTGAGGCTCGGGCGTTGCCGGAACCGGGGTCGGGGCTGCCGCAACCTCGGGCTCCGCCGGAGCGGGAGTGGGAGCCGCAAGTTGCGAGGTGTCCTTGGCAGTGGCCGCAGCCGGCGGCGTATCGTCGGCGGCAACAGGCGCGGCGTCGAGGCTGCTCGCAGCCGGCGCCTGCATGGCGGTCGCTGCGGGCGGATTGGCGCTGGCGACATCGGTCGATGCCGGCGCCCCGCCACGCGGCGTGGCCTCGCTGGAAACGATCGTGCCATCCGGCTTCACGACGACCGTGCGGACCTTGCGCGGACCAGAATCATCACCGGTGTCCGCTGCATTATCGCCGCCCGGAACAGCGGGGCTCGCCGACTGGTCGCCGGGCCCGCCTGGCAGGATGATACGCGAAATCTCGCGGCTCGCCTGGCTCTCGTTCGACTGCGCGGTCGCATCCGCGGTGCCGTCATCGGGAATCGGCAGCTGGTCCGGCGACGACTTGTCGGGATCGACACGGTCGTAGATCAGCTTGTTTTGCTGCGTATCCTGGTTCTGCGTCGGCTGAACGGCGGGCTCGACCTTGGTGGGGCTCTGGTCGGCCGCTATCACCTGCGGCGTGCCATCACCACTGACCGAAGACCGCCCTTTCAGCGCCAGGGCGCCAAGGCCGCCAGCTACTAGCACAGCGAGAACCACGCCGGCGGTTATGAGGACCTTGCGCGAACGGCGCGGCGGCTCGGGCTCGAAATCGGCATCATCGAAATAGCCGTCGTCGCCACCATCGTAATCGGCGCGCAGATCGTCATCGTCGATATATTCATCGCCGTAATCATCGTCATCGCGAACCGGCGGAGTCGGAGGGGCTGGCGGCGCGACAGGACGGCGCTGTACGGATTCCGGAACACGGCCGCGACCGAAATCCGGCGAGGCGACATAGGGGTCGGCTGCTGGTGATGCCGGCATCGCCGCGCGTGGCGGCGCGATCGGCGCGCCAGGGCGAACAGCCATATGATCGAAATCGTCGACGCGCGGCGCCTCGGCAGCGCGCGGCGGCGATCTGACCGGCTCCGGCGCGCGCGGTTGGGACATCCTCGGTTCAGCGGCCCGCGGCTCTGGAGCACGCGGTGCCGGCGCCGATCGAGCAGGGTCGAATGAGGAATGCAGGTCGTTCAGGAGTTCTGCCTCGAGGTCGAACGACGTGTCACGCGGCGGCTGTGCCGAACGGGACGATGTCGGACGGGCCGGCTCCTGAGGCTGGTAGCGCGAGCCCAGAATCTGATCGAAGCTCTCATTGCCCGAAACGATGCGGGCCAGTTCCAACAGCGGATCGTCCTCGGGAAGATCGGCCGCGTCATCGCGGCGCGGAGCCTCACCTGAAGGGCGACGCGCGAAAGACTTGTCGAAGCGATCTGCCATCGCGTTACACTCTCCGCCTGCCCGCTCTCAAGCGGGCCGAAATAACGCTCGTAATAAAGATGCTCAGCGCATCTCGTCGGGCGCGCTCACGCCAAGCACATCGAGCCCGGATGACAGCACCTGCTTTATGGCATGAACAAGGGCAAGCCGAGCCATGGTCGATGCTGGCTCATCAGCGTTAATAAAGCGTAATTGCGGCAGATCCTTGCCCCGGTTCCACTGTTGATGGAACTCGGCGGCAAGCTCGTAGAGGAAGAAAGCGACGCGGTGGGGCTCATGCGATTCTGCGGCACCCTCGATGAGGCGCGGATATTCGGCGAGCCGGCGCTGCAGGCTGATCTCGCCCTGGTCCTGAAGGATCGAAAGGTCAGCCTCGGCAAGGGCTTGCGCTGAAAGATCAATGCCCGGAACCTCGATCGCGGCGTTGCGCAGGATCGAAGCCGCACGGGCGTGGCCGTACTGAACATAGAAGACCGGATTGTCCTTCGACTGCTCGGTGACCTTCTGGAAATCGAAATCGAGCGGCGCGTCGCTCTTGCGGTAAAGCATCATGAAGCGGACCGCATCGCGGCCGACCTCTTCGACGACATCGCGCAGCGTCACGAAATCGCCCGAGCGCTTCGACATGCGCACCGGCTCGCCAGCGCGGAAGAGCTTCACGAGCTGGCAGAGCAGCACTTCGACGCTGACGGCGCCATTTGAAAGAGCCCGGCCAAGCGCCTGAAGACGCTTCACATAACCGCCATGATCGGCACCAAGGACATAGATCAGGCGCTTGAAACCCCGATCAACCTTGTCCTTCATGTAGGCGACGTCGCCAGCGAAATAGGTGTAGCTGCCATCCGACTTGACCAGCGGCCGGTCGATGTCGTCGCCGACATCGGTGGCGCGGAACAACAACTGCTCGCGATCCTCCCAATCCTCTGGAAGCTGGCCCTTCGGCGGCGGCAGCGTGCCGCGATAGACGAAGCCGCGTTCCGTCAGATCATCGATGGTCGCCTTGACCTTGCCGCCATTGCCGCCGGCAAGCGAGGCTTCCGAGAAGAACACGTCATGATGGACATTGAGCAGCGCGAGATCGTCGCGGATCATCGCCATCATCATGTCGATCGCGGTCTGCCGGACCACAGGCAGCCATTGCGCCTCGGTTTGCGCCAGCAGCGCGTCGCCAAAGCGCTCGACGAGCACCGCGCCGACCGGCTTCAGATAATCGCCCGGATAGAGTCCCTCGGGGATGGTGATCGTCTCGCCCAGCGCCTCGCGGTAACGCAGGAAGGCCGAGCGGGCGAGGACATCGACCTGGCCGCCGGCGTCATTGATGTAATATTCCTTGGTGACGCCGTAGCCGGCCGCGGCGAGCAGGTTGGCGAGCGCATCGCCCACCACCGCGCCACGGCAATGGCCGACATGCATCGGGCCGGTCGGATTGGCCGAGACATATTCGACATTGACGCTGGTGCCGCTGCCGATCGTGCTGCGGCCATAGGCGGCGCCGGCAAGGATCGCCGCCCTAAGCGCTCCGGCGCGGTAGCCTTCCGACAGCGTGATGTTGATGAAGCCCGGGCCGGCGACATCCGCCGAGGCGACGTCCCCATCGTCGCGCAGCCGTCCGGCGATGGCCTCGGCGAGATCGCGAGGCTTCAGCCCGAGCGGCTTTGCCAGGACCATGGCGGCATTGGTCGCCAGATCGCCGTGAGCGGCATCGCGCGGCGGCTCGACGACAACGCGCTGAAGATCCGTGCCCGCATGGCCTCCGGCAGCAAGGATGACCTCGACGGCCGATGTGACGCGCGCGGTGAAGTCGCGGAAGATGTTCATGATCGGGCGGACGCTTTCGGCGAGGCTTTACGGGATGCTGGCGCCTAGCCCAAATCGGGCCATGCGTCAAACAGGCGCTTATGCTCGCGAAGCGCATAGCGATCGGTCATGCCGGCCAGGAAGTCGGCGATCCGGCGCGCCCGGCGGGGCGGATCGGCATCATCAGGCGATGGTCGCCATTCGTCCGGAAGCGTTGCTTCGTCGCTCAAATAGCGCTCGAACAGCCGCTCGACGACCTGCTCGGCCGAACGCATGACCGTCATCACCCGCTCGTGGCGATAGACATGATGCTTCAGATGCGCCTTCACCGCGCGGTCGGCGGCGGCCATTTCGGACGAAAAGCCGACGAGTGGCCGGCCCAGGTGTCGAATATCGGCGATGGACGTGGGCCTTGCAGACGCGATCCGGCGCAGCGACTCGCCAATCACGTCCTCGATCATGCGCGTGATGACCCGTCGCACGACCTCGTTGATCAGCCTTGGCCCGGCAACGCCTGGATGCGCACGCTCGATATCCGCCATGATTTCCGCGAGGAACCGGACTTCGCGCAGCCCTTCGATGCTGAGGAGGCCGGCGCGAAGACCGTCATCGATGTCGTGCGCATCATAGGCGATGTCATCGGCAATCGCCGCAGCCTGCGCCTCGGCGGAGGCGAAGGTGGCAAGCTCAAGGTCCTGCTCGGCGGAATAGGCCCGGATGGCAGCGGGAAGCATCGCCGGATCGGCGCCCGGCGCCAGCAGCGGGCCGTTATGCTTGACGAGGCCTTCCAGCGTCTCGAAGGCGAGGTTGAGGCCGTCGAAATCCGGATAGCGGCGTTCCAGCCGGGTGACGACGCGCAGGCTCTGCGCATTGTGATCGAAACCGCCATAGGGCGTCATGACGCGATCAAGCGCCCGCTCGCCGGCATGGCCAAAGGGCGTGTGGCCGAGATCATGCGACAGGGCGACTGCTTCTGCGAGGTCCTCATCGAGGCGCAGGGCCCTCGCCAGCGCACGCGCGATCTGCGCCACCTCGATGGTGTGGGTCAGGCGCGTCCTGAAATGGTCGCCCTCATCGAACAGGAAGACCTGCGTCTTGTTGTTCAGGCGGCGAAAGGCCGTCGAATGAATGATGCGGTCGCGGTCGCGTTGAAACGGCGTCCGCGTCGGGCTCGCCGGCTCGGGGTGGAGGCGGCCACGGCTTGCCTCGGGATCGGCGGCAAATGGCGCCCGCCCTGACCCGCCGAATCCGATCAGTCCGTCGAATTCCCGCTCCACGCTGCCGCCACCCTTCCATTCGGCGCATTGACACTGCCGATCGCGTTCTTAACTATCGCGAAGGGCCTGCCAAAGGTAGGCCGGCAACGGAACAACCTCATGACGACCGCAACGCTCGACATCACGCTCTCCGACCGGGCCGCCAAGCGCATCGCCCGCATCCTGTCCAAGGAAGCCGGCGGCACGGCGCTGCGCATCAGCGTTTCGGGTGGCGGCTGTTCCGGCTTTCAGTATGGCTTCGATCTCGATACGGCCCGCAATCCCGATGATCTCGTCCTCGAGAAGAACGGCGCGACGGTGCTGATCGATTCGGTCTCGATTCCCTTCATGGAAGGTTCGGAGATCGACTTTGCCGACGACCTGATCGGCCAGTCGTTCCAGATCAAGAACCCGCTCGCCACCTCCTCCTGCGGCTGCGGCACCAGCTTCGCTATCTGAACGCGTCTTGCGCTCAGGCGCGATGAACGATCGCGCCGAGCGCCTCGATTTCGGCCGTCATGGTGTCCGGTACAGACGCTTCCGTAACGAGATGGGCGACCGCCGTCATCGGCGCCACGCGATAGGGCGCCGCCGTCGCCAGCTTGTCGGCGATCGCGGCCACGGCAACGGTCCGGCTGTTGCGTACCATCGCGCGCTTCGCCTCAGCGTCATCAGGATCGAACGCCGTCACACCCGCTGACGCGTCGATTGCGCAGGCGCCGAGAAATGTCAGGTCGGCGCGGAGCCCGTCAATCGCCCGCACGGTGTCGGCGCCAAGACAGGCGCCTGTCACGACGTCGAACGCGCCGCCAAGCACGATCAGCTTCACATCAGGATTTTCGGACACTATCGCCGCAACGCCGAGCGCATTGGTGGCCACTGTCAGCGCCATGCCTGTCGGCAAGGCGTTGGCAATGGCGATATTGGTCGAGCCGGCGTCTATGAAGACGAACTGGCCCGGCACGAGCAGCTTGACCGCGGCAGCAGCAAGCCGCGCCTTGACCGCGGGCGCGATGGTGGCGCGGACACCGACCGGGCCAAGATCGGGCGCGGCGGCCACAGCGCCGCCATAGACACGGCGGCACGCACCGGCCCGCGCCAGTTCACGCAGGTCGCGACGGACCGTGTCTTCGGAAACGCCAAAGCGCGCCACGAGATCGGTCGCCAAAACCTGCCCATGCGTCGTCAACAGGTCACGAATGACCCGATAGCGTTCCTCAGCGAGGATATGAATGTTTACACCCATTCATGCACGTTCTTGCATGGTTGAGCGGAGCATGCAATATCTCGGCTCCCCCAAGGCGCTGCTTCGGCCCGCCTCCCGCCCTCCTTCGATCGAGAATAGTGATGCGCTTCGGCCTGCCGATCGGACCCCAGCACCGCATCTATGCGGCGTTTGCGGTCTACGCCTTCAGCATGGGCAGCATCTTTCCGCGCCTCCCGGACATCAAGGCCGCCATGGGCGTCCAGGAAGGCGCGCTCGGGCTCAGCCTGATCGGAACGCCGCTCGGCACCCTGGTCTCCCTGACAGTCGCCGCACCCTTTCTGGAGCGCATCGGCTTCCGCCGCGCGCTTCTGCCGCTGATTCCGCTCGTCGCGCTCGGCTATGCGATCGCGAGCCATGCGCCATCGCCGATCGCTTTCTTCCTGCTGCTGTTCCCGGTTGGCGTCCTGCTGGGCTGCGTCGAGATCATCCTGAATGTCGAAGCCGACAGGACCGAGTTCCTGATCGGGCGGCGCATCATGAACCGCGCGCATTCCTTCTGGAGCATCGGCTTCTTCAGCGCGGGGCTGTTCGGCGGCGTGGTCGCGCATCTTGGCGTCCCGGTGCAGGTGCATCTCGCGCTGGTCGTGCTGATCTCCATCCTCGGCGTCACATTGTTCCTCGGCGGATACCAGCCCTCGCCGAAGCGCGAGACCAGCGGGGCGGCCACGCCGAAATTCGCGCGGCCGACCGGCGCGATCCTCGTGTTGGTCGCCGTGACGCTGTCGGCGATGCTCATGGAGGGCGCCAGCCTCGACTGGTCGGCCATCTATATGCGCAACGTCTTCGAAGCGGGGCCCTTCCTCGCCGCCTTCGCGGTTGCCGTGTTCGCCTTCTGCCAGGCGACGACGCGCTTCTTCGCCGACAGCTTCGTCGATCGCCATTCGCCGGCGGCGGTGGCGCGCACGCTGATCGTCGTCATGACCATCGGCATCGCCCTCGTGTTCTTTTCGCCGATGGCGGCGGTGTCGCTGCTTGGCTTCGCGATGCTCGGCGTCGGTTCAGGCACGCTTTTCCCGCTCGCCGTCTCGGCGGCAGCACAGCGCACCGACCGGCCGGCGGCGATCAATGTCGCCGCGCTGACGCAGATCGCGTTCGTCGTGTTCCTGCTCGGGCCGCCGCTGCTCGGCTTCGTCGCCGAGCATTGGGGCATCCGCTCGGCCTTCGGTCTCGGCCTGCCGCTGGTCGTCGTCAGCTTCCTGACCGCCGGCTCGCTCGGCAGAAAGCCGGTTCGCGCGGAGCCGGAAGGCGAAGCGGTCGCAAAGGCCTCGGCGCATCAAGACGCCTTCTGAGCTTTGCTCAACGAAGGTGTCGAGAAGCCGGCAGCCTCGTCCGAGAGGCCCGTTACTGGAACGACGGCTCGGTGAAGCTGCGCAGCTTGCGCGAATGGAGTCGCTCCGGCGCCATCTCGCGCAGCTTTTCAAGCGCTCGGATTCCGATCTCGAGATGCTGGCCGACCTGCGTGCGGTAGAACTCCGAGGCCATCCCCGGCAATTTCAATTCGCCATGCAGCGGCTTGTCGGAAACGCAGAGCAGCGTTCCATATGGCACGCGGAAGCGGAAGCCGTTCGCAGCGATGGTGGCCGATTCCATGTCCAGCGCCACGGCGCGCGACTGCGAGAAGCGCTGCACCGGCTCGCGATGATCGCGCAGTTCCCAATTGCGGTTGTCGATGGTGGCGACCGTGCCGGTGCGCATGATCCGCTTCAGATCATAACCCTCGAGCCCTGTGACTTCCTCGACCGCCTCTTCCAGCGCCACCTGCACCTCGGCGAGCGGGGGAATGGGAATCCAGCTCGGCAGGTCGGCATCGAGCACGTGGTCCTCGCGGACATAGCCATGCGCCAGCACATAATCGCCGAGCGCCTGGCTGTTCCGGAGGCCCGCGCAATGGCCGAGCATGAGCCAGGCATGCGGCCGCAGTACCGCGACATGGTCGGTGATCGTCTTGGCGTTGGAAGGGCCGACGCCGATATTGATCATGGTGATGCCGGCGGACGCACCAAACTTCAGGTGATAGGCCGGCATCTGCGGCAGGCGGGGCGGCGCCCGGCCTGAAATCGGCTCCTGGTGCCCGGCCGGAGTCACGAGATTGCCCGGCTCGACAAAGGCCGAATAGCCGCCGCCGCCCTCGGCCATCAGCTTGCGGGCGCGGACACAGAACTCGTCGATATAGAACTGGTAGTTGGTAAAGAGGACGAAGTTCTGGAAATGCTCCGCGCTGGTCGCCGTGTAATGCGCCAGGCGAAACAGCGAATAGTCGATGCGCGGCGCGGTAAAGGGCGCCAGCGGCAGCGGCGCGCCCGGCACCGGCTCATAGGTGCCGTTGACGATCGCGTCGTCGGTCACCGCAAGATCCGGGACATCGAAGATATCGCGCAGCGGTCGCTCGATGCGTTCAGCGAGTTCGCCCTCGACATGGACGCCGTTCGGGAAGGCGAAATGCAACGGGATCGGCAAGTTCGACGGCCCGATCATCACGGGAACGCCGTGATTGCGAAGCAGCAGGCGGATCTGCTCGGTCAGATAGGTCTTGAAGAGATCGGGCTGCGTCACCGTCGTCGCATAGTCGCCCGGCCCCGAGACATGACCATAGGCAAGGCGCGTATCGACCTTGGCGAAGCTCGACGTGCTGATCGCGATCTGGGGGTAAGTGGCGCGGACGCGGCCTGCCGGCACGTCGCCCTTCAGCATGGCGAAGAATCGGTCGCGCAGGTGCTTGGTATGGGCGTCGTAGATCTCGATCAGCCGGGCGACGGCCTTGGCGGCGTCCGTGAAACCTTCAGTGGGAAACGGAGGCGGCAGATCGAACGGGATCGTCTCGCGCGGATAGTCTCGTGTCATCATGCACCCCTCGATGGGGCGAGACTGTCCGCCAGCCGGCCGACCCGGTCAAGGCATGCCGGCTGGGACAATTGCACTCTCCTAGACGAGCTTGGCGTCGAGCGAGATCGGTACAGCCTTCAACGCCTTGGAGACCGGGCAACCTTCCTTGGTAGCCGCCGCGATCTCATCGAAAGCGGCCTTGTCGATGCCCGGAACCTTCGCCTCGGTGACGAGCTGGATCGAGGTGATCTCGAAGCCGCCGGAAACGGGATCGACCTTGACCTTGGCGGTCGTCTTGACACTGTCGACCGTATGGCCGGCGCCGCTCAGGCCGGCAGCCAACGCCATCGAGAAGCAGGCCGCATGCGCGGCGGCGATCAGTTCCTCGGGATTGGTGCCAACGCCGTTCTCGAAGCGCGACGAGAAATTGTACTGGCCCTCATAGGCGCCGCTGCCGAGCTTCACCGAACCTTTGCCGGCCTTGAGATCGCCCTGCCATTCGGCGTCCGAAATACGTGTCGGCATTCGTTTCTCCCTTGAACGCGCCACCGGCAGACCCGGCGGATTGCAATCGAGGCCGTGGCGGCCCCGTGCCTCAAACTAGGGTCGGGAGATCACCGCGCCAAGACGCGACCAAGTCGACAAGGCCAAAAACCACCTCAATGCCCGCCGAACACGCCCTCCTTGGGCCTTGCGTAGCGCGGCAGGAAAAAGGTCAGGAAGCCGACGATCACCATCGCAGCCGCTCCGAAACCGGTCGACCAGACGAAGGCGCTGACGAAATCCTGTGCCGTGACGGCGAGGCGTCCGAAGAACACGACCCCGGTCAGCGCGATACCCATGGCGGTGCCGACCTGGCCGACGGCGCTAACGACGCCGGAAGCCGAGCCGGCATGGCGCACCGGCACGTCGACCAGCACGAAATTGAACACCGGCGAGACGATGAGCCCCATGCCGATGCCGCCGACGATCAGCGTCGGGATCATGTCGACCGGCGTCACGTCATGCCCAAGCCAATCCGCCGTCAGGCCGAGGCCCGCGATGGCGGCGGCGAGCACGAAACAGCCCACCGTCAGCACAAGGCGCCCGAAACGCGGCACGAGCAGCGGCCCGGAGGCACCCGCCGCCACCGCGACGCCGAGCGAGAACGGAATGCCTGTCAGGCCCGCCTCGAGCACGGAGAAGCCGAGACCGAGCTGCATGTAGAGCGTCTGCGTCAGAAAGAAGCCACCGACGACGCCGAAAAAGCTGCCGGCGATCAGGATGCCGACCACGAAGGAGCGATAGCGGAAGAGATCCGGCACCACGAGCGGCGAGCCGTCTATGCGGTCGCGTCGACGCTGGCTCCAGGCGAAGAGCACGAATACCGGCAGGGACGCCGCGATCATGACGAAGCCCCAGAGCGGCCAGCCCTGCTCGCGGCCCTGGATGAGCGGGAAGGTCAGGAGGCTCATTGCCAGCAGCGCCAGCACCGTGCCGGTCAAATCGAGCTTCAGCGGATGCGGCGACCGTGCGTTCGGCAGCGCAAACCAGGCGGCGATAAGCGCGAAGATGCCGACCGGCACATTGACGAGGAAGATCATACGCCAGCCGAGGCCGAAGAGGCTGCTTGCCACCAGCAGCGCGCCGAGGATCGGCCCCAGCACGCTGGCAAGGCCCGCAATGCCGCCATAATAGGCCGAGATGTGCTGCCTCTCCCGCGGATCGACATAGAGGATCTGGATCATCGACATGATCTGCGGGACCATGATCGCCGCCGTGGCCCCCTGAAACAGGCGCGCCGCGACCAGGCCATGACCCGTTGTCGAGAAGCCGCAGATGGCTGAGGCGACCGTGAAGCCCGCCATGCCGATCAGGAACATCGTCTTGTAGCCGTAGATATCGCCGAGCCGGCCGCCGGGAATCAGGAACAGCGCGAAAGTGAGCGCATAGCCGGCGACGATCCACTGGATGGCAGCGTAGTCCGCGCCGATGCCGTTCTGGATGGAGGGTATGGCCACATTGACGATGGTGCCGTCGAGGATGTCCATGAAGAAGGCGAGAAGCACCACCAGAACCGCAATGCGTCGCGCCATGCCTTTGAGAGGCGGTTCGACGGCTGGATCCGCCACGGCGCTCGTCTGTGCATCCAACGCGTCGTCTCCCCTTCGGCAAGCCCGTCCTGAGCCTTCAGCCGCTGTCACGCTCCAGCGGGCCGCGTCGGTATATACGAATTCTCAGCCGGCGCGGTGCCCCTTCGACGCTGCGACCGAATGAACCGGAAGGACATTTCCGAAGCTGACGTGGATGAAGACGCGGCGACCTATGCACCGGCGCGCTCTCGCACTAGTGTGCCGCGCATGAAGATAGCGACCTGGAACATCAATGGAGTGAGGGCCCGCATCGAGACGGCAGTTGCCTGGGTGCGCGAGGCCCAGCCGGACATCGTCTGCCTGCAGGAGATCAAGACGGTCGACGAGGGCTTTCCATCCACGGCCTTCGAGGATCTCGGCTACAATGTCGCGACGCATGGCCAGAAGGGCTTCAACGGCGTCGCGCTGCTCTCGAAGCTGCCATTCGACGAGGTCAATCGCGGCCTGCCAGGGGATGACGGCGACGAACAGGCGCGCTTCATCGAAGGCGTGTTCTCAGTGCCGTCGGGCGCCCTCCGCGTCGTTTCGCTCTATCTGCCGAACGGCAATCCCATCGGCACCGAGAAATTCACCTACAAGCTTGCCTGGATGGAGCGGCTCAGGGCCTGGGCCGCGTCGCGGCTCCTGACCGAGGAACCGCTGGTGCTGGGCGGTGACTACAATGTCATCCTCGAGCCACGCGACGCCAAGGATCCGTCGCTCTGGACGGGCGATGCGCTGTTCCAGCCCGAGAGCCGCCAAGCGCTGCGCGCGATCGAAGCGCTCGGTTTTGCCGATGCGCTGCGCGCCACGACGGATGCAGGCGGGCTCTACACGTTCTGGGATTACCAGGCCGGAGCCTGGCAGAAGAACAACGGCATTCGCATCGACCATCTGCTGCTTTCGCCGCCGGCCGCCGACCATCTGGTGTCGGTCGGAATCGACAAGCATGTCCGCGCCTGGGAAAAGCCGTCAGACCACGTGCCGGTCTTTGTCGAGCTTTCGCTATGAGCGAGGCCATCACCGGCGGCTGCCTGTGCGGCCGGATCCACTACCGGATCGACCAGCCGCCGCGCCTCGTGTGCCACTGCCATTGTCGCCTCTGCCAGCTCGCGGGCGGTGCGCTGTTCCTGACCTGGGCGACGTTTGACGCCGCCGCCTTCCATCTGACGGCCGGTGAGCCAGCGATCCACGAGTCGTCATCGCGCGGCCGGCGGCATTTCTGCGCCGATTGTGGCACGCCGCTGATGATGACGATGACGGACGACAACATCCGAATCGACGTCACCCTCGCCTCGCTGGATGAGCCGGACCGCTTTCCCGCCCAGCACAATATCTGGGTCGGCAGCCGGCGTCGCGCTGCAAAAGGGTTCGATAGCGCCCTGCCCTCGCATCTCGACGAACCCGAGGGCTAGAGCGGATCGACATTCGACCAAGCACAATGTCAGCGGTCGCTTTCTCGTTCTTCTGTCATTGCCGGTTTTTGTCGTGGCCGGGTCTGCCCCGGCCATCCAGTCCTCCTTCCGCGCATCGCGGAGGACCAGCGGGTCGCTTGTTTAGTCGAGCCGGTTAACAATCGGTTCTCCCTTGCGACAGAAAGGGCTGGATTGCCGGATCGAGTCCGGCAATGACAGACGAGGGAACCGCGACGCGATGTGACTATTGAATTTCGACCCAACCCTGCAGAACTCTAAACGCTCCGCTTCAGTCTAAATAATGGCAAGGGCTCGCTTCACACAGTTCCGATTGTCGTAACAATCTACGCTTCTTCAGAGACCCTGGCGTTGGCGTTTTTCTTAGGGCGGTCTTCAGAATTACGTTTCGTGTGTCGGCGCTTTACGTCACGCTTGCAGATTCCCTCAGGTCGACAGTCAGCCGCTATTTATTTTGATTTTGACTGCGACTGATCAGTATTGCTAGCTTGTAGGGAAGCCATGTCGGAAGGCTGCGATAGGGATGGCCCTTGGGCAGCCTCAAGCGATGGCGTCGGGCGTTCCTCGCTTCAAAACGAGCGCGCCGCGCACTCATAGGTAGTGGATAGATGCTCACCGCCGGATCCACCGGCCTGATCAACGTCATGATTGCTCCTGCCGACTACACCAGTCAAAACAGCAAGTTCCAACGCGCCGCATATCTGTGGCGCGCCCTCGTAATTCGGCGATACAATTGAATCTGCTGTACTTTTTGCCACCCCGCGCGAAACATATCGGCTTGCCCTACACCGTGGAATGGCAAAAACTGGATCAGTTTAAAATCGCAGAACGAAAACCGCAGGTTGGCGTTGATTCGTATGACGAAGCCAAGCTGACCGGAATCGGCAGGTTGTAGTGATAGATTTCGAAACGCCGATCTCCACATCGTGGAGTGGGACTCCTAATGAAACAGTGACGGCCGGGGCAAGATCTTTGCGCGCACTGCCGCAGTATAATTCTGAGTTCACTGCGTTATTGATGGAGTTACTCGAAAACTACAAAAGCCGCCCCTTGCTGCATATTGTTTTGAATGACCGCGGCCGATTCCTTGTAATGCTTTCCGCACGTCATCTTCACAATACGCCGGACAGACGAGGACATAGGCTTTCAAAAGTTCGTCTTGCGGCCTTTTGCGAAGAATGGCAAATCTGCAGCCGTGGCAGGGCGCGCGCGATCGCATCCACTTTGCGCTGGGCGGGGTTGCTGACAGCCGGTCCGAGCATCAAGGATGGACGCGCCAGGCCGATCGTGCCGACCGCGGAAATGAACGACGTGCTGGATCGCTTCTGGCGGCGGCTCTATGAGATGATCGCGCGCCTCTTTCCGCAGCACGACCATATCCTCATGAGCCTCGATGACAACGAGGCGTTCGTCCGCAGCGCCGAATGGGCACTCATCTCGCTGAGCAAGTCTGATTTTCGCCTTCTCGACCACGCGCCGCGGCTTCGCGCGCTCGCCGAACGCAATGGCGGACTTGCGATTGCCGTCGTCACGATGTTCAGAATCGCCAGCGGCCGGCCTCCGCAGTCCGTGGCCGCCCTGGCGCGGCAGTTCAGCGTCTCGCGCGCGCATATCCGTCAGGTGGTGCAGATCGCGGAAATGGACGGCCTTCTCAGTACCGGCGGCCAATCGAGCAGTCGCGTCGAGGATTTTCCGCTGTTCGACGAACTCGCCAATCTGGTGGCGTCGCTGCTGGTGATCCTGATCGAAGCCGGATCGGCGAACGCCTTCTCGGCGGACGATCCCTGAGCCTTCTGCTCCGCCGGACCTTGTCCGCAATGCGGCTGCTATCTCGGAAATTCAATCCCCATCTCGCGATAGCGCTCGGGATCGTCGCCCCAGTTTTCCCGCACCTTGACGAAGAGGAAGAGGTGGACCGGGCGTTCGGCCATCTCCTGGATTTCGGCCCGCGCCGCCATCGAGATTGCCTTGATCGTCTCGCCGCGGCGGCCGATCACGATCTTCTTCTGGCTTTCGCGCTCGACATAGATCGTCTGCTCGATCCGCGCCGAGCCGTCGTCCTGGTCCTTCCACTGCTCCGTCTCGACCGTCGACGCATAGGGAAGTTCGTCGTGCAGGCGCAGGAACAGCTTCTCGCGCGTGATCTCGGCTGCCAGGGCTCTGAGCGGGAGATCCGACATCTGGTCTTCCGGATAGAGCCAGGGGCCGGGCGGCACGACGCTGGCCAGATAGGCCATGAGGTCGTCGCAGCCATCGCCGTTCAGCGCCGAGATCATGAAGGTGCGCTCGAACTTGGCCGTCGCATTGGCTTTGGCGGCAAGCTCCAGCAGCGTGTCGCGCCTGACGGCGTCGATCTTGTTCAGGATGAGGATGCGCGGCTGATGCACCGCCGCCACCTTATCGAGGATCGCGGCCGTATCGCCGGCGAGACCCCGCTCGGCATCGACAAGCAGCGCGACGAGGTCGGCATCCTTGGCGCCGCCCCAGGCGGTATCGACCATGGCGCGGTCGAGCCGGCGCTTCGGCCGAAAAATGCCGGGCGTATCGACGAAGATGATCTGAGCCGGACCGGCGAGCGCGATTCCGCGCATGATGGCGCGGGTCGTCTGCACCTTGTGCGTGACGATCGAGATCTTGGCGCCGACGAGCTTGTTCAAAAGCGTCGACTTGCCGGCATTCGGCGCGCCGATCAGCGCCACGAAACCGCAGCGGGTCTCGAGCGGCGTCAGGGGTGCGTCTTCGGACGTCCGATCTGCGGACGCATGATCATCAATGGGTGCCATGGGTTTCGGGCCTCCAGACCCCCTGTGCGACCAGAACGGCGGTCGCCGCCTTCTGCTCGGCCTCGCGCTTGGATCGCCCGGCACCGATCACGACGGGCATGCTGTCGATGGTGACAGCGACGCGGAAACTCGGCGCATGGTCCGGGCCGCTGCGCTCGACGATTTCGTAGGTCGGGGCAGCAAGACCGCGGCCCTGGACCCACTCCTGAAGAGTCGTCTTGGCGTCGCGCAACGGACCGCTCCAGTTGAGCATCCGCGCCTGCCAATGGGCAGCGATGAAATCATGCGCCACCTGAAGGCCGCCGTCGAGATAAAGTGCGCCGATCACCGCCTCGCAGACATCGCCGAGGATCGCGGCCTTCTTGCGGCCACCGGACTGTATCTCGCCGCCGCCGAGGCGAATCCAATTGCCAAGCCCGATCTCGAGAGCCACCTCGGCGCAGCTCTCATTGCGCACCAGGGCGGTCAGCCGACGCGCGAGTTCGCCCTCCTCGGCCTCCGGAAAGGCGGCAATCAACATATCGGCGATGACGAGCGCCAAAACGCGGTCACCCAGGAATTCCAGCCGCTGGTAGCTCGCGGCATGACCGAGATGCGCCTCCGCCACCGCGCTGGCATGAGTCAGCGCCCGTTCGAGCAGGTCGATCGCGGTGAAGCGGTGGCCAAGACGTTGTTCGAGCGGAGCAAGACCTTGGGGCATCAGATCAGCTTGAAAATGCGGTCAAAGCGAACCGTCCAGGGCCAGCGCCAGAACTGCCAGGCCGGCTCGCCTTCCTTGACCGAGAAGAAGATCAAGCCTGCGCGGCCGACGAAATTCTCGAACGGGACATAGCCAACCGCGCCGAGGACGCGGCTGTCGGTGGAATTGTCCCTGTTGTCGCCCATCATGAAGTAATGATCGGGCGGAACCTCGAAGACCTGCGTGTTGTCGGAGAAGCTGTGCGGATCGAGGTCGAGCACGGTATAGCTCACGCCGTTCGGCAGCGTTTCCTTGTAGCGCGAGACCCGCACCTCGGCACCGAACTCATCCGTCGTCGTATAGTCATCGATCTTCTCCTTCGGCACCGGCTTGCCGTTGATCTGGAGAACACCGTCGATCATCTGGATCTTGTCGCCCGGAAGCCCGATCACGCGCTTGATATAGTCCACGGATGGATCGCGCGGCAGCTTGAAGACTGCGACATCGCCTCGCTCAGGCGGCGATGACCAGATGCGCCCTGAGAAGATGTCCGGCGCGAAGGGCAGCGAATAGCGGCTGTAGCCATAGGCGTATTTCGACACGAACAGGTAGTCGCCGACGAGGAGCGTGTCCTTCATCGAACCGGAGGGGATGTTGAACGGCTGAAACAGGAACGTGCGGACGATCAGCGCCAGAACCAGCGCCTGGACGATGATCTTGACGGTTTCGCCAAAGCCGCCGCGGTCAGACTTGTATTTGTCGCCGGCCAAGCTCATCCGCCTTTCCATCCATCGCCCCGCAAAACCTTCGCGGGCGGTTGGTTCTCTTATCGGCTTCTCCGGCAGCGTGCAACGCGGCGGCGGCCCCCTGCGTCACGGTGTGGATGGCAGGGCCTCGATGATGACGAAGGCCTGGGCGAGCGGATACTCGTCGGTAATCGTCAGATGAATGATGGCCCGGTGCCCGGTTGGCACGAGATGAGCTAGGCGATCCGCGGCGCCGCCGGTCAGATGCATCGTCGGCTGGCCGGTTGGCAAATTCACGACGCCCATGTCGCGCCAGAATACGCCATGGCTGAGCCCGGTTCCGAGCGCCTTGGCGCAGGCTTCCTTCGCGGCGAAGCGCTTGGCATAGGACGCCGCCCGCTCCTTGCGGCGATTGGAGCGCGCCTTCTCGGTCTCGGTGAAGATGCGATCAATGAACCGGTCGCCAAACCGCGCGATCGATTTCTCGACGCGGCGAATATCGATCAGGTCGCTGCCAAGGCCGATGATCACAGGCCCGCCTCCTGCGCCGCGACGAAGCGCGCTGCGTCCATCGCAGCGCGCATTCGCCGGATCGAGGCTTCCAGCCCGACGAAGACCGCCTCCCCGATCAGGAAGTGGCCGATATTAAGTTCGCGCACCGCCGCAATCGCGGCCACGGGACCGACAGTCTCATAGGAGAGGCCGTGGCCGGCATGGATCTCCAGCCCGGCGGCGGCGCCGTGACGCGCGGCTTCGACGATGCGGTGCGTCTCCGCGGCGAATGCGTCGGCGCCGCCCTCGTGGGCCTCGCAATAGGTTCCGGTATGAAGCTCGACGACCGGTGCCCCGAGTTCCGCGGCGGCCTCGATCTGGCGCGGATCAGGCGCGATGAACAGCGAGACGCGAATGCCGGCTGCGCGAAGATCGGCGATCATCGGCCGCAGATTGGGCATCTGACCCGCAGCGTCGAGCCCGCCTTCGGTCGTGCGCTCCTCGCGCCGTTCGGGGACGATGCAGGCGGCATGCGGCCGATGGCGAAGGGCGATCGCCACCATCTCGCGCGTCGCCGCCATTTCAAAGTTGAGCGGCACGGCCAGCTCGGCCTTCAGCCTGATGATATCGGCGTCGCGGATATGGCGACGGTCCTCGCGCAAATGCGCAGTGATGCCGTCCGCCCCGGCGGCTACAGCAAGCTCGGCCGCCCGCAGCGGATCGGGATGGGCGCCACCGCGCGCATTTCGGATCGTCGCGACGTGATCGATGTTGACCCCGAGGCGGAGCGGTTCGAAACGAGGCATCGGACGATGGCTCCCTGCAGGTTGGGCGATCAAAAGCGGCTGCCGTGCAGTTCCCGCCGGCGGATGGCGAAGCGCTCGCGGCGTGACGTCTGGAACGCCTCGGCCGCGAAGAAGACGGCGATATAGGAGATGCCGCCGGCCACGATCGCGATCGGTATCGAGCCGATCAGCATCGGTTCGATGACCGGCCAGATGTTGTGAAACGAATCCGTCAGCAGGCGATGCGTCAGTTCTTCCGCCGTCTTGGAGTGATTGGCTCTGCCGAACCAGCCAAGGATGACATTGCCCGTCTCGTAGGTCGCAAACCAGATGAAGGGGAAGGTCAGCGGGTTGCCGATCGTGGTGCCCAGCACGGCCGCCAGCACATTGCCGCGCACCAGGAAAGCAGCCACAAAGCAGAGCAGATAATGGAAACCGATGAACGGCGTCATGGCCAGCGCGACGCCCGCCGCGAAGCCGGCCGCGATCGAATGCGGCGTTCCGGACAGGCGCAGCAGGCGCTTGCCATAATAGCGCAGCGCGCGCCCCCAGCCGCGCTTCGGCCAGAGGAAATGGTTCAGCTTCTGGTGCAGACGCAGGGGGTGGCGACGACGAAACAACATGACGGCGAACTATAGCCGATCCATTCAGGAGAGATTGCGGCTGCCGGGCTTGACGGCGGGAATAGATTCGAGTTCCGGCGGCAGATCGTCGGCGGGATAGGCCGGCACCTTGTAATCCGCCAGCGCGATAAGGGGAACGCCGACATCGGCTTCGCCGGCCGACCGATCGATCAGGCAGGCAACCGCCACGACAGTGCCGCCCAGCGCCTGGACGGCTTCGATGGTCTCGCGGCTCGAAAGCCCTGTCGAAATGATGTCCTCGACGACGAGGACACGCGCGTTTTCGGGCAGGTCGAACCGGCGGAGACGGAAGACACCGCCTTCCCGCTCCACCCAGAGGGCAGGCACGCCAAGATGGCGCGCCGTCTCATAGCCTGGAATGAGCCCGCCCAGCGCCGGCGAGATGACGATATCGAATTCGAGGCCGCTCGCGCGGACTTTGGCGGCGAGTGCCTTGCAGAGCAGCTCGGTGCGATCCGGATACATGAAGACGCGCGCCTTCTGCAGGAACACCGAGCTGTGCAGGCCGGAGGACAGGATGAAATGTCCCTCCAGCAGCGCGCCGGACTGGCGGAAGACGTCGATGACCTCGTGCTGTTGCATAGTGATTCCCAGACTGATGACGCCGCTCAGGCGTTGACGCGATTGGCCGAACTGACGACGTGGCGCTCGCGCAGGTCGCTCAGCAGGCGGTTCAGATGCTTGACGTCCCACACTTCCAGATCGATTTCGATCTCGGAGAAATCAGGGGCGCTCCTGATGATCTTCAGATTGGAGATATTGCCGTCATTGTCGGCGATGACCTGCGCCACCTGAGCCAGCGTGCCGGGCTCGTTGATCGCGACCACCTCGATACGAGCCGGGAAGCGCTCGCGATTGGCAGCGTCAATATCCCAGCGCACATCCAGCCAGCGATCCGGCTCGTCGTCGTAATCCTTGAGGCTCGGCGACTGGATCGGGTAGATCGTGATGCCCTCGCCCGGCGTCATGATGCCGACGATGCGATCGCCGGGCACCGCGCCGCCCTCGGGCGCGAAGCGCACCGGCATGTCGCCATGCAGCCCGCGGATCGGGATCGCATGCTCGGCATCGGCCGGATCGCCGCTCGGAACGCGGAAGATCATGCCGTTCGCCTTTTTGAGGCCGAACCAGCCTGCCTCGCCGCCGGTCCCTGCCCCACCCTTCGGGACCGAGGCGCGCTCTTCCTTGTGATCGGGATAGACGGCCTTCAGGACATTCACGGACGGGATTTCGCCGCGACCGACGGACGCCAGCATGTCCTCGATATTCTGCTGCGCGAGGCGCGGCAGCGCCGCCTTGAGGCGGTCTTCGGAATAATCGCGGCCGGCACGCTCAAACGCGCGCTCGACGATCTTGCGGCCAAGTCCGGCATATTGCTTGCGGATCGCGGCGCGGGCGGCGCGGCGGATCGAGGCGCGCGCCTTGCCGGTGACCGCGATGCTCTCCCAGGCCGGCGGCGGGATCTGCCCCTTGGAGCAGATGATCTCGACCTCGTCGCCATTCTTCAGTTCGGTCGTGAGCGGCATCATGCGGCCGTTCAGCTTGCAGCCGACGCAGGTGTCGCCGATATCGGTGTGAACGGCATAGGCAAAATCAATCGGGGTCGCGCCGCGCGGCAGCGCGATCAGCCTGCCCTTCGGCGTGAAGCAGAAGACCTGGTCGTGGAAGAGTTCGAGCTTGGTGTTCTCGAGGAACTCCTCCGGCGTGTCGCCCTCGGCCAGCATTTCCACGGTGCGGCGCAGCCAAGTATAGGCCCGGCTCTCGTCGGAGAGCTTGCCGCCGACCTTGTCCTTGTACAGCGCATGCGCAGCAATGCCGTATTCGGCGACCTCGTTCATGTCCCAGGTGCGGATCTGCAGCTCGACGCGCTGGCGACCGGGACCGACCACCGTCGTATGGATCGAGCGGTAGTCGTTCTGCTTCGGCGTCGAGATATAATCCTTGAAGCGTCCGGGCACCGTCGGCCACGACATGTGGACGATGCCGAGCGCCGCATAGCAGGCAGCATGCGTATCGACGATGACGCGAAAGCCGAGAATGTCGGAGAGCTGCTCGAAGGAGATCGCCTTCCGCTCCATCTTGCGGAAGATCGAATAAGGCCGCTTCTCGCGGCCATAGACCTGCGCCTTGATCCCGTTCTTCTCGAACTTTTCCTTGAGGTCCTTCTCGATCTCGACGATGAGGCCCTGATTGCGAACCCGGATCTCGGCAAGGCGGTCGGTCACCGCCTTGTGCGCCTCGGGATTGACGACGGCGAACGCGAGTTCCTCGAGCTCCTCGCGCATGTCGTGCATGCCCATGCGCCCGGCGAGCGGGGCATAGATCTCGAGCGTTTCCTCCGCGATGCGGCCGCGCTTCTCCACCGGCATGAAGTGAAGCGTGCGCATATTGTGCAGGCGGTCGGCCAGCTTCACCAGGAGGACGCGGACATCCTCGGAGATGGCGAGCAGCAACTTGCGGAAGTTCTCCGCCTGCGCCGCCTTCTTGGAGACGAGATCGAGGCGCTTGATCTTGGTGAGGCCTTCGACCAGGCGGCCGATATCCTCGCCGAACGTCGCGTCGATCTCGGAGCGCGTCGCGTCGGTATCCTCGATCGTGTCGTGCAGCAGCGCGACCGCGATCGTCGAATCGTCCAGCTTCAGATCCGTGAGGATGCCGGCGACTTCGAGCGGATGGGAGAAATAGGGATCGCCATTGGCGCGCTGCTGGCTGCCATGCTTCTGCATGGCGTAGACATACGCCTTGTTCAAAAGCCCCTCGTCGGCCTGCGGATTGTACCGCTGGACACGTTCGAGGAGTTCGTATTGGCGCATCATGGCGCGGCTATCCGATGACAGACTTCTGGACCGGGATCGGGCCCGGTCCCTTGCATGTCATATAGGATCGCGGCCCGCGCCGAACGACAAGCGGTTTGACGCGCGCAAAGGTCGCGCGCCCGCAGTCGATCAGAAGTCGTCCTGCTTGTCCGGCGGCACCATGCTTTCGAGGCCGCGCAGCAGCTCTTCCTCGGACATGCGATCGAAGGCGATGGCATTGTCCTCGGCGACGTCGTCGTCGCCGCCAGCGAGCAGCGGAACGTCCTGCTCCGGCTCGTCGACCTCGACATATTTCTGCAGCGAGTGGATGAGGTCCTCCTTGAGGTCATCCGGCGCCACCGTCTCGTCCGCGATCTCCCGAAGGGCCACGACCGGATTCTTGTCATTGTCGCGCGGCACGGTCAGAGAAGAGCCGCTGGCAATCATGCGGGCGCGGTGTCCGGCCAGCAGCACGAGCTCAAAGCGGTTCTCGACCTTGTCGACGCAATCTTCCACGGTCACGCGCGCCATGGCAGGTCTCCTGGAAACATGTTCGGGTTCAAGGGGGATGAATAGGTGTCGAGGCCGCAGAATGCAAGCCCCGCGCCGAAATGGCTCCAATGTGAGCCGGCGACGGACGGGTGACATCGAACCGGCACAGATTCACTATCTCCACAACTTCAGGCGCCAAACCGTTTGCGGGCCGCCAGCCGACGTCCTATTTGATTCAAATCACCCGCGAAGGACGAACCATATTTCCGTCCGAACGCGGAACGCCATTTTTAGCATTTGGATAATCGCATCATGTTTGATTCACGCGAAAAGATAGCGCTCTTCATCGACGGGGCGAATCTGTATGCCACGGCCAAGGCACTGGCTTTCGACATTGATTACAAGAAGCTTCTCAATGAATTCAACGGCAAGGGCAACCTGATCCGCGCCTATTATTACACGGCGCTCTCCGAAGATCAGGAATACTCCTCGATCCGGCCGTTGATCGACTGGCTCGATTATAACGGCTACTCTGTGGTGACCAAGCCGACCAAGGAATTCTACGACGCAACCGGGCGCCGCAAGATCAAAGGCAATATGGATATCGAGCTCGCCGTCGACGTGATGGAGCTTGCCGACCATATCGACCACATCATCCTGTTCTCGGGCGATGGTGATTTCCGCTCGCTGGTCGAGGCAGTGCAACGCAAGGGCCGCAAGGTCAGCGTCATCTCGACGCTCGCGACGCAGCCGCCGATGATCGCCGACGAACTCCGCCGTCAGGCCGACCATTTCATCGACATCACGACGCTGCAGTCGCGGATCGGCCGCGATCCTGGCGAGCGCGCCGTGCGCGCCGCCGAACGGGCGCAGGCGCAGGAAGCCTTCGACGACGGCTTCGACGAGGGCGTCTGATCGCGGGCGTCCCGGTGAGCCTCGCCGACAGCGATGCGCCGCGCAACTGCCCGTTCTGCCCGCGTCTCGTTGCATTTCGCGAGGCGTGGCGCGTTCGCGAGCCGCATTGGCATAACGCCCCGGTCCCGTCCTTCGGCAGCGCCGACGGGCGATTGCTGATTGTCGGCCTCGCGCCGGGGCTGCGCGGCGCCAACCGGACCGGACGTCCGTTTACCGGCGACTATGCCGGCGATCTTCTCTACGACACGCTCATCCGCTTCGGCTTCGCTGACGGGGTCTTCGAAGCACGGCCCGATGACAGCCTCAGCCTGGTCGATACGGCCATCGTCAACGCCGTGCGCTGCGTGCCGCCCGAAAACAAGCCGACCACCGAAGAAATCCGCACCTGCAGACCCTTCCTGGCCGCGACGATCGCCGCCATGCCGCGTCTCGAGGTCGTGGTGGCGCTCGGCAAGATCGCGCATGATTCTCTTGTCGTCGCGTCGGGCGAAAAGATGGCGCACTTTCCGTTTGGCCATGGCCGTCAGCACCGCATCGGCAGGCTGGCGATCTTCGACAGCTATCACTGCTCCCGCTACAACACGAATACGGGCGTGCTCACTCCCGAGATGTTCAGGGCCGTCTTTGCGGCCGTGCGGGATGCGCTGCCCGCCTGATCGGGCATAGTGCCAAAATAGCCACAAGTGGCTGGCGATGCGCCGCCGCGGCAACATTCACGCTCCGCAATTTGATATGTTTGCATTACCATGAGCTTGTCTAGTTCGTTTGTCGGCGCGGCAAAAGCCTCAGGTTCCCGCCGTGAATGATCTAGAAATATTCTAAGGGTGCCTTACGCCCGCCCTCAAAGGCCAGCGTTTCCCAGTGACGGCGCGGCCCTCGAACGGAGTTTCCCAGATGCGATTGAAGACGTTCATTCTCTGCTCCGCCGCGAGCCTGGCCACAATCGGCGGTGCCCAAGCCGCCGATCTCACAATCGCCGAGCCGGTCGACTACGTGAAGGTGTGCGACGCTTTTGGCGAAGGCTACTTCTACTCCCCCGGCACCGACACCTGCATCAAAGTCGGCGGCTATGTGAAGTTCGGCACGGCGTTCGGCGATACGGACTTCGGCTATTACAACGACAGCTATCCGACGAGCCGCTGGAGCAATTTCTACACCGAAGCCTCGATCCAGCTCACGGCCTCGTCGGTCACCGAATTCGGCAATCTGACCGGCTTCATCGATATGCGGGCGCAGTCCGGCAATGAGGGCAACTTCAGCCAGTCGCTGACGCAGCTCGTCAACAGCGCCACGAACTCCGCCTATATCGACAGCGCCTACCTTCAGCTCGGCCCTGTCCAGGCCGGCTATTTCACGTCGCTGTTCGATTTCGGCCGCGGCTACACCGATACCGAAGCCTTCGGCTCCGACGAGACCACCGACCACATCCAGTTCACCTATGCTGCCAACGGCTTTGCTTTCGCAGCCTCGATCGAAGACCAGCGCGACCGTGGCGCGGCAGGCAGCATGGACGGGCTGACCAATGTCGACGGCATCTACACGATCGGCGGGCAGGACAATATTCCTGACCTCATCGCGGCCATCTCCTATTCCTCGGGGATCGTCAGCGGCAAGCTGGCCGCCGCCTATGTCAACCAAGCCATTGATGTGACCGGTTCCGGCACGGCCAGCGATCCCTATACCGGCGTCGGCAAGGATGGCTGGGCCGTCGGCGGCGGGCTGGAATTCTCGCTCGACAGCATCTCGAAGGGCGACGGCTTCTTCATGTCGGCCGCTTATGCCAAGAACGCCAACAGCTTCACCGGCATCGCCGGCGGCACATCGGTGGCGGATCTCGGCGGCTTCGAGGATGACGAACTCGCCACCATCGCCACAGGCACGAGCTGGAGTGCCCTCGCCTCATACAAGCATCACTGGAATGAAGCCGTCTATTCGGCGGTCACCGGCGGTTACGCCCAGTTTGATGGCGATGGCGCGCTCTTCAGCGACTACAGCCTGAAGGCCTGGCGTGGCGTCTTCTCCACCAGCTGGACCCCGGTGAACAATCTCGAGCTGATGCTGGACGGAAGCTATTCGCGCGTCGAGCAGACGGACGAGACCACGGGCGACGCCTGGGCGGTTAATCTGTGGATGCAGCGCTCCTGGTAGCCGAGCTCCGCGATCCCGGGACGAGGGCAACGCCCTCGCCCCATCGACCGGACCGGCAGCAAGCGACCTTACTCGCCGTTAGATCAATCGCTTAGTCGTAAGTGCCGAGAGATTGAATCAGCCGCGATCGCGCAGGACGCGGCTCTTCTCGCGGTTCCAGTCGCGCTCCTTCTCGGTCGCGCGCTTGTCATGCAGCTTCTTGCCGCGCGCCAGCGCAATCTCAACCTTGGCGCGGCCCTTGTCGTTGAAGAAGATCTTGAGCGGCACGATCGTCATGCCCTCCCGCTGCACGGCGACGGCCAGCCGGCCGATCTCCTTCTTGTGCAGCAGCAGCTTCCGCGGACGGCGGGTCTCGTGGTTGAACTGGTTCGCCTGCAGATATTCCGGGATATAGGCGTTGTAGAGCCAGACCTCGCCGCCCTTCTCCGCCGCATAGGAATCGCCGATCGTCGAACGACCGCCGCGCAGCGATTTGATCTCGGTGCCGGTCAGCATGATGCCGGCCTCGAAAACCTGGCCGATCTCGAAATCATAGCGCGCACGGCGATTATCGGCCGCGAGCTTATAACGGGGATCGCCCGTTCCGCCGGACATCAGCGTATCCTCAGTTGGTCAGACCGGCATGCACCAGGGCAGCGCGGATCGCGGTCTTCGTGGGTTCTGTGATGCCGACCAGCGGCAGGCGCACATCGTCTTCCATCTGGCTCAACACCGAAAGGGCATACTTCGCTCCCGTCGGGTTCGGCTCGATGAACAGCGCCTGGTGCAACGGCATCAGCCGGTCCTGATAGGTGAGTGCCTTGGCGAAGTCGCCGGCGAGGCAGGCTGCCTGGAACTCGGCGCACAGCTTCGGCGCGACGTTCGACGTCACCGAAATGCACCCGCGACCGCCATGCGCCATGAAGGCGAGCGCGGTGGCGTCCTCGCCCGAGAGCTGGATGAAATCCGGGCCGATGGCATGGCGCGTCTGGCTGACGCGCTCGAGCTTCGCGGTCGCGTCCTTGACGCCGACGATGTTCGGCAGCTCGGCAAGGCGGGCCATCGTCTCGACGCTCATGTCGACGACCGAGCGCGGCGGGATGTTATAGATGATGATCGGCAGGCCGATGGCGTCGTTGATGGCCTTGTAATGCTGGTAAAGCCCTTCCTGATTGGGCTTGTTGTAATAGGGCGTCACCACCAGAACGGCATCAGCGCCCGCCTTCTCGGCATGGCGGGCAAGATCGATCGCCTCGCGCGTGTTGTTCGAGCCGGCGCCGGCGATGACCGGCACGCGGCCGGCGGCCATCTCGATGCAAAGCTCGACGACGCGCTTGTGCTCGGCATGGGACAATGTGGGGCTCTCGCCTGTGGTACCGACGGGAACGAGCCCGTTGGTGCCTTCAGTGATCTGCCAGTCCACGAAGCTGCGAAATGCCTCTTCATCGACGGAGCCGTTCCGCATCGGCGTGACGAGTGCCGTGATCGAACCCTTGAACATCGCGCGATTCCGCCTTCTTGCCGTCAATCGGCCCGATTCCGCCCGGATAGAGTTCGGTTGCGGAAGGGGATATGCTACGGCGATTGTTGCTCTTTCCTCGAGGCCGGGACCATAGATGGTGGCTCGCGGCAGGGCAAGAACCGCCGTCGAACGGCGCGGCGTCAAGTCTTTGTTCACCACGCGGCTCTAGCATCGGATGGTCGGTCCGGCGTGGCTTTGAATTCCTGACCGTCCGAGGTTGGGTTGTGTGTGAAGGAAGAGCGGGCATGATGGCGACTTCTCCGGGCGGGAGGCGGTGCAGGACGCAGTTGATGGCGCGGGTCGCGCTCGCCGCGCTGCTGGCCGCGACCTTGGCTTCAGAAGCGCTCGCCCAGTCCGTGCCACGCCCGCGTTCGCATCCGTCCCGCTCGGCCGATGCGACCGACGACCTGACGACATCCGCGATCACGCCCGTCGCCAGGCCGACGACGAGCAAGGCCTCGGCGGCTTCGCTCGCCAATGACATTTCCTCGTCCTTCTCGCCGAGCCAGCTGGGTCTCGAGGCCGCGCTGAAGCTGATCGACAGCGGTCAGATCGGCAAGGCGATGGCGATCGCCCAGTTGATGCCGGATCAGACCAACCGCCATATCATCCAGTGGCTGGTCGCCCAGAGCGGCAGCCCGGATGTTTCGGTCACCCAGATCACGCAGACCGCGCAGGAATTGTCGGACTGGCCGGGCCAGGCGCTGATGCGCCGGCGCGCCGAGCAGGCGCTGCAGCGCATGAATGCCGATCCGGAAACCATCGTTTCGGCTTTCGCTAACACCAAGCCCGGCTCCGACGAGGGCCTGATCCTTCTGACCGGCGCGCTCGTCGCGACGGGGCGCACCAAGGACGCCGCCGCGCTGCTGCGGCCGCGCTGGCGCAAGGATTCGTTCTCGTCGACCAACGAGGCGGCGATCCTGAAGCAGTTCAGCGGCCTGCTGACCCCCGCCGACCACAAGGCGCGGATGGACATGTTCCTCTATAATGACGACGCGGCCGAGGGGCTCGCCGTGTCCAAGATGCTGGACCGCAACGTGCAGGCGCTTGCCGCCGCGCGCGCTGCCGTCATCACCAAATCTGCCAATGCCGGCGCGCTGCTCGGCAAGGTGCCGGGCGCGCTGCGTAAGGATCCCGGCTACATCTATTCCTCGACCCAGTATCTGCGGCGTTCCGAGCGCTACAAGGAAGCGGCGGCGATGATGCTGACCGCTCCGCGCAATGGCGAGCTGCTGGTCGATCCCGATGCCTGGTGGGTCGAGCGGCGCGTGCTGTCGCGCGAAATGCTGGACCTCGGCGATCCGCGCACCGCTTACAAGCTCGCATCCGAGCATGCCGCCGAATCGAGCGCCAACCAGGCCGACGCGGAATTCCATGCCGGCTGGTATGCGCTGCGCTTCCTCAACGATCCGGCCACCGCACGCCGGCATTTCGCGGCGATCCAGGCGGCATCCTCAATGCCGCTCAGCCAGTCGCGCGCCGAATACTGGCTCGGCCGTGCTGCTGAGGCGATGGGCGACCGCAACGAGGCGATCGCGCAGTACCGCCTCGCCGCCGCTTATCCGACCACCTTCTATGGCCAGATCGCCTCAGCCAAGCTCGGCATGAAGCAGCTGAGCCTGTCGGGTCCCGGCAACGCCGACAACGCGACGAAGAAGCGCTTCTTCAATCGCGAAATGGTCCAGGCCCTGCAGCGTCTCTCGGCCGCCGGCTATGATGATCGCGCGCGCGCCTTTTACATGCAGCTTGCCGATACGCTGACCAGCCCGACGGAAGTCGGCCTGCTCGCCCAGATGGCCGAGAAGGAAGGCCAGCACCAGGTGGCGCTGCAGATCGGCAAGAAGGCCTATGTGCGCGGTCTGCCGGTCGACACCCTCGCCTTCCCGATCGCGGCGATCCCGCGTGCGGTCAAGACGACCGCCGTCGAGAAATCGGTGGTCTATGCCGTCGCACGGCAGGAAAGCGCCTTCAATCCCGCCGCCGTCAGCCATGCCGGCGCGCGCGGCCTGCTGCAATTGATGCCGGGCACGGCCAAGATGGTCGCCAAGGCAGCCGGTGTCCCCTATTCGCTGCAACGCCTCACCAGCGATCCCGGCTATAACGCGACGCTCGGCGCCGCTCATCTCGGCGATCTCGTCGGCGATTTCAACGGTTCCTACATCATGGCTTTCGCGGCCTACAACGCCGGCAAGAGCCGCGTCGTGCAGTGGGTGCAGCAATATGGCGATCCGCGCGATCCCAATGTCGACGCAATCGACTGGATCGAGCGCATCCCCTACACCGAGACGCGCAACTATGTGATGCGCTGCACGGAGAACCTGCAGGTCTACCGCGCCCGTCTCGGTGAGCCGGCATTGGTGATCAATCGCGACCTCCACCGCGGCGGCCCGACCTGAGCCGTCGCGATGGCCGAAGATTTCATCTATTTCGGCCGTGACGGACTGAAGCTCGCCGGCCGGGATCATGGCCCGCGCGCTTCGCAGCTCCTGCCGGTGGTCTGTCTGCCCGGCCTCACCCGGACGACGCGTGATTTCGAGCTACTGGCGACGGTGCTTTCGGCAGCGGGACGGCGGGTTCTCGCCTTCGACTATCGCGGGCGCGGCCGATCGGATCGTGACCCGACGGGCCTTTCCTATACGGTGCCGACCGAACTCGACGATGTCCTGCTCGGCATGACGTCACGCGGCGTCGGCCGGTCCAGCTTCATCGGCACCTCGCGCGGCGGCATCATCACCATGAGCCTTGCGGCGGCGCGGCCGGACCTCGTCGCCGGAGCTGTGCTCAACGATATCGGCAGCATCGTCGAGGCCGCCGGCCTCCTTCGTATCAAGTCCTATGTCGGCAAGGGAACGCCGCCGGGCGACTGGGGCGAGGCGGCCGGCATGCTCCGCGCCCTGCATGGCGCTTCCTTCCCGGCATTTTCGGATCTCGACTGGCAGACACAGGCCCGGCTCACTTTCGCCGAACAGGACGGACGGCCTGTGGTTGACCACGATCCCCTTCTGGCGCGCGGGCTCGATGGGCTCACGGAGGCGACGCCCTCGCCCGATCTCTCTGCGATCTTCGCGGCGCTTGTGCCCGTACCGACGATGCTGATCCGCGGCAGCACGTCGGACCTCCTTACCCGCGAAACGGCCGAGGCCATGGCGCGCCAACATCCCGGTCTCCGAACGATCGAAGTCCCCGGCGAGGGTCATCCACCGATGCTGCGAGGGGACCTCATCCACGCAATCGCCGACTTCATCGCCGGCATCGGCTGATATCCCTCAGGGACGTGGACGACGGCCTGGCCCATCCGCTGCCGCGAACCGTGCGGCCTGTCCGACCCAGTCCTCGCCATCGATGGCATCGCCGAGATTGAGATAGCCGGAGACCCAGGCGATCTCCTGCGGCGTCCAGGCGGCGATCTGGCTGAAATGATAGACGCCGATGGCATAGAGCCGGTCGGCATGACGGCGGGTCAAGCCGGGGATGCGCTGCAACTGGTCAGCCCTGCCCTGCCTCGGCCCGGCAAGGGCTGGCGGACGCATGCGCGGCGGCAGTTTGGGCGCGCGCGGCTTCGGCGCCTCTCGCGCAGCGGCCACTGGCGGAGCCTCGACCGGCGTAGAGCGCGCCTCGATCGTGAAAGTCGGCTCCTCGCGGCGGGGCGTCGGAGGCCGGACGGACGCAGGCTGGGGCAACGGCACCAGCATTGCCGACGACTCTTCTTCCTCCGCCGCCGCGCGCCGAACGAGAAGCGGCCGCATCAGGCGGGCGAGCAGCCAGCCGACAAGCGCGCCGATCAGGAAGCAGCAAGCGAGGATCGCCCAGAGTTCGGCCGCGAAGAGAATCATCGTGCACGCCTCCGCGGCGCCCGCGATCCGGCTGAGCGGGCCGCAGAGGCGCGAGCCGTCAGCACGGCGCCGATGAAGCCGGAGGCCAGCCCGAGCACGGCGGCGGCCGCCATGAAGGGCCAGATATGGAGCAGCAGATAATCCATGCGCGGCCCCTATCGATTTTCGACCGTGAAGGCGATGCGGCTATTGCGGTCGCGGCCCTCCGCCGTCGCATTGGACGCGATCGGCTGCGATTCGCCATAGCCGACCGCCGTCAGCCGCTCCCGGCGCACCCCGTTGGCGACGAGACGTTCGAGGACCGCTCCAGCCTCGTCCGCACTGATCGCCTTGTTACGCTTGGCCCCGCCAGCGGAATCGGTGTGGCCACCGATCTCGACGCGCGCGGCCGGACAGCGCTGAACGATCGCCGACAAGCGGTCGACGAGGCCGAAGCTCTCCGGCTGGATCGAGACGCCGTCGTCGTCAAAGACGATCTGCTGCCCGGAAAGCTCGGCATCCAGCGCCTGCTGGCATTCGGTCGCCGAAAGCGGATCGCCGCCGACCGCGGTGATGACTGCCGAACTCAGCGAATAGCCTTCCGGAAGGGCAGCCTTCAGATCGGCCTCGATCGCCTGCCGGGCGCCCTCGGAAACAGCAGCGCCGGACAGGCTGAGCTGCTGGTCGGAAAGCGCTGCATGGCCGGCGGCGAGACGGCTGACCGCCTGAACCGTGGCGACCGCGACCGCCTGCAATCCATCCGGCGCACCGCTCGCGCGTTCCAGATTGAGTTCGACCTCTCCGCCGGGAAACCGTGACTTTGCGGCGGCGAGGATATCGGCCGCCATCTCGTCGGTCGGCACATAGCCCGAAAGCGTCAGGCCACGCTCGGTGCGCACAATGCCGAACACAAAAGGAGAAACCTTGGCCGGCGCAACGGCGTCCTGCACGAGCGTCATGCTGGCCGGCAGGGTCCGCTTCAGCTGATCGGTCAGCGTCTTGAAGTCAGCAACCGACGCCGCCTCCCCTTCGATGCCATAGTCACGGCCGGTAAGAGACACAGCGCCGCTGTCGAGCAATGCGAGCTGGCCAAGGCTGAAGCGCAGCGCGCCGATCCAATCCATTTTCGGATCGCCGGCCGCTATGGCGAGGCGATCCTCGATCCTCGCCGCCGGGAACTGCCGCGCCGCCTCGGCCTCGACCTGTTGCTGGGCCGCCTCGGTCGGGACATAACCGGACAGGATTACCCGATCCGACTCCCGCGTCGCGCGCCACACATAGGGATCGACGAAAGGCGGCTCGACATCGACCGCGCCGATCGTCACGCCGTCGCCGGGCTGGTCGCGGCGCGTTCCGAGGTCGGCCAGCATCGCCTGATGATCGGCGACCGACTTCGCCTTGCCGGACAATGTCAGAACCGTGCCCTCGATCGCGGCCGTGCCTTCGGCGAGCCGCGGCAGCTGCGCGGCGGCAAAGGCGGCGGCCGACCCGAAGCCTTCAGGCGCGCCCGAGGCGAGCCGCGTCTGATCATCGATGGCAATGCCGGGCGCGGCCGCCGTCAGCGAGCGGCGAATGGCGCCGCGCACCAGTTCGGAGGGAACGAAGCCGGTGATAGTCGCGGTGCGGCCGTCAAAGCGCATGCTCCAGGTGAAACTCGCGGCCCGCGGCGGGAGGATGCGCACGGTCCGCAGCTCGATATTGACGGGCAAGTCATGGGTCAGCGCGGCCGCGGCGGCGGCGAAGCTTGCCTCGTCCCGCGCGGTTCCGTCGATCGAGAGCGAGGGCCCGGCGAGCGTCGCCGTGCCCTCCGCGAGCTCGGCCGCGCGCGCGATTGCAAATCGCGCGAGGCCGACGAAATCGACGGGCTGGCCGCGCGCCAGCGTCGTCCTGTCGGTGACGGCAATGCCGGGGAACCGCGCCGCGATCTCGGTCTTGAGCGCGAGGCGCACATCCGCTGACGGCAGATAGCCGGTCAGCGCCAGCCCTTCGGCGGATCGGACCAGCGTGAAGACATAGCTTGGTTGCAACGGCAGGATCGCGCTCGCATCGACCACCCGGCGGATCCCCCAGACGCCGGCTGCGGCCGCGACGGCGCGCCGCTGTGCCTCGAGGGTCGGCGCCGTTCCCGAGAGAATCGCCGTCTGGCCGTCGACGGCGACGCTTGCCCAGGACTGGCCGGCATCGACGAGTTGCTGATCGACCCGCGCCGCGAGTTCGCTCGCCATCGGGCCCGCTACCAGGACGATCATTGCTGCCGTCAACAGCGAGACGAGAAGGATACCGGCGGCAAGAACGAAGCGGAGCCCGGTCATGAGCGGGCCATTAAAGGGCGTTGGCCTGTGCCGGAGCAACGGGCCTCGGACGCGGCGCACGACGCGGTTTCCCGAGGCGCCGAGCGCATCGGGTCTCTCGCTTGCAGCGGGTCAATGCCGGCCGTCATCCCATCTCTCCGGCAACGCCGCCCGCCACGAGCGCCGACCGGCGCCGCCGCGAGACGGGGAGAGAATGGTTGCCGAATTCAGGGGCCCGCCGCAAGCCGCCTTGGCACCGCGGCAGTGGATGACTGGCTCAGCGGGAAGCGGTGGCGCCGTTTTTGCTTAACCAGTCGTCAGCCAGAGCCAGCGCGGTGCGGCGCTCGGTTTCGGTCGCGATCGAGAAAGCCTGTTCCTGCAGCTTCTGGATCCAGGGATCGAGCGGCTTGGCGCGGTCGCGCGCAACGGTCAGGAACATGAGGCCGAGCACCGGCTCCCGATTGACGCCCTCGCCTTCGAACAGCATATGGCCGAGCAGCGCCTGCGCACCTACATTGCCCTTGTTCGCGGCCAGTTTCGCCCACCGAACGGCCTGGCGCGGGTCGCGCTCCCCGCCCTCGCCGTCATAATACATGCGGGCCAGATTGAGCTGCGCGTCGGGATCGCCGAAATAGGACGCCGCATAGGCGAACATCTGGCGGGCGCGGCCGAAATCCGGCTGGATCGCGCTGTTCGGGATGCCTTCACGATAATAGGAGCCAAGCTCGACAAAGGCATTGGCGACAAAGCGGGCCGAACTGCCATCGGGATTGTCGTCGGCATGACCGTCAGCAATCTCGCTGAACATCTCGAATGCCTTCATGTCGTCCTTGGCGAGGCCATCGCCTTCGGCATACATCCGGCCGAGCTTCCACTGCGCCCCGGCGTGGCCCTTCTCAGCCGCATAGGTCAGCGCCTCGACCGCCGCGGTCTTGTCGCCCTGCTTGTAAGCGTTGTAGCCGAAGCGGAACGCCTCCATCGGCGTCGCATTCTTGTCGAGCGTGCGCGCATCGAGGGCGTAAGCCCCCGCGAGGCCGCTGAGAAGTCCGATGCCAAAGAGGGCGGCACCGCCAAACGCGCTAGAAAACCGCATAGCTTGCCACTTCATTATGGACAGCCGACCACGCTGCGGCCAAAGGCGGCCACACGGGATCAAGGCAGGCCGCGTCGCCACGGCCGTTATTGGATTGCGGGAGAGAGTGCACCCCGTTTCCGGCGAAACCTAGGCCGCCATGCAACCGGCCGGACGAATGACTCATCCCTGCCCTCAATGCGCAAGCAAAAGAGGTATTTCCCACAACACGACGCAAGATCTGTCCTATCCGCCCCCGGATGCAGGCGAAGCTCGTTTCGCTTTATGGCTGAAAGGCGGCGGATCATGTCTGGCGAAGACTCGGCGGCGATAATGGAACCCGCTGTTGCCAGACCGCCACAGCCCGATATCGGCACCACGAGATACGGAAGCCTTTGCGCTGAAAAGGCTAAAAGCCCTGCATGCGATCATGCCCTCCTGCCCCTCACTACGAACAAACAGGAAACGCTCTCGCCGCCGGGCGCGGCGCGTGGCAAGATTCGTGCTTGATTCGTGCGGCCTGTCCGGCCATGTCAGCGGCCGGACCCAAACGGAAGACCCATGGACGACACCAGCGATCTCTTCGGATCGGCAACGGCCGAAACTGCGACTGAAAGCAGCGCGACGACAGCCGCCGCCGGCAAGGCTGCGGCCGCGCGCCGATCGAGCCAGGCCGCGGCCGAAGCCGACTATTCTGCCGCCGACATCGAAGTACTCGAGGGGCTCGAGCCGGTGCGCCGGCGTCCAGGCATGTATATTGGCGGCACCGACGAAAAGGCGCTGCATCATCTCTTTGCCGAGGTGATCGACAACTCGATGGACGAGGCCGTCGCCGGCCACGCCAATTTCATCGAGGTCGAAGTGTCCGCCGATGGCTTCGTGACCGTGACCGATAACGGCCGCGGCATTCCGGTGGACCCGCATCCAAAGTTCAAGGACAAGTCGGCGCTCGAAGTCATCATGACGACGCTGCATTCCGGCGGAAAGTTCGACTCGAAGGTCTACGAGACCTCGGGTGGCCTGCATGGCGTCGGTGTCTCGGTGGTGAATGCACTCTCCGAAGTGCTGGAAGTGGAGGTCGCGCGCGGGCGCAAGCTCTATCGCCAGACATTCGCGCGCGGCGTTCCGACGTCGGGGCTTGTCCTCGTCGGGGACGTGCAGAACCGCCGTGGCACGCGCACACGCTTCAAGCCCGATGCGCAGATCTTCGGCGCCGCGGCGCAGTTCAAACCCGCCCGCCTTTTCGCGATGTCCCGCTCCAAGGCCTATCTCTATGGCGGGGTGGAAATCCGCTGGAATTGCGCGCCGGAACTGCTCGGCCCGGACGCCGCGACGCCGCCGACGGCCGTCTTCCATTTTCCGGGCGGGCTCAAGGACTTCCTCGCGGCAGACCTCACCGGCGAGAAAACGGTCACCGGCCAGATCTTCGCCGGGCGAACCGACAAGACCTCCGGCCATGGCGCGGCGGAGTGGGCGGTCGCCTGGTTCCCGGGCGATGGCTATGTCCGCTCCTATTGCAACACCGTCCCGACGCCCGACGGCGGGACGCATGAGCAGGGCCTCCGCTCCGCGCTGCTGCGCGGCCTCAAGGCCTATGCCGAGCTGACAGGCAACAAGCGCGCCTCGGTGATCACCGCCGATGATGTCATGACCTCCTGCGCCGCGATGCTGTCCGTCTTCGTGCGCGAGCCGGAATTCGTTGGCCAGACCAAGGACCGTCTCGCCTCGGGCGAGGCGACGCGCATCGTCGAGAAAGCGCTCGGCGATCCGTTCGACCATTGGCTCGCCGCCTCGCCGCAGGACGCGACCCGCCTGCTGGACTGGGTGATCGAGCGCGCCGAGGAGCGGTTGCGCCGGCGACAGGAAAAAGAGGTCAACCGGAAGAGCGCGGTACGCAAGCTGCGCCTGCCGGGCAAACTCGCCGATTGCAGCCAGACGGCGGCCCAGGGCAGCGAGATCTTCATCGTCGAGGGCGATTCGGCCGGCGGCTCGGCCAAGCAGGCGCGCGATCGCGCGAGCCAGGCGATCCTGCCGCTGCGCGGCAAGATCCTCAATGTCGCCAATGCCGGCCGGGAGAAGCTCGGCGCCAACCAGCAGCTTGCCGATCTGATGCAGGCGCTCGGCGTCGGCCCGCGCAACCAGTATCGCGACGAGGACCTTCGCTACGACAAGGTCATCATCATGACCGACGCCGATGTCGACGGCGCTCATATCGCTTCGCTGCTCATCACATTCTTCTATCGCGAGATGCCGGAACTGATCGCGACCGGCCATCTCTATCTCGCGGTGCCGCCGCTCTACCGCATCACGCAGGGCGGCAAGACGCTCTACGCGCGCGACGACGGCCACAAGGACGAATTACTGGCTAAGGAATTCACCGGCAAGGGCAAGGTCGAGATCGGCCGCTTCAAGGGCCTTGGCGAGATGATGCCGGCCCAGCTCAAGGAAACCACGATGGACCCGAAGAAGCGCATGCTGCTGCGCGTCGGGATCGTTGATGGCGAGATCGAGCTGACGCGGGATACCGTGGAGCAGCTGATGGGCAACAAGCCCGAGGAGCGCTTCCGCTTCATCCAGGACAACGCGGCCTTCGCGACCGAGATCGATATTTAGGCCGGAGCCGCTTTTCAGCTGCGAGGAAAGCGCGGTGCTACTGCCGGCAGAGACCCTTCAGGCGTCGGCCTGCCAGGGAGCCCGCACATCGTGCAATCGCTTCTTGTCGGCCGCGAGGGTCAGTGCGGCTTCGGCGCGTGCCATCGCCATTTCGGCCTGTCGGCGCGCCGCCGCGCGGACATCGACATCGCCCTTGGCCCCGAGCGCATAGAGCGCCTTCTGGATGCGCAGTTGCACCTCGATCATTGCCGCGCCGTCGCGCGCCATCAGCATGAAGGCGTCTTCGAGCAGATCGTCGGATTCGAGCGGCGGAACATGCACGCGCTTGTAGCGCAGAGTTTCCAGATCCGGCGCGGGTCTGGCGGCCCAGAGGCTGAGCAGGCGCGTGACGCGGCCGATGACATCGATCGCGGTTCCTGAATCGTTAATCCCCGGTGACAGCGCCCGCGAACCGATCTCACTCAGGACCGCGAGCCCGAAGCGCGGATCCTGGTCGAAGCTCCGCTCGGTGCCGATCGAATAAGCGCGCCTGACCGTCTCGACGATCTCGCTCACCGCCTCGTCGTCCGGCCGCTGCTCGAGGCAGGCGAGCGCCGAATGTGGAAAGGTGAAGGCTCCGGGAATGGCCACGAGGACGATATCGCAGTCGATCTCTTCGGCGAGCCTCTCCAGCGCTTCCATGTCGACATGCAGCACATAGCCGATCGAGTCGGCGGTGACGGCCCAGCCTTCGGCGGCTCGTGCACGCAGCGGCTCTTCCAGCGGGACGCCGCCGAGACAAGGTTGCTCGATCCGCGCCTTCAGGGCCGTCAGTGTCGCCTCCTCGACGCGGTTGGTGGTCTCGCCGACGCGGCCGAGCCGGGTCAGATGGTCGATCCAGCGCAGCAGCGTCACAACGATGAGGACGATCACGCCAATGGTGACAAGAAACAGGATGACGCGGCCGCGATCCCCATAGGCGCCGGTCTTCAGGACCACGATGCCGACGATGCTGAACAGGAACGAACCGATGAAGGTCGAGAGCACGTTCTGGGTGACGCGGTCCTCCATCAGCAGCTTCGTGGCGCGCGGCGTGACATTGTTCGTCGCCGAGCCATAGGCGGATGTCATGACGCTCAAGGAGAAGGTCGTGACCGCCAGCATGCTGGAGGCGATGATATCGAGAATGCCTCCAACGGCATCCGCGCCGATCTTGCCGGGCAACTGCCAGGGGATGTAGCGCTCGATCACCGCCGCCAGAACCGCTGCGACGACCCCGAGCGCGCCGATCAGGCTCGCCCGGACCCAGAGGCGCCGCGTGAACTGTTTCCAGAGCCATTGCCAGCGCGACATGCTTCGCCCCCTATCCAGCCGCCGCCAGAGGGGCGCCGATTCCTTTGGCTCTATGTAGAGCAGTCTTCGCCGCGGGCATCAGGCGTGAAGCGATACGAGATGATGGAACTCGCCGGACTGTTCACAGCGGCCTTTCTCGCGGCAACGCTCCTTCCGGCGCAATCCGAGGCGGTGCTGATCGCGCTGCTGCTCAAGGGCGACGTCGCGCCCTGGCTGCTCATCGCGACGGCCAGCGCCGGCAACGTGCTCGGCGCGATCATCAACTGGCTGCTCGGCCGCTTTCTCGAGCATTTCCGACATCGCCGCTGGTTTCCGGTCAGCGAAACGGCGCTTGGCCGTGCACAGCGCTGGTACCACAAGGTCGGCCGATGGAGCTTGCTCCTGTCCTGGTTGCCCATCGTAGGCGATCCACTCACGGTGGTCGCCGGCACATTGCGACAGCCGCTCTGGAGCTTCGTCCTGCTGGTGGCGATCGGCAAAGTCGGCCGCTATGTCATTCTCGCGATCGCAACGCTGGGCGTGGCCGGCTAAGCCGATGTCGTATCTTGCCGGCAGCCCGCAATGACGCGATAGGTGACGCATCTCCGTCGTCCGGACAGGGAGGACATCATGCCCAACAGCCTTTGGCGCTCGGCCGCGCGCTCCGCCGCAGCATTGGTAGTCGCCACCGCCCTGCTCGCGCCGGTCGCCGGTGCTGCGCGTGCCGATGCGGTTTCCGACACCGTCAGTTCGCTCGATCCCTCGGTCCAGGACCTCCGTATCGCAGGCAGCTGGGAGAAAGACGGGCGCAAGGGCGTCTATCGCATTCTCGTCGCCCGTACAGCGACGCCGAAGCCGACAGCGCGGCTGTTCGTGCAGTGGATCGCGACCGGTGTCGACGGGTCGGTCCAGGTCGAGCGCTCGATCGAGATCACCGAGCTTCAGCAGCTCAAGCTCGACATTTCCGATTTCGTCGCCGAATCGGACCCGGACGGTTTGAGCGTCTTCGTCGAGGTCGTCGACCCGGCCCAGGACACCGACCAGAGCTATGAACTCTTCGTCGACGACGACGGCACCTACCGATTTGGGCCGGCCAGTAACTAAGTTCGGCGCGAATCGCCGCCAAAAGCGCCGAATTCCTTCAAAAGATTTGACAAATCGTCACCGATGCGGGTATTTGCCAGCGTCACTCATCGATGGTGATGGCGTTCTCTCGCTGTCCCACGCAGCCTTCGGGCCTTTTTCTTCTTGACCACATCCTTCTCTACGCTCGGGCTCAGTCCCAAAGTGCTGGCTGCCGTTGAATCGAGCGGCTACACCACGCCGACGCCGATTCAGGCCGAGGCCATTCCGCACGTGCTCAACCGCCGCGACGTTCTGGGCATCGCCCAGACCGGAACCGGCAAGACGGCCGGCTTCGTGCTGCCCATGATCACCCTGCTCGAGCAGGGCCGGGCTCGCGCCCGCATGCCGCGCACGCTGATCCTCGAACCGACGCGCGAACTCGCGGCGCAGGTCGAGGAGAATTTCAATAAATACGGCCAGAACCACAAGCTGAACGTCGCTCTGCTCATCGGCGGCGTCTCGTTCAACGAACAGGAAAAGAAGCTCGATCGCGGCGTCGACGTGCTCATCGCCACGCCCGGCCGCCTGCTCGACCATTGCGAGCGCGGCAAGCTTCTGATGACCGGCGTCGAGATCCTCGTGATCGACGAGGCCGACCGCATGCTCGACATGGGCTTCATCCCGGATATCGAGCGCATCAGCAAACTGCTGCCGTTCGGCCGCCAGACGCTGTTCTTCTCGGCGACGATGCCGCCGGAGATCGAGCATCTTGCAGATACGTTCCTGTCGAACCCGGCCCGGATCGAAGTCGCCAAGCCCGCGACGACCGCCAAGACGGTGACGCAGGTGTTCGTGGCAGTCGGCCGCGAATCTGCCGAGAAGCGCGAGACGCTGCGCGAACTCATCCGCAACGCGGTCGATCTCAAGAACGCGATCATCTTCTGCAACCGCAAGCGCGAAGTCGCCGTTCTCGCGCGCTCGCTGGAGAAGCATGGCTTCTCGGTCGGCGCGCTGCATGGCGACATGGACCAGCGGGCACGCATGGCGACGCTGGACGGCTTCAAGCACAACAAGATCACGCTGCTCGTCGCGAGCGACGTGGCGGCACGCGGTCTCGACATCCCTGATGTCAGCCATGTGTTCAACTTCGATATTCCGACGCATGCCGACGACTACGTCCACCGGATCGGCCGCACCGGCCGTGCTGGAAGGTCGGGCACGGCCATGACGCTGGTGGCCCCGGCCGACCAGAAATATCTTTCGGCCATCGACAAGCTGACCGGCGACGGCGTGAAGTGGCTCGGCGATCCCGTCGGTGCGGCACCCAGCCGCGAACGGACGGAGCGTCCGGAGCGCGGTGAGCGCCCCGCACGCGCACCTCGTGCAGAGCGGGCGCCTCGCGCCCCCCGTGCAGCCGAGGCCGCCAAGTCCAGCGAGCCGCAGGAGAATGTGCCCGAGGCGAAGCCGGCAGCTACGGCGCCTCGCGTCGCGGAAGAGCCGGTCCGTCCGAGTGCGGAAGGCCGCCGCGAGGCGACCCGTCGGCAGCAGGCCGTCCGGCCGGAGCGTCCCCAGCGTCGCGACCGTGACGATGGCGGCGAGCGGGTGATCGGCCTTGGCGATCACGTGCCGCAGTTCCTGCTGCGCCCCGTCCGTATCCCCTCCTCCTGACATTCCCCCTGTCGAGATGTCGGTGCGTTGGCCGAAGCTGCCATCCACCGACGTTTAGGCGTCATTAAGTATCATAGTCGACAGTCTTTGCGCTGCGGCTGGCACTCGGCTTGCATTAGCTCCTCGTTAGAAGTTCGCGTTCAGATTGTACCCGGCGCAATCGGGGTTTGATCGGCGCGATCAGATCGGGGGATCATGGTCGGGGGCAGCTTCAAGGATACCGCACTGTTGGCGGACCGTGCGCTCGCGCTGTTGAAGGCATATGACCTTCCGGCGGAGCCACAGTATTACGCGCTCTGGTATGCCTATGTGGCTGAGCGGGATCCTCTCCTGAACGAAGCGATCGACGGCATCATTCGAGAGCGCGGCCATCTTTCGTGCGACGAGGTGTCTTCACTGCACCGGGTCTTCCTCGGCGAAGCCTCGGATCCGACGGCGGTCGACGGCGCCCCGGACAGGCTGGAGGCGATCTCCGAGATGATCGCGACGGCGGCCCTCAGCGACGCCTCTGATACTGCCATTCGCCTCGCCATGGCGCGCGATGCGATCAACAATCCCGATCCACGATATTCAACGGAAGATCTCGTGAGCCGTCTCGTGGCGGCGTCCCGCATCATCGACCAGCGCAAGCGGCGGATCGAGACGGAACTCGCCGAGGCCCGCGCCGAACTCGACATGCTGCAGACCAGCCTCGATCACATCCGCCATGAATCGCTCCGCGACCAACTGACGACGCTGGCCAGCCGCAAGCATTTCGACGACGCCCTGGCGGCCGCGATCGCGGAGGCTGCGGCAACAGAAACACCGATGTCGCTGCTGTTCACCGACATCGACAATTTTAAATCGTTCAACGACCGTTACGGCCATCAGACGGGCGACCATGTTCTGCGCCTCGTCGCTCTTGCCGTGAAGCAGAATGTCCGTGGCCAGGACACCGCCTGCCGCTATGGCGGCGAGGAGTTCGCCATCATCCTGCCGCGCACCCCGATCGCCCAGGCGATCATCATCGGCGAGGCCATCCGGGAAGCCGTAATGGGGCGGGAGATCCGGCAGCGTTCGACCGGAGAGCGGCTCAGGCGCGTCACCATCTCGATCGGCATCGCCGGTTTCCGGCCTGGCGATACCACGCAGACGATCATTGAGCGCGCCGACAGCTGCCTCTATGGCGCGAAAAGCGGCGGCCGCAACCTCGTCGTCGTCGAGGTCGACCCACTGCGACGCGACTCAGCCTGAAGACACCAGCGCATCGTCGCCACAGACCGACGATCCGCATCGCGGCGACGGCCGGACAGGCCGGGCTCCGACCAATCGTGAAGGCCGATCCGCCCTAGAGCTTGACCAGCACCCAGCGTGCGAGATCGACCAGCACGACGTCAAGCGCCGCACTGAGGCCGGCGATCGCTTCCGGAGCCGTATCGGCGGCGACAGGCGCGGTGGCCTTGAAGACCTTGAAATCGACGATGCGGCCGTTGCGGTCGTTCAGGATGCGGGCCGAGATTTCCACTTCGGCGACCATGCCGGCCGGACCGACCACGACATTGAAGCTGCGAATGTCAGTCAGCAGCTGGTAGTCGATCGACAGTCCCTCGCCGGGGCGCCCGACCGCATGCGCCTGTTTCGAACGCTCGAAGGTCTCGATGATGCGGGCCTGCAGGACATTCGGCAGCGTGTCCGGATATTGGGCATTTGGATAATACGCCATCAGCGGGCCGCGCGAGACGACGATGCGCTGCGTTGCGAGAATCTGCAGCGCCGACGGCGCCGGCACCAGGATCTGGGCGCTGCCCGCCCCGCTTACCTTCGGCAGGTTTGTTGGCCCGGCGATGTCATAGGTGTTGGGCGGTGGTGTCGTCACCAGCTTGCTGACGCAGCCGGCGAGCAACATCGCCAGGGCAACGGTCATCACAACGCCAAATGGCAGGGATCGCTTTATCGCAGCCATCGACTGGGGCCTCGCTCTGCCGGGAGACGGGATCAGAAGGCTCATTTCCGGTTATAGTCCTTGACTGTCGGATTGCCGAAAACGAAGCCCTGCGGGTTGTTCTGCACGGAATTCAGCGTGCGATTGAACTGGCTCGTCGCACGCTGCAACTGAGTCACGAGTTGATCGATATTGCGAAGGCCCTGCCCCGTGAAATCGGCAATGTTCTTCGAGATTTCGTCGGCCCGGCCGGAGAAGGCGTCGGCGACCTTGCGGATCGATGCCGCGGCAGCAGCCGCCTCCTTGAAGAAGTTCTTGCTGTTCGGGTCGTTCACAATGTCGTCGGCGCCGCCGAGGATCGAGTCGAGCCGTGCCGACGCCTGATTGAGCCGGCCCATCAACTGGTCGGTATTGGCGACAATCTGGTCAACCTGCGGTTGCTGGTTCTTGACGAAACCGACAAAGTCACGCGCGTCGCTGACCGCCTTTTGGGCGTCGGACACGATCTTGTTGATATCGACCGTGGCGGTCTGCACGCGCCGCGCGACGGTCGCGACATCCTGGATCGTGCTTTTCACGGCCTCGACCTGGACGGCATCGATGATCTTGCGGGCGGAATCGACCGTATCGGACAACTGTCCAGAGATTTTCGTCACGTTGTCGACGATTTGCGGGAAGGAATCGGCAGCTGTCGAGAGTTTCGTGACCACCGTGTCGATCTGATCGATCGCGTGGCCGACCTTGCTTGGATCGACGGCCGCCAGGATATTGTCGGCCTTGCCGACCAGCCCCTGGAGATTGCCTGAGAGATCGCCGATCTTCTTGGAGAGATCAGAGACATTGGCGAGGAAATCATTGACGCCGTCAGAATTATCGGCGAGCGCGCCGGTGAACTTCTCGACATTGGCGAGGGTCGTGTTCACCGAGGGCTGCGCGGTATCGAGGACCGTGTTGATCCGGTCGACTGTGCCGTTTGCCTTTTTCAGCAGTTCCTGTGCGCTTTCGAGGATTTCGCTGAGACCCGAGCCCTGCGCCGTCAGCGTCGGGATTTCCTGCTCGTCGAAAATGCTCGGCAGATTGGCCGAGCCGCCACGGAACTCGATCGAGGCGATGCCGGTCAGGCCCTGGACGCCGACGGAGGCCTTGGTATCGGACTTGATCGGCTGGTTCGGATCGACCGAGACCATGGCCTCGACCTGATTGGGGTCCTGCGGGTTGATCCGAAGGCTGGTGACATCGCCGATGCGAATGCCGTTGAAGAGCACCTGGCTGCCGGTCGCGAGGCCGGTGACAGATCCCGGGATCAGGATGCGCATTGGCTTGCGGGCGCCGTTCTCGTCATAGCGCGCAAGCCAATAGACGAAGGCGAAACAGGCGACGATCACCGCGAGGGTGAAGATACCGATCGTCGCGTAGTTGGCCCGGGTTTCCATGCTTGTCGCCTATGCCTGAAGGCGACGCGCGCGCGCGCCGCGGAAATATTTCTGAACCCAGGGATTATCGAACGCCAGCATGTCCGCCATCGTTCCTTCTACCAAAACATGCCGATCGCCAAGTACCGCGATTCGATCACAAACCGTGTGCAAACTGTCGAGATCGTGCGTGACCATAAAGACGGTGAGGCCGAGAGTCGCGCGCAGCGTCGCGATCAGTTCATCGAACTCGGCAGCGCCAATCGGATCAAGGCCCGAGGTCGGCTCGTCGAGGAAGACGATGTCGGGATCGAGCGCCAGCGCCCGTGCGAGGCTTGCACGCTTGATCATGCCCCCGGAAAGCTCCGAGGGCAGACGATCCGCCGCCTCCGGCGCGAGGCCGACCAGCTCGATCTTCAGCCGCGCCAGCTCTTCCATCAGCCGCGGCGAGAGCCGCAGATGCTCCCGCATCGGGAACTCGACATTCTGCAGAACGGTCAGCGAGGAGAAGAGCGCGCCCTGCTGGAACAGGACCCCGAGCCGCTGGTCGATCTGGGCCCGGATCGCCGGCTCTGCATCGTCATAGGGCTGGCCGAGAATCTCGACCGAACCGTTTGTCTTGGGCTGCAGCCCGAGAATGGTCCGGAGCAGCACGGATTTGCCGGTCCCGGAGGCGCCGACAATGCCGAGGATTTCGCCGCGATAGACGTCGATATCGAGATCCTCGAGAATCTTGCGCTCGCCGAAGCCGACCGTGATGCCGCGCCCGCGGATGACGATCTCACTCCGGACAGGAACAGCGTTTTTCCGGACGGCCATTTCAGTAGCTCACGGCGCTGAAATAGATGGCAAACAGGCCGTCGACGACGATCACCATGAAGATCGCCTTCACGACCGAGGAGGTGGTGCGCGCGCCGAGCGACTCGGCGCTCCCCTCGACGCGGAAGCCCTCGGTCGCCGCAATGATGCCGATGATCAGCGCCATGAAAGGCGCCTTGATGAGGCCGACCATCAACGTATTGATCGCGACCGCATCGCGCAGGCGCATGATGAACGCCGAGGGCGGCAGCCCCACATAAATCCAGCTGACGAGGCCGCCGCCGACAAGCGCCGCGAAATCTGCAATGATGGTGAGCAGCGGGAGCGCGATGATCAGCGCGATGATGCGCGGCAGCACGAGCACTTCGTTGACATCGAGACCGATCACGTCGAGCGCGTCGATCTCCTCGCGCATCTTCATCGAGCCGATTTCGGCCGTGAAGGCACTTCCGGAGCGGCCGGCGATCATGATGGCGGTGAGCAGCACGCCCAGCTCTCGAAGAACCAGCACGCCGACGAGATCGACGGCATAGACCTCCGCGCCGAAGCTGCGCAGCTGGAAGGCGCTCTGCTGGGCGATGATGGCGCCGATCAGCAGCGACATCAGCGCGATGATCGGGACCGCGCGCAGGCCAGCACGATCGATGTGTGAGACGACCGACGTGATGCGGAAACGCGAGGGATGCCGCACCGCGTTCAAGAGGCCGACGGCAACGCCGCCGAGAATGTTGAGCCCCGCCTCCAGATCGGAGACGGTGCCATACATCGCGCGGCCGATCCCCTCGAGCAATTCGAGCCCGACGCCGATGTGCTTGCGGCGCGGCGGCAGCTCGCGTTCAACGGATTCGAGCGCCGAAAGAAGGCGCATCACATTGTCGGAGCCGCCCTCGACATCGACCTTGCCGCCCTTCGCCGTGATCTCGCGTTCGAGCCGCGTGATCAGCCAGCCGCCGGCCGTATCGATGTGATCGACGTCGGAAAGATCGATCAGCGTCGCCTTGTCGGAGGCGGCTGCAACGGCCTTGTCAACCTCGGCTTCGAGCTGGTCGGCATTGCTCAGCGTCCACGGTCCATGCGGAACGAGGCGAAGCCCGCCATCCGAATCGTTCGCCTCAAGATGAGCCGCTGCTTCTGCCGCCACAACCATACCGTTGATGAGCCCTTCTCGGACCTGGTGCCCGTGGCAACCCTTGTGACGCCTTGCGGTCGCCCATAAGCTCCCGTCCGAAACATCCTACTGACACGAGGATGGGAAGTCCGGCAAGCTCCCACTGAAAGGAAGCCGTTCGATGCAGATCGTGACACCCTATCTGTTGTTTTTGGGTGACGTTCCCGATGCTCTTGCCGCCAAGACTGCCCTCGGCATCGTCGATTGGCGACCGGAATGGTGTGTCGGCCAACTGCGACTTCCGGGCTGCAAGGCCGATGCCGGCGTGCCCGACATGACGATCGCCGAAGCGAAGGCGGCCGGCGTCGGAACGATGATCGTTGGCGCGGTGAATGCCGGCGGCGTGCTGCCGGCGCACTGGGTCGACACGATCGTCGCCGCGCTCGATTCAGGCCTCGATGTCGCGAGTGGTCTGCATTCCCGTCTCGCCGACAGCCCGGCCATCCGCGATGCGGCCGCCCGCAGCGGCCGCGCTCTGCACGATGTTCGTCATTCGAGCGAGCGCTTCGCTACCGGCAAGGGCACCAAACGTTCCGGCATGCGGCTGCTCACTGTCGGAACCGATTGCTCGGTCGGCAAGAAATATACGGCGCTGGCGCTCGAAACCGGCATGCGCAAGGCCGGCCTCGACGCCGATTTTCGCGCGACCGGACAGACGGGCGTCTTCATCTCCGGACGAGGCGTCGCGATCGATGCGGTGGTGGCCGACTTCATCTCTGGCGCCGTCGAGTGGATCGCCCCCGCGGCCGCGCCTGATCACTGGGACCTGGTCGAGGGTCAAGGGTCGCTGTTCCACCCCTCCTTCGCCGGCGTGTCGCTTGGTCTCCTTCATGGCGCGCAGCCCGATGCCTTCGTCGTCTGCCACGAACCAACGCGCAGCCACATGCGCGGCGTTGCTCATCCACTCCCCTCGATCGAAGAAGTGATCGAGCTGACGGTGACATGCGGCCGGCTGACCAATCCGGCCATCCGCTGCGTCGGTATCGCGATCAACACCGCGGCCCTCTCCGACGATGAGGCGACGACGCTGCTCCGCGACACAGGGGCGCGGCTCGACCTGCCGGCGGTCGACCCGATCCGGACCGGCGTCGAGCCGATCGTCGCGGAGATCATCCGCCTCTATGGCGGCAGTGGCCTGATATCATGACCATCCGCAAGCTCTCGGTCGCCGTCGAACGCTGGCCGACCGCCGGCTCCTTCGTCATCTCGCGCGGGTCGCGCACCGAGGCGACCGTGGTCGTCGCGACCATTGAAGACGGCGACCAGGTCGGTCGCGGCGAATGTGTCCCTTATGCCCACTACGGCGAGACCGTCGAAGGCGTCGTCGAGACGATCCGCACGCAGAGCTTCGCGATCGCCGGCGATATCGACAGGATCGGCATGCAGGTCGCGCTGCCGCCGGGCGCCGCGCGCAACGCCCTCGATTGCGCGCTCTGGGATCTCGAAGCCAAGAAGAGCGGCGTCCGCGCTGCCGAGCGCCTCGGCATCGCCGCCCCGCGGCCGCTTACGACGGCCTATACGCTGAGCCTCGGCACGCCAGAAAGCATGGAGGCCGCGGCGCGCAGCGCAGCAGACAGGCCGCTGCTCAAGGTGAAGCTCGGCGGCGAGGGCGATGACGCCCGGATCGCGGCTGTGCGTCGGGGCGCCCCGGCGGCGCGGCTCATCGTCGATGCCAATGAGGCCTGGTCGGCCGAGGCGTTTCCATCGCTCATGCGCGCCTGCGCCGATGCCCGCGTCGAACTGATCGAGCAGCCCTTGCCCGTCGGCGCCGATGACCTGTTGCGCGTCACGGAGCGGCTCGTTCCCGTCTGCGCCGACGAAAGCCTGCACAGCGCAGAGGACTGCTCTGCGCTGGCGGACCGCTATGACGCCGTCAACATCAAGCTCGACAAGACCGGTGGGCTCACCGAGGCGCTCGGCGTGCTCGCCGCCGCCCGCGCCAATGGTCTCGCTGTCATGGTCGGCTGCATGGTCGGGACGTCCCTTGCCATGGCACCAGCGGTGCTCCTGGCTCAGCAGGCGGATTTCGTCGACCTCGACGGACCGCTGCTGCTCGCACGGGACCGCGAACCCGGCCTCGAATACCGCGGAAGCCTGGTCAGTCCGCCGACGCCTGCCCTTTGGGGCTGAGCGGGAAACGCGCCGCCAGAATGATGATCGCGGCGAGCGCGGCAAACGCCGTCATCACCCAGAAGGCGTGCACGCCGAGCTGCGCATAAAGCGGTCCGGCCATCAGGGTCGTCAGCGCCATCAGCCCGCCCGCAGCCATCATGCAGAGCCCCTGCGCCGAGGCCGTCATCTCCTCCGGCACCGTACGCGCGATGGCGAGCTGCATGCCGACAAACGCGGCTCCAAAGGTAAAGGCATGCAGCGATTGCAGCAGGAGATTCGCCGCAAGGCTCGTCACCAGCGGCAAGAGAGTCCAGCGGATGGCAGCCGCGATGGCGCCAGAGAGAATGAGCGTCTCGGCGCGAAGGCGCAGGAATCGGCTGGATATCGCGAACATCACGATTTCCGCGACGACGCCGGTCGCCCACAGGAGGCCGATCTCGCTGCCTGAAAAGCCGAGTGCCTGCCACTCGATCGTGCCGAAAGAATAGAAAAGGCCATGGCTCGCCTGGATCAGGCCGGTCGTCGAGGCGATGACGAGGAAGGCCGGGCTCAGCAGGATCTTGCGCGCCGACTTGCCCGGCTGACGGTTCGCATCGTCTGCCAGGCGTTCGGCTTTCGGTGTGACCGGCAGCAGAAACGCACCCGTGAGGCAGATGGCGAAGGCGGCGATGATCATCGGCGCCAGGATCGGCGCGCCGAAGGCTCCGAAGATGGCGCCTCCTGCAAGGCTGGCGCAGACGAAGCTGATCGACCCCCACACGCGCATCCGTCCATAATCGAGACCGAAACGGCGCACGCCGGTGAGCGACAGCGCATCGACGGCCGGTTGGATCAGTTGCCAGGCCGTGACAGCAAGGCCGGTCAGCACCAGGGTCGTCAGATTGTGCCGAACCAGTGCGGCCGGAATGAAGAACAGCAGTCCGATCCCCGCGAACAGGATGATCGCCATACGGCGGTTCGGCACCCGATCAGCCAGCCAACCGCCGGCCGGAGTCGCGATCAGCCGGGCAGCCAGCGGAAAGGCGAGGCAGGCGGCGATCTCCTCGGGAGTGAAACTTCGATCCTTCAGCCAGACGGGCAGAAACGGCACGACGATGCCGCTCACCAGAAAGGAAGCGGCATAGAAGAACGAAAGACGAGCGCTGAAAAGCGGGGGCGCGGCGGGCATGAGCGCAATCGATTTGGAGAAGGAAACGGCGCGGCGGGGGATTACGCCTGCGAGTCCGACATCAGGTTTTGAAGCGTATCAACCGCCGCGCGGCAAGGCCATTCATATCACCGAATTTGCATCGCCTTCAGCCGGCTGCGAGTGCGCGCGCCAGCATCGCAGCATCGACATTTCCGCCCGAGAGCACGATGACCACCGTGCGTCCTGCCGCGTCAAAGCGGCCGGCGAGAAGCGCGGCCAGGGCGACCGCACCGCCCGGCTCGACGACGAGCTTCAGCGTGTGGAAGGCGAAGGCGACAGCGGCCAGGGCCTCGTCATCTGTGACGGCAAGCGCGCCGGCGGCGACGCGTCGATTGATCTCGAAGCCGATCGCACCCGGCGCCGCCGCCTGCAGCGCATCGCAGACCGAGCCGGAGGCGGCCGCATTGTGCTCGATGCGCCCTGAGGCCAGCGAGCGGCCGTAGTCGTCGAATGCCTGCGGTTCCACCAGATGGACGCCAGCCTCTGGCATCCGGTGGTGCATCGCGAGCGCAACGCCGGAGGAGAGGCCGCCGCCGCCACAGGGCACCAGAACGGCATCGGCGGCGAGGTCGCGAGCCGCGAGATCCTCGGCGATCTCCAGTCCGATGGTGCCTTGGCCAGCGATGACGAGAGGCTCGTTATAGGGATGGATCAGCCGGGCGCCCGTCCGTGCCGTGATCTCAGCCGCGATCGCCTCGCGATCAGCCCCGCCGGCGCGATGATAGGTGACGACGGTGGCTCCAAGCCGGCGCGTACCCTCGAGCTTTGCCTGCGGCGCGTCATCCGGCATGATGATGGTGGCGGAAATCCCGAAAAGACCTGCCGCGGCGGCGACGCCTTGCGCGTGGTTGCCCGAGGAGACCGCGACGACGCCGGCGGCGCGTTCGGAATCCTTGAGCGCGGCAATGGCGTTGTAGGCACCGCGAAACTTGAACGAGCCTGTCCGCTGCAGCGTCTCGGGCTTGATCAGAACGCGCCCGCCCAGTCGTGCATCGAGCGCCGCGCTCGCGAGGAGCGGCGTGCGAACGGCTTCGCCGGCAATGCGGCGGGCGGCAGCTTCGATATCGTCGATGGTGACCATGAGGCTCGCTAGCAAGGCGAGCGAGCGGGCGCAAGCGCGATCAAGCGGCACGCACGGATCGGGCTATTCTCAGCTCCGTTGGGGATCGACGGCGGGCATGGCCATGGACGCGGTGCGCAAGGCGCTCTGGTATATCGAGCAACATTTCGAGCGACCGGTGACGCTGGACGAAATCGCCGCATTGGTCGGCCTGTCGCGCTTCCACCTGTCGCGCAGCTTTGCGCTGACGACCGGCCGATCCTTCTCGCAGCACCTCCGCGGCCGGCGCTTGTCTGAGGCCGCCCGTGCGCTCGCCGCCGGCGCGCCCGACATCCTCGCCGTCGCCCTCGCGGCCGGCTACGGCTCACATGAAGCCTTCTCTCGCGCCTTCCGCGACCAGTTCGGCCTGACGCCGGATGCGGCCAGGGCGCGTGCGTCTCTCGCCAACCTCAAACTCGTGGAGCCAATCCTGATGCCCGACACAGTGCCCGATACGATCGAAGCGCCAGAAATCCGCTCCGTCGACAGCCTGCTGCTCGCCGGTCTTCGCCGCTTCTTTCGCTATGAGGACCGCGGCGGCATTCCGCTGCTCTGGCAACGCTTCGGGCCGTTCATCGACACCATCCCCGGCCAGTTGCGGACGCTCGACGCCTATGGCGTCTGCTTCAAGTCCGAGGACGAGCGCGACGACGGCTTCGACTATCTGGCCGCGGTGCCGGTGCGCTCTCTGGATGAACTGCCCGATGGGCTGGTCGGCGTACGTATTCCCGCGCTCAGCTTTGCCGTGTTCCAGCATCGCGGCCATGTCTCGGCGATCGGGGGCACCTGCGGCGCGGCCTTCGAATGGATGGCGCAGAACCAGCGTGCATATCCGGACAGCAGCGTGACGATGGTCGAATATTATCCGCCCACCTTCGATCCGCGCACCGGTCTCGGCGGCTGCGAGGTCCGGATTCCGGTCCGGACCTGACCAGCTTCACGCGAAGGCGTGGCTCGCGAAGGTACGGTGGACGCCGGATACGTTGTCGAGGAACTGGCGCGTTGCCGACTGCCAGGAGCTTTGCAGCGCAATCTGGCGGCAGCGCTCGCGCGGGATCGCGAGCGCTGCGAGCGCCGCAGCCTGCAGGTCTTCATCGAGAATACCGGCGCCTGAATTGCCGACGACATCGCGGGGACCGGCAACAGGAAAGGCCGCGACCGGCAGGCCCGAGGCCATGGCCTCCAGCATCACGACGCCGAACGTATCGGTCCGGCTCGGAAAGACGAAGCAGTCCGAGGCGGCATAGATATCGGCGAGCTCCGTGCCGACCCGCGTGCCGAGGAACGACACTTCGGGATGAGCGCGGCGAAGCCCTTCAAGCGAGGGCCCGTCACCAACCACGACCTTGCTGCCGGGCAGCTTCAGATCGAGGAAGGCACCGATATTCTTTTCGACCGCCACGCGGCCGACATAGAGATAGATCGGCCGCGGCAGGTCGAGCACCGCGCGGTTCCGGCCGGGATGAAAGATCTCGGCATCGACGCCGCGCGACCAGCGCATCAGATTGCGGAAGCCGCGGCCCTGAAGCTCCTGCTCCATCGAGCGGGTCGAGACCATGCAGCCCGCGCCGGCGTTGTGGAAGCCGCGCAGCATCGCATAGGTCCAGTTGACCGGAATCGGCAGGCGCGCCGCGAGGTATTCCGGAAAGCGGGTGTGATAGCTCGTCGTGAACAGCCGCCGACGACGGATGCACCAGCGCCGGACGGCAAAGCCGATCGGCCCTTCCGTCGCGATATGCACGTGATCGGGATCGATCGCGTCGAGCTTGCGGGCGATGGAGCCGGGCGGCGCCACCGTCAGGCGGATTTCAGGATAGGTCGGGCACGGGATCGTATTGAAGCCATCCGGCGTCAGCATGATCGCGTCCGCCCCGAATTCGGGAAGATGGCGCGAAAGACGCTCGAGCGTCCGTACCACCCCGTTGATCTGGGGGTGCCAGGCGTCGCTCGCGATGAGGATCCGGCTCATGCCGCGACCTGATCGACCTTCGTATCGGAATCGACGATGAACGGCTCGTCCTTGGCGATGGCAGACCATCGCAGGATCTCGAGCCGTCCGTCGTGATGCTCGGCGATCGCGGTGCAGCTTTCGACCCAGTCGCCGGTGTTGATATAACGGATGCCGAACTCGTCATGCAGCGCCGCATGATGGATGTGGCCGCAGACGACGCCGTCGGCGCCGACCCGCTTCGCCTCGGTGACGAGCGCGTTCTCGAAGGTGCCGATAAAATTGACGGCGTTCTTGACCTTGAGCTTCGCCCATGCCGAAAGCGACCAATAGTCGAAACCGAGACGGCGGCGGATCTTGTTCAGGATGGTGTTGAGGCCGAGCGCCAACGTGTAGGCGCCGTCGCCGAGGAAGGCGAGCCACTTGGCATGTCGCACGACCACGTCAAACTGGTCGCCATGGATCACCAGCAGCCGCTTGCCGTCGGCGGTCTCGTGCACAATGCTGTCGACGAGTTCGACGCCGCCAAGCTGCGTGCCGAGATAATCGCGCAGGAACTCGTCGTGGTTGCCGGGCAGGTAGACGAGCCGCGCGCCCTTGCGGCCCTTGCGAAGGAGCTTCTGGACCACGTCATTGTGCGACTGCGGCCAGTACCAGCTCTTCTTGAGCCGCCAACCGTCGACGATATCCCCCACGAGGAAGATCGTCTCCGCATCGTGCCATTTCAGGAAGTCCAACAGAAGATCAACCTGGCTGCCACGCGTGCCAAGGTGAACATCCGAGAGGAACAACGTTCGAAGATGGCGGGGAGCAACCGCGATCGACATGATCCTGATTCGTCCTCGGCTGATGGAAAATTAAAGACCGCTTAGCCCAAGCGAACAACAGATTTGTGACGCCACCGCCGCACGCCCTGCCCCTCATAGCAGGGTCGGCACCATGCTCGCGACCAAAAGTACAGCCATTGTCCCGTTGAAAATGGCAACCCGGCGGTCGCTGTCGAGGTAGCGCGAGATTGCCGTTCCGAACAGACACCAGACGACGGTGGACGGGAAGGCCGTGAGCGCGAAGGCCGACGCGACGCGCGAGGCGGACGACAATACGGGCTCGTTCGGCGCGACATAGAGAGCCAGGGCGCTCACCGCCATGATCCACGCCTTGGGGTTGACCCACTGGAACAGTGCCGCCGCGATGAAGCGCATCGGCTTGCCGATCCGCACGCCCTGGTTATCGACCCGGCCGGCAAAGGCGAGCTTCCAGGCGAGATAAAGCAGATAGGCAAAAGCGACATAGGCCAGCACGCGATGAACGAGCGGATCGGCCTCCAGCAGCCCGCCAAGGCCGAGCCCGACCGCGAGAACCATCAGCGGGAAGCCGAGGCTGATCCCCAGCATATGCGGGAAGCTGCGCAGGAACCCGAAATTGGCCCCGGAGATCATCAGCATGGCGTTGTTCGGTCCAGGCGTAAACGCCGTGACCAACGCGAACGCGAGAAGAGCCGACCATTGATCCATGTTGTTCTCCGCCCCGACGGCGTCCTGTTCTCACGGGCGGAGCATTAGGTCAATGATGCTGACGTTTTTTGCCGACACAAAGCGCTGGCCACCTGTTCCCCTGCGGCAACAATCCATTGCCGGATGGACCCTTCGCGGCGCTTGCATCGCCCGGGATGCTCGACCATGATCGCCGCCGCCAACACGGAGAATAACGATGAAAATCCTACGCTTCGGCGCCGCTGGCGCGGAGAAGCCGGGCCTGCTCGACAAGGACGGCACGATCCGCGATCTCTCGGGCGTCGTCTCCGACATCACCCCGGAAACGCTCAAGAATGGTGCGATCGCCAAGATCGCCGCGGTCGACCCGTCCACGCTTCCGGCCGTTGACGCCGGCGTCCGCCTCGGCCCGATCGTCGAGGGAGTGAGGAATTTCATCGCCGTCGGCCTCAACTATGTCGACCATGCGCATGAGACCGGCGCGGCGATCCCCTCGGAGCCGATCCTGTTCAACAAGGCGCCGAACTGCATCGTCGGCCCGAACGACACGGTGATCATTCCGAAGAATTCGCAGAAGACCGACTGGGAAGTCGAACTCGCGATCGTCATCGGCAAGACCGCCAGCTACATCGAGGAAGCCGATGCGCTCTCCTATGTCGCCGGCTTCTCCGTTTGCCACGACGTCTCCGAGCGCGCATTCCAGACCGAGCGTGGTGGCCAGTGGATGAAGGGCAAGGGCTCGCCCACCTTCGGACCGCTCGGCCCCTGGCTGGTCACGCCCGACGAAATCGCCGACGTGCAGAATCTCGACATGTTCCTGGATCTGAACGGCACGCGCGCCCAGACCGGCAACACCAAGACGATGATCTTCGGCGTCGCCCATCTCGTGGCTTATATCAGCCAGTTCCTGCAGCTCGATCCCGGCGACGTCATCACGACCGGCACCCCGCCCGGCGTCGGCATGGGCATGAAGCCGCCAAGGTTCCTGAAGGACGGCGACAGCGTGCGCCTCGGCATCACCGGGCTCGGCGAGCAGCAGCAGACGTTCCGCGCCTACAAGGGCTGAGCCGTTCGCCCGTCGGGACGTCCGCCACGGGACAGATCCGGCAATGACACATGGAGGTGCGCGCCGATAAGGATGCGCGCCTCTTCAGTTACCACCAGGCGTGGAAGTGATGCACCGGGCCGTGGCCCTTGCCGATCGTCAGCCGATCGGCCGCTGCGATGGCATCCGTCACATAGCGTTTGCCGGTCGCAACGGCGGTGTCGAGATCCTCGCCACGGGCGAGCCCGGCGGCGATGGCCGATGACAGCGTGCAGCCGGTGCCATGCGTGTTTTTCGTCGCTATGCGCGGCGCGCGATACCAGCGCTTGCCGGCTGGCGTCAGCAGCAGATCGGCACTTTCATCGCCCTCGCCGTGACCGCCCTTGAGCAGCACGGCCCGCGTGCCGAGCGCGAGGATAGCCGCAGCCTGCGCCTCCATTTCGGCTTCGTTCGAGGCGACGTCGCCGCCCACCAGCCGCGCCGCCTCGCGCATGTTAGGCGTCAGCAAGGCCGCGCGCGGCAGGAGATCGCGGATGAGCACCGCGACGGCCTCCTCGCGCAGCAGCATGTCGCCGCTGGTCGCCACCATGACCGGGTCGAACACGACCTTCGTCTGCTGCCATCGATCGAGCCCGGAGGCGACGGCCGCAATGACCTCCGGCCGCGACAGCATGCCGATCTTCACAGCGTCGACCGCAAGATCCGAGAAGACCGCGTCGATTTCGGCGGTGACGAATTCTGCCGGCACGTCATGGATGCCGGTGACCCCCAACGTATTTTGGGCAGTCAAAGCAGTGATCACCGAGGCGCCATAGACGCCGAGCGCGGAAAACGTCTTGAGATCCGCCTGAATGCCGGCGCCGCCGCCCGAATCCGAGCCTGCGATGGTCACTGCGATCGCCGTCATGGGTCTCCTCGTCTTTCAGGTTTCAGGATCGAAGGACGTCGCCGCGGCCGCCTCACGCGCCCGGCGCCGCCCCAGTTGCTGCTCGCGATAGATGACGAACATCCCCGATCCGATCACGATCGCCGATCCGGTCAACATGGTGAGGCCCGGCAGCGTATCGAACAGCAGATAGCCGACAAGGATCGCCCAGACCATCGATACATATTCAAATGGCGCGATCAGCGAGGCCTCGCCATAGCGGTAGCTCTGCGTCAACAACACCTGGCCGATGCCGCCGGCGATGCCGCAGCCCACGAGCAGCACCCATTCGGTAGCACCCGGCATGACCCAGCCGAAAGGCGACGTCATCAGCATGAACAGCGCTGTGAAGATCGAGAAATAGACGACGATGGTCGCCGGCTCCTCCGACCAGGTGAGCCGGCGCGTCTGCGTCGCGGCCAGCGCCCCGAAGGTCGCCCCGGCCAGCGCGAACATCGCGCCGACGGCGCTGCGATCCGGACCCTGCGGCTCGACATAGCCCGAGAGGATGACCACCACGCCGATCAGCCCGATGACGACCGCAGTCCAGCGATAGATGCGGATGACCTCGCCAAGCAGGAAGACGGCGAAGATCACCGTCAGCAGCGGGGCCGCATAGCCGATGGCCGTTGCATCCGAAAGCGGCAGCAGGCCAAGCGCCGTGAAACCGCAGAACATCGACGATGCCCCCGCGATCGACCGCAGGACGTGACCGGAGATCCGCGGCGTGAGGAACACGGTCGGGAGTTGGCCCCGCAAGCCGACAAAGGTGAGCACCGGAATGAGCGCGAATGCGGAGCGGAAGAAAGCGACCTCGCCTGCGGGAATCCGGTCGGCCAGAAGCTTGATCTGCGTCGCCATCGCGGTGAATGCGATGGTCGATATCACTTTCAGCAGCACCCCGAACAGCGGATGCCTGTGGTGGGCGGTTTCCATGTCATGTCGGGGCCTCTTGCGGGCCCGTTTCCAAATGAGGCGGCCACAGGCCGCGTCTTCAAATATCGGTTATCGGCATTCACGCCGGCCGGGGGGAGATGGCGCCGAGAAGGGGCTGAAGCGCCTGCACGCAGCCCTTCGAAACGGCAGGGAAAGGGCCACACAGGTCAGCTTGGATCATAGGTCGGGATCGCCGGCCGAAGCAACCGGCGACAGCAGGTTCCCGCCTATGCCTTTTCCCCGCCGGAATCGCGTGTTAGAGCCTTTACCATCACTGCGGCGATGTGGATTCTCCAGCTTCCCATGACATTCAGCTTCGTGCGCCGTTGCGGCGCGATCGGCCTCCTCGCCGCAGGAACCCTGCTCGCGGTCGCCCTGCCCGCCTCCGCCGAGCGGATCACCAATCCCGTCGCCGAATTTGCCGGTCTAGACAAGATCACCGGCCGCATCATCACTTTCGACGTTTATATGAACGAGACGGTGCAGTTCGGTGCGCTCCAGGTGACGCCGCGGGCCTGCTACTCACGCCCCCCGACCGAGCCGCCGCAGACCGACGCCTTTGTCGAGGTCGACGAGATCACCCTCGCCCGCAAGGTGCGCCGCATCTTCACCGGCTGGATGTTCGCCGACAGTCCCGGCCTGCACGCCGTCGACCATGCCGTCTATGACGTCTGGCTCGCCAACTGCAAGACCTCGTCGACCGTCGCCCCGCCCGCCAAGCCGTAGAAATCACCCTCGATCGTCAGGGCCGCTTCGAGCCGCGCGTGATAGGCGTCGCGGTCGATTTCGATCGCCCCGAAGCGCTCGAGATGCTCGGTGGTGAACTGCGCATCGAGCAGGCTGAACCCGCCCGCCTTCAGCCGCGCTACCAGATAAACCAGCGCGATCTTCGAGGCGTCGGTCGCATGGCTGAACATGCTCTCGCCGAAGAAGGCGCCGCGCAGGCGCACGCCATAAAGGCCGCCGACCAGCTTGCCGCCTTGCCAGGCCTCGACGGTGTGGCAGAAGCCGAGGTCGAACAATTCGGCGTAGAGGCGGCGAATGCGGCGGTTGATCCACGTCTTGTCGCGATAGGTCGAGCGCGGATCGCCGGCACAGCCCTCGATCACGCCCTCGAAATCGGTATCGACGCGGATTTCATACGGCTCGGCGCGCATCGTGCGCGCGAGGCGGCGCGGGACATGGAAGCTTTCGAGCGGAAAGATGCCGCGGCTCTCGGGCTCGATCCAGTAGAGGCCCGGATCGTCAGCCGAATCCGACATCGGGAAGATGCCGCAGGCATAGGCCTTCAGCAGCACCTGCGGGGTGATCTGGAGCGAGGAATCCGACTGCCTGGCCATGCTTCGTCCGCGTGGTCGCGGCCGGGAGGCGTATCCTCCTGCCGCAATGATGCCTGACGCGCCCGCCCCGGCGACGAATCACAGCATGCCACGCGAAGCGCCCGCAAAGAAGAGGCGACTCGCCGTTGCGCCCGGGCGGCTTGCCGCCGCCCTCGCCGCTTACTGGTGGACCGCCAGCTTCTTCTCAAGCCAGTGGATGTCGTAACGGCCATCGGCGATGTCCTGGTCGTCGACCAGATCGCGGAACAACGGGATCGTCGTCTTGATCCCGTCGACGACGAATTCGTCGAGCGCCCGGCGAAGGCGCATCATGCATTCGACGCGGTTGCGGCCATGCACGATGAGCTTGCCGATCAGGCTGTCGTAATAGGGCGGGATCTTGTAGCCCTGATAGACGCCTGAATCGACACGGACGCCGAGCCCGCCCGGCGGATGGAAATAGGTGATGAGGCCCGGCGATGGCGTGAAGGTCCGCGGATCCTCCGCATTGATGCGGCACTCGATCGCGTGACCCTGGAACTTGACCTCTTCCTGGCGGAACGAGAGCCCGCTCCCGGCGGCAACGCGGATCTGTTCGTTGACGAGATCGATGCCCGTCACCGCCTCGGTCACCGGATGCTCCACCTGAAGGCGGGTGTTCATCTCGATGAAATAGAATTCGCCGTTTTCATAGAGGAACTCGATGGTTCCGGCGCCGGAATAGCCGAGATCACCGATCGCCTTGGCGCAGACGGCGCCGATGCGGTCGCGTTCTTCGGCGTTGAGTGCTGGCGAGCCAGCCTCTTCCCAGACCTTCTGGTGACGGCGCTGCAACGAGCAGTCGCGCTCGCCGAGATGAACGGCATAGCCCTTGCCGTCGCCCAGAACCTGGATCTCGATATGCCGCGGCTTCTCGAGATATTTCTCCATATAGACAGCGTCGTCGCCGAAGGCGGCCTTCGATTCCGAGCGCGCCGTGGCATAGGCGATCGGCAGTTCGGCCGCCGAGCGGGCGACCTTCATGCCGCGCCCGCCGCCGCCGGCCGAGGCCTTGATCAGCACGGGATAGCCGATCTCGGCGGCGCATTTCAGCGCGTCGGCCTCGTCCTTCAACGCGCCCTCCGAGCCGGGCACGACCGGGATGCCGAGCCGCTGCGCCGTGCGCTTCGCCTCGATCTTGTCGCCCATGATGCGGATATGGTTCGAACTCGGCCCGATGAAGGTGAGGTTGTGCGCCTCGAGGATCTCGGCGAAGCGCGCATTCTCGGAAAGAAAGCCATATCCCGGATGCACGGCGTCGGCGCCGGTGATCTCGCAGGCCGCAAGGATCGAGGCGACGTTGAGATAGCTGTCGCGTGCCGGCGGCGGGCCGATGCACACGCTCTCGTCGGCGAGGCGCACATGCATCGCGTCGGCATCGGCGGTCGAATGGACGGCCACCGTCTCGATGCCGAGTTCCTTGCAGGCGCGGAGCACCCGGAGGGCGATCTCGCCGCGATTGGCTATGAGGATCTTGTTGAACATCGGCTGAATGGTGCTCACTCGATGATCAGCAGCGGTTCGCCGTACTCGACCGGCTGCCCGTCGGTGACCATGATCGCCTTCACGGTGCCTGCCCGCGGCGCGGGAATCTGGTTCATCGTCTTCATTGCCTCGACGATGAGCAGCGTCTGCCCCTCGCGGACCGTGTCGCCGATCTCGACGAAGGTCTTCGCGCCCGGCTCCGGCGAGCGATAGGCCGTTCCGACCATCGGCGAGGGAACGGTGCCCGGGTGACCGGCAAGGCTCGTCTCGGCCGGGATCACGACGGCAGCGGGCGCCGCCTGTGGTGCCTGGGGCGCGACCTGATACGCGACGGGCGCCGCCTGGAGATTGCGCGCAACGCGGATGCGCAGATCACCATGCTCGACCTCGATCTCGGTGAGATCCGTTTCGGTCAGCAATGTCGCCAACTGGCGGATCAGTTCCTGATCGATGGTCGATGTCTTGTTCGTCATGAGCTTCGCACTTTCATGGAGCGACCTTGCCTTGTCCGTATCAGACGACATGCGGCTGAAGCGCCGTCAGCGCCAGCTGGTAGCCGAGCGGGCCAAACCCGCAGATGACGCCGAGGGCGGCCGGAGAAATATAGGAATGGTGGCGGAACGTCTCGCGGGCGAAGACATTCGACAGATGCACTTCGATCGTCGGCAGGCCGACCGCACGAATGGCGTCCTGCAGCGCGATGGAGGTGTGGGTATAGGCGCCGGGATTGATGACGATGCCACGGCAGCGCCCGAGCGCCTCATGGATCCAGTCGACCAGCATGCCTTCGTGATTTGACTGGCGGAAGTCGACGCTGATGCCGAGAGCGGCGCCGAAGGCCGTCGTCTCCTGCTCGATCTCCGCGAGCGTCCGCGCGCCATAGACGCCGGGTTCCCGCTTGCCGAGCATGTTGAGATTGGGGCCGTTGAGGACCAGGACCGAAATCGTCATCGAATGGCTTCTGCCGCAACCGTTGACCGCCACCGGCCATGCGAAAGCGCACGGGCCGGAGCGCGCCGGTTATAGGGGGTCGGCCGGCAAAGGAAAAGCCCCGCCCTCGGAGGGGCGGAGCTTTGTGGATTGCGAGGGCCCGTGCGGCAATCAGCAGGTCGCCTGGCCGCAATCACGAACGGACTTGATCTTCTGCTTCAGCGTATCGTAGCCGACGGCCCCGACCACGACATCGCCCTGCATGACGTAAGTCGGCGTTCCATTGATGCCGAGCGCCTGCGCCAGGGCGTATGATTCGTTGATCGTCGCGGCGATCTCCGGCTCCTTGAGCCGCGCCTTGATGGCGTCCGCATCAAGGCCGATATCGGTCGCGACCGCCAGCGCCCGGGCGCCGTTGACCTCGCCCTTGCTCATCAGCAGTTCGTCGAAGAAGGCCTGGTACTTGTCGGGCGCCATCTCGTGCACGACGACCGCGATCTGCGCGGCTTCCTCGGAGCCGGGTCCAAGAACCGGGAATTCCTTCAGCACGACGCGAAGGCCCTTGTCCTCGTCCATCAGCCGCTTCATGTCGGCATGGGCACGCTTGCAGTAACCGCAATTGTAATCGAAGAACTCGACCAGCGTCACATCGCCGTTTGGATTGCCGAGCACGACCTGTCGCTTCGAATTGAACAAGAGATCGGCATATTTTGCGACATTCGCCTTCTTGGCGTCTGCTTCCGCCATCTGCTGGCGGCGATCAAGTTCCTGCATCGCGTCGCGGATGACTTCCGGATGCTGCATCAGGTAGTCCTTGACGATCGCGCCGATCGCCTCCTGCTGCGTCTTGTCGAAGGCAGCCTGATCGGCCTTGGCCACCGCCGGTGCTGCGGCAAGGCCGGCAACGACCACCGCTGCAACGCCGGCGCAAGAGGCCATCAGCAGCGCACCGCGCGCTGCCGCCCGGAGGGGACTTGTCGGGGAAATCTCGAACATGAAGCACGGACCCTTGCTGGAATGGAGGCGGCGGCGGCCGGTGGAGGTCACGCCGCGAGGATAGGTTCAGCCCGGTTTCGCGGGAGTATAGGACACGATGTCGTCGGCCCGAAGCCATGCCGGCGAGCCGCGCTTCAGGGCGCCTTGCGCCCGCGCGGCATGAGCCTTGGCAGCGGCGTAGTTGCCGGCCGCAAACTCGCCCTGCGCGGTGGCAAGATCCGCCATCGGAATCTCGCCGCGCATCGCATAGGCGCGGGCGAGGCTGCGATAGCCGATCGGCACGTCGGGATCGTCACGGAGACCGATGGTGAGGTTCTTGACCGCTTCGTTCACCGATTTCGGGTCGCCCGATTCGACCAGCGCCTGGCCGAGCATGATCTTCAGAAGACCGGAGCGCGGCGCGAGCGCCACCGCCTTGCGAAGGCCGGGAACGGCGAGGCCGGCGCGGCCGTTCTCGAGCTGGATCTGGCCCTGCAGCTCCCAGAAATAAGGGTTCTTCGGCTGCGCCCTCAGCAATGAGTCCAGCATGGTGAGACCACCCTGCGAGTTGCCGTTGCGATAGGCCGCGATGGCGCGGGCATATTGTGCCGGCAGGGACGTGTCGTTCGGCGGATAGCGCCGCATGATCGTGTCCGTATCACCCGTGAAGCCGACGAGCTTCGCCCGGACCATGTCATGGCGCGCCTGCAGGGCAGCCGAATCCTTCGTGTTGTAATAAGGGCTCGCCTTCGCCTCACGCTCGATCAGGTCGATGCGCTCGCGCGGCATCGGATGGCTCTGCAGATAGGGATTGACCCCGCGCGAGGAAAACAGCGTGTTGTCGGCGAAGCGATTGAAGGTCGTCAGCATGCCCTTGGCGGACTGGCCGCTCTTCTTCAGATAGACGAGGGCCGATTGATCGGCCGCCATTTCCTCCGAGCGCTGATAGCCGAGCAGGGAGCGGCGGGCGGCCTCGCTCGATCCAGCGACGATGCCGCCGCCGGCACGCGCGGCGTCACCCGACCCCGTCGCCGAGCCGGCAATGGCAGCGCCGATGCCGGCCAGGGCGCCGATCGTTGCCAGCGTATTCGCCCTGTCGACCTGTTCGCGCAGCTTGGCCTGATGGTCGCCGGCGAGATGGCCCGTCTCATGCGCCAACACGCCGATCAGTTCGTTCGGCGTCTTCGAATCGATGATTGCGCCGGTATTCACGACGAGCTTCTGGCCAGAAGCGACAAAGGCATTGAACGACGGATCCTCTACCAGGAACAGCTGGACGGAGCTGGAGCGCACGCCGGCCGCCTTGAAGATTGGCTGGATATAATCCTGGATCAGCGCCTCGGTCTCGGCATCGCGGATGAAGTTGCGCCTGTCGGCGCTCTGGGCGATCGCAGGAGAAAGGCAGGCCGTCGATAGCATCGACGCTCCGGCCGCCGCTGCCAGCAGTCCGCGTGCCACGCCCTGCAACTTCCGCCCCGCCGCCATCAACATGCCCTGAACCCGTTCTTCCTCTAGAAGGTCCGGCGCTGTAAAAGCGCGGCCATCGCATGGTCAGCCTATCGATGGCCAGATCAATGGGGCAATAGCAAGACTTGGCCGACAAGGACAACACGCGGCATGAATAGAGACGAACAAGTTCCGTTGATCGGCCCGTCAGATGGCCCCTCGCGCCGCAGTGCCGTTGCGCCGTTCATCGCCATGGACGTGAAGTCGGCAGCCAATGCCCTGGAAGCGGCAGGCCAGCGTGTTCTGCACATGGAGATCGGCGAACCCGGAGCTGCGACGCCGCGGCTCGTGCGCGAAGCAGCGCGGGCGGCGCTCGATGGAGGTCGGCTCGGCTATACGGAGGCGCTCGGCTGGCGGCCTCTGCGCGAGCGGATCGCGCGCCACTATGAGGAACTCCACGGCGTCAGCGTCCCGGCTTCGCGCATCGCGGTGACCACAGGCTCGTCGGCGGGTTTCAACCTCGCCTTCCTCGCCGCCTTCGACCATGGCGACCGCGTCGCGATCGCGGCGCCCGGCTATCCGGCCTATCGCAACATTCTCGCAGCCCTCGGGCTGCATGTCGTCGAACTGCCGACGGCCGCGCGCGACCGCCACGCCGTGACACCGGAAATGCTCGAGCGCGCGCATGCCAGTGGCCCGCTTGCCGGCGTCCTGATTGCGAGCCCGGCCAACCCCACCGGTACGATGATGACGCCCGAGGCGCTCGGGGCGCTGATCGCCACCGCCGATCGGCTCGGGATCCGCTTCATCTCGGACGAGATCTATCATCGCCTCGTCTATGAGGGGACGGAGACGACCGCCCTTACCTTTTCCGACCAGGCGATCGTCATCAACTCATTCTCGAAATATTACTGCATGACCGGCTGGCGCATCGGCTGGATGGTGCTGCCCGAGGCGCTGGTCCGGCCGGTCGAGCGCATCGGACAGAGCCTCTACATCTCGGCACCCGATCTCTCGCAACGCGCCGCGCTCGCGGCCTTCGAGGCGACGGAGGAACTCGAGCTGATCAAGGCCGGCTATGCCGCCAATCGGCGCCTGCTGCTGCAGCGGCTGCCCGAAATCGGCTTCGACGATTTCTTCCCTGTCGACGGCGCCTTCTATGTCTATGCCTCGACCCGGCGCTTCACCAATGATTCCGCCGCATTTGCCAAGGCCATGCTCACCGAGGCCGGCGTCGCGGCGACGCCGGGGCTCGATTTCGACCGTGCGCGCGGCGACGGCTATATCCGCTTTTCCTTTGCCGGTGCCGAAGCCGAGATTGCCGAAGCGGTCGACCGCATCGCGGGATGGCTGAAGCGCTGACGGGCGCCGTTCACGCCTTGGCCGGGACTCCGACAGCCGGCAGAGGCGGACGCCTGCGCGCCGGGACCGGCTCGTGGTCGGAACTTGCGAAAACCTCGCGGTCGAGACGCTGCAGCGCGCCGGCAAGAATACCGACATCGACGAGATCGTCCTCGGGCGAAAGCACCTCGATCTCGGTCATGTTGGCGATCTCCGTCACCAGCCCTTCTTCGATGCCGGTGTTGAAGCCCTGCTGCATCAGGTCGAAGGCGGCGATGCCGCGGCCGGTGAGAACGACGCGGCCGGGGTTGATGAGGCCCATCATGCGCGAAAGTCCGTAGCCGAGCGCAAGCCCGGCCTGATGATAGGCCGAGCGCACGCGATCATCGCCTGCGCGCGCCCGCGCCTCGAGCTTCGCCATGGTCTCCGCGTCGGGATCGATGTCGGCGGGCGGCTCGTCGGGTGGGAGGCGCTCGACCGACCGATAGATGGCATAATCCGCGACATAGGCTTCGACGCAGCCGCGGCGGCCGCAGCGGCACAGCGGGCCGCCGGGCACGTGATTCGTGTGGCCGAACTCGGCACCGGAGCCAAAGGCGCCCGAGAACAGGCGGCCATTGACGTAAAGCCCCATGCCGATGCCATAGGCGATGAAGATGACCGCGAATGTACCGCCGTAATGCACCGGATCGCGCGAGTTCAGGGCCTGCGCCATCATGTCGACGTCGTTGGTCATCGAGACCGGAACGCCGAGCGTCTCACTGAGGGGCCCCGGTACGGCGCCGACATCGACCGAAACAGTCGGGCTCCAGACGAGACGGCCAGTGGTCCGGTCGACGACGCCTGGAATGGCAATGGGAATCTCCGGCACCTGGCCAAGCGGGATGTCGCGCTGGCGCAGATAGTCGCGGATCGCAACAGCGAGGCGCGACACGAACTGCGGCGCGTCGGGTCCCATGGTCGGGATCGGAAGGCGCGTCCGGTCAACGAGATGGCCGGAATAATCCGAGAGGATGAACGTCACCGAATTCAGCGAGATCTTGACGCCGAGCACATAGCCGGCCTCGGGATTGAGCGACAGCGCGACGCGCGGGCGCCCGCGCCCGAGTGGCTTTTCAGCCTTGTCGTCGATCGCGGCGGTGACAATGAGATTTTCGGCAAGGAGGTCGCCCGTGATGGCCGAGATGGTCGCCGGGCTCAGACCCGTCGTCCGGCCGAGTTCGACCCGCGCCATCATGCCGACCCGCCGCAGCGCCTCGAGCACTAAGCCTCGGTTCTGACGGCGAACCAGTTCGGTGTCGGCTTTGCTTTGCAAGACTTCACTCTAAAGGACTCGTGTCTCAACGCGGGCGAGAATGGTCGATCAGGCTTGGCTTTCCAAGGACTTTCAAGCCGAGCCCCCCGCGGGCGCACAGCCTTGCCTGAGAGCGAACGCCGTCGTATGTCCTCTGGGCCCCGCCTTATGCGAAGGATGCACTCGATGACCGCCGTCCGAACAGCCGCTGCGGCGGCCGAAGTTGCCAACGCCTTCTCCGCCCTCCGTGCTCATAAGGACCGCGTCGAAGCGCAGTCGATGCGCCAGATGTTCGCGGCTGATCCGCAGCGCTTCCAGCGGCTTTCGCTGACGGTCGACGGATTGCTGCTCGATTATTCGAAGAACCGGCTCGACACCTCTGCCGTGATCGCGCTGCTCGATCTGGCGCGCGCCGCCGGGGTCGAGGCGCGGCGGGCGCAGATGTTCGCCGGCGAGAAGATCAACGTCACCGAGAATCGCGCGGTGCTGCATATCGCGCTGCGCGCCCAGCGCGGCGAATCCTACGTCGTCGATGGCACGAACGTCGTCGACGAGGTGCATTCCGTGCTGGATGCGATGGCGGCCTTCGCCAATGGCATCCGCAGCGGCGCGATTGCCGGCACAGGCGGCAAGATCACCGACGTCGTCAATATCGGCATCGGCGGCTCCGATCTCGGGCCTGCTATGGTGACGCTGGCGCTCAGCCCCTACCACGACGGCCCGCGCGCCCATTTCGTTTCCAATGTCGACGGCGCCCATATCCACGACACGCTGGTCGGCCTCGATCCGGCGACGACGCTGTTCCTGGTCGCCTCCAAGACCTTCACCACCGTCGAGACCATGACCAATGCCGCGACGGCGCGGAAATGGATCGTCGATGCGCTCGGTGAAGCGGCGGTCGGCGATCATTTCGCTGCGATGTCGACGGCGCTCGACAAGGTCAACGCCTTCGGAATCGCCAGCGAGCGCACATTCGGGTTCTGGGATTGGGTCGGCGGTCGCTATTCGGTGTGGTCGGCGATCGGCCTGCCGGTGATGATTGCCATCGGCCCGGACAATTTCGGCGATTTCCTCGCCGGCGCCCATGCCATGGACCATCATTTCCTCAACGCGCCGCTCGACCGCAACCTGCCGGTGCTGCTCGCGCTGGTCGGCATCTGGAATCGCAACGTGCTTGGCTTCCCGGCCAAGGCCGTGCTGGCCTATGACCAGCGGCTGCTGCGCTTTGCTGCCTATCTGCAGCAGCTCGACATGGAATCGAACGGCAAGCGCGTGACGCTCGACGGCAGCTCGGTCTCGCATTCGACCGGCCCGCTCGTCTGGGGCGAGCCAGGCACCAACGGCCAGCACGCCTTCTATCAGCTGCTGCACCAGGGCACCGATCCGATCCCGGCCGATTTCCTCGTCGCGGCACGGGCGCACGAGCCTGACGATATTCATCACCACCTCCTGCTTGCCAGTTGCCTGGCGCAGACCGAGGCGCTGATGAAGGGTCGCACGACCGACGAGGCGCGCACCGAGCTTCTCGCTGAGGGCAAGGTACCGACCGAGGCCGACCGTCTCGCACCGCACAAGACGTTCCCCGGCAACCGTCCGACCAATACGATCCTCTACACGCTGCTCGATCCGTTCACGCTTGGCCGCCTGATCGCGCTCTATGAGCATCAGGTGTTCGTGCAGGGCACGATCTGGGGCATCGATTCGTTCGACCAGTGGGGCGTCGAACTCGGCAAGCAGCTCGCCAAGGAACTGCTGCCGATGATCGAGGGCACGGAAAGCGCCGCCAAGCGCGACGCTTCGACCGCCGGCCTCGTTGCCGCGATCGCCGCCCTGCGCTGAACGGCTGGCCCGATCGATCGGCGCCCAACACACAGCTCCACAGCAAGGCTCGGGAGACCGCGCCTTGCTCTTTAGAATTCGGCGCCAATGAGTTGGCGCCGCTTTTTGAGGTGATGGCCGAGCAGACGCGTGGGGGTTGGCCATGTCACGGCGGCTTCTCTTCGTCCAGGGTGCTGGAGACGGCACACATGACGACTGGGACCAGCGGTTGGTGACAAGCCTCGCGGGTCACCTCGGGTCCGGCTACGCAATCCGCTATCCACGCATGCCGGCCGAAGACGATCCGAGCTTCATGCGATGGGCGGCGGTGCTGCGGGAAGAGATCGATGCGCTCGGCGCGGGCGCCGTGCTGGTGGGCCATTCGATCGGCGCCACGATCCTCGTGCATTTCCTGGCCGAAGAGCCGCCTGCGCATCCGCCCATCGGCATCTTCCTGATAGCGATGCCCTATATCGGCGATGGCGGTTGGCCGAGCGACGAGATCATTTCCAAGCCCGATCTCGGCTCACGGCTCTCGCCGCAGTCGGCAGTCTATCTCTATCATGGCGATGCTGACGAGATTGTCCCCGACACGCATGCGCATCTCAACGCAAGGGCCATCCCTCAGGCGCTGCTCAAGATTCTCCCGGGGCGAGACCATCAGTTGAACGACGACCTTTCAAAGGTTGCGGCGGATATCCTCAGCCTCGACGCACGAGAGACCGTCTAGCGAACTCTGCATGCGCTGAGATGCGTGGCGGACGATCAGCATTCCCTGACCGTCCGGTGGACGATGATGTGATGGCCGTCGATCGAAAGACGACCTTCCTTGATCAAAGCGCGGATCTGCTTGTTCACCGCCTCGCGGCTCGCGCCGAGCATCTGCGCGAGGGTTCCCTGGGTGAGATCGAGCTCGACCACTGCCTGGTCGCGGTCGATCCGTCCATGGATGAGCGCGAGCTGGCGGAGTAGCACCAGCAGGCGATGACGGAGATCATGGAACACGGCGCGGTTGACCTGATCGTTGGTCTGGCGCAGCCGCTCGCAGAGGCTGAGAATGATCTGGCGCTGCAGCCGCGGCGATGAATCGAGCAGCGACATGAATGGCTGGCGCGGCACGAAGATGAGCTGTGTCGGGGTCAGCGTTGCCGCCCCGGCGCTGCGCGGCAGGCCATCGATCAGCGCGATCTCCCCGATCACCTCGCCTTCCTCGAACAGCTGGATCGTCAGTTCGCGGCCGTCCTCCGCCGTCAGGAAGATACGCACGATCCCGGTGGCAACCGCATAGAGCCCGTCAGATTCATCGCCCTGCGCGAACAGAACGGTTTCGGCCGGATGGGTGGTGACGCGGACGATCTGCGCGAGGCGGACGAGATCATCGCGCTCGAGACCGTTGAAGAAGCTTGTTCGTCCGAGCCTCGTGACGATATCCGCGATCCGCACACTCGCCTCCCCGCTGAAATCCACGGTTCTCGAAGACTTTATTACCATTTTACGACGCGGTGGACGAGCCATCGGCCGTCGGGCCTGCCGCGATGATTCGGTCGACGATGAGATGGCCCAGTTGGCGCGGCGGTCCCGCCGCGACCAGGCCAAGTTTGCCCGAGACCGCCAGGGTCGAGATGCCGTGCAGGCCCGCCCACATGGCGACAACCGCCTCGCGCCGTGACGTCTCGGGCCAGGCGCCCATGACCGGCTCAAGCGCGGCAACGGCGCCATCCACGAGGGCGGCAAGGCCATCCCGATACCAGTCGGGCAGCGACGTCCCCTCCGGCAGGCGATGCTCGAACAGAACGGCCCAGAGTTGCGGCTCTGCCTCGACGAAATCGAAATAGGCGTCGACCAGCGCCGATGGCCGCGCCGTCACATCGGCGGTGGTGGCGGCCGCGGCGAGCGCGGCGCCAAGCCGGCCGAGCGTCTCGCCATTCAGGGTGACGATCAGCGCATCGAGATTGTCGAAGAGATTGTAGAGCGTACCCGGCGCATAGCCGATCCGTTCGGCGACCCGGCGCACGGTGAGGCCGCGCAGGCCCTCGGCAGCCGCGATCACCCGGGCGGCGTCGAGCGCCAGGCGACGAAGATCCTGCGGCGTGTGATCATTGCGGCGGGCCAGGACGACCTCCTCCGATCCGGCTGGCCTTCGGCCAGAACGACGGTACCGATAACACATATTGAACACTGTTCAAAATACCGCTAAACAATTGAACGTCGTTCAGAACAATCCTGCTTGCCACGTCGATCAAAGAGACAGACGCTCAGCCCATGGACGCCAACCCACATAGCCACACTGCCGCGCCCTCGCTCATCGCGACGCCGGGCTTTCTCCCCCTCTTCATCGTGCAATGGTTCGGCGCTTTCGCCGACAATGCGTTAAAGAGCGCGTTCGGCTTCATGGTGGCCTATGGCGGTGCCGACCTGTTCGGGCTTTCGCCGCAGGTGGCGGTAACGCTGGGCGGCGCAGTGTTCATGCTGCCGTTCTTCCTGTTCTCGGGCATTTCCGGGCGGCTGTCCGACAGCATCGACAAGCGGCTCGTGGTGCGCTGGACGCGGCTTGCCGAGGTGATCCTCGCGATCATTTCGTCGATCGCGATCATGATCCATTCGGCGCCGCTCGCGCTCACCGGCATGTTCCTCTATGCCGTGCAATCGACGATTTTCGGGCCGGCGAAATATGCAATCCTGCCCCAGATGGTCGAGCGCCAGCGCCTCGTGGCGGCGAATGCGCTGTTCGAAGGCTCGACCTTCGTCGCCATTCTGCTCGGGACGCTGTTCGGCGGCCTCACGATCGGACTCGGCGGCACCTGGATTGCAGTGGCCGGCCTTGTCGGCGCCGCGCTGGCGGGCGCGATCGCGGCCTTCTTCGTGCCCTCCGCACCGCCGGCGCCCGATGCGGCGCCATTCCGCCTTTCGATCATCGAGGCCAATCGCGGCGCGTTCGCCGCCATCCGGCGGCGGAAGTCGGTCTTCCTCGCGGTGCTCGGGATCTCGTGGTTCTGGATGATCGGCCTCATCGTGATGTCGGTCTTCCCGGAATTCGCGAAGTCGACGCTGAAGGTCGACGAGATCGTCGCGAACCTGCTCGTCGCCGCCTTCGTCGTCGGCATCGCGCTCGGCTCGGCCGCGACCAGCAAACTGCTCGGGGGACAGATTTCGGCCCGCCACACGCCGATCGGCGGCGTGTTGATGGCGTTCTTCATGATTGACCTCTCCTTCTCCGCAGCCCATCTCGGCGCCCTGCCCGGCGCCGCCATGCTCGACGTCTTCGCCTTTGCCTCGTCGGCGGCGGGTCTGCGCGTGCTGTTCGATCTTGTCGGCATCGCCTTTGGCGGCGGGCTCTTCACCGTCCCGCTCTATGCGATGCTGCAATCACGCGCCGCTGACAACGAGCGCTCGGCCGCGATTGCCGGCAACAACATCATGAACGCCGCGTTGATGGTCGCCGGCACGGTCGTCGCCGCGGCGCTGCTCGCCTTCGGCGTCACGACGCTGCAGCTCCTGTTCTGGCTCGGCATCGCCAATATCGGCGCGGCCATCGTCTGCCTGAAGCTGATGCCCGACGAGATCGTCAAGGCATTCGGCCATCGCCTGCTGCAGCTCTTCTTCGGCGCTCATGTCGAGGGCATCGAAAACTATGGCGACGGCGAGGATGCCGCCGTCGTCGTCGTCAACCACACCTCGTTCCTCGACGCGGTGCTGATCGGCTGCCTGCTGCCGGGCAAGCCGGTCTTCGCCATCAACTCCTTCATCGCCGACCGCTGGTGGGTGAAGCCGGCTTTCCGCTTCTTCGAGCTGGTGCCTGTCGATCCGACCAGCCCGTTCTCGGTGCGGCGCATGGTGAAGCTGGTGAAGGAAGGGCGGCGGCTGGTGATCTTCCCCGAGGGACGGATCACGGTCACCGGGGCCCTGATGAAGGTCTATGACGGCCCGGCGATGATCGCGGCGCTGGCCGACGTTCCGATCATCCCGGTGCGCATCGTCGGCGCCCAGTATTCGATCTTCTCGCGGCTGAAGGGTAAGGTCCGTCGCCGCCTTTTCCCGCGCATGCATCTGACCGTATTGCCGCCACGCCGGATTTCCCTGACCGAAGGGCTCGTCGGCCGACGACGCCGCGCGGAAGCTGGCGCGCATCTGCAGGACATCATGACGGACATGGTCTTCTCGACCAGCGAACCGGCCCGAACGCTGTTCGAAAGCCTCGTTCATGCGCGCCATATCAATGGCAGCCGTCCGGTTCTCGAAGATGTCACCCGCGCGCCGGTCGGCTACCGCGAGATCATTCGCGGCGCCTTCGCGCTTGGACGGCCGATCGCTGCGATGACGGCGCCCGCCGAGCGCGTCGGCCTGCTGCTGCCGAACACGATCGCTGCCGTCGTCACGTTCTTCGCGCTGCAGGTGACCGGCCGGGTGCCGGCGATGCTGAACTTTTCGGCCGGGCCGGCGGCGATCGATGCCGCGCGGCGAGCGGCCGAGATCAAGCTCGTGCTGACCTCGCGTCAATTCGTTGAAAAGGGCCGGCTGCAGCCGCTGGTGGGCGCCCTCGCCCCGCATTGCCGCATCGTCTATCTCGAAGACCTGCGCTCTGGTGTCGGTTTCGTTGCACGTTTGCTGGCGTTGGCCGGCGGCGTCGCGCCGCTGCTCGTGAGCCGCCTTGCCTTTCGCCGGGCAGGCGCGCCTGGCGACGAAGCGGTCGTGCTGTTCACTTCGGGCTCGGAAGGCCTGCCGAAGGGTGTTTCGCTGAGCCATGCGGCGATCGAATCGAACCGAATGCAGATCGCGAGCGTGATCGATTTCTCACGTGAGGATGTCGTCCTCAATGCGCTGCCGATCTTCCACGCCTTCGGTCTGACGGCAGGCTGCCTGCTGCCGCTCTATTCCGGCGTCAGGCAGATGCTCTATCCCTCGCCGCTCCATTACCGGATCGTGCCCGAGATCGCCTATGACGTGAACGCGACGATCCTGTTCGGGACCGATACGTTCCTCGCCGGCTATGCCCGCATGGCGCATCCTTATGATTTCTACAGCCTGCGCTATGTCTTCGCCGGCGCCGAGGCGGTGAAGGCCGAGACGCGGCGCGTCTTTTCCGAGAAGTTCGGCCTGCGAATCCTTGAGGGCTATGGCGCGACGGAGACCGCACCGGTCATCGCCATCAACACGCCGATGGCAAACAAGGCGGGATCGGTCGGCAAGCCCCTGCCCGGCATCGAGACGCGCTTGGAGCCGGTCGTGGGCATGACTGAGGGCGGACGCCTCTGCGTGCGCGGGCCCAATGTCATGCGCGGCTATCTGCGCGCGGAGGCGCCCGGTCAGCTCGAACCCGTCATGGACGGCTGGTACGATACCGGCGACATCGTCACCATCGACGAGCGGCGCTTCATCACCATCGCGGGCCGGGTGAAGCGCTTTGCCAAGGTCGGCGGTGAAATGGTCTCGCTCGCCGCGATCGAGGCGCTCGCCGGGGAATTCTGGCCTGAGCATGCGAGCGGGGCAACGGCGATCGCCAGCGAACGCAAGGGCGAGGAGATCGTGCTGGTGACGGAGCGGCCGTCACCGGATCTCGGCGAATTGCAGCGCTTCGGCCGCGCGCGCGGGCTCTCCGAAATCCAGCTTCCGAAGGCCGTGGTGGCCGTTGCGAAGCTGCCGCTGCTCGGTTCGGGCAAGCTGGACCTCGCCGCGCTCAAGGACATCGCGCGCGACGCCGTCCGCGGCGCGTCAGTCGCCGAAGAACCCGCTGTTGAAACACCGGTTGCATCATGACGCGCATCGCTCCCGCCATGCCCGGTCCGGTGCCGCCGGCCGTCTTGGAGCTGCCGCAATCCGGGCCGATCACAGCGCAGTCCGGCGCCGCAGGGGTCGCCCGGACAAGAAGGCTGCCGCGTGGCGGCTCGGGGAAACAATCATGACGGCGTTGAAGAAGAAGACCGCATTGCGCGTGGCCATGCTCGGCGTGATCGCCGGTCTCGGTATGCTGGGTGGCACCGCGCCAAGCGAGGCGGTGGTCTACTGCAAGACGGTAGGTTATCCGAAGGGGTGCATCGTGCGGAAGCCGACGGTCGTCTATTGCACGCGCGTCGGCTATCCGAAGGGGTGCGTCGTCCGCTGAGGCAGCGCGGCAACGGATCACGACAAAGGCCGGGCCAGCGCCTGTCCCGGGATGCTCCGGCTCGACAGGTCCCTGTATCGGCGGTACATTTTCCGCCGAACAATTCGTTCTGTAGAGTTCGGGGGCTCCCATGCGGCTTTTCATTATTCTCGTGCTTGCGACCATCGGCCTTTCGGGTTGCCAGACCGCTCAGCAGGCAGGGTCGCCCGGCTCGTGCAATCAGGCGGGCTCGACGATGGACGCGCCCGTCATGTGCCCGGCGAACTAACAGATCACCGGCTGATCAAACCTTCGGCGCCGCCTTCGGGCGGCGCTTTGCTTTGTCGCCCTTGGCGGTGTCCGCGTTGCGGGCGACCATGATCGCCGCCCGCGACCAGCGGACGAATTCATCCGGCTCGTCGATCAGCCGCTCCGGCATGCGCCAATAGCTCAGAGACACCGCGCGCCCGTCCTTGCGCGGATAGGTGAAGGGCTCGCATCCCTCGGCCGCGAAGTCGGCCCGGGTCGTGTCGTCGGATTTCAGATAGATCACGTCGGCGATGACGATGGCGAACATCAGCCCATTGCTGAAGGCACCGAGGCCGCCGAACATCCGCTTGAGTTCGACCCGCCCCACGGGGGCGAACAGCTCTTCCAGGAAATCACGGTCGCCCATGCTGCTCACCCGGCGCGATCGAGGCCCATTTGCCAGAAATCAGCTTCCAGCCTGACCGCTTCATCGAAAATCGCAAGCAGCTTCTCGTAGCGGGCTTCGGTCAGGAACAGCGCGGCGAGGCGGTCGATCTGCGCCAGGCTGTCGGCCGCGAGCGCCTGATAGCCGTCGCCCGCATATTCGCGGATCCAGGGTGCATAGGGATTGCTACCATCGGCAAGACCGATTCCGGCCGCTGCCAGCGCCTTGCCGATCTCGGCATAGCCGACGACGCAGGGGGACAGCGCCACCACGAGATCGAGCATGTCGCCGCGAAGTCCCGCCTCCTGCACGAAGCGGGTATAGCTGACCGTCGCACGGGCCTGCCGCGTCGCGGCCACGGCATCGGGCGCGAGGCCCCATTCGGCGCAGAGACGCAAATGCAGGCTGGTCTCGCCGAGAATGGCAGCGATGCCGTCCGACGCCTTCTTCATCTCGGTGAGATCCGGCGCCTTGTAGACGCCGATCGCGTAGGCGCGGGCAAACTCGATCAGGAACAGATAATCCTGCACCAGATAGTGCTGGAAACTCGCGCGCGGCAGCGAGCCATCGCCGAGGCCGCGCACGAAGGCATGGTCGACATAGGCCGACCATGCGGGCGCGGCGTCGCGCTTTAGCCGATCGAACAGCACTCCCGGCATGCTCTGGCCTTAGTTGGCGGCAGCGGCGCCGGGCATTTCGGCCGGCTTCAGCATCACCGATTCGCCACAGCCGCAGGCCGAAACCTCGTTCGGATTGCGGAACACGAAGCCTGAGCGAAGCTTGGTCGTCTCGAAATCCATCACCGTTCCCAGCAGGAACAGCACAGCCGAGGGATCGACGAAGACGCTGACGCCCTTCTCCTCGATGCGTTCATCCTTGGCATCGGGCGCAGCAACCTTCTGCATGGTGTATTCCATGCCGGCGCAGCCACCCTTCTTGACGCCGATCCTGAGGCCGGCCACGGGCTCGTCCGCATCCTCGACGATCTCGCGGATGCGCTCGGCGGCGGCCTCGGTCAGCGACATGACGGCAAAGCGTGAGCGAACGCCCATGGCTCTTCTCCTCGCAGCGCGCGATTCCGCCGCCGCATTCAAATGATCAGTTGTCCCTAAGATCGGTGATCCCGGGGACGTCGGCAAGGGCTACCGTGGCTCTCAATCGGTTTCCGGGTCGTTGGCCCAGATGCCGGGCGTCGCGAGTTCGACGACATGGCCATCGGGATCGTTGAAATAGAGGCTGCGCCCGCCCTGTGGCCACGTCATCTCGCCGGTGAGCACGACGCCTTTCGCGGCGAGATGGCCGCGCCACGCCTCGAACGCGCTGGCCGGGATGCGGAGCGCAAAATGCAGCGGGCCGTGACCGTCATGGGCCGGAATCGTCCCGCCGGGCATCTCGATGTCCTGAAGCGTGCCGCCACGGCGAAAGACGAGCAGCACGCTCGACGGGCCGGCATCGAGCGCCGCGAAACGCAGATCACCCTGACCGGCAAGCAGCTTCAGGCCGACCACATCGCGATAGAAGGCGACGGCGCGCGCGACATTCTCGACATAGATGGCCGTTTCGAGCACGCCGGTGATCGGCGGCGCGGATGCGGTCACCGCCATTCTCAGTACCAGTCGAGCGCGACCCGCGCCTCGTCCGACATGCGATCCTGCGACCACGGCGGATCGAAGGTCATGGTCACGTCGACCCGGCCGACACCGGGGATCGCGCCGACGGCATTTTCCACCCAGCCCGGCATTTCGCCGGCAACCGGACAGCCCGGCGCCGTCAGCGTCATGTCGATGGCGATGTTGCGGTCGTCATCGACATCGATCTTGTAGATGAGGCCGAGTTCATAGATGTCGGCGGGAATCTCGGGGTCATACACCGTCTTCAGCGCGGCGATGATATCCGCAGTGAGCTGCTCAAGCTCCGCGGCCGGAATCGAGCTCGGCGCATCCAGCGGCAGCGCGGCATCCTCGGCAGTGTCGGTCGCTTCGTCGATCGTGCTGGTCATGACGGCTTCCTCGGACATTTCCATTCCTCAGCTGAAGAAGCGCTGCGCCTTGAGCAGCGCCTCGGCGAGGCGATCGACCTCGGCCATGGTGTTGTAGAGACCAAACGAGGCCCGGCAGGTCGACGTCACGCCAAAGCGACGGAGAAGCGGCTGGGCACAATGCGTGCCTGCGCGCACCGCGACGCCCTCGCGATCGATGATCGTCGAGATGTCATGGGCATGCGCACCGGCCATCTCGAACGAGATGATCGCACCCTTGTCCGGTGTCGTACCGAAGATCCGGAGGCTGTTGATCGCCGACAGACGCTCCTGCGCATAAACGGCAAGGCTATGCTCATGTGCCGCGATGTTGGCGCGCCCGAGCCGCTCCATATAATCGAGCGAGGCGCCGAGCCCGATCGCCTCGACGATCGGCGGCGTGCCGGCTTCGAAGCGGTGTGGCGGATCGGCATAAGTAACAGCCGTGTCCGTGACGTCGCGGATCATCTCGCCGCCGCCCATATAGGGCGGCATGGCCTCGAGCAGCGCCTTCTTGGCATAGAGAACGCCAATGCCCGTGGGTCCATAGACCTTGTGGCCCGTGAAGGCATAAAAATCGGCATCGAGATCGCGCACATCGACGGGCAGATGCACGGCGGCCTGGCTGCCGTCGATCAGCACCTTGACGCCATGCGCATGCGCGATGCGGATGACCTCCTTGACCGGCACGATCGTGCCGGTGACGTTGGACATATGCGTGATCGCGACGATCTTGGTGCGCGGCGTGATCAGCTTCTCGAAGTCATCGAGGCGGAACGCGCCGTCGTCATCGACCGGCGCCCACTTGATCACCGCGCCCTTGCGCTCGCGCTGGAAATGCCACGGCACGATGTTGGAATGGTGCTCGAGGATCGAGAGAATGATCTCGTCGCCCTCGCCAATCGCCATGCGCCCGAACGAGTCCGCGACGAGATTGATCGCCTCGGTCGATGACCGGGTGAAGATGATCTCGTCCGTCGAGCCGGCGTTCAGGAAACGACGCACGGTTTCACGTGCGTTTTCATAGGCCTCCGTCGCTGCGTTCGAGAGGTAGTGCAGGCCGCGATGGACGTTAGCATAGTCCTCGGTATAGGCCTTCATCACCGCATCGAGCATGGCCTGCGGCTTCTGGGCGGAGGCGCCATTGTCGAGATAGACGAGCGGCTTGCCATAGACCTGCTTCGACAGGATCGGAAAATCCCGCCTGATCGCCTCGACGTCATAGGGCGCCGTGTCAGCTTCGATGACGCTCATGACAGCGTCTTCCGGCCAGCCAGCCAGTCGCGCGCCACCTGTTCGAACGCCTCGCCGATGGCCTCGTCGCCAAGGCCTTCAATCGCCTCGGCGAGGAAGGCCGTGACCAGCAGCGTCTCGGCCTCGGCGCGCGGCAGGCCGCGGGAGAGCAGGTAGAACAGCATGTCCTCGTCGATCTCGCCCGAGGTCGCGCCATGCGCGCACTGGACGTCGTCGGCGAAGATCTCCAGCTCCGGCTTGACCGAGAAAGACGCATCCTCCGACAGCAGCAGTCCCTGCGTCATCATCTTGCCGTCAACCTTCTGGGCGCCCGGACGAACCACGATGCGCCCCTGGAAGATGCCGTCGGCCTTGCCATCCATCACGGCCTTGAACAGTTCGCGGCTGGCGCCATTCGGCACCGCGTGATCGACCCCGAGCATGATGTCGGCATGCTGCTTGCCGCCGATCATGGTGGCGCCGAAAAGGCCGGCGCGGGCGAACTCGCCGCCATAGGTGACGAAACTCTGAGACCGCGAAATCGCGGCGCCTGTCATCAGGGTCAGATGATCGAACTGGCTTTCACCGCCGATCGAGACCGCCGTGGTGCTGAGGTGCACCGCCGCCTTGCCCTCGGCCTGCAGCTTGGCCCAGGTGACCTTGGCGCCGTCGTCAATCACCGCCTCGGTGACGATATTGGCTACCGAAGCGACTGCGTCGAGACCGGTGAAGGTTTCCACGATGCGCAGGGAGACTCCGGCACCGACGCTGATGAGATTGCGGGCGAACACCGAATAGGCGCCGCTTGTGACATGCGCGATCTCGACCGCACGCGTCACATCGAGCCCGGCCGGAACGCGGATCGCGACGCCACCGGCCATCATCGCCGTGTTGAGAGCGACCATCGCGTCATCGAGCCGGCCGGCCAGCGCGCCCACGCGCTCGTCGCCCTTGTCGAGAAGCGTCGCGAGATTTGTCACCTCGACACCGTCGAGGCCCGAGAGATCGGAGAGCTCAGGCCGGTAAGCGCCGTCGACGATCACCAGCCGCGCCCTGTCCAGCCCTGGCAGCAGGTCGGCCGACGCGATTGAAGCCGGCGCGGCCGGCGGTGCGGGCGGCACGCTGCGCAGGAGCACGCGCAGATCGGTGTAGCGCCACGCTTCTGTCCGGCGATGCGGCAACCCCTTCTTCTGGAAGGCATCGAAGGCGACGGTACGCGCCGCGGCGACAGCGGCATCGCCCGGCAGATGACCGCGCGAAGCTGAGAAGGCTTCGGCGAGTGTGACCTCGGCCGGCGTATTGAGGATGCGGGGCTCGGCGTTCATGACCACACTCACGCCGCCGCCGCGCCGACATAATCGGCATAGCCATTGGCCTCGAGTTCCAGAGCCAGTTCCGGCCCGCCGGAGCGGACGATGCGGCCTGCCGCCATCACATGCACGACATCGGGCACGATGTGATCGAGCAGGCGCTGGTAATGGGTGATGACGAGCATCGAGCGATCGGGCGCGCGCAGTGCGTTGACACCGTCCGAGACCGTCTTGAGCGCATCGATGTCGAGGCCGGAATCGGTCTCGTCGAGGATCGCGAGCTTCGGCTCCAAGAGCGCCATCTGCAGGATCTCGTTGCGCTTCTTCTCGCCGCCCGAGAAACCGACATTGAGAGGCCGGCGCAGCATTTCCTGAGTCACATTCAGCTTTTCCGCAGCGACCTTCACACGGCGCATGAAGTCGGGCGTCGTCAGCTCCGCCTCGCCGCGCGCCTTGCGCTGCGCGTTCATCGCCGCCTTCAGGAAGGTCATGGTGGCGACGCCCGGGATCTCGAGCGGATACTGGAAGGCGAGGAAAATGCCCTTGGCCGCACGTTCCTCGGCCGGCGTCTCGACGATTTCCTCGCCGCCGAACACGATCGAGCCTTCGGTGATGTCATAGCCGTCGCGCCCGGCAAGGACATAGGACAGCGTGGATTTGCCCGAGCCGTTCGGCCCCATGATGGCGTGGACCTGACCTATGGGCACCTCGAGGTTGACGCCGCGGAGGATTTCGCGATCGCCGACCGAGGCGTGAAGGTTCTTGATGGAGAGCATCTTGATCTGTCCGTTCATCCCGGCGGCCACACTTCGCACCGCCGTCATGGCCGGGGTTTCCGACCATCAACGTCTGTTCATCCACCGCCGAAGTCGTGGATGCCCGGGGAACGCCCAGGCATGACGGTGGAAAGGCGAATGGCTATCCGACCGAGCCCTCGAGGCTGATCGAAATCAGTTTCTGCGCCTCGACGGCGAATTCCATCGGCAGCTGCTGGATCACATCCTTGACGAAGCCGTTGACGATGAGCGCCACCGCTTCCTCGGATGTGAGCCCGCGCTGCAGGCAATAGAAGAGCTGGTCGTCGGCGATCTTCGAGGTGGTCGCCTCGTGCTCGAACACTGCGCTCGCATTCTTCGATTCGATATAGGGCACGGTATGCGCGCCGCACTGATCGCCGATCAGAAGGCTATCGCAATTGGTGAAATTGCGCGCGCCGCTCGCCTTCCGGTGCGCCGAGACGAGGCCGCGATAGGTGTTGTCGGAGCGGCCGGCGGCAATGCCCTTCGAGATGATCCGGCTCCGCGTATTCTTGCCCAGATGGATCATCTTGGTGCCGCTATCGACCTGCTGATAGCCGTTCGACACCGCGATCGAATAGAACTCGCCCTGGCTGTCGTCGCCCCGCAGGATGCAGGACGGATACTTCCAGGTGATCGCGGAGCCGGTCTCGACCTGCGTCCACGAGATCTTCGAACGCGCGCCGCGGCAGTCGCCACGCTTCGTCACGAAGTTGTAGATGCCGCCCTTGCCGTCCTTGTCGCCTGGATACCAGTTCTGGACCGTCGAATATTTGATCTCGGCATCATCGAGCGCGACCAGTTCGACGACGGCGGCGTGAAGCTGGTTCTCATCGCGCATCGGGGCCGTGCAGCCCTCGAGATAGGACACATAGGCGCCCTTCTCGGCGATGATCAGCGTGCGCTCAAACTGACCCGTATTCCGCTCGTTGATGCGGAAATAGGTCGAAAGCTCCATCGGGCAGCGGACGCCTTCCGGCACGTAGACGAACGAGCCATCCGAGAAGACCGCCGAATTCAGCGTCGCGTAGAAATTGTCCGAGGTCGGAACGACCGAGCCGAGATATTTGCGGACGAGATCGGGATATTCGCGGATCGCCTCGGAGATCGCGCAGAAGATCACGCCGGCCTTCTTCAGCTCTTCCTTGAAGGTCGTGACCACCGAGACGCTGTCGAACACCGCGTCGACGGCGACACGGCGATCGCTCGCCCCTTCGACGCCGGCGAGGATCTCGCGCTCGCGCAAGGGAATGCCGAGCTTCTCATAGGTCGCCAGCAGCTCGGGATCGACCTCGTCGAGTGACTTCGGACCCTTGGTGCTCTTCGGCGCCGAATAATAATAGAGGTCGTCGAAATCGATCTTCGGATAATGGACGCGCGCCCAGGTCGGCTCGGTCATGGTCAGCCAACGCCGATAGGCATCAAGCCGCCATTCGAGCATCCACTCGGGTTCGTTCTTTTTCGCCGAAATGTAGCGGACGATATCCTCGGACAACCCCTTGGGCGCCCGGTCGGACTCGATGTCCGTAACGAAACCATATTTGTACTGATCGACGTCGATCCGGCGAACCTGATCGACTGTCTCCTGGACTGCAGGCATTTCCAACTCCGTCGCCGCGGTTTCAAGGACCGCGGGTTGAGCAGTGCTTTCAGGCGGCGCGCGTCATGCCCGGCATCAGCCGCGACAGCACCCGTCCCCAGACTTCACCGAACCTAGATATGTCGTCTTCCGTCGTTTCCCAGCCAAAGCTGAGCCTTACTACCGACCCTGCGCGCATATCGGCAAGGCGCATCGCCCTCATGACATGCGACACCTGAACCTTGCCGGACGAGCAGGCCGAGCCCGCCGAAATCGCCACGCCTTCGAGATCGAACGCGATCACCAGCGTCTCGGCGCGAAGACCATCCACCGCAAGCGCCGCCGTCTGTGGCAAGCGGTCGGCGCCAGCCCCGATGAGGATCGCGCCCGGCAGCGCCGCGAGGCGGTCGCGCCAGCCGCGCCAGTCATCGAGGCGCCCGATATCCGCCATAGATGCTTCAGCAGCCTCGCCAAATCCGGCGATCGCCGCGACATTCTCCGTGCCGGCGCGGGCATATTTCTCCTGGCCGCCACCGGTCACCAGCGGCAGCGGCGAGACAAGGTCGCCGCCGAGCACGATGGCGCCGATGCCCTGCGGCCCGCCGAGCTTGTGCGCGGAAAGGGTCATGTAATCGACGCCAAGCGCCGCGATGTCGACAGGCATGCGCCCCGCCGCCTGGATCGCATCGGCATGAACAAGAGCGCCGAAACGCCTGGCGATGCGGGCGACCTCGGCGACAGGCTGGATCGTGCCGGTCTCGTTGTTGGCCAGCATGACGGAGACCAGCGCGCGCTGACCGGCCGGCAGACCAGCGAGCGCTGCTTCCAGACGATCGAGGCGGATTACGCCCGCGTCGTCGACCTCGACACGATCGATCTGGTCGGCCGCGAAGCGCCCACCGGCAAGAACGGACGGATGTTCAGTCGCGCCGATGACGAGGCGATCGAGCCGGATTTCGCCAGCACCGACGCGCTGGCGGGGCGAGAGGACCGTGACATTTGCCTCGGTGCCGCCGCTGGTAAAGATGACATGATCGGCCGAGCCGCCGACCAGAGTCGCGATCTTGCGCCGGGCCGCTTCAATGCGGCCCCGCGCGGCTCGGCCCTCGGCATGGACCGATGATGGATTGCCCACCGACTGCAGCGCTTCGATCATGGCCGCACGGGCCTGCGGACGCAGCGGCGCGCCGGCATTGTAATCGAGATAGATTCGCGCCCGCGTCAAAGCCGCCTCCAGGCACCCGGCCTGAAGCCGGGCCAGGACCCGCCGCCAACGGCAGGTCCATGTCGCATTATGCTTGAAATCCGGCCCCTGCATCATGCTACAAGGCCGGCTTCCGGCCGGTATGACCCGGCCGTCCCATTCGAACTGTTCTAAGGTGTTCTAGAAACCCTGAGGATCAGAGTCAAGTTCCGGAGCCGAACCCATAGCAGGGTTTTGGCCGAAGGAACACGCCAGAGGTGCGCGCCCGTCCATGCCCGAAATCATCTTTACCGGCCCCGCCGGCCGTATCGAGGGGCGGTATCAGCCGTCCAAGACGAAGAACGGCCCGATCGCCATCATCCTGCATCCGCATCCGCAATTCGGCGGCACGATGAACAATGCGATCACTTACCAGCTGTTCTACATGTTCGCGAAGCGCGGCTTCGCGGTCCTGCGCTTCAATTTTCGCGGCGTCGGCCGCAGCCAGGGTGAATTCGACCATGGCGAGGGCGAGCTTTCCGATGCCGCTTCGGCGCTCGACTGGGCGCAGACCGTGCATCCCGATGCCCGCGCCTGCTGGGTTGCCGGTTTCTCGTTCGGCTCGTGGATCGGTATGCAGCTCCTGATGCGCCGGCCGGAGATCGAGGGCTTCATTTCGATCGCCCCGCAGGCCAATCTCTACGACTTCTCATTCCTTGCGCCCTGCCCGTCCTCGGGTCTGATCGTCCATGGCGACCAGGACAAGGTCGCCCCGCCGAAGGACGTCCAGACGCTCGTCGACAAGCTGAAGACGCAAAAGGGCATCGTCGTCGAGCAGACGATCATGCCGGGCGCCAACCATTTCTTCGAGGGCCAGGTCGAACCGCTGATCGACATCTGCGGCGCCTATGTCGACAAGCGCCTGAAGGCGATCACCGAAGCCGCGTAACCCGCGGCGGTTGCGCGAGATCAATGCTACGTCTCATGCCTCTGCCATCCTCGACGGCGGAGGCATGAGATGGACACTTTGCGCTTCGGGTTCTGGTCGGCGATCGCCGCCCTCGTCTTCAGCATCGGCTACGGCATTCCGCAGATCCTGCAGGTTGCCGGCGTCCTTCGTTTTCCCGTCGACGAAATCCTGATCTTCGCGCCTTCGCTGGCGCTCGCGCCGAGCTTCGTTCTCGCAATGGTCGGCCTCCATGCGACAAGGCCGGCGCCTCTGCGTGCCTGGAGCCTTGCCGGTCTCGCCTTCGCGGTGATGTATGCAACGCTCGTCAGCATCGTCTACGTGATCCAGCTCTCGGCAGTCATTCCGGCCAAGCTTGCCGGAGGCAACGCCATCTCGATGCTTTTTGGCTGCTGCGCGCCGGGCAATCCGCTAACCGGCGTTGACCTGCTCGGTTACACGCTGATGAGCCTCGCCACGCTGGTCGCCGCGCCGGCCTTGCCGGCGGGTTCGGCTCTCCGCCGCTGCTTCATCGCCAACGGCCTGCTCGCGCCCTTTCTCATCCTGCAAACGGCGTGGCCGGAGCTGATCTGGATCGGCGCGCTCTGGCTCGTGAGTTTTCCGCTGGCGATGGCGCTGTTGGCGCGCGATTTCAAGAGGATAGAGGCCGGCTAGCGCGGCTCTTCCTCGTTGCGGGGCATCGTCGTGACGGCGGCGGCGAGCGCTGCGGCACGCGCCGTCGCCTTTCGGATCCGCCGCTCCCTCAGATAGCTGACGATCTCGCGCCGGTTCTGGAACAGCGGCAGCTTGCGGCGTGGGGCGCGGCGTTCCAGCGCGAGGCCGACCTCGGCGATGTCGTCATGATCATCCAGCCTGCGGACGATGAGATCGACCGGCCCGGCCGCGACGCGGTCGCCCTCCTCGATATCTCCGGCGAGCGAACGGCGCATGACGGCGGCGACGGTCTCGCTACGCTCATCCGTCGGTAGTTCAAAGCCATAGGCGTCGGCAAGATCGCCGAGCTTCACGCCCGGATCGATGGTGAAATCGCCGAACAGCACGGACGTGTCGGCGCTGTCGGCCGGCCTTGCGAAGAGTTGGTCCAGCAGGCGGACATGCTCCGTCGCCGCGATGATGTAGACCTGATCGCCAGGCAGGAGCGGGCCGGCGGTCTCGAAGCGCATCGAGCGCCCGTCGCGCAGGATCAGCGCCGGGCGGGCCCAGCGCGGAATTCGCCGGCCGCGCCCGACAGCGCTTTCGGGCATCACGCGATAGGTGACGATCTCGTGGTCGCCGCGACCCGGCAATTCGATATCGATGCGCTCGACCGGGCCGTAGCGCGTCGGCACCACCAGCCCGAGCCAGCGCGCGACCGGCGCGATGGTCCAGCCCTGCAGCACCAGCGAGCAGAGGACGACGATGAAGGCGACGTTGAACATCGTCTGGCCATGCGAGACCCCACCGACCATCGGCAGGATGGCCAGCAGGATGGAGACGGCGCCGCGCAGGCCGACCCAGGCGATGAAGGCGGTTTCATTGCGGGAAAAACCGAACGGCACCAGACAGAGCCAGACCGCGACCGGCCGCGCGATGAAGATCAGCACCGCGGCGATGCCGATCGCCGGCAGCAGAACGCGCCCGAATTCGCTCGGCGTGGCCAAAAGGCCGAGCGTCAGGAACATCGCGATCTGCGCCAGCCAGCTCATGCCCTGAAGCACACGGCGCAGCGCCAGGATCTGGCGCATGCGGACATTGCCGCAAATCAGGCCGGCGACATAGACGGCCAGGAAGCCGCTAGCACCGCCGATACCGGTCGCCGCGAACAGCACCAGCACAAGCGCCATCACCAGGATCGGATAAAGCGCAGCTTCCAGCTCGACCCGATTGACGATGCGCACGATGATGAAACCGCCGATGAGGCCGGTGAGCGAGCCGACGCCGATCTGCAGGAAAAAGGATCGGAGCAGGCTGAGAAAGGCCTCGCTCTCGCCTTCGGCGGCCGTGGCGATGCCGACCAGCGCGACGGTGAGGAAGATCGCCATCGGATCGTTTGAGCCCGATTCGACCTCGAGCGAGGATCGCACCCGCTCGCGCAGCGAGATGCCGCCGACGCGAAGCAGGAAGAAGACTGCGGCGGCATCGGTCGACGCCACGATGGTGCCGAGCAGCATGGCCGAGATCCAGTCCCAGCCGAAGACAAAGCGCGCCGCAAGACCGACGATCCCGGCCGTCACCAACACGCCGATCGTCGCCAGCGTCAGCGCCGGCAGCGCGGCCGCGCGAAAAGCCGAGAACTTGGTCTCGAAGCCGCTTTCGAACAGGATGATGGCCAGCGCGATCGAGCCGATGAAATAGGCGATGCGGCCATCGCCGAAATGGATGCCGAGCCCATCCTCGCCGGCCAGAAGGCCGAGCAGAAGAAACACGAGCAGCAACGGAGCGCCGAACCGCGTCGAGAAGATCGAGGTGAACACCGCCACGCCGACAAGCAGCGAACCGATCAGAATGGCGATATACATGCTCTCGATCATGGGGCGTAGAAGCTCGCTTCTCCCTTGGCGTGGAACGGATCAGCCCGCGCGATACCGAATGATTCGCAAGGTAGCGGTCCGGCACGGCGCCAGCGTGGCAGCCGTGGAATAAGATGGCAGTCGCTGGCCCATGGCAACAAGGCAGCGCCCGGACGGCGCCCTGTCAAGGCTCCGAAAGCACACCGCCGGTCATCGGCTCGGGACAGCCGGTGGTTTCGGGAAAGCTGATTGGCAGGCCGGCGCGATTTCTCGCGGCGAGATAGGCGAAGGCCTGCGCTTCGATGAAATCGACTGACCAGCCATGTGCATCGGCCGTGGTGACGTTCGCCCGGCTCATGGCCGCGAGCTGGCGGAGAATGGCCGGATTGTGGGCACCGCCGCCGCAGACGACGATCCTGTCGGCGCCGCCGGCGAGCGCAATGCCGCGCACGATCGCCTCGGCCGTGAAGGCCGCGAGCGTCGCTGCGGCATCCGCCGTCGAAAGCCTCGCCACCGGCCGGCGCGAGAACGCGTCGCGATCGAGCGATTTCGGCGGCTTCAGATCGAACCAGGGATCGGCGATCAACTCGGCCAGCGTCTGCGTCTGCACCTTTCCCGAGAGCGACAGGCGCCCGTCGCGGTCCATGGCCGCGCCGGTGCGCTCGTGCATCAGGTCGTCGATCAAGGCATTGCCCGGTCCAGTATCGAAGGCGATCAGTGATCCATCGGCGGCGACGCGTGTGACATTCGCAACGCCGCCGATGTTCACCACTGCAACATCGCCTGAAAGCCCGGCGGCCCGGACCAGCGCGCGATGGAAGATCGGCACCAGCGGCGCGCCCTGGCCGCCCGCGGCGACGTCGGCGGCACGGAAATCATGGACGACGGGGATGCCCAGCCTTCTGGCCAGCGCGGCTCCATCGCCGATTTGCACGGTGAGCCGTCGCGCCGGGGCGTGGAAGACAGTCTGGCCATGAAAGCCGACCAGCGAAACCCGGACTGCGTCGACGTCGTAGCGCGCGAGCAGCCCCTCGACCGTTTCGGCATGCGTGTCGGTAACGATGCGCTCAGCCTCTGCCAGGACGCCGGGCCGTGCCGTGCGGTCGGTCAATGCGGTAGCTGCGGCGAGAGCCGCGCGCAGCACCGCGCGCTCATCCTCGGAATAGGGCCGGAAGGCGGTCGGACCGAAGGCTTCGACATCCTCGCCGTCGGTGGCGATCAAGGCCGCGTCGATGCCATCCATCGACGTGCCGCTCATCAGCCCTACCGCGACAATCCTGCGCATGATTCGGATCCCGTCTCCCGCCCGAGCGCCCTGTTTCGCCAGCCGTCGCGCCCGCGTCAATCAAGGAGGTGACAAAGTCCTGCGGCTCGGCTATAGCCTCGCTCATGAACCTCTCTGCCCGCACCTTCTTCTTTGGCTGGTACTTTAGCTATCCGTTGCCGGCGGCGGAGGCAGGAGCGCGCTCGAAGTAGACAATCGAAGCATCCACCACCAAGCCGCCAAACCGAGTTGGCGGCTTTTTTGTTGGCCGCTGCCGGGAAACTCCAAGGAGCCCGAACCGTGCCCGACACCACCGACGACCTGCGCATCAGCGCTTTGAAAGAACTCTCGCCGCCTTCCGCAGTGATGGCGGAGTTCCCCCGCACCGACGTGGCGAGCCAGACGGTCGCCGCGACGCGCCGTGCGCTGCATGAGATCCTGCATGGCCGCGACGATCGCCTCGCCGTCGTGATCGGTCCCTGCTCGATCCATGATCCCGAAGCGGCAATAGACTATGCGCACCGCCTCGTCGAAGAGCGCAAGCGCCTCGGCTCTGAGCTCGAGATCGTCATGCGCGTCTATTTCGAGAAGCCGCGCACGACGGTCGGCTGGAAGGGACTCATCAACGATCCCGACCTCGACGGGAGCTTCCATATCGACAAGGGCCTGCGCCGGGCCCGCAGCCTGCTTCTCGAGATCAACAAGCTGGGCCTGCCGGCAGGCTCCGAATTCCTCGACATGACGACGCCACAATATTTCGCCGATCTCGTCGGTTGGGGCGCCATCGGCGCGCGGACGACAGAGAGCCAAGTGCATCGCGAACTCGCGTCCGGCCTTTCCTGCCCGGTCGGCTTCAAGAACGGCACCGACGGCAATGTGAAGATCGCCGTTGATGCGGTGCTCTCCGCCTCGCAGCCGCATCATTTCCTGGCCGTGACCAAGGACGGACGATCGGCGATCGCCGCCACGACCGGCAATGACGACTGCCACATCATCCTGCGCGGCGGCAAGGCGCCGAACTATGATGCGGCCAGCGTCGATGCCGCTGCGGCAGAACTCGCCAAGGCCGGGCTGCCGCCCTTCCTGATGATCGATGCGAGCCACGCCAACAGCCTGAAGAAGCCGGAAAACCAGCCGCGCGTCTGCGAGGAGATCGGCGCGCAGATCGCCGCCGGCGACGACCGCATCATGGGTGTGATGATCGAGAGCAATCTCGTTGCCGGGCGCCAGGACCTGGTGCCGGGTCGCCCGCTCGTCTATGGCCAGAGCATCACCGATGGCTGCATCGACTGGCAGACTTCGGTCGGCGTCCTGGAGCAGCTTGCCGAAGCCGTCGCCCGTCGTCGCGAGCGCGCCAGGCCGGAAGCCCGCCTCGCCGAGGCGGTCTGAACCAACCCTCGACAAACATAGCCGCCGCTGATGATCTTTTCGGCGGCGGCTGCTAAAGCCTTCGGCGCCTTCCACCCTTCCGAGACGATGCCATGACCGCGTTCAAATCCGATTTCCTGCAGGTGCTCAGCGAGCGCGGGCTCATTCACCAGATTTCCGACCCCGAGGGGCTGGACGCACAATGCGTCAAAGGTCCGATCACCGCCTATGTCGGCTATGACGCGACGGCGACCAGCCTGCATATCGGCAATCTCATCTCCGCCACCATGCTCCATTGGTTGCAGGAGACCGGACATCGGCCGATCGCGCTGATGGGCGGCGGCACGTCGATGGTCGGCGATCCCTCGTTTCGCGACGACCAGCGCAAGCTGCTGACCGTCGAGGAAATCGATCGCAACATCGCCGGCATCAAGCAGATCTTCTCGCGCATCCTCCGCTTCGGCGACGGGCCGGGCGACGCGATCATGGTCAACAATGCCGACTGGCTGCTGAAGCTCAACTATATCGAATTCCTGCGCGATGTCGGCCGGCACTTCTCGGTCAATCGCATGCTGTCCTTCGATTCGGTGAAGCTGCGGCTCGATCGCGAGCAGTCGCTCTCCTTCCTCGAGTTCAACTACATGATCATGCAGGGCTACGACTTCGTCGAGCTCAACCGCCGCTATGATTGCGTGCTGCAGATGGGCGGCTCCGACCAATGGGGCAACATCATCAACGGCGTCGACCTCGCGCATCGGATGGACCGGCCGCAACTTTATGCGCTGACGACGCCGCTGCTGACCACCTCGTCGGGCGCCAAGATGGGCAAGACGGCTAAGGGCGCAGTCTGGCTGAATGGCGACCTCTTCAGCCCCTATGACTTCTGGCAGTATTTCCGCAACACCGAGGATGCCGATGTCGGCCGCTTCCTGAAGATCTTCACGCGGCTGCCACTTTCGGAGATCGCGCGGCTCGAAGCGCTCGGCGGCGCCGAGATCAACGACGCGAAGAAGATCCTCGCCACCGAGGCAACCGCCGTCGTGCATGGCCGGGAAGCTGCCGAAGCTGCGGCAGAGACGGCGCGCCAGACCTTCGAGGAAGGGGCGCTCGCCGAGTCGCTGCCGACCATCGAAGTGCCGTCGGCCGAGTTTGAAGCCGGCATCGGCGCGCTCGGGCTGTTCGTCCGCGCCGGCCTCGTCGCTTCGAACGGCGAGGCGCGGCGCCAGATCAAGGGCGGCGGGCTCAGGGTCAACGATGCGGCGCTGACCGACGAAAAGACGATGATCGGCCCCGAACTGCTCACGCCCGAGGGGGTCGTCAAGCTCTCGCTCGGCCGGAAGAAGCACGTCCTGATCCGTCCGGCTTGAACAGGCGGCTGGTCAGGGCGCCGCGTCGACCACGATGGCGCGGATCGCACCTTCTATCGGGCCGGATCCGAATCGCCGCTCCAGCGCCTCGGCCGCTTTGTCCGTTGCCTCCATGAGACCGCCGGGCCGGCGCGATTCGATCTCCGCGCGGAGTGGTGTTCCCTGGCAGTACGTCATCGCCACTTCGCGCGCAGAGCCGCCATGGCTCGTGCGGGAGACGGTCTCGATGTCGACGGCATGGAAGCCTGCCGCCGCGAGGTCGTCACGAATGCGGGCCTGGTCAAAATGTCCGTGCGGCGTGCGCGCCATGAAGAGTGGCGGATCCTCGGGGAACATCTCTGCAAGCGCCGTCGACACCGTGTCGGCGAACACATTGGCCGGCAGTGCGTCCCACACATTGAAGACATATCGCCCTTGTGGGCGAAGCAACCGGAGGGCCTCCCGGTAGGCCTTCACCTTGTCGGGAAAGAACATCACGCCAAACTGGCAGGCGACGACATCGAACCGGCCACCGTCGAACGGCAAGGCCTCGGCATCGGCGATCTGGAACGTGATGCGCGGATCGTCGGACTGCTGCGCAATCGCGCGATCGAGCATTGGCTGATTGAGATCGGTGGCGATGATCGTCGTATCGGGCGGAAGACGAGCCGCGAGAGCTCGGGTCAGCGCGCCGGTTCCCGCCGCCACCTCGAGCAGGCTCTTTGGGCGCATCGCGGCGATACGATCGGCGAGATCCTCCGCATAAATCTCAAAGATCAACGGGACCAGGAAACGGTCATAGAGATCAGGAATAGCACCCGCGAAGACAGCGTCGTTGGTACTCATGATTTCCCTCCGAAGCGCAGCGGAAACTTGCGCGCCTCGGAATGGATACACCCGGTGAAGCCTTGAAACGAGCACGGGGTCAGTTGACCGGGAATTCGAAGATCTTGCGGAAGATGCCTGGCGTGATCATCGACAGCGGATTGACGGTGAGGCTCGGGCCGGAGATCGGTCCTTCGACCTTGAACGTGACGCCGAACAGGCCGCCTTGGCTGCCGCCGCCGAGGGCGAGGCCGATCAGCGGCAAGCGGCCGAACAGATTGTTGACTGCATAGGCCGGCAGGTAGGTTCCCGCGAGGGAGATCATCTGCTTGGCGAGGTCGATCGTGCCGTTGAGCGTCGCGCCAACAGTAGCGCCGCGCAACACGGCATCCTCGATGACGATCAGCGAGCCGCGCTTGGTGTAGTCGAGGCGCATTCTGTCGAAAGGCACATGATCGGGATCAAGGCCGCTCGGCTGGACATTCTCGCCTGTCCCCGTCGACGCCGAGACGAGCTTTCGCATCGACGCTTCTTCGACGATCGTGAAGCTCGCGACATCGAACACGCCCGAGAACGGCCCCTTGGCCCCGCTGCGCTGGCCTGAAAGGCGGAGCTTGCCGCCGCTGATGCGACGGTAGAGATCGACGAAACTGAAGAGATTGCCGGCATCGGCGGACTGGAGGTCGAGGCTCGCGCCCGACGAACCGCTGTCGTTGTAAACCATCGCGACACCACCTCCAGGCAACGCCCCCTTGAGGCTTGCCTTGCCGACCGCGCCTCCATTCGTCGAAACGAGAACGGCGCTGTTCGAGAGCGTGACCTGGCCAAAGCCGGTGATGCTGTCGATCTTGGCGTCGATCGACAGCGACGCCGCGCCCTCGTCGGCGCCCGGCGTGTTCGCCTTCAACTGGGCGATCAGTCCGCGCGCATCAAAGGAAGCGCCCCGCGCCGTGATCTGGTAGCCATCGCCCTTGCGGAGCAGCGATACCGATATCTGATCGCCCTTGCGCAGGGCGAAACGCTCGACATCTGCAGACACGAGCCCGTATTTCGCATCGAGCATCGCCTTGCCGCGGAAGCCGAAGCCCTCGCCGGTCGCGACCATATCCTCAATGAGGAAGCCCCCTTCGGGGCGGGGCACCATGTCGAAGACAAGCTTGGCGGGAACGCCGATACCCTTGGTCCAGCCGAGCGCCTGCAGGACGAGCCGCGCCTGCTTCAGGTCGAATTCGTAATGCTGTCCTTTGCGGCCGTCGCCGAGATCGGTGATCGAGGCGCCGACTGTGCCGCCGAGCATGCTGTCGAGGCCAATGCCGAGACGCTTGCGGGCATCGGCATCAAGCACGAGCTGAACGCTGCGCCGCGCGGCCTCGCTGTCGCCCTCGCCAGTCCGCAGCGGCTGCGTCAGGTCGATCGTGGCCGGCACGCCGTTGATCGTCGCCTTGCCGTTGATGGAGAAGGCGTCGGCACTCGCCACCATGGCAAAGGCGCCACTCTTGATGATGCGGCCATCGATCGGCGCAGCGCTCGCGAAATCGGTGGTGTCGAGGGTCGCTCGCCACTTGATGTCGCTCGGCAGCAATCCGGGCTTCAGCGGCATGGTGATCGACAGGCTGCCGCTTCCGTCGCCGGAGAGATTGGCCGGATCGATGCCGTTTCGCGACATTGCGCGCATCGGCTCGGAATTGGCGATCTCCGCGATGGCGCCGACATCGCCCTCGAATTGCGTCTCGATCCGGCTCTCGGCATTGGCAACGGCGGTGTTGGGGACCGCAAAGATACCGGCGGTGATGTCGACCGCCTTGCCGGACGGCGCGGTGATCGTTCCCTTGTCGATATCGATTCCGAAGGTCGAGCCGGCGACCACCGCATTGCCGCTGACATTGGTGATCGTCGGGATCGTGCCGACCGTGCTGAAACTGACGCCTTCGAGGCGAGCATCGAGGCGCATGTAGTTCTCGGGCATCGTGACGCGCTCGCCGGTCCACAACACGCCGCCGGGCACTGCTGCCTCGAAATGCGCCGAGGAAACACGGCCGTCGGTCACATGATCCAGCACCCATTTGCGTGCCGGTCCCGCGAGTGTCGGCGGCCAGATCTGCTTCACGGTCGAAATCGACATCGGCGTGAACGATGCGGAGAGCGCCAGCGATGGCGTCGCCCCTTCGAGCCCGAGCGTTCCCGCTGCGGCGACGGACCCGACAGGAGTTGTGATGTCGAAGTCCTTGATGTCGATGCGCTTGCCCGGGAAATCCGCCGTCCCGACGAGCGCGATGCGATCGGCGACGATCGGCGGCGAGTTGGTGTCGCTCGCCAGCATCGCGCCGCGCGTTTCGAATTCGAAGCTGTAGCGACCGTCGGATTTGTCGCTGAGCGGCTTGATCGCGCCGGTCAGAACCGCCGAGGTCGGGCCGAACTGGAAGTTGGAGGGTTCGAGGACGAGGCTGCGGCGGGCGATGTCCCAATGGACGCGGATGGTCGCCTCGTCGAGCAGCACCGTGTCCTTGCCAAAGCCCGAGACGAATTTGCCTGCGCCGAGATCGAACCGGAGCTGCGCGTCCTTGACGTCGCCATCGGCGCCGAGCACGACGGTCGCGCGCCCGAACAGGGGAATGTCGGAGACGATCAGACTTTCCGGCCGGCCGAAATTCGGCTCGATGTCGGCGAGCGTCAATTGCGAGAACGACAGCGTGAGATTCCGGTCGCCGGTCTTCTGATCCAGCGAGCGCTCGCCGATGATGCCCCAGCGGCCCGAATAGCCCGATGTCGCGAATGTCGCCTTGATCGTCCCGCCCGGATCGAGGTTGAGCAAAAGATCGGTATGGGGGAAGACGCGCTGCTGCAGTTTCTTGGCGTCCCAGATGTGAATCGTGCCGGCGTCGACGTTGAGGCGCTGGAAGTTACGGGCGATCGCTGCGTCGATGGCCGGCTCCAGTCCACCATTCATGATGTGCAGCGCGGTAAAGAGATCAGGGAAGCCGCCATCGATGGCGTCGAGGGCCGGCGGCTGCGCGGCTGGGACGGCGCCTTCGGCCGGAGCGGCGGCTGTGGGCGTCGCATCGGGCGCGGCCGGTGCAGCGTGTTCCGCCGTTCCGAGATAGATGCGCCCGTCGCCGCCCCGCACCAGCGAGATATCGGGGTCGGTGACTTCGACCTGCGTGATGTCGAGGCGCAGGCGCAGCAATGACAGAGGATCAATGCCGAAACGCAATGTCGGGATATGCGCCACGGATGAGCGGCCGCGGTCGTCGACCTTGATGTTGTCGATGCGGGCCATCAGGCCCATGACCGGATCGACATCTATCAGGGCGGCGCCGACGCTGACGTCATAATCGGGGCCGAGTTGATGGCTGATCGTCTCGGCGATGCGGTTGCGGAGCACGTCGAGCTCGACCGGACCCGAGGCAAGGATGAAGGCCACCGCGCCGAGCAGCACGATGAGCAGAAGAGCCAGCGTGCTCGCAACACGCAACAGGACGGCGAGCCAGCCGCGCCGGCGTGTCGGCCCCTTGGCAACGAGCGGTCGATGCGCCCGCGCCGAGGGAAACTGGTCGAGCCGCGTTGTCAGGCCTCAAAACCCTCTGTCGTGACGATAGCAGACGGTGCCGCGGCCAGGCTGGCCACAGATCCGGCGGCATATGCCATATGCGGGGCCCATCCGCGCAATTCACGGGGCGACCGGCTCAACATGCCTTGTAACCTATTCCCGTTTTCTGTTTCTGAGGCCAGACAAACCCGACAAAAGGAAGGCAAGCATGGGCCAGCTCGTCCCGGGTGACAACGCCCCTTCGTTCGAACTCCCCACCGATAGCGGCGGTTCCGTAGCGCTATCTGCCTTTCGCGGCCGAAAGCTCGTGATCTTCTTTTATCCGGGCGACGACACGCCGACTTGCACCACCGAAGCGCTGGACTTCACAGCGGCGAGAGACGATTTCGAAGCGGCCGGAACGGCGATCCTCGGCATCTCGCCCGATTCGGTGCAGTCACACGAAAAGTTCAGGCAGAAGCGCGGCCTCAGGGTCGCGCTCGCCTCGGACGAGACCAGGGATGTCGTCCAGGCCTATGGTGTCTGGCAGGAGAAGCAGATGTATGGCCGAACCTATATGGGCGTCGTGCGCACCACGTTCCTGATCGACGCCGAGGGTCGCATTGCCCGAATCTGGCCGAAACTCCGGGTGAAAGGCCATGTCGCCGAGGTACTAGCCGCAGCGAAAGCGCTCTGACGATGGCCGCAACGTTCGCCAGCCTTGCCGATGCCTCGGCCCGGATCGTCGCAACCGCGGATCTCGACGAGAAGGTCGACATCGCCTTCGCGGCAGCCAAGGGCTGGTTCGGAAGGCGCCTTTCGCTGCGCGGCGCCGAGGATCGGCCGATGCCGGAGCGGCCGGGCCGCCCGGAGCGGCCGCTGCTGGTGCCGCCACGGGCGCTGCCGAAGCGATCGGTCGCGTCGGCTCATGGCCGCACGGCGCTCATTCACTCGCTTGCCCATATCGAGCTCAACGCGGTCGACCTCACCTGGGATCTCGTCGGCCGCTTCGCGCGCGTGCCGATGCCACGCTCGTTCTTTGACAATTGGGTTCAGGTCGGCCTCGAGGAGGCAAAGCACTTCTCCCTGCTTGCCGACCATCTCCGTGCGCTTGGCGCCGCCTATGGCGACCTGCCCGCTCATGACGGGCTCTGGCAAGCGACGCAGGAGACCGGTCATGACCTGATGGCCCGCCTCGCCGTCCTGCCACTGGTACTGGAAGCGCGCGGCCTCGACGTCACGCCGCCCTTGATCGGCAAGCTGGCGGAACAGGGCGACGAAGCCGGCGCCGGGATCCTCGAGATCATCTATCGCGACGAGCGGCGCCATGTCGCCTTCGGCTGCAAATGGTTCCGCTTCCTTTGCGACCGCCATGGGCTTGCGCCCGAGCCGACCTTCCGCAAGCTGGTGATCAAGCATTTCCGCGGTCCGCTGAAGCCGCCCTTCAACGATGCGGCCCGTTCGGAAGCCGGCATGACCCCGGGCTTCTATCGCCCGCTCGTCCGCGCGCTTGACGTGTAACGGCGGACGCCGGGGTAACCAAGGCTTAACCTTAACGCTTTCTAATCGGCGATGAACCGGCGACCCAAAGCGCCGGACGCGGTCACCATCGCCAGGTTGAAGCGCCCATGCTGCCGAATGCCAGAGCTTCGCGAATCCGGCCGGCTCCCACCCCGGATTCCCGGCCCCCGCCTCGTCGAGAACCCGGAAACAAGACGCAGAAATCCGAGACGCGCATCATCATCGCGCGCGGCGATCGCCTGCAGGCGATCCACTTCAACCCTCGGCTGATGGCATTGGCTGGCGCCTGCTTCGTGCTCTTCTCGGTCTTCTATTTTGCCTCCACCGCCTATCTCGTTTTCCGCGACGACTGGCTGCGCCGGGACTCAGGCGGCGAGGCGGTGCTTCGCGAAACCTACGAGGATCGCATTTCGGCCCTCCGCAACGAGATCGAGCGCATCACCTCGCGGCGGCTGGTCGATCACGCGACCGTCGAGCAGAAGGTCGAACAATTGCTCGATCGGCAGGACGAACTTGGCCAACGACAGGACATGCTCGCACGGCTGACCGAGGCGGCGCGCCGGGCCGGTTTCGATGTCACCCCGCCGCCGCCGCCGCTGCGCAGGGACGGCAAGCAGGCCAGCGCCGACACCATCGCCATCCCAAAGGTGAGTCTCGCAAGCGCGTCCGGCGCCACGGCCCGCGATCCCCTCGCCCCTCTGCCCGGCACGGACCGCATTGCCTCGATCGAGACCAACATCGCCGCCATGGAGACGGCGCAGGATGCGACCGTCACGGAGCTTGCCAGCGGCGTGACGACCCGTGCCGACCGGATTTCGGCGCTCCTGAAGCGCGTCGGGCGCAAGATGCCGCGGCCCGCTGTCGAAGACGATGTCGGCGGGCCGTTCGTTCCCCTGCCCATGGCAACTGAGCCTGACCGCTTCGCCAGCGGCGTTGCCGTGCTCTCGGCCGAGCTCGAGCGCCTCGCCACCGTCCGCAAGGTGGCGCTCTCGCTGCCATGGAGCCAGCCGATCGCCAATGCGCCGATCTCCAGTGGGTTCGGAGCGCGTGTCGATCCCTTCCTCGGCCGGCCCGCCATGCATACCGGGATCGATTTTCGCGCGCCGCGCAACTATCCTGCCCGAGCCGTCGCTGCCGGGCGGGTGATCGCGGCGGAGTGGAATGGCGGCTATGGCAACATGGTCGATATCGACCACGGCAATGGCGTGGTCACCCGTTACGGCCATCTCGATTCGATCTCGGTGCAGATCGGCGACCAGGTCGCGGCCGGCGGCAGGATCGGCCGGGTCGGCTCGACCGGGCGCTCGACCGGCCCGCATCTCCATTACGAAATCCGTGTCGATGGCGAGGCGATCGATCCGATGCGTTTCCTGATCGCCGGCAAGGAAATGACGCGGCTGCTGTAGCGCCGATGCGCCGCACAGCCTGCACACCTTCCCCATGATTCACAGGGGCGGCCGCCCAAAGCCTTATGCCGAAAGCCCCGCCATCCCGCCGCTTCGCGACCGTCCGGCCTGGCCGACAGCCGTTTCCATCCCCAAACCTTCGGCTTTTTATGCAGACACGTAACAGAGGATTAACCCTGCCGAGTCTGTAGTGGGGTGCGGGCTGCCACCTTCCGGCGGCCTCCCTTCCTATTACGCGCCAGGTTGAACCGACGCCATGCAGACTGCCCACCGCCAGCCATCGCATTCCCCTGTGCCGTCCTCGGGCCGCCCAGCAGCGAAGCGGCGTCCGGCTCCGCGTCAGAAGCCAGCCAGAGCCGGAACGCGCGTCATCGTCGCCCATGGCGACATCCTGCACGCCGTGCATGTCAGCCGCCGCCTTGTCGCGCTGATCGGGCTCGGCCTCCTCTTGCTGGTCGGCCTTTCCGCCGGCGGCGTCGCGCTCTATCTCGGCGACGAGAAGGCTCCGATCTTCAGCGAAGCCGACGAAGCCGTATTGCGCCAGGCGATGGAGACCGTCATCCGCCATCGTCGCGAGGCGGAGCTGAAAGCCAAGCTTTCGCACGATTACGAGAACAAGCTGGCCGATCTCAAGAGCGAAATGGATCGCCTCACCGAACGTCAGCAGATCGACAAATCCACCGTCGAGCAGGCTGTCGGCCGTGTTCTCGACCGCCAGGAACAACTCGCCAAGCGGCAGGACCTGCTGGCGCGGATCACCGACGCGGCCAAGCGCGCCGGTTTCGACGTGAAAGTCCCGGCTGCGACGCCGCGTCCCAAGAAGAAGGGCAATGGTCCGAGCGCCAGCGCGACTGCCGTTGCGCGGCCACAGGTCCAACTCGCCAGCGTCGCCGGCGGCCATCTGAAGCCGGCGGATGTCGCGCGCATCGCCAAGATCGAGACCGACGTCGACGCGATGGAGAAGGCACAGGAAGCGACGGTGGCCGGACTGACCCGGTCGGTCGCCTCGCGCGCCGATCGCATCGCTGCCGTATTGAAGCGCGTCGGGCGCAAGGCGCCGGGCGGCCGCGGCGATGACGATGCCGTCGGCGGGCCCTTCGTGCCGCTGCCCGACGATCAGAGTCCGGCCCGCTTCGCCCTCGGCGTGAAGACGCTGAGCGCCGAGCTCGACCGCCTCGCCGCCACCCGCCGTATAGCTCTCTCGCTGCCTTGGGACGCACCGCTCGCCAATGCGCCGATCTCCAGCGGCTTCGGCGCCCGGACCGACCCGTTTCTCGGCCGCCCTGCCATGCATACCGGGGTCGATTTCCGCGCACCGACGGGCTACTCGGCGCCGGCGGCGCTTGGCGGCACCATCATCGCGGCAGGCTGGGAAGGCGGCTATGGCAACATGGTCGACATCGATCACGGCAATGGCATCGTGACCCGCTACGGTCATCTCTCGGCGATCAAGGTCAAGGTCGGGCAGAAGGTGGCTGAAGGCCAGGAGATCGGCAAAGTCGGCTCGACCGGCCGGTCGACGGGATCACATCTCCACTACGAGATCCGCATCAACGGCAAGCCGATCGATCCGATGACTTATATTGTGCCGGGACGGGAAATGGCGCGGCTGCTCTAGGCGGCCGGACATTCAAGAGTGACGTCCCGCCACTTCTCTCTCTTCTGTCATTGCCGGGCTTGACCCGGCAATCCAGACTTCCTTTCGCACATCGCGCAAGGCTCGCTCGTCGCTCAATCAGTCGAGCCGGTCAGCGACAAGTTCTCCGGCACCGGACACCGCCCAAAGACTGGATTGCCGGATCAAGCCCGGCAATGACAGAAGCGGAAATCGTGACGCGACGTGAATCCGGAACGTCAATACGTCCGGGGCTCTGGGCTCGGCATTTCAGCGCGGCGCGGCGGGCTACGCTGCCGCGCAGCGAGCCATGCCTCGACGCTCGCTCAGCCTGACGCCGTGAACCGCCCCCTCGCCGACTGGCTGACGCCCTGAAGTGGAAGGCCGCCGGCAACCGGCGGCCGCCCAAACGATCAGTCGATGTCGGAGACCTCGACCTCTGTCCCGCCGAGGCGCTGCGCGAGGGCTGCTTCCATGAAGGCGTTGAGATCGCCGTTGAGGACGGTCTGAGGATCCGTGCTCTCGACACCCGTACGCAGATCCTTCACGAGCTGGTAGGGCTGCAGCACATAGGAACGGATCTGGTGGCCCCAACCGATGTCCTTCTTGGTGGACTCGGTCGCCATGGCCGCCGCCTCGCGGCGCTCCAGCTCCGCCTCGTAAAGACGAGCGCGCAGCATGTCCCACGCCGCGGCCCGGTTCTTGTGCTGCGAGCGCTCGTTCTGGCACTGCACGACGATACCGGACGGCATATGCGTGATGCGCACCGCCGAGTCGGTCGTGTTGATGTGCTGGCCGCCCGCACCCTGAGCACGATAGGTATCGATGCGGCAATCGCTCTCGTTGATCTCGATATCGATCGAATCATCGACGACCGGATAGACCCAGATGCTGGCGAACGATGTGTGCCGGCGCGCGCTGCTGTCATAGGGCGAGATGCGAACCAGGCGATGGACGCCCGATTCGGTCTTCAGCCAACCATAGGACTGCTCGCCCTTGACCAGGATGGTCGCCGACTTGATGCCGGCCTCTTCGCCGTCATGGACTTCAAGCAGTTCGACCTTCTTGCCAGTGCGCTCTGCCCAGCGGGTATACATGCGCAGCAGCATGTTGGCCCAGTCCTGGCTCTCGGTGCCGCCGGCGCCGGCATGCACCTCGACATAGGTGTCGTTGCCATCGGCCTCGCCCGACAGCATCGAGTTGATCTGCCGGCGGCGCACCTCGTCCTTCAAGGCGAAGATCGCCTTCTCGGCCTCGGCGACGATCGAGGCATCACCCTCGGCCTCGCCAAGCTCGATCAGCTCCAGATTGTCGGCCAGATCACGCTCGCTGGCCTCGACCGCCTTGATCCCGTCCTCGAGATTCTGGCGCTCGCGCATCAGCTTCTGCGCCTTCTGGGGATCGTCCCAGAAGGTCGGCGTCTCAGAAAGGGCGTTCAGTTCGAGCAGGCGACGCTTGGCACGATCCCAGTCAAAGATGCCTCCTCAGCAGGGTTATGCCCTGCTTGATTTCGTCGACGATCGTCTCGATCTCGGCTCGCATATGCTAGCAATCCAGCTCGTGATGGTAAGGGGCGGGGCTCGCCCCGCAGCGTGGCGCGACCATAGTTGGCGCGACCATAGTTGCGCCCTTCCCGCCTGTAAACCTGAGAGGCGCGCATGACCAATCCCGACGCAAAAGCTCACCCGGCAAATCATCGCGCCAGGGCATCGCTCGCCGCATTGTTGCTGTTGGCGGCCATCCCCGCCGCCCATGCGGACGGCACGCTGGCCGATCGCACGCTGACATCGGCCGACAAGACGCGGCTTGCCTCCTTCGACAAGGCGCGGAGCGACGCGCTCGCCGAAGCCCGGGCCGTCGGCAGCAAGGCTGATCTTGCGGCGCTCGATGCGGTGCTTGCCGGCGGACCGGAGCCGATCCTCGGCGTCGATATCCGTGGCACCTATCGGTGCCGAACCATCAAGCTCGGCGGCAACCTGCCGCTCACCGTCTATGGCTGGTTCAAATGCCGGATCGACGAGGACGATATCGGCTACCGCCTCGTCAAGACGAGCGGCTCGCAGCGCCTTTCCGGCCATTTCATCGACGACAGCGAGAAGCGTCTCGTCTTCTATGGCGCCGGCCACTACGCCGATGAGAAGCCCCGCGCCTATAAATCCGATCCAGAACGCGACATCGTCGGCACTTTCGTGAAAGCCGGGGCCAAGCGCTATCGGCTCGAACTGCCACTGCCGAAGGTCGAATCGACCTTTGACATCATCGAATTGGTCAAGAAGTAGTCGCGCCAGGGCGACGCGCGGTTGCTGGCGCCGCGCTCCGATATCCATCGAAAAGCGGCCCGCCGTGGCGAGCGAGTTCGCTCGTCGCCAGCGCCAACAAAGCTTCCGGCCTGCCATCCGCGATGTCGTGAAAGGCGCTGTCAAACGCGTCCGCCAGCGGCTGATCCATCCTCGCGATCAGGCGGGGCGCCCATTTCCCACTGCCGGTCCAGCGACCGCGCCCAAGCAGGATCAGGTCCGCTATGGGCTGGTATAGCGCGGCGGCGATGGCGCGCACCTCCGTAGCGGGCCGTATCGCGCGGATGTCGTCGCAGAGGTCGGTGATGACGTAGCGCAGCTTGTCCAGCCGTTCACCATCGAGCGGTGGCGGGCCGAGGGCGAGAAGAGCCGCAGCCCTCCGCTTCGCCTCCCCCGCGCCCTGTCGGTCGCCGCCAAGGACTATCCCTTCAGCGATCATCTGAACAATCGCCGGCCGCCCGCTCGCAACATCGCCATTGATGAACCAGTCCAGCGTCTCGCTGTCGTGCACGAACGCCTCGACGGGGAAACCGTGGGCGACAAACGACTCCCGCCAAGCCGCGTCGAGATGCTCAAAGATCACGACGAGATCGATATCCGATCCCGCGACGCCCTCGCCACGCATGATCGACCCAGCGGCGAGACCGAAGCGCGCCGTCGGATATCGCTCCGCAAGGATGGTTTCGGCGGCCGCGAGGGCGGCCGTCCGAATGTCACTTTGCTGCTCAGTCATCGTCTCCGACTGCCCGAATGGCCTTCCACTCGGCCTAAAGCAACGTCCCATGCAGGATCACCGAGGCAATCGTGAAATAGATCACAAGGCCGGTGACGTCGACGAGGGTCGCGACGAAGGGCGCCGAGGCGCTGGCCGGATCGAAGCCGAGGCGCTTCAGCACAAAGGGCAGCATCGATCCTGTCATCGAACCGAAAGTGACGATGCCGACCAAGCCGGCGCCGACGGTGAGCGCGACCAGAAACCAGAACTGCCCATAGTCGTGCAGCCCGAGCATCTGCCAGGCCGTGATGCGGACAAAGCCGAGCGTTCCGAGAACGAGGCCGAGTGAAAGACCGCTCGGCAACTCCCGGAGCGCGACCCGCCACCAGTCGCGCAGCCGGATCTCGCCGAGCGCCAACGCACGGATGATCAGCGATGTCGCCTGCGAACCGGAATTGCCGCCCGAGCTCATGATCAGCGGGATGAACAGCGTCAGCACGATCGCCTTTTCGAGTTCCGTTTCGAAGTGCTGCATCGCCGTCGCCGTCAGCATCTCGCCGATGAACAGCGCCGAAAGCCAGCCGGCGCGCTTCTTCATCATCTTCAGGAAACTGATTTCCATATAGGGCTCGTCCAGCGCCTCCATGCCGCCGAACTTCTGCACATCCTCGGTGGTCTCCTGGAAGATGGCGTCGATGATGTCGTCGACCGTGACGATGCCGACGACATGGCGTCGCTCGTCAACGACCGGAACGGCGAGAAGGTCATACTTCGAGAAGAGGCGCGCCGCTTCCTCCTGGTCCGTAGTCGGGGACACCGTGATCGGACGGCTGTGACGCGCGGCCGTCAACACCAGCGCAGAGGGCTCGCTGGTGATCAACCTGCGCAGCGTCGCGGTCTGCAGCAACGCCCCGGTTTCAGGGTGCAGCAGGCAGATCGTGTAGATCGTCTCGCGGCTCTTCTCGACCTGGCGGATGTAGTTGAGCGTCGCGGCGACCGTCCAGTCGGCCGGCACGCTTACGACCTCGGTCGTCATGATCGCGCCGGCGCTGCCCTCGGGATAGCCTGCGAGACGCGCGACGGCAGCACGCGTCTCATGGTCGAGACGGGCGATCAGCCGGGAGCGTTGCGGCTCCTCGATCTCGCCGAGGAGATCGGTCGCGCGATCGGCCGACATGCCGGACAACAGCTTGGCCGCCCGGTCGAGCGGCATGCTGGAGACGACATCGGCGGCATCGTCGAATTCGGGCTGATCGAGCAGTTCGACCGCCCGATCATCGGGAAGGCCCGCCAGAACGGACGCGGCCTCCTCGGGTTCCTGATCGTTCAGATGTTCGACGACATCTGCAACATGGCCGTGCCGAAAATCGAGCACGACGTCCTGCGCATCCGCGCCGCGGAGGGCGTTGATTTCTTCCATGACTCACCTCATTGCGACCGGCCGCCGGGCCGGTCACGGTGAGCCGATCGAACGCGCGATCAGGCCGTGCGGGCCACGGGCGGCAAACTCAATCGACTTCGACTGTCGCTTGGCATTTTGTCCTGCGGGTTCAGATCGACGGCCCCGGAACAGGGGCCGTACAGCCAAGCTGGGTGCGCCAAAGTGGCTGTTAGGTCAAGTGAATTTCCGGCAATGCCCCCTGCGGCATCCTTACCGCAGGGCGACCAGTACCGAGCCTGTCGCGATCAGCAGAATGCCGAGCCAGTTGCGTGGCGAAAGCCGCTCGCCGAGCAGCACCACTCCAGCAATCGCGACCAGCACAACGCTGAGCTTGTCGACGGGCGCGACGCGGGCCGCGTCGCCGAGCTTCAATGCGCGGAAATAGCAAAGCCACGAGGCGCCGGTCGCGAGGCCCGAGAGAACCAGAAAGGCATAGCTCCGCGTCGACACGGTGCCGAATGGCTGCCACTGGCCGGTCGCGGTCAGGATGAACCCAACCGTCAGCAGGATCACGATCGTGCGGATGAAGGTCGCGAAATCCGAGCCGACATTCTCCACGCCTATCTTGGCGAAGATCGCCGTCATGGCGGCGAAGACTGCGGAGAGGAATGCCCAGAAGGGCCATGAGACAAGAACCGCCTTCATGGACCCTTCCCGCGCGTGATCGCTGCCTTAGTAGAGCCCGCCCGTACCGGACATGATGGCGCGGTCGGATTCGCTCGAAACCGTGCCGCCATCCGAGGAGCCGATGACCGAATAGGTATCGGCGGGACCCGTGCCCGGCTTGAACGCTTCCATGATCGTGCCCGGCGCATCAGGCGGTGCTCGCATGCCCGTCCGGCGATCGATCGAAACGAGCGTCAGGCCTTCCGGCATACGGAACGGGATTGCCGGCTTGTCGGCGAGGGCAAGCTTGAAGAACTCGGTCGCGATCGGTGCGGCCACTTCGCCGCCGGTCATGCCCCGACCCATTGGGCGCGGATTGTCATAGCCGATGAAGACGCCGACGACGAGATCGGGCGAATAGCCGATGAACCATGCGTCCTTGTAGTCGTTCGACGTACCAGTCTTGCCGGCGATCGGCTTGCCGACCTGCTTGACCACCGTCGCGGTGCCGCGCTGGACCACGCCTTCCAGCATCGACGTGACCTGGTAGGCGGTCATGGGATCGAGCACCTGCTCGCGATTGTCGGTGACGACGGGTTCGTCCTGATTGTTCCAGCTATCGGCATCGCAGCCATCGCAGACCCGCTCTTCATGCTTGAAGATGGTCTTGCCGAAGCGATCCTGGATGCGGTCGATCAGCGTCGGCTTGACCTGCCGGCCGCCATTGGCGAACACGGAATAGCCGGCGACCATCCGCATCACGGTGGTTTCGGTGGCGCCGAGCGCATTCGGCAGATACGGCCCGAGATTGTCATAGACGCCGAAACGCTTGGCGTATTCGGCGACCAGCGGCATGCCCATGTCCTGCGCGAGGCGAACGGTCATGACGTTTCGCGATTGCTCGATGCCGGTGCGCAGCGTCGAGGGACCGTAGAATTTCTGCGCGTAATTTTCCGGCCGCCACATCGGCTGGCCGAAGCCCGGATCGATCTCGATCGGCGCGTCGAGCACCACCGAGGACGGCGTGTAGCCATTATCGAGCGCGGCGGCATAGACGAACGGCTTGAACGAGGAGCCCGGCTGGCGCAGCGCCTGCGTCGCGCGGTTGAACTCGCTTTCGGCATAGGAAAAGCCGCCGTCCATCGCCAGCACGCGGCCGGTATGAGGGTCCATCACCACCATGGCGCCCTCGATCTCGGGAACCTGGTGCAGGCGATAAGCGCCGGGCTTGCCGTCGGCCGGCTCGACATAGACGACGTCGCCGACCTTCAGAACGCTGTCGACCGAGCGCTTGCCGCGCAACGCCCACTTCATCTCGTCGGCCGGGATGACGCCGGTCTCGCGTTCGGCGAGGAGCTTGCCTGTCTCGCTGCGTCCCGGCTGCAGGCCGATTTCGGCTTCGGTCTTGTTGACCGCGGTGACGATGGCAAGGCGCCATTCATAGACGTCGGAGAGCGCCGCGACCGAGCCCACGGCCGTGCCCCAATCGTCGCCGAGGGGCAGGTTTTTCACCGGGCCGCGCCAGCCACGTTCCTCGTCGAACGAGACGAGGCCGTTCATCAACGACTGCCGCGCCATGACCTGCAGGGCCGGATCGAGCGAGGTGCGCACCGACAGGCCGCCATCATAAAGCGCCTTTTCGCCATAGATCTGCATCAGCTGGCGACGCACTTCCTCGACGTAATAATCGGCGGCGAAGATATGCGGGCTCGCGATGCGCGTCTTGACGCCGAGCGGCTGAGCCTTGGCGGCCTCGCCCTCGTCGGCCGTCGCATAGCCGTTCTCGACCATGCGGTCGATGACCCAGTTGCGTCGCTCGATCGCGCGCTCGGGATAGCGGAAGGGATTGTAGTTGTTCGGGCCCTTGGGCAGCGCGGCGAGATAGGCGGCTTCAGCCAGCGTCAGCTCATGCACCGACTTGTCGAAATAGCTGAGCGATGCGGCGGCGACGCCATAAGAACCGAGGCCGAGGAAGATCTCATTCAAATAGAGCTCGAGGATCTTGTCCTTGGAATTGGCCTGCTCGATGCGCAGCGACAGGATCGCTTCCTTGATCTTGCGATCGATGGTGCGCTCGTTGGTCAGAAGGAAGTTCTTGGCGACCTGCTGCGTGATGGTCGAAGCGCCGATCATGCGGCCGTTGGAGGACAGCGCTGCAACGTTCTGCAGGCCGGCGCGCATGATCCCGACATAGTCGAGACCCGAATGCTGGTAGAAATTCTTGTCTTCGGCGGAAATGAAGGCAGCCTTCACGCGATCCGGAATCGCCTGGATCGGCAGATAGAGGCGACGCTCATGAGCATATTCCTGCACGAGCTGGCCGTCTGCCGCGTGGATACGCGTCATCACCGGCGGCTCGTATTTCGCGAGCACCTCCACGGATGGAAGTCCGCCCGTCAGGCCCGAAACATACCAGGCCACGCCTGCTGCAACCACCAAGAAGAACACAGCGCCAATCCCGAATAAATAGCCGATCAGTCGCAGAAACATGTCGTTTGCGATCTCCGTTGGCTCGCCTTCATCGGCATTTCTGCTGAGCCGATGGGCGCGCCCCGGTCAGAAACCCATTCTGTCGCTCGGAAGCTGCCGCTCCGCGAACTGCCGCTTCATCAGAAAGCCCGCCGGCCCGGATCCCGCGGCTTCGGCATCGCTGCCCTGCCCCGCGTCCACGTCCAAAGTGTCGGACGCGGTTTCGATAGACCCTCGTGAAGCGTTCTTCCAGTTGATTTGTGGAGATTGTGGGGCGCCGGCTCGGCAACGAGACGTGCCGGGCGTCGCCGTTGTGTTCCCGCAACAGCCCATCACTGCTCGACCGTCGCCGGATCGATCGAGCCGGTGGTCGTCTGAGCGACGCGCAGGCGGAAATAGTTGTCGACAGCACGCGTCATCGCATCAGCCGTCTTGTCGCACCAGGCCTCGGAAGTCAGCAGCTTCTCGTCTTCCTGATTGGAGAGATAGCCCAGCTCGACGAGGGCAGACGGCACGTCGGGAGCCTTCAGCACCATGAAGCCGGCCTGCTGATGCGCATGCTTGAACAGCCTGACGTTCGGCTTCAATTCCTTGATCATGTTGCGCGCAAAGACGACCGCGAAATTCTTGGTCTCGCGCCTCGCCAGATCGATGAGAATATCGGAGACCTCGCTCGTATCCTCGGTGACGGCGACGCCGGCGAGGATGTCGGACTTGTTTTCAGATTCGGCGATCTGGGCGGCCATCTTGTCCGAGGCACGATCGGAGAGCGTGTAGATCGTCGCTCCCCTGACATCATCGCCCCAGAAGGAATCGGCGTGGATCGAGACGAAAAGGTCGGCGTGATGGCTGCGGGCAAAGGCGACGCGCCCGCCGAGCGAAATGAAGCTGTCATCCGACCGCGTCATCAAAACCTGGTAACGGCCGCTCGCTTCCAGCTTTTTGGCGACGATCTTCGCGAAAGCGAGGACGACATTCTTCTCGAGCGTCCCGGACTTTCCGATGGCGCCCGAATCGATGCCGCCATGCCCAGGATCGATGACGACGCGGAGCCGTCCATCGGAGGGCGGAGGCACCGGCAAAGCGTTGGCAGCCGCCGCCTGCTGCTCCTTGTCGCGATAAAGCCGAACGGCAGAGGCAAAGCTCTGGCGGCTCGTCGGCACGAGATCGACCACGAGCTTTGCCGGCTGGCCGTCGGCGGGCGGCAGCACGAACGATTTATCGACCGCGACCGGCCCATTCACATCGAGCACGATACGCGACTTGCCGGCTGAGATCTGGCCGAAGCGGAAGGCCGTGACGAGGCCCTTGCCGTCATGCCCGGCCCCCTCCGGCAGGGCAAAGCCGACGCCTGGCAGGTCGATGACGACCCGGTCCGGCTCGTCGAGCGGAAACACCGCGAACGTCGTCGTATCCGTCAGATCCATGACGAACCGCGTGCGCGAGCCATCGCCGACGACCTTGGCATCGCGTGCGACCAGGGAGAAGGTCGGTGCGGCCTGATCGCCAGTGTCAGCCGCCGCGGCCGGGCCCGGAAGACCCCCGACAATCAACAAAAGAAGCGCCGCAGCGCGCAGAAGCGGCGCGACGCACCGGCTCGGAAAGGTTGTCAGTTTCAGCAGCATGCCACTCGTTCGATCGTCACCTGCCCTGCCCCATCTTTACCGTCTGTAGACGATTAGGCCGGATTGTTTAACCGCGCATTAAGTCTTTGATGTCGCGGCCGCCATCGCCCTTCCCTCGCCGGGAAAGGCCGACCGCGCACCATCCTTGCCTACCTATTATGCACTGCGGAGCCCGCCGCCGCGATGCGGTCAAGAGTCTTGCACAGACTCGCCGTCTTCCATACAAGGGGATTACGGAATTCATCCTCCGCCCGGACGGTCGCCTAGAGCGGCACTCCGGCATGATGCGATGGGACGATCGAGGCGAACCGGCGCAATGAGCCAGGTAGCCGGCTGAGCGTTCCGCGATCAGTTCGGTGCTCGGTCGTTGGATGGGACAGGCATCCTCGCCGCGCATGGTCGAACCCGTGACCTTTAGCGCCAGAGTGGCCTGCAACTTGCGGCTTCAGGACGATCCGTGCCTGCGGTCGAACCTCGGCGGCACGGCTTCCGCGCCGCCAGAACGAACAGGCTCGAAGCGCGTACCCATGTCTTTGCCGCATCTTCCCCGTTCCGCTGCCCTCGAACCGGCCATTGCCGGCGCGGCAGCGTCAATGGGTGCGGCCCCGGGCGGCGCAATCATTTTCATCCCCAATGATGGCTCTCGCGCGGCACGCGCGGCATCGGCGCAACGCGCCGGCCGCAGCGTGGAGCGTCGGAGCCACGGAGACATTCCGCCATGGCCAACAAGATGCTCATCGATGCCACCCACCCGGAGGAGACCCGGGTCGTGGTGGTTCGCGGCAGCCGGGTCGAAGAATTCGACTTCGAATCCGCATCGCGCAAGCAGCTGCGCGGCAATATCTATCTCGCCAAGGTAACGCGGGTCGAACCCTCGCTTCAGGCGGCCTTTGTCGAATATGGCGGCAACCGCCACGGCTTCCTCGCCTTCTCGGAAATCCATCCCGATTATTACCAGATCCCGGTCGCCGATCGTCAGGCGCTGATCGAGGCGGAAGAGCAGGAAGAGCGCGAGGCTGACGAGCGCGCCGCTCGCCAGCAGTCCCGGCGCCAGCAGCGCAGCCGTCCCGCCAGCGCACGAAGCGAGAGCGTTTCGTCGGAGCCGGCCGAGGGCGCCGAGCCTCATGACGGCGAACACGCCGCGACGGAAGGCGCATCCGGCGAAGGCCAGGAGCCTGCAGCAGAGGCGGAATCCGCGAACGAGACGTCGGTGCCTGCCGCTGGCGAGGCATCGTCCGACGAGAATGATGCGCCTGCGTCCGAGGACAATGGCGGCGACAGCTTCGCTCATCTCGAGGCGCCGGCCTCCGACCACAGCGTCGAGGAAATCGGCCACGACGAAGAGGAAGAGAACCCCGAGGACGCCGTCGAGTCGGTCGGCGCCGAGGATGCGCTCGAGGAGTTGCCGGAGCGTCGGCGCGCTCGCGCTCGTCAGTACAAGATCCAGGAAGTCATCAAGCGGCGCCAGGTGCTGCTCGTTCAGGTTGTCAAGGAAGAGCGCGGCAACAAGGGCGCTGCTCTCACCACCTATCTCTCGCTCGCCGGCCGCTATTCCGTCCTGATGCCGAATACGGCGCGTGGCGGCGGCATCTCGCGCAAGATCACCAACACGGCCGACCGCAAGCGCCTCAAGGAAGTTGCCCAGGATCTCGACGTGCCGGAAGGCATGGGCGTCATCCTGCGCACGGCCGGCGCCTCGCGCACCAAGGCCGAGGTCAAGCGCGACTTCGAATATCTGCTGCGCCTTTGGGAGAATGTGCGCGAGCTGACGCTGCGCTCGGCGGCGCCGACCCTCGTCTATGAGGAAGGCAGCCTGATCAAGCGGTCGATCCGCGATCTCTACAACAAGGACATCGACGAGGTGCTCGTCGCCGGCGACGACGGCTATCGCGAGGCGAAGGACTTCATGCGCATGCTCATGCCGAGCCATGCCAAGAATGTTCAGCCCTATCGCGAGACGCAGCCGATCTTCGCGCGCTACGGCATCGAGGCGCAGCTGGACGCGATGTTCTCGCCGCAGGTCACGCTGAAGTCCGGCGGCTATCTGGTCATCAACCAGACCGAAGCGCTCGTCGCCATCGACGTCAATTCGGGCCGATCGACGCGCGAGCACAATATCGAAGACACCGCCTACCAGACCAATCTGGAGGCGGCCGAGGAGGTCGCCCGCCAGCTTCGCCTGCGTGATCTCGCCGGTCTCATCGTGATCGATTTCATCGACATGGAGGAGAAGCGGAACAACCGCGCCGTCGAGAACAAGCTGAAGACGGCGCTGAAGAACGACCGCGCGCGCATCCAGGTCGGCCGGATCTCGCATTTCGGCCTCATGGAGATGTCACGCCAGCGCATCCGCACCGGCGTCGTCGAAAGCTCGATGGAGGTGTGCCCGCATTGCCATGGCACCGGCCATGTCCGTGCGCCGGCGTCGGTGGCGCTGCATGTCCTCCGTTCGATCGAAGACACGCTCCTCAAGGGCGCCACGCACGACCTCATCATTCGCACCCGCACGGCGGTGGCGCTCTACATCCTCAACCAGAAGCGCGCGCATCTGGCCGAGATCGAGGGCAGCTTCGGCATTTCGATCACGGTGCTCGCCGACGACGCCGTGACGGCCGCAACCCATTACACGGTCGAGCGCGGCGAACCCGTCATCCCGCGCGAGCTGCCGGTTCGCGACGCCCGCGCCATCGTGCAGCCCGATTCGATCGAGCCCGATGATGACGTCGAGATCGATGAGCCGGTCGAGAGCGAGGAGACTGAGTCCGAAGGCGAGACCGAGAAGCCGACGGGTGCGCAGGATGATGCCGGTGGTCGGCGCAAGCGTCGGCGCCGTCGTCGTCGGCGGAGCGGCGACGCCCCGCGCGATGGCCAGGCTGACGGCGCCCATGATGGCGAGGATGACCATGAGGACGGCGAAGAGGGCGAGGAGGCCGTTGCCTCTCCCGCCTCCGAGCCGACCGAAGGCGACAATGACGCCGAGGCTGGCGACGGTGAAGGTGAAGGCACCGACGCCGAGAACGAGGCCAAGCGGCGTCGCCGTCGTGGCCGTCGCGGTGGTCGTCGTGGCCGGCGTGAGAATGGCGAGGGCGCTGCCGCCGAGGGCGAGGCCGATGCCAATTCGGAAACGCCGTCCGAGGACGCCCCGCAATCCTTCGAAGACGATCAGCCGCGTCTGGAGCTTGACGAGACGGGCGAACTGCAGTCGACGCGCTTCGTCGAGGACGAGCCTGAAGGCATCCGCGATATCGATCCCGAAGATGCCGGTGAGCGCCTGATCGCGCGCGACGTTCCGATCGCCGACATGGCCGAGTATGAGGCGCCGCTGCTCGACGGTATCGACGAGGAGCCGGAGCTCGACATGCCGGAAGTCGGCGACGACGAGGATGACGAGCCTGAGGACGAGAGCTCGGATCTCCGCGTGATCGACGAAGACTCGATCGAGGAAGCCGAAGGCCCGCAGGAGCCTGACGAATCGGTCGTGCCGCCGGACGCGCCGAGCGATCCGGTTTCGGACACCGTTGAAGAAGACACGCGGCCGAAGCGCGTCGGCTGGTGGCGCCGCCGCAGCTGAGCCCGTCCCGCCGGCGTGCCGGCGGAATGGCCAAGACAACAAAGGGCCCGGCACTGCCGGGCCCTTTTCCGTTCAGCCGGCGATGACAGCCAGGCGGACGTCGAGATTGGCGCGCGTGGCCTCGGAATAGGGGCAGACGGCGTGAGCGCGTGCGACGAGGTCCTCCGCCGCGGCCTGTTCAATGCCGGGGATCGAAACGTCCAGCGCGACATCGAGGCTGAAGCCGGTGCCATCATCGCGCGGACCGATGCCGACCTTGGCGCTGACTGCGGTGTCGGCCGGGAGCTTCACCTTCTGCTGGCCGGCGACGAATTGCAGCGCGCTGAGAAAACAGGCGGCATATCCAGCGGCGAACAGCTTTTCCGGATTGGCACCCGGCCCACCCGGCCCGCCAAGCTCCTTGGGGACCACGAGCTGGAAATCGAGCTCGCCGTCAGCCGAGCGCGCCCGCCCGCTGCGCCCGGCGCCCGTCGCCGTAGCTGCCGTCTGGTAGAGAACCTTCATCGTCTGCACTCCGAATGAGAATCGTGAGCGGCTATCCGCTCTTCTCCCTTTATATCGCACACGATTAAATCGTAAGCGATTATTCTCTGGATCTGAGCGCCGGACAGCCGCAGAGCGGCGCGACGGATGCGCGCAATGCCGCAACGGTTGGCCGATCGTCCGGCTCGCCCTTTGACTTGGCGGGCGCGGGGCGGCATAAGTCGTCGAAATCCTTGCGAGAAGAAGGTGCCGGATATGGGCTGGTTTCTGACCGAGATGTTCACCTGGTGGAACGGCCAGACCATCGGCACGCGGTTCTTCACCTGGCGCAAGGGCGAGCGCGTCGGCAGCGATGAGTTCGGCAATGTCTATTACCGCTGCCCGGACAAGGACCGTACCGCTGGCGGCGCTCCGGAACGGCGCTGGGTGATCTATAACGGCTATTCCGAGGCCTCGAAGATCCCCACCGGCTGGCATGGCTGGATGCATCACCGCACCAACACGCCGCCCCCCTCTGCCGACTACAAGCCGCGCGAGTGGCAGAAGCCGCATATCCCGAACCTGACCGGAACGCCCTACGCCTACCGGCCGAAGGGCTCGATCGTCGGCGCCGATCATCGCCCACGGGTCACCGGCGACTACGACGCCTGGACGCCGTAGCAGCTTCCCGCATCGTCAAGCTCCCTGCTCGGCTCACGACGATGGTGCGCGTTGCGACGCGCCTTGCTGAGCGACGGCATGGCCAGCGACAGGGCTGAACGGCCGCCACAGACGGGCTGGGCACCGATGGCGCCCGAGTTGCTGATGACCCATTTCGATCAGAGCCTCTCCTTACGGTGCAGCGGCTATCCGATCATGCTGGCGGAACGAATCGGCCGGCGACCACTGGGCGGATGACGGCAAAGGCCGCGCGACGGCGGCCGGCGTGCAGGTCGCATACCGTTCACCTCCCATCGCCTTGCGAACAGACGCGGCGCCGCGTGCCGCGGACGACTTGCACCGTCCTGACGAGCCTCGGCCGGCGGTGTGGCAACCGGGTCGCTCTTTGCCGAAACTGTGGACATCGATCGGGCACATGACAGCGCGATGACCAAGTTCTTCACCGCTCGTCCACAGCCCGTCCGATCGCTGCGAGTTCGGCAAGCCCTTGTCCCGTCTCGGCTTCGGCGAACCTTGCCGCCGATGATCCCCATTATGCACCGGACGACGCTGCCACCCTGCCGTGCAATACGATATGTAGCCGCCCAAGCTTCAGGCACCACTATTCCTTGACGCTCCGGCGGGACTCGGAATAGCTTCCGAAGCGTTAAGGGCGCTGTGCCCAGACGGACGGCGCGTTCTGAGTTCCCCCAAACTTGTGACCTTATTGGAAGCGCGAGCAGGCGTATGCTCTGCGCGGGGCGGAGCTTTTGTCGGCGTTGGCACAGACGATTTTGCGTGAAAAAGGCGACCCTCAACACTATATTTAGAGTCTTGCAGTAGGGTACACACAATATGAAGGAAGCGGGCGTAACAGCCGCCCTCCTCCGTCATTGATCAAGTTGGCAGCCGGTCGAGCTTGGACCGGTGGGCGCGTGCTGGGCAGCAGCGCGCTCGCACAAGAGGATGGACGACGATGCGGATCGAACGGCGCTTCACCACCAGCGGTCAGTCGGCTTATGCCGGGATCGAGTTCCGGACCACGAAGAGCGAGATCCGCAATCCGGATGGCTCGGTCGTGTTCCGCCTGGAAGGGATTGCCGTTCCGTCGACCTGGAGCCAGGTCGCGAGCGACATCATCGCGCAGAAATATTTCCGCAAGGCCGGCGTGCCGGCGCGTCTGAAGCGCGTCGAGGAGAATGACGTTCCGTCCTTCCTGTGGCGCTCAGTCGTCGACGAGAAGGCGTTGGCCGATCTGCCCGAGGCCGAGCGCTATGTCGGTGAAGCCGATTCGCGCCAGGTATTCGACCGTCTTGCCGGTACCTGGACCTATTGGGGCTGGAAGGGCGGCTATTTCGACACCGAGGAGGACGCGCAGGCCTTCTTCGACGAGCATCGCTTCATGCTGGCGACGCAGCGCGTCGCGCCGAACTCGCCGCAATGGTTCAACACCGGCCTCCACTGGGCCTATGGCATCGACGGGCCGAGCCAGGGCCACTTCTATGTCGACTACAAGACCGGGAAGCTGACCCGCTCGAAGACCGCCTACGAGCATCCGCAGCCGCATGCCTGCTTCATCCAGTCGGTCTCCGACGATCTCGTCAACGAGGGCGGCATCATGGACCTCTGGGTCCGCGAGGCGCGCCTCTTCAAGTATGGCTCGGGCACCGGTTCGAACTTCTCGCGGCTTCGCGGCGAGGGCGAGAAGCTCTCGGGCGGCGGCAAGTCGTCCGGCCTGATGAGCTTCCTGAAGATCGGCGACCGCGCCGCCGGCGCGATCAAGTCGGGCGGCACGACGCGCCGCGCCGCCAAGATGGTCGTCGTCGACGCCGACCATCCTGATATCGAGAAATACATCAACTGGAAGGTGCATGAGGAGCAGAAGGTCGCGGCGTTGGTGACCGGCTCCAAGATCAATGCCCAGCACCTCAAGGCCATCATGAAGGCCTGCATCAATTGCGAGGGTTCCGGCGAAGATTGCTTCGATCCGGCCAAGAACCCCGCGCTGAAGCGCGAGATCCGCGCCGCCAAGAAGGCGCTGGTGCCGCAGAACTACATCCTGCGCGTCATCCAGTTCGCCAAGCAGGGCTACACGGATATCGAATTTCCGGTTTACGACACCGACTGGGACTCGGAAGCCTATCTCACGGTCTCCGGCCAGAACTCGAACAACTCCGTCTCGATCTCGGACGAGTTCCTGCGCGCCGTCGAGACCGACGGCGACTGGAAGCTGATGCGCCGCACCGACGGCAAGGTCGCGAAGACGCTGAAGGCGCGCGAGCTCTGGGAACAGATCGGCCACGCCGCCTGGGCCTCCGCCGATCCGGGCCTCCATTTCAACACGACGATGAACGAGTGGCATACCAGCCCGGCCTCGGGGCGCATCAACGCCTCCAATCCGTGCTCGGAATACATGTTCCTCGACGACACGGCCTGCAATCTCGCCTCGCTCAACCTGCTGCAGTTCCGCGGGGCCGATGGCGCCTTCGATGTCGAGCGCTATATCCATGCCTGCCGGCTGTGGACGGTGGTGCTTGAGATCTCGGTCCTGATGGCGCAATTCCCGTCGAAGGAGATTGCCGAGCTTTCCTATCAGTTCCGCACGCTCGGCCTCGGCTATGCCAATATTGGCGGCCTCCTGATGACCTCCGGCATTCCCTATGACTCGACCGAGGGCCGAGCCATCTGCGGCGCGCTGACGGCGATCATGACCGGCACTGCCTATGCCACCTCGGCCGAGATGGCCAAGGAGCTTGGGCCGTTCCCGGGCTTTGCCAAGAACCGCGAGCCGATGCTGCGCGTCATCCGCAATCATCGCCGCGCCGCCCATGCGGTGACGCAGGGCTATGAGGGCCTCTCCACCCTCCCCGTCCCCCTCGACCACGGCTCCCTCAAGGACCAGCGCCTCGCCGAGGCGGCGCGCAAGGCCTGGGACGATGCACTCTCGCTCGGCGAGCAGCATGGCTATCGCAATGCGCAGGCAACCGTGATCGCGCCGACCGGCACGATCGGCCTCGTCATGGATTGCGACACCACGGGCATCGAGCCGGACTTCGCGCTGGTGAAGTTCAAGAAGCTTGCCGGTGGCGGCTATTTCAAGATCATCAACCGCGCCGTGCCCGAGGCGCTGCGCACGCTCGGCTATGCCGAGCACCAGATCGCCGAGATCGAGGCCTATGCGGTCGGCCATGCCTCGCTGCGCCAGTCGCCCGGCATCAACCACACCAGCCTCAAGGCCAAGGGCTTCACCGACGAAGTGCTGGAGAAGCTCGAGGGCACGCTCGCCTCGGCCTTCGACATCAAGTTCGTCTTCAACAAGTGGTCGCTCGGCGAGGAATTCTGCAAGGAAGGCCTCGGCTTCACCGAGGCGCAGCTGAACGACCCGGCTTTCGAGATGCTGCCGGCGCTCGGCTTCTCCAGGAAAGAGATCGAGGCCGCCAATATCCATGTCTGCGGGGCGATGACGCTGGAAGGCGCGCCGCACCTGAAGCTCGAGCACTATGCGGTGTTCGACTGCGCCAATCCCTGCGGCAAGCTCGGCAAGCGCTATCTTTCGGTCGAGAGCCATATCCGCATGATGGCGGCGGCGCAGCCCTTCATCTCGGGCGCCATCTCCAAGACCATCAACATGCCGAACGACGCGACGGTCGAGGACGCCAAGAGCGCCTATATGCTGTCGTGGAAACTGGCACTGAAGGCAAACGCGCTCTATCGCGACGGCTCCAAGCTGTCGCAGCCGCTGAATTCGCAGATCCTCGCCGATGACGAGGAAGACGCGGACGAGGCGATCGAGGCGCTGGTGGCAAAGCCGGCCGCGGCGCGCGCGGAGCAGATTGCCGAGCGCATCGTCGAGCGGATCATCGAGCGCGAGGTTCGCCGGCGCGAGAAGATGCCGGATCGCCGCACGGGCTACACCCAGAAGGCGAATGTCGGCGGCCACAAGGTCTATCTGCACACCGGCGAATATCGCGACGGACGCCTCGGCGAGATCTTCATCGACATGCACAAGGAAGGCGCCGCCTTCCGCGCGATGATGAACAATTTCGCCATCGCCATCTCGCTCGGCCTGCAATATGGCGTGCCGCTCGAGGAATATGTCGAAGCCTTCGTGTTCACGCGCTTTGAGCCGGCCGGCATGGTCACTGGCAATGAGGCAATCAAGAACGCGACGTCGATCCTCGATTATGTGTTCCGCGAGCTCGCCGTTTCCTATCTCGGCCGCAACGATCTCGCCCATGTCGTCCCCGAGGACAACAACGCCACGACGCTCGGCGGCGGCGACCAGCCGACTTCGCGTCCGGCCCCGGTCAGCCACGGCCTCGTCCGCGGCAAGACCGAGCGCTTCAAGCTGATCGAGCGCCCCGGCGAATCGAAGGGCGCCGCCACGGCACCCGCGACGGCAGCCTCGGTCGTGACGGCTCTGCGCACATCCGGCCTCAGCGGCGGCGCCGCGGTCGCCTTCAAGCGCGACGTCGTCACCGAGACCGAAACGACCATCGAGACGACGGTCGGCATCGTCGAGCCGGCAACCTCCCAGCAGCCGAAATCCACGGCCGCCGAACAGGTCGCGATCGCCCGCATGAAAGGCTATGAGGGCGAAAGCTGCACCGAATGCGGCAACTTCACGATGGTGCGGAACGGCACCTGCCTGAAGTGCGATACGTGTGGGAATACGAGCGGTTGCAGCTAGGCGCGGGCCTTGGATTCCTGGCCATATGCCCCTATCTTCGTTGCATATGGCCAGGAAAGCCGCAATGACCGCTCAGCATGTGTTCGATATCGTCGGCGGCGCCGCCGTCTTCGGTGAGGTCGATGCCTCCGGCGCCCTGATCGTGGCGGCGATCCGCCACGGACTGCCCACAGACGCCGTCGATCATCTGGTCTCCAGCGGGCGCATGAGCCTTGCCGAGATCGACGCCGTCGTGCTGCCGCGGAAGACACTGTCGCACCGCCGCAAGATCGGCACGCTCACCGCCGACCAGTCGGACCGGCTAATGCGGACGGCGCGCGTTATCGCCGCCGCCGAGGAAACGTTCGGCTCGCAGCAGAAGGCCGCGCTCTGGCTGCGGCGCCCGACATCGGCGCTGTCAGGCGAGGCGCCGCTCGCCTTGCTCGATACGTCCGAAGGCGTCCTTCAGGTCGAGGCGCTGCTCGCCGCGATCGATCACGGCATCGCTGCCTGACGCGATGATCGCCTGGCGCCTCTGCCGCGCACCCTTTGCCGATCTCGCCGGAACGGGCGCGCGGCTCTATAGCGGCCGCTGGAATTCGCGTGGACGGGCGATGGTCTATGCAGCTGAAGCCGCCGCGCTCTCCGTCCTCGAAGTTCGCGTCCACCTGGACCTGCCGCCCGATCTTATCCCGGACGACTATGTGCTCATCGGCATCGAGACCGGCCGCGGTCCAATCGAGACGCTCGAGACGGCACCGGACGATACCCGCGCCTTCGGCGACGATTGGCTACGTGCCGCGCGGACGCCGCTCCTGAAGGTCCCGTCCTTTATCGTGCAGGAAAGCGCCAATCTCCTCATCAACCCCGCTCATCCCGCCGCAGCAGCGATGTCGATCGTGCATCGGCGCCCGTTCCGCTTCGATGAGCGGCTCTGGTCGGCCGGCTGACCGGGCCGAGGCTTCGGAGCAGCTCAGGCTGGGATTTGATCGGTATCATCACGCCAATAGCGCCAAAGGGCGATTTTGTCGCCAACTACTCGGCGGACGGACTGCCCTCCTAACTGCCAAGCTCACGCAAGCGTGGCTGGCCGAACGGGGCGGCGCGACCTATCTCCGTGTCGTACAACGACTTCAAGGAAAAGCGCCATGCGCACGCTGCTCATCATTCTCGCCCTTGCATCGGCCGGGGCCGGTCTTTCCGCCTGCACGACCGGTGCGGACAGCGCGGCCAACGCGCGCGCGATCGCCGCCTTCGAGCCGGTGAATGCCTGCGGCCCGGGCGGGACGCAGGACATCAATCAGTGCCCGAGCGGCCGATGAGGACTCATCGTTCGCCACAGGACATCGATTTGCCCGGCACATGAGATCGGTCTATCTGAGACAAGAACAACCGGCAGGAGGATTTCCGTTGCGCACGTTGGTCCTGACATTTTTTCTCGCCGCCATCGCGGCCGGCGTGAGCGGATGCGCTGGGGGAACAAGCGATCCCTATGACCCGGCGATCCGGGCCATGGAGCCGGTGAATTCCTGTGGCACCTTCGGCAGCGAGAACATCAACCAGTGCCGCGGCCACCCCCGCTAGGCGGTTCGGCATTCAGGGTTTCATTGCCCAACCGTTCCATCAGCCGTTATTGCCGGGCCAGACCCGGCAATGACGGACGAATGCAGGTCGGGCAATGACGACGGATGGAACCGGGCTCCCATAGAATGATGGGGGCCATGCCTTCCGCAGGCGGTTCGACGACCAGACAGCAAAAAGGCCCGGTTCATCACCGGGCCTTTTCACATTCCAGAAGCCGGAGTGCGCTATTTCGGGATCTTGCCGAATACGCTCTCGAACGGCCGGTAAGCGTCCTTGGCAAAATCGGTCATCATCGAGCCGATCTTGGAGAGTTCGCTGATATAGCCTTCATAGGTCGCCTTCAGATACTCGTTCTGAATTTCGACGGCCTTTTCGACGCTCTTGGCGGCAACGATCTTTTCGATCGCCGCGGCGCCGGTCTCATAGCTCTTCTTCTGATAATCAGCTGTCTCGACGGCGAGCGCCTGGATGCCCTTGCTCATGGCCTCCACGCTCTTCATCGCCTGCTCGATATTGTCCTTCGAGGCTTTCTGGATATCGTCGAAACCCTTGATCATCCTGATATTCCCCGCCCGCGCCCACAGATTGTCGATCACAGGCTACACTCAACCAAAATTGATCGACCCTTGTCAAGCGAAATGCTGCGGTGCACAAAAGACGAATTCCGCAGTGCGGCAGCCGGCCGGGCACCGAGACTTCGATCTCTTTGGTAAATTTTTACGGATTCGTAACGGCGAGTCCCTAGCCTCCAGGTCGATCGATGGGCAGGACGCAAAGGGCGGCTCGAACCTGACGCCGTGGACGCGAAGCGGCTCAAGCATGCGGCCGGCACAGGCCACCGACCTTCCTTTGTGACCATCCCCGCGCCGGCGCCTCAAAAAAGTTCCGGTGCTCGTTCAAGATCAAGTTAGGCGACGCAGGCCCTCTGCTGGCGCCGCAAGATGACGGAGTTCTATTCGACATGCTGTGGGGTTCCAGCGCATTCGTCCGGTTTCACGCCCGGTCTACCCGAGGTGCAGTTGCCGCCTTGATGGTTGCAGGTGCGATGGTCGCGACGACTTCGGTTGTCGCTGTGGCCGCCCCGAAATCGGCGATCGTCGTCGACGGCAAGACCGGCAAGGTGCTCTATCAGAGCGATCCCGATGGCCTGCGCCACCCTGCCTCGCTCACCAAGATGATGACGCTGTATATCCTCTTCAGCGAGCTCGAGAGCGGCAAGATCAATCTCAATACGCGTCTGAAGGTCTCCACCTACGCTTCGCAGCAGGCGCCGACCAAGCTCGGCCTCAGGCCCGGCTCGACGATCGCTGTCCGCGATGCGATGCTCGGCCTCATCACCCGCTCGGCCAATGATGCGGCCGTCGTCATCGCGGAAAATCTCGGCGGCTCGGAGAGCGCCTTCGCCAAACGCATGACGGCCACCGCGCGCTCGCTCGGCATGTCGCGGACGACGTTCCTCAACGCCAACGGCCTGCCCAATCCGAACCAGTGGACGACGGCGCGGGACATGGTGACGCTCGGTCGCGCGCTGCAGCAGCGCTACCCGACCTATTATCGCTATTTCTCGACGCGCAGCTTCGTCTACAACGGCAAGACGATCGGCAATCACAACCGCCTGCTTGGCAAGGTCGAGGGCGTCGACGGAATCAAGACCGGCTACACGAACGCGTCCGGCTTCAACATCGTGTCCTCAGTCAAGCGCGACGACCGCTACATCGTCGCGTCGGTGATGGGCGGCGGCTCCGCTGCTTCGCGTGACAAGCAGATGGTCGGCATGATCGACCGGTACATGCCGACGGCCTATGCCGGCCCCGCCAAGGGCGACTCGATGATCGCCCGCATGTTCAAGGGCAAGAGCGCCGGTCCGGTCGACGATGTTCCGCCCCCGGTCGCCATAGCGAAGCCGGCTCCCGCGCCCGACACGAATGATGATGTCGCCGTTGCCGCGCTTGCCCCGCCGCCGGTCGCCAAGCCCGAAGCCGCGCCTGAAGTCGTCGAGGCCTCCGCCGCGCAGATGCCTTCTGCCGCACCGCAACCGCTGGCGCTCGCTTCCGAGCCCGAGCCGGCCGTCGATGGGCCGCGCATGGTGTTCGTTCAGGGCCCGAGCGGCAAGCCTGTCGCCAACCCGGTTGTCGTCACGGCTTCCGTGACCGGCCCCGTACCGACTGCCGATGACGACAGCGCCTCCAATGACACGGGCGCCATCGGCGAAGGCGACGCCGAGGACGCTGCTCCGGTCCGCTCCGGCTCCGGTATTTCGGGCTGGAAGGTCCAGATTGCCGCAACGGCGAGCGAGGATGGCGCCCAGTCGCTGCTCGACGCCGCCAAGGCCAAAGGCGGCAAGGCGCTCGCCGCTGCCCAGCCCAGCATCGAAGCCGTCAAGAAGGGCGACGAGACCTTCTTCAGGGCCCGTTTCGCCGGCTTCGAGACGAAGGCCAAGGCGCGCGCGGCCTGCGATGCTCTCAAGAAGCGCGACGTGAGCTGCCTGGCCATTCCCGACTAAGGGCTGGCCTACCATCACCCGTAATCTTCTCCCTTTTTGTACCGCGTATGGGAGTTAGCGATGTCTGCCGAGGAGTCTTTCCTTCGCCTCGTTGATCTGGGCGGCCAGGAACGTCGAGCCGCCCTGATCGGGATGGACGCGCTTCATCAATCGCCGATAGGCCGCGCTGATTTCAGCCTCGGTGGCGCCGGGCGCAAGGCCAAGGATCTGGTAGGCCTGCTCATCTGTCATGGTGCCCGCGCCCGCCGCGCCGCCCGCCCGGCCTGCCGAATCACGCTTGACGTCTTCACGCCAGCCGGGCATCCGGCGATCGAGATAAGCTTCGAGGACTAGGCGGTCGCCAGGCCGCGCTGCGAGCTCGGCATGGAGCGTCGCGAGTTCGCGCGGCGCCAGCTCATCCAGCCGCCGGCCGGCGAAGCGACCCGATGTCACGCGCCCGTCGAGGATCCGGCTCCCGCGCTCGAGGAAGCGCGGCCGCCAGAGCGACAGCGCAAAGACGATCAGCGGCACGCCGACGAAAATCTTGCCCGTCGCGATCATCACGGCCGCCAGCGCGAGTAGCGTACCAGCGGCGCCTTTGCGGACGGCGAGGCGCAGGCTCCCCTTCCCCTTGTTGCCGCCAAAAGTCCAGGCAAGCCAGATCCCGAGCGCGAGGACGGCGGCGAACGGCAGAACGAGACCCATCACATCTCCCAGGAGGCCACACGACGCAGCCGCTGCCAACACATGCGGCGTCGCGGCGGGCGCTGCAATGGGGAGAACGGCCGCACGACGCGTCCGCCGGCTCCAGCCCCTTCCCAACATGCGGGAATCGCGCGACAGAAGCACCATTCCCGCGAGGTATCGCCATGAACCATCCCCCCATCGTTCTTCGCACGATTTCCGACCTCCGCGCCAATACGGCGAGCTGGCATTCGGAAGGCCTGACGGTCGGCATGATTCCGACCATGGGCGCGCTGCATGACGGCCATCTGGCGCTGGTGGCCGAAGCCCGCCGCCGGGTCGACCGGATCGTCGCGACCATTTTCGTCAATCCGACCCAGTTCGCACCGACCGAGGATTTCGGCGCCTATCCGCGCACCGAGGCGAGCGATATCGAAAAGCTCGCCGCGCTCGGTGTCGAGGCCGTCTTCGTGCCGACGGCGCGGGAGATGTATCCTGAAGGTCACGCGACGACGATCGCGCTGGCCGGCCCCGCTCTTGGCCTCGAGACCGATTTCCGGCCGCATTTCTTCGCCGGCGTCGCGACGGTCGTCGGCAAGCTGCTGATCGGCGGCTTCCCTGACATCGCGATGTTCGGCGAAAAGGACTACCAGCAATTGCTCGTCGTCCGGCAGATGGTGGCCGACCTGCATCTCCCGACCGAGATCGTTGGGCTGCCGACCATCCGCGAGACCGATGGCCTCGCCCTCTCCTCGCGCAACGCCTATCTCTCGCCGGAGGAGCGGCGCACAGCCGCAAGCCTTCCGGCAGTGCTCAACGAGACCGCGGCGACGATCCGTGCCAACGGGAACGCTGGCGAGGCGTGCCGGGCCGGACTGGCGAAGCTGCAATCGGCGGGTTTCCGCCCTGACTATCTCGAACTGCGCGATGCCCGGACGCTGGCGGTTCCGACGCCCGGCGGTGCGGAACCGCTTCGGCTTCTCGCTGCCGCCTGGCTCGGCAAGACCCGGCTCATCGACAATATCGCGGTCTGAACCGGAGCTGCTAAAGGAGGCCGAGCTCGGCAAGCTCGGCCTTGAGCGCAGCGGGCATCTCGTCGCCAGCGCCGCGGCCGAGTGCGGCGAGGTCGCGCGGCGCATCCTTGTCGAGTAGATAGCGCCAGCCCTGGAAGGGGCGCTTCGGCTGCCATTCGGTAAGAATCACTGCCGGGTCGAACACGATCTCGCAGCGCTCGATGCCGTCGGCGCCTGTGATGGCGCGGAGGTCGGTGATGCGCTGGCGGCATTGGACCTGGCCCTTCACCACCCAATAGAGCGAGCCGCCGTCCAAGATCTCATCGATCCGGCGCGGCGTCATCCGCGTGACATGCGTATCCTCGGCCGGGATGCCCAATGCGCGCTTGCGGGCGAGATCCTGCTCGATCCAGTCGACGATCTCATCGACTGTCTCGACCCCGACGCAGAGCTTGATCATGTGAAGCGGCATGTCCCGACCCTCGGCTCCTCTGGCTTCGCGGTCAAACGGAGGCTGCCATTTTTCCACAGAGGCGACTATGACGGAGAGACATCGCCACAAAGACGAGAGTCATGACCGACCTGCCGCCAGCCAACCTGCCCCCCTCCCACATCCATCTCCTGGCCAGCCGGGTCGCCACGGTCGGCATCGTGGCCGGCCTCGTCCTGACGGCCGCCGGAATGATGTTGCGCTCTCCGGTCGCGGGCGGCGCGGGGCTGATCATCCTCGCGGTGCTGGTGATCTTTCGCGTTCCGATCGCCCGCCTGCTGGCGCGGAGCCGCTCGTGATTTCCGGCCCTGGTCGTGCTGGCGAGGACATGTGGCCATGTTGAGCGCCGCCTCTATGATCGACCTGATCGCGGTCGCCTGGTTCATCGGCGCCTGGCTGATCTATTCGCTGATCATCTGGCACTTCTCGGCGAGCGGCCGGTCGCTTTCCTCAGCGATGGATCATCAGCGGCGCCAGTGGATGCATACGATGGCGCGGCGGGATCTCAGGATGATCGATACCGGCATCATGAGCGGGCTGCAGAACGGCACCGCCTTCTTTGCCTCGACATCGCTGATCGCCATCGGCGGCGGCTTCGCGCTGCTCAATTCGACCGACCAGGTCTATGGCGTGCTGCGGGACCTCTCGATGTCGGCAACGGCGCCGCGCGGCCTGTTTGAGGTCAAGGCGATCGGCCTCACGCTGATTTTCGGCTTCGCCTTCTTCGAGTTCGGTTGGTCATATCGCTTGTTCAACTACGCCTCGATCCTGGTCGGGGCGACGCCTTCGGCCGCCCATGCCGGCGAAACGGAGGCGATTGCCGCCGCCGACCGGGCCGCAACCTTCACCATCGCCGCGGGACGGCATTTCAACCACGGCCTCAGGGCCTTCTTCTTCGCCGTCGGCTATCTCGGCTGGTTCATCAATGGCTGGGTCCTGATCGCCACGACCAGCCTCATCCTGATCATGCAGCTCTATCGCCAATTCCTGTCGCCGGCGGCCCGCACCGTGATTCTCGCTGCTGGAAAGGACCGACCATGAACGATGCTGCGAACTCCAAGAGCCGAACGCCCAAAAGCGTGACCGCCAAGCGCCGCGATATCGAGGCGCTGATGCGCGAGCGCCTCGCTGCGCTCGAACCGGGGCGGAGCCTCGACCCGACAGAGCTGGCCCGCGCGCTGGCCGGCCCCGACGAAAAGGTCTGGCGGCTGCTTATGGGGCCGATCCGTGACGCGGCGATACGTCTCACCGAGGCTGGCGAAGCGACCATCCTGCGCAAGGGCAAGATGGCCGATCCCGCCGCCTTCAAGGGCGTCTACCGCATCGGCCGCCCCGAGAGCATCGACACGATGGACGCTGCGACATGACGACGGGAGGCGCGCGCTCGCTGCGCCTCACCGGCGGCTGCCTTTGCGGCGCGGTGCGCTACAGCGTCGACGATGCATTCCTCTATGCGGTGAACTGCCACTGCTCCAACTGCCGCCGCACCACGGGCTCAGCTTTCAAGCCCTTTGCCGGCATCGGCAGCGAGCGGCTGGAGCTGACTGACGGCGCTGACAACATCCTGCGCTATGGCGGCGACGAGGCGCATGACGTCCACTGCCGGACATGCGGATCGTTCCTCTATTCGATGCTCGACCATGGCAAGCGCATCCATCTGGCGATGGGGACGCTGGCCGACGCGCCATCGATCCGGCCGAGTGCGCATATCTTCGTCGGCTCGAAAGCTCCCTGGTACGACATCACCGACGACCTGCCGCAATTTGACGGCCACGCCACCTGACGGCGTGGCTCAGGGCGCCGGGAAGAGCGCATCCGTGCGGCCGAACAGGCGGTAGGCGACGAGCCCGACCCATTCCTTGGCGGCAACGTCGACCATGGTCAGACCATAGGATGCGCGCGGCATCAGGATGGAGAGGTCCTGCGATCCGGCGGTGCGATAATCCGTCGGCCAGGCGATGACCGGCCAGCCGGCGGCCCGGAACGTGCCGACAGAGCGCGGCATGTGCCAGGCTGATGTGACGAGCAGCCAGCGCTCACCGGGTTTCGGCGCGATCAGAGCCTTGGTGAAGCGTGCGTTCTCGGCCGTGTCGCGGCTCTGATCCTCGACGATCAGCCTTTCCGGAGCGACGCCCATCTCGGCGAAGAAGCGTCGCGCCGCATCGGCCTCGGTCGGACCGTCAGGCGTCAGGCTCGCGATTCCCCCTGTGAAGACGAGCTTCGCATCGGGATAGCGCCGCGCCAGGGCGACGCCTTCGGTCAGCCGCTCGCCCGCCTCCGTCAAGGTGGTGACCCCGCGGGCGACGCCGATCGACTGGTCGATTCCGCCGCCGAGAACGATGATCCCCGCGACCGGCCCGTCGGGCTCGGTGCGCGGGAAGCGATCTTCAAGCGGCAGGATCATCAAGACGCCGAGCGGCAGCAGGCCGGCCACGAACAACCCGGCTGCGGCCAGCATCATGGCGAGCGCGCCGCCGCGCGTCCGGCCGAAGCCGATCGCGACGATACCGGCGATGAGAATGAGGATCAGCGCCGTCGAGGGTTGCAGGACGAACCAGATCAGCTTGGCGGCGATGAAGAACATCAGATCATCCTTCGATGCTTCGGCCTATCGGTCCCATTGCGGCGCAAATGACGGATCGCAGATGCGCCGCCCTTCGTCACCGAGACCGTCAAGCGCCGCCATGTCGCCCGCCTCGAGCGCGAAACCGAAAATGTCGAGGTTCTGCCGGATGCGGATCGGATGCGCGCTTTTCGGGATGCTGACGCAGCCCTTCTGGAACTGCCAGCGCAGGATGACCTGCGCCGGAGAACGGCCGATCCGGGCCGCGATGTCCTGAACCAGCGGTTCGTCCAGTGCCTCGGCGTGGCCAAGCGGGCAATAGGAAACGAAGGCAATGCCGTGGCGCGCCATGGCGGTACGGAGCGTCGTCTGGTCGAGATAGGGGTGATGTTCGCACTGGTTGGCGACGATCGGCTCGTCGCTGGCTGCCACCGCCTCGTCAAGAAGCCGAACGGTGTAGTTGGAGACGCCGATGTGGCGCGTAAGGCCGCGGCGCTTGGCAGCACCGAGCGCACGGATGGTCGCGGCGGCGCTCAGCGAGCGGCTCGGCCAGTGGATCAGCAGAAGATCCACGCAGTCGAGTTTCAACCGCGCCAGGCTGCCCTCGGCTGCGCGCAGAAGCGCACTCTCTTCGAGTTCATCCGACGGGATCTTGGTGGTGATGAACAGCGCGTCGCGCGCGATGCCGGAGTTGCGGATGCCCTCACCGACATCAGCCTCATTGCCATAGGAGATGGCCGTGTCGATGTGGCGATATCCCGCCGCGATCGCCGAGGTGATGGCACTCGCGCCCGATTCTCCGGTGAGGCCGTAAGTCCCGAGGCCGACGGCCGGGATCGATGCGCCCTGGCTCGCGATCGAGGGTGCGGCGATTGCGGATATCATCGGCTTCTCCAGCTGGCTCGGACGGGGCGGCACTGTCCTTGGCCGTTGCATCGCCGTCAAGCGCCGCTGCGGCGAGCGCCCTACTCCGCGGCTTGCCAGACGAGGTCACGCCCGCCGCGCTTGGCGGCATAGAGAGCCTCATCGGCCCGGACCATCATGGTGTCCAGCTGTGCCCGCGCGCCCCGCGAGGCCGAGATGCCGGCGCAAGCGGTCGCGGCAACCCTGAAGCCATCGAGCAGGGCCGTTCGGCGCGCAAACTCCGCACGGACCTGCTCCGCCAGAAGTGCGGCGCTGGCCCGGTCAGCCGCCATCAGGAGAACCGCGAATTCCTCGCCACCCAACCGCCCCACGGGGTCTTCCGGCCGCAGGACATGCCGAACGGAATCGGCAAACGCGACCAGAGTTCGGTCTCCGACGGCATGGCCGAACGTATCATTGATATCCTTGAAGAAATCGATGTCGAAGACGAGCAGTGCAACATTGCGGCCGTCGAGGCGGGCGGCTTCGACCAAAGCCCCGGCCTCCTCCAGAAAGGCGCCGCGATTGAGCAGCCCGGTCAGGGCGTCAAGGGCAGCCTTCCGCGTCAGCGCCAGTTCCCGCCGCTGCTGTGTCAGGCTGAGGCCACAGATCAGGATTCCAAACAGAACCACGAGCGGCTCCAGCAGGCCAACCGAGACGAAGAGCGGATCCAGGTACAGCGCCCCGCCGAACCCGACCCACAAGGCGGCGAGCCCGCGGAGCAACGTGACGGCGGCGTGGAAGAAGCAGAGCAGCGCCATCGGTCTGCGCGCGGCCAGATGATCCGACCCGTGCTGCCACACCTCCCTGCCGAGCAGAGCGCTGAGCACGCCCGTCAGCAGAGACGCGACGGCAACACGATATGGCTCCGACTGCAAGATCGCAGGCACCATGCAGGCCAGCAGCCAGAGTACCGGAGCGATGACCACGGCGAGGCGCCACGGCCTCCGTCCGCTGAACTCGCGAACGCCGTTCAATGCAAGGCCGAGAGCCCCGAGGATCAGCGCATTGGCGATCTGGATCGAAAGCAAACCGGGAATCATGCTGCGAAAGGCGAGCCCGACCGCGCCCAAGCCGCCCACCAGACAGGCCACGCCCCAATAGAGGACATGGATGTCGTGGCGCGAACTCAACCAGCGCGTACCGAGCGTTGCCCCGGAAATGAGAGCAACGCCTGCCAGCACGAACAACAGCGTGGTCGGGTCCAGCGACATGCGGCCAGTCTATAGCATTGACTTCGCCGGAATCGCCGAATGAATTTGGCACGCAGCCGCAGATTTTACTGGCGTTCAGCCCCGCCGGACATACTGCGTCACCGCATCGATCACCCTGTCGACCTCCTCGTCGGTCAGATCGGGATTCATCGGAATGCTTAGCACCGTTTCCGCCAGTCGTTCGGAGACGGGCAGCGGTCGCTTGGCGACTTCGGCGAAGGCGGGGTGATGATGCAGCGCGACGCGGTAGAACAGCGCATTGCCGATGCCCTCGGCGTCGAGCGCCGCCTTGAGTGCATCTCGCCCATCAAGCGTCACCGTGTAGAGCGCATTGGCTGACAGCGAGCCGGCAGGACGCGCCTGAACCCCGACGAGCCCCGACAGCGCCGCATCATAGCGGCGCGCAATCGCGTCGCGGCGATTGAGCTCATCCTCGAAGATCTCGAACTTGGCGAGCAGGATAGCCGCCTGGATCGTATCGAGACGGCCCGTCAACCCGTTGCGGACGGCGACGTCGCCAGTCCCCTGCCGGCCATGCGAGCGCAGCGTACGCACAGCATCGGCGATCGTGTCGTCGTCGGTCAGGATGGCGCCGCCGTCGCCATAGCAACCGAGGGGCTTGGTCGGATAGAAGCTCGTCGCCGAGATCGGCGCCATGCCGCCGACGCGGCGGTTGCCGGAGCGCCCGCCGAAGCTCTGCGCGGCATCGGAAAATACCGTCACCCCATGGCGGGCCGCGATCTTGCCGATGGCCTCATAATCGGCCGGAAGGCCATAGAGGTCGACGGGAATGACGGCGCGGGGCGTCAACCGACCCTCCGCCTCGACCTCGGCGATGGCGCGTTCGAGATCGGCGGGATCGAGATTGAAGGTCGCGGGATCGACGTCGACGAAGACAGGCGTCGCATTGACCGAACAGACCGCGCCGGCGGTCGCGGCGAAGGTGAATGCCGGCACGAAGACCGCATCGCCCGGACCAACGCCGAGGGCCATCAGGCCGATCATCAGCGCATCACGGCCGCTCGACACGCCGATTGCATGCGGAACGCCGGCAAAGGCCGCGAGCTGGTTTTCGAGCTGCTCGACCTCCGGCCCAAGGATGAACTGGCCGTGGCTCAGCACTGTATCGACGCGCGCCCGCACCTCGTCATGGATCCGGCGCTGCTGGCGCTGCAGATCGAAGAAGGCGACGCGACCGGACGCGACCGTCACGGCAGGGCGGGACTGGGAGACCATCAGGACGACACTCCGTTCATCGTATACTGAGCAGCCTCTGACGGCCGCTTGATCGCGCGCATGATGCGCTCGGCGACGTCGAGCGCGCGCAGGCCCGCCTGCCCGTCGACGACGGGAGGCTGCCGCCGCGCGACGGCGTCAAGAAAGGAACCGATCTCGAGCGCGAGGTTGTCGCTCGGAGGAACGGCAATCTCATGGCGATCATCGGCGCCATGCGCCGTCCATGAGACGGTGCGCGCGGCGAGATCGGCCAGGATGATGCGGTCCATGTCGACGACACGAATGGTGCGCTCCTGCCGATCGGCCACGCGGCTGGCATGAAGATGCGCCGCGGCGCCGTTCTCGAAGCGCAGCAAAGCATGCGCGAAATCACTGGTCGGCGCACGTACGGCCGCGCCGATCGCCTCCACCGACGAGACGGAGGAGCCGACAAGCGCCAGAACCAGGTCGATATCGTGGATCATGAGGTCGAGCACGACGTCGACATCGACAGCCCTGCCCTTCCAGGGGCCGATCCGGGTCAGCTCGACGACGCGAGGCGCCTGCGTCGCCCGGGCAAGCTCGCCGAACACCGGCGAGAAGCGTTCGATATGGCCGACCTGCAGCACGGCGCCGGCCGCAGCCGCGCGCGCGATCAGATCGCCCGCCGCCTCGGGGGACTCGGCGATCGGCTTCTCGATCAGCACATGGATACCGGCATCGAGAAGGTCGCCCGCGACGGCATGATGCAGCGAGGTCGGCACGGTGATCGAGACCGCATCGACCTTGCCGATGAGATCGCGATGATCGAACAACGGTTCGGCGCCATGCTCAGCAGCAACGGCCGTCGCACGAGCATGGTCGGCATCGACGACTGCAACCAGACGTGCCTTCGGATTGGCAGCATGCTGGCGCGCATGGAACGAACCGAAATAGCCGAGGCCGACGACGCCCGTCCTGATCTCGCCCTGGTTCAATCCGCGCCTTTCCCATGATTCATGGCGCGCGCTGAGACGCTCGCCGCATACCGGCTCTCGTCTAGCGTTTTTTCAGCCGATGTCGACGGCTTCGGTCAAACGGCAGGTCACATTTTGCCGAGCGGGGAAACAATGCGCGAAGGCCGGCGAGCCCCCGGCCGCTAGCCGAAGCCGAACCAGAGCGCGGCAAAGCCGAGAAACGAGAAGAAGCCGATGAGGTCCGTCACCGTGGTCACGAAGGCGCCGGAGGCGATGGCCGGGTCGAATTTCAGCTTGTTGATCGCGAGCGGGATCAGGATGCCGCCAAGCGCCGCCGCGACGAGATTGACCACCATCGCGGCGGCGATGACGACGCCCAGATCGATGATGCCGAAGCGAAAAACCGCGACTGCCGCGACGATCGTCGCGAAGATCACGCCGTTGAGCAGGCCGACGATCAACTCGCGGCCGACGACCCGGCTCATATTATGCGGCCCGAGCTCGCGGGTCGCGAGCGCGCGCACGGCGACCGTCATCGTCTGCGTGCCGGCATTGCCGCCCTGACTCGCAACGATCGGCATCAGAACGGCGAGCGCCACCATCTTCTGCAGCTCATGCTCGAAGAGGCCGATGACACTGGAGGCGAGGATCGCGGTGCCGAGATTGATGCAGAGCCAGGGCAGCCGGCTTCGCGCGATCGACCAGACGCGGTCGGACACTTCTTCATTGCCCACGCCGCCAAGGCGCTTGATGTCCTCGTCGGCCTCCTCTTCGATGACATCGACGGCATCATCGATGGTCATGATGCCGACCAACCGCTCGGCCTCGTCGACGACCGGGGCGGAGATCAGGTTGTAGCGCTGGAAGAGGCGGGCGACCGAGGACAGCTCGTCGGTGGCGTGGATCACCGTCGCGTCCTCATCGACGATTTCCGACATCTTCACCGGCCGGCGGGTGCGCAGCAGACGGTCGAGCGGCACGCGGCCGAGCAGGCGGAAGGCCGGGTCGACGACGAAGACCTCGTGGAAGGTCTCGGGAAGCTCCTCGGCGTCGCGCATATAGTCGATCGTCTGGCCGACGGTCCAGAATGGCGCGACCGCGATGAACTCGGTCTGCATGCGCCGACCGGCGCTATCTTCCGGAAAATCGAGACTTCGCTTCAGCGCCAGCCGCTCGACCGATGGAATCTGCGCGAGAATCTCGTCGCGATCCTCCTTGTCGAGATCCTCGAGGATGTAGACGGCGTCGTCGGAATCGAGGTCGCTGATGCCCTCGGCGACGGTCTCGGGCGGGAGATCTTCGAGAATCTCGACGCGGGTCGCCTCATCGAGCTCAGTCAGGGCGGTGAAGTCGAAGGAATCGCCGAGAAGCTGGATCAGCGCCGGGCGTTGACCCGGATCGAGCTGCTCGAGAATGGCGCCGACATCGGCCTCATGCAGATCCTCGGTCAGGCTGCGCGCCGCAGCGGCATCACCGCCCTCGATGGCGGCAACGAGCGCATCCATGAAGTCCGACGAGAGATTGTCGTTCTCGTCGCGAAGCGGCGGCATGACGAAACCCGGAGTCTCGTCTCGCTCGATGGTCGTCGGCTCGGTCATGGAACCTCCGCTTGGGAAGGACGAGATGGATTTTTGAGGGAGGTCTCGCGTCGAGACTTAACCGTCGCGACGGGCTGCGGCAAAGGAAAAACCGGGCACAATGCCGCAATGCAAACGCCGCGTCGCCGACGGTCGTTCCGTCGTTCCGTCGTTCCGTCCAGCGAGCATCCTCGAACGACACAAACGAAAACGGCGACCCGAAGGTCGCCGTTTTCGCGAGGATTTCTTCGGGTTCTGGTGCGGTCGAGAAGACTCGAACTTCCACGCCTTGCGGCACAGCGACCTCAACGCTGCGCGTCTACCAATTCCGCCACGACCGCGGAACCCGAGCCGGCGAACCGGCGCGGCGTCGATGTAGCAAAACCCCCGGACGGTTACAAGCACGCATTCAACGGGGTTCGACAGGCATGTGGATAGTGTCGCGCCGCAGGGCTGCGATCGATGCGGAAATCGGCAGCGCGCTGGACTATATGTGAGGGATGGACGCCATCACCAAACTGAACCCGATCCCCCGCGACGCGCTCGATGCCTCGATGCTGCCGAAGGCCGGCAGCTTGCCGGTCGAATGGGTGATCGCCGATGCGCCGGTCGCCTATCCGGATGCCATTGCCGAGATGGAAGCGCGCGTCGCGCTGATCGCGGCTGGCGAGGCACCCGAGCGCGTCTGGCTCGTCGAGCATCCGCCGCTCTACACCGCCGGCACCAGCGCCAAGGCCGAAGATCTGGTGGCGCCCGGCCGGTTTCCTGTGTTCGACACCGGCCGCGGCGGGCAGTTCACCTATCACGGCCCCGGCCAGCGGGTGGCCTATGTCATGCTGGACCTGACACGGCGACGACAGGATCTCCGTCTCTTCGTGGCAAGTCTCGAAAGCTGGATCATCGCGACGCTGGCGAATTTCAACGTCACCGGGGAGCGCCGTGACGACCGCGTCGGCGTCTGGGTGCGCCAGCCGGAACGCGGCATCGGCGCGGAGGCGAAGATCGCGGCGATCGGCATTCGCGTCCGCCGCTGGGTGACGTTCCACGGCATATCGCTGAATGTCGATCCCGACCTTTCGCATTTCGACGGCATCGTGCCCTGCGGCGTGCGCGAACACGGCGTCACCAGCCTGACCGATCTCGGCCGCATCATCTCGATGGCGGAGACCGATTCGGCCCTGCGCGCCGAATTCGAAGCCTTGTTTGGCCCGACCGTCTCCGCCTGACGCAGGATAGCGGCGCGAAACCTCTTGAGCCGGCCCCGGCGGCCGGTCCGATAAAGGGCGCGTCAACAGCCAGCGAGGTGATTCGTGCCCTCATCCGACCTGTTCCTGAACCCCGCCGAGGCCGCGCGCCAGCTCGGCGTCTCCACCAAGGCGCTGCGGCTCTATGAAGCGCATGGGCTGCTGGCGCCTGTCCGCAGCGCGGCGCGGTGGCGGGCCTACGGGCCCGAGCAGATGGCGCGGGCGCGCCGGATCGCGGCATTGCGTGCGATCGGCCTCGGGCTCGCGCAGATCGCCACCGTGCTCGACGATGGTCCGGAGCGGATGGAAGCCGTGCTGGCAACGCATCAGCGCAGCCTTGGCGCCGGAGCCGCACGGCTTGCGGAACAGATCACGGCGACAGAGGCGCTGCGAAAGGAAACGCCGGTCGCGATCGGTGCACCCGCCATCGCCTTCGATCTGCCATGGCCCTGGGCTGGCGAGCGCTTCGCTCTTCCCGAGCTGAAGCCGCTGACCTACATCGTCGGATCGCTCGGCAGCGGCAAGACGCGGCTTGCCCGCCTCCTGGCCGAGACCCTTCCCGATGCATATTTCCTCGGCCCCGACCGGATCGGATCGAACCTCACGGCAGCCGACGCGCCCGGCGAGCCTGCGCGGATCGAAACCCTGCCGCCGCAGCCCGCGGCGACCGATACGCTGGCTCTGCATGCGCTTCTGACAGCCATCGCGGCGCCGAAGCCGTCGGCATTCGTCATCGACATGGTCGAGGATGGGCTCGATGCCGCCTCGCAGCGGGCGCTGATCTCGCATCTCCGCCACGGCCGATCCGACCGCCGGCCGTTGTTCCTGATGACACGGTCCACAGCGATCCTGGACCTCGCCCGCGTTGGCGATGCCGAGGCCATCATCTTCTGCCCCGCGAATCACAGCCCGCCGATGCTGGTGAAACCCGATCCCGGTTCGCGTGGCTTCGAGGCGCTTCGGCTCTGCCTCGCCTCGCCGGCGGCGCGGGCGCGGTTGGCCGCAGGGCCACAGCCGTCGTCGTCGCCGCTTCACGTGACGATCTAGAAACTGGGCGCGACCAGGAACGGTCCATTGACGTCGGACGGCTCGGCGATCAGTTCGACGGTTTCCACGCCGGCGTGGCGCGGGCCGCGGCGGCAGGCGTCCAGCATCGCCGCCACCGCGCTCTCATCGCCCGAGAACAGTGCTTCGACGCTGCCGTCGCGGCGGTTGCGAACCCAGCCCGAAAGATTGAGCGCCACCGCCTCCTGTTCGACAAAGGCGCGGTAGCCGACACCCTGTACGCGCCCTGTGACGCGAACCTGCACCGTTTTGCGCGCCATCGCGCTCAAAGCCCCAGCTCAGCCGTCACCGCCGGCACAAGCGCCGGCACGTCGTGCACGATGCGGTCTGGCGGTGTCGCTTCGAACTCCGCTTCAGAGCCGTAGCCCCAGCCGACGGCGATCACCTTGATCCCGTTCTTGCGTGCGCCGTCGATATCGTGGCGCCGGTCGCCGATCATGACGCAATGGTCCGGATCGATGACCTCGCTCTCGAGCACATAGGTGATGAGATCGGCCTTGTTGGCGCGGGTGCCATCGAGTTCGGAACCGTGCACGCGGATGAAGAACGAGCCGAGGCCGAAATGCTCGATGATCCGCTCACAGAAGACGCGCGGCTTGGAACTCGCAACGAAGAGCTGGACACCGGCGCCTTTCAGGTTGGCCAGGACCTCGGGGATGCCGTCGAACACCTTGTTCTCGTAAAGGCCGATCGGCGCATAGCGCTCGCGGTAGTGAGCGAGCGCTTCCTTCGCCAGCAATGCATCGCCGCCGAGCATCGCCGCGAAGCTCGCTTCGAGCGGGGGGCCGATCGCTGCCCGCAATGTGATTTCGTCAACCGGCGGGCGGCCGAGCTTGTCGATTGCATAGAGAATCGACCCACTGATTCCGGGATATGGATCGGTCAGCGTGCCATCCAGATCGAACAGCGCGGTCGGCGCGAAGCGTGTCATCGGTTCCTTTCCCGGCAGAACGGCGGACTTTCGTCCGGCGAAACGACACATTTGTGCGGTTTCACGGGTGGGTCTTGCACGCGGAGCAACCCTGCGTCTAGTTATTCATTGTCGTCATCAGGGCGTAACTTAGGTCAGTCACCTCCTTTGAGCCGAAGGGCCCCTGCCCGCACGGCGGCATTGTCGGGAAGTCAGCCACGAAATGAAGCGCGCCTCGCATACCGCCAGTCGTACCTGTCTGCGGTCCAAACCATGACCGCCGATGTCATCCCTGCTCTCATCTGGTTCGCGGCAGCGTTTGCTGTGGTCACCGCGGGCGTCCACTTCATCAGCATCCTCGTGGTGACGCTGCGTGGCCGCATCGCCGTCAGGCGCATCCCGGCCAAGCTGCCGGCGCACCCCCCGGTTTCGATCCTCCGGCCCGTGTGCGGGCTCGAAAATTCGATCGAGGAAACGCTGCGCTCCGGCTTCACGATCGACTATCCCGAATTCGAGATGATCTTCTGCGTTGCCAAGGCGGATGACCCTGTCATCCCGCTTGTCCAGCGGATCATCGCGGAAAATACCCGCATCCCGGCGCGCCTTCTGGTCGGCGATGACCGCATCAGCATCAATCCGAAGCTGAACAACCTCGTCAAAGGCTGGAAAGCAGCGCGGCACGACTGGATCGTGATGGCGGACAGCAATGTGCTGATGCCGCCGGATTATCTCGCCCGCATGCTCGACCGCTGGGTGCCCGGCACCGGGCTCGTCTGCTCGCCGCCGCTCGGCAGCGCGCCGGACGGCGCGTTTGGCGAAATTGAATGCGCCTTCCTCAACACGTTCCAGGCGCGTTGGCAGCTCTTTTCCGATGCGATCGGCAATGGCTTCGCGCAGGGCAAGTCGATGCTGTGGCGCCGCGAAAATCTCGACCGCCATGGCTCGATCGAGGCGCTCGCGGCCGACCCGGCCGAAGATGCCGCCTCGACCAAGGTCATCCGCCGGGCCGGACTCGACGTCCATCTCGTCCATCTGCCATTCCCGCAGCCGATCGGCCGCCGGACACTGAAGGCGGTCTGGAGCCGGCAGTTGCGCTGGGCGCGCCTGCGCCGCGTGACCTTTCCGCTGTTCTTCTGCGCCGAGCTGGTGGTGGGCGGTCTCTTCCCCATCCTCGCCATGGTGTTCCTCGCGGCGGTCGGCGCGGTGCCCGATTGGACGGTCGCGGCCTTTGCCTTCGCCTGGTATGGCGCCGAAGTGCTGATGGCGATCGGGCTCGGCTGGCGTGCCGGCGTGCGGCCGACTTTGGCGCTCATCGTGCGAGATCTATTGCTGCCCGCGCTTTGGCTGGCGGCCGTTTCCGGCAGCGGCTTCGAGTGGCGCGGCAACCAGATGAACGTCAAGAAGGACAGCCTGCTCGCTGCCGAATGAGCGCTGAAGCCGAGATCGATCGCGCGGGCCGTCAGGCGAAGCGCATGATCTCGGCGTCAACCGCGAGACTGTCGCCCGGCTTGACCTTGATGGCTGCCACGACGAGATCGCGATCGGCGCGCAGGATGTTCTCCATCTTCATCGCCTCGACGATCGCCAGCGTTTCGCCCGCCTTCACCGCCTGGCCTTCGGTAACCGCGATCGCCAGCACCAGGCCCGGCATTGGGCAGAGCAGCGTCTTCGAGGTATCGGCGAGGCGCTTTTCCGGCATCAGGGCATCGAGCGCCGCGACACGAGGGCTCATGGCACGCGCCAGAACCTCGATGCCGCGATGCGCGAGCCGCCAGCCGCTGCCGTCCCGCGCCACCTGAATGGTGGTCGCACGGCCGTCGACACTGCCCGTCCAAAGACGATCACCCGGCGCCCAGGCGGCGCTCAGTACGATGTCCCGGCCGGTCTCGGCAGTAAAGGTTTGTCCTCCGCCGGCGCCCTCGCCAAGCGTCAGCGCGACATCTGTATCGCCGATGCGGACGATCCAGTCGCGGCGCGGCGTGACCGCACCGGGGCGGAGCCGCCCCGGAAGGGTTGCCAGCCGCGCGGCAGCAGCGATCTCCATCGATGCGGCGACGGAGGCGAGCTCCTCGAGGACGTGCGGCTCCGGCACGACGCCCGTAAAGCCGCCCGGAAATTCATCGGCGATGAAGGCGGTCGAAAGGTCGCCGGCCTGCCAGCGCGGATGCGCCATCAGCGCGGCGAGGAACGGCACGTTGTGGCGAATGCCGTCGAGTTCGAAAGCATCGAGCGCGTCGGACATGGCATCGATCGCCGCCTGCCGAGTCGGGGCATGGGTCACGAGCTTGGCGATCATCGGGTCGTAGTGGATCGAGATCTCCGATCCTTCGACGACGCCCGTGTCGTTACGAATCGTCACGCCGCCCTTCGTCGCTTCGGCCGGCGGCCGGTAGCGCGTCAGCCGGCCGATCGAGGGCATGAATTCGCGATAGGGATCCTCGGCATAGATCCGGCTTTCGATCGCCCAGCCATCAAGGCGCACGTCGTCCTGCGTCATGCGGAGCGGCTCCCCGGCAGCGACGCGGATCATCTCCTCGACGAGATCGAGGCCGGTGACGAGTTCCGTCACCGGATGCTCGACCTGCAGACGGGTGTTCATTTCAAGGAAAAAGAAGCTGCGGTCCTGCCCGGCAACGAACTCGACCGTGCCGACCGAATCATAACCGACGGCGCGGGCGAGCGCGGCAGCCTGCTGGCCCATCGCGCGGCGCGTCGCTTCATCGAGCAGCGGCGACGGCGCTTCCTCGATCACCTTTTGATTGCGGCGCTGGATCGAGCATTCGCGCTCGCCGAGATAGACGACGTTTCCGTGCTTGTCGGCGAGAAGCTGGATCTCGACGTGGCGTGGCTCGGTGATGAACTTCTCGATGAAGACGCGGTCGTCGCCGAAGGAAGACCGCGCTTCGGAGGTTGCTGCCCGGAAGCCCTCGCGCACGGCAGCCTCGTCGGCAGCGATCCGCATGCCCTTGCCACCGCCACCGGCCGAGGCCTTGATCATGACGGGGAAGCCGATGTCGCGGGCGATGCGGACGGCTTCCTCGCCGTCGGCGATGACCCCGAGATGACCGGGAACGGTCGACACGCCGGCAGCGGCCGCTACACGTTTCGATTCGATCTTGTCGCCCATCGCTGCCATCGCGCGGGCATTGGGGCCGATGAACGCTACCCCGGCGGCGGCGAGCGCCTCGGGAAAGGCCGGGCGCTCCGACAGGAAGCCATAGCCCGGATGCACAGCCTCGGCGCCGCTCAGCCGCGCGGCTTCGACGATCCGTTCAATGACGAGATAGGACTGGCTGGCGGCGGCTGGTCCGATCGCGACGGCCTCATCGGCCATCTCGACATGCAGAGCGTCGCGGTCGGCCTCGGAATAGACGGCGACAGTTCGGATTCCGAGGCGCCGCGCAGTACGGATCACGCGGCAGGCAATCTCGCCGCGGTTGGCAATCAAAATCTTGCCGAACATTCCCTACCCCGCATCGCCGAAGCCGTTGTCTTCCGGCTTCTCCTTCACATCTTCTAGGGCGGGCCAGCCGCTGCCGCAATCGGGGCCAAGGCCGCTCCGCCATTTCGAGGCCTCGATTGTTCTGATAAACAGGAGCTTGGGCGCGACGGATCGGGGCTGGCGTCGCGTTCCTTCCGCGCTCGGAACATGAAGTGTTTCCGGGCGTGGTTCATTTTGGAGCGTGCCGCAGATGGCCCCGGTCAGCCGCATCCTGGTTTCAGCGCTTGCGATGGCGATCCTCGCCATGCCGATGGCGGAGCTTGGCTATGTCGGCGCGATGCCGATCCATCTGCCGCTCCTGCCGAAGCCTGACCATGCCGGTTTCGCGGCGGTCAACGGCGTCAAGATCTGGTACGGCATCTATAATCCCAAGGGGCCAGACCCGGTCATCCTGCTGCATGGCGGACTTGGCAGTTCCGTCGACTGGCGCAACCAGATTCCCGCGCTCGTCGGCAAGCACAAGGTGATCGTCGCCGACAGCCGTGGCCAAGGCCGCAGCACGCGTGCGGGCCAGCCGATCAGCTATGACCTCATGATGAGCGATGTGCTGGCGCTGATGGACCACCTGAAGATCAAGAAGGCGGCCTTTGCCGGCTGGAGCGACGGCGGCATCATCGCGCTCGACATCGCCATTCATCATCCGGACCGGATCAGCAAGCTGTTCACCTATGGCGCCAACTTCAATCCCGACGGGCTCATTGCCGATCCCGGCGCAACGATGATGTCCAGCTTCAGAGTCCGGGTGGCCAGCCTGGTCGACGAGCATGCCCAGACAATCCGGGATGTGACCGAGATGTGGAACGAGGAGCCGGATTTCACGCCCGAGCAGCTTGGCAGCATCCATATCCCGACCATGATCGCCGACGGCGCTCATGAGGAGGCGATCAAGCCCGAGCATACGCGCGAACTTGCCGAGATGATTCCGGGCGCGGAGCTCGCAATCCTGCCGAATGTCGGTCATTCGGGACTGCTTGAAGATCCGGCCGACTTCAACAAGCTGCTGGTCGGCTTTCTCGACGGTTCCTGACCGGCGCAGCTTCGGCTATCACCATCTGTCCCTAGATCCCGGCCCGGCCGGGCGACGGACACAATGACGGAGCTCCTACCATGAAGATCCTTCTCGTCGGCGCCTCGGGCGTTCTCGGCACGGCCGTGGCGCAGGAACTTGGCGCACGCCATGAGATCATTCGCGCCGGGCGCAGCGGCGCCGACGTCGTGCTCGACATCACCGATGCCAACGCGATTCGTGCCGCCTTCGAGAAGGTGGGCACCGTCGATGCGATCGTTTCGGCGGCCGGCAAGGTGAAATTCGCGCCGCTCGCGCAGATGTCGACCGAGGATTATGGCATCGGCCTCGCCGACAAGCTGATGGGCCAGGTCAATCTGGTGCTGATCGGCCAGCGATTCCTCTCCGAGCGCGGCTCCTTCACGCTGACAAGCGGCGTCCTCTCGCATGATCCGATCGTCGCGGGCTCCTCGGCGTCGATGGTTAACGGCGCCGTCGACAGCTTCGTCCGCGCCGCCGCGATCGAGCTGATGCCGCAACGCATCAATGCGGTCAGCCCCGGCGTGCTGACCGAATCCATGGCCGGCTATGGCCCGTTCTTCCGCGGCCATGAACCGGTTCCGGCTGCGCGCGCTGCGCTTGCCTTCTCGAAGAGCGTCGAAGGCGCCCTGACCGGCCAGGTCTTCTCAGTCCTTTGACGTCGCTCCTGCCTGCGGCCTCGATCGACCGCCTCGATCGCGCGACAACAGGGCGCACGCTGATCATGGGCGTCGTCAATGTGACGCCCGACAGCTTTTCGGATGGCGGCGATCATTTCGCGCTTGAGGCCGCCATCGCGGGAGCGAGGCGGCTTGCTTCGGACGGCGCCGATATCCTCGATATTGGCGGCGAATCAACCCGCCCCGGCGCGACGCCGGTCGACGCAGCGACGGAACTCGGCCGCGTGTTGCCGGTGATCACGGCGCTCGCCGGCGGCGATCCACTGCTATCGATCGATACCTACAAGGCACAGGTGGCGGAGGCAGCGCTCCCGGCAGGCGTGCGTATCGTCAACGACGTGACCGGCCTTCGCCGCGATCCGGATATCGCGGCGGTCGCGGCGGCGCATGACGCGGCGCTGGTAATCGGGCATTGGGAGCCGGAGGCGCACTACGAGCCCGCCGCCCTGCTCGATGCCATGCTGCGCTTCTTCGACGCGTCGATCGGTATGGCGCGGTCCGCCGGCGTCGCGGACAGGCGCATCGTGCTCGATCCCGGCATCGGCTTCGGCAAGAACCGCAGCGAGGAGAATCTCGCCGTCCTCGCGGGACTCGACCGGATCGTGGCGCTCGGCTATCCCGTGCTGGTCGGCGCATCGCGCAAGCGCTTCATCGGCGCCTTGACCGGGCGGGCGCCGAAGGAGCGGCTGGCCGGATCACTCGCCGCTCATATCCTCGCCGCGACACGCGGCGCCTCGATCATCCGCGCGCATGACGTTGGGGCGCATCGCGAGGGGCTGGCGGTCGCGGACGCCATTCTCGCGTCTGGTACCCCGGAGACGACTTGAGAACGATGGCCGACCGCATCCTGATCAGCGACCTGCGCTACTTCGCCTTCCACGGGCTGTTGCCCGAGGAGACGACGCTCGGCCAGCGCTTCCGCATCGACGTCGCCTGCGAAGTCGACCTGTCCGAGGCCGGCGCCGGCGACGACATGACGAAATCGGTCCATTACGGCCAGCTGATCGCATCCATCGAGCGCGTTGCCACCACGCGCCGCTTCAAGCTGATCGAAGCACTGGCCGAGGCGATCGCAGCCGAAATCTTTGCGGATTTTGCGCGGATCGACGCCGCTTCGGTCACGGTCACCAAGCCGGAAGCGCCGGTCCCCTCGGCGACCGGTGTGGTCGCGGTCCAGATCGAACGGAGGCGGCCTCGTGGCTGAGGCCTTTCTCGGGCTTGGCAGCAATCTCGGCGACCGGCACGCGCTGCTGCAAGCGGCCGTCGATGCGCTGGCGGCTGCAGACGGCGTCACGGTTCTCGCCGCATCGCCGATCTATGAGACGCCGCCCTGGGGCCCGGTCCCGCAGGGGCCGTATCTCAATGCGTGCATCGCGGTGGAGACCAGCCTCCCCGCGCGGGCGCTGCTCGATCTCGGGCTTGCCATCGAACGCGAGCATGGCCGCGAGCGCGCCATCCGTTGGGGTCCGCGGACGCTCGATATCGATCTCCTCGCCTATGGCGACGTCGCAATCGACGAACCCGGGCTGGCGGTTCCGCATCCGCGCATGAGCGAGCGCGCCTTCGTGCTGGTGCCACTCGCCGATATCGCGCCTCGGCTCGTCATTTCGGGCAAGCCGATCGGCACATGGCTCGCCATGCTCCAGACAAGCGCCATCGTCGCGCGCAGCGATCTGGCCCCGCTCAAGACACCAGGCCGGGATCGCGCAGCCTGATCCACCTTTGGAATCAGCCCGCTACAACGGAATGTTGTCGTGCTTCTTCCACGGATTTTCGAGGCTCTTGCCGCGCAGCAGTCGGAGGGCGGCGGCGATGCGGCGGCGGGTTGAGTGGGGCATAATCACCTCGTCGATATAGCCGCGTTCGGCCGCGATGAAGGGTGACAGGAAGCGGTCCTCATATTCCTTTGTCCGGGCCGCCAGCGCTTCGCTATCGCCGTTCGAAGCGCGGAAGATGATCTCGACAGCGCCCTTCGCGCCCATGACGGCGATCTGCGCCGATGGCCAGGCATAGTTGACGTCGCCGCGCAGATGCTTCGACGCCATGACGTCATAGGCGCCGCCATAGGCCTTGCGGGTGATCACCGTGATCTTGGGCACGGTCGCCTCGCCATAGGCGAACAGCAACTTGGCGCCGTGCTTGATCAGGCCGCCATATTCCTGCGCCGTTCCCGGCAGGAAGCCCGGCACGTCGACGAAGGTGACGAGCGGGATCGAGAAAGCGTCGCAGAAGCGCACGAACCGCGCCGCCTTGCGCGAGGCGTCGCTATCGAGAACGCCGGCCAGGACCATCGGCTGGTTGGCGACGAAGCCGACCGTGCGCCCCTCGATGCGGCCAAGACCCGTGACGATGTTCTTCGCGAAGGCCGCCTGGATCTCGAAGAAATCGCCCTCGTCGACGACCTTCAGGATCAGTTCCTTGATGTCATAGGGCTTGTTCGGATTGTCGGGGACGAGCGTATCCAGCGACATTTCTATGCGATCGGCCGGATCAGCCGTCTCGATCTCGGGCAGCGGCGCGCGGTTGTTCATCGGCAGGAGGTCGACGAGCCGTCGCATCGCGACCAGCGCCTCGACATCATTGTCATAGGCGCCATCGGCGATCGAGGAGCGCGTCGTGTGCACGCTCGCGCCGCCGAGTTCCTCGGCCGTGACGGTCTCGTTGGTGACCGTCTTCACGACGTCGGGGCCGGTGACGAACATGTAGCTCGAATGGCGGACCATGAAGATGAAGTCGGTCATCGCCGGCGAATAGACATCGCCGCCGGCGCAGGGGCCCATGATGACCGAAATCTGCGGGATGACGCCGGAGGCGAGCACGTTGCGCTGGAACACCTCGCCATAGCCGCCGAGCGCCGCCACGCCCTCCTGGATGCGCGCGCCGCCGGCGTCGAACAGGCCAATGATCGGCGCGCCGTTCTTCAGCGCCATGTCCTGCAGCTTGGTGATCTTCTCGGCATGCGCCTCCGAAAGCGAGCCGCCGAAGACCGTGAAATCCTTGGCGAAGACAAAGATCGGGCGGCCGTTCACCGTGCCCCATCCGGTGACGACGCCATCGCCGGCGATCTTGGTCTTCTCCATGCCGAAATCGATCGCCCGATGCTGGACGAACATGCCGAACTCCTCGAAGGAGCCCTCGTCGAGCAGGATCTCGATGCGCTCGCGCGCCGTCAGCTTCGATTTGGCGTGCTGGGCGGCAATGCGCGCTTCGCCGCCGCCGAGCCGCGCTCCGGCGCGACGGACCGCAAGTTCCTCCAGGATATGCTTCATCGCCTCGACCTTCCCCGCATTCCGACCGAAGCGAGTTATAGCGCCTTGCACGATTGTTGAAACGGGCGGTGCTGGCGACGCGCGACGAGCCGATCGCTCGAAGTTTCGTAGCCGCGGCAATACAATGGCAATTTATGCACGCTAGGCTTGTGTGCGGCGACGATCCTGTCGTCCGAAATTCAGTGGAACAGACTCATGACCTCGCTCCGCCGGTTCGTCCTCGTCGCCCTCCCGGCGGCTGCGCTCACAGCCGTTGCGGGCCTCGCCGCAGCCGAGCCGATCTCCGGCAGTTGGAGCGGATCGTTCAAGCAGTCGACCCAGCCCGATTCCTACGCGATCGCTATCGATTTCTCCCGCGAGCCGGCAACCGTTGAATATGCCGACCAGTCCTGCGGCGGGACGCTGGAAAAGGTCGGCGAGAAGGGCGACACCAGCTTCTATGTCGAGACGATAACCCGCGGCGGTATCGATCCGGCGACCGGCCATGGCTGCATCAATGGCAATGTCACGCTGATCCGTTCCGGGGACAAACTCGTGTGGGGCTGGATCGGCGAGCATAAGGGGCAGCCGCTGTCGGCGACGGCAACGCTCGAGAAGGCGAAATAGCGCCCCTGCCGGCTTGGGCCGCCCGGCTCAATCCCGTCCGAGCACCAGAGCGGCGGCCTGAAACTCGCGCCAGCGTGCCTCCCGTCGCGCTGTCGCCTCGTCGTCCTCGCCCCAAAGGCTGATTTCGAAATCCTCGTCGACATGCGCTGCCGCCCAGGCTGCGGAGGCGGTCAGGCGACCATGCAGCACGGCGAGGGTCAGGATCGCCGAACCGGTGAGCGTATTGATGGTGCTCAGTGCGGCAAGCTGCAGCGTGCCGGGCGCCCCGAGCGCCTTGTCGACGGCAGCGATCGTCTCGGGAAACTGTGCGACATGGACGATGCCCTCGGCGAGCAGGAAGCGCGCGCCGAAGCGCTCATGCATCCAGTCGATCAGCGGGTTCCAGGCGGCGTCCTGCAGCGCGACCAGCCGCTCGGGGGCATCGGCGCGATAGCACAGCAGATCGGTGCCGGCATAGTTCAGGATTTCCGCTCGCACGGCGTCAGCGTTGCGCGCGACACCGTCGATCGCGGAATTCACGAGCCTTGTCACCGGCATGGTGGCCGGATCGATGACCGCGCCCTGCGCCGCCCATTCCGCGACGATGGCAGCGGCAATGCGCTCCTCGGCGACGGCCAGAGTGGCCTTGGCAGGCGTCTTCACCGTTCGGCCGTCGAGATGGATCACATAGGCGCCGTCCGCGCCGCGCGCATGCGTGGCAACCTCGTAGAACCGCTTCGGCAATGCCCTGCCGCTCTCGGCCGATCGCATCGGGTCGCGCGGTTCATGGCCCTCCGGGCCAATGTCGAAAAGATCGCTCATTCTTCGTCCGGCTCCGCCTCCCCGCCGAGATCGGTATCGAACCCCAGCAGGTTCCAGCTCTGCACCATGTGCGGCGGCAGCGGCGCGGTGACATCGAGCGTGCCGCCGGCCGGATGCGGGATCACGATGCGACGCGCGTGCAGGTGCAGCTTGTTCTGCAGGCCGCCCGGGAAGGACCAGTTGGTGTCGGCCTCGAAATATTTCGGATCGCCGATGATCGGATGACCGATATGGGCGGCATGGGCGCGGAGCTGATGCGTGCGGCCCGTCACCGGGCGCATGGTCAGCCAGGCCAGCGCCGGGCCGGCATTGTCGACCACCGAATAGAGCGAGACGGCATGGCTGGCATCGTCGTCGCCATGGCGCGCGACCTTCATCTTCTCGCCGGTCGGGCCGCCATCCTTCGCGAGCCAGGTAGAGACGCGGCCCTGCGGCGGGCGCGGCACGCCCTTCACCAGCGCCCAGTAGATCTTGCGCGTGGCGCGGGCACGGAAGCTGCCGGCGAGCTTTGAGGCGGCGAGACGCGTGCGGGCAACGACGAGAACGCCGGTCGTCTCGCGATCGAGGCGATGGACGAGGCGCGGCTTCTGGCCCTTGGTGTCGCGCAGCGCCTCGAGCATGGCGTCGACATGCGTCGAGAGGCCCGAGCCACCCTGAACGGCGAGGCCCTGCGGCTTGTTGAAGACGAAGACGTGGTCGTCCTCATAGAGGCACATCGCCATCAACTCGTCGGCCGCGCTGCCGCGCGCACCGGCGGGCCGGGCGACATGCGGGCTGCCGCCGGCGTCATCGACGCCGAGAGGCGGGATGCGGATGGTCTGGCCGGGATGCACGCGGTCATTCGTCTTGGCGCGGCCGCCATCGACACGCACCTGGCCGGAGCGCAACAGCTTCTGCAGATGGCCGAATGAGAGGCCGGGATAGTGATCCTTGAACCAGCGGTCGAGGCGCATGTCGGCCTCGTCTTGTGCCACTGTCTTGGTGACGACGGTCGCCATGATCGGGAATGTCCTTCTTCTGAAGGCGCCTCATATCATCCGGCAAGCGCTCTGACGAGCGCCAGCCCGCCGGCTAGCCCGGCGAGGCCGAGCACAAGCGAGCCGCCGACATAGAGGGCGGCCGCCATCGGCGCGCCCCGCTCCCAGAGATAGATGGCATCGAGCGAGAAGGTCGAGAAGGTCGTGAAGCCGCCGAGAACGCCTGTCGTGAGGAAGATGCGCAATTCCTGCGTGCCGCCGGGGCCCGGCCTCAGGACGAACCAGGCGGCGATGACACCCATCAGGAAAGAGCCGAGAATATTGATGGCCATCGTCGCCCAGGGGAAATCGAAACTGAAGAGCCGGGAGGCCTGGACGCCAATCGCGTACCGAACGACGCCGCCGATTCCGGCGCCGATGAAGACGAGGGCTGCGAGAAGCATGGGGGTTTCCGGTACGATGAGGAGGCCGACCATCATCATAGGACGGCCGGTGCGTTCGGAAAGCCCTCGAGGGCCGCGACACGCGGAACGGCCTGCTGCATAAGGTGTTCACCACATACGGGCACCGTTCTTGCTCTCGCCATGAACTTGTTTACAAAATGCCGGCCGGACGTGCATCGGCGGCGTCGCCGGCGCCAAGAAACCGTTCCCTGGAGGACACAATGAGAGTCTCTATTTCCGGCCGAGCCGCCGCACGCGGCCTGGTGCTCGTCTCAGCCCTTCTCATGACGACCGCTGCTTTCGCCGCGTCCGATGCCAAGAAGGTCGCCGACGACATCGTCGCGGCCCTGCAGGCCAAGGGCGGCGCCAAGGCGACGTATGGTTCGGCCGCCGCCAGCGGCGACATCGTCACCATCACCGATTTCAAGGTGACGTCGCCGAAGGACGGCGAGGTCACCATCCCCTCGCTCGTCGTCACCTCGCCGACCGACCGCCAGCCGGGCGGCTTCACGGCGACGTCGATCGCCTTTGACAGCGGCCTGTTCGTCAAGGGCGACAACACCGCCAAATGGACCACCGGCATCGTCAACGACGCGGTCGTTCCCGCGCCGTCCGAAGTCGATTCCAAGGCGAAGTTCACGCCCTTCACGCATTTCGGCATCGGCGCCATCTCGGCGACGAACAAGAAGGACCAGCCGGAGCCAGTCACCATCGACAATGTCTCGATGGACCTCGCCAATGTCGTCGACGGCACCGCAAACGACGTCAAGCTGCAGATCAGCGGCATCGCTGTGCCACAGGCGGTCATCGCCACCGAGGCGCAGGCCAAGGCTACGCTCGATCAGCTCGGCTATACGAGCCTGCTGGTCAACGTTAACATAGAGGGCGGCTACGACCCGACCAAGGAAACGGCGACGATCCGCAAGATCGAAATCGACGGCAAGGACATGGGCAAGCTGACGATCACCGGCAGCTTCGGCGGTCTGACCCGCGACAAGTTGCAGAGTTCGGATGCCGTCAACAATGTCGCCTCGACCGCGACGCTCGAAAACGCCTCCGTGCGCTTCGAGAACGCCGGCATCGCCGAGAAGATCCTCGAAATGCAGGCGAAGTCGATGGGCACCACCCGCGACAGCCTTGCGATGATGCTGCCGGCGGCGCTGCCGCTCGCTTTCGGCCAGCTCAACATCACCGATGAGGCCTTCCAGAAGAAGACCGTCGATGCGGTGACGGCTTTCCTGAAGGATCCGAAGTCCTTCACCGTCACGCTCAACCCGCCGACCCCCGTGCCGCTCGAATCGCTCGGCCATCAGGCGATGTCGTCGCCGTCCTCGATCCCGGGCCTGCTGGCGATCGACGTCCAGGCCAACAACTGATCGCATGACGCCCGGCTTCGGCCGGGCGTCATGTTTCCATGCACATCTGAGCGAAAGAGCGCCGCCCCATGCCCGGCACGACCCTCCGCAACCGCATTGTCGCCGCCTGCTTCGGCACGGCGCTGCTTGTTTCCGTCTCGCCGGCCTCGGCGGCGGAACCGGTGGAGACCGCGATCCGAAGCTGGATCTCGGCACTCGACGCCTCGCCGAACTGGGTCGCCGGTTTCGATACGCTCACTTATGACGACGCATCGCGCACCGCGACGCTGAAGAACCTCACCATCCGCAGCGAGACGCTGTCGACAAAGATCGAGGTGTCATTCGGCAGCATCGCCGTCACCGGCTATGGCGACACCGCCGATGGCGGCTTCACGGTGGTCGCGCTCAAGGCCGACGACAGCCGCGTCGTGATCGGGACGCTCAGCGACACCAAGCTGAAGGCGATCTCTGCGGACAGCGTGACGGTGCCAAGCTTTGCCAGCTACGCCTTCGATCCGCAGAAGATGTTCACGTCGATCGTCAAGGCCTACGCCATCGTGGCGCAGACATCGATCGCCTCGCTGAAGATCGACGGCGTCGATTCGAGCCAGACCTTCGAAGGGCAGACCTCTCATGCGACCTATGGCGGCTTCGAGCTTGCCAATATGTCGAAGGGGATGGTCGAGCGGATGTCGATGGGCCCGTTCAAGCAGGAGTCGCCCTCCCCGGACGGTCTTCTGACCATGCGCGCCGACAAGCTCGAAGCGCTGAAGGTGGACCTCAATGCCGTCGTCGATGTTTTCGATGCCGATCGCTATGTCGGCGGGGTCGGCGACCGGAAATGGCGGACGGCGCTGGCGCTCGAAACCTATACGAATTTCTCGATGGAGATCCCGGGCGGGCAGTTCCGCGTTGGTTCAGTCGAGTTGGAGAAGCTCAACCTGCGACAGCCGCCGCAGAGCTTCTCCTCCTTCTTCGATGAACTCCTCGCCAATCCCAGCATGGATGAGGCGGCGCTCGGCAAGTTGACGGCCGAATATCTGCCGCAGATGTTCTATGCCTTCGGCATCGGCGCCTTCCGCTTCACCGATCTCGATGTGATGGCGCCCGATGTGCAGCGCTTCCATCTCGGCGATTTCCACCTCACCGATTTCTCGAACGATGGTCTCGGCGAATTCGGGATCGGCGATCTGGACGTTGCCGCCGACAAGACATCGATCGGTGCCGAGCGGCTGGCCTTCGGCGGAGTGACCTTCCCGTCCCTCGACCGCATTTCGGCGGCGGTGCGGGCCGGCCAGTCGGGCCTCGAGGCCGATCCGCTGTCGCTCATTCCGACGCTCGGCTTCGGCGAGGCCGTCAATGTCAGCGTGGTCCAGGATGGCAAGGCGATCGGCGCGCTCGATCGCGGCCGCCTCGATCTTTCAGATTATGTCGGTCCCGTGCCCACCGCGATCGCGCTCGACCTGCGCGGCATCAATCTCGACCTGTCGCAGGTGACAGACCCGAAGGCTCGCGAGATGATCGCCGGCCTCGGCTATGACCGGCTTCTTGCCGACTATGGCTTCAAGCTCAACTGGCGCGAGGCGGATGAGAGCCTGTCGCTCAGCGACTTCCGCCTGACGGTCAAGGATGTCGGATCGCTCGTTGCCGATGTCATGCTGACCGGCCTCAAGCGCTCGACGATCGAAGACCCGCGGACGCTTGAAAACGCACTGCCGAGCCTCTTGTTCTCGCGCGGCAAGGTCGTCGTGAAGGATAGCTCGGTGGTCGATCGCGCGGTCGCCATGCAGGCGAAGAAGAAGAACCAGACGCCGGAGAAATTCCGCGAGGACCTCGCGGGCGCCATGCCGTTCACGCTGATGCTGGTGCTGAAGAACCCGGGCTTCCAGGCGAAGCTCGCGCCGGCCCTGCAGGCCTTCATCCGCACGCCGGGCACCATGACGCTCACGGCCGCGCCTGCGACGCCGGTGCCGCTGCTCGCGATCCTCGCCGCCGCGCAAGAAGATCCGCGCAAACTGCCGGATCTGCTGTCGGTCGACGTCAAGACGGGCGACTGATCGCCCGTCTCCTCCGCAGAACGGTCTCAGGCCGCGATGCGGCCCGCAAGAGCGCGGGCCGCGTCATCAGCGCGGCTTGACGCCTCGGTGACACCCTGCGCTGCGCGATCCGGACCCAGCGACTGGCCCTCGACATAGATGATCTCGACATCGGTCATGCCGAGGAAGCCGAGCATGAAGCGCATCCAGGGCTGCTGGTAGTCATGGACCTTCATCGGCCCGTCGGAATAGATGCCGCCCTTGGCCTCGACGACGACCACCCGCTTGCCCTTGACGAGGCCCTCGGGACCATTCTCGCCATAGCTGAACGTCCGGCCGCGGCGGGCGATGAAATCGAACCAGCTCTTCAGCGTCGACGTCACTGTGAAATTGATCATGGCCGAGGCGATGACGATCACGTCGGCGGCAAAGAGTTCATCGACGAGCTGATCGGAAAGCGCGAGCAGGCGTGTCTGCTCCGCCGTGCGTGCCTCGGCCGGGCCGAAGACGGCGCCGAGAAATTCCCCGTCGAGATGCGGCAGCGGATTGGCGGCAAGGTCGCGCCGCGTCACGGTCGCGGTCGGATCCTCGGCGCGAATGCCGGCGATGAGCTGCTCGGCGACCTTGGAGGACTGCGAAGCGGCGCCGCGTGGGCTGGACGAGACGAAAAGGATGTTGGTCATAGCGGTTCCCTTCACTATCTTGGGTCAGGACGCGTTTGTCCGCCAAGAGCGATACTGTTCGGTAACATGATCAAATGTTACCGTTGAGTAACAGGAATTCAAGCCCGTGCCCGCGCCACTTTCTGAACAGTCCGTTCACCGTATGACAGAGGGAGCGCTGCCGCCGCGCCAGCGCATCCTCGTGGCCGCGCGCGAGCTCTTCTATCGGCACGGCGTGCAGGGGGTCGGCGTCGAGGCGATCGCGGAAGCGGCCGGAACCAACAAGATGACACTCTACCGGCACTTCGAATCGAAAGACCTGCTGGTAGCCGAATATCTGCGCGGCCTCGCCGAGGATACGGCGCGCATCTGGGACGACATCGCCGAACTGCATCCAGGCGATGCGCTGGCGCAGATCCGGGCCTGGCTTGATCGCGTCGGCGGTCATGGCGAGCACCATGACGCGAGCGGCTGCGCATTGGTCAACGCCGCCATCCAGATCAGCGATCCCGAGCATCCCGGACGCAAGGTCGTCGAAGCCGCGGGGCGAACACGCCGGGAACGGCTCACCGCGCTCTGCCGCGAGTCGGGCCTCACTGAACCTGAACAATTGGCCGACCAGCTCTTCCTGCTGGTCGAGGGCGCGCGCGCATCCTATCGCAGCGTCGGACCGAACGGACCGGGGGCCGGCCTCTGCACGCTGGCCGCCGCATTGCTCGCTTCGCACCGGGCAACGGATCCAGCTCCGCCGGCCTGACCAACCTCAGTGCGAGGCCTCGACCAAGCGGCCGTCGCCGAACTTGAAGATCCGGTCAACCGCCGCTCTCGGCAGCGCGGCATGGGTCGCGACGACGAGCGTTCGGCCTTCGGTCGCGATCAGGAGGTCGCCGAGAAACTCCGCCTCCGTCTCACCGTCGAGCCCGGCGGTCGGCTCGTCGAGCAGGATCAGCCGGGCCGGCGAAAGCAGCGTGCGCGCAAGGCAGAGGCGCCGCGCCTGTCCGGCCGACAGTGTCGCCCCGGACTCGCCGAGCCAGGTATCGAGCCCGTCAGGCAGGCTGCGCACGAATTCAGCCAGCCGCGCGTTGCCGAGCGCCGTATAGAGCGTTGCGTCGTCAGCGAAAGGCGAGCCGATCCGCAGGTTGTCGCGCACGGTCCCGATGAAGACCGGCGCATCCTGCGTCAGCAGGGCGATGTGGCTATGCAGGTCGGCCAGCGCGGCGTCGCGAATATCGATGCCGCCAAAGCGGATCGCGCCGGCGCCGACATCGTCGAGGCGCATGATGAGGCTGAGCAGCGTGGATTTTCCCGAGCCGCTGGCACCGAGAATGGCGATCCGCTCGCTTGGCCGCACCTCGAGGGAAATGTCGGCCAGCACCGGCCGGTCGATGCCGTAGGCATAGCTGACGCGATCGATGACCAGCGCGCCGTCGCCCGGCAGGCGCGCCGGCACGAGCGGATCGCGGATCGAGGGCACGGTCGCCACGATATCCGAGACACGGCGGGATGCGGCCAGCGCAGAGCCGATGCGCCCAGCCCCGCGCAGGATCGGACCGGTGACCTCGAAGAGGCCGAGAATGGCGAGGAGGACGCCGGTGAGGACCGGGCCACTGATCCTTTCTGCCGCGAGCGCGCCAAGCCCGAGCCAGAGCGTCGCCGCCATTGTGAGGCCGGCACCGAGCTGTGCGAGAGCAGGACCGAGCGCCACGCGCCGCGCCTCCGCCAGCCGGGCGGCGCGCAGGCCGGCGGCGGCCTCGGCAAAGCGGGCGATGCCGGCCTCCGTTGCGCCGAGCGCCACGAGATCGGCATGGCCGTCGACGGCATCGAGGGCGGCGACACGCAGATCGGACGAGGCCGCGACCGTTGCGGCGCCGATACGGCGACCGCCGAGAACGAGCGCCAGCGGCACCGCGAGCGCCGTCAGCGCGAAGCCAGCAACGCCGACCGGGACGGCTTCGGGTAGCGTCAGCCACAGCATCAGCGCGAGGCCGGCGGCGGCCGGGCAGGCGGTCAGCAGCGGCAGGACGGCCTGCAGCATCACCATGTCGAGCGCTTCGATATCGGCTGTCAGCCGCGCCACGAAATCGCCCGTGCGGCCGGCGACGCCTTTCATCGGCACCAGCGGGATCAGGCGCGCAAACAGCGTGCTGCGCAGTTCCGAGAGCATCGCGAGCGTGACGGCGTGCCCTGTCATCCGCTCGCCGTAACGCGCGCCGATCCGCAGGAACGAGAGCCCGCGCACAGCCGCCGACGGCGCGAAAAGCTCGAAACCGCCGGCCGCGCCCGCCAAGGCTGCACCGGTTAGGAACCAGCCGGAAACGCCAAGCAGCCCCGCGCCCGCGGCGAGCGTCAGGACCGAGAGCGCCAACGCCAGCAGGAAGCCGGGGGCGCGGCGCAGCACGAGCGGCAACAGGAGCTTCATGGCGCGTCTCCCCGTTCGCGCCGGGCGGCCGCGATGCCCGATGGACGGTGCGGCACCGGCAGGAGGCGGCCGCCGGCAATCCGATAGATCCGGTCCATGCTGCGGGCGACGGCCTCGGAATGGGTGACGACGACCAAAGTCCGCCCCTCCGCGAAACGGAGAATGGCGGCGATGATCCGCGCCTCGGTCGCGGCATCGAGATGGGCAGTCGGTTCGTCCAGAAGGATGAGCCCCGGATCGCGCAGGAAAATGCGCGCGAGCGCCACGCGGTGAGCTTCGCCGCCCGAAACGCCCCTGCCCCGCTCGCCGATCGCCATTTCGAGGCCGTCAGCCGTCCGGTCGGCGAAATCGCCAACAAGCGCCTGGTCGGCGGCGCGGCTCACCGCCTCGGCCGTCGCATCAGGCAATCCCAGGCGGATATTGTCGGCAATGGTGCCGTGAAACAGCTTCGGCCGCTGGCCAAGCAGAGCGACCTGGCGGCGCAGCGATGCCTCATCGATCTCGCCGAGCGCCGCACCGCCAATGGTGATCGAACCTTCGAAACTGCGCAGCCGCGCCATCGCTTCGATCAGGCTCGATTTGCCGATGCCGCTCGGGCCGAGAATCGCGATGCGCGCACCGGCGGGGATATCGAGATCGACACCATCGAGGATGACGCCGCGCCCCGCGGCATGGAGCGTGAGATGGCGGATCGCAACGGGCAGCGCACCAGCCGAAAGAGAGATCGACGGAGCGGCAACGCCTGAGACATCATCCGTCGATCCCTCGATCAGCGCCGCAAAATCCGCAACGGCTGCCTTTGCGGCCGCGCGGTCGTGATAATGGGCAGCCAGCGTCCGCAGCGGCATATAGACTTCGGGCGCCATCAGCAGGCAGAACAGCCCGGCCTGCAGGCCGAGAGGCGAGCCGCGCAGATCGATGAAGCCGACATAGGTCAGCCCGACATAGAGCGCGACGCCGGCAACGCCGATCGCTGCAAAGAACTCGAGCACCGCCGAGGACAGGAAGGCAATCCGCAGCACCTGGAGCGTGCGCCTGGCGACGTCATCGCTCGCCGCCTTGACGCGCGCCACCTCGTCCTCGGCGCGGCCGAACAGCTTCAGCACGAGAATGCCGCGGAGCCGATCGGCGAACAGGCCGGACAGGCGGGTCATCGCAGTCATATGGCGGCGGCTCGCCGCTTCGGCGCCCCAGCCGACCAGCGCCATGAAAAGCGGGATCAGCGGCGCGGTGACCAGGAAAAGCGCTCCGACCACGACATCGACGGGCATCAGGCCGATGGCGAAGGCGACCGGCAGCACCGATGCCGCGATCATCGCTGGCATGAAGCGCGCGAAATAGCCGTCGAGCGCCTCGACGCCGTCGACGAGCTGGCTCGCCAGCACGCCAGAGGATCGCTCGCGCAGCCATTCCGGGCTTTTCGCCATGATCGAGGCCTGCAGGCTCTGGCGGATGGCGCGCTTGACGTCTTCCGAAGCGCGGCTGCCGAGGCGCTCTCCGAGAAGCGCCAGAGCGGCGCGAGCGCCGATGATGGCGACGAGCAGCAGCACGAGGCCGGTCTGGCCGGCGGGCGCGACATGGCCGACCAGCGCACGGTCGATGATCGTTGCCAGCGTGAAGGCCTGCGCCACGGTGAAAAGGCCGGCGACCAGCGGAACCGCGATCGCGATGCGCAGCCAGAGGCCGCCCGCCCGCCGCTGCGTCTTCAGCCACGCCATTTCCGCCGCGCCGAGGCGCGTCGCCGAACTGGCCGGATCGTGCTCGATCGTGCTCATGATGCACCGGTCTCCATCGGCCACAACCATGAAGCGTCGAGGCGCAACCGGCAACGTGGCCTGAGGTAGCAGTCGCCAATCAGGCTGCCGTTGCGCCGCAGGCCGGCAAGGTGATCAATGCTGATGGATGCGCGAAGCGTAGCGGACGGGATGCAGGAGGCAGAGCAATGAGCATTTCGGAGGCACGCCCGGCACTGGCGGCCGAGGCTCCGGGGGCGGCAGAAGACGGGCGCGTGCTCGCAGTGGTCGCGGCCGTCGCAGCAGCGTTTCTCCTGTTCGGCCTGATATCGGATCGTCCCTCCATGATCGTCAGCGGTCTCGGAAAGATCCTGATCGCCCGCGACACGCTGATCACCGATTATATCGGCGTCGGCGGTATGGGCGCGGCCTTCGTCAATGCCAGCGTCCTGACCTTGATCGGCTGTCTCATCTACCGGCTGGCGGGCGCAAAGATGACCGGTGGCGCCGTCGCCGCGCTGCTGCTGACGCTTGGCTTCGGGCTGTTCGGCAAGAATCTCTTGAATGTCTGGCCGATCATCGCCGGCGTCTGGCTCTATTGCCGCGTCAAGGGCGAACGCTTCGCCGCCCACGCCAACACCGCCTTTTTCGGCTGCGCGCTGGCGCCGATCTTCTCCGAGATCCTGTTCTCGACGACCATGCCGCTCACCGTGACGCTGCCGCTCGGCCTCGCTACCGGGATCATCATCGGCTTCGTGCTGGTACCGGTCGCCGCCCAGCTGTTCAAGGCGCATATGGGGTTCAGCCTCTACAATATGGGCTTCGCCGCCGGCATTCTCGGCACGCTGGTCGTGGCGCTCTATCGCTCCTACGGTTTCGTGCCGGCGCCTGTCTTTATCTGGACGAGCGGCAACAATCTCTGGCTCGGCGTCTTCCTGTTTGCACTCTTCGCGGCACTCGCCGGGGCCGGCCTCGCGATGGATCGCGGCGCGCTCGGCGGCTTCAGGACGATCCTCACCATGACCGGCCAGGCTCCGGCCGATTTCATCGGCGCGGCGGGCCTCGGCGGAACCCTCGTGAACATGGGCGCATCGGGCGCGGTCGGTACCGCCTATCTGCTCATTGTCGGAGGGGACCTCAACGGCCCGACGATCGGCGCGATCATGACCATTGTCGGCTTCGCGGCGGCGGGAAAGCATCCCCGAAACATTCTGCCTGTGATGCTCGGCGTCTTCATCGGCACGCTGGCCAAGCCGTGGAATGCGCATGATCCGTCGCTGCAGCTCGCAGCGCTGTTCGGCACGACGCTGGCGCCGATCGCCGGCCGCTTCGGCTGGCCCTGGGGCCTTGTCGCCGGCTTCCTGCATTCCTCGGCGGCGCTGGCCGTTGGCGACCTGCATGGCGGGCTGGTGCTCTACAATAACGGTTTCGCCGCCGGCCTCGTCGCGGCGGTTCTGGCGCCGATCATCATCGCCTTCAGGCGTGAAAAGCCCGAAACGCTCAACGCTTCGCCGCCTCCGGCCGCGCCATCAGAAACAGCCAGGTGATGAGCACGAAAGGCATGGTCATCGCCGGAAGCGCGACCGGAGCGAGCGCGGCATTCATCGCGACCTGGGCAATGACCGTGATCCCTGTTGCGAAGGCGGCATAAGCGAGATTGCGCGGCGTCGGGCTCGCGAAGGTGCAGCCGAGCGCGACGGCAGTCAGCACCGGGCTGAAGCCAAGCAGGCCGCCGGTGACGAGATCGCTTTCGGCGCCGGCCAGATGCGCGACGATCACGGCAATCAGCGCGCCGGCAAGCGCGAGCAGCGCTGCAGGTATCGAGGAGACGGCGAGGCCCGCGAGAAACAGCAGCGCCGCAACGAGACTGTCCTTCAGGAAGACCTGGCTGATGCTGAGCGCGACGCCACCGACGAAATCGACGACCCGCAGCGGATCGGACGCAACGACGATGGCCGGCGCCGTCACGGTGCCGGCCGGCAGGCCGCTGCCGGCGACGCCGGCAAAGCCGTGGCTGGCGAGGAGGAAAAGCCAACTGGTCGCCACGAAGGGAAAGGTCAGGCCGGGAATGCCGTGCGCCGCCAGCCAGCGCTGGGTGGCAAGCGTCACGACAACCGACATGGCAGCGCCAAGGATCACGAACACGATCAAAATTCGCCCGGGCGCGAGAAACGTCGCGAGGGCGAGACCAGTCAGAACGCCGTTGAAGCCGAAGAGACCGGCGCGCCAGGCCACGCGGTCGACGCCGAGCGCAAGTGCCGTGGCAGTCGCCGCAAGGAGCCCCAGCACGCCGCCGATCGCCACGAAGGGTTGCCCCGTCGCGCCCGCGCCCCAGATGATGGCGAGCAGGAAGAAGAGCCCGGTCAGCGGATTGTCCTGAAACATCACCTGGCCGAGCCCGCGCAGCGCGACATCGACAAATCGGACCCGCGGTGAGGCCGCGGCCACCCGCTCAAACGCCTCGACAAACCTCGCCATAGCCTCATCCCCCAATTGCGACGTCTGTAACTGAGCTTGCGATTCGCGCGCTGCCCTTGCAAGCGGCCCTCGCTGGCAGACGAACTGCGACACGTCGTCCGCGCGTCGACGATTGGCGTCATCGGGCTGCGACATCGCCGCCAGGCTTGATTCTGATCAAGATCGCCCTTCGAAACGCGTGTCAGCGTCGATCATCACGTTTCGAGGATCGCCCATGTTCGACATCGACGTCGTCACGCTGTCACGGCTGCAATTCGCCGCCACGGCCATGTACCATTTCCTGTTCGTTCCGCTGACGCTCGGGCTGTCGTTTCTGATCGCCATCATGGAGAGCGTCTATGTGATGACCGGCCGCGACATCTGGCGACGGATGACGCTGTTCTGGGGAACGCTGTTCGGCATCAATTTCGCCATGGGCGTCGCCACCGGCGTCGTCATGGAGTTCCAGTTCGGCATGAACTGGTCCTATTACAGTCACTATGTCGGAGACATCTTCGGCGCGCCGCTGGCGATCGAAGGCCTGATGGCCTTCTTCCTCGAAGCAACTTTCATCGGCATGTTCTTCTTCGGCTGGGACCGCCTGCCGAAGGTCGGACATCTGGCTGTCACCTGGCTGGTCGCATTCGGCGCCAATTTCTCGGCGCTCTGGATCCTGATCGCCAATGGCTGGATGCAGAACCCCGTCGGCGGCGTGTTCAATCCGGACACGATGCGGATGGAGATCAGCGACTTCATGGCCGTGATCTTCAATCCGGTCGCGCAGGCAAAGTTCGTCCATACCGTCAGCGCCGGCTATGTCGCCGGCTCGGTCTTCGTCATCGCGGTGAGCGCCTGGTTCCTGCTGCGCGGCCGGCACATCGAACTCGCGAAGCGCTCCATGGCGGTCGCTGCCAGCTTCGGCCTCGCGGCGTCCCTCTCCGTCGTCGTGCTCGGCGATGAGAGCGGCTATCTCGCGACCGAGAACCAGAAGATGAAGGTCGCGGCGATGGAAGCCATGTGGCATACCGAGCCGGCGCCGGCGGCCATCAACGTCATCGCCTTCCCGAACATGGCGAAGCAGGACAACAGCTTCTCCATCTCGATCCCCTATCTCCTCGGAATCATCGGCACGCGCTCGCTGAGCCAGGAACTGCCGGGCATCGTCAACCTCGTCGACAACGCCAAGGTCAAGATCCGCAACGGCATCACGGCCTATACGGCACTGCAGAAGATCCGCGCCGACAAGAACGACACCGCGGCACGGGCAACGTTCAACGACACCTGGAAGGACCTTGGGTACGGGCTTCTGCTGAAGCTGCATCGTCCCGACATCGAGAACGCGACCGAAGCCGATATCACGGCCGCTGCCAACGAGACGATCCCGGATGTCCCTGTGCTGTTCTGGGCCTTCCGCATCATGGTCGGCCTCGGCTTCTACCTGATCGGCTTCTTCATCGTCGCCTTCTGGACGGCGTCCCGGCATCGCCTCGGCGACAAGCGCTGGATGCTGTGGGTGGCGCTCTTGAGCCTGCCGCTGCCCTGGGTCGCGATCGAGGTCGGCTGGATCGTCGCCGAATTCGGCCGCCAGCCCTGGATCATCGAAGGCGTGTTGCCGACCTTCTACGCCGCCTCCGGCCTCACCCTCGTCGATCTCTCGATCAGCCTGGCGATCTTCCTGGTGCTCTACACCAGCCTCGCCATCGTCGAGGTCTACCTGATGGTCCATGCCATCAAGAAGGGTCCCATGGCGGCCGAGCCGACAGAGTTGCAGGGCGGCACCATCCTTCCCGGTGCGGCATTCGCCCGTCCGCAGCAGCATTAGTGGAGCACAGACGATGATTCCCTTCGTTCCCCTCGATTACGAGACGCTGCGGCTCATCTGGTGGCTGCTGCTCGGTGTGCTGCTGATCGGCTTCGCGATCATGGACGGCTTCGACCTTGGCGTCGGTGCCCTCCTCCCCTTCGTCGCCCGCAATGACGACGAGCGGCGGATCGTGATCAACAGCATCGGCCCGGTCTGGGAAGGCAACCAGGTCTGGCTGATCCTTGGCGGCGGCGCGATCTTCGCTGCGTGGCCCATGCTCTACGCCGTGTCGTTCTCGGGCTTCTATCTCGCCATGATGGTAATCCTGATCGCCATCATCCTGCGCCCCGTCGGCTTCAAATATCGCAGCAAGATCGCCGATCCCCGCTGGCGCGAGACCTGGGACTGGGCGCTCTTTGTCGGCGGCTTCATCCCGGCGCTGATCTTCGGCGTCGCGGTCGGCAATGTCCTGCGCGGCGTGCCGTTCCGCTTCGACGATTCGCTGCGCCCGATCTATGAGGGCGGCTTCGTTGGCCTGCTGATGCCGTTCGCCCTGCTCGCCGGGCTTGTCAGCCTCTCGATGCTGGTCGCTCACGGCGCTTCGATGCTGATGCTGAAGACGAGCGGCGCCATTTCCGAACGCGCCCGCATCTATGGCAGCTATGCCGCGCTCGCGACCATCGTGCTGTTCGCACTCGGCGGCATCTGGGTGGCCCTCGCCTTCGACGGCTATGCCGTCACCAGCGTGCAGGACGTCGCCGGCCCCTCCAATCCGCTCGCCAAGACGGTGGTGCGGCAGTCCGGCGCCTGGATCGCCAATTACGGCGCCCATCCCTGGATGATGGTCGCGCCGCTGCTCGGATTTCTCGGCAGCGCCATCGCGCTCTTCGCCTATGCGCGGCGGCTTGCGGGTCTTGCCTTCATCGGCACGGCGACGACGATCATCGGCGTCATTTCCACCGCCGGCCTGTCGCTGTTCCCGTTCCTGCTGCCGTCCTCGCTCGATCCGAATGCCAGCCTCACCGTCTGGGACGCCTCATCCTCGCATCTGACGCTCTGGATCATGCTGCTGGCGACGCTAGTCTTCCTGCCGATCGTCCTCGTCTATACCGCCTTCGTCTATCGCGTGATGCGCGGCAGGGTGACGACGGAAGGCCTCGGCAGAAACCCCAACGCCTACTAGAAGCGGAGCAAAGGCATCATGTGGTATTTCTCCTGGATCCTCGGCATCAGCCTCGCTTGCGCTTTCGCGATATTGAACGCGATGTGGTACGAGATGCGTGACGATGCCCGCGCCGGCCGCCAACCGGTCCGCGCACCCGTGCCGAAGCGCCGCTGACGGATACCTTCCGGCGGCCCGCCGCTCGCCGGGAGGTTGACTGGCCCGCCGCATTCAGTGCGGCGGGCTTTTTTGATGCTCGCCGCCTAATCGAAAAAGCCGAGCCGGCGCAGCAGATAGAGCACGAAGGTCGAAGCGCCGACGGCAATTGCCACCGCCACCATCGTGCCGTGGCCGCCCTTTTCGAGCCAGAGATCGCTGGTATTCATGCCGAAAATGCCGGTGACCAAAGTTGCCGGCATCAGCATCGCCGTCAGGATCGACAGCACATAAAGGTGGCGGTTGGTGTTGTTGGCGATCTTCGCAGCGATCTCGTCCTGCAGGAAGCGGGCGCGATCCTGGATCTCCAGCACCTCCTGATCGAGCGCCTCGATCCGGCGAAAGAGCCGCTCCGCGGCAGCGCGCGAGCCTGCCTGGATCTCGTTGTCCGCGTGCTCCTCGGCAAAATGCTTGAGAATGCCGCGGAAGCCCGCGAGTTGGCGGCGCAACCGAACGGCCGTCCGCCGCAGCGGGGCCAGGCGGCGCGCCTCGTCGTTCAGGCGATCATCCAGGACGCGGTCCTCGATCGAATCCGCCGTCAGCCGCAGATCGCGCAGCGTTTCCGCGATGGCGCGAAGGACCTGCGCGATCATCAATTCGAACAGCGCTACCGGCCCGCCCACGAGATGGCCAGCATCGATGCGACCGCGCATCAAGGCGGCGGACCGCACGGGATGACGCCGCCCGGAGACCAGGAACCCATCGCCGAGCACGAAGCGCATCGGCGCGGCGCGCAGCGAATCGTCCTCCGGATCCTGGATCGTATCGATGAAGACACCCCAAACTGCCGCCTCGTCGCATTCGAGCAGCGCCGTTTCATCGGTCGACAGCAGCACCGCCCGCGCCGCCGCCGGCAGTCCAGCCGTCTTGTCGATCCAATCACGAACCAGACGATCGACGAGATCGAGATGCAGCCAGAGAAAACCGTCATTCGGATCGAACAGCTCGAAAGGCTGGTCGACCGGCTGCGCGTTCGCCCGTCCGGTCGGGTCGAAGCGATAGAGCCAGATCACGCCGGTAGGCGGGCGTCCGGATGGAGGCGGCACATTGAGGTTCGGCACGGTCATGGCGGCATTGCGTGAACGGCAGGCGCCAGACACGAACAACGCGGTCCGGCAGGCTTCGCTCGCACAAAAGCACAAAACCGGCGAACAATTCATGACGGGTCCGCCCGATCGTTGAGGCGCGCTTCCGACAGCGAACGGACCTAGCCGCTCCGGGTCTTTTCGGCGATCGCCGCGAGCACTGTTTCGGCCGCGACGCCTTCGGCCGGCACGCCATGCGTGCTCATCAGCGCATCGAGCCGAGCGAAGCGCGCGAGCTGATTGGCTCGCGCTGGGCCATCCGCGAGCAGAGGCAGCAGCGCGTCGGCGAGCGGACCCGGCGCGCAATCTTCCTGCAGCAGCTCCGGCACAGCCACCTCGCCCAGAATGATATTGGGCAGGATCACCGTCGGCGTCGTCAACACGCGGCGCGCGATGAACGCCTCCCAGGCGGGGACGCGGTAAGCGCCGACAGTCGGCACGCCCGCAAGCGCCAGTTCTAGCGTCACCGTGCCGGAGGCCGCCAGCGCGCCACGTGCCGCGCGGAAGGCGGCTTGCTTCGCCGCCTCGCCGACGACGATGTCCGGCGCTATCGGCCAGGCTGCAGTCGCCACCCGCAATGTTGCCTCGAGGCGCGGCAGCGTCGGAAGCACCACTTCGACGCGCTGCCCCAGCGAACGAAGCCGGCCGAGGGTCTCGCCGAAAATCGGCGCGAGCGCCGCGATCTCGCGCCGCCGGCTGCCGGGGAGCACCAGCAGCAGCGGTGGCTCGCTCGCCCGGCGCAGCTCATCATCCGGCCGGGGGCAAAGGCGTCCCAGTTCGCCGAGCAGGGGATGGCCGACATAAGTCGTCGGTGGACCGCCAAGCCGCGCCATGACCGCTGGCTCGAAGGGAAAGAGCGCGAGCACATGATCGATGATGCCACGCATCGCCCGCGCCCTGCCCGGCCGCCAGGCCCAGACGGTGGGCGCGACATATTTGACGATCGGGAGGCATGGCAGGCGGCGCCGAACCCGCGCGGCGACACGATGCGTGAAATCGGGGGCATCGACGAGCAGCAGGACATCGGGGGGATCGGCAAGAATCGCCGCAACGGTCTCGCGCAGGCGCCCGATCAGCCGCGGCAGCTTGCCGACCACCTCGCCGATACCGATGGCCGTGAGGTCATCCATCGGGAACAGGCTCTGCAATCCCGCCGCCGCCATCCGCGAGCCGCCGACGCCGCGGAACGTGACGCCGCCCGGCACCCGCTCTGCCAGCGCGCCCATCAGCGGCCCGGCAAGCGCATCGCCCGACTCCTCCCCGGCGAGGATGAAGACGCGCAGCGGCAGCGTCGCGGGAAGGCTCATGAACCAAGCCCGACGATGAAGAGACCTTTTTCGTCGGCGAGGCGGATCATCGCGGCGACATCGACCGCGATGACGCCGCCGGCCTCGACGGCAATACCCGCCAACCCGGCCGCAGCGGCCCCCTCAATGGTCTTGAGGCCGAGCGAGGGCAGATCGAGCCGCCGGTCCTGGCCAGGCTTGGGCGCCTTGACGAGAACCCCGGTCCGCGCCGGCAGACGGACCCGGCCTATAGCGCGCAGATGGCCGCAGCGCTCGAGCATCAGATCCGTTCCCTCCGCCGCCTCGACAGCCTGGACATGACGCTGCGCGACGACGACGCCCTGACCGACATCGAACGGGCCAAGCATTCGGACGAGATCGAGACCCATCTGCGCATCCTCGGCATCGGCAGGCCGCATCGCGACACGGCCGAGCTGGCCAGCGGGCAGCAGCAGATCCGGCGCGATTTCATGCGCGCCGACCAGATGGAAGCCCTGCTCCTCGAAGAAGCGGCCGACGCGCGAAAGCAGATGGTCATCGCCGCCGCGCAGCGCCGCAATGAAGCGCGGCAGCACGCGCAACATCGTCCAGTCGGGGCGAAGGCTCAGGAGACGCGGGCGAAAGACATAGCCGAGCATGACGACCTGCCGGCAGCCATGGCGGCGGAGCGTCGCGATGGCCGCGCCGACGGCGCCGAGGCCGAGCCATTCGGTCGGCAGCCCCGCGCGGGCGACGGCCTCGGGATCCGCATAGCCGCGCAGCGGCAGCAGCACGACCTTGCGGCCATCGCGGACGGCCGATTCGGCAACCGCAAACGGAAACGCGCCACCGCCGCAGATGATGCCGAGCGGCGCCTCGGTGATGTCAGTTAAGGAGGCGGCCGGCACCACGGCCACGCCTCAGCTTTCGTCGTCGTGATGCTCGGCGGCGCTGCGCGGAACGGTAATGCGCCGCTTGCCGCGCTGCCGAATGAACTCGACGATATGCATGACATTCTCGTCGCCCGCATAGCGCTCGCCGACAGCCTCGACGCGGTCGACGAAATAGCCCGGACCGAAGAAGAGATCGCGATAGGCGGCACGCAGGCTCTGAATCTGCGGCCGCGAAAAGCCGCGCCGCTTCATCCCGATGATATTGAGGCCGCCAAGGCCTTCGGCACCTTCGCGGATCGCGCCGAACGGGATGATGTCGCGCCAGACCGGGCAAAGGCCACCGACAATCGCATGATCGCCGATGCGCACAAACTGATGCAGCGCGCAGAGGCCGCCCATGAAGACATTGTTGCCGATCGAGACGTGGCCGCCCATCGTTGCGCAATTGGCCAGGATGACGTCGTTGCCGAGCGTGCAGTCATGCGCGACATGCACGCCGGTCATCAGGAAGCAGCGATCGCCGATCTTGGTCTCGCGCGCGCCGACCGACCCGAAATTGATCGTCACATTCTCGCGGATGACACAGTCGGCGCCGATCGAGATCGTGCCGGGCTCGCCTTTGTAATGCACGGATTGCGGAACGCCGCCGATCGAGGCGAAGGGGCTCACGACGGTCTTGGCGCCGATTGTTGTGTGGGCCGCAACCGAGGCGTGATTGCGCAGCTCGACGCCGTCGCCAAGGACGACATCGCGTCCGACAAAGGCGAATGCACCGACGCTGACATCGGCGCCAAGCTTGGCACCGTCCTCGATCACCGCTGTGGGATGGATGGTGGACATGGAACTCCGTTACTGCCCCACCAGCATCGCGCTGATGTCGGCTTCGGCGACCTTGACGCCGGCGACCTTGGCTTCGCTCTGGAAGCGCCAGAGACTGCCGCGGTTCCTGATCTTTTTCACGTGGTATTCGAGCACGTCGCCCGGTTCCACGGGCTTGCGGAACTTGCAGTTGTCGATCGTGAGAAAATAGACGAGCTGCGGCTTGCCCGGCCGCGCTGCGAGACAGATCGCGCCCGCTGTCTGGGCCATGCCCTCGATGATCAGCACGCCCGGCATCACCGGCTTGCCCGGAAAATGGCCCTGAAAATGCGGCTCGTTGATCGTCACATTCTTGATGCCGATCGCGCTGTTGTCGCCGTCGATCTCGATGATCCGGTCAACCAGCAGGAAGGGATAGCGATGCGGCAGGAGCTCCAGGATCCGCGCAATATCGGCGCTGCCGAGGCTCTTCATTTCCTCGCTCATCAACCCTCTCTCCCCTCATCATCCTTAGGCGGCGCGCCGGCGCGCTGAGCGAGACGCCGGAGCGCGAGTTCTTCGCGGTACCATTCCTTTATCGGACGGGCCGGCGCTCCGCCATAGCGGCCACCGGCGGCGAGATCGTCCTTGACGCTCGCCGTCGCGGCGACCTGCGCGCCGTTACCGATCACGACATGACCGTTGACGCCGGCCTGGCCGCCGATCACGACGAAGTCGCCGAGCGTCGCGCTGCCGGAGATGCCGACCTGCGCGACAACAACGCAATGGCGGCCGATCTGCACATTGTGGCCAATCTGGACCTGGTTATCGATCTTGGTACCCTCGCCGATGACCGTGTCGCGATTGGCGCCGCGGTCGATCGTCGTGCCGGCGCCGATCTCGACGTCGTCCTGAATGACCACGCGGCCGATCTGCGGCACCTTGGCGTGGCCTTTGCCGCTCATCAGATAACCGAAACCGTCCTGCCCGATTCGGACGCCCGGATGCAGGATGACCCGGTTACCGACAAGCGCGTGGATGACCGTCGTTCCGGCGCCGACATGGCAATCGCGCCCGATCCGGACGCCCGGCCCGATCACCGCGCCCGGCCCGATCACACTGCCGCTGCCAATTTCGGCACCAGCGCCGACGACCGCGCCGGGCTCGACCGTCACGTCGGGTTCGAGCCGGGCATCGCCATGCACATGGGCAGACGGCGAGATGCCAGGCGCGAACAGTATCTGCGGCCGAAGCGCGGCGGGGAACATCAGCCGCAACACCGCCACATAGGCATCATGCGGGCGCGGGCTCTCGAGCGCCGCGACGCCGGATGGCACAGCACCGACATGCTTCGGGCCGGCAATGCAGGCTGCCGCACGCGTTGCGGCGAGCAGCGGGAGATAACGCGGGCTGTCGATGAAAGTGAGGTCCGACGGTGTGGCGAGATCGAGCGGCGCGACGCCCGAAATGCGCCTGCTGCCATCAGCGCCCTCGGCAAGCCGGGCACCGGTCAGCGCCGCGATCTCGGCGAGCGTCGGCTCGGAGGCAGGCAGAAAGAAAACGGGATCGGCCATGACGGCAGGAGTCCGGGAACGGTTTTCAAAACGCAAAGGACCGCCGGTGAGCCCGGCGGTCCCTTGCGTTTCTATAGGCGATCTCAGAACTGGGTGCCAGCGCTGAAGCGGAACACCTGGGTCTGGTCGAAGGTGGCCTTGGTAAGTGCCTGGCCGAAATCGCCACGCAGCGGACCGAAGGGCGAGTTCCAGATGATCGACACGCCGACGGACGAACGGATCTGCGAAGAGTCCTCGATATCCAGACCTTCGAGCCCGTCATAGCCGAACAGCGTACCAGCATCGGCAAACACCGCGCCGCGCAGGCCGAACTCCTCGGGAAGGATCGGGAACGGGAATTGAACCTCGACCGTCGCGTTGTAGTAGTTGGTGCCACCGATCGCGTAGGTGTCTTCGAGGCCGACATAACGTGCGCCGTAACCGAAGGACTGGAAGCCGCGGATCGTCTCGCCGCCACGGTAGAAGTTGTCCAGAACCTGGACCTGCTTCCCGTTGAGGCCGGTGATGTTACCCGCGCCCGCCTTGATCAGGCCGACGATATCGGAATCGGGCATGATCTCCTTGTAGTAGCGCGCATCGATGGTCGACCGCACGAACTGACCGTCGCCGCCCACGCCCGCGAAATCCTGAGCGAAGCGAACGAACGTTCCGCTGCGGGGCTCCTGATAGTTGTCGATGGTCGAATAGGTGAGCGTGTAACCGACCGACGAGTTGATCCAGCTGCCCAGCGGGTAGAGCTCGGCAAAGGCAGGCCAGTCCAGAATGTACTGCGAGCCCCACGACACGACGTCACGCTGGTAGAGCTTGTAGTTGAACTGGACGTCGAAGTCGTCGGTGATCGGCAGGCCCAGTCGGATCGTACCGCCTGCCGTGTTCATGTTGTACGGGCGATAGTCGGTTTCCTGCGCCTGGTTGTAGAGCAGGTCGAAGCCGAGGGACATGCGCCGCCCGAGGAAGAAGGGCTCGGTGAAGGCGAGGTTGAACGTGCGATCCGACTGACCGCCGCCAACCGACACCTTCAGATACTGGCCGCGCCCGAGGAAGTTCTTCTCGGTCAAGGCGACCGTGGCGATGAAGCCGCCGCCATTGTCGGTCGTGTAGCCGCCACCGACCGAGAACGAACCGGTCGACTGGTCCTCGACATTCACGACGATGATGACGCGATCGGGCGAGCTGCCGGGCTGGGTCGTGACATTGACCGTCTTGAAGTAGCCGAGCGCCTTCAACCGGCGTTCAGCCTGATCGATCAGCACCCGATTATAGGCGTCGCCTTCGGAGACTTCGAACTCGCGGCGGATGACATAGTCACGCGTGCGGGTGTTGCCCCGGATCTCCAGCCGCTCGACATAAAGCCGCGGACCTTCATCGATCAGATAGGTCAGGTTGATCGTGTGGTTTTCGTAGTTGCGATCACCGCGCGGACGAACCTGGGTGAAAGAGCGTCCCTGCTCGAGCAGCGCGACGCTGATCGCCTCAGTCGACTTCTCGACGAGCGTCGAATTGAAGACGGCCCCTGGCTTGGTCTTCACATATTTCAGCAGCGCCGGGCCATTGATGTCGGGAACCGAGCTGTCCACGGCAACGGTGCCGAAGTGGTAGCGTGCACCCTCGTCGAGCGTGATCGTGATGATGTAGCGGTTCTTGGTCTCGTCGAACTGCGCGTCCGTGCTGACGATGCGGAAATCGGCGAAGCCGTTGCGCATGTAGAAGCGGCGGATCAGCTCGGCATCGGACTGAAGCTTGGCATCGTCGAACTGGTCGCGCTTGGAGAACCACGACGTGATGTTCGTCTTCTTGATCGTCATCACATTGCGCAGGCGACCGGACGAGAAGGTCTTGTTGCCGACGAAATTGATCGACGAGATGCCCGTGCGCGACCCCTCATTGATCTTGAAGGTGACGTCCGTACGGCCGTTCTCGCGCGGCTGGGTCGTCACTTCGACCGTAGCCTCGGCGCGGCCGTTGCGCTTGTAGAGCTCCTTCAGGCGCTCGACGTCGCTCTGCAGCTTGGCCTCGTTGAGCACACCGCGCGGCTTCGTCTCGATGATCGAGGTGAGCATGTCGTCCTTGAGCTTCTTGTTGCCCTCGAAACGAACGTTGCCGACGATATTGTTCTCGCTGACCGAAACCACCAGCTGGTTGCCGCGGCGGTTGATCTTCACGTCAGAGAACAGCCCGGTCGCATAAAGCGCCTTGACGGAGGCGTTGATATCCTCCGCCGAGAAATTCTTGCCAGGCTGAATGGTGACGTAGTTTCGAACGGTCTCGGAATCGATGCGGGAACTGCCCTGCACGACGATGCTGCTGACGACCTCGGCACGGGCCTCGGTGGCACCGATCAGCGAGACATGCGCGAACAGTGCCAGGGCCGCAATCGCCAACAACGCGGCGCGGGCTGCCCCCCGGGTGAAAGTCCTGAACAAATACATGGGGTTCAAACGCCCTTTTCGATTCCGACTTTCCAGCCTTCTGCGGGGCCTGAGAGCCCTGCAAGACTGAACCACTCTCAAAGTTTGTGGCAGGCTTTGACCCCAATCGCAAGCCGAGGGGAAGAATGCCACGGGAGAATTTAACTGTCCGTTGCCGTGCTGCCACGCCGTTCATAACGGCGCGGATTGCGCGTCGAAGATCGCTATAGCGACGTCAGATGAACAATATCATTCCATGTCGTGAACAACATCAGCATGACGACAGCCGCAAGGCCGATCCTGAAGCCGATGTCCTGCGCTCGCGCGCTGAGCGGACGCCCGCGGATCGCCTCGATGGCGTAGAAAAGCAGGTGGCCACCGTCGAGCATCGGCACCGGGAACAGATTGAGCAGCCCAATGCTGACGGAAAGGACCGCCGCCAGATTGACGAGCGCAGCAAAGCCGAGCGTCGCCACCTGGCCTGAGACCTGTGCAACCCGGATCGGGCCGCCGAGCTCGTCGGTGGATTCGCGCCCGGCAAACAGACCGCCGATATAGGCGAATGTCCGGTCGACGACGAACCACGTCTCCTGCGCGCCCATCACCAGCGCCTGCGGAAAGCTGAAGCGCTCGACCTTTACGTTATTGCCGGATGCATCACGCGAGAGGCCGAGCTGGCCGATGCGATGGACATTGCCAAAGCGATCGGTGACCTCGCGCCGCTGTGGCGTCGCCGACAAGGTCAGTTGCTGGCCGCCGCGCTCGATCACCACCGCCAGCGGCAGATCGGCGCTGGTGGAGACGATCCGCTGCAGATCGTTGAAGGTGTCGATCCTGGAGCCGTCGATCGACAGAATCAGATCGCCCGGTTTGAAGCCAGCCTGCTCGGCGACGGAGCCGGGCACGACCTGATCGACGCGCGCCGTCGTCACCTCGCGCCCGTAGAGCGTGAAGATCGCGGCGAAGATGACGATGGAGAGCAGGAAATTCGCGAAAGGGCCGGCCGCGACGATTGCGGCCCGTTGCCAGACCGTCTTCCCGAAAAAGGTGTCGCGCCGTTCGTCCTCCGACAGGCTGTCGAGCGCGGCGTGATCCGGCGTCGAGGCGACGTCCTCGTCGCCGAAGAACTTGACATAGCCGCCGAGCGGAATCGCCGAGATCTTCCAGCGCGTGCCGCGCCTGTCATTGAAGCCGACGATCTCCGGGCCGAAGCCGATCGAGAACGCCTTCACCTTGACGCCGCACCAGCGCGCAACAAGGAAATGCCCAAGTTCGTGGAAGAAGACGACCGTGGTGAGGACGAACAGGAACGGGATCAGGTAACCGAGCGTCCCTGTTCCGAAATGACCGATCTGGCCAAGAGCTTCCATGCGAAGACGATCCTCTCCTCTTGCGCGAACCGCGCTTCAAACTGCCTCGAGCTGCCGCCGCGCCGCGATCACGCCGCGCGCAACCCGCCGCCCCTCGGCATCGATGGCAAGCGCCGCCGCAACCGAATCGATCGGCACTGATCTGTTGTTCGCCGCGAAGCGATCCAGAGTCTCGGCCACGGTCGCGGCGATGTCGAGAAAGCCGATCTCGCCCGCAAGAAAGGCTCCAACGGCCACCTCATTGGCAGCATTCAAGACATTGGTCGACTGATTGCCGCCCGACAAGGCCTGACGGGCGAGGCTCAACGCTGGAAAGCGCTCCAAATCGGGCTTTTCAAAGGTAAGGCTGCCGACCGAGACGAGGTCGAACGGCTTGGTTGTTGCCGGAAACCGCCCGGGCCAGCCGAGGCAATGGCCGATCGGGATCCGCATGTCGGCGGCGCCGAGCTGCGCCAAGATCGAGCCGTCGGCATAGCTGATCCAGCCATGCACGACCGACTGCGGATGGACGACGACATGAAGCCGCTCGGAGGGCAGGCCGAACAGGAAATGGGCCTCGATGATCTCGAGACCCTTGTTCATCATCGTCGCCGAATCGATCGAGATCTTGCGGCCCATCGACCAGCGCGGATGATTGAGCGCCTCAGCGATGGTCGCGCGCCGCATGACGTCGATCGAGGATTGCCGGAACGGTCCGCCGGAGGCTGTCAACGTGATGCTCTCGACTGCGGGCAGATTTTCCGCCTCGAGCGCCTGGAAAATGGCGTTGTGCTCGGAATCCATCGGCAGGACATGGACGCCCGCCGCCTCGGCGCGGGCGAGGAAAAAGGTGCCGGCGCAGACGAGGCATTCCTTGTTGGCGAGCGCGATATCGGCGCCGGCATCGATCGCCGCGATCGTCGGGGCAAGGCCGGCGGCGCCGACAATGGCCGCCACGACGAGTTCGACCGGACGGGAGGCCGCCTCGATCACTGCTGCCTCACCGGCCGCGGCTTCGATGCCTGTGCCGGCCAAGGCGGCCTTCAGCGTCTCGTAACCGTTCGGATCGGCTATGACGGCGATGCGCGCCTTGAGGCGGATGGCCATCTCGGCGAGTTCAAGCGCCCGAGTTCCCGCCGTCACTGCCTCGACGATGAATGCGTCCGGGCGGCCGAGAATGACGTCGGCCGTGCTGGCGCCGACGGAGCCGGTCGCGCCGAGGATCGAGATCCGACGCGGCGAGCCCGCCGGCATAGGCTTCCGGCCGAGGGCAAGAGGTGTTTTCACCAGATCAGGACTCCGACGGCAATCTGTTCCGCTCCGGAATGCAGCCAACCCACGACAAGCGCAAGCGCGCCCGCGAGGACGAGGCCATCCACACGGTCCATCATGCCGCCATGGCCGGGGATGATGCCGCTCGAGTCCTTCTTGTTGAAATGCCGCTTCACGGCGGATTCGAGCAGATCCCCAGCCTGGCTGGCGAGGGAAAGAAAGACCAGGAGCAGGGTCAGACCCATCGTCACTGCAATTCCGGCCGTCGCAGCCGCGACGAGCGCCGCGGCCACGCCGCCCACCAGCCCGCCGATCGAGCCGGACCATGTCTTCTTCGGCGAAACACGCGGCCAGAGCTTCGGCCCGCCAATCGAGCGGCCTGCAAAGAAGGCGAAACTGTCCGTGCCCCAGACCAACACCAGCAGGACGATCAGCGCCTGGAACCCGTAGGTCGGGTCGGCCCGCAGCGCCGCAATCGCGATGCCGAGCATGGCGGCATAGACACCGCCTGCAACGAGCCAGCCCGATCGGCCGAGCGCGGCGACGCCAAGCGCGCCAGCCGCGGCGACCGCCAAAGCGGCGATGACACCGCTCGAGCCGGCTATGAGGCTGGCAAGGCCGACGAACACGACGCCGAGCACAACCTCGCGCCGGCGTGGCAGGAGACTCTCCGAACAATCAACGACATAGGCCCATTCGGCGAACACGATCATCGCCCCGGCCGCAGCAAGGCCATAGGTCGGCCAGGAACCGAACCAGGCGCAGACAAGGGCGAGCGGCACGAGAACGGCCGACGATATGAGGCGGACGCCCAGATCGGCGTTGCGGCCCTGGCGGGCAGGCTCAGGTGTCGGACCCCGGTCGCCGGTCAAGTGCTTCTCCGCGCGGCGATGCCGCCGAAGCGGCGCGCGCGGTTTGAATATTCCTTGACGGCCTCGAGATAGGCGGCGCGATCGAAATCGGGCCAATAGAGCGGCATGAATACCAGCTCTGCATAGGCAGCCTGCCAAAGCAGGAAGTTCGAGAGCCGCATTTCGCCGCTGGTCCGGATGACGAGGTCCGGATCGGGCATCGAGGCCGTGTCGAGATGGGCACCGATCACCGCCTCATCCACGGCATCAGGTGTCATTCGGCCCGCCGCTACGTCTTCCGCTATGGCGCGCACGGCACGGGCGATCTCGTCACGGGCGCCGTAGTTGAAGGCGATCACCAAGGTCAGGCCGCGATTGCCGCAGGTCAGTGCCTCCGCCTGATCGAGGAGCGCGCGAATATCGGCGGCGAGTCGCACGCGATTGCCGATGACGCGGACGCGGACATCGTTGCGGTGGAGATCGGCGAGGTCGCGCTGGATGAAAAGACGGAGCAGGCCGAATAGGAACTGGATCTCGAGCGGCGGCCGCGCCCAATTCTCCGACGAGAAAGAGAACAGCGTCAGATAGGAGACGCCGAGCTCGCGCGAGGTCTCGACCGCGGTCCGCACCGATTCCATACCACGACGGTGGCCCTCAGTGCGGGAGAGACCCCTGCCCTGCGCCCAGCGGCCATTGCCGTCCATGATGATGGCGACATGCCGCGGAATGCGAAGCCCCTCCGCATCTCCTTCCGCCGGCGTCGCCAGGATCTCGGCGCCCGAATCATTGGCTTTCGAGTTCATGGCAGCGCCGGAGCCTGTCAGATCTGCAGAATCTCTGCTTCCTTCGCCGCGAGCACCGAATCGATCTCGGCGATCGTCTCGTCGGTCAGCTTCTGGATCTTCTCCGTCAGCCGCCGGCTTTCGTCCTCGCCGAGGCCGTCGGCCTCGCTCTTCTTCAAGCCGTCCATGCCGTCACGGCGCACATGGCGAACCGCCACGCGCGCACCCTCGGCATATTTATGGGCTGCCTTCACGAATTCCTTGCGCCGGTCGTTATTGAGCTCGGGAATCGGAATGCGGAAAACAGCGCCTTCCACGATGGGGTTGAGACCAAGACTCGACTCGCGAATCGCCTTCTCGACGGCTGGCGCCGTGCCCCGGTCCCAGACCTGGACGGTGATCAGCCGGGGCTCCGGCACGTTGATGGTCGCGAGCTGGTTGATCGGCATGACCGAACCATAGACGTTGACCGTGATCGGATCGAGCATGCTCGACGAGGCACGGCCCGTACGAAGGCCGGAAAGATCTGCCTTGAAAGCGTTGATGGCGCCCTGCATGCGCCGGCTCAAATCGTCGAGATTCATCTCGTCCTCTTATCGTCTTGGCGACGGCGAACTCTGCGCCTGTCCTTGCCTATTGGTCGGCAATGATCGTGGCGCGGCCCTGGCCGTGCAGAACTTCAACAAAGGCGTTCGGAGCCTGGATCGAGAACACGATTAGCGGAATATGGTTGTCTCGGGCAAGCGCTACGGCTGCGGCATCCATCACCTGCAGCCCGCGCGCCAGAACCTCGGCATGCGTGATGCGGTCGAAACGCACGGCATTCGGGTCCTTCTTCGGATCGGCCGAATAGACGCCGTCGACATTCGTCCCCTTGAAAAGAGCGTCGCAGCCCATTTCGGCGGCCCGGAGCGCGGCGCCGGAATCCGTCGTGAAAAACGGATTGCCGGTGCCACCGGCGAACAGCACGACGCGGCCACGCTTCAGCGCACGCTCGGCCCGCTGCTGCGAAAACGTTTCGCAGATCGTCGGCATCGGCACGGCGGAGAAGATGCGCGACGAGACGCCCCGGCGCTCGAGCGCCTCATGCATGCCGATGGCGTTCATCACCGTCGCCAGCATGCCCATGTGATCGCCGGCAACGCGGTTGCCGCCGGCCTTGGCGATTGTCATGCCTCGAAAGATATTGCCGCCGCCGACCACCAGCGCCACTTCGACGCCCGACTCGACCGCCTGGCCGACTTCGCCGGCGATCCGGTCCACGACCTTCTCGTCGATGCCGAAGGGCTGAGAACCCAGCAAAGCCTCGCCCGAGACCTTGAGGAGCACGCGTCGAAACCGGGCGGGTGCCGCCATACCGTTGTCCTCGCTGTCGTGAATGAGCAGATCCCGATACACGAAGGGCGCCGGATTGTCATCCGGCGCCCCTGGCATTTCAGTCGGGAAGCACTTGTTTCCCAGAACTTATTTGGTTCCGGCAACAGCCGCGACTTCGGCGGCGAAGTCGCTTTCTTCCTTCTCGATGCCCTCGCCGAGGCGATAGGCGACGAATTCGGTGAGCTTGATCGGCGCGCCGACATCGGCCTCGGCCGCCTTCAGCGCCTTCTCGACCGTCAGGTCGGGATTGATCACGAAGGCCTGCAGCAGCAGGACAACTTCCTCATAGAACTTGCGCACGCGGCCCTCGACCATCTTCTCGATGATCGCCTCGGGCTTACCGCTCTCGCGCGCCTGCTCGGCATAGACGGCGCGCTCGCGCGCGACGACGGCCTGATCCAGCGCGTCGGTGTTGACCGAGAGCGGGTTCGCGGCGGCAATGTGCATGGCGATCTGGCGGCCGAGCGCAAGGAGCTTCTCCTTGTCGCCCGTCGACTCGAGCCCGACGAGGACGCCGATCTTGCCAAGACCGGGAGCCGTCGCCGCATGAACATAGCTCGCGACGACGCCGTCGGACACCGCAACGCTCGCCGAACGGCGCAGGCTCATATTCTCGCCGATCGTCGCGACCGCTTCGGTGATCGTCTGCTCGACGGTCTTGTCCGAATTCGGGAACGACGCCGCCGACACGGCCGCAGCCGATCCATCGGTCTCCAGCGCCGCCTTGGCAACGTTGAGAACCAGCTGCTGGAACTCGGCATTGCGCGCGACGAAATCGGTCTCGGAGTTGACCTCGACCACAACAGCGCGATTGCCCGAAGCGGCGACGCCGACCAGGCCCTCGGCTGCCACGCGGCCAGCCTTCTTGGCGGCCTTGGCGAGACCCTTGGTCCTCAGCCAGTCGATCGCCGCCTCGACGTCGCCCGACGTCTCGGTCAGCGCCGTCTTGCAGTCCATCATGCCCGCGCCGGTCTTTTCGCGCAGGTCCTTCACCATCGAAGCGGAAATAGCCATCGTCTGCCTCGTTCCTTGTTTTTCTAACGAACAGCCGGGCAAAGGGAGCCCGGCTGCGTCGCGTCACCATTCATGAATCGCCGCCCGCGCGGGCAGCGCAAGCGATCAGGCTGCGGCAGTCGCCTCGACCTCTTCGGCGGCCGCTTCCGGAAGAGCCTCTTCGTAGACGTCTTCCTGAGCGCCGAGATCGAGACCCGACTGGCCTGCGGCACGCGAGATGCCGTCAAGCGCCGCACGAGCGATCAGGTCGCCATAGAGCGTCAGTGCGCGGCCAGCATCGTCGTTGCCGGGGATCGGGTAGTTGATGCCGTCCGGATCCGAATTGGAATCGATGATCGCTGCGACAGGAATATGAAGGCGGCGCGCTTCCTGGATCGCGAGCGCTTCCTTGTTGGTGTCGATCACGAACAGGAGGTCAGGAATGCCGCCCATGTCCTTGATGCCACCCAGGGCGTTCTCAAGCTTGTCACGCTCGCGCGACAGCGTCAGACGCTCCTTCTTGGTCAGGCCCTGCACGTCCGAGGACAGCAACTCGTCGAGATGACGCAGGCGCTGGATCGAATGCGAGATCGTCTTCCAGTTGGTCAGCATGCCGCCGAGCCAGCGGGAATTAACATAATACTGGGCGCAGCGCTTGGCAGCGGCCGCGACCGGATCCGACGCCTGGCGCTTCGTGCCGACGAACAGCACGCGGCCACCACCGGCGACCGTATCGCTCACCGCCTGCAGGGCACGGTGCAACAGCGGCACCGTCTGCGCGAGATCGATGATGTGGATGTTGTTGCGCACGCCATAGAGATACGGCGCCATCTTCGGGTTCCAGCGATGCTTCTGGTGGCCGAAATGGACGCCGGCCTCGAGCAGCTGGCGCATCGAGAAATCAGGAATAGCCATTTAGTTCAGTGTCCTTCACCGGTTGAACCTCCGTGGGGAAAGCCGAACGGTGTTCGGCACCGGTGGGTCCCGACGAACGCAAAAGCGCCGCCGGAGCCCGAGCCCCACGTGTGGAATGCGCGCCTTATAGTCGGGAAAGGCGAGAAGAGCAAGCTTGACGCCGCTGTCGCGGGGATGAAGTCGAGGGCAATCCAGCGCCTCCCCTCGCCTCGCGGCAGGAAGCCGCCTTATAACGGACACGGCAGCAACGAAACGCGGTGGGCCGCATGGATACCTTCCGCTGGATGTCGACCGTCTTCTCGCTCATCCTCGGGCTCGGCGTCGCGCGCATCCTTCTGGCGTGCATAGCGCTCTTCCGGGCACGCGGGCTTGTTCGCATCGATTGGCTGCCCTGCGTCTGGGCCGCCATCATCTTTCTGCAGCAGATCACGTTCTGGTGGAGCATCGAGGAACTCGCGACCACGATCCCGAGCTGGACGTTTCCCAATTTCCTGCTTCTCGTCAGCCTCGTGCTGACCTTGTTCCTCGCCGCGGCCTCAATCCTGCCGACAGAGGGCCTCACCACCGGCAGTCTCAGGGACTTCTTCGAGCGCGATGGACGTTGGGGGCTGGTGGCGCTTGCCGCGTTCAATGCGATCGCCATCCTGATCAACGCGTTATTCTGGCACGTCGACATCCTGTCGGCCGGAGAATTGCTCAATCTCGGCCTGGTCGTGCTGCCGCTCGTGGTGTTCGTCGGCTCCCGCCGCATCCAGATCATAGCGACGCTGTTCTACGTACCACTCGGCCTTTTCGGCGTGATGCAGCTCGTTCCCATGAGCTATTGAACACGCCGGCCATCGGCAGGCCTATACCAGCTCGACATGCTCGATGCCGCGCACGGCGCGCAAGGCGCTCGCGATCTGTGGCGTGAGCTGGTAACGGCCAGGCAGCTGTACCTCCACCTCACGGCTACCCTCGTCGAGCAGGAGCACGAGACTGACATCGCCGTCGCCGCCGCGCGGCAGATGGCGCTCAATGCTTCCAAGCGGGTCCTCGGCGCGCAGGAACACGCGCAGCTGCTTCAATCCGCTCGACATCGCATCGAGCGGCTTCACCGAGATGATGCGAACGCTGATACCTTCCGGCCGATCCTCGGCCGCAACCTGCACCACCACCGAGCGGCCGGGCTCCAACTGGTCACGGAACGCATTCAGCGCCTCGGCGAAGAGAATCGCCTCGAACTGTCCCGTCGGGTCGGAAAACTGCACGATGCCCATGCGGTTGCCCGTCTTGGTCTTGCGCTCCTGCCGCGCTGTCACCGTACCGGCGAGCCGTCCCGCGGCGGCGCCGCGCCGCACGGCTTCAGAGAAATCCGCCCAATTCTGCACGCGCTGCTTCTTCAAGACCGGCGCATATTCATCGAGCGGATGGGCGGAGAGATAAAAGCCGACCACCGCGAATTCCTTCTGCAGACGATCGGCCGGCATCCAGGGCTCGGCTGGCGGCAGCACGAGCGGCTCGGCCGCCCCTGCCCCGCCGAAAAGCTCGTCCTGGCCAAGCGCCACGCCTTCGACGACGCGGTTGCCGATGCCCATGATGCGCTCGATGCCGGCAAAGACGCGCGCACGGTCCCGCTCGAGGTCATCGAAAGCGCCGGCGCAGACAAGGCTCTCCAGCGTGCGCTTGTTCAGGATGCGCGGATTGACGCGCGCGGCGAATGTCGCGAGGTCGCGGAAAGGTTTGTTGCCCCGCGCTTCGACGAGATGCTCGACCGCCTGCGCGCCGACGCCCTTGATTGCCGCCAACGAATAGAGGATGCGCCCGTCCTCGACATCGAACACCGCGCCGGAACGGTTGACCGACGGCAACCCGACCTCGATTCCGAGCCGCAGCGCCTCGCGGCGGAAGTCATTGACCTTGTCCGTGTTGCCCATGTCGAGCGTCATCGACGCCGCCAGGAACTCGGTCGGATAGTTCGCCTTCAGATAGGCCGTGTGATAGGAGACGAGCGCATAGGCGGCGGCATGGCTCTTGTTGAAGCCGTAGTCGGCGAACTTCGCCAAAAGATCGAAGATCAGATCGGCGCGGTCTTTGGCCAGCCCCTGTGCCACGGCGCCATCGACGAAGCGGGCGCGCTGCGCATCCATCTCTGCCTTGATCTTCTTGCCCATCGCGCGGCGCAGCAGGTCAGCTTCGCCGAGCGAATAGCCCGACAGGATCTGCGCGATCTGCATCACCTGTTCCTGATAGATGATGACGCCGTAGGTTTCCTTCAGCACCGACTCCAGCAGCGGATGCAGATAGTCCGGCTTCTCCTCGCCATGCTTGCGCGCGTTGTAGACCGGAATATTGTCCATCGGACCCGGGCGATACAGCGCGACGAGGGCGATGATATCCTCGAACCGGTCCGGCTTCATGCCGACCAGTGCCTTGCGCATGCCCTGGCTTTCCAGCTGGAACACGCCGACGGTCTCACCGCGCATCAACATGTCATAGGTCGGCTTGTCATCAAGCGGCAAAGCCGAAAGATCGAGCTTGATCCCACGCTTGGCGACAAGTGCTACAGCGGTTTCGAGCACTGTCAGTGTCTTGAGGCCGAGGAAGTCGAACTTCACGAGGCCGGCGCTCTCCACCCATTTCATGTTGAACTGGGTAACCGGCATCGACGAGCGCGGATCGCGATAGAGCGGTACCAGCGCGTCGAGCCGCCGATCGCCGATGACGATGCCGGCGGCGTGAGTCGAGGCGTGGCGATAGAGGCCTTCGAGCTTGCGCGCCATGTCGAGCAGCCGCGCGACGGTCGGATCCTCGTCGCGGGCGGCCCTGAGACGCGGCTCGTCCTCGATCGCCTTGTCGAGCGACACAGGATTGGCCGGGTTCTGCGGCACCAGCTTGCACAGCCGGTCGACCTGGCCATAGGGCATCTGCAGCACGCGCCCGACATCGCGCAGCACGGCGCGCGCCTGCAGCGTTCCGAAGGTGATGATCTGCGCGACCTGGTCGACGCCATATTTCTGTTGGACGTAACGGATGACCTCGTCGCGGCGGTCCTGGCAGAAGTCGATGTCGAAATCAGGCATCGAGACGCGTTCGGGATTGAGGAAGCGCTCGAACAGCAGCGCAAAGCGCATCGGATCGAGATCGGTGATCGTCAGCGACCAGGCGACGAGCGAACCGGCGCCTGATCCACGGCCCGGACCGACGGGAATCCCCTGCGACTTCGCCCATTGGATAAAATCGGCAACGATGAGGAAATAGCCGGGAAACTTCATCTTCTCGATGACGTTCAGCTCGAATTCCAGCCGGCTGCGATAGTCCTCCTCTGTCAGGCCCGGCGCGAGCCCATGCGCCGACAGCCGCTTGGCGAGCCCGGAGCGCGCGCCATCCTTCAACGCCTCGACCTCGGCTGCCTCGGCGGTCGCCGCGTCGGCATCGGCCCCGGCGAAGCGCGGCAGGATCGGCTTGCGCTTGACTGGTCGATAGTGGCAGCGCAGCGCGACTTCGACCGTGTTGGCCGTCGCCTCGGGCAGATCGGCGAAGAGCGCCATCATCTCGGCGCGCGTCTTGAAATAATGCTCCGGCGACAGCCGCCGCCGCTTTTCCTCGGCCACCACGGCGCCCTCGGCGATGGCGATCAGCGCGTCATGCGCCTCATAGTCATCACGCTTCGGGAAAAACGGCTCGTTGGTCGCAATCAACGGCAGGCCATGCCGATAAGCGAGCGCGACGAGCTCACCCTCGACGCGTTCGCTCTCGCCGCCATGACGCTGCAATTCGACATAGAGCCGATCGCCGAAAGCCTCGGAGAGGCGCTGCAGCCGCGCCTCGGCAAAGCTGCCCTGCCCGGCGCGGAGCGCCTGGTCGACCGGACCTGCTGTCCCCCCCGTCAGAAGGATCAGGCCGGCACTCGCCGCTTCGAGATCCGCAATCGCGACATGCGGCCGGTCAGCCGCATCCGTCTCCATGAACGAGCGCGACACGAGGCGGACGAGGTTCCAGTAACCCGATTCCTCCGCGGCGAGCAGGACGATATCGGCCAGCTGCTTCTGTCCCGACGGCCCCTTCCGCCCCGGCTCGAAACCATCGTCGAAGGCAATCGCCATCTGGCAGCCGATGATCGGCTGGATACCGATTTCAGCCATCTTCTCGGAAAATTCGAGCGCCCCGAACAGATTGCCCGTGTCGGTCAAGGCCAGCGCCGGCATCCGGTCGGCAATCGCCAGCTTGCTGAGCGTCTTCAGCGGCAGGGCGCCTTCCAGCAAAGAATAAGGCGAATGCACCCTGAGATGCACGAAGCCAACTTCGCCCGCCCCAGGAAACTGGCCGTCCATCGTGTCACCTCACCGTCCCTGGCCGCCCCCATCCCTTATCGGCGAGTCGGACGGCCGACGTCCACCACCCGCGCGCCGCAGCGCCGAGCGGTGTACCGTCAAACGACGCGGGCGATCAGCTCGGACCATAGCGAGATCATGGCAACGAACGAGGCGAGCGCAGCAAGGGCAGCGAGATCACGGATCAGCATCGACATCGTCTTATCCTCCGAAACCACCAAGATATCCCCATATGTTCATGTTTTGTTCTCATCGTCAAGATGCGCGTTGCCGGGCACCATGGGCATCCCCAAAGCGAAAAGACCGGTATCGGAGACAACCGCAGCGCTTCGGCTCGGGGCGGTCGGCGGAGAGTCTCCCCGGCCGGACGGGATTGGCGCGGCCGGCATCAGCACCCGATCAAGGCTTGATGCCGATCAGCTTTTCCCGAATCCGCATGAGGTGGCGCCGACGAGCCTCTTCGCTGGCGCTGTCCATCTTGTAGAGCGCCATGAAGCCAGTCCGACATCGGACATGGCAGACTGAGCGGAAGCCGCGCAGCAGCGTCCGCCGGCCGGGCTGCCCCATGAGCCAGCTGACCAGCGGCGTTGCTCCACATGTCGTGAGGACCATGAGGCGCCGAATATTGGTGAGATTTGGCCGAGAGCCCCGATGCCTGGTCGGCATCTTGAACGCGAAGCCGGGCACCATCACCCGCTCCAGCCATCCCTTGAGCATGGCGGGAAGGCCGTACCACCATGTCGGATAGACAAAGATGACCATCTCCGCCCAACGCAAGTGACGGGCATGATCCTCGAATGGTGCGAGATTCTTGGTCTCGTCGTGATAATCGCGCCGCTCGTCGGCCCACATTACCGGGTCGAAACGCTCGCCATAAAGATCGATCACAGCAAAGGCATGGCCGGCCTCCCCGAGCGCGGAGACCACGGTATCGCGCACAGCGGCCGTGTAACTTTCGCGGCAGGGATGACAATAGACGACGAGAACGTTCACGAAGCTGAATCGCGCTGGGGCGAACCTTCCGTTGCGCCTCGGTCATCGTCCTTGGCGTGATAATCCTCAACCGCGGCCGCAGTGTCGAAATATTCGCGCCATTCGAGAATCCTGCCGCCAGCGAGATCGACCATGATGGCGTCCGGCGTCGCGCTGCGTGCCCCGTCGCGGCGGCGCGAGACGGTCCACAGCCATTCGAAGGCTAGCTTCTTTCCATCAGCGGAAGCAAAGGCGTTGGTGATGGTCACCTCCAGATCGACGAAGTCGGCATGGAAACGGCGAATCGTCTCTGCCAGGGACGAGAACGGGACGCGGTTGCCGGGCGCGGTGAGTACGCCATCCGGGTGCCAATCCTTGCTGGCGCGCGTAAAGTCGCCCGTCTTCCATGCATCAGCCTGGCGCTCCAGCATCGCCAGCAGCGAGGCCTCATCGGCAAAACCTTCCTCGATCAAAGAACCGATCCTCCGGTACCTAAAGTGATCCGCGCGGTGATCGCACCGATCCAGAAGACAAGGCCGAGGCTGATCATCAGCCGCTCGGTCAGGGTCAGCTTTTCGCGGCCAGGATGGAGTTGCGTCCGATCTGGCGAGCCGGTGAAGCCGCGGGCCTGCAGAGCGATCTCCATCGACTGCGCCTTGGCAAGGCAACCGGTGATGAGCGGAACCAGCATGCGCCCCATGGCGAGGAGCTTGCGCGCCATGCCGAAACTGTCGAGGTCGATGCCGCGGAGCCGCTGCGCGTTCTTGATCGCCTGGAACTCTTCAAGCAACAGCGGCACGAAGCGAAAGGTCGTCGAGAAGAGCAGCGCCACGCGATAGGGCACGCGAAGCCGCGTTAGGCCAAGAACGATATCGTTTGTCTCCGTCGTCATGAAGACGAGCTGAAAGGCCAGCAGCGGCGCCAGGATGCGGCAGGAGACAACGAGGCCGAACAGCAGCCCTTCAACCGTGAAGACATGTGCGCCAGAGAGGAACGGCAATCCGGTCGGAAGCGTGAAGACCGGGTGGACGCCAAACGGGCTCCACAATCCCTGGATCACGACAATGAGCACAAGGGCCGGCAGGGTGATGCGCACGAGGCGCCAGAGCGTCGACAAGGGCGTACCTGCCGCGAGCATCAATCCGACAACGAACGCCAGCAGCAGACCCTGTGCGACGAGATTATTCCAGACGAAGATCAACGTACTGGCGAGCAGCAGCAGAACAAGCTTCACGCGGAAATCGATGCTGGCGAACCGCCCCGCCGGCAATTGGACAAGAGTCTCCGTCATGGTCACAGAGCCACTCCGGATTGGAAATCGACCAGCGCGGCCAGGGAAGCCGGCGACAGCGGACGCCGCCCCGCCGCCGCGAGGCTGCTGATCCCGGCGGCGAAGCTGACCGTCTGAGGAGGCGCAAGAGAGGCCGCCTCGAGCGCGGGCCCTGCATAGAGAACGTCAACGAGCGGCCCGTCGAGTACAACGCGCCCTTGCGCCATCACGACGAGCCGTTCGGCATAACCCGCCAGCAGATAGAGGTGATGCGTCACCAGAAGCACGGTCTTCCCGCGCGCGTTCAGCGAACGACAGATATCGAGGATGGCGAGGGCCCCGGCCCAGTCCTGACCCGTCGTCGGCTCATCGAAGATCAAGATATCCGGGCCGGGAGCGAGCGTCGCGGCAATCGCGAGGCGGAGCCGATCGCCGCGGCTCAGAGATGCCGGGTGGCGATCGGCGAGATCGACAAGCCGCATCGCATCCAGCGCATAATCGACCGCCGCGTCGACCTCGCCTTTCGGGCGCTTCATCAACTTCAGTGCGAAGGCGACTTCCTCGCGAACGCTATCGCAGAACAGCTGCTGATGCGCGTTCTGCGAGACGTAGCCGATGCGGCAGGCGAGATCGCTGATCCTGAACCCCGCAACATCGGCTCCATCGACTCGCACCAACCCGGCAGATGGCGTGAGCAGGTGCAGGAAATGCCGGATGAGCGTGGACTTGCCACAGCCGTTGCGGCCACCGAGCGCCACGAATTCGCCGCGCCTGATCGAGAGGTCCACACCGCGCAGCGCAGCCGTCCCGTCAGGATAAACATGCGAAACGTCGACCGCTTCCAGTACGGGCGCGCCGCCGCTTGGCAGAGCCGCCTGCTGACGGTTTTCCGCGGCAGCGAAGGCCAGGCCGAAACGGGCGAAGGCGAGCGGCGCTTCGGCCAGCGTCACGGGCGCGAGCGGCGGCGTGCCAGGCTGGAGCCGCGCCGCGACGGCCGCGAAGGCCTGGGCGATGTCCGGCGGCCGGACGTCATGGCGCTGCAGGAGCGCCACGTCACCCAGAACCTCCTGCGGACTTCCATCCCGAACGACACGGCCGCCGGAGAGCAACAGGATGCGGCTCGACACAGCCGCCAGTTCCTCGCTGGCATGACTCGCGACGATGATGGTGATCCCTCTCTCGCGATTGAGGTGGGAAAGAAGCGCGAACACCTCGCTTGTCCCGATCGGATCGAGTTGTGACGTCGGCTCGTCGAGCACGATCAGATCGGGCGACAGGGCGAGCGCCGCTGCGATCGCGAGACGCTGTTTCTGTCCGCCGGAGAGGCGCGCCGGATGCTTGCGTTCCAGCCCGGCGAGCCCAACGGCCCGCAGAGCTTCGGCAACGCGCACCTGCATGGCTTCGGTCGGGACCCTGAGGTTCTCCAAAGCGAAGGCGACCTCTCCTTCGACCGTCGTCGCAGTGATCTGGGTTTCGGGATCCTCGAACACCATGCCGATGGTCGCAGCAAGCCGGCTGGTGGCCGTCTCGAGCGTATCGCAGCCGGCAACCGTCACGGTGCCGAAGAAGGACCCGCCGAAAAACTGCGGCACAATGCCGTTGAGGGTCAGGCACAAGGTGGATTTGCCGGCGCCGGTCGCCCCGACGATACCCACGAACTCGCCGCGCGCGATCGTTAGGTCGATGCCGTCGAGAGCCTTTCGGACCGCGCCGGCATAGGCGTAGCCGACCTGCTCGAAGGTGACGAGCGGCAGAGGCCGCTCGTCTTTTGGCTCGACTGCATCGGCGAGCATGTCAGTAACCGGCCATCGTCGCCTTGGCGAGCGGTGAGCGGCGCAGAGCACTGACCACGCCGACGCCGATCAGGGCGCCGATGGCGCTGAACGCGAGTCGTTCGACTGCAATAATCGGAATGAGAACGGGCCAGATTTCGGCCGGCCAGGGATTGGTCGCGAAGGACGGCACCCAATTGAGCTGGATACCGGCCGTCGACCCGAAGAAGAACACGACGAAGAAGCCGATATACGTTTTGAGGCCGATACCGCCGGTGCGGATTCGGTCAACGCTCCAGTTCCTTATCTGAGGAATGGCGATCAGGATGAGGGCAATATCAATGGTGACGACATTGCTGAGCCACAGCGGGAAGCTGATGCCGAAGGATAGAGCCTGCCAAAGATAGATGAGATTGGCGGCCAGCGTGATGATCCATGGCACGAACCAGAGTGACCGGTTTGGCTGCATGACCATGCCGACGGCGAATGCACTCATGGCACCCATCAGCGGTGCCCAGGGCCCGAGATTGGTGTAGGGCGCGATGACACCTCCGATCACAATCCCGATGGCCGATGCGATCGGTCCGGCGATCGGCCCCAGCAGCAGGCCGAGCAGGGGATGAATGACGTCATGCAGCGGCCAGCCGCCGCCCATTCCACCGACGACGATGGACGCGGGGACAAAAGCGAGGACGGCAACCAGTGCCGCCATGAAGGCCGTGTATGAGACCGGCGCCCCGCCGATCGATACGCCGCCCGTTACCTTGACGACCCTTGGTTGCTGTGTCTCGAAAGTCATGTCCGCACCCTGCTTCCCCGCCGCGGCTTTTTGCCGTCAGGGGAATGGTGCGCACTTCCCCGCCATTCTCAAAGCATCGTTTCGAGCGCAGCCCTGGACCCAAAAGGCATCAGCCGCTGCCTCGACGGTCGTCCAGCAGCATCGACAGGCGTTCGACGATCAATCCCGGGAGGGGATCGAGAGCCCCCCGCGTGCGATGGACGACGGAGATGGTCTGCGTCTTGCCCTTGAGTTCGACGATCGGCACGAAGACAAGCAGGCCCGTCCGCAGACCGTCGTCGATATCGAGCTCGTTCAGCAGCGCGACCCCCTTGTTGGAAAGAGCGAACTGCCGAAGGAACTCAAAGGAGTCCGACTCGACGACCGGGTCGATCTTGATGTCGTTGCGAAGGCAAGCATCGTCGAACTGGTCACGGATCAGCACGCCGACATGCGGGGCGATGAGCGGATAGTCCTGCAGCGCATTCAGGCGCAGAGCCGGCTCATGCGCGAGCGGATGGTCTGGAACCATTACGGCGCCGTAGCGCGTCTTCAGTGATGAAGCGCGGGTGACACCGCCAAAGTCCGGCAGGTCGAAGGCAAACCCAAGATCGAAATCGCCGGCAGCGACGACGCCCATGATGTCTTCTGCGTCCATCACGCTGACAAAGAGGCGCGTGAAGGGCCGCTCGGCGCGCAGTTCCATCAAAGCCTTGGCGAGCAGGTCGCAGGCGAGGCCACCGACCGTCGCGATCGAGGCGGCCGGGAAGTGATAGTCGCGCAGCCGGTCGATGCGCTCCGAACTCAACTGGTAGTCCTTCAGCGTCTTGCGGACATGCGCGATCATGATCTCGCCGGTCGCCGTCAGACGAAGGCCATGCGACAGGCGCTCGAACAGAGGCGTGCCAAGTTCTTCCTCGAAAGCGATGATCTGCCGATTGACTGCCGAGGACGCGACATTGAGCTTGGCCGCCGCCTTGCGGATCGATCCGCAGCGGGCGACCTCGTCCAGATAACGCAGCATTCGCGCATGCAGCATCGGGCGTCTCCTCAGCGATGAAAGGCATAGCGATGGCTTGCAGAGCTTGAAGCCGCCGTCCCGAATTCGCCAGAGGCTTTCACTCGTGACCGCGCGATAAGGGCACCGGGGTTTCCTACCCTACGGCGGCACTCTGCCGTCGTCAGGCACAATCCGGCTGAATGCAGCTCGTCCCGGCAAATACCGCCCAACGCCGACTGATATTACTCGGGTACCTACCCCTCACGACGGCGGCGGCATCGGCTCGAACGATGCTGGCTCTGCGTGTCGTCAGTCGCTCATTGACCTGAAGCGCTGACGGCGACGCGCCGTTCGCTCCTCGCTCGTTCCGAACAAGCATTTGTACAAGGTCCGATCAAAAGCGCGACCGACTCGAACCATAACGAGCTTGACAACCGGCATGTGCCGCGCAATTGTTTTTGCACCAAGCAATTGCTCACATAACAAGAAGCGCATCAGCGCCGCCTGAAACAACTAAACGGAGGAACGCCATGGGACTGCTCAAGGGGCTGGCCGCAGTTGCGGTGCTGGCATCGGTTGCGATTGGGATCGGCTCTGCCGAGGCACAGGATCTCGCCGGCAAAAAGATCGGCATCGCCGCGCGCGAGATCACCAACGACTACAATCGCGACATCATCGCTGGCGCGACCACGGTGTTGAAGGCCGCCGGGGCCGACGTCGTTGTGACGGATGGCGGCACTGATCCGCGCAAGCACAACGAGAACATCGAAAGCCTGATCAATTCAGGCGTTGCGGGCATCATCGTGCAGCTCGGCGATCCGCAGCAGCTGGCGCCGGTCGTCGCCAAGGCGAATGCGGCCGGCATTCCCGTGATCACGACGTCGATCGGGTCCAAGACGGAAGGTGCGATCGCCGATGTCGGCGGCGACGAGGCGCTGATGGCCACCATGCTCGCCCGTTCGCTGCTGTCCAGCATCGACTACAAGGGCAATGTCATCGGGTTCTGGGTGCCCGGCGCGCCGCTGCTCGAGACGCGCAAGCGCGTGTTCGAGGCGATCCTTGCCGACTATCCGAACGTCAAGGTGCAGTGGGTTCCGACCGAGCACAGCGCCGCCAAGGTGCAGACGCAGATGGAAGACCTTTTGACCGCCAATCCGGAAAAGGGCAGCATCGCCGGCGTCTGGGGCGCCTATGATCTGCTGGTTTCGGGCGCCGTCGAGGCCGTCCGCCGCGCTGGCCGCGACGAGATCAAGATCGCGTCGATCGATGGCGACAAGATCGGCTTCCAGATGCTGCTCGACGAGGGCAGCCCCTATGTCGCGACGGTGGTGCAGGACGTGCCGGCCATCGGGCGTCTCGCGGGCGAGAACATCATTGCGGCCGTCGGCGGCAAGAAGGACTTCCCGAGCGCCATCTTCACCGAAGTCTATGTCGCGACCCATGCCAATGGCGTCGCCGCGGCCGAGAAGCGCTGGGGCCCGACCGTCTGGGACGACACCGGAATCGCCAAGGCTGACGTCGAGAAGCGTTGGCCGCAGGATGGCGCACTGGTCGTCGTTCGGCCGGTCCTGCCCTAGGCTATCTCTTTGCCGGGGCGGTCGCCGCCCCGGCAGATACTCAACAGACACAGGTTTGGTGACAGATGACCGTCGCAGCTCTGCAGCCGGCATCGGCAGCGGATTCGACCGCCGCCATCGAATGCCGCTCGATCCGCAAAGCCTTTCCGGGCGTCGTCGCTCTGGACGATGTCTCGCTCTCGATCCGGCGCGGAGAGATCCATGCCCTGCTCGGGCAGAACGGCGCCGGCAAGTCGACCCTGGTCAAGGTGCTGACGGGCGTCTACCAGCCGGATGAGGGCGAGATCCGGATCGCTGGCGAGACGGTGCGCCTCCGCGATGTGCGCGAGGCCGAAGCCAAGGGCATCGCGATCGTCCATCAGGACCAGCAACTGATCGCGCAGTTCGACGTCACCTCCAATGCGCTGCTCGGCAACGAGATCGTGCGTCTCGGCGGCCTGCTCGACCGCGACGCCATGAATCGCAAGGTCCGCGCGGCACTCGACCGCGTTGCCGCCGACTTTTCGCCGACGACCCTTGTGCGCGATCTCTCGGTTGCCCAGAGGGCGCAGGTGGCGATCGCGGCAGCGCTGATGCGCAACCCGACGGCCCTGATCCTCGACGAGCCGACCGCTTCGCTCAGCGACAAGGAAGCCGAACGGCTGTTCGACATCATCCGCAAGCTGCGCGCCGAAGGCGTGACGATCATCTATATCTCGCACTATCTCGATGAGGTGCTCAATCTCGTTGACCGGATCACAGTGCTCCGCGACGGCCAACTGGTGGCAACGACGCCGGTTTCGGAGATTTCGCGCGCCTCCGTGGTCAAGATGATCGTCGGCCGCGAGATCGCGCAGCTCTACCCGAAAGAAAAGGTCACGATCGGTGCGCCCCTGCTCGAAGTCCGCGGCCTGAGCCATGGCACGGCACTGCGTGGCGTCGACCTGACGGTGCGCGCGGGTGAAATCCTCGGCATTGCCGGCCTCGTCGGCGCCGGCCGCTCCGAACTCGCGATGACGCTGGTCGGCGCCCTTCCCCGCGACGGCGGCACGGTGATACTTGGTGGGCGCCCTTCCAATCCCGCCGATCCGCGCCGCGCCAAGCGGGACGGCTTCGCTCTGATCCCGGAGGACAGGCGTCACGAGGGCCTGATCACGGATCTGACCGTTCGCGACAACCTCACGCTACCGAACATCGCGCGCTGGTCGACCTTTGGCGTGCTCAATCTTCGCCGCGAGCGCGCCGCAGCGCGCGAACTGGTCACCAGGCTCGATATCCAGCCGCCCTCGATCAAACCGATGACCCGCAATCTTTCCGGCGGCAATCAGCAGAAGATCGTCGTCGGCCGCTGGCTGACGGGTGATGCCCGCGTCTTCCTGTTCGACGAGCCGACCACCGGCGTCGATGTCGGCTCGAAGATCGAGATCTATCGCCAGATGGTCGAACTTGCGCGCCAGGGCGCCGCCGTCATCTTCATCTCCTCCGATTTCGAGGAGATCGCGGCGATGTGCGATCGCACGGTCGTCATGCGGCGCGGCCGCATCGCCCGCGTCATCGACGACCAGGCGGAAGCGACGCCAGAGGCCCTGCTCTATTGGGCCTCGGGTAGCGTCGAGGGCGACAAGGCCGACGACGTCCTGAATGCGGCCGACGGCGCCGGGCGTGCCACCCCGATGGCGGATTTCCTCGCGCGCTGGGGAACGGTCATCGGCATGCTGCTGACGCTCGCGGTGATCGCTGCGCTGGCGCCCCAGTTCCTCTCTCTCGGGAACGTCTTCGATGTCCTGAAGCAGGGCAGCGTCCTCGCCTTCATCGCGCTCGGCCTGACGGTTGTTCTGATCGCCGGCGGCTTCGACATGTCGGCCGGCGCCACCAGCCAGTTCGCCGCCAATGTGGCCGCGGGAACGCTGCTCGCGGGCTTTGGCTCGGCGGCGGCGATCGTGTTCGGCGGCGTGCTCGGCCTCGCCATCGGCGTCGTCAACGCCGCACTGATCCTGATCTTCCGGATACCAGCCTTCGTCGCGACCCTCGGCATGATGTTCGTCATCATGGGCGGGACGCTGCTCTACAATGGCGGCCAGGCGCTGACCTTGTCCAACCTTCCGGAGTTCTTCTTCCTCGGCCAGGGCTATGTCGGTCCGGTGCCCTTCGTCTTCATCCTGCTGGTCGCGATGACAGCCGTGCTCCATGTCGTCCTCAAGCGGACGCGGCTTGGGCTCAGGATGTATGCCGTCGGCCAGAATGAGGCGGCAGCGCTGCTGCGCGGCATCGATCGCCGCCGCTATGTGCTCGCCTCCTGCGCCCTTGGCGGCCTGGTGCTCGGCTTCGCCGGCGTGATCCTCTCGGCCTACAGCTATGGTGCGTCGGCACTCGCGACGGGCGTCGACTTCCTGATCAGCGCGCTCGCCGCAGCCTTTCTCGGCAGCACGTTTTCGCGCGCAGGCGAACTGGACGTCATCGGAACCGTCGCTGCCGCGATCTTCCTTGCCTCTCTCTCGAATGGCCTGATCCTGATGGGCGTCTCCAATCAGGCACTGCCAGGCATCCAGGGCATCGTGCTCGTTCTCTCCATCTCGCTCGGCCTCATCCGGCGGCGCGCGATCGGGCAGGTCCTCATTTTCTAGGGTGCGACCATGCAAACCGCCGCCACCAGACGCCCGGTCGATACCGTCCTCTTCGAGCAGCTCCGCGCCTATGGCCCCGCCATCGGCATGCTGGCCGTGCTGCTGCTGTTCGCGCTCCTGAAGCCCTCCTTCGCCAGTTTCGCGAATATCGGCAACGTGCTCCACCAGAGCGTCATTCTCATCATCATGGCGTTCGGGCTCAGCATCGTGATGGCGATGCGCGGCGTCGATCTTTCGATCGCACAGATCGCCGATGCAGCCGGCCTGCTCGCCGCCGTATTGATGCTGCATCACCAGCCGCTCTGGCTTGTGATCGCGGCGCCGCTTGCCTTCGGAACGGTGGTCGGCCTCGTCAACGGCCTCCTCATCGCCTATGTCGGCATCCCCGCGATCATCGGCACGCTCGGCATGATGTTCGTCATCCGCTCCGGCGAACTCTTGATGACCAATGGCGCCGAGCCGCAGATCCTGTTCACGCTGCCGCGCGGGCTGACGCGAAATTTCTTCTTCATCGGCCAGGGGTCGATCGGCCCGATCTCGGCGCTGGTGCTGCTCGGCGCGGTGATCTTTGCCGTGATGATGATCGTGACGACCTGGACGACCTTCGCCCGGAGATCGCGGGCCGTCGGCGGCAATGCGCGCGCTGCCTATCTCGCCGGCGTCGACGTGCGCGCCGTCTTTGCCGGCGGCTTCGTGCTGGCCGGCCTCCTCTCGAGCATTGCCGGTGTTGCGCTGGTCTCGCGCACCAGTATCGCCATGCCGCGTGGCGCCGAGCCCTATCTGCTCGATGCCTTCGCGGCGGTCTATCTCGGCACGCTGCTGTCGCGCCGCGCCGACATCACCATCTGGGGCACGCTGATCGGCGCGCTGTTCATCACCTTTCTCGGCAACGGGCTGACGCTACTCGGTCTCGGTGCGCCCTATCGCTATGCCCTGAACGGCGGCTTCATCCTGCTCGCTATGGCGATCGGCGCCGTGAAACGAAAAACATAGGAGGAAACCCATGAGCCTCGTCATCGACGCCCATAATCATCTCGGCGACCGTCCGGGCGCGCGCCAGACCGGCGCGGAACTCGTCGCCAAGCTCGACGCGGCCGGCGTCGACAAGGCGGTGGTGTTTCCCTTCGTCGAGGGCAACTTCACCAACGACTTCGTCAAGGACGCCTACGACCAGTTTCCGGAGCGGCTGATCCCCTACTGCGCGGTCAACCCCTGGGAACGCAACGCCGTCGACGTGACCCGCCAATGCATCAGCGAATGGGGCTTCAAGGGCCTCAAGCTGCATCCGACGATCAACGGATTCCATCTCGCCGATCCCGAACTGGTCGATCCGCTCTTCCGCCTCGCCGACGAACTCGGCTTTCCCATCATCGTCCATGGCGCGAGCGATCTCTTCAACAGCCCGCCGGAATTCGCGATCATGGCCAAGCGCTTTCCGAATGTGGCTCTGATGATGGCGCATATGGGCTTCTTCTGGGCCGTCGATCAGGCGATTTCCTTTGCCGCGGAATTCGACAATCTCTACCTCGAGACGTCGCGGGCACCGATCTTCGAGATCCAGACTGCGGTGAAGCGTCTCGGGCCCCACAAGGTCATCTGGGGGACAGACTCACCCTTCGTCGATTATGAATTCGAGTTCAAGAAAATGGAGCGCTCGACCTCGGATCCGGATGGCTATCAGTCGATCGTCGGCGGCAACATTGCCCGCCTTCTCAAGCTGTAGCGGATCGGAAACGGAAGGCGGCATGACGGGAAAAGACATCCAGTGGCCAGCGTAGTGGAGCGGCCCGACGCAGCGGGTGAAAAACGCCTCGATCTCGCAGCCCGAGCCGCCTGGCTCTATTATTTCAAGGGGCGGACGCAGGAGCAGATCGCCACCGAGCTGAACATCTCCCGACAGATCGTCCAGCGCCTCGTTGCGCTGGCGAACTCCGAACGGCTCATCCGCTTTCAACTCGTGCATCCGCTCGCCGAGGCCATCGAGCTCGCCGACCGCCTCAAGGATCGGTTCGGGCTGATTTACTGCGATGTCTGCCTGAACGAGAGCGGCAGCACCGAGGACATTCCCTCGGTGGCCTCGCAGGCGACGTTCTATCTCGAGAATATCATTCTCCAGCAGAAGGCGCCGCTCACGATCGGCATGGGCAGTGGCGGGGCGATGCGCGAAGTTTCGCGACGCCTGCCCCCGATGGACCGGCCGCAACACCGCTGCGTCTCGCTGATGGGTAACCTGACGCGAGACGGGCGCGCCACGCATTATGACGTCGTGACGCGCCTCGCCGAGCGTCTGAATGCCCAGTGCTATCCCCTTCCCGTTCCGGTCGTCACCAACACGGTCGAGGAGAGGAAGGTTCTGCAGGCGCAGCCGGGCTATGGCGTGCTGCGTTCGCTGGTCGACGAGGCAACCCTGCTCATCATGGGCATCGGCTACTGGAGCGCCGAGGCGACCCTCTATCACGACGGCTTCATCACCGCCGCCGAGACGGCGCAGGCCATGCAGGCGGGCGGCGTTGGAGAATTGCTCGGCTGCGCGATCTCGGCGGATGGCGAGATCGTCGATGCGGCCTACCATGATCGCCTGACGTCGTTCGTCCGCACGCAGCCCGCCGACCGCCCCACGACGATCGTCGCCTCCGGCGTCCACCGCGCCCCGGCCATCCGCGCCGCCCTGAGGGGACGCCTGGCCAATTCGCTGATCACCGACGAGAACACGGCCAAGCTCATCCTGGCGATGGACTGACGTCTCGTTCAACCGCCAGATGGATAGATCAGGGGAGCGGCGGCTGAGTGTGTCGTTTGCGACCCGATCGACACAGGGCCACCGAGGCACCTCTGCGCACGTCTGTTGCTATTTAGCGGCGTCCCCCGAGCCCGCTGATGCGGCTCGCTGCGACGGCGCCGGGCACCTGTCGAGGCGGGAGTCGCCGCCTCGCCCGTGGATGGCCGGACGCCTTTGCGGGGCAGCTTCGCCCGTCACGCAGAACACTCGGGCGATCCGCGGCCCTGCACGGCTCTTGCAAATGGAATGGCGCAACCATAGGCAGATCGAAACGCAATAGTTGTCTTCGGGGAGGTCACACCTAGACTCGGGCTCCTCGATTAGCTAACCTCAACAAGGGATTGAGGTCATGAGGGAATTGGGGTCAATGATCAAGGCGGATAGCGTTCGGCGACGGGACTTTCTTGCAGGGCTGGCAGCAGCTTCAGGTTTGGCGGTTGCAGGGCTTCCGTTCGGGCCGAAGGTTGCTGTTGCTGCCACCTCGCCTGTGGAGCCGGCCCCCGCCGGCGCAAAAATCGCCCGTGTCGGCATCTATCCCGCGCTGGGAATCAGCCGCGTCGGCGGGAGCAAGAAGTGGTTCTATGCTCCCGAACTGCCCGGCGTCCCGGCAAGCCCCGAGGGCGGCTTCAAGGACGGTGACGCGCTCATCAAAAAGCAGGTCCAGCGTTTCCGCCTGTTCGCCTTCGACGATCAGGGGCGCGTGATCAAGGAACTGACCTCTGCCGATGCGGCGATCGAGTGGCGCGTCCACGTCGCCAACACCAAGGCCGCCTGGTACGGCTTCTTCAATCCGCATGACAATGGCGAGCACGCGCCTGGAATCCCGGGAAAGCTGCGCAACCAGTATTTCACCACCACGGCGCAGCGCGAGCGCATGCTGGTCATTGATGCTGGCCCGGTGAAGATCAGCGGCGCGCGCACCAACTGGGACGGTGATCGGCCCGAATACGCCATGGGCGGCCGTTTCTGGAACACCGTCGATGTCGGCCTCGGGCAGGTCCGCACGGACGAGGCCGGGCGGCTCCTCGTCGTCCCGGCAGACGGTGTCTCGGCCTCGCCGCGCGGCACCCCGATCACCAGTTTCGCCGATAATGACGGCTGGCATGACGATTGGTGCGACGGTCCTGTCGATGCGACCGTCACCTTGCCCGACGGAACGGTGCTCGACGCCGATGGCGCCTGGATCGCCTGCGTCGGGCCCGATTTCGCGCCCGAGATTCCGGCGATCAGCACGCTCTACGATGTCATCGAGAGCATGAACTGGGAGCAGAAGTGGATCGAGCCGGTCAAGGCGCCGCTGTCATTCCGTCAGCATATCTATCCGACGTTCCGGCGCCTGGCGCTGATGGAGTGGATCTCGGCTGCTTCGAATTTGCGCCAGGGCTGGCTGGATGTGGGCGATTTTTCCAGCGAGGCTTATCTCGCCCGCCTCGCCGACCCCTCGGAAAGCAACAAGCCGTTCCGGCAGAAGGTCTTTGCCGCCTTCCGCGACCCCTACAATATGGGGCCGGACGCCTTCAAGCAGGAGCATCTGAAGATCCCGATGATGCCGGGCGACGGCGTCGATCACGACGGCAGCCCGCTGCAGTGGTTCCAGTTTCCGAAGCTGCAATATGAGCACCTGCGGATGTGGGCTGACGGCGCGTTTGAAAACGACCTGAACGACACCACACTCGATCAGGTCAAGAATCTGGATCAACTGCCGGTCGAGCGGCGACCCGCCGCCCTGACCGAGGCGGCCCTGGAGCCGTGCTCGGGCGGCGCGTTCCACCCCGGCGTCGAACTCTCCTATTATCTTCGCCTCGCTCCGCTTTACGCTCGGAATACAAACCCCGAAGCCGAACCATTCCGTATTGCCCGGGGTCAGCGGCAGCATCTCAGCCAAACGGTTGGCAGGGTGCTGGATTTCAAGGCCGCCACGACCGGTAAGGACGCGCCGATCGGCCCGCAGATGGCCGGCGATCTGACGCGCTGGATGGGCTTGCCCTGGCAGCCTGATGCATTCAGCTGCCAGCGGGTCGCGATGCAGGGTGATTTCCCTGTTCCGGTGTGGTGGCCGGCCCTGCTGCCGGTCGATGTCCTGCCCGAGGAATTCTACAACCAGCTGATGCGGACGGATCTCTCGCCCGAGGAGCGGGTGAAGTTCTTCGAAAGCCGTGTCTGGTGGGCCCGCGGCGTGCCCGGTATCGGCTATCACGCCAATGCCAGCTATTGGGACGGCATCAGGAGCATGATCGCCGTCTGGCAGCGCATGGGCTTCGTCGTCGAAAGGCCGGGGCCGACGGATCCCGATCGTCCGAAGGCGATCCCATCCAAGCTCTATGTCGAGGTCGGCCGAGGTTCGCTCGAGCCACGCTTCGACTGGGCAGCCGAAGACGGGCAGCTGCCCTAAGCGGCGGCCGCGACATTGACATCGGACAGCGAGCAGCGACGTTCCGTCGCCGTGATCGGCGGCGGGCTCGCGGGCTCCGCGGCTTGCCTCGCCATGGCGCGGCAGGGCCGCGCCGTGACGTGGATCGCTCCGAGCGTTGATGCATCGGACATGCCTGGCGAGAGCCTGGCGGCTGCCGCGGCCCCTCTCCTGGCGGAGCTTGGCGCAAGCGATCTGCTTGCTGACCCAGCCCATCGGCCGACGCGGGTCAGCTTCACGTCCTGGGGCAGCGCGGCGCTGCTCGAACGTCACGCGGCGGCGCAGCCTGGCGGACTGGGTCATGTCCTGGACCGCGCCCGGTTCGACGCTGCCCTCTTCGCGTCCGCCCATCGGCACCCGAAGGTTCGACATGTAGAGGGGCAGCTTCGCGACTTCGAGCGAAGCGATGACGGATGGTCGCTGGCGACCGACACAGGCGAGACGACCCGAGCCCGCTTCCTGATCGACGCGACCGGCCGCCGCGCGTTGATCGCCCGGCGACTGAGCCCGTTGCGGCGCGTGGACCGCCTGGTCGCCGCCTATTCGATCCTGCGACAGGTCGACAGAGACATCGACCCCACGCCGGCGACCCTCATCGAGGCAGTGGACACGGGATGGTGGTATGCCACCCTGCTCGCCGACCGTCGGCTCGTGATCAACTTCTACTCCGACCCGGACCTGATGCCGCGTGGCATCGCGGGCAATGCCGCGGCCTGGCAGGACCTGCTGGATAGAACGACGTATATCGCACGCTGGATCGAAAGCGCGGGATACGCGGCGTCCGAGCCGCCACGCCTTGCAACGGCCGGCACGGCCTGGCTCGAACAGGCTGCGGGCCCGAACTGGCTGGCCGTCGGCGATGCCGCCGCCTCATTCGACCCCCTGTCGGCGCATGGGATGACCACCGCGCTCTGGACGGGCATCCAGGCTGCGGAAGCCGCATTGCGTGCCGTCGACGGCGATGATGCCGCCCCTGAGCGCTATGGGGCGCGGTTGGAGGCCGGCAGAGAGCATTTTCGGCGCGAGCGGACAGCGATCTATTCACGGGAACCGCGCTTCTCGGGTCACAAATTCTGGCAGCGGCGGCAGAGCCCCGGTCATTGAACCATCGCACGCTGACTTCACGACTGCCCAAGGGGGCAGCAAGCAAGAGAGGAGAATTTGATGAAGAGATCGACCTTGAGGGCATCGGTGGCGGTCGTCGCGACAGCGATCGGGCTCGGCGCGGTGTCATTCGCCGGTGCCGCCGAACGGACTGCCTATCCATCGCCCGTCCTCGATAATCTTCCCTATTCCGGCGCCGTTCGCGCCGGCGACATGGTCTATGCCGGCGGTGTCCTCGGCACGGTGCAGGGCAAGTCGGAACTCGTCCCCGGCGGTATCACGCCGGAAACACGCCAGGCCTTCGCGCATATGAAGACCATCCTCGAGGGCGCCGGCTCATCGCTGGACCACACGGTCAAATGCATGGTCCTGCTTGCGAACATCGATGATTTCCCGGCGATGAACGCTGTATTCCGCGAGGTCTTCCCGAAGGATCCGCCAACCCGGTCGACGATCATCGTTCCGAAGATTCCGTTGAATGCGGCGATCGAAGTGGACTGCGACGCAATCGCCGTGAAGTGAGACCGGCTGCAGCCGGGATCAAGGATCGCGCCGCCGGCAGCCCATAATGGGTTGCGGGCGGCGCTCTCTCGAGCCGCGTCATCCCTTGATCCGACGAGAGGACGGGCTGCCGGAAGCGGTAAGCTGTATTGTTGCGTAAAGCTCAGCGGTCCAGCGCTGCGTATCCGGGCGGCACTTCATTTGCCGTGCCGCCATGGGCCGGCGGGGATCCGGTCGCCTGCCCGAAAGCGAAGCCTTCGCGCGCGGTCAATGCCGCCAAGCCGCCCATCTGCGCGCCGTTGCTGAGGCGACAGCTGCGGCGCGCGCTGCGGCCTGCAGCGTCACCTTGCACAACCCGACGGATCGCATCGATCGGGTGCCGGCCACGAGGTGTGGCAGGCTCCCGACCACTGAGGGCGAAGCGACGATACCGGCCTCAGAACGGGATCGCGATGCGGGCGCTCGCCTCCTGGGCCAGATAATCCTCGGCGATGTCCGCCTTGTATTCGGCGCGAACCTCGAAGCTTTCGGTGCGGTAGAGCTGGACGCCGGCGCTCAAGTTAAGCAGTGCCGTGGGCGCGTTCGATTGTGCGACGAACGACTGGTTGTCCGAGCCGAGATCGAGCGTTCCACTGACATTCATGCCGTCATTGGCAAAAAGCGTCGCGCCGACAGTCGCATAGGGACGCAGCCAGGTTCGCTCGTCGAGATTCAGGCGGCCACCGAATTCGATATTGGGACTGAAGGCGGCGTTCCAGCTGCTGGCGCCGTCGAACCGATAGAGCGTGCCCAACATATCGCTGTATTCGTTATGGGCCGGCATCTGGCTGTAGAGCAGGTCGATATCGGCATATGGCTTGACGTACCAGGTCGGGAAAGCGAACTCGCGGCTGACGCGGAAGCGACTGCCCGCGTTGAAGACCTCGGACGTGCCGGACGTTTGCCACGCCTCTGAGCCGATCAGCAGGGTTCGGTCGGTATCGAAGCTGCCATAGCCGAGCTGCCCGCTCAGCGCGAGCAACCAAGGGCCCATCTGGTGCTTCAGCGCCACCGAAGCATCGAACGAATTGCCGTCGGTCTGCGAAAATCCATCGACGTCGCTGAGCGACGACCAGGTATAGGCGGCCGAACCGCCGAGGAACCAGTCGTCCGCAATCTCATGTTGGCCGCCGACCCGCCAGGTCACGCCGTCGCGATCATAGCCCGCGGCCTCTTCAGTCTGGGTCCGGGTAACGATCTCGTTGGAAACCTTCGCCCAGACGCAGTCGGTCTCCACCAGGAAGGTCTCGTTCCCTTCGAAGGCTGGGCAGCTCAGCGAGGAATTGAGCGATGTGCGGGCAGCCGCAGTGCGCGCCGAACCGACATTCAGCGATTCCTCAGGCGAGATGCTGTCGATGGCATGGACATAGTCCTGGGCCGAGCCGATGCGGGCGAAATCGCCATAGATCATGGCACCCAGTGCCGACACCGTCCCCCCGGCATTCCAGGTGTCCTGCAGCGCGGCCCGGGCGGAGTCCTCCGATGTCGTCAGCGGAATGCCCTGAGGGACGTAGAAGTTCGCGATCGGACGGACGACCAGGTTGTTGTTCTCGGCCGCCGCGAGCCAGGTGAAGGGCGACCAGGTGTTCCGGTCCGTTGCCTTGACGTTCTTGGCCGACAACTTGCCATCGGTGGTCACGACGGTGAACTTGTCCGGCCACAATCCCCCGACGACGTTCATGACCAGCGTCGCCCCGTCGAAGTGCGTGTCCGAGTCGCCTTGGATGGCGATCGTGTCGTTCTTCGCGCCGTCGGGCGGCGTGCTGGTCACATCGATCAGCGTTTCCGACGAGCCGTTGAAGAACACGGCGGAAGCGGTGAGGTCGAGCGAACTGATATTGCCGACGCCGCCGACATCCACAATGCCGTTCGAGGAGAAGTAGCCGCCGCGCGTGTCGCTGCTCACCTTGACCCAGCCGTTCTCGGCACTGCGATACCGGCTGCCGGTCAGTCCGCTATAGTTGCCGCCGACGAGATCCATATTGCCTTCGATCGCGCCGGCATTGAACACGGTCGCCGCCGGCGCGAGGATGGCCGTGCCCGACGCGGCTTTGACGGTCGAGCCAGATGAAAGCACGATGTTGCTGCCCTGCGCGGCGTCGACGCGGATGGCCGCTCCCTTGCCCGAGCCGCCCTCGATCTTGCCGGAATGGCTGATCGTCACCCTGTCGCCGTCAAGCTCCGCATAGTTGATCGAGCCGTCGGTCTTCTGGACGCCGCTCTGCACGAAGATGCCGTAGGAATTGGCCCCTTCGGCGATGATGTCGCCCCTCGTCCTGATCGTCACGGCGCCGCCCACGCCCCGGGAATCGGTGCGAGCCTGGCCGCTGGAGTCTTGCGCCGGCGTCGAGACGCCGTTCACGTCGAACACGGCGCCGCCGCCGCCGCCGAGCGATTGGACATAGATGCCGTGCGCTTCCCGGCCGCTGGTGTGGATATTAAGTCTCGCCGTCGCGTCGGCTTCCCCCTTGGCATTGACCATGTCGATTGTGATCACACCGCCATCGCCGCTGCTCGCACCCTCCCCGATAAAGGCGGGCTCGGTCCCCTTGTGGAAGGTATAGTCACCGACGCCGCCATAGCCGCCGCCGCCGCCGATCGACTGCAGCAGCACGCCATGCGCACCGTCGCCCTCGGTCGTGATGGTGGCGCCGTTGCCGACATGAAGCTTCACGTCACCGCCATTGCCGGCGGCGCCACCGCTGCCGCCGAGCGAACCGCGGAATTCGTTGAAGCCGGTCAGGCTGCCATCGGCGCCGAAGCCGCCGCCGCCGCCGACCGACTGGCCGAAGATGCCGATCGCGCCGATGCCCTTGGTTCCGATCGAGCCCGAATGGGTGATCTCGACCTTGCCACCGTTGCCGCCCCCGGCGCCTCTGCCACCAATGGAAACGGAGAAGCTCGGCAGCGCCGCGAAGGACGCCGTCGAGTCCGAGACCTTGCCGCCGCCGCTGCCCGCCGGTGTGCTGCCTTGCATCACGCCGGCGGAGTTCAGGATCGCATAGAGGTCTTCCAGCGCCTCGGCGTCTTCGGCGTTGCTGGCAAGCGCGATCGGTGCGGTCGGGTCGGCCTGGCTCACGGTGATGGTTCCGCCGCCGCCGCCGATGCTCTGCGCGACGATGCCATGCGCCTCGCGGCCCTCGGTCGTGATCGAGCCACTGTTGGTGACGGTGACCGTGCCGCCATCCGAACTGGTGCCTGCGCTGCCTCCCATGCGAAAGCCGCCGCCAAACGAGATGCTGTTGGCATTCTTGACCGCACCGCCGACGCCACCGCCGCCGCCAACGCTTTGGGCGAAGAGGCCGAATGCGGCGCCACCCTTCGTCCTGATCGCGCCGCTGTTATCGATCTTGACCGTGCCGCCTTCGCCACCGTCACCGCCGCCCGCTCCGAGCGTCAGGTCGAGGTTAATCTTGTTGGTGCCTTCCGATACGCCAGAGCCGCCGAGGCCGCCGCCGCCGCCGATTGACTGGCCGAAAACGCCCCAGGCATTGGCCCCCCTGGTCGAGACCGCGCCGGCATTGGTGATGGCGACCGCGCCGCCCTTGCCCCCGTCGCCGCCACTGGCGCCGATCGAGACCATGACGTCGATGCTGCGCAGCTGCGCACCGTCTTTCTTGGCGACCTGCTTGTAGGCATCCTCGATCGCCGACTTGAGCTTTTCGAGCGCTGCGTCGACCGCGAGCGTGCCGACGGCCTTGACGATGCGCTCACCGATGCTCTTGTCGGTCTCCCAGAGGATGTTGACGGCCTTCATTGCCTTGCGGGCATATTCGAGACGTTGTTGCGTCGGGCTGTTCTTGTCGAGCTTGCTGTACTCGTTGAGTTCCTTTTTGGCATCGCTGCCGAAGAGGCCGGAAAGAACCTCGTCTGCCTTCAGCAGATCGTCGGCCCATGCGATGAGCATACGGTCGCGAGCGCCGTCATAATTGGCCACCGGCTTGGCTTCGCTGCCCAGGCTCCCGCCATTGCCACCGCCGCCGCCGACGCTCTGGGCGAAGATGCCGCTGGAACCTTCGCCGGATGTCTCGATGGTCGCGCCCTTCTGGTTGACGACCGTCACAGCGCCTCCCTCGCCGCCGCCGCCGCTGGCACCCCCGATGCTGACCTTGGCGGCCAGAGAACCCGACCCGGTCGCGGCAGCACCGGCCGAACCGGCGCCGTCGCCGCCGCCGCCGCCGACGCTCTGCGCAAAGATCGCCTGCGCGTTTGCGCCCTTGGTGATCACGCTGCCGTCATTGGTGACGCTGACGCCGCCGCCCTTCCCGCCTTTGCCGCCCTTGCCGCCGACCGCGACATTAACGGAGACGCTATCGGCGCTCGGCACGCCGTTATCGGTGATCGCCTCGACCGCGTCGTTCCACGACAACCCGTTCTTCGCCTGCGCCTTGCCTGCTCCGCCCTTGCCGCCGCCGCCGCCAACGCTCATCGCGATGATGCCGCGCGCGTAGTCGCGCCCGGTTTCCACCGTGCTCGCATTGGTCACGCTGACCTTGCCGCCATCGCCGCCGCCGGCGTTGCCGCTGCCACCGATCGCAATGGAGGCGCCGACATTGGCGAACATGCCCAGCATGTCGCTGATCGATTCGGCCGCGCCGCCGCCACCGCCACCGCCGCCGACACTCATCGCCTCGATGCCGGTCGAACCGGTGCCTTTGGTCGTGATGCGGGCGAAATTGTCGACCGTGACGTCGCCGCCCTTGCCGCCTTTGCCGCCACTGCCGCCGAGCGAGAAATTCAGCGAGATGCTCGGCGTGTCGGGCGGCGCGATGGCGAGCGCATAGGCCTTGGCGCTGCCGGCCTCGCCGCCGCCGCCGCCAACGCTGCGTGCCCGGATGCCAACCGACATCAGCTTGTCGGTGGTGATGATCGAATCGTTCTGGACCGAGACCGTCCCCCCATTGCCGCCATTGCCGCCATTGCCGCCAACGGCGACGCTGAGCGAGGCGATCACGCCGACGCTCTTGGCAGCCGCGCTGCCGCCATTGCCGCCGCTGCCGCCGACGCTCATCGCGACGATGCCGTGCGACGACGTGCCATGCGTCGCGATTTTGGGCTGCGGCTTCGTCGACGGGATGTCGGCCCGCTTCACCAGCACGTCTCCGCCATTGCCACCCCCGCCACCACTGCCGCCGATGGCGATGCTGACGCCAGGGGCATAGCTTGCGGCCGAGCCGCCGGCCCCGCCACCGCCGCCGATGCTCTGAGCGAGCAGGCCATACGAGTTGGCGCCGGAGGTTTCGACGCTGCCCGCATTGGTCATCTCGACGCGGCCGCCATTGCCGCCGGTTCCGCCGTCGCCACCCCAAAACAGGAACGCTCCGCCGCCCGACCCACCGCCCTGGGTGGAGGCGCCCGGCACAAGGGGCGCACTCTCGAATGCCGCCGCAGCGTTGCCGCCGCCTACCGACTGCGCCACCATGCCGATCGCGTTGGCCCCGCTGGTGGTAACGGTTCCGAGATTGGTCATCGTCACCCAGCCGCCTGCGCCGGCCGAGCCGCCACTGCCGCCGCCGAAATAGCCATACCCGCCCTTGCCGCCCGATCCGCCGACCGACTGGGCCAGCATTCCCGCGCTGAAGTCTCCCTTGGTGATCACATCGCCGTCATTGACGAGATTGGCATGGCCGCCCTGGCCACCCAAGCCGCCCGGCTGGCCGCCCGAGCTGCCCTGGTTACCACCGTTCCCGCCGATACTCTGCGCGATGAGGCCGAGCGAACGGCCACCATCGGTGACCACTGTGCCCCGGTTGATCAGGACGACCGAGCCGCCAAGACCGCCGTCCGAGATATAGGGCTTCGAGTAGAACGCATTGCCGCGGTTACCACCGGCTCCCCCCAGTGTCTCAGCGATGACGCCGGGCGCCATCTGTCCGTTCGTCCTGATTTGCGCGTCGGATCCGATCGCGACAGAGACAAAGCCGCCGCCGCCAGCCCTCAGACTAGCGGTGAGTTCCGAGACTGTTCCGCCGTCGCCGGCGTCGCCGCCGAGCGAGCGTGCCCAGACCGAGGCGAATCGGTCGCCTTCGGTCACGACCGGGCCGAGCACCGTCAGGTCGATGGAACCGCCATAGCCGCCGGCGCCGAGCGAGTAATTGCCAAAGCCGCCACTGCCCCCCTCGGAATAGACGAGAAGATTCGCTGTGCCGCCGGACTGCTTCCAGCGCGGGTCGTTGCTGGGAAGGAAGCCGGGACGGTTTGGCGAGGCGCCGGCCGCCTGACTACCGCTTGCGTATAGCGAACCCTCCTGGATGATCTCGAGATCACCGCCCTTTCCGCCGGCCGACGCAGACTCCTCGCCGGAGCCGAAAGACGCGCCCTGGCCGCCCTTACCTCCGGTAGATCCGATCTGGACCGCCGTCGTCGATGTCGAGCTTTTGGACGAGCTGTGGGTGTTGGTGATGGCGATGTCCGCGCCATTATCGCCCGGCGTCGAGGTCTCATTCGAGAAAAAGCCGATATGCGCATTGCGGCCATCGGCCCCGAACGTCTCGCGCCGGGCGACGTCCTCCGCCTGCGCCGAAGCGGCCGACGCCGAAATAGCGGCAAGCGCGACCACGCTCGCCCCGCACAGCAGCAAAGCCCGCGACGGCCTGAAGCCGCCATCGGCCGAACCCTTAGAGAACGCCATCTTTTGCCCCGTCTCTGGTTCGCCGATAGATTCGCGGGGTCATTCCCCACGTGCTGTTGCGCTGAAAGAAACGAGCGCGTCAGCCACCGCCCGGCCAGCAAACCTGCCTGTCCCATCCGGAAGCTAGGATGCCAGCAAAAGTTGCGTCAAGGCTGATTTTACAGGCGTGAAGGATCACATTGCATGCAATCCGGTCGCCTTATCATTTCGGTGCCGATCGGGGCTCCGCCGCGTGGCGGCAGAGGGATGCTCTCGGCTCAAAATCCAGTTCCGAAGGGAGTGCCGGCTCGACTCCGGTCACCCGCGCCACCCTTCCTCAAGAGCGGCGGTGGCGTCCGATGAGTTCCTCGATGCCGCTCGTGACCGGGGGCGAGGACCGCCTCACACTCCGTGTCTCGGGCGCAGGAAGCCGGCGAGACAAGAGCAGCTGATCTCGGGCGCGAAACCATCGCAGATTTCGGTTTCAGTTCCGAGATATGCCCGATTGGCAAGGCTGGCCGAGTCGTCTGGCGCCGGCCCTTTCGAGAGCGGACGCCTGCGGCGCGATATCCTCAGTTCGATGATCAGGTTGGGTTCATTCCGGGCTGCACCGCGACGCACTTGATAACTTTTCGGCGGGCGCAGAACGCCTTTGGGAATTGGTACCTCGTTCGGCCATGACCTAGTGTCTCCCCATGTCCAGATCAGGCAACCCGTCATCGTCAGGCCACAAGCTGTTTCGGTCGCTCCGCGAGGACCCTCCGTCCGTTCCGGTTGAGCTGGACGGTGAGCCTGTGATGGCGCACCAAAACGATACGGTTGCAAGCCTGCTTCTGCGGACGGTCGACCCCGACCGCTATCGACAGTCGGTGGTTTCCCATCGGCCGCGCGCACCCCTGTGCATGATGGGGGTCTGCTTCGAATGCCTGGTTGAGATTGACGGGCAGAAGAACCGACAGGGATGCCTTGTCCGGGTCCGCAAGGGCATGCGGATCAAACGCCAGATTCCCGAAGGGTGGCGGCTGTGAGTGGGCCGGATCTCCTGATCATCGGCGGAGGAGCGGCCGGCCTTTCGGCTGCGGCGACAGCAAGCGGCCTGGGGCTCTCGGTTGAGCTTCTTGACGAACGGCCGGCGCTTGGCGGCAATTTCTATGCAGGAATCGGCGAGCGCGCGAACGACGATAGGGCTTTGGGGCCGGACGAAGTCCGCGGCCGGGCCTTGCTGGCCGGTACCGCCGGAGCGACGCGAAGCAGCAGCACCTTTGCCTGGCGCATCGAGCGAGACGGGCGCACTTTCGTCGCCAGTGAGGCGGGCGGCGTCCGATCGATCAAACCCAGAAGGCTGCTCATTGCGACCGGCGCGATGGAGCGGCCGATACCGATCCCGGCCGCAGTCCTTCCCGGCGTCATGTATGCCGGTGCGGCGCAACTGTTGCTCAAGACCGCGGCGTCGGTCCCGGCGGGACGATGCGTCCTGGTCGGCAGCGGACCGCTGCTGCTGCTGTTGGCGACACAGCTGCTGGCCTCCGGCGTCCGCCCCGCCGGCATTGTCGAGACAACGCCGCGCACGAGTCTCCGGGCCTACCTGTCGCATTTGCCAGCGGCACTGAGCGCGCCAGGGCTTCTCGCCAGGGGCATCGGAGTGCTCGGAAAGCTCAGGACGTCCGGTGTCCCGTTTCACCGCGGGGCGACGCAAGCGTTGATTGCGGGAAGCGACAGGGTCGAACGGATCGAGTTCACCGACGCGTCGGGGCGGCGTCAGTCGATCGACGCCGATCTGGTTCTGCTGCATGACGGCATTCTTCCAAATGATCACGTCACCCGCCTGCTCGGTTGCCGCGAGCGCTGGAACGAGGCGCAGCACTGCTTCCAGCCCGTAACCGATCCATGGGGCGAGACATCGCTGCCGGGCGTGTTTGCCGCCGGCGATTGCACAGGAATTGGGGGGGCCCGGGCCGCCGAGCTTTGCGGCACCCTCGCCGCACTCGAAATTGCCCGGCAACTCGGTCGGATCGACGAGGCGGAGCGCGACCGCCGGGCCAGCCGTCCCCGCCGTGCGCTCAAGCGGCAGCAGTCGTTTCGGCCGTTCCTCGACATGCAGTTCCCGCCGTCGATCGCGCTGGCCGGCGATGCGGCATCCGACACCGTCGTCTGCCGCTGCGAAGACGTGACCGCCGGTCAGATCCGTCTGGCGGTGGCTCAAGGCGCGACCGGGCCCGACCAGCTGAAATCCTTCACCCGATGCGGAATGGGACCCTGCCAGGGCCGAAGCTGTTCGATGGCTGTCGCGGAGATCATCGCAGAGGAAACCGGCAGCCCGATCGAGGCGATCGGCCGCCATGATATCCGATCGCCGCTGAAGCCGCTGCCGCTTGGACAGATCGCCGCCGCCGAAGCTGAGGTTGTGTCATGAGCGCTCGATCCCGCAAGGGCGTCGAATTCGCGGTGATCGGAGGCGGGCTGGTCGGTGCGGCCGTGGCCTATGGTCTGATCCGCAAAGGCCGCCAGGTCGCGTTGCTGGACGAAGGCGATTCTGCCTTCCGCGCCAGCCGCGGCAATTTCGGGTTGGTCTGGGCACAGGGCAAGGGCGACAAACTCGAGGCCTATGCGCCCTGGGCACGGCAGGGCGCCGCCCTCTGGGCCGATTTTGCCAGCGAGTTGACCGCTGCAACCGAAGTTGAGGTCGAACTCGAGCAGAATGGCGGCTTCGTCTTCTGCCTGACCGAGGACGCCCTTCGATCGCGCGCCGACACCATGGAACGGCTCTGCAAGCGCTCGGGTCTCGACTACGATGTCATGACGCCCTCGCAGATCGCCCGCTACATGCCCGGCGTGTCGGACAATTTCGCCGGCGCCACATTCTCGCGCGAGGATGGCCATGCCAACCCGCTGAAGCTGCTGCGCGCCCTTCACGCCGCGATCTCGGCGACCGAAGGCGCGCTCCGCCGCGGCATGCCGATCGAGCGGATCGAGCCGGTGTCCGGCGGCTACCGCCTGATCTCGGCAGCGACCGAGATCGCGTGCGAAAACGTCATTCTGGCCGCGGGGCTCGGCAATGGAAAGCTCGCGGAGAGTCTTGGCATCACGCTGCCGATCAAGCCGATGCGTGGCCAGATCCTGGTGACCGAGCGGTATGAGAAAATCATGACCGTGCCGAGCGAAAACGTTCGTCAGACACAGGATGGGACTTTCCTGCTCGGCGGCAGCTGGGAAGATGTCGGATACGACGTTTCGACGACATTCGAGGTGACACGGGACATTGCGGCACTGGCCGTGCGCTACTTCCCGTTCCTCGAAAATGTTCGGCTTGTCCGCAGTTGGTCGGCGCTTCGCATCCTCGCGCCCGACAACGCCCCGATCTATCACGAGCTCGCTCCCGGCGCATTTCTGGTGACCTGCCACAGCGGTGTATCGCTCGCGGCGATCCATGCCGATAGGGTCGCCGGCTGGCTTGCCGCGGGAACGTTGCCAGCCGAGGCGGCGCCCTTCAGCCTCGATCGCTTCACCCCCGCGACATCACCGGAATATGCCCTTGGCTGACCTCAACGCCTCACGATCGGTCGAGGCAGCGCTCGCTGCCATCGGCCGTGACAATCACCGGCTCCGCGCGCTCACGCATGTGGCTCCGGCCGACGCCCGGGCTCGCGCCGCGGCTGTCGGCGCTGCACAGGGGCCCCGGCCGCTGCTCGGGCTGACCTTCGTCGCCAAGGACCTGATCGATGTCGCGGGAATGCCGACGACCGGCGGTTCCAATCTGTTCGGCGCCAGCCCGGCTTTGGAAGACGCGCCTGTCATCCGAGATCTGCAGGCGGCCGGCGCGGTGATCGTCGGCAAGTCGAACATGCATGAACTCGCCGTCGGCAGCGCGAAGAACCCTTGGTTCGGCCAGGTCGTCAACCCGCTTTCGCCGGCGCACGGCACGGGCGGAACGAGCAGCGGTTCCGTCGCCGCGGTCGCCGCCGGCTTCGTCGATTTCGCGCTGGGAACGGATAGCGGCGGATCGAACCGATCGACCGCGGCGGCAACCGGCCTTTATGGCTTCAAGCCGACAAATGGCCTTCTCGCGGTCCAGGGTGTCCGTCCGCTGTCGCCGACCCTCGACACGGTTGGTCTTCTGACACGGGACTCTTCGACCCTCGTGACGGTGTTCGGCGCGCTTGTCGGCCAGCTCCCGTCAGATGGTGTCACGCTGGAGGGCCGTGTCTTCGCGCGGCCGGTTGGCCTGCACGGGCCGGTCGATCCCGTCGTCGAACAGGCCATCGAGCGCGCCGCGGACGCCATCCGGGCAAGAGACGGCGTGATCGTCGAGGTCGTGATCCACGATGCCACGGCGCTGGCTCAGGCGGGCCGCGAGATCCTGCGCTACGAGTTCCAGCTGCAATATGGAAGCGCCATCGCCGCGGCACCCGATCGCGTGGGGCAGGACGTTCACGCCTTCCTCGCGATCGCGGCGCAGGTCCCCCAATCCCGATATGACGACGCGCTCGCGTTGATCGACGAGCATCGGCAGCGTTGGCACCGGCAGCTCCAAACGGTCGATGCCATGCTCCTGCCGAGCGCGCCCGGCCTTGCGCCACGTATCGAAGACGAACACACCGAGGTTGGTGGCACATGGGTGCCCTATGGCCCGGCCGGCGCCGAGTTGCGGATGTGGGCCAACACCATCGGTCTTCCGGCCGTTGCCATTCCGGTCCCCCGTGCGCCCGGCCTCCCCGCATCGATCCAGCTTGCTGGCAGACCCAATGCGGACGCCTTTCTGCTCGGCCTTGCCGCAACGCTTGGTCGCGCAGTCGGAGGTTGAGCCGCCGTCAATGACAGCAGGCTCGGAACAAGATCAAAACATCCGATGCCCGAGCCGCTCTGTTCAGCACAGTTCTGAGCGCGGCCGTGGCTGGAGGAGACGGAAAAACCCGCCGACGCCGTCCCTCCGCCTCGGGCTCCGGGTCCCTTGGCTTGACCGTCTTCAGTTGAACTCGTTGCCGCGCTTTCTGGCGGGGCCGGTGTCGAACCGAACGATAGCCCCCTCACTCGCGAAGAATCGGGCCGGGCGGAAGTCCGCCAGGTCCGCGCGTTCGCGTCCGAAAACGACTTCGTCGGCGACGGCTTTGCCCAGATACGGCGCCAGTGTCACGCCGCTATGGGTGACTGCAAGGTAGTAGCCCGGCATCTGCGGCAGCTGACCCACGCAGGTCAGGCCATCGCCGGCCGGAATGGGCCGCATCGTGGTCCGGATCGCTTCGATTTCCGTCATCGCCAGGGCTGGAAGATAGACCGACGCCGCATCGAGCAGCGCGCGACCTTCCGCGCCGGCGGGATCCAGTCGCTTTTTCTCGGGAAGCGTCCGATCGACCGAAACCTTGTGGATCATGAGCCGACCGGCTCCGTCCGGCCGCACATCGAGATCCTCGGCGTGGAACTGGCGGCGAAGTGTCGTCGCAACCGGCAATGTGAAGGCAACAACGCCGACGGTCGACGCCATTGGAACGATCGGCGCGCCGTCGATCGGGTCCGCCGACCAGCTGCCGGCACAGTTCACGACGGCATCCGCCGCAACATATTCGCCGCTAACAAGGCGCACGCCTGTCACCTTGCCCGCTTCGGTGCGTAAGCCGGAGACTCGCGTCTGCGTATGCAACATCACTTCGGCCCGCGCACTGGCTGCCCGCAGGAGCCATGCGACGTAGAGTGCAGGATCAACCCACCCTTCCTCCGGATAATAGAGGATCGGAGCGCCGTTCACTGCCTCGACGTCGATGTCCGGCTCCAGCTCCTTGAGCTTCCGCGCATCGATCCACTCGACGCCGTAGCCCCAGTCCTTCATCTGGCGGAAGCTCTCGCGCTGGTCCGCCTGGCTCTGCGGGCTTGTCCACCATTCGAAGCTGCCCGTCAGATTGAACCACGGCGCCTGCCCGAATTCGCGCGCCAGATCGAGATGCGAACGCATGCCGGCGACATTGAGCGCAAAATACGAGCGGGGCGCCTTGCCGTTGGCGTTGGTCCAGGCAAAGCTCGCCGTAGAGGCGCCTCCGGCTGCATTCGAAGCTTCGAATACAGTGACCTTCGCACCAGTCTTCGCCAATTCGTAGGCGACTGATGCTCCCACGATACCTGCGCCAATCACCACGACGTGCATGTTTTAGTCACGCTTCCCGTTCAACCCGCTGGCAGAACTTTATCGTCGCCGGAGAACCCCGGCACATGACAAGTCGCAGCAAGATGGCGCGGGGAGGTTATGAACTCCCGGTGCTCCGTGGTTCGTGATCGCCTATGCCGCGGCCGATGCGACGATCGCTGCGTCCACGGTCTTCATATAGCTTCGGGTTTGCTGGATGAGATAGTCGGTAAAGGCGTCCGCGATGGACGATTCGATCACGCCCCACGGCCTGTAGACGCTGAGGTTGAGGTCCAGATGGGGACGGAAGTCCCGAACGTCGATCGGCAGATCCCGCGCCATCCAGGCCGAGAGACGATCGACGACCGTCACGCCGCCGCCGGCGGCTACGATGCCGATGGAGGCGCTGGACAAGCTGACTTCGGTCTTGAGTGAGCGTGACACGTCGTTCTGGTCGCAGAGCGCGTCCAGTTGCAGACGCATCGGGTCACCGGATGCCATCGAGATGAAATCGAGCCCGGCGAGGTCGTGGACATGCACGACCTGGAGCCGCGACAGCGGATGCCCCTTCGGCATCACGCATACGGGTGGCGTCGAGGTCAGCGAGCGACGCGAAACGGATGGCGCATCTTGCCCAGAGGTGACGCCAATGCCGATATCGATCTGGTTTCGGCTGGCCCGCTGCAGGACGGTGGTCGAGCTTCGAATGTCCAGCGAGATCGAAACCGTTGGGTGAAGTCTCGAGAAGTCGGCAACGACGGCCGGCAGCAGCGTGAGGCCGAACGCGGGTAGAGCGCAGATCTTCAACCGACCATTGCGCAACTCACGGATCTCGCGAGCGGCAACCGAAATGCCCCGCGCGGACTCGAAGACGCGCTGGACCTCGGCATACAGCATATGCGCCTCAGGCGTCGGGATCAGGCGCTGCCGGTTTTTCTTGAAGAGCTGAAATCCTGCCTTGTCGGTCAATTGCACAAGCGTCTTGCTGACCGCAGGCTGCGTGATGTTGAGCGCGTCAGCTGCCTTCGTCGTCGTGCCGTGCAGCATCACAGCCGCAAACACCTCAATTTCGCGCGGACTGAAATCCCGATCCGTCGTCATCAGGTGCGTGTCCTTGGTCGCCAAACGAAATGATTGTCCGAAGCCAATCCTATCCACTCCGGCTTCGCGGCGCCAAGCGATGCCCTCTCGATCTCGATCTCCCTTCTCCGTTGGCTCAATAGGCTGGGGCGAGCCGTTTCGTCTCGACGTCGTCGTAGAGGTGACAGCGGACGGAACGACCGGCCTCGACCCGCGCCTGCGGCTCGATCTGCGCGCAGGTCTCGAGCACATTCGGGCAACGGGTTCGGAAGCTGCAGCCGCTGGGCGGCGCAAACGGACTGGGAAGATCGCCCTTCAGAACCGTCCGTTCGCGGCTGCGCTCGATGTCGGGATCGACATGGAGGATCGCCGATGTCAGCGCATGGCTGTAAGGATGCAGAGGCTCGGCGTAGAGCGCGGCGCTCGGACCGCTCTCGACGATGCGCCCGAGATACATGACGTTGACGCGCGCGCTCGCCTGCCGGACGATCGACAAATCATGCGCGATAAGGATGATTGCGACACCAAGATCGTCGCGCAGGCTCAGGAAGAGGTTCATCACCTGCGCCCGGAGCGACATGTCGAGCGAACTCACCGGTTCGTCGCAGATGAGCACCTTCGGTTCGGCCAGCAGGGCGCGCGCAATGCAGACACGCTGCCTCTGCCCGCCCGACAGTTCCCTCGGACGCCTCGCCAGGATGCCGGGAGGTAGATTGGTCGCGACGAGGATCTCGCCGATCCGCGCCGCGCGGGCACGCGGGTTTCGCTCGCCCTTGATGATCAAGGCCTCGTCCAGAGCGGAGCCGACCGTCTGTCGCGGTTCGAGCGCGGCCAGCGGATCCTGGAAAATATACTGAAGCTTTCGCCGCGCCTGTCGCTGCCGTCCCGCAGGAAGCGAGAGAATATCGACCCCGTCGAAAGTAATCGATCCCGACCGCGCGTGCTCGAGACCGACGATCGTGCGGCCGAGCGTCGACTTGCCGCAACCGGATTCGCCAACCAGTCCGACGATCTCGCCCTCATCGACATCGAGGGAGACATGGTTGCAGGCTCGATTGACGCCGCCGGTATCGGCATCCTTGAATTCGACCACGAGATCTTTGACCGTGAGCAGGCTCATCGCGCAAACTCCTGGTCGCCCGTGCTGTGCGGGGTTGTCATCCAGCAGGCGGCTCTGTGGTCGCCCCCGGCAGTTGCCAATCTGGGTGCTGCCAGCCTGCATTCCGGCTGCACGAGGACGCAGCGAGGCGCAAAGGCGCAACCGGCCGGCGGATTGCTGAGGTCGGGCGGCGAACCGGTCAGGCCGACGAAGCGACTGCCGACTTCGGCATCCGGAGCCGGCACGGCGGCGAGCAGCGCCCTTGTATAGGGATGCCGGGGCCGTTTCAGCACGTCGCGCACCGTTCCGATCTCGACGATCGTGCCGGCATACATGACCGCCACCTTGTCGGCGATGCGCGCCACGACGCCGATATCATGGGTCACCAGCACCATGGCCATGTGCAATTGCCTTTGCAGCCCCGCCAGCAGTTCCAGCAATTGGGCCTGGATAGTGACATCGAGCGCGGTTGTCGGTTCGTCGGCAATCAGCAGTTCGGGATCGCCGGCAATCGCGATGGCGATCATGACGCGCTGGCGCATGCCACCGGACATCTGGTGGGGGAACAGGCGCAGGCGACGATCCGGTTCAGGAATGCCCACCATCGTGAGCAGTTCGATCGCCCGCGCGCGCGAGGCGTTGCGGTCCAGGCCGAGGCGAAGCTGGAGCACCTCTTCGATCTGTGGTCCGACGCGACGATTAGGATTGAGGGCGCTGAGCGGGTCCTGAAACACCACGCCGACCTTGCGACCGCGAACCTGCATCATCCGCTCTTCGCTCGCCACGGCGAGGTCCTCGCCGGACAATTTGACGGAGCCGCCGACGACGGCGCGCACGCCGCCCGGAAGCAGTCCGAGCGGGGCGAGGTTCATAACGGTCTTGCCGCTGCCACTCTCGCCAACGATCGCCAGCGCCTCGCCCCGGCCGACGTCATAGCCCGCGTCGGTCACGGCGCGAACGGTGGCCGTTTCTGTGAACAACAGCACCGAGAGGTCCCGCACGCTGAGGACGGGCTGGTCGGCCGGTCGCACGGCGGTTGTCGCTTCTGCACGGGACACGGTCATGGTGGGGCTCATGAGACGAGGAGCTTTCGGGCGTTTGCCAGCCGTGTCCGCAAGGCTCGGCCGGAAATGGCCCGCGGCGCATCAAGCGAGGCCAGGCGTTCACCGAGGAAATTGAAACCGGCGACAGTGAAAGTCAGGGCCAGGCCGGGCAACACGACCTGCCGGGGGCTGACGTCGAGATATGGCATCGCGTCGACAAACATCTCGCCCCATTCGGACATGGGCGGCTGAATACCGAGCCCCAAGAAGCTGAGCGTCGCAACGGCAAGCGCCAGAACACCGGCGTCGACCGAGGCATAGACGAGAATCGAGCGAAGAGCCGCGGGCAGAAGATGGAAGGCGATGAGCCTCGTCCTCGATGCGCCAAGCACCCAGAGGCTTTCGATATGCGGCTGATGGACGGTGGCCACCACGACGCCGCGGGTGATCCGCGCATAGCTCGGAATCCACGCGATGGTCAGCGCGGCGACCATATTCCAATAACCCAGCCCGAAGATGCCGATCATCGCGAGCGCCACGATCAGCGACGGAATGCTGAGCATGAAGTCGGTGACGCGCATGATGATCTCGTCGACCCAGCCGCCGACATAGCCGGAGATGGTGCCGATCACGACGCCGATGAACATTGCGAGCACGACGACAACGGCAACGGCAACGAGCGTGGTCTGCGAGCCGGCGATCAACCGGCTGAGCGTATCGCGACCAAGATGATCCGTCCCGAGCCAGTGCTGCGCCGAAAAACTCTGGTTCGCCGACATCAGGTCCTGCGCATTGGGCGGATAGGGCGTCAGATACGGCGCGAACAGGGCAAGGATCAGGTAGGTCGCGATGATCAGGATCGCCAGCCACCCGAGACGTCGGGCGAACGTGGACGTTGTTGCGAGCCAGCCCATCAGGCAATACCCTTCTGACGCTGCTTGGGATCAAGCGTCACGGAGATCAGATCCACCGACAGATTGACCAGGATGAAGAAGATGCAGAAGACGAGCAGGCACGACTGCAGGACCTGATAGTCGCGGAAGCGCACGGCTTCGACGAAATAAGCGGCGATTCCCGGCCAAGCGAAGATCGGCTCGATGACCAGCGCAGCCTGCACCATGAAGGCGAAGTGCATCGCGAAGGCATTGATGGTCACCGGCAGAGCGTTGGGCACCGCGTCATGCATGAGAATGCGCCGACGCGACAATCCCTTGCTGATGGCCGTGACGACATATTGCCGGCTCATCTCTTCGGCCAGCGCCACCCGCGCCACGCGGCTCAAGATCGAGCCGGGAATGATGCCGATGGAAATGCAGGGCAGGATCCATGACAGCGGCCCGCCAAATCCGTAGGTCGGGAGAAGCCGGAAGGCGACGCCGAACGTATAGATGAGCAGCGCCGCGACGAAGAACTTCGGCGCGGATGCCCCGACCAGCGACAGCACATGGATGATCCGGTCGAAGATGGAGCCTGGAACGAGCGCACCGAGGAACGCCAGTCCAGCCCCCATCACGAGGGCGAACAGGCCGCCCCCGATAATGAGGGTCACGGTCGGCGGTGCGCGCTCGATCAGAGCCTGCGCGACGGGCTGACCGGTTCTCAACGACTCGCCGAGATCCCCGCTGAGGGCCCTCCCCGCCCAGTGCAGATAGCGCAGCGGCAGCGGGTCGTTCAGACCATATTCCACCTCAATTTGCCGCACGATCTCGTCCGAGACGGTCGACGACCGCATCTCGGCGATCACGCGCGCGACATTGCCCGGAAATGCCGCCACGATCGAAAAACACGCGACGGAGGCAAAGACCATGAGGATCAGAGCGCTCAGAAAACGGCGGAGGACAATCCTGGACATGGTCAGGCCAGAACAATGCCCTTGTCGGGCATCTCATATTCGGTGGTCGGGAACACAAAGGTGGCGACGCGGTCCGTGTGAGCCCAGATGCGCTTGGCGTGGTAGATCGGACAGATCGCGTGATTGTCGCGCAGCCAGTCGAGCACCGTCTGGTAAGCGGCCTCCCGATCGGCCTCATCGGCCGCCAGCGCCTTGAGGATCAGCGGATCGAGATTCTTCGCATCCACGAACATCTTGCCGTCGGTACCCGACGTGAAGGTGCTCAGGAAGAAGATCGTCATCGAACCATGCGGATCGTAGGGAGCGCCGTTGGTGATGAACAGCGATATGTCGTATTTCATGTTTGGAATGTCGTCGTGACGCGTCACGTGATCGACCTGGCGGATCGATACTGCAAAGCCCGCCTCGTTGAGCTGGCTCTGGATCACTTCCGATAGCGCCCGCGATCCAGGGACAGCATCCTCCGAAATCACCAGTTCGAGCGCCAGCGGAACGCCGTTCTTCTGACGCGTGCCATCGCCCGTCCAACCTGCGGCCTCGAGCGTCTGCTTGGCCGCCTCGACATTCCGGGCCGGAACCGGTTCACGCCTCCCGGCGTAAGGGACGCTCGGGGGAAAGAGATTGACGGTGGGATCGGCATAGCCGGCCATCACGACCTTGGCGATCGCCGCCCGGTCGAGGCAGAGCCCCGCTGCCTCGCGCACGGCCGGGTCCTTGAGAATCTCGCGGGTCGGGTTGAAGCCGAGGACGATGGTGTCGGTTCCCATGTCGGTAACGACGGTGATGCCGGGCACCGCCTTCAGCGTCTCGGCCTCCTGGGGCGATATCTTCGCGGCGAAGCTGCCGCCCATCATGTCCAATTCGCCGGCACGCATCGCTGCGACGCGGCTGCGGCCCTCAGGAATGACCGGGATGGACAGGCGGTCGTGACCGGGCTTGTCGCCCCAGTACTTGTCGTTGCGGACCAGTTCGGAGCCGTTGGCATTGCTGCTGGCCACAACCCAGCGGCCGGTGCCAACCGGCTTCACATAGTTGCCCGCTGCATCCGCCGATGCAGGGCTCAGGAAGCGCATCGGATTGATCGTGGTGAGTTCGATCAGGGCCGGTGGCGCCGCCGCCTTGAGCTTGATGCCGATCGTGGTGTCGTCGATCTTGCGCATGGCCTCGAAATTGGCCGACACGCTCAGCCAGCTATGATCGCTGAGGCCGATCCAGTGCTTCAGGTTCCACAACGCTGCATCGGCGTCGAACGGCGCACCGTCGCTGAAGACGACGCCCTTGCGCAGGTTGAACACGTAGTCGAGGCCGTCGTCGCTGACCGTCCACGATTCCGCGAGCGCCGGCACGATCTTGCCGCCTGGTCCATAGCTGACGAGCGGATCGTAGATCAGCGACGAGACGACCCAAAGGCCGCTATATTTCCACGGATTGAGATCATTCGCTTCGCGGGCGGTCGGGACGCGCAAGGTCCCGGTGCCGGCGCTCTGCGCGAACACGCTCGTGGAGCTCAGCATCACCGGGGCGAGGGTGCCGGCCGCCAGAGCATGCAGGAGGAAGTCTCGTCTATTGAAAGAAGCCATCTTAGTCCCCTTGGCTCTCGCGATATCGCACCGTTCGGCACGTTCCCATTCGCGGACCTTTTATGCAGTTGATGACACTGGGACTTGTGCAGCAAATGAGGAAGGCGCGGCACATTGCCCGATTAGGTTATGAACTTGCGGACCTGTCGCTTAGCGAGGCGGCAGCATGCCCGGATGCAAGGCAACCGGACGCGGCATTGATGCGTGACAGGCGGAATCCGCTGGTGTCAGGCCGGCAAGAGCTCGATCAGCCAACCGGCTCCTTCGGTGAGGTCGGTGAACTCGCCAGGCTCCATACGAAGGGCGTTCTCGGCCGCAAGGACAGCGGACTGCTGACCTGACGTCGCGATGCTGTCCCGCACTGCCACGAACCAACAGCCGCCGCGGCCGGATCCTCCGAGGCGGGAGCCCTCGCCAACGCCAACCACCCTGTGCGTGAACACCGCCCGCCGGGTCATGATATTGAGATCGACGATCGGCCCCCCGGAAAGGCGAGCAAAACACGCCGCCTCGCCACGAAAGCTATGATGCCCGTCCGGTGCTCGGATGCTCACGGACGTTTCATCGACGCAAAGATCGATCCCGGCGCCGGCGACAAGGCACAGCGTCCGATCGATGCCTGGAAAGGACGAGAACGCGCCGTCCGATGTGACCGCCGCCAGGCTGATGCGCCAGTCGAAGTCGTCGATCGCACCGCCCGGCGGCGCAATGGCGACCTGCATCGTTTCCCCGCCGCCGTTCTTCCAGGGCGAACGCAGATAATCTGTCTTGCTGAACAGCCGCATGATCAACCGTCGAGAATGCCGGGCAGCTTCAGGCCGTGCGTGCGGGCAGCGTCGATTGCGATGTCGTAGCCGGCATCGGCATGCCGCATTACGCCGCTGGCCGGATCATTCCACAACACGCGCTCGAGCCGCCGTGCCGCGTCAGGGGTTCCGTCGGCGATGATCACCATGCCCGCGTGCTGGCTGAACCCCATTCCGACACCACCGCCATGATGCAGCGACACCCAGGTGGCGCCGCTCGCGGTGTTGAGCAGCGCATTGAGCAGCGGCCAGTCGGACACGGCGTCCGAACCGTCCTGCATCGCCTCGGTCTCACGATTTGGCGAAGCGACCGATCCGGAATCGAGATGGTCACGGCCGATGACGATGGGCGCCTTCAGTTCGCCGGACGCCACCATGTCGTTGAACATCAGCCCGGCCCGATGCCGATCGCCGAGGCCGATCCAGCAGATGCGCGCCGGCAGCCCCTGGAAGGCGATCCGTTCGCTCGCCATGTCGAGCCAGCGGTGAAGGTCGGCATTCTCCGGAAAGAGCCGCTTCATCGCCGCATCGGTCTTGTGGATGTCCTCGGGATCACCCGACAAAGCGCACCAGCGGAACGGCCCGATGCCACGGCAGAACAGCGGCCGGATATAGGCCGGCACAAAGCCCGGAAACGAAAACGCGTTGGCGAGCCCCTCGTCCAGGGCGACCTGGCGAATGTTGTTGCCATAGTCGAACGTCGGAACGCCGCGCTCCCAGAATGTGACCATCGCCTGGACTTGCACGCGCATCGATTGCCGCGCCGCAAGCTCCACCGACTTGGGATCGGTTTCGCGCCGGCTGCACCACTGCTCCACGGTCCAGCCGCGTGGCAGATAGCCGTTGATCGGGTCATGCGCCGAAGTCTGGTCAGTCACCATGTCCGGGCGAACGCCGCGACGGACGAGCTCGGGGAAGATGTCGGCGGCGTTGCCGAGCAGGCCGACCGACTTGGCCTCGCCGGCCGCCGTCCAGCGATTGATCTTGTCGAGCGCTTCGTCGAGCGTCTCGGCGCGTTCGTCGAGGTAGCGGGTCCGCAAGCGGAAATCGATGCGCGTCGAATCGCACTCGACAGCGAGGCAGCACGCGCCGGCCATCACCGCGGCAAGCGGCTGGGCGCCGCCCATGCCGCCAAGCCCGCCGGTCAGGATCCAACGTCCCATGAGGGTCCCGTCGTAGTGCTTGCGCCCGGCCTCCGCGAAGGTCTCGTAGGTGCCCTGCACGATGCCCTGCGTGCCGATATAGATCCATGAGCCGGCCGTCATCTGGCCGTACATCATCAGACCCCTGCGATCGAGTTCGTTGAAATGGTCCCAGTTGGCCCAATGCGGCACGAGGTTGGAATTGGCGATCAGCACCCGGGGCGCGTCCTTGTGGGTGCGGAAAATGCCGACGGGCTTGCCCGATTGCACCAGGAGCGTTTCATCGTCTTCGAGCGATTTGAGACTGGCGACGATGCGGTCAAAATCCTGCCAGGTGCGAGCGGCGCGGCCGATGCCGCCATAGACCACCAGCTCATGCGGGTTCTCGGCCACGCCCGGATGAAGATTGTTCATGAGCATCCGCATCGGCGCCTCGGTCAGCCAGGATTTCGCGGTGATCTCGGTGCCGGTGGGCGGATAGATGTCGCGGGCATTGTGACGCGTGTTCGACATGGGTTCAGGCCTCCATCGTGCCGGGTGCCAGAGCCAGGCCGGCCAGTGTTTCGAGAATTGTCTTGAGGTGCGTGCGAAGCCGATCGGCTTTGCCGGCGTCGTAAGCGAATGGCGCCGTCTCAGTTGCGAGATGGGTCGCCTGCGCCAGTTCCATCTGGATGGCGTGCGTACCCTCTTCCGGCCGGCCGTAGTGCCGCGTCGTCCAGCCGCCGCGGAAACGACCGTTGAGTACGGACGTGAAGCCCGGTGCAGCGGCGCAGATCGCCGCAACGGCAGCTTCCATGTGCGGTGCGCAGGTCACCCCCAGATTCGTCCCAACATTGAAATCGGGGAGCGTGCCATCGAACAGGAACGGGATGCGCGAGCGGATCGAGTGGCAGTCGTAGAGAACCGCCACCCCATGTCTCGCCCTCACCCGCTCCAGCTCGCGCGACAGCGCGGCATGATAGGGCGTGTGGTAGGCCTCGATGCGCCGCGCGATCTCGGAGGCATCCGGCTCCCGCCCTTCGCGGTAGAGGGGCTGGCCATCGAAATCGGTGACGGGACAAAGCGCCGTGGTGTTCTGCCCGGGATAGAGGCTGTTGCCGCCCGGGTCACGATTGGCATCGATGAGGTAGCGATGGAAATTGGCGCCGACGATGGTCGCGTCCGGCACGAGGTCGGCGTAGAGCCGATCGAGATGCCAGTCGGTGTCGGAGAGCTGGCGCCCCCGTTCGTTGAGATCAGCCCGGAGACTGTCGGGCACCCACGTGCCGGTATGCGGCATCGCCAGGACCAGGCATCCATCGCCCGACTTTGACGTGACGGGCTCCATCATGCCGATCCCAACACGAGATGGCTGCCGAGCCCGGCGATAGCGGCGATGTGCCCTTCCCGCACAAGCACCGCTGCGGCCGCAAGGTCATCGGCGAGATAGCGGTCCTGGTCGAGCGCCGCACAATCCTGGCGCAGACGGCGGATGACCGCTTCAAGCGGAGCGCTGGATTTGGCCTGCGTCCGGAACTCGACGCCCTGGGCCGCGCAGAGCAGTTCGATGCCGAGAATCTGCGAGAGATTGGCATTCATTCGCTGCAGCCGCCGCGCGCCATGGGCGGCCATGGAGACATGGTCTTCCTGATTGGCGCTGGTCGGCGTCGAATCGGTCGAGCATGGATTGGCGAGATGCTTGTTTTCACTCATCAGCGCCGCCGACGTGACCTCGGCGATCATGTAGCCTGAGTTCAGCCCGGGATCGGGAGTCAGGAAGGGTGGCAGGTCGAAGGAAAGGGACGGATCGACCATCAGGGCGATGCGCCGTTGTGCGATCGCGCCCATTTCCGCGATGGCGAGCGCAATCTGGTCTGCCGCGAAGGCAACAGGCTCGGCATGGAAGTTTCCGCCGGAGACGACCTCTCCGCTCTCCCGGAGGACAAGCGGGTTGTCCGTAACCGCGTTGGCCTCGATCTCGAGCGTCTGCGCCACCTGGCGCAGCAATCCGACGCACGCGCCCGTCACCTGCGGCTGGCATCGGATGCAGTACGGATCCTGGACGCGCTTGTCGTCGAGCCGATGGCTTTCGCGGATTGCGGAGCCCGCCATCATATCGCGCAGCGCCGCCGCAACCTCGATCTGCCCGCGATGGCCGCGTAGCGCGTGAATTTCCGCGTCGAACGGCGCCGTCGACCCCATGATCGCGTCGGTCGAAAGTGCACCGGTGACGACGGCGGCCCGCGCATTGTTCCACGCGTCGAACAGGCCGGCCAAAGCGAAGGCCGTCGAGAACTGCGTTCCATTGATCAGCGCCAGCCCCTCCTTGGGGCCGAGGACCAGCGGTTCGAGATCGCATTGCCGGAGCGCGTCTTCCGCACGCATCGTCTGGCCACGATATTCGACATTGCCCTCTCCGATCATGGCGGCCGCCATGTGCGCCAGCGGAGCGAGGTCGCCCGAGGCGCCGACCGAGCCCTGCGCCGGCACCACAGGTAGAATGCCGTGTTCCAGCAGCGCCTCGAGTTGCTCGATCGTCTCCCAACGAACGCCGGAAGCCCCGCGTCCAAGTGACAGCAGCTTCAGCGCGATCATCAGCCGAACCACCGGGCCCGGCGTGGCTTCCCCAACGCCGCAGCAATGCGACAGGATGAGATTGCGCTGCAACCGTGCCGTGTCCCTGGCATCGATGCGGACGCTGGCGAGCTTCCCGAAGCCGGTATTGACCCCGTAGATCGCAGCTCCGCGTTCGGCGGCGGCCGCGACGATCCGTTCCGCGGCCTCGACCCCCGGCCTGCTGGTGCGATCGAGCGTGGCGCTCTGGTCGCCGCGGTAAATCAGCTCCAGCTGCGCAAGGGTCGCGGACCCCGGTGAGAGGATCATGTCAGACAGCTCCCGAAAAAATGCGTCGATGCAGCGGATTGAACCCGATGCGGTAGGAGAGTTCGGCCGGGCTCTCGACATCCCACACGGCCAGATCGGCGAGCGCTCCGGCGCGAAGAACACCTCGATCCACAAGACCGAGGGCGCGGGCCGCCTCCCGTGTCATTCCAGCGAGCGTCTCTTCCGGAGTGAGGCGGAACAGCGTGGCGGCCATGTTCATGGCGAGCAGCGGCGAGGTCAGCGGGGAGGAGCCGGGGTTGCAGTCCGTGGCGATGGCGATCCCGACCCCCGCCTGGCGCAGCAGATCGACCGGCGGCGCCTGCGTTTCGCGCAGGGTGTAGAAGGCACCCGGCAGCAGCACGGCGGTCGTTCCCGCCGCCGCCATCGCGGCGACACCCTCGGCGTCGAGATATTCGAGATGATCGGCCGAGAACGCCCCGAGGCGGGCCGCTAGCGCGGCGCCCCGCAAATTGGACAATTGCTCGGCGTGAAGCTTCACTGGCAGCCCTAGCGTCCGGGCCTTTTCGAAGACGCGCGCGATCTGTTCCGGCGAAAACGCGATCGTCTCGCAGAACCCGTCCACCGCATCGACCAGACCCTCGGCGTGGGCGGCCTCGAGCCCTGGCAGGATAACCGCGTCGATATAGTCGTCGGGCCGGCCCTTGTACTCCACCGGCACGGCGTGGGCCGCGAGGTAACTGGTCACGATCCGCACGGGACGCTCGTGCGCGATGCGGCGCGCGACGCGCAGCATCTTGAGTTCGTCGGCGACCGTCAGGCCATAGCCCGATTTGATCTCGATCGTCGCAGTCCCCTCGGCAATCAGGGCATCGACCCGGCGCAAAGCCATGCGCAACAGGTCCGCCTCGCTGCAAGACCGCGTTGCCGCAACCGTGGCGTTGATGCCACCGCCTTCCCGCGCAATCTGCTCGTAGCTGGCGCCAGCCAGCCGCAGTTCGAACTCGCGGGCGCGGTTGCCGCCAAAAATCAGGTGCGTATGGCAGTCGATCAGGGCCGGGGTCACCAGACGCCCGCCAGCATCCCACTGCCGGTCAACGGAGAAAGACGGAAGATCGCTCTCGGCGCCGCACCACTCGATGTGCTCGTCCTGCAGGAGGAGCGCGCCCCGGGGAACGAGGCCATAGGGGACAGGTCCAGGCTGAAGCGTCGCCAGAACAGCGTTGGCAACAAGCGTCCGAGACATCGGCGACACCTTGCAAAGGTCACGATTATTCCTAATATGTCTGCACATAATAGACTGTCAATGGGGGCGATCGATGCAGACTGTCTGGGCCGAACAGGCGCTCGTCGGCGACAGCTGGATGAAGGATGTCTCTGTCGTGATCGGCGCAGACGGACGCATCGCGTCGGTCGCGAGCGGGGCCGCGCCCTCCGGCATCCGCGTTGGGGCGCTGCTGCCGGCGCCAGTCAATCTCCATTCCCATGCCTTCCAGCGCGCGATGGCCGGCCTGACGGAACGGCGAAGCCATGAAGCGCGGGATACCTTCTGGACATGGCGGCGGCTGATGTACCGCTTCCTCGATGCGCTCACGCCCGACGACATCGAGGCGATCGCCGCCTTCGTCCAGATGGAGATGCTGGAATCAGGCTATGCGGCGGTGGCCGAGTTTCACTACGTCCATCACCAGGCGGACGGTACGCCCTATGACGACCTCGCCGAATTGGCGACGCGCATCGCGGCGGCGTCGCAGCAAAGCGGAATCGGACTCACGCTGCTGCCGGTGCTCTACCAGCAGGCGGGATGCGACGGCGCCGCGCTCGCCCCCGGCCAGGTCCGCTTCGGCAACGGCATCGATCGTTTCGCCGAGCTTCACGAGCGAGCAACCCGGCTTGTCGCCTCGCTCGCTCCGGATGCGCGGATCGGCGTCGCGCCACACTCCCTGCGCGCCGTGAACCGCGAGGGCCTCGCCGCCTCCGTGGCGCTGGCGCCCAATGCGCCCCTCCACATGCACCTGGCCGAGCAGGCCGGCGAAGTCGAGGAAGTCGTCGCCGCCTATGGCAAGCGCCCCGTCGAATGGCTGCTCGAAACGCATGCGGTCGACGCGCGCTGGTGCCTCATCCACTGCACACAGATGAACGATACCGAGACGATCGCGCTCGCCAGGACCGGAGCCGTGGCGGGCCTCTGTCCGATCACCGAATCGAGCCTCGGCGACGGCATCTTCAACGGCGCGACATATGTCGGCGCCGGCGGCCGGTTCGGGATCGGTTCCGACTCGAACATCCGGATCTCGCTCACCGAGGAACTGCGTACACTCGAATATTCGCAGCGGCTGCGCGATCGTGGCCGCGCCATCCTCGCAACGGAGGCGGCGTCGACCGGCCGGGCTTTATACGACGGCGCCGTGCGTGGCGGAGCGCAGGCGGCGGGCCGAGCGGCCGGTGCCATCGAGGCTGGCAAGTGGGCGGATCTCGTTGCCATCGACACCAGCGCCATCGACCTTGGGGGGCGCCAGGGCGACGAGCTGCTGGACAGCTACATCTTTGCCGGTGACGACCGAATGATCCGCGACGTATGGTCGGCCGGTCGCCGCCTCGTGCAGGCCGGCCGCCATGTCAATCGCGATGCCATCGCAGGCCGATACCGCCGGGCGATGGATGCGCTCAAGGGCCGTCTATGACCGAACTCGACACGATCTCGTGGCGCAACATCCAGGAGGAATTGCTACGCCGGATCAACGAGCGGGAATGGCCGCCGGGCCATTTGCTACCCAACGAAACCGACCTCGCCGCCGCGTTCGGCTGCGCGCGCGCCACAGTGAACCGCGCCATGCGCGAACTCGCCGATGCGGGCATCATCGACCGCAAGCGCAAGGCCGGGTCGCGCGTCGCGTTGCATCCGGTCAGCCGCGTGGTGCTCGACATTCCGATCATCCGCCTCGAAGTCGAGCAGCGCAACGCGCAGTGGCGCTACAGCCTGCTCGACCGGAAGATTCGCAAGGCGCCCGGCCGCATCACCAGCCGCCTCGGCCTCGCGCGCGACACGCAGATGCTGCACCTGACGGCGATGCACTTCGCCGACAATCACCCCTTCCTGCACGAGGACCGGTGGATCCATCTCGCCGCCGTGCCGGCGGCGCGCAAGGTCGATTTCGCGGCGGTCAGCGCCAACGAATGGCTGGTTCTGAATGCGCCGTACAGCGACGGCGACATTGCCTTGTCCGCCATGAACGCCGATCACGCGCTGGCGGAGTTGCTCGGCGCCGAAGAAGGAGCCGCGCTGTTCGTCGTCGATCGCATCACCTGGGACAAGGGCGTGCCGATTACATCGGTGCGCCTCTCCTATGCGCCCGGCTACCGGATGAACACCCGGATCTGAGCGAGCGGGGCCGTCATGGCGCCAACTTGTCGAGCAGGTCGAAGAGCCGGATGATATCCCGTTCCTCGTTGTAGACGTGGGGCGTGACCCGCATCTTCGTCCCCCGGATCGTCACGATCGCCCTGTTCTCCTTGAGCTGGCGAGCAAGGTCCGGGTGATACCGATCGCCGAGTTCCACGACGGCGATATGCGGCGCACGGAGATCGGCAGGGGGACCGCCGAAACCGCGCCGCTCGGCCTCGGTCCAGATCAGCCGGTTCAGGTAACCGAGCCGCTCGAAGACAGCCGGCACACCCCAGCCCTGCAGCAGTTCGAGCGCATCGATGGCGATCGGGAGAACCGCGAAGTCGGAGCGCTCGCCCATGTCGAAACGCCGGGCGCCCGGCAGATAGTCCGGCATGGTCTGCAGATAGAAATCCGGACGATCGCCGCCCCTGCGGTTCCACGAATGAAACTCGATCGGGCGGCCCGTCTCGCCGAAGGCCTTGTCCGCATAGAGGAATGCGAGGCGGTAGGGGCCGAGCAGGAACTTGTAGGTCGCGAATGCCAGGAAGTCCGGCCGGACGCGCGTCACATCGAACGGAACCGCGCCGACCCATTGCGTGCCATCCATGACCAGGGAAGCGCCGGCGGCGCGCGCCGCCACGGCGACCGACTCGATGTCGACGATCATGCCCTCGAACCAATGCACGATCGTGCCGCAGACGACGGCAACCGGCGCGTCCGACGTCTCGATCGCCCTCACCAGCGCCACCGCCCAGGGCTCGCCCGGTTGCCGAGAGGCCTGAACTACACGCGCGCCCTTCTGCGCCGCCAGCTCGTACCAGGCGTAGCGATGCGAGGTGTGCTCGTTCTCCATCATGATGATGACCGAGCCCGCCGGTACCGAAACGTTCGAAGCGGCGACCGCAATGCCGTAGCTCGTCGCAGGGATGACAGCGATGTCGTCGGCGCTCGCCCCGATGAACGCAGCGGCGAGTTCGCGCGCCCGTTCCACCTCGTCATAGTAGTTGCCAATCGTCATGTCCCAGGGAGCGGCCTTGACCAGCACACCCCGACGTCCCGCCTCCGCGGCACGTGTCGGGATCGGCGACATGTAGGCCGCGTCGAGATAGGTGACGTCATCGGGGATCGAGAAAAGATGTCGCTGGCTGGCGAGCATGGGGAACCTCACAGGGAAACGTCGACGCCGAGGCCGCGATCCTTGGCCTTCTGATAGATGAAATTCGCGAGTTCGATGTCCTCAGCGGGAACGCCGAGCGATCGAAACAGCGTGATCTCCGTGTCGGAGCTCCGGCCACGCACCGCGCCATTGAGCACGGCGCCGATCTCGCCGACGATGTGCGAGCTCTCGATGAGGCCCTGCGACAGCGGCTCGATCAGGTCGGACGCCGCCACCATCGCCATGGGCCGATAGTCGACCCAGATGCTCGAGCGGGTCACACAGGCGAGATCGATTTCCGCGAGGCCAGCAACGCTGGCGCCGACGGCGTTGACATGCGTACCAGGGGACAGCCACGCGCCTTCGAGCACCGGAAGGGCCGATGACGTGACGGTGCAAACGATATCGGCGCCGTCGACCGCGGCCCGCGCAGTGGCCATGGCGACTGTTGGAAAGCCCATGGCGCTCTCCGCTTCGGCGAAGCGCGCAGCCTTCTTCGCGTCGCGCCCCCATACGCGGACGCGCGTAATCGTCCGAACCAGCGAGATCGCTTCGATATGTCGCCTAGCCTGCTCTCCATAGCCGATGACGGCCAACTCGCAGGAGTTCTCTCGCGCCAAAGCACCCGTCGCGACGGCCGTCGCGGCAGGCGTCCGCAGCCCGGTGATCGCGCTGGCGCTGATCAGGGCAACCGGCTCACCCCTCTCCCTGTCGAAGAGCAACACGCCGCCCTGATGCGACGGCATGCCGTACTGGAAGTTCCGTGGATATACGGACTGCACTTTGGCGCCGAAATGCGGGCTGTCGTCGAGCGCTGCATACATCATCGAGAGGCAGGTGCCGGGATCGCCCGGGAGTGCGAGCGTGCGCCGGATGTCCTGACGCGCCGCGTTACTCGACGTCTTTCGCAAAGCCGCCTCAGCCAGAGCCAAGGCTTCGCCGGGGCTGACCAGCGCTTCGACCGTGGCTCCATCAATGACCAGCAGCCGGGTCGCGTGGCTGACGATCCGGGAAGATGACATGGGCATTCGACCTAGGTGATTGGCAGGTTCCGGCGCGCATAGAAGCACTGAACAGCGCTTCGTCGGGCGCGAAACTTCATAACTCGTCGCGTCCAGTTTTCGCGGTTATTTCATGAGGCGGGCATCACGCGCAGGGGCCCTTCATAACCATCGGCGCGCCGCGACGTCGTCGAGGTTATTTGACCGACCCGGCCATTCCCCCGATCCTTAACCCGACCAATACTGGCTAGGGTGGGATCGTGGCTATCCAACGCATTGAGAAGACGGCGCGGCTCAGCCGTGTAGTGATCCACGAGCGCGTGGCCTATTTTTCAGGTCTGACCGCCGAAGATCGGCAACAGGACGTCATCGGCCAAACGAAGCAAATCCTGGCGAGGACCGACGACTTCCTCGCGAAGATCGGTTCCAACCGGTCTCGTCTCCTCAGCGCCACGATCTGGCTGCGCGACATTGACGATTTCGACCGGATGAACAGCATCTGGACCGAGTGGATCGACAAGGACGAACCTCCGGCCCGGGCCACGGTCCAGGCCGTGCTGGGGCTACCCGACATCCTCATAGAGATTCAATTCACTGCTGCGCTGCCGCCCGCCCCCACGCTTGGCACCGCATGACCGATTGCGACAGCGGCGATAGGGATGACGCCGACGACGATCATGTTGTACTGCGCGGCACCGATATGGGCATTCAGCGTAGTCGCACAATGCGCCAAGGGCCAAAAGCCAGCCGTTCTCCGCGCGCTCGTTTGGGAGAGCGTATCTATTTGGCGGTTTCTTGAAGGCTGAAAGTATTGCTCAAGATATAGAAGGCTGCTCTGCGCCAAGTCTCGACATCTCGTCGCTTCCGGCGAGCTGTCGAGGCCTCCATGGCATACTCTTCAGGCCGCCATCAAGTGACAGCGCATTCGATCATGGCTCCTTCTTGAACAGATCCTTGAAGATGAGCTGCCCCCAGGTGCGGCCGCGCGCATGCACCAAAGCGCCGCCTTCATTGAGCTTGCCGAGGTTGACGGGTGCAAATCCGAGCTGTCTGGCCAAGACCGCCACGGGTTCGATCGCGTCTTCATCATCACTCGACAGGAAGACGACCCGGTGTCCGCCCTCGACAACCGGATCGGTTGCGAGGGTCGCCGCGATCACGTGGTTGAAGCCCTTCACGAGCTTGGCGCCTTGGAACGACCTCGCAACGAAGGCGGAGGATGGGAGGTCGTCCAGTTGCTCGGGCGGCACGCCATAGACATTCGTCACATCGACAATAGTCTTCCCCTGCCAGGTGGGCAGCGCCTTGGCGACATCTTTGTGCTGCTCGAAGCGGACGGCGAGGAAAATGACGTCAGCCTTGATGGCCTCGACCAGCGTTGCGGCTCTGATCTTGGGGCCGATCGCGGCTGCTTCGGATGCAAAGCTTTCCGGATCGCGCGTGGTCGCGACGGATACTTCAATTCCCTTGCGGGCGAACGCTTTGGCAAGAGCCTGACCGATGCTGCCAAAGCCGATGATTGCGGTGCTCATGATGATCTCCGTCAGACCTGAGCCATGCCGCCATCGACGGCGAGATCCAGGCCGGTGATGTAGGAACTTTCGTCGGAGGCGAGGAACATGACCGCAGCCGCGACTTCGTCCGGCTTGCCCCTCCGACCCATCGGAATTTGTGAAGCAAATTGGGCGGCCGCCTGCCTCGCTTGTTCAGGGGTAAGGCCGGTCGTCGTCTCCAGGGCCGGAGTCTCGATTGGCCCGGGGCTCATCGCGTTCACGCGGATGTTGCGATCTTTCAGCTCCAGCGTCCAAGCGCGCGCGAAATTGCGAACAGCCGCCTTGCTCGCAGCGTAAGCGCTGAACCCTGGCAGTCCCAACACGTTCGAGACCGAGGAGGTCAGGATGACGGAGCCGCCGTCTCTTAGCAGTGGAAGGGCCTTTTGCACCGTGAAGAACAACCCCTTCACGTTGACGTCGAAGGTCTGATCGAAATGGGCCTCGGTTGCCGCCGCGAGCGGTGCGATCGTGCCCGCGCCTGCGTTCGCGAAGAGAATGTCGATGTGACCATGTTTCTCTTTCACGACGGCATAGAGCCGATCGAGATCATCTAGTCGCGACACGTCGCCGATGACCGTCGTCACGTTGCCGCCGATGAGAGCCGCAGCCTCTTTCAGCTCCTTCTCTCGGCGTCCGGTGATCACGACCTGCGCGCCTTCTTCGACGAAGCGCCTGGCCGTGGCCAAGCCGATACCGCTGCTGCCGCCGGTGATGACAGCGACCTTGCCTTCAAGTTTCTTCATGATCTTCCATCTTTCATTGTGTGACCCGAGCCGAACCGCGCGGGATCAGAGCTGCGCCAGGCCACCGTCGACGGCGACTTCGCTGGCGGTCATGAAGCTGCTGTCCGATGAGGCGAGAAAGGCGGCGACCGCGCCGATCTCGGCCGGATCGGCCATGCGTTGGAGCGGCGTCATCGAGGCGAAGACCTTCTGCCCTGCCTCGCCCAGCGCTTCCTTGGCGAGTTCTGTCGCCGTCGCCCCTGGCGACAGAACGTTGACCCTGATGCCGGTGCCCTTCAGGTCCTCCGCCCAGGTTTTTGCAAGGTTGCGAACGGCGGCCTTGCTTGCGCTGTAGGCCGTCATCCCCGGGGCTCCCGTAGTGCCGGCGCTCGATCCCGTCAGGATGATCGACCCGCCCTCGCGCATCAGCGGCAGCGCCTTCTGGACGGTGAAGATCGTGCCCTTCACATTGGTGTCGAAGGTTTCGTCGATGTGCTCGGCAGTGATCTCGCCGAGCCGAAGCTGGCTGCCCGCCCCCGCATTGGCGAAGACGATGTCGAGCGTTCCGCGCTCGTCCTTCACCGCCGTGTAGAGCCGGTCGAGATCGGCGAGATCCGAGACCGAGCCCTTCACCGCGCGGGCGCTGGCTCCGAGATCGGCCAGCGCGTCGTCGAGCGCGTCCTGACGGCGGCCGAAGATGAAGACGAAGGCCCCCTCCTTGATGAAGCGCTTTGCCGCCGCGAGGCCGATGCCCGTTGCGCCGCCGGTGATGACCGCCACCTTGCCTTCTAGCTTTCCCATTTATGCTTCCTTGAGGCTCTGTATCTGGACTGCCGGGGAGGCCCCCGAGACCGTGGAAATGGGACCCAAAGGGCCAGGCGCGCAGTGCAGAACCGTGCATATCGGTGGTGCGAAATCGATCCGGCCCGACGGCTCGCGGCCGTCTTGACGACGAGCGTTCGTCATCCCGGCATCGCGACGCGGTCGCCGAAAATAGCCCTGAGTGACTGCCCAACCTGTCGTTCGGCGTGCTAGAGAGGCAAGATGGAAGGCGCACCGCGCGGTGCTGGAATGCACCATGATCGACTGGGATGATGTCCGCTATTTTCTTGCCGTCGCGCGTGGAGGCTCGGTGCGGGCCGCCGCGGCGCAGCTCGGCGTGAACCACTCGACCGTACTCCGGCGCATCGCCCAGCTCGAGAACCGTCTCGGGGCGCGCATGTTCGAGAAGCTGCCTTCGGGCTACCGCGTGACGACGGCTGGCGAGGAAGTCATCGAACTCGCGAGCCAGATGGAAGCCTTCTCGCGCCAGCTAGAGACGCGCGTCTTCGGTCGCGACAAGAGCGTGCGCGGGCTTTTGCGGGTGACGCTGCCACCGTTCCTCGCGACACACCTGCTCATGCCGGACCTCGCCGATTTCGCGCGTATCCATCCGGAAATCGAGATGGAGATCGTGCCGACCGGCGAGGTCGCGAACCTGACCAACCGGGAGGCGGACGTCGCGATCCGCCTCGTCTCCGATCGCAAAAGCCTGCCCCTCAATCTCCACGGACTGAAAGGTCCGGAGGTGTTCTCGGGCGTCTATATGTCCCGCGATCGACTAGCCGCATGGCACGAGGGCGAGCGGGATCCCATCCGGCCGATCGTCATTGGCGTTCAGGGCGTTCCGGACTGGGCTCACAAGGGCGCGGTCCATGCGACAGGGGTCCCGTTCAGGACGCCGGACGCCGAGGCGCAGATCGCCGCGGCACGGCAAGGCATCGGCATGACGCGACTGCCGTGTTTTGTCGGAGACGCAGATCCCCTCCTGGCGCGGGTGCCGGGCATCGATCTGAACGCACACGCAACGCTCTGGCTTCTGACGCAGGGAGAGACCCGCAAGACGGAGCGCGTGCGGCTCTTCACCGCGTTCGTATCTCGCAGGCTCGCCGCGTATGCAGCGCTTCTCGCAGGGCTGCCCGCATCAATCGAGTGAAGAGCGGCAGCAACGGCACGATGCGCCGCTCCATCACTGCTAGGCGTCCACGAACCGGTAGCCGACGCCGGGCTCGGTGCGGATGATCGTCGGATGGGCAGGGTCGCGCTCGATCTTCTGGCGGAGCTGGCCGACGAAGACGCGCAGATAATGCAGGTCCTCGCCATGCGCCGGCCCCCAGACCGCGGTCAGGAGCGTGCGATGCGTGACGACGCGCCCGGCATGGCGCGCCAGCAAGACCAGGAGGTCGTATTCCTTCGGCGTCAGCTTTACCGTCTCGCCGTCGCGCGTCACCAGTCGGCGCAAGGTGTCGATCTCGACGCCATCGACGGACACGCTTTCGAATTCGCCGGCCTGTCGCATCCGGTGTCGGAGCGCCGTGCGGATGCGGGCCGTCAATTCGCCGATGCCGAACGGCTTCTCGATATAGTCGTCGGCGCCGAGATCGAGCGCGGCGATCTTCTCGGTCTCGCGGTCGCGCGCCGACAAGATGACGATAGGGACCTCGCTCCAGCCCCGCAGCTTCGCGACGACGTCCTTGCCGTCCATATCCGGCAGACCGAGATCGAGGATGACAACGTCGGGCGCGGCCGTGGCTGCGAACTTCAAGGCCTCGGCGCCGGTCGCGGCCTGGATCACTTCATATCCTGCAGCCGTGAGCGCCGGCTTCAGGAAGCGCTGGATCTGCGGCTCGTCGTCGACGACCAGGATCCGATCGCCGCTCATGGCCGCGCTACCATCGTCTCGTGATGATCCGGCAAGGGGAAGCGGATCACCATGCGCGTACCGCGGCGACGCTGCGCCGGGCTTTCGGCCTTGATCGTGCCGCCCATCGCCTCGACGAAGCCCCGCGCGATCGAAAGCCCGAGCCCTGTGCCGGGCGCACGGCCATCGGGCTGTCCACGGCGATAGAATTTTTCGAACACGCTCTCGAGCTCAGCCTTTGCAATTCCGCTGCCCTGATCGGTGACCGAGATGACGATCGCATCCGCTTCCTTGCGCGCATAGATCCGAACCGGCTCGCCGGCAGCATATTTGGACGCGTTATCGAGCAGGTTGAACAGAACCTGCCCTAGGAGAACACCGTCGCCCTGCATCAGCGGCAGCCCCGGCGCGATGCTGGTCTCGACCACCAGGCCGGGGAAATAGCGCCGGCAGCGCTCGACTGCGGCCCGGATCACATCGGCGATGTCGAGCCACTCCCTGCGCACTTCGAGCGCGCCGGCCTCGATCCGCGTCATGTCGAGAAGGTTGGCGACGAAACGGCTGAGCCGTGCCCCTTCTTCCTCGATCGTCAGGAGCAGATCATCGCGGCTTTCCGGGTCCATGCGATCGCCGAGTTCGCGAAGGCTGGTGACGGCGCCCGTGATGGTGGCCAGCGGCGTGCGCAGATCGTGCGAGATGGAGGAAAGCAGCGTCGCGCGGAGGGCTTCACCCTCCAGCCGGGTAGCCTGCGCGATGCCCTCTTCGGCAAGGCGCGCGCGGTCGATGGCAATCGCGGCCTGATCCATGACGGCGAGCAGCATGCGCTCCGACTGCCCGTCCAGGTCCTGCTCGCCCCAGCCAATGCCACAGACCCCGACGATGCCGTGCGGGCTCTCCAGCGGGCGGAACTGGTAAGCGCTTGCGGGCAGAGTTCCTGTTCGATGGCCGGCAGCCTCGTTGTGTTGAAAGGCCCAACGGGCGGCGGCCGTCTCGGAGACGCCGAGCTCGACGTCGGGCGGCCAGGCTGCGGCCATCCGCAATTCGTCGCCCGCCGGCAGCAGCAGCACCGCCGGACGGCCGAAACTTTCGTTGAGTTGCGAGACCGCTGCCCAGAGCACGTCCTCCGTCCGCGCCGTCCGCGACAGTTTGCGCGCGAAGTCATAGAGCGACTGCACCGCGATCGCGCGTGCGCGCGCCGTCTCCGCCTGCTCGCGAACGCGCGAGGCAAGCCCGCCCGCGAAGATCGCGGCGAAGAGAAACACCGCGAAGGCGAAGACTTCGTGCGGCGAGGCGATCGTGAAGGTGTAGAGCGGCGCGATAAAGAAGAAATTATAGGCGAGACCCGACAGAACGGCTGCGGTGAGCGCCGCGACATAGCCGGCGCGATTGGCCGAGACCACCACGGCAAGCAGGAACAGCAGCGAGACATTGGAGAGCGGCACCAGATGGCCGATCGCGAGCCCGAGCGCGGTGGCGAGCGCGACCGTGGCCACGGCGAGCGCGACCGCAGGCGCGTGGATAGCGACGCGGCGCCGGGGGCGCGCCGGACGCGGCGGCTCGTCACGATCCTCCGTAATCAGGTGGACGGCGAGCCCGCTGGCGCGGGCGACCAGCGCCTCGCCGAGCGAGGGCGCGCGAAACGGCCACCAACGGCGACGGATATTCGCGCCGACGACGAATTGCGTCGCATGTTCGCTGCGCGCGAGCTTCAGCAGATCAGAGACGAAGTCGGTCGAGACCAGCCGACGCGTCTCGCCCCCAAGGCTCTCGGCGAGACGAAACAACGCATCGATCCGGCCGGGATCGGCGGCGTTTGCCTCGTGATCGGCCCGTTCCAGCGACACCACGATGAACGGGGCGTTCAGCCCTGAGGCCAAACGACTCGCCGTGCGGACAACGCGCTCGGAGAGCGCATCCGGCCCGATGCAGACGATCAGCCGCTCGGAACTTGCCCAAGCGCCCTTGATGGCGTGCTGCTTCACATATTCGACGACGTCGTCGTCGACGAGGTCAGCGGTACGCCGCAGCGCCAGTTCCCGCAGCGCCGTCAGGTTTCCGAGGCGGAAGAACCGTTCGCTCGCCCGCCTGGCATTGTCGGGCAGATAAACCTTGCCGTCCTTCAGTCGCTCGATGAGCTCGGCCGGTGGCAGGTCGACCAGCACCACCTCGTCCGACTTGCTCAGCACCACATCGGGCACGCGCTCGCGAACGCGGACCCCGGTGATGTCGGCGACGACGTCGGCAAGACTCTCGAGATGCTGGATGTTGAGCGTCGTCCAGACATCGATGCCGGCGCCGAGGAGTTCCTCGATATCCTGGTAGCGCTTCGGATGGCGCGAGCCGGCCGGATTGCTGGCGGCGAGTTCGTCGACGATCATGACGCGGGGATGACGCGCCAGCGCGGCATCGAGGTCAAAGGCCTCGATGCCATGGCTCCCGGCAGCCGGACGGCGCGGCAGCACCTCGAGACCGCGGAGAAGGTCCGCTGTCTCGGCGCGACCATGCGTTTCGACGAAACCGACCGCGACGTCGACGCCACTGCGCTGAAGCCGGGCAGCCCGCGACAGCATCGCATAGGTCTTGCCGACGCCGGGCGCCGCGCCAAGGAAGACGGTCAGCCGTCCCCGCCCCTCCGCGCCGGCCGAGGCCAGCAGCAGGTCCGGATCGAGCCTTTCGTCATTCCTCGTGCGGTCCGACATGTCGGCGGATCAGCCTTGCAGTTTGTCGAGCGCCAGATTGAGCTTCAGCACGTTGACGCGCGGTTCACCGATGAAGCCCATGAGCCGTCCCTCGTGAACCTCTGCGATGAGATCCAGGACATCCTTCTCGCTCAATCCGCGCGCCGCCGCTATCCGCTTGGCCTGCGCGTAGGCGAATTCGGGCGAGATATCCGGATCGAGACCCGAGCCGGACGCGGTCGCGGCGTCGGCCGGGACCGACCCCGTCACGCCGGAAGCGCGAAGTTTCGCAATATTGGCGGCGACGGTGTCCTTCAGCTTGGCCGATGTCGGGCCAAGATTGGAGCCCGAGGAGGCATCAGCATTGTAGGGGTCGGGCCCGGTCGCGGATGGGCGCGGCCAGAAGTAGCGATCGGAGACGAAGGACTGGCCGATCAGCGCAGAGCCGACGACCTTTCCGTCATGCTCGATGAGGCTGCCGCGCGCCTCGCCCGGGAAGGCGAGGCCAGCAATGCCGGTGATCGCAAGCGGATAGGCAAGACCGAGCAGAACGGTGAACAGCGCTGTCAGCACGAGCGCGGGCCGGATTTGAGCGAGCATGGCTACACCAGATGGAGGGCGTTGACGGCAAGATCGACGAGCTTGATGCCGGCGAATGGCAGGACCAGGCCGCCGAGGCCGTAGACGAGAAGGTTGCGGCGGAGCAGTGCCGCCGCGCCGACCGGGCGATAGGAGACGCCCTTCAGCGCGAGCGGAATGAGCGCCACGATGATCAGCGCGTTGAAGATGACGGCGGAGAGAATGGCCGAGCGGGGCGATCCCAAGTCCATGATGTTGAGCGCGGCGAGCGCCGGATAGGTCGCCACGAACAGCGCCGGGATGATCGCGAAATACTTGGCGACATCGTTGGCGATCGAGAACGTGGTCAGCGAGCCGCGGGTCATCAGCAGTTGCTTGCCGATCTCGACGATCTCGATGAGCTTGGTTGGGCTCGAATCCAGGTCGACCATATTGGCCGCTTCGCGCGCCGCCTGCGTGCCGGTCTGCATGGCGACGCCGACATCGGCCTGCGCCAGAGCAGGCGCGTCGTTGGTGCCGTCGCCGCACATGGCGATCAGCCTGCCACCCTCCTGCTCCTTGCGGATATAGGCGAGCTTGTCCTCCGGCTTGGCCTCGGCGAGGAAATCGTCGACGCCAGCTTCCGACGCGATCGCAGCGGCCGTGACGGGATTGTCGCCGGTGACCATGACCGTGCGGATGCCCATGGCCCGCATCTGTTGAAAACGCTCCTTGATGCCGGGTTTGACGACATCCTTCAAATGGATGACCCCAAGCAGCCGCGATCCCTCGCAGACCGCGAGCGGCGTTCCGCCGGTCCGAGCCACCCGATCGACGTCGGCCTGGAACGCGGCCGGGACGTCGTTCGGGCCGATGCCGGCAAACCGAAGCACGGAATCGACCGCGCCCTTCCTGATCCGCCGTTCGCCGATGTCGACACCGGACAACCGTGTTTCCGCGGCGAAGGGAATGGTCGCGTCCGGCGTCACGTCGGGCGCGGGAATGCCATAGTCGCCCCGCGCCAGCGCGACGATCGAACGCCCCTCGGGCGTTTCGTCGGCAAGGCTTGCAAGCAGCGCCGCCTCGGCCAGATCGCCTTCGCTCACCGCGGGAGCCGGCAGGAAATCGGTCGCCATCCGGTTGCCGAAGGTGATCGTTCCGGTCTTGTCGAGCAGGAGCGTATCGACGTCGCCGGCTGCCTCCACGGCCCGGCCGGAGGTGGCGATCACGTTGAACCGCACCAGGCGGTCCATGCCGGCGATGCCGATCGCCGAGAGCAGGCCGCCGATCGTGGTCGGGATCAGCGTGACCAGCAGCGCGGCGAGCACGGTCACCGAAAGGATCGTGCCCGAATAGAGGGCAAGGCTCCAGAGCGTCACAACGGCGATCAGGAAGATCAAGGTGAGGCCCGCCAGCAGGATCGACAGCGCGATCTCGTTCGGCGTCTTCTGGCGTTTCGCCCCTTCGATCAGGGCAATCATGCGATCGACGAAGCTTGAGCCCGGCGCGGTCGTGATGCGGATCTTCAGACGGTCCGACAGCACCTCGGTGCCACCGGTCACGGCGGAGCGATCGCCGCCCGCCTCGCGGATGACGGGCGCGGATTCGCCGGTGATGGCGCTTTCATTGACCGAGGCAATGCCGCTGATGACCTCGCCGTCGCCGGGGATCAGCTCCCCGGCATCGACCAGCACGAGATCACCGACCTTGAGATCCGTGGCCGCAACCCGTTCCGTGGCATCGCCTTGGCCGGTGAGCCGCATGGCGTGCAGGTCCGAGCGACTACGCTTCAGGCTGTCGGCCTGTGCGCGGCCACGTCCTTCCGCGACCGCCTCCGCGAATGTGGCGAACAGCACGGTGAACCAGAGCCAGGCGGCGATCTGGCCGGAAAAGCCGGGATCTCCGCCAGCCATGAGATCGCGCAGGAAGAAGAGCGTCACCAGCGCCGCGACCACCTCGGTCACGAAGATCACCGGATTGCGCATCAATTGGCGCGGATCGAGCTTAGCGAAGGCCGATTTGACGGCCGGAACGAGGATTGCCGGATCGAGCACTCCAGGCGCCCGGTTCGTCGCCGGGGCCGAGTGATGAGGAGACGACATGATGTTTCCCTTCAGAAAGTCTGGCCGGCGAGCATGGCGAAGTGCTCGACGATCGGTCCGAGCGCCAGGGCCGGAAAGAACTGCAGGCCACCGAGGATGAGGATCACGCCGATCAGCAGGCCGACGAAAAGCGGTCCATGGGTCGGAAACGTGCCGCTGGAGGCCGGCGCCCGGACCTTGGCGGCAAGGGAGCCGGCAATCGCGAGGACCGGGATCACATAGGCGAAGCGTCCGAGCAGCATGGCGATCGCGAGCGTCACATTGTACCAGGTCGTGTTGCCGGAGAGCCCGCCAAAGGCGGAGCCGTTGTTTCCCGCCGCCGAGCTGTAGGCGTAGAGGATCTCGGAAAGTCCATGCGGCCCCGGCGTGCCGATGCTGGCGACGGCTGCCGGCAGCATCGCCGAGACGGCGGTGAAACCAAGGATTGCCACCGGAAGGATCAGCACGGCCAGCATGGCGAACTTCATCTCGCGGCCATCGATCTTCTTGCCGAGAAATTCCGGTGTGCGACCCACCATCAGGCCGGCAACGAACACCGCGAGAATGGCGAAGACGATCAGCCCATAGAGGCCCGATCCGACGCCGCCCGGCAGGACCTCGCCAAGCTGGATCAGGAACATCGGCACGAGGCCGCCAATTCCAGTCAGGGAACCATGCATGGCGTTGACGCCGCCGTCGGACAGTCCCGTCGTGACGGCGGCATAGAGCGCGCTCGCCGATTGGCCGAAGCGGACCTCCTTGCCTTCCATGTTGCCGGCTGATGGGTCGATCCCAAGCGCTGTCAGGATCGGGTTCCCATGCGCCTCGGCCCAATAGATGACGCCGACCCCTGCGATGAGCAGGATGGCGATGGTCGCCAGAAAGGCCCAGCCCTGCCGGCGCTCGCCGACCATCTGGCCAAAGCTGTAGACGAGCGCGGCGGAGACGGAGAGCATCGCGAAGATGTTCAGAAGGTTCGACAGCGCGCTTGGATTTTCGAAGGGATGAGCGGCATTGACGTTGAAGAAGCCGCCGCCATTGGTGCCGATCTGCTTGATCGCCTCCTGGCTGGCGACGGGACCGAGCGCGATGACCTGACGTCCCCCTTCGAGGGTGGTCGCCGTCACCGAGGCCGTGAGCGTCTGCGGCAATCCCATCGCCACGAAGACGAGCGCGACCACGATCGAAAGCGGGAGCAGCACATAGAGCGTCGCCCGGGTGAGATCGACCCAGAAATTGCCGAGTGTCTTTGCCCTGGAGCGCATGAAGGCGCGCGTCACCGCCATCGCGATTGCGATCCCGGTGGCGGCCGACAGGAAGTTGTGCACGGTCAGTCCGGCCATCTGGCTGAACTGGCTCATGGTCGTCTCGCCGGCGTAGTTCTGCCAGTTGGTGTTGGTCAGGAAGCTGATGGCCGTGTTGAAGGCGAGATCCGGCGCCACATTGCCGAAGCCTTGCGGGTTGAAGGGCAGAACCGCCTGGAGCCGCAGGATGGCGTAGAGCACGACAAAGCCGGCGATGGAGAAGGCCAGCATCGCGAAGGCATAGGCGAGCCATCCCTGCTCGCGCTGGTCATCGACGCCGGCGAGCCGGTAAAGCGCCTTTTCGGCAGGCGCGAGCACTGGCGACAGAAATGTGCGCTCGCCCGAAAAGACGCGCGCCATATAGAGGCCGAGCGGCTTGATCACCGCGAGGACGGCAAGAAAAAGGGCTGCGATCTGCAGCCATCCGACGAAGGACATGAAACGCTCCGAAGGCCTAGAATTTCTCTGGATGAAGCAGCGCGATGACCAGATATGCGGCCAGCAGCAATGCGACGCCGAGGCCGATGAGGGGCTCGATCATGAGAGCCTCACATCAACCTGGTGAGCAGCCGGCCATAGGCGCCGAGCGCCAGAAGCGAGCCGATGCCGATAACGAGATAGATGACGTCCGCCATGATGCGTCCCCTGATGGTTTTGCAGGGAGGAAAATGGGCGGATCGGTGTCAGTTATCGATTGCGGAGGCAGAGCAGCCGCATCAGGAAAAGATAAGGAAAAGCGGCCGGGCGACTGAACAGTCGCTCTTCGGGCCTTAACGGTCGAGCGTCATGCATGTGAGGGCGTGGGCCGCCGATTTGTCCCGGAACATCGTACGCATTTCCGGCCAGATTTCGAGGTCGACGGCGCGGGCGACGACAGCCTCGATCATGGCGGAGGCCGCGGCCTGGGTTGCCGCGTCGCCTTCGGCCAGCGCGCGCTCGATCCCGTCGAAGACGGGCTCGCTGGTGCCGATGCCGGCCGCATCAAAATCGTCGGCCAGGCGGTGGCCAAAGGCCAGCAGCAGGACGGCCGACGGAACATCCTTTGGTGACCAATAACGCACTGCTTCGTCGCGCGCGTTGCTGAGAGCAGGCGAGAGCGTTGCCATCTCGTCGATGAACGGTGCGGCAGTCTGATTCATGGATTCCCAGCCCGGCTTTGCCCTGAATAATAGAAGATGGGGCGGCGAGCGGCGAAGTCGAGGGAGGCCGGCGACACTGATCCTCGCCCGGGCCTGCCTCAGCCGCGGCGGGCTGCCTCGATCGCGGCGATAGGTCGGCTTGTTGGGATTTGAGGATCACCGAAAGCGGCGCCGGCAGCAGATAGACGGCCCGGGTGCCCGATGAACGGCATCGACGGAACTGTCGGGAAAGACGCTCGCATAGAAATTCGCGGCGACTTCTGCTTCACCGTCATACCAGAGACAGATCGCGTTCTTCGCCATGGCACTTCCTCCGTTGCCGGGCTTGATGAATTCTCATCTGAATGGGGCCACAGGTCGACGCCGTCCACCTCTGCCACGCGACGCCACCCAACCATAATACGACATCGCCTGACGCAACGGAGGTGAAACCAATCGGTGGCATGATCGGCCAGACGATGACCCCTGATCGACGAACACCCTTTCGCCCGCGCACTGATGACGGAAACAGCCGATGATGAACCTGTCGATACGCCACCGGATCCTCGTCAGCTTCCTGGCGGTCCTCGTGGTCCTGACGGCGATAGCTGGCACGGCCTATTACTGGTTCCGGCAGACGGAGCACGAAGCGACGATCGTGGAGACCAATTCGGTCCCCTCGCTGGTGGCGGGGCTCAAGATGCGCGCCACCTGGAGCGACGGGGTTGCGCTCTTGCGCCAGCTCGCGCTCGATGAGACCCCGGCAGCGCGGGCCGGCACCATCGCGGCGATCCTCGAAAATCGCCAGAGATTGAACGTCTTCATCTCGGATTTCCGTCAGAGGATCGATTCCGATCAGGATCGCGAAAGCGACCAGACGCTTCGCGTGCTCGGAACCGACTATCTGGCAGCCGAGGACGCGATGTTGAGCGCTGCGAAGTCGGACGCCTCGGCGCCAGCGCTTCTTGCGACGATACGCGGCGACCTCGAACCGCGGTTGCAGAAGATCCTCGTTTCCATCGAAACGATGGCGACCAACAATCAGGCCGAGACGTCGATCTCGACGCAAAAGATCGTCTCGATCGTGCGCTCGGCAGAACTCGCCCTCGCGATCGGCTTCGTCATCGCGGTTATCCTTGCCGTGCTGGCCGGGATCGTGCTGTTCCGCGCCGTCACGATCCCGCTTGGCAAGTTGCTCGGGCTGGTCGAAATGATGCGTCAGGGCGATTTCAGCCGGCGGCTCCAGCTCGATCACCGGGACGAATTCACGACCCTCGCCGACGGCTTCAACAGCATGGCCGACGACCTCACCACCCTGATCGGCCAGGTTCAGCGCTCCAGTATCCAGGTCAACACCTCGATCACCGAGGTGGCCGCGACATCGAAGGAACAGCAGGCAACTGCGAGCGAAATCGCCGCCACGACGACCGAAATCGGCGCTACCTCGAAGGAGATCTCGGCGACCTCGAACGAACTGGTGCGCACGATGGACGAAGTCTCCGCGGTTGCGGAGCAGACGGCAACGCTGGCCGGCGGCGGCCAGGCCGGCCTCGCGCGCATGGAAGCCACCATGCGGCATGTGATGGAAGCCGCCAGCGAGATCAACGCAAAGCTCGCGGTGCTGAGCGAGAAGGCCGGCAACATCAATCAGGTCGTCACCACGATCACCAAGGTCGCCGACCAGACCAATCTGCTTTCGCTGAATGCCGCCATCGAGGCCGAGAAGGCGGGTCAATATGGCCGCGGCTTCGCTGTGGTCGCGACGGAAATCCGCCGTCTCGCCGACCAGACCGCCGTCTCGACCTATGACATCGAGCAGATGGTCAAGGACATCCAATCAGCCGTGGCCGCCGGCGTGATGGGCATGGACAAATTCTCGGAGGAAGTGCGGCGCGGTATGCTCGACGTGCAGCAGGTCGGCGGCCAGCTGACCGAGATCATTCAGCAGGTGCAGGGTCTGGTTCCCCAGTTCGAGATCGCCAACGAGGGCATGCAGGCCCAGGCGACCGGCGCCGGACAGATCAGCGAGGCCCTGTCACAGCTTTCAGAAGCGGCACAGCAGACCGTCGAATCGCTTCAGCAATCGACGCTCGCCATCGACGAGCTCAACGAGGTGTCGAATGGCCTCCGCAGCGCGATCTCGCGGTTCAAGCTGCGCGCCTGAGCGAGCGAGAGCGAGGGTCCGCGCATGCTGTTCCTGATGTTCCGCGTCGGCAAGGACCGCTATGTTATCGACGCCGATCAGATCGAGCAGGTCCTGCCGTTCATGGACGCGAAGGCACTGCCGGGCGCGCCGTCCGGCGTCGTCGGCGCGATCAACTATCATGGCGCGCCCGTCCCGCTCATCGATCTTTCCAGCCTCGCCCTGGGCCGACCATCGGCAACGGTCATGAGCACGCGGATCATCCTCATCCGCTATCCGTCTGCCGAAGGGACCTATCGCCGCCTCGCCCTTTGCGCGGAACACGTTGTCGAGACGGTGTCCCGGCCAGCGTCGGACTTCGTCCCGACCGGCGTCGAGGCGGGCACGCCCGCTTATCTCGGCCCAGTCGCCGCCGATGCCGAAGGGCTCATCCAGTGGATCCGCGCCGAAGCTCTGCTGACGGCCGAAATCCGCGCCATCCTGTTTCAAGACAGTGGTGCGACGATATGATCTCGGCCGACATCGAGAGGCTGCTCCGCGATACAATCGGGATGAATGCCGCCTCGGTCAGCAGCTCCGTTATCGAGTTCGCCCTGAAGCAGCGCATGGCGGCGACGCAGATTGCAGAACCCGCCACCTACTGGCGCCTGGTGACCGAATCACGCCAGGAATTGCAGGAGCTAATCAACGCCGTCGTCATCCCGGAGACCTGGTTCTTCCGCGATCGCGAGGCTTTCGCCGCGATGGTGCGTCATCTGCGGGCGAACCGCCGGCCCGGTCAGCCAATCCGTATTCTCAGCCTGCCCTGCTCGACCGGAGAGGAGCCCTATTCGGCAGCAATGGCGATGTTCGATGCCGGCTTCGCGAGCTCGGATTTTCTCGTCGAGGGCGTCGACGTCTCGACGCGCAACATCGCCCAGGCGGAGCGGGCCGTCTTCGGCCGCAATTCGTTTCGCGGCGAGGATCTCGCCTTTCGCGGGCGCTTCTGCGAGGCCGTGCCGGGCGGCTATCGTCCCGTCGCAGCGGTCCGGGAACAGGTCACGTTCCGCGCGGCCAACCTTTTCGACGTCGCCGTGCCTGTCGCGCCGGACTCGTACGACATCGTGTTCTGCCGAAACCTCCTGATCTATTTCGACCGCACGCGCCAGGAGCGCGCCCTGGAGCGCCTCGGCCAGATCCTCGCGCCGGGCGGCATGCTGCTGGTCGGTCCGGCGGAGTCGAGCCTTCCGACGCTGTGTGGCTTCGTTTCGGCCCGCATGCCGATGGCGTTCGCCTTCCTGAAGCAGAGCGCCGAGACAGTTCCGCGCTCGGAAGCAACGCCGCCGCCGAAGGCCAAGGCGCAGCTTCCGCCGAGGCGGTCGGCGCCGGCCGTTGCCCGGACGATCCAGCGTCCGCGAGACATCGCCCCTCATGTGAACACCGCGCCGGATCCCGCAACGACCAGCCTCGCAGCCATCGAGCGCGCAGCCAATGCCGGACAGCTCAACGAGGCGAAAGCGGCGGCCGGCCAGCATATCGATCGCTTCGGGCCCGCTGCGGAGGTCTATTACCTGCTGGGCCTTGCGCATGACGCTGCCGGAGAGCCTGCCCTCGCCATCGAGAACTATCGCAAGACGCTCTATCTGGCGCCTGATCATCGCGAAACGCTGGCGCATCTTGCGCTGCTGCTGCAACGTCAGGGTGACGTTGCCAGCGCCAGAATGATGAACAACCGGCTGGCAAGGATTGAGAAAAGGAGCCGTGCGCAATGAGCGGCGATTCCGAACCGGACGAGAGAAGGACCGGCGCCAGCGCACGCACCCTGCTCGACCGCCCCTTGCCCCCGGGATATCGCGAGGACTGGGCGCGCCATTTCGCTGGCACGGCAGCCGTCTCCGATAGGGTCGCCGATTCCGCCTCGGCGGATCAGACCGTCGTGATTTTCCGCATCGGCGCGGAGTGGCTGGCGTTGTCGACCGCCCTCTTCCATGAGATCGCCGAACCGAGACGCATCCACTCTCTGCCACATCGGCGTGACGAAATGCTGCTCGGCATCGTCAATGTGCGCGGCGAGCTGCTGGTCTGCGTGTCCCTGGCAGCGCTGCTTGGCATCGGCGATGGCTCATCCGGCGAGCGCAGTGATCGCATCAAAACCTTCGCGCGCATGGTCGTCATCGGACGCGAGGGACGCCGTCTGGCTTTTCCGGTCGACGAGGTGCACGGCATCCACCGCTATGCGGCCGGCGACCTCACAGGGACGCCTGCGACCATCGGTAAAGCAGCCGCGCGCTTCGCGACGGCCATGATCAGCTGGCAGGGACGCAGCGTGGGCCGGCTCGATGATCAGCTCGTTCTCGACGCGCTCGATCGGAGCATCGCGTGAGCGAGGATCTCAGCCAGTTCTCGCTGCTCGATCTCTTCCGCGCCGAGCTTCAGTCGCAGTCGCAAGCCTTGACGGACGGACTTCTCGCCCTCGAGCGTGATCCCGTTGCCGCCAATCACCTCGAGGCCTGCATGCGCGCGGCCCATTCGCTGAAGGGCGCCGCTCGGATCATCGATCTTGTCCCCGCCGTCCGCGTTGCGCATGCCATGGAGGAGTGTCTCGTCGCCGCGCAGCACGGCAAGCTTCGCCTTCGCCGCGATCACATCGATATCCTGCTGAAAGGCGTCGATCTGCTGGCTTTGGTCGCATCCGGAGCGCCAGAAGGCGGCGATGCAGCCATCCCTGCCGTCGTCGATTTCGAGCGCCAGCTTGAATTGGCGGTGGCCTCCGATGCCCCCGACCCGGACCGGCATCCTGCAGCATCGGTGCCGATGCCAGCTGCCGAACAACATGCCACGCCCGAAACCGCGTCCAGCGAGGCGTCGGGCGCGGCCGTCGGTTCGGACCGGATCGTGCGGATCACGGCCGAAGGCATGACCCGCCTGCTGGGGCTGGCAGGGGAATCGCTGATGGAGGCGCGACGCCTCCGGCCTTTCGCCGATGCCCTGCTGCGCCTGAAGCGCCACCATCTGGCCTTGGCAAAAGCCCTCGACGATCTCCGCGCGACGCTGCCTTCGCAGGGCGGCGACCCTCGGACCGGCCACGCCTTCGCCGAGGTCCAGGACCGCCTTGCCGACAGCCGCGATTTCCTTGCCGAGCGGCTCGCCGAACTCGACACCATCGACCGCCGCGGGACGGATCTCGCCAATCGGCTCTATGCCGAGACCCTTCAAAGCCGGATGCGCCCCTTCGAGGACGGCGTGCGCCATTATTCGCGCATGGTGCGCGATCTCGGCCGCGCACTGGGCAAGGACGTCAGCCTTGAGATCGTCGGCGGTTCCAACAGCATCGACCGCGACATTCTCGACCAGCTCGAGGCGCCCCTCGGCCATCTGCTTCGCAACGCCGTCGATCACGGCCTCGAAATGCCCGAGGAGCGAGTGGCCGCCGGCAAGCCGCCGGAAGGGCTGATCCGCCTTGAGGCGCGCCATAATGCCGGGCAACTGCAAATCATCGTCGCAGACGACGGTCGCGGCGTCGATCTCGACAGGCTCCGCCGCGCCGTGGTCGCGCGGGCATTGACGAGCGAGGAGACCGCCGCGCGCCTCAGCGAGGCGGAACTGCTCGAGTTCCTGTTCCTGCCCGGGTTCTCGATGAAGCCGACCGTCAGCGATATTTCCGGCCGCGGCGTCGGTCTCGATGCGGTCCAGAGCATGGCGAAGCAGGTGCGCGGCGTCGCCAGCGTCACGACGCAGCCGGGCGCGGGCACGCAGTTTCAGCTGCAGCTTCCCCTCACCCTCTCGGTGGTGCGGACCCTGCTCGTCGAGATCGCCGATGAGCCTTACGCATTTCCGCTCGCCGGCATCACCCGAACCTTGCGCCTGCCGCGCGACGCCATCGAACTTTTGGTCGGACGGCCGCATTTTCGCTTCGGCACCCGCCAGGTCGGGCTCATCACGGCGCACGAACTGCTCGAACGCGGGGAAGCACAGGCGGGCGATGCCGACCTTTCGGTCGTCGTGATCGGCGAAGGCGAGGATTCCTACGGCCTGATCGTCGATCGCTTCCTCGGCGAACGGGAGCTTGTCGTGCGTCCGCTCGACCCGCGCCTCTCCAAGGTCAAGGATGTCAGCGCCGCTGCCCTCATGGAGGATGGCTCGCCCGTCCTGATCATCGACATCGACGATCTCCTCCGCTCGGCCGAGAAGCTCGCGGGTTCGGGACGACTGCGCACGTTACAGCGCAGTGCAGCAGCGAGCAGCGACCGGCGCCGCAAGCGCGTTCTCGTCGTCGACGATTCGCTCACGGTCCGCGAACTCGAGCGCAAGCTGCTGGAGCATCACGGCTATGAAGTCGAGGTGGCCGTCGACGGGATGGACGGCTGGAACGCCGTTCGCGCCGGCAATTTCGATCTCGTGGTGACCGATGTCGACATGCCGCGCATGGACGGGATCGAGCTGGTAACACTGATCAAGCAGGATGGTCGCCTCGGCGCCCTGCCGGTGATGATCGTTTCCTACAAGGACCGCGAGGAAGACCGCCGGCGCGGCCTCGACGCCGGCGCGGACTACTACCTCACCAAGGGGAGCTTTCACGACGAAACACTGGTTCATGCCGTCGCGGATCTGATCGGAGAGGCATCAGAATGATGCGTACTGAGCGCCGGCAAGGGGCGATTTCATGAGGATCGCCATCGTCAATGACCTTCCGATGGCTGTCGAATTGCTGCGACGGCTGATCGCGAAAGCGCCGGAACATCAGCTGGCATGGACGGCCGCCAATGGCCGCGAGGCGGTCGAGGCCTGCCGGCGCGACCTGCCGGATCTCGTGCTGATGGACCTTAACATGCCCGAGATGGATGGCGTCGAGGCGACGCGGCGGATCATGGCCGAGACGCCCTGCCCGATCCTGCTGGTTACGGCAAGCATCGATGCGAATGTCGCCGGTGTCTACGACGCCATGGGTCATGGAGCGCTCGATGTGGTGGACATTCCAGCGGTTGGACCGAATGGCGATCTCGCCGAACAGGCGGCGCTTCTGCTCTCGAAGATCACGACGATCCGGAAGCTGATGGGCGACAGCCGGCCCCCGCGCGCCACACATGATCCGCTCCGCCGCGAGACCGGCACGGCGCGGAAGCTCGTTGCGATCGGCGCTTCGGCCGGCGGCCCCGCCGCCGTTGCCACGGTTCTGGGCGGGCTGCCAGGCAACTTCGGAGCCGCGGTCGTATTGGTCCAGCATGTCGACGCAAAATTCGCGCCTGGCCTGGCGTCATGGCTCGGGCAACACACGTCGCTTGGTGTCAGAACCGCCGAGGAAGGGGACCGGCCGGAGACTGGCGTCGTATTGGTCGCGGCGACGAGCGATCATCTCATCTTCAAATCGACCGGTGAACTCGGCTATACGTCCGAACCACGTGACTATCCCTATCGGCCATCCGTCGATGTGTTCTTCGAGAGCGCGGCGCGACAGTGGCGCGGCGAATTGTGTGGCGTATTGTTGACCGGAATGGGCAGGGATGGAGCCAAGGGCCTGAAAATGCTTCGAGATCGTCATCATCTGACGATCGCGCAGGACAAGGCGACCAGCGCCGTCTACGGGATGCCGAAAGCGGCTGCCGCGCTCGCCGCGGCCGCCGAAATTCTCCCACTCCATGCGATCGCCGGCCGGCTCGTCGAAGCCAGCATGCGATCCTTCTGAAGAGAGGCAGCATGACTGGCCAATCCGACGCGGCAGAGGCACCATCGCTCGCGCCGGCTGAGAGCTACAATTCCATGGTCCTGCTGGTCGACGACCAGGTGTTGATCTGCGAGGCCGTGCGGCGCGCCCTCGCCGGAGAAGCAGATCTCGACTTCCACTATTGCACCAATCCGCTCGATGCACTGCGCGTCGCGGACGAAGTCAAGCCGACCGTCATCCTTCAGGACCTCGTCATGCCCGGCATCGACGGGCTGGATCTCGTGCGGCAATATCGCGGCAGGGCGACGACGCATGCCGTTCCGGTCATCGTGCTCTCCACGAAGGAAGACCCGGCCACCAAGAGCGAAGCGTTCCGCGCCGGCGCCAACGATTATCTGGTCAAGCTCCCCGACAGGGTCGAGCTCATCGCGCGCATCCGCTATCACACGCGCGCCTATCTCGATCACGTCCAGCGCGACGCCGCCTATGCGGCCCTGCGGGAAAGTCAGCGCCAGCTGATGATCGCCAATCTGGAGCTTGAGCGGCTGACGCGGATCGACGGGCTGACCGGTCTCGGCAACCGGCGCTACTTCGATGAGTATATCCAGGCGGAATGGCGGCGGGCGGCGCGAACCGGATCGCAAATGTCGCTGATCATGATCGATGTCGATTATTTCAAGCGCTACAACGATACCTATGGACACCTCGCGGGGGACGAAGTCCTGAAAAAGGTTGCCGGCGTCATCCAGAGCGGCGCCAGCCGTCCTGCGGATCTCGCGGCGCGGTTCGGCGGCGAGGAGTTCATCATCGTGCTGCTGGATACGCCGCTCGAAGCGGCCGGAATGGCGGCCGAGCGTCTCGTTCAGCGGGTTCGCGATCTCGCCATCGCTCATGGGGACAGCCATCTGACCATCAGCGCCGGAGTCGCCACGGTGACGCCGCATGAGGGGCTCACGCCCGAGAGCGTCATCAATGCTGCGGACCTCGCCCTCTTCCGCGCGAAATCCGCCGGGCGCGGCCGCGTCGAGCTTTCCAATGTCTAGCCGGACCGGCAAGCCGGGGAGTCTCACGACGTCTGATCTGCCTGCTGCTGTCGCGCCGGCACTCATGGCAAATGAGATGCGGCCTTCATCTTGAGCGGATAGGATGCCGATCTATTTGCTTCAGGACGCCATCGCAGGGACAACGAAATGTCGGACACGAGATTGAGCTCACTGGCCGGAAAGCCCGTTCCCCGCGCGATGCTTGCCAATATTCCCCGCCTGATGACGGCCTATTTCGCCCTGACACCCGACGCCGAGATTGCAACGCAGAAGGTCTCGTTCGGCACCTCGGGCCATCGCGGCTCAGCGTTTGCCGCCGCTTTCAACGAATGGCACATCCTGGCGATCACGCAGGCGGTCTGCCTCTATCGTCGGCAGGCGGGGATCACTGGTCCGCTGTTCCTTGGCATGGACAGCCATGCGCTTTCGGAAGCGGCGCAGACGAGCGCCATCGAGGTGCTCGCGGCGAACGGCGTCGAAACGATGATCGATGCCGCGGGGGGCTACACGCCGACACCCGTCATCTCGCATGCGATCCTGACCTATAACCGCGGCCGCACCGAGGGCCTGGCCGATGGCATCGTCATCAGCCCGTCCCACAATCCGCCCGATGAAGGCGGCTTCAAATACAACCCGACCAATGGCGGACCGGCGGATGTCGACGTCACCGGCTGGATCGGCAAGCAGGCCAATGCCTTGCTGCTGGCCAAGCTCGAGGGCGTCCTGCGCTTGCCCTATGCACGCGCCCGTAAGGCGGCCTGCATCCATCCCTATGACTTCGTGACGCCCTATGTCGCGGACCTCGTCAATGTCGTCGACATGGAGGCGATCCGCAGTGCCGGCGTCAGGATCGGCATCGATCCCCTCGGCGGCGCGGCGGTCCATTACTGGCAGCCCGTCATCGAGCGCTACGGCATCGATGCGACGGTGGTCAACGACGTCGTCGACCAGACCTTCGCCTTCATGACGGCCGACTGGGACGGCAAGATCCGGATGGACTGCTCGTCGCCTTATGCGATGGCGCCGCTGATCGCCCTTCGTGACCGGTTCGACGTCGCCTTCGCCAATGACACCGATGCCGATCGGCACGGGATCGTGACGCCTTCAGGCGGGCTGATGAATCCGAACGCCTTCCTGGCGGCGTCGGTCGCCTATCTCTGCGCCAACCGGCCGGAATGGGGCAGCGCCAGCGGCATCGGCAAGACAGCGGTTTCCAGCGGCATGATCGATCGCGTCGCCGCCAAGATGGGGCGGCGGCTGGTCGAGGTGCCGGTCGGCTTCAAGTGGTTCAGCAAGGGGCTGATCGAGGGCACGCTCGCCTTCGGCGGCGAGGAGAGCGCCGGCGCCTCGTTCCTGCGCCGCGACGGTTCCGTTTGGACCACCGACAAAGACGGCATCATCATGGGCCTGCTTGCCGCGGAGATCACCGCGCGCACCGGCATGGACCCGAGCCAGCTCTATGCCTCGGAAACCGCCGATCTCGGCCAGTCCTTCTATGCGCGCATCGATGCGCCGGCGACTGGCGAGCAAAAGGCGCTGCTTTCGAAGCTCGATCCCCTCAGGATCGAGGCGACGGAACTTGCCGGCGAGCCGATCGAGGCGAGGCTGACGCGCGCCCCCGGCAATGACGAACCGATCGGCGGCGTGAAGGTCGTCACCCGCAACGGCTGGTTCGCCGCGCGCCCCTCCGGCACGGAAGAGGTCTACAAGATCTATGCCGAGAGCTTCCTGAGTGCAGAGCACCTGAAAGAGGTGCAGACCGACGCGCAGGCGGTGATTTCCAAGGTCTTCGCGGGAAAATAAGCGGGCGGAGCGCAAGGCGACGCATCCAGCCGCCGTTCGGCGGCAGGTTGGTCGCCTGCGCTGCAAACTTTCATCGATTTTGAAAATTCGGCGCGCCGCACGCTGGTGACGCGCCAAATCCCTCCTATATCATTGTGCAGTGCAGCATGAGCCGTTCATGCTGCCTCCCCAAACGGGCGTCCGTCTCCGGCGGATCGCTGCCGAGGAGCCACAATGCGCAACCTGTCCGATACGATCGCTCGCCTGGCTGCCTTCAAGCACATGAAGCAGCCCGGCCAGCCATCGCCATCCATCGACCGCCTCGCGGATCTCGGCCCATTCGGGTCCAATCCCGGTGCGCTCAAGGGGCGGACCTACATTCCGAAGCGACGCGCCGCCGCGATGCCGCTCGTGGTGGTCCTGCATGGCTGCACGCAGTCGGCCGCTCAATATGACGCAGGGACCGGCTGGTCGATGCTTGCCGAAGAGGCGGGCTTCGCGCTGCTGTTCCCCGAGCAGGGGCAGGCCAATAACCTCAATCGCTGCTTCAACTGGTTCCAGCCGTCGGATTTCCAGCGCGACCAGGGCGAGGCGCTGTCGATCCGGCAGATGATCGACCGGATGACTGCGGCCTATCCGATCGACCGAAGCACGATCTATGTCACCGGGCTGTCGGCCGGCGGCGCCATGGCGTTGGTGATGCTCGCCGACTATCCCGAGCTTTTTGCCGGCGGCGCGATCATCGCCGGGCTGCCTTATGGCGTCGCCACGACGATCCCCGGGGCGTTCGATGTCATGCGGGCCCACGGGCTTCCAGACGGTCCTGCCTTGCGCAAACTTCTGCCGGACGCCAAGCCTTCGACCGGTTGGCCGACCCTCTCCGTCTGGCAGGGGACGGGCGACCAGACCGTCAGCGCGGCCAATGCCGACGCGATCATCGAGCAATGGCGCGGGGTTCATCAGGTCGCGGCGAAACCGGACGAGGTCAGCAAGGACGGGCGTGTCACGCGCCGGATCTGGCGCGATGTCCGCGGCGAGATCCGCCTCGAACAGGTGCTGATCGCCGGCATGGGCCATGGCACGCCCATCGACGACAAGGGCCCCTATGCGCTCGGCGCCGCCGGTCCGTTCATCCTCGATGTCGGCATCTCTTCGACGCGCCTGATCGCCGCGCGTTGGGGGCTCGCGGCCGAACACACGGCCGCTGGAGTCGCCACTGAGCCCCGCGCTCTGGAGCCGGACGAATTGCTCGTGACGGCCGAGATGCCTGAACAGCCACAGGCCGACGACCGGCAGCGACACGGAGCGACGGCGCCAAACCGGCCCCCTCGCGAAGATGTCGGCGGCATTCGCAAGGTGATCGAAGACGCCTTGCGCCAGGCCGGCCTCATGTAGCCGATATCAGCCGATCGGCCGGCGCGACGCCATGCAGCGCCAGTCGGTAAGCGGTCCACGCTGCTTTGATACCGGCCCTGATGCTGCGGAGGTCGGGCGCGGCAAGGCGTACGCCGACGCCTGCGCACATCGGCAACGGACTGGCGGCGCCATAGAGATCACCCAGCGAGCCAAGGCGCTCCGTCAGCGTCAGAGCGAGTTCCTCACACATCGCGAAGCTCTCCGGCAGCGCGAGCAACACCGTTCCGAACGCTGCATATCGGGCGGCGCGTCGGCGCGGCAGTGCCGCGATATCGAGCCGGTCGATCACGGCCGCATCGCCGGCCCGCGTCAATATTGTCGACGAGGTCAGGCGCCGAAAGGGGCGACCGTCGCCCGAGGGATCGTGGACAGTGAACGCATCGGCAATGATGGCTGCGCCCGAGGGCGCGACCTCGATTTCCACCGTCTGGTCCAGCGCAGCCCCCGGAAACAGGATGCGCGGCTCCGGCAGGAATTCGAGCTCTCCGCCGGGGGCGACGTCGAGCTTGATGGCCTCGCGGCTGGTGTAGCCCGGATGGGCGCGGTGCACGGCTGTCGCGCCCTGGGTGGTGACATGCGCCGCCGCGCCCGTCGCGACGCGGATGCGCTGCTGCAGACGATCCTCGCCATGGACGGCGCCGCTGCTCGTCTGCACGATCACGGTGAGCATGTGTGCCGGAACCGCATCGAGGGCGAAGGACCGCGTGAGCACGAAGGGCCAGGCAAACCGCCGGCGATCCATCACGGTCCGCTCGCCGCGCCGGGCAAAGCCGAGATCAAGCTGCGCACAATTGGCCAGTGCCGCGATCGTCACGCTCGGAACAGCACGTCTTTTTCGATCATCGCCACCACCGCCTCGATCCCCTCTCCGCCCCGGCAATTGGTCAAGAGCACCGGCCGATTGCCGCGCACGGTCAGCGCTTCGGCATGCATACGGGCAAGATCGACGCCGACATGAGGCGCGAGATCGGTCTTGTTGATGATGAGGACATCGCAGCGGATCGGGCCCGGCCCGCGCTTGCGAGGAATGTCGTCGCCGCCGGCAACATCGATGACGAAAAGCCAGAAATCGGTGAGATCGCGCGAGAAGGTCGAGGCGAGATTGTCGCCGCCGCTTTCGATCAAGATCAATTCGACGCCGGGAAACTGCCGCTCCAGCGCGTCGGCAGCTTCGATGTTCAGCGTCGGATCCTCGCGGATCACGGTATGCGGGCAGGCGCCGGCCTCCACGGCCGCAACGCGCGCCGGATCGATCAGTCCCGAGCGGCGGATGCGCTCAGCGTCCTCTGCCGTTACCAGATCATTGGTGATGACGGCAAGATCGATGCCCCGCGCTTGCAATGCCGGAATGAGGCGTTCGACGAGCGCGGTCTTGCCGGATCCGACCGGCCCGCCGATGCCGACCCGCGCCGCCGCGACGCGCTGGGATGCCGTTGATGTCATCATGTTCATCGCAGCATATATCTCCGGGCCAGAGGAACCTTCACCGCGGGCGGGCACATCAGCAGCTTGCCGTCGGCCCGCACTTCGAAGGTCTGCGGATCGACTTCGACAAACGGTTTGGCGCTGTTCCTCAGCATGTCCGATTTGCCGAGCCGGCGGACATTCCGGATCGGGACGCTCTGCTTGACGAGACCAAGGCGGCCGCGGACATCGGCCTCGATCGCGAGGCTCGACATGAAGTTGACGCCGAGATGCTGCGGCGCCGCGCCGAGCGAACCCCACATCGGCCGCTGGATCATCGGCTCGGAGACGCTGAGGCTGCCATTGCCGTCGCCCATCGCCGCCCAGGCGACGAAGCCGCCCTTGATGACCATGAATGGCTTGATGCCGAACGAGGCGCGCGGCCAGATCACTAGATCCGCCATCTTGCCGGGCTCGATCGAGCCGACATGGTCGGCGATGCCGACCGCGATCGCCGGATTGATGGTGAGCTTGGCGATGTAGCGCTTGACGCGCTCGTTATCGGCCCGCGCCGTCGTCTCCTCGGCCAGGCGGCCGACCCGCTCCTTCATGATGCTGGCGAGCTGCCAGCAATTGGCGACATTCTCGGCGAGGCGGCCCATGCCCTGCGTATCGGTGCCGAAGATCGAGATGGCGCCCATGTCATGCAGGAAGTCCTCGGCGGCCATAGACTGCGCGCGCACCCGAGCCTCACCGAACATCACGTCCTCGGGCGTGTTGTAGTTGAGCTGATGCGCGATCATCGTCATCGGCACGCCCTCTTCCATCCCATGGCTGGTGTAGGGATTGGTGGGGTTGGTCGAGGATGGAATGACATTCTCGTAGGAGACGACCTTGAGGAGGTCCGGCGCATGGCCGCCGCCGGCACCTTCGACGTGATACATATGGATGGTGCGGCCATCGACGGCCGCCATCGTGTCCTCGCAGAAGCCGAACTCGTTGATCGAATCCGTGTGCAGGTGAACCGCGAAGTCGTTTCGGTCCGCCGCCACGAGGGTCTGGTCGATCACAGCGGGCGAAGCGCCGAAATCCTCGTGGATCTTCACCGACATGCCGCCGGCGGCGACCGATTCCTCGACCGCGCGCGGATCGGAGCCGCCGCGTCCGAACAGCGCGAAATTGAGCGGCGAATGCTCGGTCGCCTGAAGGAAGCGGCCGAACGTCGCCGTGCTGCCGCTGCCGACCTCGAACACGGGCCCCGGGCCGCCGCCGACCAACGTCGTCGTTCCCCCGGCAAGCGCATGTTCGGATTGCTCGGGCGACTGGATATGGGCGTGGCTCTCCACGGCGCCGGCCGTGACGATGAAGCCTTCGCCGGAGACGGGCGATGTGGTGTGACCGACGATGAGATCGGGATGGACGCCCGGCATGACGTCAGGGTTGCCGGCCTTGCCGATGCCGACGATCCGCCCGTCGCGGATGCCGATATCGGCTTTCACGATGCCGACGACGGCATCGATGATGGTGGCGTTCTTGATGACGATATCGAGGATCTTGTCGGACGAGGTCCGGTAGGCATTGATGCCTTCGCCATCGCGCAGGTTCTTGCCCGCTCCGATCAGGAGCTCGTGGCCATAGACGGTGTAGTCTTCCTCGATCTCCACGAAGAGCTCGGTATCGCCGAGGCGAACGAGATCGCCCTTGGTCGGCCCGTAGAGATCGGCATAGGCCTTGCGGCTCATCATAGCCATGGTGATGCTCAAGCTCCCCGATAGCCGCGGGCGCGGGCAAGTTCCAGCGATCGTTCGCGCGCGCCCGGCGCATCGAGCGGACCGTTCACGAGGCCGGCCTGGCCCATAACAATGCGATCACCCGCGATCGGCACCAGCCGGACCGTCTTCACGACGCCCGGCTCGAAGCGGATGCCGGTTCCGGCGGGCCGATCGATCTTCATGCCGAAGGTTACGGCTCGATCGAACTCCAGCGCGCGGTTGACCTCGAAGAAGTGCGAATGGCTGCGCACCTGAACGTCGCGGTCGCCCGTATTGACGACGTCAACCACGGTGGCCGGCTGATCGGCGAATATGGCGATGTCGCCTTCTGCGCCGATGATCTCGCCCGGCACGACGTCGTCGAGCAAAGGCGCCGGGCCGCGCGAGATCGGCTCGAACAGCGCCATCACCTTCGTGCCCTCAGCGAAGTGGCATTCGATGTAGATCATCGCCACCATCTCGGCGACGCCGGGCTCGACATCGTCGCTCGTCAGCAACTGGCTCGCCATGTCGCGGATTTCGGCATAGGGCATGTCACGCCGGGCGGCGAGCATGACCTCGTCGGTCAGCAGCGCCACAGCCTCCGGATGGCTGAGGCGAATGCCGAGCGCGCGGTTGCGGCGCGCCATTTCCGCCGCCGTAAAGATGACAAGGCGGTCCATTTCGGTCGGCGTCAGGTTCATCATGGCGGGCCTCGTTTCAGGTCGTGAACATGCGGACATGCCGCGAGGGATTGCGCGAGATCGCGATATCGATCAGCGGAGTGAAGCTCGACGGGCGCTGTTCGTCCGGACAGGGCTCGGCCACCAGCCTGGCCAAATGCCCGCGCGCCGCGGTGAGGCCGCCCTGCGCCTCGACATGGCCGATGACGCCGAGCCTGACTGCAGCGCTGGCGAGACCATTCACCAGCGTCCAGCCGGAGACGAGCTCCGCCGCTTCCAGCGCGAGCCCACCGTCGCGATAGACGACCGCCTGCACGACCGGCAGATGGCCGAGCCGCTCATTACCTTCCATCATCGCGCGATAGGCGCGCGAGCGGGAATGACCAAGCCGTGCCGAGACCCCCAGCAGCGCCCGCCCGGCGCGGCGCGAACCCTCGCGCATCGGCGCGGAAGGGGTCGAGACATCGGCGAGACTGTCGATCGCAGCGACCGCCTCGAGGTCGTCGGCGCGAAAAGCGCGACGCAGCAAGGGGCGATCCATCGTGTTCCAGCGCGCTTCGAGATGCTCGCAGATCAGTTCGTCGAGATCTGCGGCCCCTTCCAGCAGGCCGTCGGCGGCAAGCCCCTCGACACCCCATGAAAAGGCGAAGCCCCCTGCGGGATAGGCACTGTCGCCATATTGGCAGAGCGCCAGCGCGGTCACGGCGTCAAACATCGGCAAGTTCCGCGACCTCGCCCTCGGCCATCAGCGGCTGGATGCGGGCGCGATAATCGGCAAGCGGCCCATCGAGCAACACGACAAGGCAGTCGTCCTCAAAGCGCACCCGCCAATGGAGGTTGCCGGCATTCCAGCCGAGCTTCAGCGCCGCGGCCGTCGTCGAAGGGCGGAGACGCCAGATCGCCTGGGCCCCGAAACGCGCAATGATGGCGCGGTCCGGCCCCAGATAGAGCAGTGCCCCGTCGACGAGCTCCTCGTCGCGATCGAGACTGACGGCGCAATCCGTGCCGCGATCGGTCGCGAGGCGGAAGCGCTTGCGCCCGGCATCCTCGGGCGGAACGAACAGCAGCTCGATACCGTCATGGTGTTCGAGGGCATGCAGGCGCCCGCGATAGGCCGGGTCTGTTTCCTGGCCGATGATCCCGTGAAGTCGCAGCATCGCCGTCATCCCCGCCTGCCCCTCAATGTGTGTCGAAGACGTGCTGATAGGCTGCCACCGCCGCCTTCAGGGCCTCGACCTCCGCCGCCGTCGGATGCGCAGGATCGACGGCCGCCGGCAGGCTGCCGAACTTCATCAGCGCTGCCATCAGCAGCAGCCGGGCCTTGGTCGCGGTGAGGTTCATGCCGGCGATCGACAGCGGATCAGGATCGGCGAAGCCCTCGGGATAGCCGCGGCCGACACGCACGACCGGCGCGCCGCTGAAGCTCGCCCGGCGCAGCATGGCCGTGCGCAGCTCCGATGTCGCCATGCCATAGGGGACGAGGCCCTCCACAACGAAGCCGACCAGCCGGCCGCTTTCGAGGCGATGGCGGATCAGAAAGCCGAGATCAGCCTCAGCCTCGGGATCATCGCCGAACGCATCGGCGGCAAAGCCGCCATCCTTGACGATCGAGACAAGCGGGATGGCGTCGCCGCGCAGCGCCCCGTCGTCGTCCTTCACCCGCACCTCGACCCGGTCGATTCCGCCAGGCGTCAGCCGCGTCGCGGTCACATGCGTCGGCAGGCTCGTCAGCTTGACCGCCGACGAGGCGGTATGGCGATAGGCCGGCAGATACATGAGATAGGGTTTGCCGGTATGGGTGACCTGCCCAAGGATGCCGCCATGGCCGCCTGTTGCGACGTAGCCGCCGGGCCGTGCATCGACCTTGGCAACCTCGCGTGCCGCAAAGAACTGCTGCTCCTGGATGACGACCGTTCCGCAGCGGTTGCCGCCCTTGCCGTCGTCCCAGATGCGCGACTGGAGATAGGTGACGGAATCGACGATGTTGGCCGGGCCGTCATTGCTGATCTGGCCCTGCGGCCGCTGCGCCGCGTTGCAGGCGATCGGCAGGTTGGTGTCGATCAGGAGATTGAACCAATAGGCGATCTCCTCGACCTGTGGGCTGCCCTGCGTCCAGATCGCGCCATCATACTTCCCCGAAGCCATGATCGCCTGGACGTCATTGGTGATCTTGGCGAGGACCGGCCGCGGCGGTGATTTGGCGAGATGGAAGGGCTTGTAGGCGAAGAAGTCCCGGCCAAGGCTCTCCGCCTCGATGTCACCTGCCCCGGTATCGGCCCGGCGATCTTCCGGCAAACCTTTGGTGAATCCGCCCGGTGGGCAGACGCGGTAGAAATCGACCTCGGCGCGGCCGCCGATCAGATTGCCCTGGCCATCCGCGCCGATCGAAAGGCGATCGATCTCCTCGAAGCTGCGCGAGCCATCCGGGAAGAACCCCTGCCGCGAAACCGGTCCGCCGGGGACGACCGCTTCCTCCTCCCAAGGCGAGCCGTCCTGCTGCAAGGCCATATAGGGGAGCGGATAGAGGCCATCTTCCGGTGCAAGCTCGATCTCGTAGACCGGCTTGTCCGCCTCCGTACGGCGCTCCTTGCTGAACACGCCGTCGGCGCCGACATAGCCGTCCGGCGGGGCATAGAGCTCGGCGCTGTCGGCTTCGAGCGGATGGGCCGAAAACTGCTCGACATAGACCTTGACCGGAGCCGCGAGCCGCTGAGCCCGCAGCGCATCGAAGGCTGGCGTTCCACCCTCGCCTGCGAAGAGAGGCGGCAGCCCCTTCGCAAGCCGCGCCTTGTTCGAGGTGACCAGCGGAGGCGTATTCTGGATCGTCGCCGTGGGGCCGGCGAGATGGGCAATCCGGATCCTCTTCATGATCAGTGCTCCTTCCGCGGGGTGAGCAGTTTCTTTTCGATCATCATGTGCACACCCTTGGAGACATTGACCGTCTGCGTGACGTGCAGGTCGCCGGCGAGGCTGCAGAGCATGTAGGCGTCGGCGGCCGAGAGCCCGGATTTCTCCCCGATCAGCGCGATCATCTCGCGCAGCGCCTTGACGGCGCATTGGTCGAGATCGGGATCCATGCCCATGGTGATGTAGTGGGTTGCAGTCTCGGCCCGCGGATAGGTGAAGGCGAGATCCTTGTGGAGGATGAACTCGAACGTGCCGCGAAGCGCGGTTTCGATCGCCGTGACGCAGACTTCGCCATCGCCCTGCGCGCCATGTCCGTCGCCGCAGGAGAACAGCCCGCCCTCGGTAAAGACCGGCAGGAACAGCGTGCTGCCGGCTGTCAGTTCCTTGTTGTCGAGATTGCCGCCGGTCGCCTGAGGAGCAATCGAGGAGATGCGTCCCCAACCCTTCGGCGGCGCAAAGCCCATCACGCCGAAGAACGGCTTCAAGTCGAGCTCCAGCCCCCATGGGAGGATGCCGACATTACGCGCCCGATCAAGCGGGATATTGACATGGCGCGGCTCGTCATAGTCATGCGGGAGCGTACCGAGCAGCGGCAGGATGAGATTGAAGCCCCAATCCTGCAGCAGCGACACTTCATGGATGCGGATCTCGACGACCATGCCGGGCATGGCGCCCTCGATAAAGACCGGCCCGGTCAGGATATGCGGCCCTTCCGCCCGCAGCCCGGCATGGATGGCGTCGAGCGCATCCGGAATATGGAACTTCGTGCGGTCCGGGATGACGTCCGGCGAGCCGGAGACCGTGTCGATCGTCACGATATCGCCGCTCGAAATCGTGAGCGCCGGACGCTGCTTCGCATCGAAATAGCCCCAATGGCAGGTTTCGACGCTCGGCTGCAGGTGGAAATTCGCCACTCTTCGGTCCTCCAGGGACGATGCGAGCCGGGTGTGCAGCCCGAACAGGGCGGCCTATCAACGGCATCGCGGGAGATATGATCAGGATGGAAGCTGTCTCATTCGGCAGTGATCAGACGGACCGGCCCAGCATTTCCGCCCGTTCTGCAGCCATTGGCGTTGGCGCGGTCCGACCGCCCGGTGGAAGCGCGGATCCGTTGAAGGCAAGTCGCTTGCCTTCGATCCCGACGCGATAGCAGCGGGCCATGTGGCCGCTCGCATCGACGGTTTCGGATGGCATCGCGACGGCGCATTCGGGCTCCGCATAGGGGCAGCGCGGCAGGAAGCTGCAGCCCTCGGGAAGCGCCCTCAAGTCGGGCGGGCTGCCGGCGATCGCCTCGAGCGGAACGCCCCGCTCCTGGTCTTTCACGGTCGAGGCGAGCATGGCTCGCGTATAGGGATGCTGCGGGCGGTTGAGGACATCGGCAACGCTGCCATATTCGATGATGCGGCCGGCATACATGACGGCAACCTTGTCGGCGATCTGCGCCGCGACGCCGAGGTCATGCGTGACGAAGATCATCGACATGTCCATCTCCCGCTGCAGCCGGCGCAGCAGCACCAGGACCTGGATCTGTACGGAGGCATCGAGGGCCGTCGTCGGCTCGTCGGCGAGCAGGAGGCTTGGACGGCAGGACAGCGCGACGGCGATCATCGCGCGCTGGCGAAGACCTCCCGAAAGTTCGTGCGGATAAGCCTTCAGCCGGCGTTCGGGAGAGGGAACGCGCACGAGCTCCAGCAATTCGAGCGCCCGCGCCCATGCGGCCTCTCGGCTCAATCCCTCATGGCGCCGCACCGTCTCGGCGATCTGGTCACCGATGGTGTAGAGCGGATCGAGCGCGGTCATCGGCTCCTGAAAGATCATCGAGATCGTCGAACCGCGCAGCTTCGACAGCACACGGTCGCTGACGGCTCCGATGTCATGCTCACCGACCTGCATGCTGCCCTCGATGACCGTCCGCTTCTTGGGATGAAGGCGTAGCAGCGAGCGCATCATCACCGACTTGCCGGAGCCGGACTCGCCGATGACGCAGAGCACTTCGCCGCGTGCGAGGTCGAAGGTGACGCCGTTGACTGCGCGTACCGTCGCCTCGCGACTGACGAAGCGGACGCGCAGGTCCTTGACGCGGACGAACGGCGCGGCCAGCGGCTGGGATCCAGACAGGTTGGGGGTCGTCATGTCGTTCATGTCGTTCTCCTGCGCCGAAGATCAGGCACGAACCGGGAGCGGCGCACGGCTGTGGCCAGAACCGGGATGAACCATGTGGCATGCGGCCAGATGGTCGTTCGCGGACGAGCTCAGGACATCGCCGAGGCCGGGCGCCTTGGCCATGCAGACGTCCTCCATGAAGGGGCAGCGCGTGTGGAAGCGACATCCCGATGGCGGGTTGACCGGATTGGGCGGATCGCCGGCCAGCGGCGCCGCCTCGACGCGCTCCTCGGGATCCATCGATAGCCGGCACGCGAGCAGAGCTTGGGTGTAGGGGTGCTGCGGATCCTCGTAGATCTGGTCCACAGGACCGATCTCCACGACCTGGCCGAGATACATCACCAGCACGCGGTCGGAGATGTAGCGGACGACGTGAAGATCGTGGGAGATGAAGATATAAGTGAGGTTGAGCTGCTGCTTGAGGTCTTCGAGCAGGTTCAACACCTGGGCCTCGACGGATTTGTCGAGCGCCGATACCGCCTCGTCGAGGATCAGAAGCCGCGGATCGAGCGCCAGTGCCCTGGCGATATTGACGCGCTGCTTCTGGCCGCCCGAGAGTTCATGCGGATAACGCTGCGCGAACAGGTTCGCCTTCAGGCCAACCTTCTCCATCAGGGCGCGGGCCTGCGCTTTTGCCACCTTCGACGATGCGCCCTGCACCTTCGGACCATAGGCAATCGACTGTTCGATCGGCAGGCGCGGATTGAGCGAGGAATAGCTGTCCTGAAACACCATCTGCAGCGCGCGCCGAAGCCCGTCGAGAGGCACACCCGTTTCCTCGCCCACAAGGTCGCCATCGAGAATGAGATGGCCCTCGTCGCGGTCGACGAGATGCATCAGCAACCGTGCCAGGGTTGACTTGCCGCAGCCGCTCTCGCCGACGATGCCGAGCGTCTCGCCCTTCAGCACGTAGAACGAGATATCGTCGACCGCCTTGACCTCGGCGACCGTCCGGTTGAGCACGCCGGCGCGGATGGGGAAGTATTTCCGGATCCCGTCGACGATCAGCATCGGCTGGGCCGGGCCGCCACGATCACGCGGATCCTCGGCGGCAACAGGCGGCGGCGATAGGGCCATCTGGGTCATCTGGGTCCCTTTCGATCAGGCCTTGACGTCCATGGCCTGGCGCAAGCCGTCGCTGACCAGGTTGAACGCGATGGAAGTGACAAGGATGGCGACGCCGGGAATGGCGGAAACCAGCGGCTGGACATAGATCGACTGCCTGAGGGTCGAGAGCATCAGCCCCCAGTCGGCGGTCGGCGGCGAGACGCCGAGACCCAGGAACGACAGGCCGGAGGCAAGGATGATCGAGATGGAAACGAGCGTCGACGCGTAGACGAGGACCGGCGACATCACGTTGATGAGGACATGCGTGAAGAGGATCGACGTCGTCGAAGCGCCGGTCGCCCGCGCCGCGTCGACGAAATCCATGTTGCGGACCTGGCTCGTCGCCGTCTCGGCGACGCGGCAGATCGGCGGAATGAGGACGACCGTGAGGGTCAGCATCTGGTTGGTGATGCCGCCGCCAAGGCTGCCCGAGATCGCGACCGCCAGCAGAACCGAGGGAAAGGCGAAGAAGATGTCCATGGTGCGCATGATGCCCATGTTGACTTTTCGCCCGTAGTACCCGGCCACGACGCCGAACATCCCCCCGACCAGCGTCGCCAGGATGACCGGCACGATGCCCATCAGCAGCGAGACGCGGCCGCCATAGAGCAGGCGGCTCAGCATGTCGCGACCCTGCTCGTCGGTGCCGAGCAGAAACTGGCGGTAGCCGATCGGCCTCAGGCGATTGGCCATCGAGGACTTGTAAGGATCGAACGGAGCGAGCCAAGGCGCGAACACCGCCGAAAGCACGATCAGGACGATGAGGGCGATGCAGAACAGCGTGACATAGTCATAGCGCAGCCTCTGCCAGACCCCGCCCCAATAGCTGCGCACGCGCGCGGCGGGCGCAGACTGGACCGGAGCAGTGGCAAGCGAATTGGCGACAGCGTCGGTCATCGGATGCCTTTCAGCTTCGTTTGATGCGCGGGTCGATAAGCGACTGCGCGAGATCGACGACGAGGTTGATGAGAACGAAGGCGGTGGCGAGCACGAGGATGGTTCCCTGCAGCAGCGGGATGTCGCGGGTCAGGATCGCCTTGTTCAGGAGGTAGCCGGTGCCCGGCCAGGTGAAGACCGTCTCGACAAGAACCGAGCCGCCGATCAGATAGCCGAGCTGCAAGCCGAGCATCGCGACCGCCGCCGGCATGATGTTGCGGACCGCATGCACCATCACTTCGAACTCGGTCAGACCCTTTGCCCGCAGTGTCTGGACGAAGTCCTGGTTGAGGATTTCGGAAAGCGACGATCGCGTCGTCCGCGTCATGATCCCGAGCGGCGGCAACGCCAGCGCGATGATCGGCATCACAGCAAATTTGAAGTCGTTCCAGCTCAGATAATCGAAGCCCTTGGAGCCGCCGGAGCCCATGCCGGTGGCGGGCAGCCATGACAGGTTGACTGCGAAGAGGATGACGAGGATGACGCCCAGCCAGAAGGTCGGCACGCTGATGCCGAAGACCGCGACGGCCGTGATCGCCTTGTCGACGAGGCCGCCGGAGCGATAGGCGGCGGCAACACCAAAGATTGTGGAGAGGATGAAGGCGATCACCACCGCTATCATCGCGATGACGATCGTGTTGCCGAAGGCACGAAGCACCTCGCCCGTCACCGGCGTGTTGTTGGCGATCGACATGCCCATGTCGCCGACCAGCACCTTGCCGAGCCAGATCACATATTGGACCGGAAGCGGCTTATCGAGGCCGTAGGCGGCACGCAGTCTCTCGGCGTCGGCCTGGCTCGCCGTCGGCGACAACAGGTTCTGGATCGGGTCCCCCGGCGCGATCTGCACCAGGGCGAAGCAGATCACGGTCACGCCGAAAAGGATCGGGATGGTCAGGATGATGCGCCGAAGCGCGTAAAGCCACATCACTTGCCTCCAGAGTACGGACAGTCCCGATCGGACGGTTCTCCGGCCGGGAAAGGGCCGCGGACAGAAGCGTCCGCGACCCTTCGAGGCGTCACGTCATGGTGTGACCACGATCGGCGTCAGGTCCTGGAACCAGCTCTGTGCCTGCACGAAGCCGGAGAGCTTTGGCGAGAGCGCGCGGGGATTGAGGTCGTGAACGATGTAGAGCTCCGCAGCGTCGGCCACGGCCATCTCGTTCATCTCCGTCAGCAGGGCATTGCGCTTGGCGGGATCGAACTCGCCGAGAGCCTGCTTGCCGAGCGCGTCGAGCTTTGGATTGGAATAGAAGCCCCAGTTGCAGCAGGCCGGCGGCTGGTATTCGGTCATCCACTTCTTGAGGATGCCCTGAACCGGGTCGATCGGCGCCATCGAGAAGTTGATCGCGTCGAAATCGCTCTTCGCCGCTCCTGACAGGAAGACGCCGATGAGCGCATTCCAATCCATCGGCTCGAGCTGCACCTGGAAGCCGACCGCCTCGAGCTGTTCCTTGACCAGTTCGTTCATCGGCAGCGGCTGCATCTGCCCGGATCCGGAGGTCGAAATGCCGACCTTGATCTTGCAGGGCGAGCAGTTCGCTTCCTTCAGCAGTGCCGCAGCCTTGTCCGGATCGTATTCATACTTGACCGGCTTGCCATACCAGGGCTGGGACTCGATCAAGGTCTGGTCCGCAGCGACCGCGACGCCCTGCAGCATGTCGACCATGTCCTGCCGGTTCATTGCATAGTTCGCAGCCTGCCGGACGCGGATATCGTTGAAGGGCGGCGTGTCGACGCGCAGCATGTAGTCCCAGTTATGGGGATAGGGCACCGTGATGATCTGCATCCCGGCATCCTTCAGGCGCGGGATCGTGTCCGGCGACGGCGCCTCGACGAAATCGACCTGGCCCGAAAGCAATGCGGCGGCGCGGGTCGATGCCTCAGGCATCGGCAGGAGCACCAGGCGGTCATGCTTGGGAATGCGGGCCGGATTCCAGTATTTGTCGTTCTTGACCAGCTCCAGCCGTTCGTGCGGAACGACGGTATCGAACTTGTAGGGTCCGGTTCCGGACGGCTTCTTCATGTAGACGTTGTAGTCATTGCCGGCCGCCGTCACGGCGCAATCCGAAATCATGTAGTACATCGCCATTTCGTAAGGGAACAGCGAGCTCGGCGCCTTTGTATTGATGGCGATCTTGTAGTCGTCCAGCTTGTCGACGCTGGCGATGTTCACCACATAGGTGCCCATCTGACCGACATGGCGGGCGTTGAACTGCGGCGCCGTCGGATCCATCACGCGCTTGAAATTCCAGATCGCGGAATCGGCGTTCCACGGGCAGCCGTCGTGATACGTGACGCCCTGGCGGAGATTGAAGATCCAGCGCTTGTTGTTCTGCGGATCGATTTCCCAGCTCGTCGCAAGGCCGGGAACGATATCCGCGGCCTTGTCGGAGTTCGACAGGTCCCAGAGGGCGAGCGCGTCATAAAGCGTGTAGCCGGCGAAGCGGTAGCCCTCATAGCCCTGGTCGGGCGCGCCGGTATAATCCGGAATATCGGCCGCCGTCATCGCGACGCGCAGGACGGACTCGGCCGATGCATGTCCGCCGAGGCCGAGACCGAACATTGCAATGGCGGCCAGCTTCAGCACGCCTCGCATTCTCGATGAATTCATATGTTCTCTCCTGATTGTCGTCCGCGCTGCTCGGCAGGCGCCCATCACCCTTTTCGCAAGGGCTGTGCCAGCGACGCCGCGCGGTGACCAAGCGGAGAGGAAAAAGCCAACTATCGCGGATAAAAATATTTGAAATCGTATATTTTCTGCCAACTCCGCGCGGAGGCGATTTTTGTGGAAGCACCGCCATGTCGCTCTAAGCTTCGGCTTCCCATGGGCTCCACGACAGAGGCGGCGCGCATTTCTCAGGCAGCATGACCATATTTTCAACATTCAATATTATCGTTTGCAACTAATTGGTTTTCACATATAACCGCCTTCATTCCCGATGGAGGCATGATGAGCCAGACGAGCAAGGCACCCTGCCCGCGCCCACACCCGACCGAAGCATCGTTGCGGCCGGTGGGTGGATCACGATGAATGCGCCGCTGCACTATGCCTCGCTGCTCGAGGTCTCCGCGCAGGTCGCGGCCGGCGAAATTTCATCTGTCGGTCTGACAGAACTGATGCTGGAACGGATCGCGGCGGTCGACCCGGCCCTCAATTCCTATCTTCTCGTCACCGCGGAAAGTGCCCTCGCCCAGGCGGCGGCCGCCGAAAGCGAAATCCGCTCCGGTCGCCATCGCGGCCCTCTGCACGGCGTTCCGATCGCCATCAAGGACCTCTTCCACACAGCGGGTGTCGCCTCGACCTTCGGCTCGCTCGCCTACAAGGAGTTCATCGCCGACAGCGACGCGACGCTGGTTCATCGCCTGAAAATGGCTGGCGCGATCATTCTCGGCCGCCTGCATCTGCATGAGGGCGCATTCGGCGAACACCATCCATCCCTCGGACGCTGCATCAATCCGTGGAACGAGGCCTATTGGCCCGGCGGATCTTCGTCGGGTTCCGGCGTCGCTACCGCTGCCGGCCTCTGCTTTGCCAGCCTCGGCACCGATACCGGTGGCTCGATCCGCTTCCCCTCAGCCGCCAATGGCGTGACTGGGTTGAAGCCGACCTGGGGCCGTACCAGCCGTCACGGCGTATTTCCGCTGGCGGATTCCCTCGACACGATCGGACCGATGGGACGCAACGCTGCTGATGTCGCCGCCATGTTCAGCGCCATGGCCGGCGCCGATCCCATGGATCCGACCAGTCTTTCCGCGCCCGTTCCGGATTATCTGGCAGCGCTCGACGGGATTCTCGGCGCACGCGGGCTGCGCATCGGCATCGACGAAGCCTATCTCGAAACCGGCGTCGACGACGAGACGGTCGCTGCCATCCAGGCGGCGATCACAATCTTCCGCGAGCTTGGCGCAACGCTCGTACCGGTCACCGTGCCGGACAGACGCTATGCAACGCTGGCGCAGATGGTGATCACCGACACGGAGAGCGCGCTCTTTCACAAGGACATCTACGAGACCGACAAGAGCCTGTTCGGCCCTCAGCTCGCCGCGGCGCTGGAACGCGGGCTTGGCTATGATCCGCTGACGATGTCCCGCGCCTATATCAAGCGCGACCGCTTCAAGGGCGAGATTTCCAGGCTTTTCGCCGATATCGACGTCCTGATATCGCCGGTCTATCCGATGGTCGGCGCGCTCTACGACCAGATGGACGCGCATCTCGCCGATCTCGTCAGCTTCCTTGGCTTCACCTCGCCCTTCAATGTCAGCGGCAGCCCAAGCGTCACGCTGCCCTGCGGCATGGCCGCAGTCGGCATGCCGATCGGCATGCAGCTCATCGGACCGCATCTCTCCGAGGCGGCCTTGCTGCGCGCTGCCCATGCTTTCCAGCAGGCAACCGACTGGCACATCCGCCGTCCGCCTGGTTTTTGACCTCCAGCAAGGAAGCCTCCGCAATGTCCCTCGGCGACATCCACTATCAACCGCTCACCACCATCGCCAAGCGCATCGAGGCGGGCGATCTCTCGCCTGTCGCCGTCACGGAAGCGATCCTCGCGCGCATCGAGGCGCTCGACGGCGACCTCAAGAGCTACACCACCGTCACCGCCGAACTGGCGCTGGAACAGGCCGGAAAGGCCGAAGCGGAAATTGCCGCCGGGATCTATCGCGGCCCCATGCACGGCATTCCGATTGCGGTGAAGGATCTCTGCTTCACCAAGGGCATCAAGACGACGGGCGGCATGACGATCTATGCCGACTACATACCGGACCACGACGCGACCGTCGTCGCGCGCCTCGCAGAGGCCGGCGCCGTGCTGCTCGGCAAGCTGCATATGACCGAGGGCGCGACCCTTGAGCACCACCCCGACCTGCCGGAACCCGTAAACCCCTGGAAGAACGACCTCTGGACCGGCGTGTCGTCGTCCGGATCGGGCGTCGCGACCGCTGCGGGTCTCACCTTCGCGGCGATCGGATCCGACACGGGCGGTTCGATCCGTTTTCCGTCGGCATGCAATGGCCTGACAGGCGTCAAGCCGACCTGGGGCCGGATCAGCCGCTTCGGCATTTTCGATCTCGCCTCGACCTTCGATCATCTCGGCCCGATGGCTCGTTCGGCGGCCGACGCGGCTGCGATGCTGCAGGCGCTGGCAGGCTGGGACCCGAGGGACTCGACCTCGCTGTCGACGCCCGTTCCCGATTATCTCGGCGAACTCGATGGCATCTATGGCGCCCGCGGCGTACGCATCGGTGTCGACTGGGACTATTCCGGCGCGGATGCCGATGCGGTCTCGCTCGGCTTCATCGAGGACGCCGTCGACATTCTCGCGGAGATCGGAGCGCTGGTGCAGCCGGTTCGCTTCCCCTCCGTCGATACGCTGCTGCAATACACGATGCCGATGACCATGGCGGAAATGGCCGTGCACCACGAGGCGACCTATCCCTCGCAGGCCGAGAAATATGGCGGCTGGATCAGCGAGGGTCTCAAAGCTGGCCATGGCGTCAGCGCGCTTGAAATCGGCAAGGGCATCATCGAGCGCTACAAGTTCCGCGGCGCGGTTGCGCGCATGTTTGACGATGTCGACGTCTTCGTCATGCCCGTGTTTCGTACGGGGACGCCGACCTGGGAGGAAGTGCGCGCGGCAGTGGCCGAGGACTTCAACATCATCGGCAAGTTCACCTCGCCCTTCAACGCGACGGGCACTCCGACGGTGACGCTTCCCTGCGGCTACACCGAAGACGGCCGCCCGATTGCAATGCAGCTTGCCGGCAAGGCTGGATCGGAGGCTCTGCTCCTGCGCGTGGCGCACGCCTATCAACAGGCAACCGACTGGCACACCCGCCGCCCGCCGCTTCTCTGACTTCAGATCACCGATCGGCCGCGCGCCAACTTCGCGCGGCCGAAACACTGTCCGCGTCCCGGATCCGCGCAAACCTCGACCGGCGACCGCCTGATGCGAACCAGCCCAGCAGCTACTGCAGCAATTCGCGCAGGAGGTTGCGGAGTTCGGCTGCCCTTTCCGATTCCAGCAATTCGACGATCCGCTGCTCCTGCGCCGTCGAGACGCCGCGCAGGCGCTTGAACAACGCCTTGCCGCCCGGAGCGGTGACGATCAGGACACGGCGGCGATCATTCGGATCGGGCGCGCGGTAGACGAGACCTTCCGAAACCATCTTGTCGATGATCTTGGTCAGCGTCGGCGGCTCGATCAGAGACTGGCTCGCGATCTCGCCCATCGGAGCCGGCTCGCTGGCGTCGAGCACCTCCAGAATACGGAACTGCTCGATCGGCACGCCGCCGGGTCGCAGCCGCTCTTCAAGGTCATTCTCCAACTGGCGATTGAGGCTGGCGATCAGATATGCGAGCTGATCCTTCATCCGCAGCGGCGCCATGTTTCCCCCTGTCGATTGCTTATTGTTGCTTTCATTCTCGATCGAAACGCCAACTAGCCGCCGACTCGCCCAACGAGGCGCGCGGGACTCGCCCAAGCGGTCAACGCGGTTCCGTTAGCACCGCCATCAACGTTTGACAATATTTCGTTTTCAATTATTTCAACGCGTCATCGCGGTGACGACTTCGAGCCTGACGCCGTCGGCACGGCCGATATAGACCGGCGGACACTGGCCGACAGGCTTGTCGTCGAGCATGTGGCGGACGGCCGGCCGCGATATGGGGCGGTGGAGATGATTGGCGAGCGCGCGGCTGTTGCGGGTTCCCAGATCATGGGCCAACCCCGCCAGGACATGCAGTGCTTCATAATAGCTGACGCTCGCGGCCGAAACGGGCGGCGCGAAGGCGCCGAAGGCGTCATGATACCGCTCGAGGAAATCATCGTTCGATCGCGACTGGTTGACCGCGAAATAACTCGCCGCGGTAAAGAGGTTTGTGGACGCATCCGCACCGATACCACAGATCACGGTCTCGTCGACGATGAGACCGAAGCGAAGCATCTTCTGATCGAGACCAGCGGCCGCGAAGTCACGATTGAATTCGACTGCGCACTGCCCCACCAATGCCTGGATGACGACTTGAGCGCCACTGGTGGCAATCTGTTTCAGGACTTCGGTGTTATCGGTGAGCCGGGTCGGCATGATCGCCTGGCCCACCAGTTCGCCACCCTGCTGACGCAGCAGCCGGCGTGTGGTCGCGAGCGCCATACGCGGCCAGATATAGTCGTTGCCGACGAAAAAGAAGCGCTCGGCGCGTTTGGCGTGGCGCAGCCAGTGCAGTGCCGGCCCGAGCAGTTCCTGGTCCGTGCTGCCGATGGCGACGGTCGAGGGGCCGCAGGCCAATCCCTCATATTGCGGCGTGAAGATATAGGGAACCTTGCTGGAAATCCGCTGGCTGACGGCGTCGCGGATATTGCTGGTGTGACCGCCGATGATCACCTCGGCGCCTTCCACCTCGATCAAAGCATCCACCGCATCCACGGCCTGGCTGACCGCGAAACCGCAGTCGCCGAAGACGAGTTCGACCTCCTCGCCCAGAATCCCGCCGGCGGCATTGAGTTCGGCAGCCCCCAGCATCGCGGCGGCATCCATCGCCGGCGCCCACATGCCCATGATGCCACTTCGTGGATGCAGCAAGCCGACTTTCATGTCCCTGCCCTCTCCATATCCATGAACGAAGCCGGCTCGGGTCACGAGGCCGCCGCATGGCCAGGCGCGAACTGGCGACACGGTTCAACGGCCCGCACGCCAACCCGATCAGCGGCGCACCCTCGCACTGCAACACTGGCCTGTCAAACAAATGCCGAATAAGTGGCCGCAATGACGCGATGCCTATCGATTAGGCACATTGATGCCTTCTTCGATATTTGCAAATGCGATATTTCATGAATTAATAATCTTCATCGAAACGGCATCGCGATATGGCGGGATGCCGGAATGCGATGACCGCGATGTCGGAAAGGACCTCCCCATGCACAAAGTCTCGATCCCGGATCATGTGGCGGCGCGTGGTCGCCTTCAGCGCGGTGGCCGGGAGTTCATCTTCGACCGGCTGGACATGAGCAAAGTCGCCCATGTGATCGTCGACCTGCAGAACGGCTTCGTGGCGGAAGGCGCAGCTGTGGAGGTCCCGGTCGCACGGGAAATCGTCGGCCAGGTGAACGCCATCGCCAAGGCCGTGCGTGCGGCGGGCGGCCTCAACTGCTTCCTGCGCTACACCTATGACGGCAGCGAGAAGCTGCCATGGAACGTCTGGTTCGAGAACTATATGAGCCCGGCGCAGTTCGAGATCATGAAAGCCGCCTTCGAGCGAGGCGCCGATGGCTGGCAACTCTGGCCGGAACTCGATGTCGGCGACAGCGACCTCGTCGTCGACAAGACGCGCTTCTCTGCGCTCATCCCCGGCACCTGCGACATGGACCAGATGCTGAAGGCGCGCGGCATCGACACGCTGATCATCACCGGCACGCTGACCAATTGCTGCTGCGAGAGCACGGCCCGGGACGCATTGCAGATGGGCTACAACGTGATCTTCGTCACCGATGGCAATGCGACGCTCAGCGATGAGGAACACAACGCCACGCTCATCAGCATGTCGGCCATCTTCGCCGATGTGATGGACACCGAACGGCTGCTCGGCCTCATCGCCGGCTCGGCCGAGGCCAGGGCGGCGGCGTAGGGCGTTCCCCGGCCGCAACGGCCGGTTCGCCTTCCCAGCGCCTTCCAGTGCGCCAGTCCGGCGGCGATGACCGCCGGACGGTCGCCCATCCATCTCCCGATCGAGGAAGCCTGCCATGAACGCGCCCGTATTCCAGAAACCGGCTGCCGAGATCGACGTTGCCGAGTTGACCATTGGAGAGATCCAGCAGGGCTTCGCCGACGGGCGCTATACCTCGGAGGCGCTGACACGCGCCCATCTGGCCCGGATCGACCGCTTCGAGCCCTATTACAACGCCTTCACCTTCATGAACCCTTCGGCGCTCGACGATGCCCGGGCGATCGACGCGCGACGCGCGGCCGGGGAAGTCCTTGGCCCATTGGCCGGCGTTCCGGTGGTCGTGAAGGAAGCGATGGACTTTGCCGGCCTGCCCTCAACCGGCGGCTGGGCGCCGCTTGCAAGCGCCGCAGGCGGCATCGATCTCATTCCCGAGCGCGACGCGCCGGTCGTCGCGAGACTGCGCGCGAGCGGCGCCGTCATTCTCGGCAAGACCAATATCCCCGCCTTCAGCCATGACGGCGCCCGCGCCAATACCAGCTGGGACGGACCCACGTTCAATGCCGTCGATCGCGCCATCGCGCCCGGCGCGAGCTCGAGCGGGACGGCGACCGCGGTGTCCGGCAGTTTTGCGGTGGTTGGGCTCGCCGAGGAGACGGGCGGCTCGATCCAGAACCCGGCCGCCGCGCAGAGCCTTGTCAGCGTCAAGCCGAGCTTCGCGCTGGTGCCGAATGCCGGCGTCACGCCTCTCGCCGGCTCGACGCGAGACGTCGTCGGTCCGCACGCCCGAACGGTCACGGATGCAGCCCTGCTGCTCGACATCCTTGCCGGCTATACGGTCGAAGATCCGAAGACCGTGGCGTCGATCGGCAACATACCCTCGGGTGGCTATACCAGCCGCCTCGGCGCCGACGCGCTGAAGGGCAAGCGGATCGGGCTCTACGGGCCCGGCTGGCGCCGTCAACCATTGTCCGAGGAAGCGGCTGCGCTCTATGCCGCCGCATGCGCCGAGCTTGCAACCCGCTCCGCCATCCTCGTCGACGATCCTTTTGCGACCAGCGGCTTTGCCGATCTTGCCGTGTGGAAATCCGGCGGCTTCGACGAGCGCGGACTGGAAACGCTCGCCTATGACATGGCGCTCTATCTGAGGCGTCTCGGTCCTTCAGCGGCTGCGCATTCGCTGGCCGAACTGACGGCGCTCACCGGCGAGGATCCGTTTGCGCCAGGCGGGATCCTGGCGATGCATGCGGCGATGCCCGTGCTCGCAGCCTCGCTCGCCGACCCGGATACGCCGCCCGATGCCGGTCCATTCCTCGCCATCCGGGAAGCCTATTTGAAAATCTTCAACGCGGTGATGTCGTCGCATGAACTCGATGCGCTCGCCTTCCCGCAATCGACGGCGACGCTGCCGGGTATTTTCGACGAGGCGCCCTATCCGGCCACGACGGTGTCGGAGATCAATATTGCCGGCCTTCCCGGCGTGACGGTTCCGGCCGGGCGTTTTTCGAATGGCGCGCCGTTCAGCCTGATCTTCGTCGGGCGGATGTGGAGCGAAGCGGATCTCCTCGCTTACGCCTATGACTATGAGCAGGCGACACGCCATCGCATCGTTCCGACCCTCGTCGAGACGCCGTATCGGCCAGCACATCCGAGAGCGGCGGAGATCGCCTGAACGAGACGCACGGGCTTCCGGCAGGAGGTGCCGGAAGCCGAGCCGACCGGAGGATAGCCAGCACGACATCATGATCGTAGGGTGTTAAGGAACCGGGCCTATATTGTTCGTGCGGCCGCCTCGTCCGGCTGCGAACATGGTTCAGGATTTCGGCCTATGGCGACCCTTCGCTCTCTTCTGCTCCTGGCGCTTCTCGCCTGCGGCCTGGCGGCCTGCACGACGGGTGAGCGCGACACGCGCGGCATGCAGCCGATACCGGCAAAGCTCGTTGCCCAGATGCGCGAGAAGGGCATGAAGCCTTCCGACCCGATCATGATCCGCATCTACAAGCAGGAAAGCGAACTCGAGGTCTGGAAGCGCGATCGCAGCGGCAATTACGCGCTGCTGAAGACCTATCCGATCTGCCGCTGGTCTGGAAAACTCGGCCCGAAGAAGCAGGAAGGCGACCGTCAGGCGCCCGAAGGCTTCTATGCGATCACCATGTCGCTGCTGAACCCGCAGTCGCAATTCTATCTGTCGTTCAATCTCGGCTTCCCGAACAAGCTGGAGGAAGCGCTCGGCTATGAAGGCGCGGCCCTGATGGTGCACGGCGCCTGTTCGTCGTCCGGCTGCTATGCATTGACCGACGCTGGCGTCGCCGAGATCTATGCCGTCGCGCGCGATGCGCTCATCGGCGGGCAGACGTCATTCCAGGTCCAGTCGCTGCCGTTCCGCATGACGCCGCAGAATCTCGCTCTGCACCGCAATGATCCCAACATGAACTTCTGGCTCAATCTCAAGCAGGGCACCGACCAGTTCGACGTGACGCGCCAACCGCCGAAGGTCGAGGCCTGTAACCGCCGTTATGTGTTCGGCGCCAAGCCGCTCGATCCCGGCGCCGCCTTCGATCCGCTCGGCGCCTGCCCGGCTTACGAGGTCGATCCCTCGGTCGCGGCGAAGGTGGCGGTGAAGCAGGCGCGCGACGACGCGCAGATCGCCTCGCTGGCCGCTGCCGAGCCGCCGCTGACGCTTGCCTATTCGGATGGCGGCATGAACGAAGCGTTTCGCGAGATCCTCAAGACCTCGGGTCCCGAAAAGCTGTCGCGGATGACCTCGGCCGGCTTCCCGGTCAGCCGTCCCTCTGCTGCATTGGCCGACCCCTATCAGCCGCTCGGTATCGATCCGATGCAGACGGCGACGACGGTTGCCGGCCAGAAATAGACGGCGCGCCCGCGCCCTCACGGAGACTTCAGATGGACATCAGCCGCAGCGGCTCGAAGCCCTCCGGCAAGGGACCAAGCGACTGGTTCACGGGAAGCGTCCGCATCGACCCGCTGTTCCAGGCGCCGGCCCCTGCCCGTGTCGCCGGCGTGGCCGTGACCTTCGAGCCTGGCGCGCGGACGGCCTGGCACACCCATCCGCTCGGTCAGACCCTGATCGTGACGTCGGGCCTCGGCCGCGCCCAGCGCGAGGGCGGCCCGATCGTCGATCTGCATCCCGGCGATGTCGTCTGGTTCCCGCCGGGCGAGAAGCACTGGCACGGCGCATCGCCTCAGACGGCGATGACGCATATCGCCATTCACGAAGCGCTCGACGGCAAGAGCGTCGACTGGCTGGAGCCCGTCACGGACGCCGAATATAGCGGCTGACATGCTGCTCTTCATCGCGGCGCGTCATCCAGCCTCCACAGAGCCCGGCTAGTCTTTCAGCATTCTGAGAGTTGCAACCGGCTTTGACGGAGCGATCCGCCATGCAGCGCGAGTACCATCGCTGGTATAGCGAGCGCATGTCTCGCGACATGGAATTGCTGGTCTTCGGCCATTCTGGCGCCAAGGTGATCGTCTTCCCGACGCGCGAGGGCGGATTTCACGAATATGAGGATCTCGGCCTCGTCGCGAGCCTTCGCGACAAGATCGCGGCGGGGCACCTGCAGCTCTACTGTATCGATGGGTTCGCCGGCGAGGGCTTCTATTGCACATGGCGGCGGCCGGCCGACCGGGTCGCGCGGCACCTCGCCTATGAAGACTATGTCCTCTCGGAAGTGCTGCCGCTCGCCCATGCCCGCAACAGCCATCCCGCGACCATCGCACATGGCTGCAGCCTCGGCGCATTCGGCGCGGCGAGCATCGCCTTCCGGCGGCCGGAGCGCTTTTCGAAGCTGGTCGCCTTTTCGGGTCGCTATGACCTGACACAGGCCGTCGAGTGCTTCGGCGACCTGCTCGACGGGCATCGCGGCGAGGATGTCTATTACTGCATGCCGTCGCAGTTCCTGCCGCGCCTCGGCTGCCCGGAGCGGCTCGGCCAGATGCGGCGGCTCGATATCGTGCTGACGATCGGCGCCGAAGATCCCTTCATCGACAACAACCGGCATCTCAGCGATGTCCTCCGCGACAAGGGCGTCGGACATGCACTTCATGTCTGGGACGGCCGCGCGCATCGCGGCCGTGCCTGGCGCCAGATGGCGCCGCTCTATCTCTGATCCGCTCAGGGCGTGATCGCGACCTTCAGCACGCCGTCGCGCTGATGCGAGAACAGGTCATAGGCCGCTTCGATATCGTCGAGCTTGAAGCGGTGGGTGACCAGCGGCGTCAAATCGATGCGCCCCGAGGCGACGACGCCCATCAGGCGGCGCATGCGCTCCTTGCCGCCCGGGCAAAGCGAGGTGACGATCTTGTTGTCGCCAAGGCCCGCGGAGAAGGCCGCAAGCGGGATCTTCAGATCGGTCGAATAGACGCCGAGGCTGGACAGCGTTCCGCCCGGCCGGAGCGAACGGAGCGCCGATTCGAAGGTCTGCTGCGTGCCAAGCGCCTCGATCGCGACATCCACGCCGCGACCATCGGTGATCGCCATGATCTGCTCGACCGGATCGCCAGCCTTGAAGTCGACGACATGGTCGCAGCCGAGCTTCTTCGCGACGGCGAGACGCGCGGGGACCGTGTCGACGCCGATGATGGTGGTCGCGCCGAGAAGCTTGGCACCCGCGACTGCGCAAAGCCCGATCGGGCCAAGCGCGAAGACGACAACGGTATCGCCGATCTTGATGCCGCCGTTCTCGGCGCCCGAGAAGCCAGTCGACATGATGTCGGGGCACATCAGCACCTGCTCGTCGGTCAGTCCATCAGGCACGGGCGAGAGATTGGCGGTGGCGTCGGGGACGCGGATATACTCCGCCTGCGCACCGTCGATCGTGTTGCCGAACCGCCAGCCGCCCATCGCCTTGAAGCCATGCTTCGTGCCGGCGCCATCCTGCGAGGCGCAGCCGCACATGCAGGCATTCGAGGTGAAGCTCGGCGTAATCGCACCGGCGATGACCCGCTGGCCTTCCTTGAAACCGGTAACCGCCGATCCCAGTTTTTCAATGACGCCGACCGGCTCGTGGCCGATGGTGAGGCCCTTCGCGACCGGATACTCGCCCTTCAGGATATGCACGTCCGTGCCGCAGATCGTCGTCGTCGTCAGGCGTACCAGCGCATCGAGCGGCCCGATATCGGGAATGGGTTTCTCGTCAAGCACGATGCGGCCGGCTTCAACGAAGATCGCAGCTTTCATCTTGGGCATGCTCGTCCATCCTTTGTTGCGAAAGGCCGCGGACCTGGGGAAAGCCGTTGCGGCGGATCGTGCGCAGCATGGTCTGTCCGGCCGGCGCGACATTGATACCGATCAAGCTTTGCGCCGATGACGCGCTCTGGGCCGCAAAGCCGCTGGAGGGCCTTGTCGCGGCGTGGCGGGCGCGATACGCCGAAACCGCTGATTGAAATGGAAAGATGCAGATGAAGCCGTTCGCCTCGCTCTACAGCCATGATTTCCTGCGCATCGCATCGGTCGTGCCGCGCGGCGCCGTGGCGGATCCGGATTTCGCGGCCAGCGAAACACTGCGGCTCGCCACGGAAGGCGACGCGGCCGGCGTCGCGCTGATGCTCTTTCCCGAGCTCGGCATCTCCTCCTATTCGATCGACGATCTCCTGCTGCAGGACGCGCTGCTCGATGCCGTCGAGCGCGCGCTCGGCCGGATCGCCGCGGCCTCGGCGGAACTCTTCCCGGTGCTCGTCGTCGGCGCGCCGCTGCGGCTGGAAGGCCGGCTCTACAACTGCGCCGTTGCGATCCATCGCGGCGCCATTCTCGGCGCAGTGCCGAAGACGTATCTCCCCAACTATCGCGAGTTCTACGAGCGGCGGCACTTCACCTCCGGTGCCGGCGTCACCGGCCGCACCATCACAATCGATGGCCGCACGGTCCCCTTCGGCACCGACCTGCTGTTCCGCTCGACCGGCAGCGTGCCGTTCACCTTCCACGCCGAGATCTGCGAGGACATCTGGGTGGCGCTGCCGCCCTCGACCCATGCAGCACTCGCCGGTGCCGAGGTTCTGCTCAACCTCTCGGCCTCCAACATCACCATCGGCAAGGCCGAGACGCGCCGCCTGCTCTGCGCCAGCCATTCGGCGCGGACCGCGAGCGCCTATGCCTTTTCGGCAGCGGGACCGGGCGAATCGACCACCGATCTCGCCTGGGACGGCCAGGCCACCATCTTTGAGAACGGCGTCCTGCTCGCCGAGACTGAACGCTTCGCCATCGAGGCAACGGTGGCGACCGCCGATATCGATCTCGGCCGCCTCCGGCAGGAGCGGATGCGGCTCACGACCTATGGCGATTGCGTCGCGCTCGAGGGTCCGCGCGCGCCGGCCTTCCGCACGGTCGGCTTCGTGCTCGACGCGCCGGAACAGCCGGTTGCGCTCGACCGCGTTGTGGAGCGGTTCCCGTTCGTTCCCGCCGATCCTGCTCGCCTCGCGGAGGATTGCTACGAGGCCTACAACATCCAGGTGCAGGGGCTCGCCAAGCGGCTCGCAGCAACCGGCCTCAAGCATTGCGTCATCGGCGTCTCGGGCGGTCTCGACTCGACGCAGGCGCTGATCGTGGCGGCGCGCGCGATGGATCGGCTCGGCCTGCCGCGTGAAAACATCCTCGCCTATACGCTGCCGGGATTCGCGACGTCCGATCACACCAAGTCGAATGCCTGGGCGCTGATGCGGGCGCTCGGCGTCAGCGCGGCCGAAATCGACATCCGCCCTGCCGCCCGGCAGATGCTGACCGATCTCGGCCATCCCTTTGCCGGCGGCGAGCCGGTCTATGACGTGACCTTCGAGAATGTGCAGGCCGGCCTTCGCACCGACTATCTCTTCCGCCTCGCCAACCAGCATCATGGCCTCGTCGTCGGCACCGGCGATCTGTCGGAGCTGGCACTCGGCTGGTGCACGTTCGGCGTCGGCGATCACATGTCACATTACAACGTCAATGCGTCGGTCTCGAAGACGCTGATCCAGCACTTGATCCGCTTCGTCGCGACATCGGGCGATGTCAGCGCAGAGGCGGCGGCGACACTTTATGCGATCCTCGCGACCGAGATTTCGCCGGAGCTGGTGCCGGTTGCCGACGGCAAGCCGATCCAGTCGACGCAGGCGATCGTCGGCCCCTACCCGCTGCAGGACTTCACGCTCTATTACCTGACACGCTTTGGCTTCCGGCCGTCGAAGATCGCCTTCCTCGCGCATCATGCCTGGAGCGATGCCACGCGCGGACCCTGGCCGAAGGATATGCCGGCGGACGAGCAGCGCGCCTATTCGCTCGCCGAAATCCGCAAGTGGATGCAGGTGTTCATCCGCCGCTTCTTCGCGAACCAGTTCAAGCGCTCGACGATCCCGAACGGGCCGAAGATGTCGTCGGGCGGCTCGCTGTCGCCACGCGGCGACTGGCGCATGCCATCGGATGCGGAGGCGAAGGTGTGGCTTGACGAACTGGAGGCGAACGTCCCCTTGGAGTGATCAGGCGAGCGCGGCGCGCTTCATCTCGATCCGGTCGACGATGCGGCCGGCGATCGGCAGCGCCGAGGTAGCGGCCGGCGACGGCGCGTTGCAGACATGGAGCATGCGCGCGCTCTCGACCATGACGAAATCCTCGACCATGCGCCCATTGGCCTCGACAGCCTGGGCGCGGATGCCGGCCGGATAAGGCTGGAGATCGTCGAGCTCGAGCGCCGGATAATACTTCCGACACTGTTCCAGATAGCCGCGCTTGTGGACCGAGTTGACGAATTCGGTCGCCGCCGTGCGCCAGTTGGCGGCGGCCATTTTCCAGAAGCCGCCAAAGCCTGCCATGGCGCGAAGGTCATCCGCGTCCATTGCCCACTTGCCCTGCCGCTCGCGCGAAAGGCCGAGCACCGCATTGGGGCCGACCGTCACCGATCCATCGATCATCAGCGTCAGATGAATGCCGAGAAAGGGCAGCGCCGGATCGGGCGTCGGATAGATGAGGTGGCGAATGCGGTTCTCGTGCTTCTTGGCGAGGACGTAATATTCGCCGCGAAACGGCACGATGCGATGGCTGATCGGCAGGCCGGCAAGGGTGGCGAGCCGGTCCGACTGCAGCCCGGCGCAGGCGACCAGCATTCTGGTCTCGACCTCGCCCTTGTCGGTCGAGACCCGCACCCCGGCGGCATGCTCGGCTATGCCGATCGCGCGTTCGCCGAGGCGGATCTCGCCGCCGGATGCCGCGATGCGCCGCCCCATGGCGGCGCAGACGAGACGATAATCGACGATTGCCGATGAGGGGACATGCAGCGCGCTGACACCCTCGATCTCCGGCTCCCGCTCGGCGAGCCCGGCCTTGTCGAGCCGGATCACTTCGATGCCGTTGCGGCCGGCGCGCTCCTCGAGCGCCAGCAGGCGCGTGTGTTCGGCATCGTTGGTGGCGACGATCAGCTTGCCGCAGGTGCGAAAGGGCACGTCGTGACTTAGGCAGAAGGCCTTGGTCGCCGCCGAACCCGCGCGGCACAGCTCGGCCTTCAGGCTGCCGGGCGCGTAATAGACGCCGGCATGGATGACGCCCGAATTATGGCCCGTCTGATGCTGGGCAAGCGCCGCTTCCTTCTCGATGAGCACAAGGCTGGCGCCTGGATCACGTGCGAGCAGTTGCATGGCGGTCGCGAGGCCGACAATGCCGCCGCCGATAACGCAGTAATCGTAGATCACGCTCGCTCCCGATCCCTGAAGGCGGTTGCCCGCCGGCAATGCAGAGTTTCACTCCTTGGCACCGACGGGAAGTCCCTCAAATGATCAGGCTGAGCCGCGCGCCGCCGCATCAAGCGCCGCAAAAGCCTCGTCGGACAAAGTCAGCGCCGCAGCGGCGACATTGTCTTCGAGATGAGAGACCTTGGACGTGCCGGGAATTGGCAGCATCACCGGGCTGCGCTTCAGCACCCAGGCGAGCGCCACCTGCGAATGCGTCGCGCCGAGCGCCTTGGCCGTCTCATCCAGGACCGAGCCCGGCTGGGCCAGATTGCCCGAGGCGAGCGGCGCCCACGGGATGAAGCCGATGAACTCGCGCTCGCAATATTCGAGCACGTCCTCGCTGCCGCGATCGACAAGATTGTACCGGTTCTGAACGGTCGCGACCGGGAAGACGGCGCTCGCCGCCTGGATCTCGGCCACCGAAACCTCGCTGAGGCCGGCATGGGCGATGATGCCTTCGTCGAGCATCTGCTTCACGGCGCCAAACTGTTCGGCGCGCGGCACCTTCGGATCGATGCGATGAAGCTGCCAGAGCGCGATCTGCTCGACGCCGAGCTTCTTGAGGCTCTTCTTGGCTTCGTCGATTAGATAGGTCGGGTCGCCCTTGGGCGTCCAGCGGTTGGGCCCCTCGCGGGTCAACCCGGCCTTGGTGGCGATCAGGAGGCCGGGATAGGGATGCAGCGCCTCGCGAAGCAGCTCCTCGGAAACGTCGGGGCCGTAGGAATTGGCCGTATCGATGAAATTGACGCCGATCTCTGGCAGGCGCTTCAGCGTGCGGATCGCTTCGGCGTGGTCGGCGGGCGGCCCCCAGATGCCCGGGCCGGTGACGCGCATGGCGCCGAAGCCGAGGCGATTGATCGCGATTTCGCCGCCGACCTTGAAGGTGCCGGAGGCGGATGCGTTGAGCGACGATGTCATGTGAAGGCTCCCTTGCGGGCGGCGCCGTCCTTTGCGCCACCTTGGCTTCGGTCCTTCAGCTAGGCCACGCACACCCGGTCGACAAGGCCGCGCCGCATCACAGCAAAGCGAGAGCCCGTAGAGGACCGACATCGCGAAGGGTCGCGAGCGCAGCGGCCGTCTTGGCAACCAGTGCGGCGCGATGCGGGCTGGCGGCCGCAAAGCCTGTAGCAGCGAAAACCGCCTCGACGACGACCGCCGGGTCGCCCTCGGCTTTCAGCAAAGGTGCGAGGACCGCGTCGAGCGGATCGGTGAAGGCAGGCGGCGTGCCGCGACCGGCGAGTGCCGCGATCCATGCAGCGAGCGCGAAGGCCGAACGATCGACGCCGAGCCCCTTGTCCATCCGGTCAAGCGTTGCCGCGACGATCCGCTGCGGCAATTTCTGCGAGCCGTCATTGGCGATCTGGGCGGTGCGATGGCGCAGCGCCGTATTGGCGAAGCGGCTCGCGAGGCGCTGGATATAGTCGGCGGTGTCGAGGCCGGCATCCTCAGGCAGCGTGACGATGAAATCCTGCCAGAGGCCGTCGACGAAGCGTCGAATAGCGGGGTCGGCGAAGGCGTCGGCGACGGTCTCATGGCCGAGCAACTGGCCGAGATAGGCGATGGATGAGTGCGCGCCGTTGAGCAGCCGCAGCTTCATCTCCTCATAGGGCGTCACATCCTCGACCATGGTGACGCCGAAGCGTTCCCAATCGGGCCGGCCGGCCGGGAAGCGATCCTCGACAACCCATTGCATGAATGGCTCGGTCAACACCGGCCACGCATCGGTGACGCCAAGCGCGGCGCTGATACGGGCGCGATCGGCGTCCGTCGTCGCTGGGACGATGCGGTCGACCATGCTGGACGGGAACGCGACCTCTTCGGCCACAAAGCGCCCGAGATCCGGATCGCGCAGCGCCGCGAACTGCGCTATCACGCGGCGCGTGGTGACACCGTTGTTCGGCAGGTTGTCGCAGGAGAGAACGGTGAATGCCGGCGTTCCAGCCGCGCGGCGGCGGGCCAGCGCCTCGACGATGAAGCCGTGGGCGGTGCGCGGCGAGGCCGGCGAGGCGAGATCGGCGCTGATATCCGGATGGTCGGCGTCGAGATCGCCGGACGCGGTGCGGAGATAGGCCTTCTCGGTGACGGTCAGCGTCACGATGCGGACGCCCGGATCGATCATCACGTCGAGGAGAGCCGCCGGATCCTCCGGCGCGACGAGCAAGCCCAGCAGCGAGCCGATGACGATCAGCTCTTCGCGGTCATCGGCGCGCACGGCGAGCGTATAGAGCCCGTCCTGTGGCGCCAGCGCGTCGCGTGTATCCGCGCTTCTGAGCGAGGCGCCGACGATGCCCCAACCGGCCTCCCCTTCGGCAAGGCATTGGTCGACATAGGCGGCTTGATGAGCCCGGTGGAAGGCGCCAACGCCGAGATGGACGATGCCCGGTGTCACTGCGGCGCGGGCATAGCCGGGCCGCCGCACGGAAGCCGGCAAGCCGGCAAGCGTCGCATTCGAAAGGCGCATCGGGGTCTCCTCACCGCGCTGATCGTCGCAAAGCTGCATAGACCACGGGCACGGCGAGGCCAAGCGGCCTATGGCGCCTCGACGCCGGCCAGCGGGCTGACGGTCTCATCCGGCAGGAAGGCATGGCGCGCGGCGCGGACGCGGGCGGCAATATAATCCGCAACGGCGGCCACGCGGCGCGTCTCATGCGTGTCGGGATGGCTCGTCAGCCAATAGCTGCGGCGAAAGGCGATCTCGGGCAGCAGGCGGCGAAGTTCGGGGTAAAGCGCGGCGGTGTAGTCGTGCAGGATGCCGACGCCCATCCCTGCCCTGACCGCCTCGACCTGCCCGACAACGCTGCCGCACTCATAGCGGCGGCTGCTGACATGGGCGAGCTTTGCCGCATAGTCGAGCGCTCGGCTATAGGCGAGATCCTCGACATGGGTGACCACGAGGCGGCCGGCGAGATCGGCCTCGCGGCGAATGGGGCCGTAGCGCGCCAGATACTCCTCCGACGCGTAGATGCCGAGGCTGTAATCGGTGAGCTTGCGCACCACCAGCCGCCCGCTTGCCGGCCGATCGAGCGTGATGACGATATCGGCCTCGCGCCGCGACAGCGAGAAGGTGCGCGGCAGCGGCACGAGCTGGATGATCAGCTCGGCATGTTGGGTGGCGAGCCCCCCGAGCTCGGCGGCGAGGAAATAATTGCCGAGCCCATCCGGCGCGCCGACGCGCACTGTGCCCGCAATGCCGGCCGAAGCGCCGGACAGCTCCGCCTCGACCCGCAGGAATTCGGACTCGGCGCGTTCTGCGGCGGCCATCAATTGCTCGCCGGCCGGCGTCAACTGGCAGCCATTGGTGCGCCGCTCGACGAGCTTCGCCTTCGCCTCGTCCTCCAGCGCAGTCAGCTGGCGCGACACGGTGGCATGATTGAGCCCGAGCTGACGCGCCGCCCCAAGGATCTGCCCGGTGCGCGCCACGGCGAGAAAGATGCGGATGCGTTCCCAATCCATCCGACCACTTTAATTTCCGCACAACGGAGCCGCAAGGCTGGCGATTGCTGTGCGAATTCGGATGCTGCATGGAGAGGCGGGTTCAATCCGGAGAGAAGCCATGTCCAGCTTGCCGATCATCGACCATTTCATCGCGGGCCAGCGCTCGGCCGGAGCCTCGGAGGCGACGCAGCCGGTGTTCAACCCGGCGACGGGCGCGGCGGCCAAGGCCGTGCGTCTCGGCGGCGAGGCTGAGGTGAAGGCTGCAGCCGACGCCGCCAAGGCGGCAGCGCCCGGCTGGGCCGCGACGACGCCGCTCCGCCGCGCGCGCATCCTGAACAAGTTCCTGCACATTATTGAAGAGCGGATCGATGATCTCGCGGCCGTCATCACGGCTGAGCATGGCAAGGTGCTCTCCGATGCCAAGGGCGAGATCCAGCGCGGCATGGAAGTGGTCGAATTCGCCACCGCCGCGCCGCAGCTTCTCAAGGGCGAAGTGACCGAGAATGTCGGCACGCGCGTCGACAGCCATTCGCTGCGCCAGCCGCTCGGCGTCGTCGCCGGCATCACGCCGTTCAACTTCCCGGCCATGGTGCCGATGTGGATGTTCCCGATCGCGCTCGCGGCCGGCAACTGCTTCATCCTGAAGCCGTCCGAGCGCGACCCGTCGGCTTCGCTGGTGATTGCCGACTGGCTGAAGGAAGCCGGACTGCCGGACGGCGTGTTCCAGGTGGTGCATGGCGGCAAGGATGCGGTCGACGCGATCCTGACCAATCCCGATATCCAGGCCGTCAGCTTCGTCGGCTCGACCCCGATCGCGCGCTACATCTACGAGACCGCCGCGAAGAACGGCAAGCGCTGCCAGGCGCTCGGCGGCGCCAAGAACCACATGATCATCATGCCCGACGCCGACATGGACCAAGCCGTCGACGCACTGATGGGCGCCGCCTATGGCTCGGCCGGCGAGCGCTGCATGGCGATCTCCGTGGCGGTTCCGATCGGCGAGAAGACGGCCGAGGCGCTCATTGCCAAGCTGGAGCCGAAGATCCGCGCGCTGAAGGTCGGACCGGGCACGGATCCGGAAGCCGAGATGGGACCGCTCGTCACCAGGCAGCACCTCGACAAGGTGCGCGGCTATATCGATGCCGGCGTCGCCGAGGGCGCGAAGCTCGTGGTGGATGGGCGCGGCCTGAAGCTCCAGGGCTATGAAGACGGCTATTTCATCGGCGGAACGCTGTTCGACAACGTCACCACCGACATGACGATCTACAAGGAGGAGATCTTCGGGCCGGTGCTCGCCATTGCTCGGGCGCCTGACTACGCGACCGCCGCCAAGATGATCAACGACCATCCCTTCGGCAATGGCACCGCGATCTTCACCCGCGACGGCGACGCGGCGCGCGAATTCGCGCACCAGATCCAGGTCGGCATGGTCGGCATCAACGTGCCGATCCCCGTGCCGATGGCGTTCCATTCGTTCGGCGGCTGGAAGCAGTCGCTGTTCGGCGATCATCATATGCATGGCATGGAAGGCATTCGCTTCTATACGAAGCTCAAGACGATCACGACCCGCTGGCCGACCGGCATCCGCGCCGGCGCCGACTTCGTCATGCCGACCATGAGCTGACCAGCGACGGGCCGCCCTCATCCGGGCGGCCCGCTCGCGATTGAATTTGCCAAGCCGCCGTTCCCGATTAATCTGGCGACAGAGGGGGAATGACGGGACTTGAGAAGCCCGCGTCTCCCAGGGAACAGGGAGACAGCATCGAATGACCTCGATCCTCAAATCGACGATCGCGCTTGCTGCCGTTGCGGCGTTTGTCGGCCAGGCGACCGCACAGCAGGCTTCTGTCGGCGCCGGTGAAGGCGCGCTCAACATCGTCGCATGGCCGGGCTATATCGAGCGCGGCGAAAGCGACAAGGCCTATGACTGGGTCACGGACTTTGAGAAGTCGACGGGCTGCAAGGTTTCCGTGAAGACGGCCGCCACCTCTGACGAGATGGTGACGCTGATGAACCAGGGCGGCTTCGACCTCGTCACCGCATCGGGCGATGCCTCGCTGCGCCTCGTCGCCGGCAAGAAGGTGGTCCCGGTCAACACGGCGCTCATTCCGAGCTGGTCGACGGTCGACGAGCGGCTGCAAAACGCGCCGTGGTTTACGGTCGGCAGCGATCATTACGGCGTCCCCTATCAGTGGGGGCCGAACGTCCTCATGTACAACACCAATGTCTTCAAGGAGGCACCGACGAGCTGGTCGGTCGTCTTCGAAGCGCAGGACCTGCCGGACGGCAAGCCGAATGCCGGCCGCGTCCAGGCCTATGACGGTCCGATCTATATCGCCGACGCCGCCACCTATCTGATGGCCAAGAAGCCCGAGCTCGGCATCAAGGACCCCTATGAGCTGACCGAAGACCAGTATGCGGCTGCGATCGAGCTGCTGAAGGGCCAGCGCAAGCTCGTCGGCCGCTATTGGCATGACGCCGCCGTGCAGGTCGACGATTTCAAGACCGAAGGCGTGGTTGCCTCGTCATCATGGCCGTTCCAGGTCAACACGCTGCAGTTCGACAAGCAGCCGGTCGCCTCGACCGTGCCGGCCGAAGGCGCGACGGGCTGGGCCGACACGACGATGCTCGCCGCCAACGCCGCTCACTCGAACTGCGCCTATCTCTGGATGGAACACTCGCTCTCGCCGAAGGTCCAGGGCGACGTCGCCGCCTGGTTCGGCTCGGTGCCGGTGGTGCCGGCCGCCTGCAAGGGCAATGAATTGCTGACGGATGCCGGCTGCGCCACCAATGGCTTCGACAATTTCTCGAAGATCCGCTTCTGGAAGACCCCGGTCGCCAAATGCACCAGTCAGGACGCCTGCGTTCCCTATTCGCGCTGGGTGTCGGATTATATCGCGGTGATGGGTGGCTGACCGTGAAGGGCCCCCTCTCCAGCTCTCCCCCGCTCCGCGGGAGAGAGGGCCGACCGCGCCCTGCGGCGAGCGCACGCGCAAACAATAACGCCTGCGAGAAAGTGAACCCGGGCTGCCCCCTCTCCCGCGAAGCGGGGGAGGGTTGGGGAGGGGGCACTTGAGCACGTCCGCCGTCTCGCTCCGCGCTGTCTCGCGCCATTTCGGCAGCGTGAAAGCGCTCGACGCCGTCGATCTCGACATCGCCGAGGGCGAGTTCTTCGCCATGCTGGGGCCGTCCGGCTCCGGCAAGACGACCTGCCTTCGCCTCATCGCCGGCTTCGAGCAGCCGACATCAGGCCATATCGAAATCTTCGGCGAGCGGGTCGAGGGCGTGCCGCCCTATCGGCGCAGCGTCAACACCGTGTTCCAGGACTATGCGCTGTTCCCGCATATGAACGTCATCGAGAACGTTGCCTATTCGCTGATGCTGCGGAAGGTGCCGAAGGCCGAGCGCCTGAAGACGGCGGAAGCTGCGCTCGAACTCGTGCAGCTCGGCGGTTATGGCGACCGCCGCCCGGGCCAGCTTTCCGGCGGCCAGCGCCAGCGCGTGGCGCTTGCCCGCGCCATCGTCAACAAGCCGAAGGTGCTGCTGCTCGACGAGCCGCTCGGGGCGCTCGATCTGAAGCTGCGCGAGAACATGCAGGAGGAACTGAAAAGCCTGCAGAAGCGCCTCGGCATTACCTTCGTTTTCGTCACGCATGACCAGGGCGAGGCGCTGTCGATGGCTGACCGCGTGGCGGTGTTCAGCGAGGGTCGAATCCGGCAGGTCGGAACGCCTGAAGATATCTACCAGCGGCCCGACACACCTTTCGTCGCCGATTTCGTCGGCTCGTCCAATGTGCTGCCGCCGGCCCTCGTCGAACGGCTCGCCGGCATTCGCCGCTATGCCAGCCTCCGCCCCGAGGCGATCCGGCTCGGCGGCGAAGCGCGGCTCTCCGGCATCGTCGTCGCGCGCAGCTATCTCGGCCCCGTCACGCGGCTCGCCATCGAGGCCGAGGGACTGAAGCTGCATGCCGTCGTTCCCTCCGGTGCCGATCTGCCGGGTGAAGGCGACACGGTTGGCGTCGGCTTCGACAGCGCGGCGCTGCATCTCATGGGCACCGAGCCGTGAGCGCGCTCGACGCCGGCTGGACCCCGCCGCCGCGCTCGCTCGGCGGCCGGCTCGGCGATCTCTTCTGGCGCCGGCCGGGGCTTCTGGTCGCGCTGATGCTGCTGCCACCCGTGCTCTGGCTCGGCATCGTCTATATCGGCTCGCTGCTGACGCTCCTGCTGCAGAGCTTCTATTCGCTCGACGAATTCTCCGGCCTCGTGGTACCGGAATTCACCCTCGCGACCTATGCCGAGCTGCTGCGGCCATCGAATTTCGACATCATTCTTCGGACGGTGATCATGGCGGCGCTGGTCACGGTCGCCTCGGCGATCATCGCCTTCCCGATCGCTTATGTCGCGGCGCGCTATGCCCGCGGCAAATGGAAGGCGCTGTTCTATCTCGGCATCATGCTGCCGCTCTGGTCGAGCTATCTGGTCAAGGTCTATGCGTGGAAGCTGATCCTCGCCAAAGAGGGCATCCTCACCTGGCTGTTCGCGAAGCTGCACATCGCATGGCTGCTCGACGCGATCCTCGCCATCCCAGGCATCGGTGGCAATTCGCTTTCGGTCAGCTATATCGGGACGTTCCTCGTCTTCGTCTATATCTGGCTGCCCTACATGATCCTGCCGACCCAGGCAGCGCTGGAGCGTGTCCCAGTCAACCTGATCGACGCCTCGTCCGATCTCGGCGGCACGCCGGCGATGACCTTCCGCAAGGTGATCCTGCCGCTCGCCTTTCCCGGCATCGTCGCCGGCTCGATCTTCACCTTCTCGCTGACGCTCGGCGACTACATCATCCCGCAGATCGTCGGGACGTCGCGGCTCTTTATCGGCCAGGCCGTCTACACGCAGCAGGGCACGGCCGGGAACATTCCGCTGGCCGCTGCCTTCACCGTGGTGCCGATCGTCATCATGGGCATCTATCTGACGGTGGCCAAACGGCTCGGAGCCTTCGATGCGCTCTGATGGCGACCGCGCCCCTCTCCTGCTCCGCCTCGCCGCCGCCGGCGGGCTCATCTATCTGCTGGCGCCGCTTCTCATCATCTTCGTCTATGCCTTCACCACCGAGGAGAAGAGCTTCGTCTGGCCACCGCCGGGGCTGACTTTGAAATGGTTCTCGGTCGCATGGTCGCGGCCGGACATCTCTGCGGCGCTGCTGCTCTCGCTGCAAGTCGCCACCGTCGCGACGGCGCTGGCGCTGGTGCTCGGCACGCTGACGGCCGCCGCGGTCAGCCGCACGCGCTTCTTCGGGCGCGAGACGATTTCGCTCTTGGTGATCCTGCCGATCGCCCTCCCCGGCATCATCACGGGCATCGCGCTCCGCTCGGCCTTTTCGACCTTCTCGATCCCGTTTTCGTTCTGGACCATCGTGCTGGGGCACGCGACCTTCTGCATCGTGGTCGTCTACAACAACGCCGTCGCGCGTTTCCGCCGCACCTCGGCCTCGCTGGTCGAAGCCTCGATGGATCTCGGCGCCGACGGCTTCCAAACCTTCCGCCATGTCATCCTGCCGAATATCGGCACGGCGCTGCTCGCCGGCGGCATGCTGGCCTTCGCCCTCTCGTTCGACGAGGTCATCGTCACCACCTTCACGGCAGGGCAGCAGCAGACATTGCCGCTCTGGATGCTGGAAGAGCTGATCCGCCCGCGCCAACGCCCGGTGACCAATGTCGTGGCGATGTTCGTCGTCGCCGCCACGTTCCTGCCGATACTCGCGGCCTTCTATCTCACCCGAGGTGGCGACGAGATCGCCGGCTCCGGCAAATAATCCAGGAGAGACGTCATGCAGCACGCTATGCTGATCGGATCACGGTTCGAGGACGGCACCGAGGCCGAAGAGATCATCCTCAATCCGCGCACCGGTGCCCCGATCCTGACGCTGAACGAGGCCTCAACAGCGCAGGTCGACGCGGCCGTCGCGGCGGCCCGCAAGGCCTTCGCCACCTGGTCGCGGACCACGCCGGCTCAGCGCGCGGCCTATCTCTTCAAGATCGCCTCCGACATCGAGGCAGAGGCCTCCGCCTTCGCGGCGATCGAGGCGGAGAATTGCGGCAAGCCGATCAATGCCGTGCTCAATGACGAGATCCCCGCGATCGTCGATTGCTATCGCTTCTTCGCCGGCGCGGTGCGCACCATGCACGGACAGGTCGCGGGCGAATATCTGCCCGGCCACACCTCGATGATCCGCCGCGACCCAATCGGCGTCGTCGCGTCGATCGCGCCGTGGAACTACCCGCTGATGATGATGGCGTGGAAGCTGGCCCCGGCGCTCGCCGCCGGCAATACGGTCGTCTTCAAGCCATCCGAGCAGACGCCGCTGACCGCGCTTCGCCTCGCCGAGACCATCGCCGCAGTACTGCCGGAAGGTGTCGTCAACATCGTGCTCGGCCGTGGCGCCACCGTCGGCAATGCGCTGATCAACCACCCCGGCGTCGACATGATCTCGGTCACCGGCGATATCGGCACCGGCAAGAAGGTCATCCAGGCGGCGTCGAGCACCGTGAAGCGGACGCATCTCGAACTCGGTGGCAAGGCGCCCGTCATTGTCTATGACGATGCCGATCTCGACGCGGTCGTGAACGGGCTCAGGGCCTTCGGCTATTACAATGCCGGGCAGGATTGCACCGCCGCCTGCCGAATCTATGCCGGCGCGAAGATCCACGACAAGCTCGTCGCCGACCTTGCCTCGGCCGTCTCGACACTGACCTACAACGATGCCGACGACACGAAGAACGAGCTCGGGCCGCTGATCTCGGCGCGCCAGCGCGACCGCGTGAAGGGCTTCGTCGAGCGCGCTTCGGCAGAAAAGCACATCGAGATCGCCACCGGCGGACGGCAAGGCGCGGGTTCAGGCTTCTATTTCGAGCCGACGGTGATCGCCGGCGCCCTGCAATCCGACGAGATCGTGCGCCGCGAAGTGTTCGGCCCGGTCGTCTCGGTGACGCGCTTCACCGACCCGGACGACGCGGTCACCTGGGCCAACGAGTCCGACTACGGCCTCGCCTCCTCCGTCTGGACCAAGGATATCGACCGCGCGATGCAGACGGCGGCGCGGCTCCAATATGGCTGCACCTGGGTCAACACACACTTCATGCTGGTCAGCGAGATGCCGCATGGCGGCCTCAAGCAGTCCGGCTATGGCAAAGACCTCTCATCCTACGCGCTGGAGGACTATACCGTCGTCCGCCACGTGATGATCGCGCATGGGTAGGGCGGTGCCGTTTGGCTAGACGACCCGCCGGCCTTCGATCCAGATGGCACGGATGACGGGGACTCCGCCGACGACCGAGACCCGGACAAGGTCGGCGCGGAGACCCGGGGCAATGCGGCCACGGTCGGCAAAGCCGGCCGCGTCAGCGACCTTCGACGTCACGAGACCGATCGCCTCGGGGATCGGCATGCCGCGCGCCGCCAGGATGAACGGCGCCTGCAGCAGGCTGGTCGGCACATAATCCGATGTCAGAATGTCGAGCAGTCCGGCGTCGGCAAGTTCCGCCGCGCCGACATTGCCGGAATGCGATCCGCCGAGCACGATGTTGGGCGCGCCCATGACGATCGCCATGCCGGACTCGCGCGCGGCCGTCGCGGCGGCCAGCGTGGTCGGAAACTCGCTGATGGCGATGCCGAGGCCCCGCGCCTCATCGACATCGGCGACGCTGGTATCATCATGGCTGGCAAGGCGGATGCCGCGCTCCTTCGCCGCCGCAGCGATGGCGGCGCGTCCGGCCGGTACATAATGCGCCTGATGCGCCCGCCGCTCGGCCATATAGGCCGCGAACTCGTCGTCGGACCAGACGCGCGCATTCTTCTTGCGGCGGAATTCGCGATAGAGCCCGACATCGTGCCACTGCCGCTGGCCGGGCGTGTGGTCCATCATGCTCATCAGGCGAAGGCCGGGATTGTCGATATGCCGTCCGACGATGTCGAGCAGGGCCGGATCCGACAATTCGCAGCGGAAATGGAAATAGTGATCGACGCGCAGAAGGCCGGCGGCGCGGGCCTCGGTCAGCCCGCCGATGGCGGCGTCGAGCATCGCCGTGCGCGCGCCGCGGCTGTCATAATCGCCGAGCGAAAGGGAATCGAGCACCGTCGTGATGCCCGCGCCGAGCACCTGCCAGTCATGCGCCATCACCGCGCCGAGCGTCGACGGCCAGTTGACGCCGGGACGCGGCTGGAAATGATGCTCGATATTGTCGGTGTGAATGTCGATGAGGCCGGGGATCAGGAAATCTTCGGCGCCGGCATCCGGCCGCTCCTCGCTTTCGACGGACTGGATGCGGCCGTCATCCAAGGTCACGCGGCCGAAGACGACGCGGTCTTCGAGGACGATATTGAGCGGTTCGGACAGGGCAGGCATCGGCACTCCGGCGGACTGGGTCAGAATTCGGCTGGCGGTCCCGTCTGGCGGCGGGCGGGCAGTTGCCGCAGCCGAGAATCGGGGCGGCAGCGCACGGAATAAGGGGCGGCGTCTCGTGTCGTCCTTATGACGCATGCAAGACCCGCCGGCGACTCCTCGTCCTTGCGGCGATCGTGATCGCCCTCAGGCCCGCCGGGGCGATCCTCCGCGGCAAGACGGTGCAATCATCGTCGTGACCGCGAACAATCAGCATCGGCCGTCCGGTCCGGCGCCCGTCCTGCGGGCGGGCGCCGGACCGGACGATGTCAGCGGCCGTTCAGCAGCGAGACCGAGCCATTGCCATCGAGACCGCGCGTGATGCTGCCATTCGGCGGCAGCAGGGGGATCAGGCAGGCCTGGACGGCGTGGTAGATGTCCGGCCGTCCCGTGAACACGCGATTGACCTGCTTCAGATCGGCGTCGAGTTCCGGAATCCAGCCGCCATGCTTCCGATCGATGATGTGGTTGCTGACGAAGCCCCAGATGCGACGATACCACTCCTCGAACCGCGGATCGCCATCGACGCTGCCGAGAACCGCCGCGGCAGCAATGCCCTCGGCGCACGGCCACCAATAGAGGTCGCGGCAATCCGGCTGATCGTCCCAGCCGAGCGTGTAGTAGAAGCCGCCGGTGGCGTTGTTCCAGCCGGTTCCGACGGTCTTGAGGAAGAGGTTCCTGGCGGCGTCGAGCATCCAGGCATGGGTCCGCCCACCAAGTTCCCACAACTGGACCAGAAGGCGGCTCCATTCGAGCGCATGGCCCGGCGTCGTGCCCTTCGGCCGGAACATCGGATCGCCCACATAGTCGCGGTCGACCTTCCAGTCGCCGGTGAAATGCTCGGCGACGCGCCAACCTTGCTCGCGGGCGTGGCGGTTGATGATGAGATCGGCGATGCGCTCGGCCATCGACAGCAATTGCCGGTCACCGGTGGCCTCGAAGGCGGCCATCAGGGCTTCGGTCAGATGCATGTTGGAATTCTGGCCGCGATAATCGCTGATCACGCTCCAGTCGGCCCGGTATTCCTCGGTCGTCGCGCCGGCGGCCTTGTCCCAGAATCGCGTTTGCAAGACTTCAAGGATGTCGCTCATCAGCCGATCGGCGTCGGGATGGCCGATGACCTTGGCTGACGAGGCCGCGAGGATCACGAAAGCATGGCCGTAGGCCTGCTTGTTGGGATTGGTCGCCTTCTCGTCGTCGACGCCCCAGAAATAGCCGCCATTCACCTCGTCGCGATGGCGCTTCCAGATGAAGTCCATGCCGTGATCGACATTCCGGTCGGCACCCGGCAGGCCGAGCAGATGGGCAACGGCCGAGCAATGCACCATGCGCGTCGTATCATGAAGCTCGCGCACCACGCCGGCATTGCCAAGCTTTGGCGGGTTGGGCAGTCCCTCATCCGTCAGCGTGAAGAAGCCGCCCTTCGGGTTGAAACTGGCGAACTGGAAGAAGTCGAACAGCGACGAGGCCTGGCCGAGCAGCCAGTGGCGATGCGCGGCACGGTCGACGAAACGCGGGCCCGTCGTCCCGGTCCATAATGGCTTGGCGTTGTTTGGCATGGGGCGTCTCTTCAGACCAGGGATTGAACTGTCTTGTGCGGCATAGGCCGAGACCGAAAATCGATCCCCGCAGCCCTGCCGACACGATCTTGGACCAGGTCGAGAGACCGGTCGCTCAATCCATAGCCGATTCCGCCCCGGCCGCCGAACGCTCCATTGTCCAGGGCCGCGGAATTTTGTCCGTCGGCCGCGCGGTTCGCTCACGGAGCCCTCCGGCCGGACTGTGCCCATGAGGACGGCTGCCAAAATGCAAAAGGCCCGCCAGAGGCGGGCCTTTCACATGATTTGGTTGCGGGGACCAGATTTGAACTGATGACCTTCAGGTTATGAGCCTGACGAGCTACCGGGCTGCTCCACCCCGCGATAAGTGGAGGCGCCTTGTAGGCTGGCGGCTCCGGGAACGCAAATGATTTCGGAGCCGGGTCAGAATTTCCGGTCGCCACCGTCTTCGGCGGTCGGACGGACGGGCCGGCTCAGATCGAGCCGGCTTCGACCATGTAGTTGTTGGCCGTGCACATCGCGCTGTCGTCCGAGGCGAGGAACAGCGCCATGTTGGCGAGATAGACCGGCTCGATCAGATCGGGCAGGCACTGGCGCGCGCGCTGCCGCGCCAACCCCTCCTCAGTGACCCAAAGCGCCTTCTGCCGCTCGGTCATCACCCAGCCGGGGACGATGGTGTTGACGCGGATGCGATGCGGACCGAGATCGCGCGCGAACGACCGCGTCATGCCGTGAACGGCTGCCTTGGCGGACGTATAGACCGGCATGCCGCCGACAGCCTCCATCCATGAATTGGAGCCGAAATTGATGATCGAGCCACGGCCGGCGGCGATCATCGCCGGCGCGACGGTCTGGATGGCGAAGAACATGTGCTTGAGGTTGGAGGCGATGCGGCCGTCATAATAATCGGGCGTCACCTCCTGCCAACCATGACGATCGTCATGGGCGGCATTGTTGATGAGCACTTCCGGCGCACCGACCCGCGACGCGAGGCGGCCGAACGCGTCCTTGAGCGCGTCGATGTCGCGGAGGTCGCAGGCCTCAAAGGCGACGTCATGCCCCTTCGCGACAAGCTCGGCGGCCCGCGCCTCGCCCCTCGCGGCATCGATATCGACAAAACCGACGCGCGATCCCTGCCCGGCAAAGGCGTCGACGAGCGAAGCGCCGATTCCGGCAGCGCCGCCGGTGATCAGAACGGACTTGCCCTTGAGGCTTGGATAGGTGGCGAACGTCATGCTGGTTTCCTTCTGGGCAGGCTTTGCGTGAGCCGGCCATAGACTATGAACGTGTTTCTGGCGAGTGGGTCAGGGCGCGATGATGGTCTCGACGCCCGAGAGTTCCAACGCCGATGCCAGCGCCGGCGGCGGCGGCGCGTTGGTCACCAGGACATCGATCTCTCCGAGCGGCGCGATGGTGGCGAATGCGCTCTGCTCGAACTTGCGTGCATCGGCGAGAACGATCGTCCGCCGTGCCAGCCGCGTCATCGCCAGGATCATCTCGGCTTCCATGATGAAGGCCGTCGATATCCCGGCCTCCGCGCTGATGGCGCGCACGCCGATCACCGCCGTATCGACATTGACCCGCCCATGGGCCGACAGCGCGGGCGGCCCGAGCATCACCTTCGTCGCCGGCTGATATTCGCCGCCCACCGCATAGACATTGGAGAAGGCAGCGGGATTGAGCTGGTCCAGAACCGGGACGCTGTTGGTCACGAGATTGAGCGAACGATGGCCGGACAGCGCCTTGATGAAGGCAAGCGTCGTCGAGCCGCCATTGACGATCAGAGCCTCGCCATCGGCAATCAGGCCCGACGCCGCAGCAGCGATGCGTTTTTTTCCGTCGGATTCGGCACCGATGCGGTCGGTCACCGGCGTGATGCGGTCGCCGCCGGGCATCCAGACGGCGCCGCCATGGGCGCGCACGAGCTTTCCCGAATCGTGCAGCGCATCGAGATCGCGGCGGATCGTATCCGTTGAAACCCGAAACAGATCAGCGAGTTCCGGGACAGACGCGCTGCCGCGCTCGGTGACGATACGGATCATTTCCGTCCGCCGGCTCATCGGCAGCGAGGCCGTTCGCTTTCTTGCCATCAGGGGGGCTCCGGTTTGTCCCTGCAATCTAGAGGATGCCGCTTGACGGCACCAGAGTGAAGGCATAACAGACATTAAGCGCATAACAACGCATTTAACCGCATAAAGACGCAAAGAGGCTGCGATGCCCGCCGCGAACATCCCCGGCATAGCCGAACCGGCGCCCGTGACCGTCGTTGAAGACTGGGCAGCGGCTTATGCGGCGTTGGCAGCAGCACTGCCCGCGATCGCAGCCACCGCGCGGCCCGTCATTGCCGGCTTCTCGGCCTTCGTCGATGCGCTGGTCCCCCTTGAGCAGGCAGATGCGCTGTTTGCAGACGGCGCGCCGGCCGAGACCCGCCAGCTTGGCCTTGAACTGGCACGCCGGGCGAAGGCCGGCATCGGCGGAGAAATCGGACTGCCCTGGCCCGATGGCGACGCATTTCTCGGCGCGACACTGCCGCATGTGACGCGCGTCGGCGGCACCTCGGCGCAGATTGCCAACGTCCTGGCGCCGCTCGGCGTCGACGTCCTGCTGGCGCTCGCCGATCGCAGCGCCGCGCAGCTCGGCGTGCTCGATCGTGATGTCATGCTGGCCGAAGGCGAAGCCCTTTCGCAGGTCGGACTGGTTGCAACAGGTGGAAGCGCCAAGCCGCGTCACTGGATCTTCGAAACCACCGCCGGCAGTGTGATCCGCGGAGAGACCGTCCGCCGCTCGACGCGCGTCATCGTCCGCCTCGCCGATGACGGGCCCGAACGCGACGCGGCCTTTGCGCCCGCGAGTGCAAGGCTTGCCGAGCGCGCCGGCGCCGCAGTTCTGTCGAGTCTCGTCTCGACGCCGGACGATCAGATCGACCAGGCGATCGCGATGGTGGCGGACCTTGCTCGGCGCTGGCGGGCGGCCGGCTTGCCGCTGATCCACCAGGAACTGGCCGATTACGGCAGCCGCCCCGCCCTGCCTAAAAAGCTGCTCTCGGCGCTCCGCGGCACCGTGACCTCCGTCGGCATGAGCCTCTCCGAATGGCGCACCCTCTCGAGCGGCGCCGCCCTGACGGATACCGACGCGCTGCGCCGTTTCGCAGAGCGATGGGCGCTCGACCGCGTCGCTGTCCATGCCGACGAATGGGCAATGGCCGTGACGCGCGGCGATCCCGCCCGCGAGAGGGCCGCCCTGATGACCGGGTGCCTGCTGGCCTCGGCGCGCGCCGGCTGCGGCCGCCATGAGCTGCCTGTTCATTGCCCTGTCGATGCGCGTTTCGAGCCGCTGCCAGCCTTCGCCCCGCTGGCCGATGGCTGGTCCGTCGTCGCCTGCCCCGCCCCCTATCTCCCGAGCCCCAAAAGCACGATCGGGCTTGGAGACACCTTCGTTGCCGGCTGCCTGCTCGTCCTCGGCCAGCCGGCCCCTGACATTTCCCCGACATTGGAGACTGACCCGTGACTGCAGCCACCGCCTCCGCGCGAAACCCGAAGCTCGCCATTCCCGACCCCGGCAAGATCCGCGGTCTTCAGCGCGTGACGACCGCCGACGGCTATTTCGCGATCCTCGCGCTCGACCATCTGCTGAGCTTCAAGGACCTGCTCGCCGATGATCGTTCGAAAGTGAGCTACCAGCAGGCCGTCGACGCCAAGCTCGAACTCGTCCAGGCCGTGGCGCCCGTCGCCAGCGCGTTCCTGCTCGAGGCGCAGTTCAGCCTGGCGCAGGTGATTGCCTCCCGTGCCCTGCCGGGGGCCACGGGCCTCATCTCCTCGATCGAGGGCGAAGGCTTCGACGTTGTCGACGGCGAGCGCCGCACGCGCATGCGCCCCGGCTGGGACGTCCGCAAGATCCGCCTGCTTGGCGCCGACATGGTCAAGCTGTTGTGGTTCTATCGCCCGGAGGCCAAGACGGCCGAACTCCAGCGCCAGGTCGTGCGCGACCTCGTCGTCGAATGCGCAGCAGAGTCGATCCCGCTCGTGGTCGAGCCGATCTGGTTCGCGCTGCCCGGCGAGGACCAGAAGAGCACCGCCTGGCTGGATCGCCGCGTCGAAGGCATCATCGAATCCGCGCATATCTCGGCCGAATTCGGCGCCGACATGCTGAAGGTCGAATTCCCGGGCGATGTCTCGACGCCGGAGGGCCGCAAGGCCGCCGCCAAGGCCTGTCAGCGTCTCAATGACGGCATGAAGCAGCCCTGGGTCATCCTCTCGGCCGGCGTCGGCTATGAGGAATTCCGCGATCAGGTCGAGGTCGCCTGCTCGGCCGGCGCGTCCGGCTTTCTCGGCGGCCGCTCAATCTGGCAGGATGCCGTCGCGACCCGCGACCCGGCAGCGCGCGCCGTCGCCGCAACCGAGGCCGCCGCGCGGCTTTCGGAACTCACCGCCGTCACGCGCAAGCATGGCCGCCCCTATGCCCCGGCACTGACCGGCGAAGCCCTCGCCGCCGCCTTCCCCGATGGCTGGTATCGCGACTGGCAGTAAGGCCCGTCCATCGCTCGGAGCCGCGCCCTTGACGGGTCGCGGTTCCGCCTTTTCCCTCCCCCAAGGACTAAATCCATGCAGATCGATCTCGACGGCCGGACGGCCTTCGTGACCGGCGGCGCGTCCGGTATCGGCCGGGCCATCGTCGAGGCGCTCCTCGCGGCCGGCGCCCGTGTCGCCTTCACCTTTTCCAGCAGCCGCGAAGCGGCCGAGGATATCGTCGCGAAAGCCCCGAAGGGTCGCGCCCGCGCACTGTTCGCCGACCTCAAGGAGGCGGATGCGGCCAAGCTCGCGGTTGGAGCGACCAATGCCACATTCGGAACGATCGACATCGCTGTCGCCAATGCTGGCGGCCTGATCCAGCGCAGCCGTGTCAGCGATTGCTCGCTCGAACTCTGGAACGAGGCGATGGCCCTCAACCTCACCAGCGCGTTCCTGACGGCGCGCGCGGTGATCCCGCAGATGATCGAGGCGCGTTCCGGCGCGATCGTGCTGATGAGCTCGCTCGCGGCCCATGATGGCGGCGGCATGGGCGCCGCGCATTATGCGGCCTCGAAGGGCGGCGTCTCGACATTGTCCCGGGCACTGGCCAAGGAACTCGGCCCGGACGGCATCCGCGTCAATGCGGTCGCTCCTGGCCTGATCGGCACGCAGTTCCACGACCGCTTCTCGACCGCCGAGGGCCGCAAGGCGACGGTCGATCGCACGCCGCTGCGCCGCGAGGGCCAGCCGGAAGACGTCGCGAATGCGGTCCTTTATCTCGTCTCGCCGATGTCGTCCTTCCTGGCCGGGGAGATCATCGAGGTGAACGGCGGCGTCGGCGCCTTCTGACGACCCGAGCGTCGATCGTGTCATGGCTGCAGATGCCATGACACGACGAAACCGTTACCCTCCTGCAGGCTTCCGGACGCCACAAGGGAGGGGTCAGATACCATGCTCATCATTTTCGGCGGCCTGCCGGGCAGCGGAAAAACGACGATCGCTCGTGCACTCGCGCAAGACATCGGCGCCGTCTATGTCCGCGTCGATACGGTCGAGCAGAATATCCGTGCCTCCGACGTACTCAGATCGGAAGTCGGGCCAGCTGGATATATGGTCTGCTACGGCGTCGCCGAAGACAATCTGGCACTCGGCAATCTGGTCGTCGCGGACACCGTCAACCCTTTGACGATCACGCGGGACGCCTGGCGATCGGTTGCGGAGCGCTCAGGGACGGCATTTGCCGAAATAGAGGTTATCTGCTCCGACAAGATGGAGCATCGCCGGCGGGTCGAAACGCGGGCGACCGATGTTCCGGGATTGATCAAGCCGAGCTGGGACGAAATCATGGCCCGGCACTATGACGACTGGGGACAGCGCCCGCTCGTTATCGATACGGCCGCAGCGTCCGTCGAGCAGTCCGTCGCCAAACTGATCTCAAAGCTTGGACTCGCCCGAAGACGCCAAGGGCTTGATGCCTGACGCGATCTTGCTGACCGCTGCTATCCAGAAAAAACCTGCCGACCCGGGGACGGGAACCCGGGCCGGCAGGCAGTTCGGGAAGCGTCGCTCGGGAGGGAAACCACGACGCTTGCCGATGCCGGCCAGGAAGGATGGCCGGCGATAAACTCAGTAGCCGAGCCCGCGCATCGTCTCGCGGTTGCGGCGGACGGCGACCGCAGCATCGCTGGCGGCCTCGTCTGATTCTTCTTCGAGTACCAGCCAGCCGTTGAAATGCGGCGCTGCCGTGACGATGTCGATCACGTGTGGTGTGTCGCAGACACCCGCGCCGAGCATCGCCCATTTTCCAGACGCATCCACATCCTTCAGGTGGAGATAGCGGATGCGGGCCTGATAGCGGCCGAGCGTATCCAGCATGTCCGGATGGCCACGCAGCATGTGACCCGTATCCGGCACCCAGCCGACGCTCTCGTCGAGGAGCGCGAACAGTCGGTCATAGTCGGCGCGATCGAAGAGCAGCGTGTTGTGATGCGAGCTCGGATGCACCGCCACGCCGACGCCCGCCGCCTTACCGAGAGCCGCCGCGCGATTATAGAAATCGGCAGCGGCCTGGAATTTCGCGCCGCGATCGCCCGGCGACATCACGGTTGCCGAGCCGATTGACACCAGCGCGCCCGGGAAGGCTCCGGCAAAGGTAATGGCGCGGGCAACATCCTCGAGATCCGCCTCGACCATGGACGGCTCGGTGAACCCGCTATCCGAGCCGATGGCGAAAGCCACAAGTTCAAGGCCGCGCGCCGCAAGTGCTTCGCCGAAGGCGCTCGGACGCCCGGCATAGTGGCCGATCATCGTGTCGGTGATCTCGATGCCGGCATAGCCGGCCGCGCCGATGGCATCCAGCAGGTCGTCCGGGCCGCCGCGCCAGGCATTGCCGAGCATTTCCCATGTGAAGGTCTGGCAGCCGACTCTGACGTCGCGTTGCATGGTCACTCCTTTACTCCGCCCTGCGTCAGGCCTTCGATGATGTGCTTCTGGAAGGCCAGAACCAGCACGATCAGCGGCACGGTGACGACCACCGAAGCCGCAGCGATGTCGCCCCATGGCACGTAGTAGAGATTGGTGAAGTTTGCGATGCCGACTGGCACCGTCTGATGGTCGATCGACGAGGTGAAGGCCAGCGCGAACATGAACTCGTTCCAGGCCGCGATGAAGGCGAGCAGACCCGTCGTCACGAGGCTCGGCAGCGAGATCGGCAGGATGATGCGAAAGAGGAGCCCAAGCGTCGAGCAACCATCCATCCGCGCCGCCTCGTCGATCTCGCGCGGCAGCGTCTCGAAATAGCCGAACAGCACCCATGTCACCAGCGGCAGGCCGAGCGCCAGATAGGTGATCACGAGGCTCGCATAGGTATCGAGCAGGCCGAGATCGGAGGCGAGCAGATAGAGCGGGCCAACAATGGCGATCTGCGGAAACATCGAGATCGAGAGGATGATGCCGAGCACGCCGAACTTACCGCGCACATCGAGACGTGACAGCGAAAACGCCGCGAGCGCTCCGACGAACAGGCAGAAGAGCGTCGTCAGGCTGGCGACGATGATCGAATTGTAGATGTATTCCTGGAAGCTCTTCTCGACGACGAGATTGACATAGTGCTCGATCGTGAAGGGCGCGGGCCAGAATTTCGGCGAGCCGGTCGTCAACTCGCGGTCGAGCTGAAACGAGCTCGACAACTGCCACAGGAACGGGCCGCCGGACCAGATAAGCGCGAGCAAGGCTCCCAGATAGAGGCCGAAGCGGCGCAGTGGGCTGTACGCGTAAATCATCTCTGCCGCCTGAGCCGTTCATAGAGGAAGATGCAGAAGCCGAGTGCGATGAGCGCCTCCGTGATGAACATCGCCGTCGAGATCGCCGAGCCGTAGCCGAACTGCAGCGTCGAGAAGAGCGTCTTGTAATTGAGCGTCGACAGCGTCTCGGTCGAATCCGCCGGGCCGCCGCCCGTCAGCACATAGACGAGGTCGAAGACGCGGAAGGCGTCGAGCGCGCGGAAGAGACCGGCGATGAGGAGCGTCGGCAGCAGCATCGGCAGCCGCACATACCAGAAGGTCGCGAGCGAGCGCGCGCCGTCCATACGGGCGGCTTCGATCAGCGATTTCGGGATCGTGTGCAGCCCGGCGAGCAGCAGCAGGGCCATGAAGGGCGTCGTCTTCCAGACATCGGCGAAGATGATGGTCCAGAGCGCATTGTCGACCGAGCCGAGCCAGTTGACGTTGTCTTTGATGATGCCGGCCGATTTCAGCAGGTAATTGATGAGGCCGTGCTGGCCGTCGAACAGCCAGCCGAACATCTTCGACGTCACGACCGTCGGCATCGCCCAGGGCACCAGCATCGCCGCGCGCACGACGCCGCGAAAGGCGAAATGCTCAAAGAGCAGCAGCGCGATGGCAAGGCCGAGCAGCGTTTCGGCGAGCGTCGAGACCGCCGTGAAGGTGATCGTGTGCCACCAGGCATTCCAGAAGAGATCGTCTACCCACAGCAGCCGATAATTGCCGAAGCCGATGAAATCGTGCTCCTGGGTGACCAGGGATGTGTTGGTGAAGGAAAGCCAGAGGCCTTTCAGGATCGGATAGACCGAGACCGAGGCGAGCGAGAGGAACGCCGGCAGCAGCAACAACCAGGGCGTCACAAGTTGCCATCGGAACGGATTGCCGGCCCCCTTTCGGGGACCGGCGATGGCGGTGGCTGTCTGTTGCAGCGACATCAGGTACCGAGGATCGCGTCGATCTTGGAGGCGGTCGCGGTAAGCTCCTTCTTGATATCGCCGGAGACAAGGCCGCGCGAGAAGCCAGACTGCAGCGCCAGCGAGACCTGGGCATATTTCGGCGTCACGGGACGTGGCGTCGCGCCGGTGAAGACGCCCTGCAGCGTCTGCATGAACGGCTGCTCCTTGGCGAGTTCCGCTTCGTTGAACACCGCCGGGCGCGTTGGTGCCAGGCCGAGATCGACCGCGAAACGCAGCTGCGTCGCCGGCGACGACATCCAGGTGAGGAATTCCACCGCCGCCTCGCGATGCTTGGTCGAGGCATTCACGCCATACTGATAGCCGCCGAGGCAGGCCGCGCTCTTGCCGCCCGCGAAATGCGGCAACGGCGCGACGCCGACCTTGTCGACGACGGACGATGCGCTCGGATCCTGTGCGATGCCATAGACATAGGACCAATTGCGCAGGAATGCCGCCTTGCCAGCCGTGAACGGCAGACGCGAGGGCTCCTCATCCCAGGACAGGACATCCGCCGGGCTGATCTTGGTCGTGTTGATGGTGTCGTAGAGGAACTGCATCGCCTCGACGGCCTGGTCGCTGCCGACGCTTGCGGTCTTGCCGTCCGCGGAGAGGATCGAGCCATTGTTGGATGCGATGACCTCGACCGCATCGCAGACGAGAACCTCAGCCTGCTTGCCCTGCCAGAGATAGCCGAAATCGACCTTGCCGCCCTTCTGCAACTCGGCGGCGATCATCGCCATGTCGGCCCAGGTCTCGGGAACCTTGGCGCCGGCCGCTTCCAGCAAATCCTTGCGATAGAACAGCATGCCGCCATCGACGATCCAGGGCAGCGCGGTCAGCTTGCCCTGATAGGTGCAGGCATCGATCAGGCCGGGGAAATACTCGGCGCGCGCTGCGGCCGGGAAATATTCGTCGAGCGGCAGCGCCCAGCCGGCGCCGGCAAATTCCGCGATCCAGACCACGTCCTGCGTGAACACGTCCGGAGCGCCATTGCGCCGGGCAAGCTGCTGCACCAGCGCCTGATGCACTTCCGTGGATGAGCTCGGCGGCGGCAGCTCGATATATTTGACGTGGATCTTGCTCTGGCTCTCGTTGAAGGCGTCCACGATCTGGGCGATCGTCTTCTTGGCGTAGAACTTGGCGCTGGCGAACGTGATCTCGGTGCGGTCAGCCGCGCGGGCGCCCGATGATGTCGAGGCGAGAAGGCCGCCACCCAACGCCATCGAACCCGCCGCCAGACTGGCGCCCTTCAGCAGGCTGCGGCGGTTGAGCGATGCGGCAAGCGCTGTTTTCGCAGCCGAACGGCCGGATTCATCCTGAGACATGTCTCTCTCCCTTTGTCCTGCGGACCTTGCGCCGCGGATCTTTTCTATTCAGGCCATCTTGACCGGGCCTGACGCACGGTCAAGCATTCTTTTGCAAAAAACAGCATGCAAAAAAATGCACAAATCGGAATGACGCTTTGGTTTAGGATCGCGTATCGGATCAGGAGCCAGGCCCGCGGGGGCTGCGCGGAAGCCGGTCCAACAACAACGAGCGGGAGGATTTCATGAAGCATCTGCGCATCGGCGTCGTCGGCTGCGGCAACATCGCGATGACCTATATGCGCAATGCCGCGCTGTTCCCCGGCGTCCGCCTGGCCGCCTGCGCCGACATCGCGCCCGAGCAGGCGGCGCTGCGCGGCCGCGAATACGGCATCCCCGCCATGAGCGTCGACCAGATCATCGCGTCCGACGATGTCGACCTCGTGCTCAACCTCACCATTCCCGCGGCGCATTTCGACGTCTCGATGGCTGCGCTCCAGGCCGGCAAGCATGTGTTCACGGAGAAGCCGCTCGCCGTAACGGCCGCGGAGGGCCGCCGGCTCGTCGAGGCTGCGCGCGCCGGAAATCTCGCGCTCGGCTCGGCGCCCGATACCTTTCTCGGCGCGGCGGGCCGGCTCGCACGGCGGCTGATGGATGAGGGCGCGATCGGCAAGCCCGTTGCCGGCACGGCCTTCATGATGGGCCGCGGCATGGAGCACTGGCACCCCAATCCGCAATTCTACTATCAGCCCGGCGCCGGCCCCGTGCTCGACATGGGCCCCTATTACATCACCATGCTGGTCAACCTGCTCGGGCCGGTTCGCCGTGTCCGCGCCGTCGCGACCTCCGGCCAGGCCGAGCGGCTGATCACGGCTGCCGGCCCGTTTCAGGGCACTAGCTTCCCGGTCGGAACGCCCACGACGGTGATGGCGCTCCTCGAATTTGCGGCGGGAGCGGTGGTCACGCTCGTCATGAGCTGGGATGTCTTCGCCCATGGCAACCATCCGATCGAGCTGCATGGCACCAAGGGCTCGCTGCGCCTGCCCGATCCCGACACGTTCGGCGGAACGGTAGCGATCAGCGAGGCGGGCGCGCCCTGGCAGGAGCATTCGACGGCCGAATTGCTGCACGGCCGGATCAACTGGCCCTATGCCGCGCCCGATCGCGCCAATTACCGCATGCTGGGCGTCGCCGATCTCGCGGCGTCGCTCACGACCGACCGCAAGCCCCGCGCCTCTGGCGAGCTCGCGCTGCATGTCCTCAACATCATGGAATCGATCCTGACCGCCGGTCTCGAAGACCGCACGATCGAGATCGAGGCTGCGCCCGATATCCGCCCGGCCGCGCTCGGCGAGGCCGAGGCGGCTGCCCTGCAGGGTCTGCCGGCCTCTCCTTGAGACCGGCCATTTGCGGGCGCTTGTCGACACGGGCGCTCCCTCCCCCTAGCCGCTCGCGGCCGGCTTCAGCGGCGCTTCGGTCACGGCAAGATCGTCCTCAAGCGAACGGATCGAGGGGATGCCGGCGTCCTTCAGCGTCGCGTGATAGGTCCTGACGGCTTCGGCCGGCAGGATCGTCCCGTCGGCGACTTCGCGCATCAGGCGGATGATCTCGAGCGGCGCCTCGGCAAGATTGATCTTGCGCCCGAACAGCGCCAGACGACCGCCATAGCGCTCGGCCTGATAGATCAGCTCGAACGTATCGCGCGCCGTTCCCGCTCCGCCGCCGAGCACGCCGACGACCAGCGAGGGATCGAAGGAGGCGAGTTCCTCCAGCGCCTTGGCGCCGTTATAGGGGATCTTCAGGAAAAGCGGCCGGTCGGCGATCGAGACGCCGGACAGCGAGCGGATGATGCAGTCATTGACGTAATGCGGGATCAACTCCGGACCGACGCCGCAGGCGACGTTCGGATTGAACACCTCGTAGAAATAGCGCAGTCCCCAATGCGCCGCCTCGTCGCGAAACGCCGCGAACTCTTCCAGCGAGCGCAGGTCGGATTCGACGTCATTGTTGAAGGTGACCGAATAGAGGCCGAGATCGGTCAGCGGCTCGCCGGGGGTGGGGCCGACGACGGCCTGCATGACGCGGCCGAGATCGGCCGTGCGGAACGGTCGGCTCGGCGTCTTGCCATAAGTCTGGCCGCGCACGCCGCCCCAGCAATCCGTCGCGTCATTGGCGCGGATCGCCGGCTTGACCGCCGAACCGGCGAATACGCCCATCTCGACCAGGCGCTCCAGGTTGGAGACTGAGGTCAGCATGATGTCGACGATGTCCTGCTCGACGATCGCCCGGATGCCCTCGAGGAATTCCTGCCGCGTGCGATAGCGCGACCAGCTTCCATCGGCGTCGCGCTTTGGCGCGGCATAGGTGACGCCCGACCCCATATCGCCGTCCTTGGCATCGGCAATGATGAAATCGCTGCGCCGATAGCGGCCGGCGCGGATGTTGGCGAGCTTGGATTCGAGGCGAGACACGTCTGGGAGCTCCGACATTGACTGAACGAGTTTGGAATATTTTAGGAGATTATTGCCGCAGAATGATCCGTCATTGCGCAAGTCGTCAAGCGATTGCTCAGAAATCCGCTGCCGCGCTGCACAAGCAGGCCTGAATAGGCCGTTCGCAGATGCAATATGAGTCGGCCATCCCGAACACGGCTCTAAAATATTCCAATGGCTTTCAATATATCCCATTGACGCTTCGCCGGGGCGCCCTCTAGCCTTCGAGGGCGGCGATAATGGAGGTTCCGCGGTGAGCGAGATGGATTGGCAGGCGGCCTATGAGCGATTTCTGCCGCGTTTCGAGCGCTATATCGGTGCGTCGCGCCTGGCGCTGTGCGGCTTCTCGGCCTGCATCGACAGCCGCTTCCAGCTCGCGGCACTCGCCGATCAGCTTGGGCAGCTGTCGACCGCCGAGACCGAGGATTTCGTCGGCCGCCTGGTCGCCCGCGCCGCGGCGGGCATTGGCGGCGAGTTCCGCGAGGAATGGCCCGAAGGCCCAGCCCTTCTGGCGAAGGCCGCGCCGCCGCGCACCGCCTTTGGCGGCACGGGCTCGCACATCGCTTGGGCGCTCGGAACGCTCGGCGCCAGCGGGCTGGTTGCGCTTTCCGATCGCAGCGCCTTTACGCTCGACCATGTCGACCCATCGATCCTGATCGCCGAAGGCGGCCACGCCGTACCGGCATCGGAGGCCGAGCGGCGCGGCGATCCCCGCTCGCCCATTCATGTTTTCGAATATGACGCTGGTCGCCCGTTGGCCGGCCATGTGCCGCCACGCTCGTCGCGGATCATCGTCCGCTTCGACGATCCCGGCCTCGAGCACGACGGGGACTTCGACCGCCTGAGCGTTGCATTGGCGCATGAGGCCGGCTCGGCGGTCGTTTCGGGTTTCAACGGCGTCGCATTGGCGGACATGGCCGGGGAAACGGCGAGGATCGGCGCGATCGTGGATGCCTGGCGCGATCGCGGCGTCGCGACCGTACATCTGGAGCTTGCCGGCTATGCCACGACGTCGGCCCGTGACGCGATGCTGGCTGGGCTCGGCAAGCGCGTGACCTCGCTCGGCATGAGCCTTTCGGAACTCAACGCCCTTGCCAATCCGGCTGACAGCATCGCGGAGCGGCTGATCGGCCTCGGCGAGGATTTCGGGCTTCGCCGGGTGTGCGTCCACGCCGACGAATGGGTGGCAAGCGCCACGCTCGACGATCCCGCGCTGGAGCGCGACGCGCTGATGGCGGGCGCGCTCCTCGCCTCATGCCGCGCCGCGTCGGGCGTCCCCGTCCATCCCCGGCAGACGCCGGAGGGCGCCCTCTTCCTCGATCCGCCGGTGACGCCCGTTCAGCGGCTTGGACGCTGGTCGATCGTCGCAGTGGCGGCGCCCCACCTCAGCAACCCGCAGACGACGCTCGGGCTCGGCGACACATTCACCGCGGGCTGCCTGCTCGCGCTTGGAAGCAAGGCCGGCGCTGCGATTGCCGATAACGAGCGCATCGTCTATCCCGAAACCATGACTTCAATCGAAAGCCGATCCGTCCATGGAACCTGTCTCTAAACGTGTAGAGATCATTCCGGTCAAGCGGCGGGCGATGATCCTTGAATGGTTCCGCAAGCACAGCGCGGCTTCCATCCAGGAATTGTCGGAGAGCATCGGCGCGTCGGCGTCGACCATCCGCCGCGACCTCGAATATCTGACCGATGCCGGCTATCTCGAGCGTACGCATGGCGGCGCAGTCCTCGCAACGCCGACCCGCGCCACGTTCGAGCTCGATTCATCGACCAACGCACAGCTCTTCACGTTGCAGAAGCGCGCGATCGGCCGTCTCGCGGCGACCCGCCTTTCATCCAAGGACAGCGTGATCTTCGATTCGAGTTCGACCGTGCTGGAGGCTGCCCGAGCTGCGGTCGAGCGGCGCGTCGAACTGACGGCCCTTACCAACAGCCTCGATATTGCGAGTCTCTGCCGTTCGGCGCCGGCGATCCGCGTCATCGTGCCCGGCGGCTCGCTGCGCGTCGGATCGCAGACGCTGGTCGGCGATCCCGGCGAGACCTTCCTGAAGACGGTGCATGCCGATCTCTGCTTCGTGGGCGCGCAGGCGATCACCGGCAACCAGCTCTCGGACGCGGCCATCGAGATCGCCTCGATGAAGCGGATCATGCTCTCCTCGGCGCGGCGCACGATCCTCTTGATCGACAGCTCGAAGTTCCACGCGCCGGCCTTCTGCACCTTCTGCGAGGTGCAACGGATCGACGAGATCATCACCGATAGCGGCGTGACGCCGGAAAACCTGGCGAGCCTCGCCGCCTTCGGCGTCAAGGTGACGGTGGCCGAGGTCGATCCGTCCGAAGCCGGCTGAGCCTTCGGCCAGCGCGCTACCGCGCCAGCACGACATGCATGGCGAGTTCGGTCGTCGCGTGTTCCTTGACCTTGAAGCCGAGGCCCGGCAGGTCGATTCCGGCGAACATCGCCTCGCCCCGCCCGAGCACCACCGGCGAAATGGCGAAGTGCAGTTCGTCGATCAGCCCGGCCTGGAGATATTGCCGCACCGTGCTGACGCCGCCGCCGATCTTGACGTCGAGGTCTCCGGCCGCCTCCTTCGCCTGTTCCAGCGCCGCCTCGATGCCCTCCGTCACGAAGATGAAGCGCGTGCCGCCTTCCATCTCGATCGGTGCGCGGGGATGGTTGGTCAGGATGAAGGTCGGCGTGTGATAAGGCGGGTTGTCGCCCCACCAGCCTTTCCAGGCATCGTCAGGCCATTCCCCGCGGATCGGCCCGAACATGTTGCGCCCGAGGATGAAGGCGCCGAAGCCGCTCATCGAACGTGATGCATAGGTCTCGTCGACGCCATCGGATCCGTCTCCCTGGCCGAACATCGCGCGGAAGGTCCGCGTGCCGAAGAACCAGCGATGCAGGTCGCGCCCGCCGACACCGAGCGGATTGTCGAGGCTCTGCTCGGGGCCGGCCCCGAAGCCATCGATCGAAAGCGCAAAACCCGCGACGCGCACCTTACCCATGACACTCCTCCGATTGCGATTTGCAACTGGTTGTTATCTCGCATGACCGACCCTATTTTGCAATCGGTTTTAGTGGAGATGATCTTGGACATTGAAAGGCGGTCGGGCTGCCCGATCAATCTGGCCATGGAAGTGCTGGGCGACCGCTGGAGCCTCGTGATCATCCGCGACATGATGTTCGGCAATCGGCGCCATTTTCGCGAACTCCTGACGCGATCCGACGAAGGCATCGCCTCGAATATTCTGGCGGCGCGGCTGAAACGTCTTGTCGGCCTCGGCCTCATCTCGAAGCAGGATGACCCGAGCCACAGCCAGAAGTCCATCTACAGCCTGACCGAGCCGTCAATCCAGCTGGTGCCCGTCATTGCATCGCTCGGCGCCTGGGGCCGCCGCCATCTGCCGGTCAGCGATGCCTTGAGCATCCGGGCCCGATTGCTGGAGGAAGGCGGGCCAGCCATGTGGGAGGCGTTCATGGCGGACCTGCGCGCCATCCATATCGCCCATCCCATTGATGGCGCGAACGGCGCGATCCGCTCGCCGGTTCTCGATGGCTTGACCGCCGCCTATCGTGCGACGCTGGCGGCGACACGAGATCGCGGCGATGGCGTCACGCCGCAGATGCCCTGACCGACGCAAAGGCTATTTCGTCGGCGCCTTCGGACGCGCCACCGAACGGCGGCGGAGGATCTGGCAGTCGAGCACTTCGCGACGGGGCGCGGCAGGCTTGCCGCGGCGACGTTCGAGAATGCGGCGGACGGCCTGGCGTGCCATCGCCTCATGCGGCAGCACGGCCGTCATGAGATTCGGGAAGAACGCCGTCACCAGCGGGTCATTGTCGAAGCCGGCGATCGAGAGGTCACGCGGCACGCTGACATCGCGGTCACGCGCCGCCTCATAGGCCGCCAGCGCCATGCGGTCGTTGAAACAGAAGATCGCCGTCGGCGGATCGGCGGAATCGAGCAGCGCGCAGGTGCTGGCATAGGCGTCCGAGATCGCGGAGCCCTGGTGCAGCACGAGGTCCGGATCAACCGCTATGCCGCCAGCCTCGAGCGCCTCGCGATAGCCAAGCAACCGGTCGCGGCCGCCATCGAGAAAGGTTTCGCCGGCGAGATGGGCGATGCGGCGATGGCCGGCATTCACCATGGCGCCGACCAGCGCCTTCGCCGCACCGCGATCATCGGGCAGGATCGAATCCTGCTCGCCGCGCGGGTCGTAGCAATTGAGCAGCACCAGCGGGATGTCGGGCGGCACAACGGGCGCCGTCACCTCGCGGGTGAACAATGTCGCATAGATGATGCCGGCGACGGGCCGCTGCAGCATGGCCTGGATCGCGGCCTGCTCCATCGGCTGGTTGTTGCGGGTCGAGATCACCTCGACAACGCATTCCTCCTCCCATGCCGCCTCGCGCGCGCCCTCCATGAAGTTCACCGCGAACGGGCTTGCCATCAGATCGTCGATGACGAGGCCGATCGAGGCGCCGTCGCGCCAGTCGGCGCGCACGCGCGACGAGCGCTTGTAGTCAAGCCGCTCCGCGGTCTCGATGATCCGCTGCCGGGTTGCCTCGGAGACGCGGACCCCGGCGACCCCGTTGAGCACGAGCGAGACGGTCGCCTGCGAGACCTGCGATTCGCGCGCGACATCGAACATGGTGGGCTTTCGGGTACGGGCCGTCATTTCTTCCCCTCGTTGCGGGCAGCATGCCATGCGGCGCCCGGCGATCAATGGGGCGGAAGCGCACGGATTAAAATATCACTTGCTGAAGATAATAAAATAACTAATCCTGCCTGTCGCCGCCGGAAGAGAGGACCGCGGCAGCGCCGGGGGCTGCAAGGCCGCTGCGCTTCGGCCCCTCGGCCAAACAGGGAGGAATGACAATGAAACGGATCGCAGCTCTGGCTTCCGCGTCGATCGTCGCGATCGCCGCTACGGTTTGCGGCTCGGCCGCGTTCGCCGCGCCGCTGACCTTCTGGAACGGTTTCACCGGGCCTGACCGGCCGACCATCGAGGCGCTGACGAAACAGTGGAGCGATGCGCATCCGGATACGCCGGTGCAGATGGATATCGAGCCCTGGGACAGTATGCTGCAGAAGCTGCAGGCCGCCATGGCGAGCGGCTCGGGTCCCGACGTGGTGGCTTTCAACTTCGCGCAGTTGCCGCGCTATGCCGAAAGCGGCTTCATCATGGACATCACAGACGAGGTGAAGGCCGGCGGCGCGCTCGACCCGTCGGTCTGGTCCGACGGACTGAAGCAGGTCCTCCAGTACAACGGCAAATACTACGCGGCGCCGCTGAACTTCGCGACGCTAATGATGTACTACAACAAGGACATCTTCGCGAAGGCCGGCATCTCCGAGCCGCCCAAGACCTGGGACGAATGGGTCGCTGCCATCAAGAAGACCACGGTGACCGGCAGCAATTCGCAATATGGCCTGCTGATCCCCGATCACGAGACGATCCCCAATTGGCCGATCCTACTCTGGGGCAATGGCGGCGACGTCATCAAGGACGGAAAGCCCTATCTGGACGATGCCAAGACCATCGGAGCCCTGACGCTGTGGGGCGACCTCGTCCTCAACGACAAGATCACACCGACCGGACTTTCCGGCGCCGATGCCGACAAGCTCTTCCAGTCCGGCAAGGCGGCGATGGAGATCACCGGCCCGTGGATGACGAACGGCTTCACAGCCGCGAAGCTCAACTATGATGTCGCGCCGATCCCAACGGGTCCCGGCGGCCCGGTGACGCTCGCCGATTCAATTGTGCTCGTCATCAACAAGGCGACCAAGGATCCAAAGGCGGCCCTCGATTTCGTCGCGATGTGGAACTCGAAGGCCGCGCAATTGAAGATCGCCAACGACACCGGCTTCCCGCCGCTGCGCACCGATCTATCCGGCAGCCCCGAGCTCACCAATGAATGGGCGGCGAAATTCTCCACCGTCGTCCCGGTCTCGCGGTTCAGCCTGCCGGGTCAGGTGAATTTCGCCCAGATCGACGGCGACGTGTTCACGCCGATGATCCAGGCGATCACGTTCGGCAAGGAGAAGGCGGCCGAGGCCGCGCAGCAGGCGAACGACCAGCTTTCCGATCTGCTCAACCAGTAGAGCCTTGAGGATGGGCGGCTGCACCAGCCGCCCATCCTTCTTCGCTTCGATCCGGAATGCCGCCCATGTCTTCTCGAACCGCACGGCTTCAGCACGGCCGTTCCTGGCCGGCGATGCCCAACAGGACGACGATCGCGGCCTGGTGCTTCCTGGCGCCGAGCCTCCTCGTGCTCGCCGTTTTCGTGTTCTGGCCGATCGTCTATTCGTTCGACCTCAGCCTGCATAAGTGGAAATTCTCGGCCGACGCGCAGGAATGGGCCGGCTTTGCCAACTACGCGCGGATGTGGCGGGACGCGCGCTTCTGGAACGCGCTCGGCAACACGGTCTACTACACCGCCTTCACCGTTCCGCTCGGCGTGGCGCTGCCGCTGGCGCTCGCGCTCGCGCTCAACCGCGCCATCCCCTTCCGCGCCCTGCTCCGCAGCGCCTTCTTCCTGCCGGTGATCGCCTCCTTCGCCATCGTCGCGCTCGCCTGGCGCTTCATGCTCGATCCCGATATCGGCTTGCTCGCCTATTGGCTGTCCTTCCTCGGCATGCCGCATGTCAGCCCGCTGCGCGATCCCAACATGGCCATGCCGGCGGTGATCATCGCGAGCCTCTGGAAGAATCTCGGCTTCAACATGGTGATCTACCTCGCCGGCCTGCAGGCGATCCCGATCGTGCTCTATGAGGCGGCGCGGATCGACGGCGCCGATCGCTTCCAGCAGTTCTGGAACGTCACCTGGCCGCAGCTGCGGACGACCAACATCTTCGTGCTGGTGATCTCGATCATCGGCGCTTTCCAGGTCTTTGATCCCGCCTTCGTCATGACGCCCGGCGGCGGACCGCTGTTCTCGACCGAGACGCTGGTCACCTACATCTACCGCCAGGGCATCACCAACCTGAACCTCAGCTATGCGGCCTCGATCGGCATCTTCCTGTTCGCGGTCGTGTTCCTGCTGACGCTCGCGCAGTTGCGGCTCACCCGCAGCTGGGAGGATTGATCATGGCCGATGTGCTCGACAGCGCCGGCCCCGGGGCCAGGCCGACCACCCTTTTCACCACCGTGACGCTGGTCGTGCTCGGCCTCCTGGCGCTCGCGGTCGTGTTTCCGTTCATCTGGATGCTGTTCACCTCGCTGAAGCCCGAAAGCGAGATCGCGACCTTTCCGCCGCAGCTTCTGCCACATCGCTGGACCTTCGAGAACTACGAGAATGTCTGGACCCGCATTCCCTTCGCACGGCTGTTCCTGAACTCGATCCTCTTTGCCGGCGGCGTCACCATCGTGTCGCTGCTGCTCGATTCCATGGCCGCCTACGCTCTGGCCAGGCTGCAGTTCAGAGGTCGCAACGTCATCTTCGTGCTGATCCTGGTGGCGCTGATGCTGCCTTTCCAAGTGATGTTCGTGCCGCTGTTCGTCACGGTGCACGATCTGCACATGCTGGACAGCTATTCCGGCCTGATCGTGCCGCGCGCCACCAACGCCTTCGGCATCTTCATGCTGCGGCAATTCTTCGTGACGCTGCCGAAGGAACTCGACGAAGCGGCGCGGATCGATGGCTGCGGCGAATTCGGCATCTACTGGCGCATCATCCTGCCGCTCTCGGGCCCGGCGATCGCGACGCTCGCCGTCTTCCACTTCATGTACAACTGGAATGACTTTCTCTGGCCGCTGCTGATCACCTCCTCGATGGAGATGCGCACGCTGCCGGCTGGCCTGGCGCTCTTCGTCGGCAGCCATGTGGTCGAGTATGGCGTCGTCATGGCCGGCGCGGTGCTAGCGCTGCTGCCGCTGCTCGTGGCGTTCGTCTTCGCCCAGCGCACCTTCATCCAGGGTATCGCCATGAGCGGGATCAAGGGCTGATGGTGCCTGCCCGTCCCCTTTCTCTTCAAAATATCGCAACGCTTGAGGATCTGACGTGAGCGAACTCTTCGACCTCTCACCGGACGGCTTCGTCTGGGCCGCCGGCATCGAGAATACCTTCATCGGACAGACCGAACGGATCGGCGAGCGGGTGCTCGACGAATTCGCGCTCACCCACCACTACCAGTATTTCCGCGAGGACCTCGACCGCGTGAAGGGCCTCGGCGTCCGCGCCATCCGCTACGGCATGCCCTGGTACAAGGCCGAGCCCGAAAAGGGGAAATTCGACTGGGACTGGATCGACCGCGCGATCGACCATGCAGCCGGAACCGGCGTCGAGATCGTCTTCGACCTCATGCATTACGGCGTGCCGCTCTGGCTCGAAAACCAGTTCCTCAACACCGACTATGAGAAGCATGTCGCCGATTGGGCAACGGCTTTCACCCGGCGCTACAAGGACCGCGTGAAATACTACACGCCCTTCAACGAGCCGCTGATCTGCTCGGAATTCGTCGGCCTGCGCGGCATGTGGCCGCCTTACCTCCGCGGTGCCGACGGCCAGGTGAAGATCATCCGCAACATCTCGCGCGGCATGACTCTGTCGGTGCAGGCGATGCGGGCCGAGCGCAGCGACGCGATCATGGTGCAGGTCGATGCCGCCGGCGAGGTGCTGCCGGATACGCCCGATCTCGCCGAGGCCGCCGCTTTCGAGACGGCCAAGACCTTCATGGCGACCGACCTGCTGCTCGGGCTCGTCGGCGACGACCATATCCTGCGCGACTGGTTCCTCCAGCACGGCATGAGCGAGGCCGATCTCGTTTGGCACCTCGAGCGCAAGCAGGATGTCGAGATCGTCGGCACCAATTATTATCCCGAGACATCGCAGCAACGCCTTGTCCGCCATGGCAAGGACGAGCTGATCCGCAAGCCGATCTCCGGCCGCGCTGCCGGCATGGAGAGCTCGGTTCGCCAGTTCTGGGAGAAGTACAAGCGTCCCGTCGTGGTGACCGAATCGAGCCTCAACGGCACGATCGAGGAACGCGCCCAGTGGCTCGCCGAAGCGGTCGACGCCATTCCGAAGATCCGCGCCAAGGGCTTGCCGCTTGTCGGCTTCACCTATTTTCCGGTGTTCGACCTGATCGACTGGGTCTATCGCGCTGGACGGCCGCTCGAGGAATACATCACCCGGCAGGGCCCGCGGCAGCTGAGCCCCGAGCAGATCGCCAATTTCATGCGCTATATGCGCTTCACCACGTTGGAAAACCTGCCGCTCGAAGCCTTCATCGCGCCGATGGGCCTCTGGACGATGCAGATGGGTTTCGACGGCACCTTCGAGCGCGTTGAGACCCCGCTCGTCGCCCAGTATCGTGAAGCGGCAGCCTCGCAGGATGTCGGTGATATTCCGCAAGAGACGAACTGAGGCGCGGCGGCACTTCGCATCACGAAAAGCAAAAGGCCCGCCGGAAGGCGGGCCTTTTACAAGGCTGGTTGCGGGGACCCGCAGCTATCTCAAATTGCGGCTTTCGCCAGAGAGTTTCTCTCTGCTGGCAAAGCTTGTCGTAGCGTCGCAAAGTGGGCTGTTTCGCGCTGCGGCGTAGCGCTCGGCGTTGAAGCGGTCACCACCGTGGAGAATCGAGAGTGCTAGACGGTCAGTGTAGGCATACGCGCCGCTTCCGTAGCGGCCTGCGGCCGATTTCCTGCAACGTCTGGCGCCGTTGGCCAAACTCGGCGAAGACGCCGTTGTCCAACTAAAGTGCCGGGCGCCCTCGATCCGAACGGAGGACGGGCCGTTGGCGATCCACATTTGCGTCGATCCAGTTGACTACGACGAGCCAGCTCGACGAGTTGTCGGCATCCCGAGGTAAGACGCGTTGAGTCTCGCCAGAGATGTCTCTGTCCGTCGGACTGGATAGTTACGGCGGGTTCGACGTGGCCCTTTTCCGATACAATAAAGCCGCTTCGTCAACGAGTTTGCGCTGGCTCCTCGTTTTCAGGGCGATCGGGCTGCAATCCGAGTAAAAGCAGCGCTCTCATCATGATCGCGCGCGTGGTCGGTACCGCGTTCCACCTGGAGGTGGCGAACCGTAGGTCTCCGGAAGCGCTTGCGGTTGGTCCAGCATGGTCAGAAACAGGTATTTTGGGCGATTGATCGGGGCGATGCCCATGAATGACATTAGAAGTCGCCCTTCCGCGTAGCGACCTTCGATGACTTTCTCAGCGCTTCCGGTCTTGCCGCCGATGTTGTAGCCTTCAATATCCGCCCTTGTGGCGGATTCCCTTTTTGGCGTTCAGGCGCATCAAGTATCGAAGCGCGGCGCGCATCTCGAACTTCACCAGATTTGTGCCGAGATGGCGCTGCTCGACATACGCTCCTTTGATGAAGGTTGAAGCAGCATTCCATTATTGATGAGACCCGCAACTGCCATCGCCGCCTGGAGCAGTGCAACTGTACGTCACTCGATCCAGGTCAATACCAGAGCCGATGGCATTGCGGGCGCTGACGCAAACGGCGTCGACGATTTGAAATCACCCGGTGAAGATTCGTGGCGATCCCGCGAAACGCGATCATGGCGTTCGTGAAGCGGGCTTGGCCACAGGGCTGGCGGGAACATGGCGTCCGGATTATGCCGGATAACCAGACCGGCAAGGTCCGCGCAGTGACGCTCGAGTTGGAAGGCCGAGTTCTGACGCAAACTCTCCGCAATTCTACGCCAGCTTCAGGCGTACGCTATTGAGATATTAGATGCGCTTCATCTATCTCCTTGTTGCCGCAGTGTTAATTCTGCAAGGCTCTTTTCCTATAACCTCGTTTAGGGGAATGGCACCCCTTGCGACAATAGAAGCCTCCACACCTCAACAGGCTGACATACCTGACCACAAAGCGATTAGCGCCTGTCAGCGTTGTCCTAGCCATTCAATTCACGCACACGATATCGGCCTTCAGGTGGACGCCATCAGCGTTAAATTCGCAGGCCAGCCTCCGATTTGGCAGATGGCCGACTACGCTCGCCGCGGCTGGCGAGGCTTGTCTCCTGAGCGACCCCCAAAAGTGCCGCCAGCGCTCGGCGAGGCGGCGAGTTTGATTTAATATCGACTCCCGCCTCGCGCTTTAGCCGATCGATTTTCGATCCAGGTATCTTGTGCACGCGGGATTTAACAATGTTTCTAGACGCGCTTTTGGCACGTCGCGCGATTGCGCGTACGTTTGCCAACATTAGCTATTGGCCAAGCGAAACTATATGGCGAGAAATTAAGAAGGGTATCTACAGGGACCTTCAGTCACGCCGTCTGCGACCGGATGTCCCCATACAGCCGAGACGCCAAATCTGTAGGTATGTTTCGCAGATGACGCGCGAGACTGGCTCGTCGTATCAGGGACTATCGTCGCTCTTATTCGACGGCGCTTGGACCTCGAGCGGCGGCTCGTTCCGGTTGGCGGAGGCGATCCAGGTCGATCTCGGAAAATATGCCCTTGAGCGTGCGCATCAGGATCAGGGATTTCGCTTCTTGGAGATCGGTGCAGGTTGGGCCGGGTTCAAGCACCCGAGGAGCGTGGGCGTTTGCCAGAATGTCGCTGATCTGGCCCTACTCTTGAAGCCGTATTTGGGAAAGTCGGCTTTTCTTCATTTTACCAATCTGACGAAATGGCACAGTGCTCTGCCATCTGGTGTATTCGAGCATCCGCATCTGACCGCGGCGAGCCTGAAAGCGATTGAAAGCCAAGGGGTCACGGCTGCAAGTGTTGATGTTATATATTCACAGGCGGCGGCTTATTTCGAACAGGATCTGACGATTTTCCTGTTTGCGGCAGCACGTCTGCTCCGTCCGAACGGCAGGCTGATCTTCAACTACCGAACGGAACTGGCCGAACAGGTGGTTGCCAACGCTCTCGCCGCAGGATTGCGCCGGCATATATCGCATGATCTCGGTGGCATGAACGGCCAATTGGTCTGCTTCGTGAGAGACAAGCCGAATCTGTCACTACTTGGTACCGAAGCACTGATCGAACGGTTAGCTGTCGCGGCAGCGGCACGCTGACGAACGAGATCCGAGGCTGGCGCCACGAGCGCTAGCCTCGGTCACCCCACCTCCTCGCTTGTCTGTATCGAAATTTGGGGGGATCCTCATTGCCGTTAGAATCCGGGGTTCGATGGAGAGCGATGCTGTACTCTTCTACACCGACCGCTGTTAGTCACGGTCACTGGCGACACCATTCGATCATTGGGTTGATGCTGGTCTGGCCCTGTTCGATTGCGGCTGCGCAAAGTCTCGAGATACCGCTAGGCGGTAACTACGGAACGGTTGCAGTTTGCATACTGGACGCGATCACGGACGCACCGCTCCCTGTTACGTCTTTCAATTTTGGTGGCGCGCCCATGATCCGTGTCACGCCGGAAGGCATGGAAACGGCGGCGGACTCATGCCTCTTCAAACGCTTGGTTGCAGAAGCTGGTGCGGGCCAGGGCCCAGCATCGGATCACTCCTGGGCAGTGGCGGCCAAGTGCAGTTCCGATGAAGGCGACAGAATGCATACTGTCTCGATTCACCGTCTCGACAACGAATCACTTTCGATTCGAGACGCGGATAACCGCATTCTGGCGACGGCTGACAATTGCCGCCTGCCCTACGCGGAGCGCGCCCAACGGGAAGTCACGCGCATGTCACAAGCGCGTGAATCTACCAAGTAAGTGGGCAAGGCGCGTTTCGAGAGAACCCCGCCGCCGCCTGCCGTTCGGCTTGCGATCCGCGTCGGTCAAACGCGCCATATGAAACGCCTTCCTCTGCTGCAATGCGATATCCCTATTGCGAACAAGCTAGCGATCTGTATTTTCAAGCTGCCATGAAGCGATTTCTCCGCCCATTCCTGATGATTCTCGTCGCGGTCGCCGTTTCGGTGACCAGTTCGGGTTGGAGCATGGCTGCGATCGGTAAGAACACTCCTGCCGGGTCCATCATGCGGATGGCGGCGGTGGCCGACAGCGCAGAGTTAGGCGTAGACCATCACGGTGTCCCGACGACCGAATCGCATGCGACATGTGCCGCTGATGGCGATTGTGAGACCCAGCCTCAGGATACCGAAGAAGTTGCGTCTTGTTGCGCCACGAGCTGCCACGTAGCTGTCCCGACAATAATCGGCGCACACAACGTGGCCCTGTTTGCGGGTAGAGGCGGCACCTCAAGTCTCGTGGATATGCACGTCGATGACGCCACGCTGCAGCGTCTTGATCGTCCTCCGAGAACTGCCGACGTCTGATCGTCGGCTGACTCCTATCGATTGTCGATTTGTGGCGACTTCTAAGTCGTAACGATCGCGCCATTCCTCCGGATTTTAGCCGACGGCCCTCGAACGCTGCGCTCGCAGCCTGTCGAGGCTCGCCGTTTGATGTCGCATGGCTCTAAGGCCGACATGGCCGTGCCAAGCTCCGAGGATTCCCATGAAGTTCGTCGTTGTGGTGGCTATGGCCGCCGCCCTCTCCGCTTGTACTGATCAACTCCTTCTCCGTGCCGGAAATGATCCCGCCGATCCGGCGATATCGGTGCCGAGTTTTCAGTATGCACCCGTCACCGCCGGCACCCTCGACTATCGACCGGTGGAGCCGAAGTCTTGGCTCGAGCGCAATCAGGATGTCGCTCCCCGTCAGGGAGCCGAATGATGGCCGCCGTATGCCCCACAGGCTTTCTATCCTTGCCGATCAAGCAGTTGCTTAGTGTCAGCGTCACGGCGCTGACCCTTGCTGGCTGTGCCAGTTTCACGCCGGACGGCGCCATGGCGCCGGTGTCGAGCCGGGTTTCGAGCGAAATCAGCGCGGGCGCCATCAAGATCGACAATGCTGCTGCTGCGAAGACGGCTGACAATCGGGTCAAGGCTCTATTGAGTAAGCCCTTAACCGCGGATAGCGCGGTTCAAATCGCCCTACTCAGCAATCGCGGGCTTCAAGCAGAATACAATGCGCTCGGAATTTCCGAGGCCGCTTATGTCCAGGCGAGCCTGCCACCTAATCCGGTGATCGGAATCGAGCGCCTTGCAATGAGTGGTTCGCTGGAGATCGAACGACGCGTCATTGCGAATATTCTGGCCTTGATCACGCTTCCGAGTCGTACCGCTATCGCGAAGACTCAGCTTGAAGCATCTCGTCAAAGAGCAATTGAGGCGACGTTCCGCGCTGCAGCAAGTGCCCGCCGCGCCTACTACAAGGCCGTGGCGTCGCGGCAAATCGTGGCTTTCCTGGAGCAGGCCCGGGGCTCCGCAGCGGCGGCGGCCGAACTCACGCGGAAAATGGGCGAAACCGGCGCTGCAAGCAAGCTCGACCAGGCACGAGCCAGCACGTTCTATGTCGAGCTCTCAACCGAACTTGCAAGGTTTCGGATGACCGCGGCGAGCGAACGGGAGGAGCTCACTCGGACGCTCGGACTTTGGGGCGCCGACATCGACTACAAGTTACCGGGCCGCTTACCATCTATGCCGCCAATCCAGACCGCAAAGCAGGTCGAGGTCGATGCGGTCCGCAAGCGCGTCGATCTTATCGCCGCGCGTCTGGAGCTCGATGCCACCGCTAGAAGTCTTGGGCTCAGCAAGGCAACCCGCTTCGTCTCGATGCTGGACGGCGGATGGCGCGGCAACACCGAGGAGGTCTCTGCCGACGGTATCAGTGAGACGGCGTCGCCTCAGGGCTTTGAGGTCGAACTGGAGATTCCGATCTTCGATCTCGGCGCCGCCAACGTTCGCCGGTCCCAAGAAACCTACATGCAGGCGGTCAACCGTCTGATGGAAAAGGCGGTCAACGTCCGGTCCGAGGCCCGCCAGGCTTACGGTACCTATCGCGGCAGCTATGATGTCGCACGGCAATATCAGGCCAGGATCCTGCCGTTGCGCCAAACGATCAACCAGCAAGCGCTGCTCCAATATAACGGCATGCTGATCGACGTCTTCGAACTGCTCACAACGGCGCGTGAAGGCATCGAAAGCAACGTCGCCGCCATCGAAGCGCGGCGCGATTTCTTCCTCGCCAGCGTCGATTTCCAGACAGCCATCATTGGTGGTGGCTCCAGCTCGGATAGCGGCGATAGCCGCGTTGCCGCCGCCGATTCCGACGCCAATTGATCCCAGGAGATATTCCAATGACGGTTTCACGCCGCAATTTTCTTGGTGCGTCCGGCGCAATGGCGCTTGTCAGCGCCGCAGCCGTTTCTGGCCGTGCACAAGCCGCCTCGATCCCCGAGGCCGCCACCATGACGGAACCAACCATGCAGCCGCCCCTCGTGCCAACAACAGGCCCTGACTATCAGCCAGTCGTGACGCTCAACGGCTGGACCCTGCCATGGCGAATGAACGGCGATTGGAAGGAGTTCCATCTCGTTGCCGAGCCTGTGGTCCGCGAGTTCGCACCCGGGATGGTGGGCCATCTGTGGGGCTACAACGGCCAATCGCCCGGCCCCACTATTGAGGCTGTCGAGGGTGACAAGGTCCGACTGTTCGTCACGAACAAGCTCCCTGAGCACACGACTATCCACTGGCATGGACAGCTCTTGCCAAATGGCATGGACGGCGTCGGCGGGCTGACGCAGCCGCAAATTCCCGTTGGCAAGACGTTCGTCTACGAGTTTGAGCTCCAGAAGAGTGGAACGTTCATGTACCACCCGCATGCCGACGAAATGGTCCAGATGGCCATGGGCATGATGGGCTTTTTCGTCGTGCATCCGAGGGACCCGGCCTTCCGCCGCGTCGATCGGGACTTCGTGTTCCTATTGGCAGCTTACGACATCGATCCCGGCGCCTATGTGCCGAAGGTCGCCGAGATGACGAGCTTCAACATGTGGACGTGGAACAGCCGTGTCTTCCCCGGGATCGACCCGCTTGTAGTTGGCAAAGGCGACAAGACCAGGATTCGGTTCGGCAATTTGACCATGACGAACCACCCGATCCACATGCACGGCTACGACTTCAAGGTGTCGTGCACAGATGGAGGATGGGTCCCTGAAGCTGCGGCGTGGCCGGAGGTCACGATAGACTGCGCCGTTGGGCAGATGCGCGCGTTCGATTTTGTGGCTGATCGGCCGGGCGACTGGGCGATCCACTGCCACAAGTCGCACCACACCATGAACGCCATGGGCCACGACGTCGGCAACTTCATCGGCGTCGACAAGAAGGCGTTCGCTAAGCAGGTTCGCAAACTCGTCCCGGAATACATGCCGATGGGTTCAGCCGGCATGGCGGATATGGGCGAAATGGAGATGCCGCTTCCTGACAACACGCTCCCGATGATGACGGGGTGGGGTCCATTCGGCGCAATTGAAATGGGCGGCATGTTTTCCGTCGTGAAGGTGCGAGAGGGGCTCGCGGCTAACGACTACAAGGATCCGGGTTGGTTCAACCACCCGGAGGGTACCGTTGCCTTTCCTTGGAAGGGCGACGAGAAAAACGCCGAGCGGGCTCCGTCCCATGAGCCCGGCGCGCGGAAAGTGGCTGAGTTTGACGTCGTCAAACCAGGCGCAAAGTCATCCCACTAAAACCACTGACAAGGAGCTATCTGTGAAGAAACTGATTCTGACCGTTGCGCTGTTCGCTTGCTGGCCTTCGTTCGCTTTTGCGGATGCCGGCCATGCTGGTGCAGAGCCTTTCGGCGTGCCTGGCGATCCGAAAAAGCCCGCGCGTGTCGTGCAGATCGTCATGCGCGAAAACGATGAGAAGATGGAGTTCATCCCGAAGGAGTTGAAAATCAGGAAGGGAGAACAGGTCAAGTTCGCCATCCGGAACAACGGCGAAATGGACCACGAGATTGTGATCGGCACTCTTGAGGGCAATCTCAAGCATGGTGCGCAGATGGCCAAGAATCCCGACATGGAACATGACGATCCGAACGCTCGGCGGCTTACTCCTAAGGCAACCGACGCAATCGTCTGGAAGTTTACCAATGCCGGGACCTTCGACTTCTCCTGCCTGATCCCAGGCCATCGCGAAGCCGGCATGTCCGGCACGATCATCGTCCAATAATCCCCCAAAATAGAGGTTTCAAATGCGCACTCTCGTTGCCGCGTCGTTCCTGACACTCCTTTCGTCCATAGCCTTCGCCGAGACCACGCCCGTCAAGGGTGAGGTTATCAAAGTCAATGAAGGCCAAGGCAAACTCACCCTCAAACATGGTCCGATCACCAACCTTGATATGGACAGCATGACCATGGTGTTCGCTGTTTCCGACCCCGTATTCCTGAAATCCATCAAGGTCGGGGACAAGGTCACTTTCGAAGCAGACCGGGTCAACGGACGGCTGACTGTCGTCAAAATTGCGCCATCGAAGTAGATATGGCTTTTTAAGCCACCATATTTCTGCAGTAAAATATAAAACTCGAAAAAATAATGCAGAAATTATGACTAACGCCGACAAAAGAACGATAACTGGAACGATCGAATAAAAAATAGGATAAACTCAAACATAAACCACAATTAAGCAGCAATATAATAGCGTCGGTATCAAATAGTGATACCGATATACCTAAAAAACGACAGGAGTTGATAAATGCGCAGTGTATTATACACCGCAGCTGCATTGCTTTTTGCTGCGTCAGGAGCGTCAGCGATGGCTGGAGGTCCGGTTATCGGCCGCGTCACCAGCGCCAACTGGTCGACGGGAGCTCTCACCCTTCAATCGGGCGAGAGCTTCCAATTCGAGCCGGCATCGCGTCTTTACGGTGTCGTCTCAGGACAAATGATCGGCGTATCGCATGACGGTCAGAACGGGATCGCCACATTTGCGCCGTACGGCGGTCGAACCAGCAATGGCCGGCCGCGGTAGTCCAGTCTAGAGCTACTTAAGACAGCGACAACGCCTTTGCAGAGGCGTTGTCGCCCATATACTTCATACGCGTGCGAGGCTGTCTTGCCAACTGCCGGTGCGAGAGGCAGAGCTCGAAGAGCCCCGGCAACCTAGCTGGACGTTAGCCCAGCAAACGAGACCGAGTTGCTGAACTTCCATCGCCATCCGAAATGTAAGATTCCAATATTCGTCTTGACCAAGTTCGGCGGTTGAACCATCGACCTAAAATCCAAGACTGCTTGTGGCTGCGGCCTCTAGTTGAATTGTTGCAGGTCCGCCGGATGCAGCACCTCAGCGAGTTGTGCAGCATAACAATCCTTCTGGCCTGTCTCGATGTTTTGGATGCAGACGGGCTAAAGCCGCAATGTGATTTTCATCCATCCGGGTGCTGGCAAGCCGTCAATAACCCAGCTGCTGCATGCGCCGTGGGAGGCATGATTTCGCCAGACTAGCGCCAGAGAACGAGCCTAATTTTGGGCCCGTTTGGCCATTTCTCGATAGAACGCCTCAGGGCTGACGCTGATCTCGCTGGCAATGCGCTTCCAATCTCCTTTCTTGGGCGCGATACGCCGCCAGACTATCCATGCATCGACTCGCGCCGCGACCGTCTTCATTGACAGTATCTCGGTCTGAATACGGGCATTCTGAAGCTCGTGAGCGAGGTGTCGCGACCAGGCGTCAGCAAAGTCCGGATTGCCGTGAAGGCGTAGAAGGACGTCGCTCTTGGCGAGCCTGGCGACCTGCGTCGTTCCGACGGCAACGGCGGCGCAATGATAGGTTTCAGAATAGAGGGCGGCCTCTGCCACGACGGACCTTGGACCGGCTCTCTGGAGGATCAACGGCGCTCCATCGGGCTGATGTCGGATGAGATGGACTGCGCCACGCTCTACGACATGGAAGCCGGTGACGGGATCCCCCTGATAAAACAGATGCTACCCCTGTCCAAGGCACATTATCTGAACTCGGAGGTCATGCAAGTGATCGAGCAACGAGAGCATGATAGGGATCATGTGCCGCGTTGGCAGACGATGGCAAGTAGGCCTCGATATATGGAGGCTATAATGCGACATGCAACATTTGCTCTTGCTCTACTGTTCCCGGCATTCGCTGCCGCGCAAAGCATGCCTGAGCGTCATTCTGATGGGATGACGATGGCCCCGTTGACGACCACATCGTCCGTCCCGACGCAAGCGGGACAGGGGGCTTTTGCAGCCATCCAGGAAATCATTGCAATCCTGGAAGCAGACCCGAACACCGACTGGCGCAAGATTGACATCGAGGCGCTGCGCCTGCACCAGATCGACATGGACAATGTGGCTCTTCACGCTGAGGCGATGGAACAGGCTACTGTAGATGGAATGACCTTCACGATCTCTGGCGACGGTGCCGTACAGGACTCGATCCGGCGGATGGTGAAGGCCCACGCTGCGACAATGAACGGTGTCGACGGTTGGCAATTCTCGACAGCCGTGATCCCCAACGGAGCGCAACTAACCGTCCTGGTGCCGGTGGCCGACGTCGCCAGGCTTCGCGGACTAGGGTTCATTGGCGTTCTCGCCAGCGGAATGCATCACCAGATGCACCACCTGATGCTCGCCAGAGGCGAAGATCCGCACGATCAATGACAATGGGTCACTAGCACCAACTGGCCTGATCGCTCTCGGGGTCCCGAAGCAGCTCGCGGACATTTGCATCGATGACACGGAAACAAACATTGCCGTAGAACTTCTGCCGTCCCTCGTTAAGGACGAAAGTGGGGCTACCCTCAATGCGTGCCTCTTCGGCATGCTGATAGTCGGCCGACAAGCTGGCAAATGCCGTTCCGTCGTTGATCAGTTCCTCAATGGCGACTGCGTCGATCTTGAAAGGCGACGCCAGTTCCCACTGTACTTCTCGCCGGCAGATATCGCGGCATTCCTGGAAGAAGCCGCGCCTTAACGCCCAGGTCACGCGCTCGAACACGGGCAGATCGACCACCTCTTGACCGTCGTCACTATCGGTGCGCTCCCATTCCATGACCGCCTTCAGGAACAGGTGCGGGCTCATCGAAGAGGCTGGTTGGGTCGCCAGCCAGACGTCCGGGTTGACCCGGGCGTGAGGGAAGCGCTCGGCGATCGAGAGGACATGTCGATTGTAGCCTGCGAGGCCGTCGCGGCCACGCCAGGCATCGGCGAGTTTGGTCTGGGCATCGCCGAATACCGAGCAGAACCGGAAGTCAAGATCGACCGAGCCGCCGAAATCCCGCTTGACGGCATCGACCCGAGCTTGGGCGATATAGGCCCAGATGCAGAGGATGTCCGAATAGTAGCTGATCTTGATTGCCATCAATTCCACCGCGTCTGGCCAGCCGTATTGACGGTTGGGCTGCTCCTAAAATGCTGATCCGTGCGCGCCTGCGCCGCCTCAAGCGGATACGGCGAACTAACAATACGCCGCCGGGCGGCGGACCCGAGCCGTACAGTTGGACTGCGGACCGTTTCCGCACATCCCCGGGATCGGCCTGAGACCGCCGCTCCGTCACTCGGCCTTATTGGCGTATCCGGCCTGCTGGATGGCGCCCGATACCGCGGCAATGCTGACCGCCGTGTCGATCGTCACGAGCTTCGAAGAGAGATCGACCGTGACGGTCGCGGCGGGGTCAACAGCTCTTACCGCCTTTTCAACGACGCCCGCGCAGTGGCCACAGGTCATGTCCGGTACATTCAGTTTCAGCATGGCAGTCTCCTTTATAAGGGGCAGCAAATGCAGCCATTGCCAACATGGTGCTTCCCAGCGTTGGAGGGTCAAGGCCAGTCTTCGCCGGTCGCACCAATTTTTGAGCCCTGCGCCTTTCGCTCTGATGACGCTTGATATTGCCATCGCTGGAAGCCTGACGCTTTGGATCGTTACACGGCAGAAGAAGACCATGTGATGAGGGTGCGCCGCCAAGCTGTCCGCTGCGCGGCCGCGACCGCAAGCATAGAGCCAGAGCCGTCTTTCGGATCACCTAAGGTAATTCATCAGCGCGGCGATGCCGAACACGATCAGAACAACAACGAGGATTCCGATCAGACCCATCGCCCACATCGCCATTCCCCAACTATTCATCATCGTTCGGTCCTATCGCGGGTCTCGCTGCAATGTCGTCATTAGCTCTGCAATTCACCGGCGGCCGCGCAATGTGCAAGTCGCAGAGAGCATCCTTGCAAGCTAGTCATCAATAATTTGGCGCCGCTTTGTCTCCCTGATCTGGGCATTGTTGGATGGCGCTCTTTTTTATCGGGATTCATTGATCTCGATCAACCCACACGCTCGCGTCGGCGAATAAATTGCCGAGTACTGGAGTAATCTTAGAACCATGCGACTCGCCTTGATCACGTTCGCCTTGCTGGCAATGATCTTCGGCCCCATCTCGGGGCCGGCTGCGATAGCGCATGCAGTCTCCTCCGGCACTGGGACTTACAGCCACGACAGTAACCCATTTGTCGAGCGGTCTGGTCAGGAGCATGACGATTGTATGGGTGGCTTTGGCTGCTGCCTGAACATTAACGGGTGCCGGGACCAGAGCTGCTTTTCCGGGGCCATCATTCCGCCTCGTGGCGCGAACGCGCCAAGGAACTTGGCCCAGACCTCCTGCCCTGCTTTAGCGGACGATGCCGCATCGGGCCAAACCGTCGCCCCTCTCCTCGATCCCCCAAGAAGCACCGTCTGACACGACGAGACCGTCCGGCGCAACGCAAGGGACGGAGTGCTTCAACACGGGCGACGTCACCCAGGCGTGACCGCGCTCGCCCGCAAGGATTGAGAGAATCATGAACCGCAGGACTTTTCTGAAGGCCGCCCTCGCCGGGGCGACTGCCGCCGCGCTGCCATTCCCGCTTCGCGCTGCCACCCCGTCCGCCGCAAGACTGACAATCAGTACCCGTAGCCTTGAAGTGAACGGCAAGGCCGCAACCATCTATTCTCTGGTCGGCCCCGATGGGCGCCCGGGCCTCACACTCAACGCCGGAAGCGATTTCGACGTCATTCTCCGCAATAGCCTTGCCGAGGACACGCTGATTCACTGGCATGGATTGATGCCGCCCTGGAGCCAGGATGGCGTGCCGGGTCTGCCTATGCCGATGCTCGCAGCTGGCGAGGAGCGCAGCTACCACTTCCCGGTCGGGGCAGGCGGCACCCACTGGATGCATGCCCATACCCTGCAGGAGCAGAATCTCCTCGCCGCGCCGCTGATCGTGCGTGGTGCGGCCGACGGCATCGCAGACGAGCAGGAGGTCGTCGTCATGCTGCACGACTTCTCCTTCAAGCCCGCCGCCGAACTGCTTGCAGGACTGAGGGGCACGGGCACGCCCGTCGGCGGGGCAATGGCCGCGATGCCAGGTATGCCCGGCATGGATCAGGGCTCTATGGCCATGGGCGGAATGGATATGGGTGACATGCCTGGCATGGATCATGGCGCAATGCCTATGGCGATGGATCTCAACGACATCGCCTATGACGCCTATCTCGCCAATGACCGGACGCTTGATGACCCCGAGGTGGTCCAGGTCGATCGAAGCGGCACGATCCGCCTGCGCATCATCAACGGCGCCACAGCCACAGCCTTCACGGTCGATCTCGGGGCACTCGAGGGCACGTTGATCGCCGTCGACGGGCAGCCCGTCGTGCCAATGTCGGGCCGCCAATTCCCGATGGCCATGGCGCAGCGCGTCGACGTCCGACTGCAAATCCCAAGTCAGGGCGGCAGTTTCCCGATCTTGGCCCTTCGCGAGGGCGCACCGGAGCGCACCGGGATTGTTCTCGCCACCGCCGGAGCGACCATCGGCCGTCTCTCCGTCTCTGGCGATCAGGCAGGCCCAATACTCGACAATGTACTGGAGGCCGGTCTCAGGGCCACGGCACCGCTCGCTCAGCGCCCGGCCGACCGTACCTTTGCAATCGACCTCGCAGGCAGCATGCAGGGCTATGCTTGGTCCATGCCCGGTGCCGAGGCAATCGAAGTGCGCAAGGGCCAGCGCGTCGAGATCACGATGCGCAATGTCTCGATGATGGCTCACCCCATGCACCTTCATGGGCACCATTTCCAGGTCGTTGCGCTCGATGGACGACGCTTCGCCGGGCCCGTCCGCGATACCGTGCTGGTGCCGCCGATGCGGACGGTGACCTTGGCGGTCGATGCCAACAACCCAGGCCGTTGGGCCTTCCACTGCCACCACCTCTACCACATGGCGTCGGGCATGATGGCCACCTTCACCTATGAGGGCGTGGCTTGACACGGCAGCTGACCAAGAGACCCCAGAAACAGGAGAAGAACATGTCAAAGAGACTATTCCTCGCTTTCACGACCGCCACCCTGCTCCTGGCGGCTCCAGCTTTGGCACAGGATGCGCATCACCCGGCCGGGGACACGCCGGCAGCCCCATCGATGCCCGCGCCAAAGCCAGATGCAATCCCTCAGCCCGGGATATCGGCGGCGCCCATTCCGGCTGCGACGTCCGGCATGCCGGGTGGCATGGATTGCGTGACGATGATGCAATCGATGATGAGCGGCGGCATGCCGATGAAAAATAGTGACCGGATGCCAATGGCCGGCGGCGCGGCAATACCGATGCAGGGCGCAATGCCGGTTCAGTGTAAAGGGATGATGCCGGGTGCCGTCGCAGCGGAAGAACCGGCCTCCACCAAGGCGTTCCGGATTGCGTCAGACCGGATGCATCTCGGAATGGCGATTGACTACTCGGGCAACGCCGACACCGATTTCGTGCGTGGGATGTTGGCGCACCACCGCGGCGCGATCGAGCTAGCCGAGGCTGAGCTTGAATACGGCAAGGATCCCGAGATCCGTAAGCTTGCCGAAGGCATCATCGCCACTCAGCAAGCCGAAGTGACCAAGATGCGCAAGTGGCTTCTGGACCATCGGGAGGATCCAAAATGACCCTCGACACCCTCGTCCCGCGCACGAAGTCCGGCAAGATCATTGCCGTGGTTCTGGCGATCGGAATCATCCTTGCCGTAGCCGATCACTGGATGCACCTCTTCGGCTTCCTGCCTCTTCTGATCATCTTGGCCTGCCTGCTGATGCACCTCTTCATGCATCACGAGCATGGCGGTCACGCGCATAAGGTCGCCAAGGACAACCACGATGTCTGACCGGCACATTGAATTTGTCCCGCTCGGCGCCGCGGTTTCTGTGACGCTCGTGGCGATCTACTTGCTTTGCGCTCTCGCTGCCGCCGTCTTGCCGGATATGCCGCTGGCCCATGGCTGGCTGGCCCTGTTCGGCGGCTACCCGCCGCTGACCGCAGGAGGCGTGATCGGCGCTATTGTCACCAGCATCGCCGTCGGCTGGTTGGCGGCTCTCGTCTTGGCGTCTGTCTACAACGCAGTCTCCCGAGGCAGATCGGGGCGTTGATCTTGGGCGCCAAGCCGGAATTTTTCCACTTGACCTTCCTATCATTGGAAGGCGCATCGCTAAACGATCGAGCGACTGTGAGATTTCAAAGACCTCGGATATCTGAGATGGCGACCGGGATGGTTCTAGGGGGACGGCGGGTCATCAGCCGCGCCTTCGACCAATGGGGAGGACCTGTCTGGCCTTTCACTGGACGTCCCGCGCGCCCGGCTAAACAGCATGCCGTCGAAGACCCGGTCGCGCAGGACCAGGGCATGCCATGCGCCGCCAGCAACGTGAACACCGAGGAATGCAAGGAAGGCCCACACCAGGCTCCGGTGGACGCCCGTGAGATCACGCGCCGTCCATGCGCCGATATGAGGGCCTGCGGGCAATTGCCAGACCCCGAACACACGCGGAGGCGGCATGAGCGGAAGTGGCCGGTACGCCAGCCAGCCGGTTATCACGATGGCGACAATAAGCGCGTAAAGGCAAATCTGCACCAAGGCCCCGATGATGGCCAGCACGGGCGAGCGTGGTCGAACGGGGTCTTTTGCGGCCAGTCTCCAACCGATCCGGACGAAGACGATGGCAAGGATCGCGATCCCGAGAGACGAATGCCAGGGCAACCAAAGCATCGTCGTCATACCCAGGCCACCCATGACGGCGAAGGCTGTCGCGATCTGGACAGCCAGGGCCGCTACCGTCAGCCAATGAAGCACACGGACGCCCACGCTCCATGTGTCCAGCTCTGTGATTGCCCGTTGGTCGCGGAATGCTAACTGACCAAGGATGACGGATTTGTTCCTCATATCGAAGCTCGTTGAATTCCTGCTGCTACCGTCCAACCTGATCGGCTTTCTCGGTCTGCTCGGCGTCTTTGCCTGGTTGATCCGCTGGCGGACGATCGGCGCGGCCTGTCTGGTCGCGGCAAGCCTCTTGTTGGCCCTTTCAGGCTGGTCTCCTATAGGCTTGGCCGCTGTCAAGGCGCTGGAAGATCGCTTCCCGCAACCCGTCATTAGCGGACCTGTGACCGGTATCATCATGCTCGGTGGAGCGGTAGATACCCATATCACGCGCTACCGCGGCAGCACGGCGCTCAACGAGGGGGGCGAGCGGCTCACGACGACCCTCGATCTCAGCCGGCAATATCCGGAAGCTCGCATATTCCTGTCCGGCGGCGCAAACCATCCCAGTGCAGACGGGTCGCTAACTGAGTCCCGCGTCGCGCGTGATCTCCTGATCAGGCTTGGCTTGCCGGCCGACCGGATCGAAATGGAAGAGCGCTCGCGCACCACCTGCGAGAACGCCACCGAAAGCACTGTTGCCTTGAAGCCTGACCCCGACCAGCAGTGGCTGCTGGTGACCGCGGCGAGCCACATGCCGCGGGCCGTCGCCTGCTTCCGCGCGGCAGGGTTCAAAGTGGTGCCGTTTCCCGTGGACTACCGGACGAGGGGAAGCGATGAGCTCGCTCGACCAGTCCCGTCGATCGCGCTCGGCCTTGAGGCCACCGACCTAGCCGCCCATGAGTGGTTGGGTCTGGCCACGTACCGCGCCACCGGCCTGACTAATGAAGTGTTCCCTGCACCTTAAGTTATTAAAGAAACACTCAACTGCCTTTGCTGAAAATGGAAGTACTCAAATATTATCAGTAATTCTGTGATTGACTGAGCGACATATACTTGAATTCATATTCGATTTCGACTAGTCGTTTCTTACGATCTAATGACGCAAGACGTTTTATTGACCTGAATCGGAGATGGCGGCAGTGAAAACCACAACAATTGATGTAGGTCAGCTCTATGATGTACTCGATCCACTCTTAGTCGAGAAGCGCTTATTGCGCCTTCCAGGCGTGGCCTCCGTGGGAGTCAATATCGCATCGGGCACCGCCACCATTGGCTTCGACGAGACGCAAACAACGATTGAAGCCATCCAGGCCGATCTGATCGCCTGCGGCTTCCACTGCCGGGGCGAGGTGGTGCCACGGCATCTATGTGTACCGAATGATACCACCTTCCCGCCGGCTCAGCCCGCGGCGTCGCATCATGGTTCTCACCTTGCCAGTCAACGCCACGGATCAACAAACGAGGGCAACGGGCCCGGCAAAGCGCCAGCAATGTCCCATGATGCCATGGCACACGAGATGGGCCATGGCGACGGTATGGATATGCAGGCCATGGTCCGGGACATGCGCAATCGGTTCTGGGTCGCATTGATCTTCTCGGTGCCGATATTTCTGCTGCAGCCGATGGGCATGGATTTTCTGCGCATCGATCCGCCGTTCGGATTGAACCGCGAGATCCTACTTTTTGTGTTCGCGAGCGCCGCGATCCTTTACCCGAGCTGGCCGTTTGTTGTCGCCGCCGTACGCGCGCTGCGGAACGGCGTGCTCAACATGGCTGTATTGGTGCTGCTCAGTGTCGGCACGGGCTATATTTTTAGCGTCGGCTCGACCTTCTTCTTTGAAGGCCAGCAGTTTTACGAGGCCGTCGCCGTCCTGTTGGTGTTCATCCTGCTAGGACACTGGCTTGAGATGCGCGCGCGCGCCGGCGCGTCTGAGGCAATTCGCCAGCTCATGGACCTCGCGCCACCGAAGGCGACGGTGTTCAGGGACGGTAAAGAACTAGAGGTCCCAACCTCCGAAGTCCTCCTTGGTGATACGGTTATTTTGCGCCCAGGCAACAAAATCCCTGTGGACGGGGAGGTCATAGACGGTAGCTCGGACGTTGATGAATCGATGCTGACCGGAGAGTCGATGCCGGTATCGAAAAAACCCGGCGATATGGTCATCGGGGCCACCATCAACAAGAGCGGCAGCCTGCGCTACAAGGCGACAAAGGTTGGAGCCGACACCGCCCTCGCCCAAATCGTCAAGCTCGTCCAGGAAGCGCAAAACTCCAAAGCACCGGCACAGCTTCTCGCGGATCGGGCCTCGCAATGGCTGGTGCTTGCGGCGATCCTGATCGGTCTCATCACCTTCGTGGTCTGGTATTTCTGGATCGGTCAGACCCTCCTGTTCGCGCTGACAATGACCATCACCGTCTTTGTCATCGCCTGTCCCGATGCCCTGGGGCTCGCTACACCAATGGCAGTGATGGTGGGAACCGGACTTGGCGCCATGAACGGTATTCTGTTCAAGAACGCGTCTGCGCTAGAGGATGCGACAAAGCTTGACGTCATCGTTTTCGACAAGACCGGCACACTGACCATGGGCCAGCCGCGAGTGGTTGACGTGATCGCGGCGGGCGGGACGTCCCAGGATGAGGTGCTACGCATCGCGGCAGCCGTCGAGCGTGGTTCGGACCATCCGCTGGCGCTGTCCATCATCGAGCGTGCCGAAGGGCTGGCGGTACCGGATGCGCAATCCTTCCTCAATCTTGAAGGAAAGGGCGCCCGCGCGGAGATCGAGGGTCAGACGACGTTTCTCGGCAACCGTCGGCTCATGGACGAGGAGAAGATTGACCTTGGTCAGCTCGCCGCCGTGGCGGACCAACTGAAGGGCGACGGCCGTACCGTCGTCCATGTCGCCCGAGGTGGGCAAATCCTCGGCATCATTGCCATTGCCGATGCGCCGCGCCCGACGGCCAAGGCAACGGTGGCCAAACTGCGCGAGCGTGGCGTCCAGGTCGCCATGCTGACCGGCGACAACGCCGGCACGGCGAAGCGAATCGCCGCAACTCTTGGCATCGATATGGTGCTGGCTGATGTACTGCCGGGCCAGAAGGCCGCGAAGATCCAGGAACTGCAGGCTCAAGGCCACAAGGTAGGGATGGTCGGCGACGGGGTCAACGACGCTCCGGCACTCACCCAGGCCGATGTGGGGTTCGCCATCGGTGCGGGGACGGACGTCGCCATTGAGAGCGCCGACGTCGTGCTCATGAAGAGCGATCCTTACGACATCGTCGGAGCCATCGAGCTCTCCCGCGCGACCCTGCGCAAAATGCACCAGAACCTGTGGTGGGCGGTGGCCTACAATGTGGTCGCCTTCCCGCTCGCGGCCGGCGTGCTCTACCCGGTGTTGTTGAGTCCTGAAATCGCGGCACTAGCCATGTCCGGCAGTTCGGCTCTGGTGGCGGTCAATGCCTTGATGCTAAAGCGCACGCGGCTGGCCGGCATCACGCGCACTGGCGGGTTCCAGAGCGGTTCATCTCTACCGACGGTCGAGGCGGCGGAATGAATAAGGGCACTACCGTTAGGCCACTATCATGGCGGACCCTATGCTCCCTGTTGCTCGCAATGTTCACGATTGCTGCCGGCTTCGGCGTCGTACTGCCGATTCTTCCAGCCACGATCGCACGTGTAGCAGGGACAACCGATACCGTGGCATTGTCCCGACATACCGGTATTCTGACCGGCACATACACGCTCGCGGTGTTTATGTTTGCGCCGCTGTGGGGACGCGTCGCCGATCGGTATGGACGGCAGCCGATAATTCTTATGGGTGTATTCGGTTTCTCGATCACGCTGGTGATCTTCGCCTTCGCGGAGACCTTGCCGCTGCTTTACCTTGGCCGTTTCTTGAATGGACTGTTTGCGTCGTCAATCGCGCCGGCCGCTTATGCCCTCGTAGGCGACCATGCTCCAACGAAAGAGTGGCGCGCTCACCGATTTGCACTGCTGAACATGTCCGGAGCTGCCGGTTTCCTCGTCGGACCGATGTTGGGAGGTCTGGCCGTCCTCGGCACTCGCACACTCTTCCCTTCCCTGGGGGAGCCGATGACATATCGCTCGCCCTTCTTGGCCGGTTCTGGCTTTGCGTTCCTCGTGGCACTAGCCATCTGGGTATTCGTGCCTAATCCTACGAGCAAGGATGCCGACGCGGGCGGACCTCCTAGCACCCTGAACAACAACACCGCATTACCCCGGCTTCTGAACATTTCCTTCGTCACCGCCGCCGCCGTAGGCGCGTTCGAAGTCGGCTTGGCGTTGCGGGCCACACAAATTCTGAACATGAGTCCCTACGAGGTGGGCCTTATGTTCACCGAGTGCAGTCTCGTCATGTTGGTGGCCCAAGCCATTGTCTTCTCGCCGCTCGTCAAGCCGGAGACGACTCGCTGGTTCCTTACCCCGGCCCTTGCGGTTCTGGCGGTGGGACTTGCCGGTCTTCCGCTCGCAACAGCGACGGTCACGACAATCATCTTCGTTGGCATGATTGCGGGCAGTGCCGGCATTCTTTCGCCAATCGTGACATATTGGATCTCGCTGAGCGCAGGAGAAAGGCAGGGTGCCGAACTGGGTCGTCAAACGGCTGCGGCAAGCCTCGGCCAAGCGACTGGATCCGCCGCCGGCGGGTTGCTATTTGGCGTTGTTTTCGTGCCAAACGCGCCGTTCACGTTGACCGCCGTCGTCGTCTTGAGTGGTCTTGTGGCAAGCATCGGATTGCCACGTCTGTTGGCGCCGCCGCGCAAGGCAAGCGCTTGAATACCGTGCGCACCCCGTCATTAGGACATCGTTAACGCTAAGCGCCATATGCATCAATATGGATAGTCTGCGCATCCTCACGATCGTCCGCTGGATGTGTTCGGTCCTTCTCATAGCAGGGCTGACGAGTTCACCGTCGGCTGTCAATCGGGCACAACCGCCTTCCGTCAGCCAGAGCACAAAGTGGGTTGCGCCTGTTAGCGATCTATTGTTGCCGGGCGAAAGAGACTGGCATGGCCTCCAGGGCCAAAAATCGAGCCACGGGCACCATGCCCACGAACTCGTAGCTGCCTGCGCGTTCGAACACGGAACCAATTCGGCGAAAACCTCAACTATCCCGCCCGCCCGAGCAGGAATAGCGCTCGCTTGGCGCCCTTCGCCTGTTGAGCCCCCGTTCAGAAGTCGATCCACCTAACAGCCAAAGCTTCACACTCTCGTGGTTGCACTTGGCGGCTCGTCGACATGAGCCGGCTTAAGCCGATGGCGGAGCCGATCGCTTCGTGCGCCGAGGCACCTTCCCAATTGGTGCTCGATTATGAATTCATCACATATTGCCGCTGGCGACCCGCCTGGCGGGCTTGAGACTCGTTCGTCCCCGCGTTCTTCGACAGCAGTTGACCCCGCTCAATTTGACAGGATGTTCAAGAACCGACTGCGCCTCGTCGGCCTGGCCTTCCTGCTGATGTTCTTCGTGATTATTTCAAGACTTCTTCTACTCGGCATTCTGCCACGCGTCGAAAATGCCGTTGAGCCTGTTTCGCCTTCGCTCGCTCTGAAGCGGCCGACGATCGTCGATCGCAATGGCGAGATTGTTGCGACCGACGTGCCCTCTCAGTCGGCCTTCATGGACTCCCGCAAGCTATTGGATATCGATGAAGCGATCGAGTTGCTGCGAACAGTCCTGCCCGACATAAACTATGGTGAACTCGAAGAACGGCTATCGAAACGAAAGGGGTTCGTTTGGGTGAAGCGGGAACTGCCACCCGAGGCGGCCCGCTCGATCAAGGACCTCGGAATTCCGGGGCTTAGCTTCTACTCTGAGAACAAGCGGCTCTACCCTGGCGGCAATTTAGCCTCCCATGTCATCGGGCTCGTGGATTCTGACAATCGAGGCATCGCCGGAATCGAGAAGTATGCTGACGGCCTACGCTCCTCCAAATCATCCGGGCCCGGCCAGACACCCGCAACGCAACAGCCCATCCAACTCACGCTCGACATGCGCGTTCAGTTTGCGGTGCGTGACGAGATCTCAAAGGCTATCGAGAAGTTCAAGGCTAAGGGGGGCGCCGGATTGGTCATGGACGTCACCAGCGGTGAGATACTGGCGCTCGTCTCCCTACCCGATTTTGATCCGGGCGTTCCGAGTGAAGCGCAAGGTGAAGAGCGGATCAACCGGATCAATGTCGGCGTCTATGAGATGGGTTCGACATTCAAAGCGCTGACGACAGCCATGGCCCTCGATTCTGGCCGATTTACCATTGATTCGCTCCACGATGCCCGGGCGCCGCTGGTCTTCGGCAGGTTTAGAATTCGAGATTTTCAAGGAAAAGGGCGGTGGCTCACGACCGCGGAAGCCTTCATCTACTCGTCGAATATATCAATGGCCAGAATGGCCATGAGCGTCGGCATCGAAGCTCACAAGGCGTTCCTGCAAAAAATGGGACAGTTTATGAGGCTCAAAACGGAGTTGCCGGAGAGTGCCCAACCGATAATCCCAACAAATTGGAGCGAGGTGACCACGGCCACGATTGCGTTTGGTCATGGGATGGCTGTCGCGCCGCTGCAGGCGGCGATGGCCGTGGCGGGCCTCGTGAATGGGGGAACGCTGATTGCGCCGACCTTCATCAAGGGAACCAATGTCGAACAGCGTGTTCTTGGCCGAGACTTAGTGAAGCCGGCGACGAGTGAGGCGCTGCGATACCTGATGCGTCTCAACGCCGAACAAGGATCGGCTAAGAATGCGGCGATCGACGGCTACGATGTTGACGTTGCCCCCAGTTTTTATCCAGCCTTGAGTTCGTTCTGGCGGTTGGTGACGCGCTCCCCGAGTTTGGACCACCGGGCTGGAGGATTTCCGGGGGTGAATGCTCAGGCCGACACGTCGGCTTCTGAGCGTTTCGTCAAGTTCGATCGGCGTTTTGTGGCCGATTGAGCTGTGCGGGCGAACCTCGTTGTAGTCTCTGCGCCAAGCCTCCATCTTGGCCTTCGCGTCGTCAAGGCTCATGAACCAGTGCGCGTTCAGGCACTCCGCCCGGAGCTTGCCGTTGAAGCTTTCGATGAAGGCGTTGTCGGTCGGCTTGCCGGGCCGGCTGAAGTCGAGCACGACGTCTTTCTGGTAGGCCCAAAGGTCGAGGTCACGGGAGATGAACTCGCTGCCCTGGTCGACCCGGATGGCCTGTGGGTAGCCCACCTGCCGGCAAACGCGTTCGAGCGCTTGAACGACATCCTCGCCACGGTAGCTGAACCTGGGGGCCACTGCCGGGGAGAAGCGCGACCAGGTGTCGACGATCGTCAGGATCCGGATCTTGCGGCCTGTCGCGAGTTGGTCATGCACGAAGTCCATCGCCCAGGTCTCGTTGCTCCGTGTCGCCGGACGACGATCGTCACGCAACTTCGCCTTCACCCGCCGCTTCGGCACCTTGTTGCGGAGCTGAAGACCCATCTCCTTGTAAAGACGATAGATCCGCTTCGGATTCACATCCCAGCCCTCCCGCTTCAGCAGCACATGGACACGCCGATAGCCGTAACGCACGCGCGTCTCGCAGATCTCCTTGATCCGCTTCCTGAGGGCGGCCTGATCGCCGCGCCGGGATGTGTAGGTGTAGAGCGACCGATCGATCTTCAGAGCCGAGCAGGCCCGTCGTACCGAGATCTTCCAGGCCGCTCTCACCTCATCCACCAACCGGCGCCGACGATCCGGCCTCAGAGCTTTTTTGCCAGCACGTCCTGCAGCATCGCTTTGTCGAGAGAGAGGTCCGCGACAAGCCGCTTCAGCTTTGCGTTTTCCTCCTCGAGCTGACGCAGCTTCTTCACCTCCGACGGCATCATGCCGCCGTAACGCTTGCGCCAGTTGTAGAACGTCGCCTCGGAAATCCCGGCCTTGCGGCACACCTCGCCCACCGCCGTGCCGTCCTCAGCCTGCCTCAGCACGAACGCGATCTGCGCCTCGCTGAACTTCGATGTCTTCATGGAACTCTCCTCGTCCCGATCCCGGGATCATAAATGGAAAATTCCAGCTCAGATCGGTCCGAAAAGCTGGGAGCACGTCATTGGATTGGCCCTCTCGGGCGGGTTGAGCGGCGTGGGCAGACGCGGAGCCATTTGCGAGGCGTAGCGTCTGATCCCGCCGCGGTTGGAACGTGGCCGCGAAGTCCATCGGCGTCCGCCATCCGAGCTTCGAGTGCGGTCGTGTGGTGTTGTAGTCGAGCTGCCACCGGGCGAGCGCGGCTCTTGCCTGGGACAGGCTGGAGAACAGCGTCTCGTTCAGCAGTTCGTCCCGCAGGCGGCCGTTGAAGCTCTCGATGAAGCCATTCTGCATCGGCTTGCCAGGTGCGATGTAGTGCCACTCGACCCGGGCAGCGTCGGCCCAGGCCAGAATGGCATTGGAGGTGAACTCGCTGCCATTGTCGCTGACGACCATCTTCGGCCGGCTGCGCTCTGCCAGAAGCCTGTCGAGTTCGCGAGCGACCCTGACCCCGGACAGCGACGTGTCCGCCACCAGCGCCAGGCACTCGCGGGTGCAGTCGTCCACGATGGCCAGCATCCGGAAGCGCCGGCCATCGGTCATCTGGTCGGCGACGAAGTCGAGCGACCAGCGCTCGTTCGGTCGCAGCGGGATCATCATCGGCGCCCGCGTGCCGATGGCCCGCTTGCGGCCACCTCGCCGGCGGACCATCAGCCGTTCTTCGCGGTAGAGCCGGAACAGCCGCTTGTGGTTGACCCGGAAGCCCTCCCGCCTGAGCAGGACGTGGAGACGCCTGTAGCCGAACCTCCGCCGTTCCCGCGCGATGGCTTTCATGCGTTCGCGCAGCGAGGCGTCATCCCCGCGCGTGGTCCTGTATCTCATGGTCATGCGGCAGAAGCCGGTGGTTTTACACGCCCGCCGTTCGCTCATCCCATGGGCGTCCATGAGGTGGGCAACAGCTTTCCGCTCGGCAGCGGGCGTCACCACTTCTTTCCCACGAGATCCTTCAGGGCAACGTTGTCGAGCATCGCATCGGCCAGCATCCGCTTCAGCTTGGCATTCTCGTCCTCGAGCGCCTTAAGCCGCTTGGCCTCGGATACGTCCATCCCGCCAAAACGCGCTTTCCACTTGTAGATGCTTGCGTCGCTGACACCGTGCTTGCGGCACAGCTCCGAGACCGGAATCCCGGCCTCGTGCTCCTTCAGTATCCCGATGATCTGCTCTTCCGAGAAGCGGCTGCGCCTCATGTTCTGGTCCTCTCAATGGGCCAGAACGAACTTCAAGCTGGATTATCCCAGAGGGGCAACGTCAATGTTGGCGGAAAGACAGGCAGCGCTGAGAAAGTTATAAACGGCCGTTATGCAGAGGGGCGCCTTCTCACGTCGTTTATGGGTGTAGTGCCAATCAGCCAGCCTAAGTACCTATTTCTGACGATGCTGGATGAGCCGCAAGCACTGCCGGAAACGTCCGGCTACGCTACATCCGGTTGGAATGCGGTGCCCACCACGCGAACAATCATGATGAGAACGCTGGCGCTTCTAGGGGTGCAGTCCAATCGTCTTCCAGGCGAAGCGGCAACAAAGACCGCAAATTAACCGCCGATCCACTAAACTCCAAGGCCCGACCACGGCTCCTGCAACGAGCTTTGGTTGGGCGCTTGATATCGACCAACTCGTTGTATCCCTCGGTCGCCGGAATGGATTTCACTCCAGACATAGATCCTGTGAGTATTCAACCAGGAGATTGTCGTAGCGTTTTGTCCGGCACACGCCCTGCATACGATCCATTGAACGACGAACATACCCATCGCGGGAAGGCTGCCAGACCAGTGTCGCGTCAAACCATTGTTGATCGCCACTTCCTCCGGATGGAGGTCTCGGTACAAATCCCTTAGCGCGAGTACCGGTTTGCGATTGCTACTGCTGCGACGAGGTTGCAGTGTTCGCGATGCCTGCCAAGCCAGGACGGTAGGGATCCGCGAGCGCCGCTCCAGGACGGCTCACTTGCGCGCCATCCGACGTCAACTTCGAGAGACGCATAGGACCGGACGATTTGAGGACATCTCGGAACCTCCAATTCATCCCACCATCAGCATAGGCCATAGGAATATCAGGACTCAGCGCGACGAGTTCGGCTACTTGAGCTTGATCCAACGCGCGTTTTTGGGCGACCTTCGCGGCGACAGACGGATCGACGTCGTAGGCGGGACAAGGCGCTAGCGGCTCAAATGTCGCCCCCTGATTCCTCACCGTGGCTCCAAAGACATATTTTCGCCCACAGGCGGTGACGCGGGGAGGCTGCCTCGTCAGGTCGAACTGGTCGGCGCCCTCCTTGAGATTCAGCCAAAAATCCATATTCGGATCTTCCCGATGGGCCGCTAGGTTCCGCGCGGTCATCCGGAACGGCAAGGATTGGACCTGGAAATCCGTCTGCCCACCGGCGAAGGCGTCCCGCGCAAGAGCATAGATTTCCGCGACGCCACTATCGGTCAGGGCGAAGCAACCCGACGACGTGCACGCGCCATGAACCATCAGGGCGGCACCCTCGTAACCGAGGGCCTTTTCGAGTTGGTTGGGGAAACCGAGATTGAATGACAAATAGTATTGCGATTGCGGGTTCATGAGCGCTGGCGTCACGCGATAGAACCCCTCCGGTGCCTGTCGATCACCCTCACGCTTCTTGGGACCAAGTTTTCCTGACCACCGGCATATAGGGTAGGTTTTAAGAAGCGCATATTGGCCGCTGCGGTTGCGCTTCCAAACCTCAAGCTCACTCTCCTGCTTATAGATCCTGATGAAAATCGGATCGGATACCTTCATGTCCATATCGTTCATGTTGGCGACGAGCTTAGCCGGGAGAGGTTGGACACCGCGGGTGTCGAGATCAGCTGTCGTGCACCCGGCAAGGCCAAGCGCGAAAGCTGCCACAACGAACAACAAGCGAGACCGAGCCATATTGGCCTTTCGAACGGGCGCCGCCTTGGTGTCAGGCGGCCGCTATCACAGAACGGGAGCGTTTGCCGGTCAGGAGCCAACGGCAAGCAGAACGGAATTCCCAATTAAAGAGCGGCCTTTGCGCCAGCGAACGGTGGTTGCAATGCTCATCAAGAGTACTCCGCCCACCGCAAAGTAAATCCGTACCGGCTCAAGATACGTGAGAAGTGTGCTTGCCCCAAACAAAGCGAGTAGTAGTTTGTTGCAGATCGGGCATGCAATGCCAACGTAGTTGACGATCCCGCCAACGCTGGCAAGCTTGACCGCGCAGGCTGGAACAGGAATCGAGATATAGACCCCCAGCAGTATGGCCTGCAACGCGAGCAATCCAATCTCGAACCCGCTGGTTGGCGTCATCCGAATGAAGAACGGATTTTGCCAAAGAGCCGCAACCGTACCAAGAAAAACGAAGGAGCCAACCGCAATAAGCACTCCCTTGGCAACATATCCCAACGTCATGGTTTATCCTTCGGAAAAGACCCCAACTCCGCGTACCACCTTCCATAGTAGGAAGGTCAAGAGGCTTTTGGTAACTGCCGCATGACGACGGCTCGAATGCCCTGCGGCCGCCGCTCTGCTGGCGAATGACAAGGAATTAAGAGACATTAAGCTGCGAGACCTGACATTACGCTCTTAAGCTGTAGAAGAATAACCATATGTCGCGTCATAACTATCGCGGCAGTTTGCGCATCCGGACTGTCTGCAAGAGCGTCGTGCCAGTAAATTCGGGCACCCGTCGAGCTGAAGCCTGCAGACGAGCCGGGCGAAAGTCAGACCAAGGATGGTGAGCCCGAGCGACAGATGCACTGTCAACCAGGGCGGTCATCATGGTGACCCCACCAACACGGGAAAAGCCGATCGATAGCTGCGACGCCACGATCAGAGCCGGTGGAGGACACAATTCCGAAAGGCGCAGCCTGGTGCCGACCTTGTGGACGTGGGTTTCCGCAAGGATCTTCCGGGCTAGCCTTCCTTTATGCCTCATGCTCCCGTCGGGGCTTGCCGTTGTCACGCACGCGGAAATCGAACGATCTCAACGATCATGCCTGCACATCGACGATGCCCATCATGCCGAGTTGCTCGTGTTCGAGGATATGGCAATGATACATGCGCAGGCCCGGATGATCCTGGCGCAGCAGGATCCGAACGGTTTCGCCACGAGCGACGTTCACCGTGTCCTTCCAGGCTTTATAGGCCGGCTTTACGAGCTTGCCGTCCCGCTCGGTCTCGACCAGTTGGAACTGCGTGCCGTGGACATGGAACGGATGATCCATGTCTGTCGGGTTGGCGATCTCCCAGAGTTCGGCCTCGCCTGCCTTCGAGACGATGTCGACGCGGTTCATGTCGAACGAAACGCCGTTGATCAGGAAGCCCATCTCCATGCCGCCCGCACCCATCGCCATGGTTTCGCTGAAGACGAAACGCCGGTTGACTGTCGGCGGACCGAGGTTGGCGATCGGGCGCAGCGTCGCGGGTAGCGGAGGAACCGGTTCGGCGACCGTCTCCGATGTTTCGATCGTCAGGAGTTCGATGCCGGCGTCCTTGGGGCGTCCCGGCCCCATCCAGCCTCGATCATAGTCAAGCGTACGAAGCGTGGCGGTTCCAGGCTTGTCGAAGGCAACGATGACCTCCATCCGCTCGGCCGGCGCCAGAAGGACGTCGTTGATGCCCGGCACCGGCGCTTCCAGAAGGCCGCCATCGGTGCCGATGATGGTCATGGGCGCCTCGCCGAAGGTAAGGTGCAGGAAGCGTGCGTTCGTCGCGTTGAACAGCCGGAACCGCCGCTGCGTGCCGGCCGGAACGGTCAGGACCGGGTTCTTCTGGCCGTTCACGAGCACGTGATCGCCGACACGACCGTTCATCGCGTCGACCATGGTGCTCTCCGGCATCGTGCCGTCGGCCGCGAGACGCAGGTCGGTGAAGAACAGGAGCGTGTCGCCGTAAGCCGGCGGAATCGGGTCCAGCTTCGGCTTGACGAGGAAAGCGCCGGCGAGCCCGCGATAGACCTGCTCCGCCGTCTTGCCGTGCGGATGCGGATGATACCAGTAGGAGCCGGCGCTGCCCTCCGGCAGTTCGAAGCTGTAAGTCCGGTCGTCTCCCGCCGCGACCGGATCCATCGGGTTGCCGTCCTGGTCGGCCGGGACCGGCATGCCGTGCCAGTGAATGGTGCTCTCTTCGCCAGAAAGCCGGTTGGCGAAGGTGATCCTGACCCGCTCGCCCTCCGTCACCTCGATCAGCGGTCCGGGGCTCTCGCTATTATAGCCGAGGATGGGCGTATCGAGCCCCTCCGCGATGCGCGCGATTGCGGGCTCGGCCGTGAGCGTCGCCTCGAACAGGCCCGGCTCGGCCGCTCGATTGGCGAGCCGCGGCAGGTCACGCAGCGGCGCGCCCTCCGGCAGGACGGGGAGATTGCCGGACATCGCCATCGTGTCGTGACCGGCGTGCATGTCGTCCATACCGGACATTCCTTCCATTCCGTCCATCTTCATCTCAGCCATGGCTCGGCCGCCGGCGAGGAATGTCGCCGTGCCGGCAAGAAGGAAACTGCGTCGGTTCATGGTGTCACTCTCCGGGTTCAAAGCTTGCGGGCACGCAGCCGGAGCGCGTTGCCGATGACGCTGACCGAGGACAGCGCCATGGCGGCGGCCGCCACGATCGGCGACAGCAGGATGCCGAAATGAGGATAAAGCACGCCGGCGGCGATCGGCACGCCGATGGCGTTGTAGATGAAGGCGAAGAAGAGGTTCTGCCGGATGTTCGACATGGTCGCCTCGGAAAGGCGCCTGGCGCGCACGATGCCCATCAGGTCGCCCTTGACCAAGGTTACCCCGGCGCTCTCGATCGCCACGTCCGTGCCCGATCCCATGGCGATGCCGACATCCGCCGCGGCGAGCGCCGGGGCGTCGTTGACGCCGTCGCCCGCCATGGCAACCACCCTGCCGTCGCGCTTGAGCCTCTCGACCACCGCGCTCTTGCGCTCCGGCAGCACGTCCGCCTCGATATCGTCGATGCCGAGTCGACGCGCGACGGCCTCGGCCGTGGTGCGGTTGTCGCCGGTGAGCATGACGACGCGGATGCCTTCTTCACGCAGCGCCGCGAGCGCGGCGGGCGTCGTCGGCTTCACCGGGTCGGCGATGGCGAGAATGCCGGCGGGCCGACCGTCGACGGCCGCGAAGATCGCCGTCGCCCCATCCTGCCGCAAGGCGTCCGCCTGGCCGGAGAGAGGAGCCGTGTCGACGCCCTCTTCCCGCAGGAAGGCGGCGTTGCCGAGGATGACGCGGCGGCCTTCGACCGTGCCAAACGCGCCCTTGCCGGTCGGCGAATCGAAATCCTCGACGGCCGGCACGGCAAGCCCTCTCGCCTCCGCCACCGCCACGATGGCACGTGCCAGCGGATGCTCGGAGGCTCGCTCGACGCCGGCCGCGAGCCGCAGCAGTTCGTCCTCCGTGAAACCGGCTGCCGGCACCACGGCCGTGACCGACGGCCGACCCTCGGTCAGCGTCCCGGTCTTGTCGACGACCAGCGTATCGACCTTTTCGAGGCGCTCCAGCGCCTCGGCGTTCTTGACCAGCACGCCGAGCCCGGCGCCTCGCCCGACCCCCACCATGATCGACATCGGCGTCGCCAGGCCAAGCGCGCAGGGACAGGCGATGATCAGCACGGCGACAGCCGCGACCAGAGCGTAGGCGAAGCGGGGCTCCGGCCCGAACTCCGCCCAGGCGGCAAAGGCGACAAGAGCGACCGCGATGACGAGGGGCACGAACCAGCCGGCCACCTGGTCGGCGAGGCGCTGGATCGGCGCCCGCGACCGCTGCGCGTCCGAGACCATCTGGACGATGCGGGCGAGCATGGTGTCGCGGCCGACCTTGTCGGCCCGGATCACCAAGGCGCCGGTCTGGTTCAGCGTGCCGCCGATGACGGCATCGCCCGCGGACTTGGTAACCGGCATCGACTCGCCAGTGACCAAGGCTTCATCGAGCGACGAGCGGCCTTCCAGGACCACTCCGTCCACCGGCACCTTCTCGCCCGGCCGCACGCGCAGGCGGTCGCCCAACACGACGAGGTCGAGCGTGACCTCCTCCTCGGAGCCGTCGGCGTTCAGCCGCCGAGCCGTCTTCGGAGCGAGGTTGAGCAGCGCCCGGATCGCGCCGGAAGTGTGCTCGCGGGCGCGCAGTTCCAGCACCTGGCCGAGCAGCACCAGCACCGTGATGACGGAAGCCGCCTCGAAATAGACCGCGACCGTGCCGTCCATGCCCCTGAACGTCGCCGGAAAGATGCCGGGCACAAGCGTCGCCACGACGCTGTAGAGCCAGGCGACGCCCGTGCCCATGGCGATCAGCGTGAACATGTTGAGGTTGCGCGTGACGAGCGACTGCCAGCCGCGGACGAAGAACGGCCAACCCGCCCAGAGCACGACCGGTGTCGCGAGCACAAGCTGGATCCAGGTCGACAAAGCGGGCGACACGACATGGTGGATAGCCGGGAACAGATGGCCGCCCATTTCCAGCAGGAATACAGGAACCGCCAACGCGAGGCCGATCCAGAACCGCCGCGACATGTCGGTGAGTTCCGGGTTGGGGCCTGCCTCCGCGGCAACCTGCAGCGGTTCGAGCGCCATGCCGCAGATCGGACACGAGCCCGGACCGATCTGGCGGATCTCGGGATGCATCGGACAGGTGTAGACGGTGCCTTCCGGCGCGGGGGCCACGGCCGGTTTGCCGCTGGCCGTCAGATAGCGGGCCGGATCGGCTTCGAACTTCGTCTTGCAACCGGCGGAGCAGAAAGAATACGGCTGGCCGTCATGCTCCGTCCAATGTTTCGCTGTGGCCGGATCGACGTCCATGCCGCAGACCGGGTCTTTGACGGTCGCGCCTGCCGATGCAGAGCGATGCTCCGCGTGATCGTGACGGTGAGCACCGGCATGGCCGCTGTGTCCGATTTCCTCGGATACGCTCCTGCCGTGATGGTCATGCCGATGCTCCGCCACGTTCGTCTCCTGTGCTCGTTACGATACCCTGGGTGGGTATATCCATCCCTTGCGATATATACCCAGATGGGGTATATGGCAAGCATGCAGCAAGAAACAAAAACCTCCTGCCTGAAGCGCCTCAACCGCATCGAAGGCCAGGTGCGCGGTCTCATCGGCATGGTCGATGGTGATCGCTATTGCATCGACGTGGTCACCCAGATCTCGGCGGTCCGCGCCGCACTGAAGCGCGTCGAGGAGGAGGTCCTCAAGGATCACGTCTCGCATTGCGTTGAACATGCGATAACGACCGGCGACCCTGACGAGCAGCGGCAGAAGATCAAGGAGCTCATGCTGGTGCTCGGCAAGATGTGACGCCAGGACGGGCCTCTGAATGTTTTTCCTCGTTTCGAAGCTCGTGCAATCCGCCCTGCTGCCGTCGAATATCGTCGCCTTGCTCGCCGCGCTCGGGCTTCTGGCTCTGATCCTGCGGCGTCGAGGCGTCGCCCTTGGATTCTTCAGCGTGTCGGCCGCGCTCCTGATCCTTGCCGGCTGGTCGCCGCTCGGACCGGCCCTCGTCATGCCGCTCGAGGATCGCTTCCCTGTCCCCGACTGCCCTCCGCGGTTGCGGGCGTCGTCATGCTCGGCGGCGCCGTCGACACCCACATCAGCGGCGATCGCAACAGCGTCGCGCTCAACGACAATGCGGAACGCGTTTTCGCGGTGGCCACTCTGGCGCGACGCTATCCCGAGGCGCGGATCGTTCTTTCCGGCGGCGCCGGCCATCTTCTCATCGGGCATACACTGAGCGAATCCGAGATTGCGCGCCGCATGCTCGTCGATCTCGGCCTGCCGCCCGAGCGTATCGAGATGGAGGAGCGGTCGCGCACCACTTTTGAGAATGCGACGGAAAGCCGGATCGTCGCAAAGCCGAAATCCGGCGAAACCTGGCTCCTGGTTACCTCCGCCTACCACATGCCGCGCGCCGTCGCCTCGTTCCGGGCGGCCGATTTCCCGGTCGTCCCCTACCCGGTTGATTTCCGTACGCGACCGGCCGATCTCCGCCGTCCGGTCAACTCGGTGGCGGACGGCCTCACCCTGACGGATATCGCCGCGCACGAGTGGCTGGGACTTCTCGCCTATCGCCTCACGGGACGGACGCAGAGCGTGCTGCCTGGACCCGGATAGATATGTCGTCCTGCCTCTGCCTCAGCGAGGCGGACGCAGCCCATCCAGGGTGACCGTGACCAGCCGGCGTACGGCAGCCTTGGATGGCAGTCCGGCCGCTGCCGTCAGGGCGTGGAGACAGTAGCTCGCCAGCTCGTCAGGCGCGACATCATCCCGGAGGTCGCCGGTCTTGGCGCCCTCGGCCAGCAGGTCTCGAATGAACCCCCTGAGGTGCTGCCGGGCGCGGGCGACGTGTTCGCCCCGATGCAGGAGCGCCGCAAGTTCGGTGCCGTGATGCTCGTGGGAAATGAGCGCGTAGGCCTCGAGCACGGCTTCGAGCCGTTCGCCGGCGCCGCTAGCCCGATCCCGGACTTCGGCGAGCTGTTCGAGGTGGCTGGCGACCTGACGTTCATGCCACGCGACCAGGATCGCCTCGACGTCCGGGAAGTATTTGTACAGCGTCGCGCGACCGATGCCGGTCGCCTCGGCGATCTGCGACATCGTCACCGACGCCAGCCCGCGCTCGGCCGCCAGCGCCGCCGTAGTGTCCAGGGTCGCGTCACGCACGGCGCGGCGGTGCGCCTCGATCGTCTCGTTCCACAGCTTCGGCATCGCTGTACTATACCCGACGCGACGACGATGTCGAGATGCGAGACATCATGACTTGATATAGACAGACTGTCTCTATAAACTCCACCGTCATGAAAGCCTGACAACCGCTCGTGATCGAGGAGACGTACATGGCTGACCCGACCCCCGATACCGCCGAGAACGCCGGCACGCCGCGCTGGGTGAAGGTGTCCGGGACCATCGTCATCGTCCTGGTCCTGCTGGTTGTCGCCATGCTGCTCTCCGGCCACGGGCCCGGGCGTCACATGCCTGGCGGTCACTTGCCGCCCCCCAGCGCGACAGAAGGCACAGTCGGGGACCACGCGCCGCCCCGGGGGTGGCCAGGGATGATCATGACGCCCCGCCTGCGCAAGTTCATGCTCGCCGCGCATGTGACGTCGTCGGTCGGCTTGCTCGGCGCGGTCGCCGGCTTCCTGGTTCTCGCCATCGCCGGCCTGATCAGCCAGGACGCGCAGATCGTGCGTGCCGCCTATCCGGCGATGGACTTGATCGCCCGGTTCGTCATCGTTCCATTAGCCTTTGCGGCCCTGCTCATCGGGCTCGTCCAGTCGCTCGGTACCAAATGGGGCCTGTTCCGGCACTATTGGGTCCTGGCGAAACTGGTGCTGACCGCCCTTGACGCCATCGTCTTGCTGCCGCAGATGCAGCTCATCGGCTACATGGCCGACGTCGCGGCGGATACGACATTGTCCGGTTCCTATCTGCGCGAGGCGAGAATGACACTCGTGGCGCACGCCGGCGGCGGCCTGCTGGTGTTGCTCGTGCCCATGGCGCTGTCGGTGTACAAGCCGCGGGGCAGGACCCGGTATGGATGGCGCAAGCTGCAGGAGCGGCGTGCGCCGCTGGTGCAGTAGGCAGCTCTGCCCCGGCATCGGAGCGACGTGTCGAAGCGCTGATCATTCCGTTGCGAAAACGGTCGGAGCCTTGCCGTCCTTGGTGACGGCATAGATCGTGAATGTCTCCGTCTTTTCCCCCGCCATACCAGGCGAACCCACAGGCATGCCCGGTAGCGTGATGCCGGCGATCGCCGGCTTTTCGGACAGAAGCTTGCGGACTACGTTCACCGGCACGTGCCCACCAACCACGTAGCCGTCTATAAACGTGGTGTGACAGCCGTTCAGCGCCTCCGGCACCCCGGCCTTTCGGCTGATCTCGGCGAGGTCGTCGGTCGTCTTCACGTCCACCTGGAAACCGTTCTGGCGCAAATAGTCCGCGTACCCCTCGCAGCAACTGCATTGAGGGTCCTTGTAGAGGGTCGCCTGAATGCCGGCGTCGGCGATCGCCCGAACCGGCAGGAACAGAACGGCGGCGCTACCGAGGAGAAAATTTCGTCTTTGCATGATAGATTTCCTTTCAACGGGGCTTGAGCCCAGGCCACCAGAACGACAATCAGAAGACCGGCCTGGTGGTCCATGACGTGACAATGCAGCATCCAGTCGCTGGGATCGTCGGCGACGAAATCAGCTTGACGGTATCCTCGTGTGCCGTGAGGACCGTGTGCTGGCAGCCTATAGGTTGCTTGTGAACTTTGGCTGCGGCAAAAACAGGATTCGATGCCCGAGGCCCGGCCGTGCTCATCGGAAGAAAAGATATTTCACGTGCGCCGCCACGGCGAGCGCAGCACCGCCAGCCCGACAATGTTCACGGCACCGACGCTCCACATCATACCGCCACCCGTCACCCCGTTCATCATGATTTCCTCCCTCATCCGGCCGCCGCCGGAAGCGCCCTCGGCTCGATCTCCATCCCGGTCGAGGCGGTAGCGGCTCGTGCCGATAGACGCCAACCCTTCACCAACCCGTAGATTGCCGGGATGACAATCAACGTGAGCAGTGTCGAGGAAACCATGCCGCCGATCATAGGCACGGCGATCCGCTGCATGACCTCCGATCCGGTGCCTGTGCTCCACAGGATTGGGATCAGCCCTCCCATGATAGCGACGACTGTCATCATCTTCGGCCGCACGCGCTCCACTGCACCTTCCATGATGGCGTGCTGCAAATCGGCCCGTGTTGTCCGCCGACCTGCAGCCCTCGCAGCTGCTTGCTGCTCGTTCCACGCCTGATCGAGATAGATCAGCATGATCACCCCGGTCTCGGCGGCAACACCAGCCAGCGCGATGAACCCGACCGCCACCGCAACGGAGACGTTGAAGTTCAACCACCACATCAGCCAGAGGCCACCGACGAGGGCGAATGGCAGCGACAGCATCACGATCAGCGTCTCCGTCAACCTGCGGAAGTTGAGATAAAGCAGCAGGAAGATGATCAGGAGCGTCACCGGAACGACGATCTTCAGGCGTGCCGCCGCCCGCTGCAGGTATTCGAACTGTCCACTCCAGGAGACGTAGGTGCCGGGCGGAAACGTGACCTGGCTGGCGACTGCTTGCTGGGCGTCAGCAACATAGCCGCCGAGATCACGGCCCGCGATGTCGACGAAGATGTAGATGGCGAGCTGGCCATTCTCTGTGCGGATCGAGGTTGCCCCACGCGTGAGTTGGACAGCCGCAACTTCGCCGAGCGGTACGGTTCCACCGTTTGGCAACGGCACCAGCACGTCGCTGGCGATCGATTGGGGGTCGCTGCGGAAGTCACGCGGATACCGGACGTTGACGGTGTAACGCTCCCGGCCCTCCACCGTGGTGGTGACGGCTTCACCGCCGAGCGCGGTGGCTATGACGCTCTGGACGTCGTCAACCATGAGCCCGTAGCGGGCAAGAGCGGCCTGATCGGGAACGATATCGAGATAGTATCCGCCAATCACCCGCTCGGCATAGGCGCTGGAGGTGCCCGGGACGGTTTTGACGACTGTCTCGACCTGACGGGCGACTTGCTCCGTCTGGGCAATGTCGGTACCGAACACCTTGATGCCCACCGGGGTACGGATGCCGGTCGACAACATGTCGATGCGAGCCCGGATCGGCATGGTCCAGGCATTGGAAACGCCCGGGAACTGGAGCGCCTTGTCCATCTCGGCCTTGAGACTGTCGATGGTGACGTCTGGCCGCCATTGCTCCTTGGGCTTCAGGTTGATGATCGTCTCGAACATTTCCGTCGGCGCCGGATCGGTAGCGGTCTGCGCCCGTCCAGCCTTGCCGTAGACGGTTTCGACCTCCGGAAACGACTTGATGATGCGATCCTGCGTCTGGAGCAGTTCCGCCGCCTTGGTCACCGATATGCCGGGGAGCGTCGTTGGCATGTACATGAGCGTGCCTTCATTCAGCGTCGGCATGAACTCCGATCCGAGTTGCAAGGCGGGCCAAACAGAAACGCCGAGTACCACCAGGGCAATGAGCACAGTCAGCGTTTTCGCCTTCAGCACGCCGCGAATGACCGGCCGGTAGATCCAGATAAGAAACCGATTGATCGGGTTCTTGCGCTCTGGAACGATCCGGCCGCGCACGAAAATCACCATCAACGCCGGTACCATCGTCACGGACAGCAATGCAGCAGCCGCCATCGAGAATGTCTTGGTGAAGGCCAGCGGGCCGAACATGCGGCCTTCCTGCGATTCCAAAGTGAATATCGGCAAGAAAGACACGGTAATGATGAGAAGACTGAAGAAGAGTGCCGGCCCGACCTCGGTGGCCGCCTCAATCAACACTTCGAGCCTGGGTTTACCCGGCGGGGCTCGCTCCAGTCGTTTGTGGGCGTTTTCGATCATGACAATGGCAGCGTCGATCATTGCCCCGACCGCAATGGCAATTCCGCCCAGGCTCATAATGTTGGAACCGAGCCCAAGCAGCCGCATCGCGGAAAATGCCATCAGCACACCGACAGGTAGCATCAAAATGGCGACCAGGGCGCTGCGGACGTGCAGGAGGAACACCATCGACACCAGGGCAACTATGATGCTTTCCTCGATAAGGGTGCTTTTGAGCGTCTCGATCGCGCCGTTAATGAGTTGCGAGCGGTCATAGACCGGAATGATCTCAGTACCCTTGGGCAGGCTGGGCATGATCTCGGCTAGCCGCGCTTTGACGTTCTCGATGACGGTGAGCGCGTTCGCGCCGAAGCGCTGCAGTGCAATTCCGCTGGCAACTTCGCCCTCGCCGTTCAGTTCGGTGATGCCGCGGCGCTCATCCGGCCCGAGCTCGACCTGGGCAACGTCCCGCAGTAACACCGGCGTGCCGCTATCGCTCTTCAGAACAACCTGTTCGAGGTCGCCGATCCCTTTTATGTAACCGCGTCCGCGGACCATGAACTCGAACTCACTGAGTTCGACCGATCGGCCACCGGTGTCGCTATTGCTGGCGCGGACAGCGTCCTTGACCTTCTGAAGGGGAATGCCGAGGGCCCGAAGACGCTGGGGATCCACCACAACATTGTATTGTTTTACGAATCCACCGACGCTTGCGACCTCTGCCACACCTTCGGCCTTGGCGACGCCATAACGAATGTTCCAGTCTTGAAGGGAGCGCAACTCGGCAAGGGTACGGTCCTTGGCGACGACCGCGTACTGATAGACCCAGCCAACTCCGGTCGCGTCCGGCCCCAGGCTAGGGGTAACGCCGGCCGGAAGGCGTTGCGCTGCGGCGTTCAGGTATTCAAGGACCCGGCTCCGCGCCCAATACGGGTCTGTCCCATCTTCAAATATCACGTAGACGAACGACACGCCGAAGAACGAGAACCCGCGAACGACCTTCGATTTTGGCACCGTGAGCATGGACGTCGTCAGCGGATAGGTTACCTGGTCCTCGACAACCTGGGGTCCCTGACCCGGATATTCGGTGTAAACAATGACCTGAACGTCGGAAAGATCGGGAATGGCATCCAGAGGCGAGGTCCGCACTGCATAGACGCCGCCCGCGACCGCAAATACGGTGCCGATCATGACAAGCATCAGATTGCGGGCCGACCATGTGATGAGGCGACCGATCATTTGGCTTGCTCTGGGTCGCCGAGGCCGCTGAGTGCCGCCTTGAGGTTGCTTTCAGCATCGATCAGGAAATTTGCCGAAACCACCACCCTGTCGCCGACCGAAATACCCTCGCGGATCTCGATAAAGTCGGTGTTCCGTCGCCCAAGCTTGACGGGCATCGGCTCGAAGCGACCTTCGCCTTTGTCAACAATTACGGTCTGGCGGGCTCCGCTATCGATGACCGCGCTGGCTGGCACCGCGGTGACGGGGATCCCCGCCCCCGTGGCGATCTCGGCGTCGACATACATATCAGGCCGCAGAATTCCCTCCGGATTGGCAAGCTCGACCCGAACTCGCGTGGTTCGTGTCTCCCGGTTGACCTGCGGATAGATGACCGAAATCTTACCTGTGAAGGCCTGGTCGACAAAGCCGCGGGCTACAATCCTGACCGTCTGACCGGCGGCGATCATCGGCAAATCCCGCTCGGCGACGTCAATGAGCGCCCAGACGGTCGTAATATCAGCGAGGCGGAAAAGAACGTCGCCGGGGCCTACCTTCATTCCCTCGATCGCGTTGCGCTCGATGACGATGCCATCGCGCGGGGCCGTCCAGGCGATTGCGAGCGGTACCTGTCCCATGCGCTTGATCTCGTCGATGGCGTCAAGTGGAACACCCAGATTTTCCAGTCGCTTCCGAGCGCCGCCCATGGGGAAGCTATGACCGGCACTGCCCAGCTCGGTCAGATATTCCGCGCCTGCTTTTGAGATCTCCGGCGAATATAAGCGAAGCAGAGCCTGCCCCTTGCTGACCCGCTCGCCGGTCGTGACGTCCGAGACTTGTTCGACAAACGCGTCGGAACGTGTGGCAACAACGACAATCCGCCGCTCATCCAGCTGGATTGCACCCGACGCCCGGATGGGGAGCGAAAGGATGCGCTGTTCGGCCAGTTCGGATCGCACACCGCTGCGTTGCAATTTGCCGAGGCTGACCTTGAGCGTCTTGCTGTCGTCGTCACCGCCTTCATAGACAGGGATGTAGTCCATGCCCATAGAGTCCTTCTTCGGCGCCCGGGAGGTGTCAGCAAGCCCCATTGGATTGCGGTAATAGAGGATGCGCTTGGACCCTGGCGCGCTTGATGGGTCACCCGGGGCAAGGGCGGCTGCCGCTTTGGGTGGCGTCGTGTCGAAACTCAGTTCTTCAGAAGCGTGGACGGGCAGGAAATCGCGACCGTCAGCTGTTTTGCGAGGCTTGCCAGCATAAACAGCCTTACCGTCCGGATCCCGGTAGTAAACGATTGGTTCGGAAGAACCCGGACTGGCGCTTGCAGGCGACGCGGCTTTATTCGCGAGCCATGGAATGGCGTCAAGCCACGACATCGGTGCCAGTGCGGGCCCGCTATGTCCCGCCCAATAACCTCCAGCCCCCGCCGCCATGACAGCGGCAAGGGCCAGGCCTGCGAGGCCGGACCGCATCAGGGGACGGCCTTGAATTCAAGCTTGTTCTCGACCGTGCCTGTCTCACCCTGGACTTTGGCGCCGAGCGACAACCGCCAGCCGCCAGCCATCATCAAGTTGGCCTTGAACTGATAGACGCCCGGTTCTGCCGAAGTGGTTGGCTCGATCGGGGCGGTCATCATCTCCATGCCATCCGGAGCCATGTCGATACGTTGGGCGAAGATTACCGCATCGGGGACGGTTTTCCCGGTCCGTTTGTCGACGAGCCTGACCGCGACAATTGCCGCGCTGCCTTGTTTGATTTCCTTTTGAACGAGTTGGAACTCGTAGTGTTCGACACCGGCCCAAGCCGGGTAGGTTCCGGTGATCGATGCAATGCCGATCAGCGCCGCGGCAGCGCCGCGCTTTATCTTAGAGAAGCTCATAGTGTAGTTCCTGAATTCTATCGTGTGGTCGGGCAATGCCCGCGACGAGGACGGCATAGACAGCCGCAAACTCTCTCTGCTGGTTTCCTCAGACAGAAACGATCGGCTCGAGCGAGCCGGCGATAAATTCAGGCTCTTGGAGGTCGCGACGGCGGTGGCTCGGCCAGTAGGTCCCGCCCAAGTTCATTGCCGGGTATGTTGATTTCCATTGAGAGTTGACCCGGTAGGCACGGATTTTTCCATCGAGAAGTGACCCATGTTTCACCACGTCTCACGCGGCATGCGCGGGGGACAGCGGAGTGATCGACATGGAGTTATTGAGCGTCATCAGACGCTGGCATTACCGGGATCATCGCTCGATCCGAGAGATATCCCGCCGTACGGGGCTTTCGAGGAACACCGTGCGTAAGTATCTGCGGGCGGACAGCGTCGAGCCGCGGTTTCAGGTTCCCGAGCGCCCGAGCAAGCTCGATCGCTATGCCGACAAGCTCGCGGCGATGCTGCGGGTCGAAGGCGGCAAGTCGCGCAAGCACAAGCGCACGGTCAAGCAGCTGCACGCCGATCTGGTGGTGCTCGGCTATGAGGGGTCGTACAATCGGGTGGCTGCCTTTGCCCGCGACTGGAAGGCCGCTCGGCTGCGCGAACAACAGACCAGCGGCCGCGGCACCTTCGTGCCCCTGGCGTTTGTCCCGGGGGAGGCGTTCCAGTTTGACTGGTCCGAGGACTGGGCGATCATCGCCGGCGAGCGCACCAAGCTGCAGGTCGCCCACGTCAAGCTGTCCTACAGCCGTGCCTTCACGGTTCGAGCCTACCTGCTGCAGACCCATGAGATGCTGTTCGATGCCCATAACCACGCCTTCCGGGTGCTGGGCGGCGTGCCGCGGCGGGGCATCTACGACAACATGAAGACCGCCGTCGACAAGGTCGGCCGCGGCAAGGACCGCCAGGTCAATATCCGCTTCTCGGCCATGGTGAGCCACTTCCTGTTTGAAGCGGCGTTCTGCAACCCGGCCTCCGGCTGGGAGAAGGGGCAGATCGAGAAGAACGTACAGGATGCCCGCCATCGGCTCTGGCAACCCCTGCCGAACTTCCCCTCCCTTGAGGCTCTGAACGACTGGTTGGAGAGCCGGTGCCGGGAACTGTGGTCACAGGCCGTGCACGGCTCGCAGCCCGGCTCGATCACCGAGGTCTGGAGCGAGGAGCTCCGACACCTGATGCCGATGCCGCGGCCATTCGACGGCTTCGTCGAGCACGCCAAACGCGTTTCCCCGACCTGTCTCGTTCATCTGGAGCGCAATCGCTACAGCGTACCGGCGTCCTTCGCCAATCGTCCGGTGAGCCTGCGGGTCTATCCCGACCGGATTGTCGTCGTCGCCGAGGGGCAGGCGATCTGTGAGCATCGCCGGGTGTTCGCTCGCTCTCACGACCGACTGAGCCAGACCATTTATGACTGGCGGCATTATCTGGCCGTCGTCCAGCGCAAGCCCGGCGCCCTGCGCAACGGCGCGCCCTTCGCCGAGATGCCACCGGCGTTCCGGTCCCTGCAGCAGAATCTGCTGAAGCGGCCAGGCGGTGACCGTGAGATGGTCGAGATTCTGTCTCTGGTCCTTCAGCAGGATGAGCAGGTCGTGCTCACAGCCGTCGAGCTGGCCTTGCAAGCGGGCGTGCCGACTAAGACCCACATCATCAACCTGCTGCACCGATTGATCGACGGCACGCCGCTGAGCACGCCGACGATCCCGGCCCCTGCCGCCCTTACACTGACCACCGAGCCGCAGGCCAACGTCGAACGCTATGACACCCTGCGCCGAGCTAGGGAGGCGCGCCATGCGTCATGATCCGGCCAGCGGGGCCATCGTCATCATGCTGCGCAGCCTCAAGATGCACGGCATGGCGCAAGCCGTAGCCGAACTCACCGAACAGGGATCACCGGCATTCGAGGCCGCCATGCCGATCCTCTCACAACTCTTGAAGGCAGAGACCGCCGAGCGGGAGGTGCGATCGACCGCCTACCAGCTCAAGGCCGCGCGCTTCCCGGCCTATCGCGACCTCGCCGGCTTCGACTTCGCCAGCAGCGAGGTCAACGAGGCCCTCGTGCGCCAGCTCCATCGCTGCGAGTTCCTCGACGACGCGCACAACGTGGTCCTGGTGGGAGGTCCCGGCACTGGTAAGACCCACATCGCCACGGCTCTCGGCGTCCACGCCGTCGAGCATCATCACCGGCGGGTCCGCTTCTTCTCCACCGTCGAGCTTGTCAACGCCCTCGAACAGGAGAAGGCGCAGGGAAAGGCGGGGCAGATCGCCGGCCGGCTTGTCCACGCCGATCTCGTCATCCTTGATGAGCTCGGCTACCTACCGTTCAGCACCTCAGGTGGCGCCTTGCTGTTCCACTTGCTCAGCAAGCTCTACGAGCGCACCAGCGTGGTCATCACCACCAATCTCAGCTTCTCTGAATGGGCCACGGTCTTCGGCGATGCCAAGATGACGACCGCCCTGCTCGACCGGCTCACGCACCACTGCCATATCCTAGAGACCGGCAACGACAGCTTCCGCTTCAAGAGCAGCTCGGCAAAGCCACCCAAACCCACCAAGGAGACGCCGCGAAACTTGACCGCCACCTAACCCGAAGACCACCATCAGCCCGGGTCACTTCTCAGTGGAAATCCAGGGTCAGTTCTTCGCGGAAATCAACA
>DATMGR010000040.1:0-117135 GCA_035555375.1 Kaistia sp. | reverse complement strand
ACGCCGATCAGCGCGCGCAGCAGCTTGTCGAAGGTTACCCCGTCGGGGAGGAAGAGCGGCAGCATCACGGAGGCCATGAACAGCACCGTGATCAGCGGGACGCCGCGCCAGACCTCGATGAAGATCACCGAGGCGAGACGGATGACCGGCATCGATGAGCGTCGCCCGAGCGCCAGCAGAACGCCGAGCGGCAATGACGCGACCATGCCCGTCACCGCGACGACGAGCGTCACCAGCAGGCCGCCCCAGTTCGCCGTCTCGACCGACTCGAGCCCGAAATCGACGGCCACCACCAGCAGCAGCACCCCGATCGCGCCGAGCACGATGCCGGCGGCGCGTCCCGATCCGGCCACCGGATGGCCGGCGATCCGCGCCAGCAGGCCGACGACCAGCAGCAGCACCATCGCGACCAGCGCATATTCCGCGAAGAAGCGCAGCGGCGATGGCGGCACGATCCACGCCGGCAGCCATCCGCCCCGGAAGCCGATATGGCCGCCCGTCAGCAGGACGAAGGCGATCAGCGGATAGGCGAAGAGCAGGAACGCGGCATTGAGCCGCTTCAGCGGCGCCCGCGGAATCAGCATCGGCACGAGGGCGAGCGCCAGCAGGCCATAGACGATATCGACGCGCCAGCGCTCGTCGATCGGATAGCGGCCATAGATGAACTGCGGCAGATAGGCTTTCACATAGGCCCAGCAGGCGCCGCTCGCCTGCGCGCAGGCGGCGCGATCATCGCCGGTCCAGACCGCATCGATGATGGTGAAACGGATGACCGGAACGAGGCACCAGACGATGAACAGCGCTGCAACGATCGTCAGCACGCTGTTGATCGGAGTGGAGAACAGGTTCTTCCTGGCCCAGCCGATCGGGCCGATCATGTTCGGCGGCGCCTTTTGCGGGCCGACCATCTCGTCGCGGACAAAAGCGGTTGAGGCCATCGTGCTCATCGGCGCCTCACCGTTCCACCAGCGCGACGCGCCGGTTCCAGATATTCATCACGAGCGAGGTCAGCAGGCTGAGGCCGAGATAGAAGATCATCCAGATGCTGACCATTTCCACCGCCTGACCGGTCTGGTTCAAGACCGTGCCGCCAACCGAGACAAGATCGGGATAGGCGACCGCGACCGCGAGCGACGAGTTCTTGGTGAGGTTCAGATACTGGTTGGTGAGCGGGGGAATGATCACCCGCATCGCCTGGGGGATCACGACGTAACGCAGTGTCTGCCCGTTGCGCAGGCCAAGCGAATGGGCCGCTTCCGACTGCCCCCTTCCGACGGCGCTGATACCGGCACGCACCGTCTCGGCGATATAGGCGGCCGTATAGAGCGAGAGCGCCAGCAGAAGGCCGAAGAATTCGGGAATGACTGTCATGCCCGAGCCGGCCTGGAAGCCACGCCTCAGGATGGGGCCCTGGTCGTTGAAGACCGGCACATCGAACGAGATCGGCCGGCCCAACGCGATGAAGGCGACGAGCGGCAGGCCGACGATCAGCGCAGCGCCGATCCAGCCGGCTGGCGGCGCCTGGCCGGTGGCCTCCTGCCGTTTGCGACCCCAGCGGCCAACGAGCAGCGCGGCGATGATGCCGACGACGAGCGCGATGCCAACCGTGCCGGCTCCATCGGCGAAGACCGGCCGGGGGACATGGAGACCGCCGATATTGATGTGGAAGATGCCGAGAAACGTCCATTTCTCGCGCATGCCCGGCACGGCGCGCAGCACTGCGAAATACCAGAAGAAGAGTTGCAGCAACAGCGGGATATTGCGCAGGATCTCGATATAGGCCGTCGCGATCCGCGAGATCAGCCAATTGGACGAGAGCCTCGCCACGCCGATGATGAAGCCGAGGATCGTCGCGATCAGGATGCCGAGCCCGGCGACGAGCAGCGTATTGAGGAGACCGACCAGCAGCGCACGGCCGTAAGAATTCGCCTCGGTATAGTCGACCAGCTTCTGGACGATGCCGAAGCCTGCCGTCCGACCGAGAAAGCCATAGCCCGCGGCGATATTGGCACGCTGCAGATTGCGGGCCGTGTTGTCGACGATGTCCCAGGCGAACCAGGCAAGCGCCACCACGAACGCAATCTGGAACACCAGGCCGCGCACGGCCGGGTTGTTGATGAACGCGGCGGCGCGACCTCCGAAGGAGCGGGCCCCGATATCCCCTGCTGCCATATCCCCTCGTCATCCGGCGTTTGGCCGGTCAGATGCGCGGTTGGCCTGCTTCACTCTCCGGATCTTGGCGCCCGGTCGGCAACGCGGCGGTCGCCGCGGACGGAAAACCGCCCGCGGCCATTCGCAATCGAAAGACTAGCGGATCGGCGGAGCGTACTGAATGCCGCCCTTCGACCAGAGATTGTTTAGCCCGCGCGCGATGCCGAGTTTCGTCGACGGGCCGACATTGGCGTCGAAGATCTCGCCGTAATTGCCGACGCCCTTGATGACGTTGTAGGCCCAGTCATTGGTGAGGCCGATTCCGGTTCCGAAATCGCCTTCGACGCCGACGAAGCGCTTGATCTCGGGATTATCCGACGTCTTCTTCTCGTCGATATTCGCCTTGGTCAGACCGAGTTCCTCGCCATTGATCAGCGCGAACAGCGTCCACTTCACCACCGTGAACCACTTGTCGTCGCCCTGGCGGACGGCCGGCCCGAGCGGCTCCTTGGAGATGATCTCCGGCAGGATCATGTGGTCGTCGGGATTGGTGAGCTTCAGCCGCTCGGCATAGAGGCCGGAGGCGTCGGTCGTATAGGCGTCGCAGCGGCCGGCCTCATAGGCCTGCAGCACTTCCTCGTTCTTCTCGAACGCGACGACCTCATAGGGCATGTTGTGCGAGCGGAAATAGTCGGCAAGGTTGAGCTCTGTCGTGGTGCCGGTCTGCGTGCAGACCTTGGCGCCCGAGAGCTCGAGCGCCGACGAGACGCCGAGCGACTTGCGGACCATGAAGCCCTGACCATCGTAATAATTGACGCCGACGAACATCAGTCCAAGCGACGAATCACGCGACATTGTCCAGGTCGTGTTGCGCGAAAGCAGATCCACTTCGCCGGACTGAAGGGCGGTGAACCGCTCCTTGGCGTTCAGCGGACTGAACTTGACCTTTGTCGGATCGCCGAAGATCGCCGATGCGACCGCGCGGCAGAAGGACACGTCGAGGCCGCTCCACTCGCCCTTTTCGTCAGCGATACCGAAGCCGATCAAGCTCGGATTGACGCCGCACTGCACGAAGCCCTTGGCTTTCACGTCCTCCAGCGTTCCAGCGCTGGCGGCCGAGATGCCTGCCGTTGCCAGCGCGGCGCCAGCGACGATCGATGCGATTAGTTTCTTCATTTTCTGCAGCCCTCTGTCGTTGTCGGATCATCCGATGCCGCGTGATTGGCATGTCCTGCCGGACGGTTTTCAAACTCCGTGAGTACGGGCCAGAGCCCCTCAATCCCGGTGCTTCTGACGTCGCCGCGCCGACTGTCGCGCGCTCGCCAAACCGTTGCGGCACGCCGCCGGAAACGCTCCGACGACGTTTGACCGGACCATCTCAGGCGATTATGGCAGGCAGGTCAAGGGGCGAGCACCGCACCGGACGGCAAATGCGCACATTGATGCGGCATGATGATTTTAGCGCCAGCGTTGCGCTTGTGGGAGAGCAGAATGGCGGATGGCAATGAGAATGGCCGCGAAAAGCGCCCGCTAACTCAGCTGGCGCAAGGGGGACGCAGCCAATCGATCACGGGCGCCTTCGTCAATCCGCCGGTCATCCATGCCTCGACCGTCCTGTTTCCCGATGTCGAAACCATGCGTCCGGGCGGCCAGCCCTACACATATGGCCGAACCGGAACGCCAACGACCGAAGCGCTTGAGTCCGCGATGACGGAACTCGAAGGCGCCGCCGGCACGGTGCTCTGTCCCTCCGGCCTTTCCGCGATCTCGACAGCGCTTCTCGCGGTGCTCGGCAGCGGCGATCACCTGCTGATGGCCGACAATGTCTATGATCCGGCCCGCACCTTCGCCGAGACGGTGCTGTCGAGGTTCGGCGTCGAGACCACCTTCTTCGATCCGCAGATCGGCGGCGGCATCGCGGCGCTGATGCGCGACACGACCCGCGCCGTCTATGTCGAGAGCCCCGGCTCGCTGACCTTCGAGCTGACCGACATTCCGGCGATGGCCGCAGCAGCGCATGACAATGGCGCGCTCCTCATAGCCGACAATACCTGGGCGACACCCTTCTATTGCAAGCCGCTGGGGCTCGGCGCCGACATCAGTCTGCTCGCCGCGACGAAATATATCGGCGGCCATTCAGACCTGATGCTCGGCACTGTCTCGGCCGCGCCGTCCGCCTATGCCCGGCTGCGCTCGACCTATCTCACACTCGGTCTCTGTGTCGGGCCGGACGACATCTTTCTCGGCCTGCGCGGCCTCAGAACGCTCGGCGTGCGCCTCAATCATCACATGCGCTCGGGCCTTGCCGTCGCTCGCCATCTCGATGAACGGCCGGAGGTTGCGCGCGTGCTGCATCCAGGCCTTCCGGGACAGCCAGGCCATGCGCTCTGGCAGCGCGACATGACCGGCGCCTCGGGCCTGTTCGGCGTCGTGATGGATGGCTGGAGCCAGGACAAGGCGACGGCCTTCCTGGAAGCGCTGCAGATCTTCGGCCTCGGCTATTCCTGGGGCGGCTTCGAGAGCCTCGCCATTCCGGCGCGCCTACGCCGCTCGGCAACCGACTGGCACGCGACAGGTCCGCTGATCCGCCTGCATGTCGGCCTCGAGGACACCGAGGATCTCATCGCCGATCTCGACGCGGCATTCGAACGGGTCGGCAATCTGGCCTGATGGCGATCAGCCGACGGCAGCCTCGCGCTTTTCGCGGCGGATGAACCAGATATTGCGGAAATAGATGAAGAGGCCTCCGGCCTGGCCGGCGATGAAGACCGGGTCCTTGCGGTAGATCGCATAGACCAGCAGCAGCGCGCCGCCGAGGATCGAGAAGGTCCAGAAAGCAGCCGGCACCACGCTGCGCCGCGCCCGTTCACTGGCAACCCACTGCACGACGAAGCGCATCGTGAACAGGATCTGCGCCGCGAACCCGAGCAGCACCCACCAGTCCAGCTGCTGCACGAACACGGCATGCAGCCAGCCGCCAAGCGCATTGAACATATCAGCCATCGAGCGAAATCTCCGTGGGGCTCGGGACGCGCTTGCGCCGCCGCCGCAGCCACCAGACACCGAAAAGATCGAGCGCGCCGGCAAGGCCGCGATCGAGAATGCCGTATTTGGACGCGCCGTGCCGCCGGTTTCGGTCGACGACGTCGATATGTGTGACGGTATACCCCTCGCGAATGGCGAGAGCCGGCAGGTAGCGGTGCCAACCATCGAAATACGGCAACAGCAGGAACACCTCGCGCCGGATGGCCTTGAGGCCGCAGCCTGAATCCCGCGTGCCATCCTTGAGGATCGCACCACGCAGCCAGTTGGCGAAGCGCGAGGCAATCCGCTTGGCGCCTGAATCGGTGCGCTTCAGCCGCTGGCCCGCGGCAATCGCGGTTCGCTGGCCGCCGGCCTCGAGCGCGTCGATCAGCTTGGGCATGAAGGCGGGATCGTTCTGGCCATCGCCATCGATCGTGACGACGACGGGCGCCCGGGCCGCGAGCAGCCCCGTCCGTACGGCGGCGCTCTGTCCGCAGGAAGCGGCGTGGCGGATCAGCCGCAACCATGGCCGTTCGCGCATCAGCGCCGTGATCGTTGCAGGAGTATCGTCGTCCGAGCCATCGTCGATGACGATGATCTCGAAGGAACGCGCGCCGAGCGCGGCGCGGATCTCCTCGATCAGCTCGGGCAGATTCTCGGCTTCGTTCTTGCCGGGAATGAGAACCGAAACACCCGGCAGCAGCCCATCAGGCTTCGTCGATAGGCCCGACGCGGGGGAAGGTTCTGCCATACGAGCCGTCTCCGATCGATGCCAGCGCCGGAATGAAAAGGGGGCGCCCGACCAGCGCATCGACAAGGCTGGCAAGCACAATCACGATCCGCGCGGGACTTCGCGAGACCCGCCGGATCGCCCCGGAGCGCGCCCTTATAGTGCCTGTTGCACCGCGATGAAAGGCCCAGCCATAACGGGCAAAGACAGCCGACAGCCACATCGTGAACGCGAAACCGACGATGAGGCCGGCAGCGACGTCCGAGGGATAATGCGCCCCGACGGCGACACGGCTGGCGCCGATCGCGAGGCCGAAAAGCAGCAGGCCGATGCGCCAGCGCGTGAAAACCAGGAAGCCGAGCGCGATCAGCGCGCCGCCCGTCGCCGAATGGCCGGACGGGAAGCTTTGGAACTCATAGGCGAAATGCAGCGGCTGCAGCGTGAAGGCGCCGAACATGTCGAATGTCGGTGGCCGGCCGCGCCCGATCGGCTGCTTGACGATGTTGACGAGAATGCCGATGCCGCCGATCGAGGCAAAGACGAAGGCCGAGAGCGCCCCGACTTCGGCCCAAAACACACGCGCGAAGCGCGGCGCTGCCTGCCAGCGGCACAGCAGCAGGACAAGCACGAGGATGCCGGCCGGATAGAGTTCCCATTGCGACTTGCCGGCATCGGAGACAATCCTCAGCACGTCGACGACAACCCCCGGCAGCGCGCGGGCGCGATCGATCGAGATCCGGTCGAAGGCGACACCGATCACAAGTACGGTCACGGCAGCCGCCAAGGCGATCGCCAGCCACTCCCCAAGGCGAAGCCGCGGCGGCTCGACATGGCTGCGCAGCGTGACGCGCATCGCCCTGCCCCGGATGGAAATGACGTTATCGACGAAACGCTGCTTCAACGCCTCGAGCCGGCCGTGGCGATCAAGCTTCAAGGCTTCGCCTCCGGCAGAGTGAACACATGCATCTCAAGACGGCGCCCGCCATTGATGTTGTAGCCTTCGATCACCGCACGCTCCTGCGGCGCCAGGCCGAGATCGTCGGCGCGGCCGTTGAACATCGCCAGTTGCCGCCGTTCGACGAACGCCACGCGGCAGCCGCCCTCCGAGAGGAAGGTCGCGGCGCGCTCGCCGTCGATCAGTTGGATGGCGGTCCCCGCCACGAAGACGAGGCTCGGCTCTTCGAAGCCGGCGCTGGCAAGCGCTGGCGAAGGACAGGACGCCGCCGCATGGCCAGCCGCGACCAGTCGCTCGCTGAGCCGTGTCTGCTGCAATCCGGGCAGGACGACGCCGAATGCGCCCCAATAGGCGACGATGGCGGCAAGACCCGCGACGACGGCGCTGGCAATGGTCGATCGGCTGAACAGCTTCGCGGAAACCAGACCGACGCCTGCCGCGGCGATGAGAATCAGCGTGCCGAGGATCGGGATCTCGTCACCAAGCAGGACGGCAATGGCGACGCCCGCAACGCCGAGCGCGACGGGCAGAAGCGCCGGCGCGAGCGCCAGGAAGCGCATGAACCAGTGCGTGCTCGCCTTGTTGATCACGCCGCGGTCGATCGCATCGGCAGTCGCCATGGCGATCAGCGGGAACAGCGGCAGGATATAGTGCGGCAGCTTGGTCGGCACCGCCTCGACGATGATCCAATAGGGGATCACCGCGGTCGCGGCATAGAGGATCAATGGCTGGCGCAACCGGTCGAGGATCGAGGAAAGGCCGGCGAGGAAATAGGCGGCGAGCGGCCAGAACGTGAAGAGGAAGATCAACGCATAGGCGCCGGGTGGCGCGCCGTGCGATTCTTGGACGCTGACGACTTTCTGGAAGAGATCCTTGCCCAGCGCCTCCTGATAGAAGGCGCCGCGGCTTGCAAGTCCGATCCCGATGAACCAGGGCGCGACGACGAGCGCCATCCAGATCACGCCCGGTAGCGGCGCGAGGCGGCGCAACCACCCGAACGACCCGCGCACAAGAGACAGCACGATCACCGGACAGGCGATGGCGCCGACGCCGACCGGGCCCTTGATCAGGATCGACGCGCCGAGCGCGGTCCAGAAGATTGCGGCAAGCTTCAGCGAACGCTTGTTGTCGGCCGAGAGATAGGCTCTTGCGAGCGCGCCGTGCGCCGCTGTGATCGTCACGAGCAGCACCATGTCGGTCTTGGCAAGGCGCGCCTCGACACCGACGAGAATTGTGGTTGCGACGAGCATGCCGGCAAGAAGCGCCGCGCGCGGTCGGCCGAAGGCGATCGCCAGCCACCAGGTCAACATCGCCGCGGCGATGGCGCCGATGAAAGATGGCAGGCGATAGATGTAGATCGGCGCGTCAGGCCCGGTGCCGGTCAGCCACACCGCCGCCGATTGCAGCCAATAGATGCCGATTGGCTTCTTGTAGCGCGCCTCATCCTGAAAGCGGATGTCGAGATAGTTGCCGGTCTCGATCATCTGATGCGTCGCCTGCGCAAAGCGCGGCTCATCGCGATCGATCGGCGGCAGCGTCGTGAAGCCGGGAATGAACGCCAGAAAAGCGACGACGACGATCGCCAGAAGGCTCGCCGCGGTCGAAGTTGCGAGCCGATCGACGACTGCGTCGATCGCACGGGCAAGCCGCGCGATGCCAGAACCATCGGGCTGTACAGGCGTCTCCGTGCTGCTCACGCGACCTCGCCGTTTCCTATGCCTGCCAGCCCGCCACCATTCCCCGCCCGCTGCGGGATACAGGGAACGGCGCGGCGCGGCAACTGTGGCCTCGCCCTCCTGCGTGACATCAAGCTGGGATCGCGGACACAGCGGCGCCCCAAAGGACATGCTATCGACGGTGCATGGACGGTCTCATCGCCTTTGGAATCCTTCTGCTCATCGCACTGCCGATCATCACGGTGGTGTCGTTCTTCATGCTCATTGGCACCCGCCGCCGCCTCACCGCGGTTGAAAGGCGGCTGATCGCGATCGAGCAGGGTGCCGGCGCGCGCCCGCCGCTGCCGGACATGATCGTTCCGGAGCGAATCGATGAGGCCCCCGAGGTCGCCGCCGAGCCCGATGATTTCGGCGGAACCGACGCGACAGAACCGGCGCCAGCGGAAACGGCCTCCCCAGCGCGCCCCCCTGCCCCAGGCGGACCACGCGAGAGTCTCGAGCAGAAGCTGGGCGCGCGTTGGGCGGTCTGGGTTGGCGGTCTTGCACTCGCGCTCGGAGCGATTTTCCTCGTCCGCTATTCGATCGATGCCGGCCTGCTCGGCCCGGGCATCCGCGTCGCGTTCGGAGCCGCCTTTTCGCTTGCCTTGCTCGCGGCCGGCGAATGGCTGCGCCGCTCACCGCGCGTCACGGCGTTCTCGGCCATTCCCGCCGCCAACATTCCGGGCATCCTGACGGCGGCCGGCACGGTCGGCCTGTTCGCCACGGTGTATGCAGCCTATGCGCTCTATGCCCTGATCGGCCCGGCCAGCGCCTTCATCCTGTTCGCCGCCATCGGCCTCGGCACGATGGCGGCAGCGGCGCTGCACGGCCCCTGGCTTTCGGGCCTTGGCCTTGTCGGCGCCTATGCGACGCCGCTGCTGGTGGCCTCGCGAGATCCCAATCTGGCGATCCTCGCGTTTTATCTGACCTTCGTCAGCGCATCGGCCTTCGGCCTCGCCCGCATTCGCGGCTGGCGCTGGCTGGCGATCGCGGCCAGTGTCGGCGCGCTCGGCTGGGGCTTGCTGATGCTCGTGGGGACGACAGGCGACGCGTTGGTCGACGCCGCCTATGCGCTCGCCTTCCTGGTGCTGACGCTGGTCTTCCTCGTGATTGACGTCCATCGCGAAAGCGATGCGGAAGCGACGCCGGACTGGCTCGCGAGCCTCGTTCTGGCCGGCGCCGCCGCTCTTCTGGTGGCGGGAAGCGCCGCGCACGCCTATCCGGCCGCCAGTATCGGCGCGGCGCTCTTCGGCGGCGCATTGATGTTGGCCGCTGCCTGGCGTTATGACGCCGTAGCACTGGGTGGCGGCGTCGCCGCCGCGCTGGTCGTCGCCCTGCTCTTCTTCTGGCCGGCCGCCAGCCAGGCCGCCGCCGAGCCGACCACCTATGTCGTCGATGCCATCGCCGCCTATTTCCCGCTGCCGGACACGATCATCTTCTTCGCCAATGTCGCGGCGATCGGCGCCGCCGGACTGATCGCGACCGCGCTGGCGCGGTTCCGGCGCCATCCTGAGCCCAGTCCCTTCGCGACGTCAGCCCTGGTCGGCGCGGCGACGGCCGGCCCCCTGCTCATCATTGCGATGACTTATCTGCGGATTTCGGGCTTCACCGCAAATCCCGTGCTGGCAGCAGCTGCGCTGGCGCTCGCCGCGCTTTATGGCGTTCTCGCCGCCCGCGCCTCGTCGGCCGAGCGTCCCGATCATCCCGCCGATATCATCGCGACAGGGCTCTTCGCGGCCGGAACCGTTGGCGCGATCGCGTTCGCGCTCACTATGGCGCTCGATGGCGGCATCCTCACCACCGCCTTTGCGCTGACGAGCCTCGGCGCCGCATGGGTGGAGACGAAGCGTCCGATCGCGACGCTGCGTTATGCCGTACTCGTCATGGCGATCGCCGTCTTCGGCCGGATCGCCTGGGATCCCTATGTCTTCGATATCCGCGCCGGATCGGCCGTCTATGCCTCGATCCTTGCCGGTTACGGCATTCCGACGCTGGCTTTTGGCGCCGCCGCCGTCCTTTTGCGGCGGCGCGTGACCGATCGAGCGGCGCTCGCGGCGGAGGCGGTTGCGCTGGCAATGCTCGCGCTCCTCGTGGTGTTCGAGATCCACGCGATCACATTCGGCGGCGATCTCCTCGCCGAAGATACGCGGCTCGGCGAGCAGGGCCTCATCACGGCCACTGCCTTCGCCTTCGCGCTCGGCCTGACGCGCCTCGGCCGCCGGGGCGCGAACCCGGTCACGGTCGTGGGCGCCATGATCGCCCGCCTCGTCGGTCTCCTCAACGCGGTGATCGCCCTAGGTTTTGCGCTCAATCCGCTCGTCACAGGCGAGCCCGTGGCCGGCTCGGCGCTGCTCAACGAGATCGTCCTCGCCTATTGGCTGCCGGCGCTGCTCGCCGGCCTTCTCGCCATGCAGCCGCTTCCGGTCGGCTCCAGCACTGTCAGGCGATGGCTGCGGCTCGCGACAGGCCTCGTGGCGCTTGGGCTCGCCTTTGGCGGCATATCGCTGGAGATACGCTTCCTCTACGCGGCAAGCCCGGACCTGACGGTCGGAATCATCAGCTCCGCCGAATCCTACACATATTCGGCGGTCTGGCTGGTGCTCGGCCTGTTGCTGCTCATCGGCGGGCTTTTATTCAACGTCAAAGCCGCGCGCCTTGCTTCGGCCGTGGTGATCCTCATCGCGGTGCTGAAGGTGTTCCTGATCGACATGGGCAGCCTGGAAGGCATCTGGCGCGCGCTGTCCTTCATGGGTCTCGGTCTCGTGCTGATCGGGATTGGCCTGCTGTATCAAAGGCTGCTGTTCGGGGGGCCGCGAAGCACGGCCTCGCCTGAGCCGGAGGGTTGACCGGAACCCTCGGTGCGGGCGCTGCGTTCACCCTGCAGCAAAGGGAGAATGCCAATGTCCGATCCTGTTCAGCCGACCACGCCCGAGCCGATGCCGCCGGGTCAGCCGATGCCGCCGATGCATGACCCGATTCCGACGCAGCAGCCGCCGGTTCAGCCGCCGGATATTCCCGGCAACGTGCCGCGCGAACTGCCGCAGCAGGAGCCGCAGGAGCTGCCGCCGACCAATCCCAAGGGCGGGCGCACGCCCTATCCGGTCAATGATCCGCCGATCGAGGATCAGCCGGGCAGCGAGCCGGACTACGTCCCGCCGCTCCAGCCCGAGCCGCCAGTCATGTAGTTCTTGACGAAGACGTCCGGCGCCGCCATGAGAAGGCCGAGCCGGACATGCCAGATCGCGACAACACCTCGCCCATCCTGATCGTCGGCCCCTCCTGGGTCGGCGATATGGTCATGGCTGCGAGTCTGGTCGAGGCGGTGCGCAGGCGCTGGCCGGGGCGCCCCATCGACATGCTGGCGCCGCCGTCCTCGCTGCCGATCGCGACGCTGATCGACGGGGTCGAACAGACGATCCCGCTGGCGCTCGGGCATGGCGAACTCGGCCTCACGGACCGCTGGAAGATCGGGCGCGCCCTGAAGAAACGCGGCTATGGCACGGCCATCGTGCTGCCACGTGCCTTCAAGGCTGCCATTCCGCCGTTTGCAGCCGGCATTCCCGAACGCATCGGCTATGCCGCCGAGGGGCGTTCGCTGCTTTTGACAGACGCGCGTTCCGATCGCGATCGCAAGACCGCCCGCACCATCGATCGTTTCGTCGCCCTTGCGGGCCCCAGCGGCTCGCCGCCGGTTTCGCCGCGCCCCGTCCTCAGAATGCCGCGCAGACCAACCGGCGAGCTTGAAAGCCGGCTCAGCCTGGATATTTCGGCCCCGTCGATCGCGTTCTGCCCCGGCGCAGAATACGGCCCCTCGAAGCGCTGGCCGGCCGAGAAATTCGCCGGCCTCGCCCGCCTCGCGCATCAGGATGGCTATCGTGTTCGTCTTTTCGGCGGTCCCAAGGACAAGCCGATCACGGCGGAGATCGCCGAGAAATCCGGCGTGCCACTCGATGACCTCGCAGGTCGTACCAGCCTAGTCGAAGCCGCCTCCCTGCTGTCGATCGCCGACGTCGTCGTCTCCAACGATACCGGCCTCATGCATGTCGCCGGCGCGCTCGACCGTCCGATGGTCGTGCTTTACGGGTCGAGTTCGGAGAAGCTGACGCCGCCGACGGCACCGAATGCAGAAGCGCTGTCGCTCGAACTCAGTTGTCGCCCCTGCTTCGAACGCACCTGCCCGCTCGGCACGCTGGCCTGTCTCGAAGGCATCGAGCCCGTGTCCGTCCTCGCCGCCGTCAGGCGTGTCGCGGCGGCGGCTCTTTCCATGCCGGGTCCGATTGCGCTATCCACGCGGCGGCCGGCGGTCGAGTGACCCCGGCGCCGGGGACGGAAACATGGCGATTGCAGCGAGAGACGGCCGCGACACGATCCTCGTGACCGGAGGCGCAGGCTTCATCGGCTCCAACATCGCGCGGGCTCTGGCTGCCGACGGCTGGCGCATCGTCGTCGCCGATTGGTTCGGCACCGGCGGCAAGTGGAAAAATCTCGCCGACGTCCTGCTCGACGATGTGCTGACGCCGGAGGCGACGCTCGACTGGCTCGAGGCGCAGCACGCCCGCGTCGAGGCGATCGTCCATATGGGCGCCATCTCGGCGACCACCGAGCCCGATGTCGATCTCATCGTCGCCCGCAACATCCGCGCGACGCTCGATCTCTGGTCGGCCTCGGCGCGCCATGCCGTCCGCCTGATCTATGCCTCTTCAGCCGCCACCTATGGCGATGGCAGCGCGGGCTTCGTCGACGACAATTCCGCCGCCCATCTCGCCACACTGCGCCCGCTCAACGCCTATGGCTGGTCGAAGCTTGCCGTCGACCGCCGCTTCATTGCGGATGTCGCCGCCGGGCGGCCGACGCCGCCGCAATGGGCCGGCCTTCGCTTCTTCAACGTCTACGGACCGAACGAGGCGCACAAGGACGACATGCGCTCGGTGATCCACAAGATCTACCCGCTCGCCGCGTCCGGCGAGACCGTGACGCTGTTCCGGTCGCATGATCCGAACTACCAGAATGGCGGCCAGCTCCGCGACTTCATCCATGTCGACGATTGCGTTGCCGTCATGCGCTGGCTGATCGCCAATCCCGGCGTGAACGGCATTTTCAATGTCGGCACCGGCAAGGCCCGCTCCTTCGCCGATCTCGCCCGCGCCGTCTTTGCGGCGCTCGGCCGCGAGCCGCGCATCACCTATGTCGACATGCCCGAGCGCATCCGGAACGCCTACCAGTATTTCACCGAGGCGGATGCGACGCGCCTGCGCGCTGCCGGATATGATGGTCAATTCACCTCGCTCGAGGACGGCATTGCGCGCTATGTCGCCGCGCTGAAATCCGCCGCAACGCAATGAACGGGCGCAAGGCAGCCTTTCTCGACCGCGACGGCGTGATCAATATCGATCATGGCTATGTTGTCGATCCCGCTGCGCTCGACTTCGTCGAGGGCGCGGAGGCTGCCATCCGGCGGCTGAACGAGGCCGACTATCTTGTCGTCGTCGTCACCAACCAGTCCGGCGTCGCGCGCGGCTATTTCACCGAGGCGGATGTCAGCCGTTTTCATGATCATCTGCGCGGGCGGCTTGCCGCGGCAGGGGCGCGCATCGACGCGATCTATACGGCGCCGCATCACCCGGATGCGACCGTTCCTGCCTATCGGGCCGATCATCCCGATCGGAAGCCGCGTCCGGGTATGATCCTCCGCGCCTTCGCGGATCTCGGCATCGGGCGCAACGGCTCGTTTCTTGTCGGCGACAAGCCGAGCGACATCGCGGCAGCCGAGGCGGCCGGCATTCCCGGCCATCTCTTCACAGGCGGCGACCTTGACGTTTTCATGGCCGGCGTGCTCGCTGCGGCACGACAGGATCCGGCACCAGAGGGGGATCGATGAGCGAGACGAGAAAGCCGGCCCGCATTGCCGTGATCGGCGACGTGATGGTCGATCGCTACATCACGGGTTCCGTCAATCGCATCTCGCCCGAAGCGCCGGTGCCGGTGCTGCTGCATGCCGCCGAGCGGGTGGTCGCGGGTGGCGCGGCCAATGTCGCGGCGAATGCTGCGGCGCTCGGCGCGAGCGTCGCACTGGTCGGGCTTGTTGGCCATGACGCGGCGGCTGAATCGCTGCGTGGCGTGCTCGCCGATCACACGGCGATCGATCTTTCCGGCCTGGTCGTTGATGCCGATCGCCCCACCGTCACCAAGACGCGGGTGATGAGCGGCCGCCAGCAGATCGTCCGCATCGACGCCGAAGTCAGCGCGCCGCCAGGCGCTCATGTCACCGACGCGTTGATTGCGCGCGGCAAGGTGGCGATTCGGGGCGCCGCGGTTGTGGTCCTCTCCGACTATGCCAAGGGCGCGCTGTCTGACGCCGTGATTCCAGCCCTGATCGCCGAGGCCAACGCCCATGGCGTGCCCGTGATCGTCGATCCCAAGCGCCGCACCTTCGAAATCTATCGCGGCTCATCGCTGGTGACCCCGAACCGCAAGGAACTCTTCGAGGCAACTGGCCTTGCCGATGACACCGATCTCGACGCCGCCATCGCTGCCGAAGCGGCGGCGAACCAGTTCGGCGGCGATGTCCTCGTCACGCGGGCCGAGAAGGGCATGACGCTGTGGCGCCGCGACGGCGCGGTGAAGCACGTTCCCGCCCATGCCCGCGAAGTGTTCGACGTTTCGGGCGCCGGCGATACGGTGCTTGCAGCCCTCGCCGTCTCGCTCGCAGAGGGCAGCACGATCGATACGGCAATGGAGATCGCCAATGCCGCCGCCGCGATCGCGGTCTCGAAGCTCGGCACGGCAGTGGTCACACGCACCGAGCTCGATGCGGCGCTGCATCGCGCGGCTGCCGATGCCGTGCATGCCGGCGCCCTGGTCGGCCGCGACGCCGCCGCCGCCATCGCGGCCGGCTGGCGGGCGCGCGGCGAGACCGTGGTCTTCACTAATGGCGTGTTCGATCTCGTCCATCCCGGTCATATCGGCCTCATCGAAGCCGCGGCCCGCGAGGGTGACCGACTGATCGTCGGCCTCAATTCAGATGCTTCGGTGAAGCGTCTCAAGGGCGACAGCCGGCCGCTGCAGGACGAAGAGGCGCGCGCCCGGGTCATCGGCGCCCTCCGCGACGTCGACCTGGTGGTGCTGTTCACCGAGGACACCCCTCTGCAGCTCATCGAAGCGGTTCGGCCCGATGTTCTCGTCAAGGGCGCCGACTACAAGCCATCCGAGGTCGTCGGCGCGGATTTCGTGATCGCGGCAGGCGGACGCCTCGTGCTCGCGGACATCCTCGCTGGCCGCTCGACCAGCGCGCTCGTCGCAGCGGCGCGGACATGAAAACGCTGGCCTCCGCCCGGCGCTGGGCGATCGACCGCGCCTTCCCGCTCTGGTCGACGACCGGCTTCGATGCCCGGATCGGGCTCTTCCACGAACGGCTCGACCTCGAGCGCCGGCCCCTCGCCGCCTGCCCGCGGCGTGTCATGGTTCAGGCACGGCAGATCGCGAGCTTTTCCCGCGCCAGCCTCGTCGGCTGGCATCGGCCGGGCGCCGAGGCCGACGCGCTCGAAACGGTCATCCGCCTCTATCACAAGCGTGACGGCGCGCCCGGCTGGATCTTCTCGCTCCATCCCGACGGCAGCCCGGCCTCGACGGTGCGCGACCTCTATGCGCATGCCTTCATCCTCTATGCGATCGCCTGGGGCTATCGCGCGTTCGGCTCGCCGAAGCTCATCGCGCTGGCGGACGAGACGCTTGCCGACATGGACCACATCTTCGCCGCCCCGCATGGCGGCTTTCGCGACGCCGTGCCGGCCGCCGACGACATTCGCCGCCAGAACCCGCACATGCACCTGCTGGAAGCACTGCTCGCGCTTCATGAGGCGACCGGCGCCGAGCGCTACATGGCCCGCGCGGAGCATCTGATCGCGCTCGCCACTGACCGCTTCATCGCGGCGGATGGCGGTGCGCTGATCGAGGATTTCGGCCATGACTGGCAGCCGCTCGAAGCGGCCGGCGAAAACCGCGTCGAGCCGGGCCATCTCTTCGAATGGGCATGGCTGCTCGGCGAATATGCCCGGCTCGGCGGCAGCATCGACAATGGCGTGCGCGAACGGCTGATCGCCTTTGCGACCCGGACGGGGCTCGATCCGGCAACGGGCCGGATCGTCGATGCCGTCAACGAGCGCGGTACGGTCTTGGCGGCATCGACCCGCTCCTGGCCTCATGCGGAAGCGGTCAAGGCCTTCGCGGCCGCGGCGCTCGGCGGCACGGCGGATGCCGAACACGCGGCGGATCTGGTGCTTGGTATGCTCATGCAGACCTTCGCGCCCGATCGTCTCGAAGGCGGCTGGATCGATCGATTCGACGCCTCCGGCGCGCCCTTGGTCGATCACATGCCGGCCAGCACGCTCTATCATATCTCCGGCGCAATCCGGGAGGCCGATAGGGCTTTTGGCTCAAGCCCTTCCGGCTGAAAACGGACTCAACGCCTGAAGCGCGCGCCAGACCTCGTCCGGCGCATGATCGGCAAGACAAGGCGGACCTTCGCCGAAATCCGGGCGGATCGCGCAGCTTGATTTCTCGCAGGGCACGCAGGGCAGCCGGCCCGTGAATTCGCGCGCCCGCGCACCGACAAGGCCGGTCAGGCCGGGATTGGTCGGGCCGTAGAGCCCGATGGTCGGCAGGTCGAAGGCGGCGGCGAGATGTCCGAGGCCGGTATCGACCGTCACCACGCCCTCCGCGCCCGCGATGACCGGGATCACCGCCTCGAGCCGTCCCGGCGGCAGACGGCGCACGGCGGGAATGCCTTCGGCGATCGCCTCGACACGGGCCCGCTCCTGTTCGCCATGGGCAAAGACCAGCGCATCGAGGCCAGCCTCACCCGCCTCTCTGGCGAGCGCACGCCAGCCTTCGACGGTCCAGGTCTTGGTCGGCCAGGTCGTCCCGTGGATCAGGACGATATAGGGCCGCGTCGTGGACCTGGCCGCGATGGCACTCCGGTCGAGACCCGAATCGGCCGGCGTCTCCGGCATCGGATAGCCAAGCATGGCCGCGAACAGGCGGCGGATGCGCGTCGCCATGTGCTCCACCTCGGGCAGGGCATGGCCGACGTCATAAGTGAGCGCGGCCATGCCCTCACGGGCGGTATCGCGGCTGAAGCCATGGCGGCGGCCACCGCGCGCCAGCCGGCCGACAATCGCGCTCTTCACCAGCCCCTGCGCATCGACGATGAGATCGTAGCGAACCGCCCGCAGCTGGTGCATGGCAAGGCGAAGATCGCCAAGCGCGGCGCGCGGCGTCTTCTTCATGCGCCGGATCGGCAGCGGGATCACACGGCGGATCGCGGGATGCAGCCGCGCAAGCGGCGCGAAGGCCTCGTCGACGACCCAGTCGATCTCGATGCCCGGCAGCGCCGACGCAGCGTCGGTCAGCGCCGGAAAGGTGTGGACGACATCGCCGAGCGAGGAGAGCTTCACAAGGAGCACGCGCATGCGAGAGCCTATCGCCCATGCATCGGATATTGGCAAGCGTCCGCCGAGCGGCCCTCAGTCGTCGATCGGAATCGGCGGCGACAGCGCCCGGCGATGCGAGACCGCCGCAATGAGGACCACGGCCGCGCCAAACTGATGTGTCAGCGCCACGTCGATCGGCACCACCAGGAGCAGCGTGGCGACGCCGAGCGCTGCCTGCGCCAGCACAAGCAGGGCAAGATGCCGGGCTCGGCGGGCGGCTCGGCTGCCGCGCGCCAGGCGGAAGCACTGGAATGCGTGCACAAGCGCGCCGACGAGCAGCAGATAGGCCACCATGCGGTGATCGAACTGCACCGTCATGACGTCCTCAAACACGCTCCGCCACATCGGATCATACTGATAGACGCGGCTTGGAATGATGGCGCCGTCGATCAGCGGCCAGGTGTTGTAGGTAAAGCCGGCATCGAGACCCGCGACGAGACCGCCGAGGAAGATCTGCACGAAGACCAGCACGACCAGAAACGTCGCCATGCCCCTTAGCGGGGCCGTCGCAGCGGGTGCATCGCCATCGGACGTCGCCAGCCCGCGCCGGATCCAGACCGCGGCGGCGAGGATCAGGCAGGCGATGACAAGATGTGTCGCAAGACGATACTGGCTGACATCGACGCGGTTGACGAGCCCGCTGGCCACCATCCACCAGCCGACGCCGCCTTGCAGGCCGCCCAGCACGAAGAGGCCAACCAGCGGCGGTACGAGCTTGCGCTCGATCCGGCCCGTGAACCAGAAGAACAGCAGCGGCAGGAAGAACACGACGCCGATCAGCCGGCCGAGCAAGCGGTGACCCCATTCCCACCAGAAGATCGCCTTGAACGCGTCGAGGCTCATGCCCTTGTTGAGCTGCTGGTATTGCGGGATCTGCTGGTATTTCGCGAACTCCTCCTGCCATTCGGAGAGATTCAACGGCGGAATGACGCCATGAATCGGCTTCCACTCCGTAATCGAGAGGCCGGAATTCGTCAGGCGCGTCGCGCCGCCGACCACGATCATCGCGATGATCATCACGATCACCGCACCGAGCCAGGCGCGAATGAGCGCTCTGTCGCGTCGCCGGTCCCGCAGCTTCGCAGGAGCGATCGATCCGGCAACCTCACTGCTGTCCGTCATCTCGAACCCTCACCTTGTCCCCCGGCAGCAGCGACTTAGCGCCGGACGCCCGTCGCGACAATCGGCTTCTCGTCGCAGCCCCCGCGGATAGCTGGCGGCGATCGCCGCGGACAAGGCTTGTTGCGAGGGCCCCCGTCAGGATAGACGATGCACGTACGGAGCATCGCAGCAAACGAACCTCGACCATGGAGCCGAAATGCCCGAACGCCTGCGCAAGTTCATCGGCATGGTGCTGTTGGTCGCCTTCGTCGTGATCTACGCCCTCGTCGTGGTGACGATCCCGATCCAGAACATTCCCGGCGCGCTGATGTGGCTCGCCTATGCCGCCGCCGGCCTGATCTGGGTCCTGCCGGCCGGACTGATCATTGCGTGGATGCAGAAGCCAAGGGCGCCGCGGACCTGATACCGCGCAGGCGCTTCATACCCCGCTCAAGGGCAAAGGGTACGCCGGACAGCAACAGGTCGATATAGCGGAGCGCCTGGAAGCCGCCATTGACGGAAATGCGCGGCAGCGCCAGCGGCGACTCCGCCTTGCCGCCCTGCAGCACGCCGCGCCGCGTCGTCACCGCTGTCTCGAAGCCAAGCTCCTCGGCGAGCGCGAATTCGCGCGGGCCGGCGGCATCGACCGAGCCGTAGGGATAGGCGAAATGGCGCGCCGTAACGCCCGCCGCCTCGACAAGCCGTGCCCGGCTTTCCTCCATCTCGCGGCGAGCCCGCCCCTGGTCGAGGCGCGACAACGCGTAGTGGCCGACCGTATGCGCGCCGATCGTCACGAGCGGATCGCTGGCGAGCGCGCGCACTTCATCCCAGTCGAGCATCAGGCTGTCGCCGAGCGCCTTGGCGTCGATGCCATGAACCGCCGCCATCCGCGCGACGGCGCGCCGCTGCTCGTCTTCGTCGCATGTCGTGAGCAGCCGAATGATCGCCTCGAGCGCCGCCGTCTTTTCCCGCACGGATGCGGCCGGCAGATCGAATTCGGCATCGCCGGCGCGGCCGCAGATGCGCGGATTGTGGCGGACGATCTCGCCGATGACGTCCCACCACGTGATCGCGGTTCGGTCGACGAGCCCCGTCGCGACATAGACGGTAAACGGCGCCTCCGCCGCCTTCAGGACCGGATAGGCCTCGGTAAGATTGTTGCGGTATCCGTCATCGAACGTCAGGACGACGAAGCGCCGACCGGACGCGGATCCTGCGAGCCTCAGCATGGCCTCGTCGAGATCGACGATGTCGATGTCGCGCCGCCTGAGATGACGAATGACGGCACCAAGAAAGTCGGGAGTGACGTCGAGATGCGGGTTGGGTTGGAAACGGCCGGGTCTGGTGCTGCGGACATGATGAAACATCAGAATCGCGCCAAGTCCCTCGGTCAGCGGGGCGGCGATCTCGTGCGTGCGGCTCAAATAGAGGGCATTGAGGGCCGTCTTGATTCCGAGCGTCTTCAATTCGTTCATGATCGGTCGGCAATTCACACGCTGTGCATCCACATGGCAAGACTTCACGAATATGTTAACAGCCGGTTGACCAACCCGGGCGGCCTTGGCGACCGTTTTCGTGGAGCTTGGTAAATGCACGGCTCGGCGACGGCATTGATGGCAGAAGGTCCGCGCGACGCCGATCCGGCAACACGGTTCGGCCAGCTCGTGATCAGCGTTCACGCCCAGGCGCGCGACATCGAGGCGGAGTGGCGCGCCCTGTTCGAAAGTGCCGGCAGCACCGTCTACCAATCCTTCGAGTGGACTGATTGCTGGCTGGCCACGGCTGCACCGGCGCTCGACATCCGGCCTGCCGTCGTCGCCCTGCGGTGGGAGGGCCAGCTGGTGATGCTCATGCCGCTCGGCATCGAGCGCATCGGCCCGCTGCGGATCGCTCGCTATCTCGGCGGCGAACACGCGAATATCCGCATGCCGCTCGTCGCTGCTGACTGGCGCTCTCCTGCCGATGATGCGGCGACAAATCGATTGCTGGCGCGCGTCGCAGCGGCGCTCGGTGGCATAGACCTGTTCGATTTCGATGCCCTGCCCGCCGATCAGCCCGGGACGCCGCTCTTTCTGGCGAGTCATCGCGCAGCACGGCCGGCGCGCTGCAATGTCGGCACGCTGCCGCTCGAAGCGGACTTCGCGGCGCTTCTCGCCACACATCGGGGCGCCAAGAAGAGCAAGAAGCATCGCTGGCAGAAAAACGCCCTTGCGGCGGTCGGGGGATATCGTCTGCGCCGCGCCCAAACCGAGGTCGAGGCCGCGGCGATGTTTGACGCATTCCTTGCCGAAAAAGCGGCCTGGTTTCGCCGCATGGGCATCGCCGACAGCTTCGCGGAGCCCGGCATCGCTCCCTTCTTCCGGGCGCTGATCGCGCGGCGCTGGGCCGGCAACGAGAACACCGTCATCGATATCGACGCGATCGAATTCGATGGCGGTCTACACGCCATTCTCGGCAGCGGCACCGCCATGGGTCGGCAGAGCGGCTATTTCCTTGCCGTCGCCGACGACGAATGGCGACGCATCAGCCCCGGAGAGCTTCTCATCCACGACGTCGTCGCAGCTGCCTGCGCCCGCGGCACCCGCCTCCTCGATCTCGGCCGTGGCGAGGAGCGCTACAAGGCCTCCTGGCTGGATCGGACCGAAACCCATGTCCGCCTGCTGCGTCCAGTCACGCTGGTCGGCCGTATTGGTGCGCTGGCGCTCAGGGCGCGTTATGCGGCCGAACGGCGCGTGCGAAATGACGAGCGTCTGTGGCGGCTGGTGACGCGGCTGCGCCGAAGCCGGGGCGAGGGCCAGGCCGGGAGCGACAGTTAGGCGGCTTCCGTCTTCGGATCGGGCGCCTCGCCCTCCGGCGCGGTATCGGCGATAAGCAGGAGGATTTCCGCCTTGGTCGCTGCGGCGAAAGCCTCATGCGCCGTCAAGGTGCGCGGATCACCGGCCTGCGACTCGGCCACCAGAACGATCGTCGATGCCGTTGCTGCCAGCGCTTCAGCAAGCTTCCGGTCGACGTCGAGAAGGATATGGTCATAGGTCGCGTCGAGCGCGTCGAGGATCTCGGCGAGACGCCCGTCACCGGGGAGCCCCTCCGGCAGCGGCTCGGTGCCGCGGGGTATGATATGGGCGCGCGACGAGCGATCACGGAAGATCGCCTGCGCGAAGGACGCTTCGCCGGCGAAGAGATCAGAAAACCCGGTCAACCGCTCGCTCTCGGGCGCCATCGCCGCGCCATCGGCGCCATCGGCGTGCAGATCGACCAGCAAGACGCGGCTGCCACGGCGCGAGAGCTGGCGCGCCAGCGCTACGGCTGCCAAGGGACGGCCCGCCTCCGGCGGCTCGGCCATCGTGACGACAAGCCGATGCGAGCCTGTCGCGACGATGCGGTCGACCAGAGCACGGAGCGAATCCTGCATGTCCGGCGGAAAGACCTGCGGCTGCGCAAAGGAAGGCGCGGCCGGCATCATCCGGCGAACGTCGCCGCCATCGGACCAGCGCATCCGCCCATCCACCGGCAGGCCCGGTTCGGTCGGCTCCGGCGGTTCGACCAATACCCGGCGAAGGGCCCGCCCGCTCATCAGCTCGCGCACCATCACGAATGCCAGCGCCAGCAGCAGCAGCGCCACGGTCGCCGCAGCGGTGATCGGCAGCTTCCTCGGGAAGGACGGCTCCAGCGGAACGGCAGCGCGCGAGATGATGCGCGCATTGGCAGGGAGATAGTCGCCGTCCTGCCGCGATGTCGCCTCGCGATACCGCCGGAGGTAACCTTCCAGCAGGTCTCGCTCGGCCGCAGCCTCGCGCTCGAGCGCACGGAGCTGGACCTCCGAACCATTTGATTGCGCCGTCGCCACCTTGGCGCGGTCGAGATCGGCGGCGATCTCGACTTCCCGCGCCTTCGCCGTGGCAACTTCGCCTTCAAGGCTGGAGAGGATCTGGCGCGCAGCCTGCCGCACCTGACCATCGAGATCCGCAAGCTGGGCGTTCAGCTCGCGGATGCGGGGATGCGCCGGCAGCAGCGTCGCCGAGAGCTGCGCGACCTGCGCGCGCAGCGTGACCTGCTGCTCCCGAAGACGCTGAACAAGCGAGGATTCGAGAACTTCGGGAATATCGAAATCGTTGCCGGAGGCCAGCGCCTTGCGCACCTGCTCGGCCTTGGCGTCCGCGGAAGCCCGTGCGCCTTCGAGGCGCGCCATCTCCGTATTGAGATCGGAGAGCTTTTGCTGCGGCAGCGACACGTTGTTATTCTGCCCGCCCATGAAGAGCCCGCTCTCGGCGCGGAAGCTCTCGACCTTGGCCTCCGCCGTCTTCACCCGAGCGCGCAGCGCTTCGATCTGCGAATCCAGCCAACGCGTCGCATCGGCATTCGCGGTCCGCGTCGCCTCGCGCTGCAGGGCGAGATATTCCTCGGCGATCATGTTGGTCACGTTGGCCGCCAGCAGCGGGTCGGATGACGAGAAGGAAATATTGATGACGCGCGTCTTGTCGACCGAATAGACCTCGAGCTTCTCGGCAAAGCGCTGCAGTACCCGCTCCTCGCGCTCCGAATCGCTTGAAACCTTGCCGAGTCCGATCCGGGTCAGCAGCCCGTTGATGAAGTCGGACGTCGGCGTCGCATAGAATTCCGGCAGCTTGGCGAGCTGCAGCTTTGCGACCACCGTCATCGCGAGATCACGCGAATCGATGAGCTGCACCTGGCTGGCGACGCCTTCGGCGTCGAGGAGCGCGCGTGATTCCTCCGTGTCGCCGCCCGTCTGGGTGATCGACGATTCTCCCTTTTCGATCAGGACCTTGGTCTCCGCAGTGTAACGCGGCGTCACGAAAGAGAGGCCAACATAGAGCCCGATCGCAAAGATCAGGAACAGCGGCACCAGGATCGGCAAGGCGCGCCCAAGCGCGCGCATGAGCGCGCGCATGTCGAGCTCGACATCGTCGATAGGTCCCAAGCGGCCGTCGCTCATCGCGGAATCTTCCCGTTGGCTTTCGGCTGATCATGGGAAAATAGAGTAACCGCCGCGTTAATGACGAACGGCGCATCCCCTCTTCGATAGTCAATCGCTAACCATGTCCCGCCGATTTTACCGGGAATTAACCACGACGCGGGAGAGTTCGGCAGTTGTCCCTCAAGCTGGGAACGCCCGCCGATGCGTTTCGTCCTTCTTCTCCTCAGCCTCCTTGGCGTGACGCTGCTCGGCGGCTGCGCGAGCACCTATCCGCCCCCAGATGCGACCACCTATTCGGCGCTGATCGCTCCCTATCGCCTCGACAGCGGCGATCGGCTGCGGGTTGTGGTTTTCGGGCAGGCCGATCTTTCGAGCACCTATCTCATTGACCAGGCTGGCTATATCTCGATGCCGCTGATCGGCGCCGTCGCCGCGCGCGGCCGAACGGCCCAGATGCTGGAAGGCGAGATCGCCGGCAAGCTGAAATCCGGTCGCTTCGTGCGCGATCCCGACGTTTCGGTCGAGGTCGATCGCTACCGGCCCTTCTTCATCATGGGCGAAGTCACCAGCGCCGGACAGTATCCCTATGTCACCGGCATGACAGTTCAAACGGCCGTCGCCATCGCCGGTGGCTTCACTCCGCGCGCCCAGAAGGCCGATGTCGACGTGACGCGCCAGGTCAATGGCAAGGTCACGACGGTCAGGCTGCTGCCGACCCAGCCGGTCATGCCGGGCGATACGATCAACATTCGCGAGCGTTTCTTCTGACGTCATGTCGCGGGGCGCTTCATCGAATCCGGACGGGCGACTGCGCATCGTTCATTGCTTCCGATCGCCCGTCGGTGGGATTTTTCGCCACGTGCGCGATCTGGTCCGCGCGCAGACGGCAGCCGGTCATCAGGTCGGCATTGTCTGCGACTCAGCGACCGGTGGCGCGCGGGAAGAGCAGCTCTTCAGCGAGATCGCCCCGGTGCTCGCCCTCGGCCTGCAGCGCATCCCCATGCAGCGGCAGATTACGCCGACGGACATCATCACGCTGACGCGCCTCTTCCGGCGCATCGGCAAACTGGATCCCGACGTGATCCATACACATGGCGCCAAGGGCGGCGTGTATGGACGCGCGATCGGCACGTTCTTGCGGGTCTCTGGTAAACGCGTGGCCCGCATCTATTGCCCGCATGGCGGCAGCCTGCATTATGACGCGCGCACCAATGCCGGACGCCTCTTCTTCGGCCTCGAACGGCTCATGGAGCGCATGACCGACGGCTTCGTCTTCGTCAGCCGCTATGAGTGCGACGCCTTCGCGGCGAAGGTCGGGCCGCCGGAAAAGCCGTTCTGCATCGCGCCGAACGGTATCGAGGCGGCGGAATTCGCCCCTTTGCCAGTCGATTCCGGCAGAGCCGACTTTCTCTATATCGGCATGATGCGCGACCTGAAGGGACCAGACCTCTTCATCGATGCGCTCGCCCTCATCCGGGATCGCCGCGGCTTCACGCCGAGCGCGCTGATGGTTGGCGATGGTCCGGACACGGCGCGCTACAAGGCCAAAGCGACGGCGCTCGGGCTCGGCGGCATCGTCTTTCATCCCGCCATGCCGGCTCGACGCGCCTTTGCCATGGCCGAGCGCATCGTCGTGCCGTCCCGCGCCGAGTCGATGCCTTATATCGTGCTCGAAGGCGTCGCTGCCGGACTGCCCATGGTCGCCACCGAGGTCGGCGGCATACCAGAGATCTTCGGCGCTCTTGCGCCGCGCCTCGTTCCGCCTGGCGCGCCGCATCTGCTCGCAGCTGCCATGGAAGCGCAGCTCGACGATCCAGCCAGGGCGAGGGCCGACGCGGAAGCCCTGCGGGCCTCGATACGCGATCGCTTCTCGATCGAAACCATGGCGCGGTCAGTCGAGGCGCTCTACGCAAAAGCGCTTGAGGGAACCTGACGACGGCAGGAACATTCCGGACCTTGCGGTCCCTTGATGCCGCGACCGGCCGCATCGCTCGTCTGTCGGCGCAAAAGCATTTGTTAGCCTCGGCCTGCTAACTCTCGGCCATCGCATCCGGCCACCAGTGTTCGCGTAAAATGGCTGCAGATACAGAAGGTCGCTTCGGCGAGCCCGGCCGCCCGGCTCTGGGCGAGGAGGCGCTTGCCGTTGCCAGCGCCCTCTCGAAGCGTTCGCTCGCGCCTGCGATCCTGGCGAACGCTGTCCAGGCGTTCGAATTCAGCGCCCTCCTGATCATCGGCGCCGTCCTGCGCCATCTCGTCGGATCAGGCCTCGGCTCGGCCGGATGGCTCGGCTGGACAGCGATCGTAATGGCGCCGCTGCTGACCGTCATGGCGGCTCATTCCGATGGCTCCTATCTCATCGCAGCGCTTCGCGACGGTGTCGGTGCGCTCGGCCGCCTGCTGGCGGTCTGGACCGGGGTGATCCTGCTCCTCGCAGCCCTGGCGTTCCTCCTCGATCTCGGCAGCAGCGGCGCGCCGCGCTGGCTGCTGCTAACCTACGTCTCCGGACTGGCCTTGCTGCTTGCCGAGCGTTCAATCCTCGCGCATCTCGTCGCCCGCTGGATGCGTCAGGGACGGTTCGATCGCCGCGCCGTCATCGTTGGTGGCGGCGACGAGGCCGAGGCGCTGATTGCGACACTCGCTGACGAATCGCCTGACATTCGCGTCTGCGGCGTGTTCGATGACCGGGGCTCCGAGCGCTCGCCCGAACGCCGCGAAGGTCCGCCGAAACTCGGTACCGTCGCAGAACTGGTGACTTTCGCGCGCATTGCCGAGATTGATCTCTTGATCGTCTCGCTGCCGCAAAGCGCCGAAGGCCGGGTGCTCGAAATCCTGCGCGCGCTCTGGGTGCTGCCCGTCGATATCCGCCTGTCGGCGCTTGGCGCGCGTCTGCGCTTTCGCCCGCGCGCCTATTCCTTCATCGGTTCGATCCCGTTTCTGGACCTTGCCGACCGCCCGATCAGCGGGTGGAGCGCCGTGGCGAAGCGAAGCTTCGACCTTTCCGTCGCCGTCCTCGCGCTCATCCTGCTTTCGCCAGTGATGCTCGCCACAGCGCTCGCTGTTCGGCTCGACAGCCCGGGACCAATCCTCTTCCGGCAGAAGCGCTATGGCTTCAACAACGAGGTCATCTCCGTCCTGAAGTTCCGCTCGATGTATCATCACCTGAGCGATCCCGCCGCCAAAGTCGTGGTGTCGCGCGGCGATCCGCGGGTGACCCGGGTCGGGCGCTTCATCCGCCGCACGTCGATCGACGAACTGCCGCAGCTGTTCAACGTCCTGGCCGGGACGCTCTCGATCGTCGGTCCACGCCCGCATGCCGTGAATGCCCATACGGCGCAGCGGCTGTGGGACGAGGTGGTGGACGGCTATTTCGCGCGTCATCGCGTCAAGCCGGGCATCACCGGCTGGGCGCAGATCAATGGATGGCGCGGCGAGATCGACTCGCCGGAAAAGATCCAGCGCCGTGTCGAGTTTGACCTTGAATATATCGAGCGCTGGTCCGTGCTGTTCGATCTCTACATCGTCGCGATGACGCCGCTCCGCCTGCTCCAAGGGGAGAATGCCTATTGAGCAGCAGGGCCACGACCGCGCTGCCCGCGCCGCAGGGCATTCCAACCCGCGCCATCGGCAACGCAGCCATTGCGGTGCTCGTGTTTCTGTCCGGCTTCGTGATGGTCGAACCGGCGCCGTCCGACCTGCTGCTCTGCGTCGTGGCGATCATCTGGGCCAGTTGCGGCCTCACTTTCACCCGGTCGATGCTGCCGCTGATCGTATTGCTCGCGCTCTATTGTGCGGGTGGACTGCTGTCCTTCACGCAGCTTCAGGCTTTCCAGAAGCCGATCACCTATATGGCAACGACGATATTTCTTGCGATCTCGTCGATCTTCTTCTGCGCGGTGCTTCAGACCGATACGGCGCGGCGGATGCGGATCATTGAGAAGAGCTATCTCGCTGCCGCCGTGCTCTGCGCGATGCTCGGTATTCTCGGCTATTTCGGCGCCATCCCCCATGCGGACCTGTTCACGCTCTATGAACGGGCAAAGGGCGCCTTCAAGGATCCGAACGTCTTCGGTCCCTTCGTTGTCCTGCCGCTCGTCGTTCTGGCGCGATCGATCCTGACGCAACCGATCCACCGATCGGGTTGGGCTATCCTGGCCGCGATGATTCTTGTCCTGGGGCTCTTTCTCTCCTTCTCGCGCGCAGCCTGGGGCCTCGCAGTTCTCGCCATGCTGGTGATGACGCTGCTCGTCTTCGCCACAGAGCCGCGAACCTCGAAGCGGCTGCGCATGTCGGCCGCGCTCGTCGCCGTTCTGCTCGGTCTGGTGATCCTGTTGGCCGTGGCAATTTCAATCCCCGCCGTCCAGGAGCTCGTCATCCAGCGCGTCAAGCTGGTCCAAGATTACGACGCTTCCCGGCTCGGCCGGTTTGAACGCCACATCATCGGGTTTTTCCTGATCCAGGAGCATCCGTTCGGCGTGGGACCGTTCCAGTTCGGCCTCTCGCTCGGCGAGGACGAGCACAATATGTGGCTGAAGGGTTTTACGGTTTACGGCTGGCTCGGCGGGTTTTCCTATATCGCCCTCGTTATCTGGACGCTTGTGATCGCTACCCCGCTCGTTGTCCGGAAGCGGCCATGGACGCCCTTTCTGCAATGCGTCTATGCGGTTTATGTCGGCCATCTGATGATCCACAACGTGATCGACAATGATCACTGGCGTCATCTTTTTCTGATCTATGGCTTGCTTTGGGGCGCCTATGCCGTCGAGCGATCGCCGGTACGGCACCGCGTCCGGCGCGGAACTGTAGCGCTTCCACTGTCACTCGCCGAATCGCCGCCATCGCGACTGGTCTTCGGGCCCGTCGCCCTGCCCCGCGCACGCTGACGGCTCACAGCATCTGTCTTCCGGAAACAATTCCGATATTTTCGTGAACCAATCGCGTTCCGGGGCATTGGACCCTCAGGTTCCAACCCAGGAGGCATCGACATGCTCAACGAATTCGACCCCGGCAAATTCGAGCTGGCCGCCGCGGTGCGCGGCGATACCCCGATCGATCCGACCGCTGTCGCACCCGAGGAACCGGTCTCGGTTCAGGCCTTGCGCGAAATGCGCGGGCTCGGTGTGGTGGAGTTGGCCGGCCTTGCAGGCATCCTGCCCGACCATCTTCGTGCGATCGAAGCCGGCGTCGAGCCGACGACACCAGAACGACAGGCCATCGCCGCCGCCCTCAATGTTCCCGTCGACCGGATCGCCTGACAGCCTTTCAATCACCGAAACGAAAACGCCCGGCACGATGTGCCGGGCGTTTTCGTTTCGAGGTGATCACACCGTTTCACCGTCCAGTCCTGGGACGGAGCCAGCCATGGCGATCGGTCACATAAATCACCCAAGGACCAGCGCAAACAATTCAACAACCGCAAAGTGAATCGGCTAGCCCACAAAAGCAGGGCATAAAAAATGGCCCGGCTTGCGCCGGGCCATTCTTCAAACAACTGACGTGTCAGATGATCAGAACTTGTAGTTCAGACCGACCTTGACGACGTTCGAGGTGTTCTTCAGCTCGATCGTGCCGATGGCATTGCTGATGTCGTAAGCAGCAGAGCCGAGATCGAAGTAATCATACTCGGCGAAGCCGGTGATGTTCTTCGTGAAGGCCTTCTCGACGCCAGCGCCGAGGGTCCAGCCGGTCGCCCACTTCGAGCCCGAATAGACGAGCGAGTCGATATTGGCCTTGGTCTCGCCGTAAGCGAAACCGCCCTTGACGTAGGGGAGCCAGGTGTCGATCGCGTAGCCGGCGCGGACGGTGGTCGAACCGAGCCAGTTCAGCTCAGCATTGATGCCGACGATGCCCGGGATCACGTCCTGGCCCGTCTTCAGGTTCGTGTAGGCCAGATCGGTCTGAACGCCGAGGACGACCTGATTGATCTGGTAGTTATAGCCGGCCTGGACACCGCCGAGAGCGCTGCTCGAATTACCGAACGCGTCGCTCCAGATATTGGTGCTGAAGTCGCCCCAGGCGCCGCCGCCATGAACACCGACGTAGAAGCCGGACCAATCAAAAGCTGCGGGAGCAACCACGGCGGCGATCGGAGCGGGCTCCATGGTCAGGTCGGCGGCGGAGGCTGCGGCGGTCAGCGCCAGCACACCCACACCTGCAAGAAGAACACGCTTCATTTGAAATCTCCAATCTTTACACATTGGGCCTATCAACCCCCCGTGCGAATTGCGGCCTCGGACTGAAACATACGCGCATCGCGGCGGCCTTCAAGAGCGATGTGAGATGGTTAGCGCTTCGGTCTGACAGTGTTGCTAAAGTGCTTCACAGTGACCAGAAGTATAGCTAACAAACAACTAAGACCGGACTGGCGGCAGCCAATCCGATCTGAGCGACTTCTGGGCCTGAAAACGGGCAAAATTGAGATAGGTTCCAGATGGCCGCCCCACGCGCGGTCGGAACGCAAACCTACGCTGTGGAATTAGGGGGCTGCACGCGGCCATTCAAGGGACGGCGCGCGCGAAGTTTGAAGATAAACGCCGCAATCCTGCGCTTTTGGCAACTATCCATGGTGCTGCGTGTCATTTCGACAACAGCGAGGCCAATCCCGCTTCACGCGGCCGTGAGTACAGGCTGCTCTGTTGCCGGCATCCCGACTCGCCTCACCAGTTCTCGGAAAAGGGCTGGAAGGTCGCGCTTGGGACGGGGGAAGAACCCGGACTGCTCCTGAAGAGCGAGATGATGCGGTGGCACGTACTGCACTTGATGCGGATCAAGTCGGCCGCCGCCGCTTAGGAATTAGTTAGGACATTCATATCCGCCCGGCCGTTATGCTTGCGGCCGGGCGGAAAGACTCGAGGGGCACCGATCCGCACCGGCCGATATCGCGCGCCTAGTTGCCGAGACGTGGCGAGCCATGGTGCTGGGCGATCTGCCAGTCGCCCGCCCGTCGCACCAGCATCCATGTCATGCGATAGGGCATCGGATCGTCGCCATCGGCAAAATCGACATGCCCCGCGGTCGCGACGACATCGGGCGCCAGTTGCAGGACAGTCGGCATCGGATAGCGTGCGACGTGCACACCCGGCGGCCGCTCCGCGAAATAGGTCCGCACCGCGGCCCGTCCGACATGCAGGACATCGACGGAGCCAAACAAGAGCGCGTCTTCTGTATAGAGCGCCATATGCGCGTCGAGATCGCGGCTGTTGAACGCGGCGACCCACTGTTCCACGAAACGCTCGATCGTCGATGTCTCACTCATAGCATCCTCCCATGCTTCATTCGCAAAGCGTCTGCTGACACGCACGAAGAATCAACCGCGCTGTCCGCACAGGACAGCCGGGTGCCATCGAAGATGTTTGCTCGCTTGAAAGAAATGGTCGGAGTGGCCGGATTTGAACCGACGACCCCCTGTCCCCCAGACAGGTGCGCTACCAGGCTGCGCTACACTCCGATGCCGCGGCTGCCCGATGGTGGGCCGGACGGCGGGGCCTTGGCCCGCCGCGAGCGACGCGCCGCTGTTAGCACGACTTTCAGCGCCTTGTCACCGGCTATTGCGCGCGATCCACGTCTTCAACGCGCTTGATCGAGAATACGCTTGCATTCGAGCAGTTCGACGAGCGCCGCCTGCAGCCTGTCCATGTCGTCGTCGGAGAGATGGGCGAGGTTCGTCGCGCGAGCGGATGGCGTGCGGTCGTCCTCCTCCGTCGGCGGCGCGAAGCCCCTGATCGCGGGACCTTCGAACGGCTGGGTTCGCACCTGCGCGGGGCTATGATAGGGCGGCGGAGGTGCCGGCTGCACGGCCTGCGGCGGCAGATAGACTTCCGCCTCGTCCGGCTCCTCCGGCGGCGCCGCAGGAATCCGCGATTGCGGCACGGCCGCGAAATCGGGCTCCGCCGATCGCTCAGGCGCGACATGCGCCTCCGCGCGGCCGAATGGCGCGGCGCGGTCCGTCAGAACAGGCTCACGCCGTCCGCCGAACTGCGGCTCGCGGCGCTGGTCGTGCCCGGTGCGACCGCCGGATGCGGACGGGCGCACTGTGTGATTCTCGTCAACAAGGATGCCATCCGGCACCTCATTATCGAATTCAGGTTCGAAGCGGTGATCCGGCGGCGCGGGATCGAGCTCGCCGCCCTGCCCGGCGACGATGACCTGGCGCGCGCCCTGTTCCTTGAGGATGCGCTGCACGCCCTTGATCGTATAGCCTTCGCCGTAGAGCAGCTTGCGAATGCCGCGCAGCAGGTCGACATCGTCGGGCCGGTAATAGCGGCGCCCGCCGCCCCGCTTCATCGGACGGATCTGCGAGAAGCGCGTTTCCCAGAAGCGCAGCACATGCTGTGGCAGGTCGAGTTCCTCGGCCACCTCGCTGATCGTCCGGAATGCATCGGGACCCTTGGACAAGGCCTGACCCTCGGACATTCAGTTGCACAGCCGGCGCGACGGGACGTCGTCGCCGGGTCGTCAGCTCACGCTTCGTCGTCCGGCGCGTGACCGTTCGGCAGAAGCGTACCATTGATGCGCTGCTTCAGCACATTGCTCGGCTTGAAAACCATCACGCGGCGAGGAGAAATCGGAACTTCCTCGCCGGTCTTTGGGTTGCGGCCGACCCGCTCGCTCTTCGATCGAACGATAAACGAGCCGAACGATGACAGCTTGACCGATTCGCCGCGGACGATGCACGCGCTGATCTCGTCCAGAACCAGTTCAACCAGTTCTGCCGACTCGGTTCGCGAAAGCCCGACCTTCTGGTAGACGACTTCGCAAAGATCGGCGCGCGTAACCGTCTTGCCTGTCATGGTCCTGTTTTCCAACCTCTCCCCCGGGCATTCGAGAACCATGTCTCGAAGCGGGAAGCCTATTGCGGGACCGGGGGCTGGTCAACGACCTTCATGGTAACGCGCGGGGAAACAAGACGATTTTCAGTACGGCCCGTTACCAGCGCACAAGCGCCGAGCCCCAGGTGAAACCACCGCCCATCGCCTCGAGCAGCACGAGATCGCCGCGCTTGATCCGCCCGTCCTCTCGCGCCACCGAAAGCGCCAGCGGGATCGAGGCCGCCGAGGTGTTGCCGTGGTCGGCGACCGTGCGCACGACCTTCTCGCTGGCGATGCCGAGCTTCTTGGCGCTGCCGTCGATGATGCGGATATTGGCCTGATGCGGCACGAACCAGTCGACGTCCTCGGCGCCATAGCCCGTGGCGCTGAAGGCGTCCTCGATCACATCGGTGATCATGCCGACGGCATATTTGAACACTTCCCGGCCTTCCATGCGAACATGGCCGACCGTGCCGGTCGAGGACGGTCCGCCGTCGACATAGAGCTTCTCGCGATGGCGACCATCCGAGCGCAGATGCGTCGTCAGCACACCGCGATCCTCGCGCGTGCCGTCCTGCACCGATGCGCCGAGGACAACGGCGCCGGCGCCATCGCCGAACAGCACGCAGGTGGTGCGGTCGCTCCAGTCGAGGATTCGCGAGAAGGTCTCGGCGCCGATCACCAGCACATGCTTGGCCTGGCTCGCGCGGATAAAGGCGTCCGCTGTCGAGAGCGCATAGACAAAGCCCGAGCAGACGGCCTGCAGGTCGAACGCCGCCCCATGCTCCATGCCGAGCTTTCTCTGGACCGTGACCGCGGTCGAGGGAAAGGTGTCATCCGGCGTCGAGGTCGCGACGATGATCATGTCGATCGAGCCGATCGAAAGACCGGCATCGGCCAGCGCCGCGACGGCCGCAGCGGTGCCGAGATCGGAGGTCAGCTCGCCCTTCGCCGCGATATGCCGTGAGCGAATGCCGGTCCTTTGGACGATCCACTCGTCCGAGGTCTCGACCATTGTCGAGAGCTCGGCATTGGAAAGTGCGCGCTCGGGAAGATAGCTGCCGCAGCCGAGCACGACCGAACGGATGAAACTCACTTGGCTTCCTCGATGACAACATCGGCGATGTCGCGCGCGAAGCCCGCACGGTGATAATCGCCAAGGTCCTGGTTGATTTTTGTCAGCAGGCCATTCTTGGCCATGCTGTAGCCGACCTCGATCGCGTTGGCGTAGCCCTCGCCGTCTGTGCCGCCATGGCTCTTGATGACGATGCCGTTGAGGCCGAGCAGAACCGCGCCGTTGGACGCGCGCGGATCGAGCTTCTGGCGCAATTCACGAAAGGCGCCACGCGCGAAGAGATAGCCGATGCGCCCCATCAGAGTGCGGCTCATCGCATCGCGAAGATGGGAGGCAATCTGCCGGGCCGTGCCTTCGGCCGTCTTCAACGCGATATTGCCGGCGAAGGCTTCGGTTACGACGACATCGACGGTGCCGCGGCCGATGTCATCGCCTTCGACGAAGCCGATATAATCGAGGTGATCGAGATTGGCTTCCTTGAGGATCTGTCCGGCAACGCGAACCTCCTCGAGCCCCTTCATCTCCTCGACGCCAATATTGAGCAGGCCGACTGTGGGGCGCTCGACATCGAGCAGGGCACGCGCCATGGCGCCGCCCATCATGGCGAAATCGATCAGCTGCTGGGCGTCGGCATTGATGGTGGCGCCGACATCGAGCACGACGCTCTCGCCCCGCAGCGTCGGCCAGAGCGCTGCCAGCGCCGGGCGCTCGATCCCGGCCATGGTGCGAAGGCAAAATTTGGACATCGCCATCAGCGCGCCGGTATTGCCGGCCGAGAGGGCGACATCAGCCTCGCCCTTCTTCACAGCCTCCAGGGCGCGCCACATGCTGGATTTCCAGCGGCCCTTGCGCAGCGCCTGGCTCGGCTTGTCGTCCATCTGGACGGTGATCTCGCAATGCGTGAAGGTCGAGACCGCCTTGACGCGCGGATAGGCATCGAGAAGCGGCCGGACGACCGGCTCCTCACCGAACAGCTGAAATTCGAGATCGGGACGGCGCACCAGCGCGATATCGGCGCCGGCAAGCACGATCGACGGCCCGTTGTCGCCGCCCATGGCATCGATCGCTATTTTCACCATGGCAGTCTTTCAGAGCCTCGAAGCGGTCGCGAAAGGACCGGCGGATGCGCGCGGGCGGCGCTGGAAAATACCCGTTTCAGGGGGAGAGACAACCCCATCGGACGGAGCGTCGCAGGCAGCCTAGTCCCGCTTGAGCTTCGAGAGGGCCGCGAAAGGCGAAGAAGAGCCATCCGCATCTTCCGCGAGCGCCTTCGCGAGATCGACGCCGGGCGCGCGCGGATAGGGGTCAAGCGCGAGCGCGAGTTGCTCCGTCGCGATGGCGCCGAGGTCGAGCGTGTTGCCGGTCAGCGGATCGGGCGGGTCCTCGGCGTCGACATCGACGATCACTTCGGCCTCGGCCACCGTCTTCGGATCAGCCGCTTGTGCCTCGGGCGGCAGAAAAGTCAGCGAAAAGCGCTGGTCGATCTGTTCCGGAACCGGTTCCAGCGTCACGACGCAGGCCTGCACAGCCTCGGCGATCAGGCGCCCATCGAGTTCGAGACCGACCCGGTTCCACGGCCTGATCTGGATCTCGGCCTCGAGCCTCGAAAGCCCGAGAATACCGAAGGCGGTCGCGATCGCCGCGCGCTCGTCCGCACTGGCGGTGATCCGCTCGGTGCGCCCTGATTCGTTGATGCGGCGAACATCGACGAGACGACTGAACGGTATCGGGTCCATCACGCAGCCTCCGGCGAGGAGAGTTCGGGAAAGGCGATTCGCCCGGCGAGGATGGCATCGACGGGCTGAGCCGCCGCCGAGCGTGCCGCCGCCTCGACATAGGCAGCGAGCTGCGACGCCGCGCCCTCCCCGCCGCCATCGGGAAAGACATTGCGCGCAAGCGCATCGCGAAGCGCAGCGGTGTCGCCTGCCGTCAGCGCCGAATCATAGGCGCCGAGGCGACCATAGAAAGCCTCGGCCATCTTCTTCAGCTTCTTGGGCACGCCCATGTCGGTGACGCCCATTTCGCGCAGGTTGCGGTCCATGTCCTTCAGGAAGATGTCGAAAACGTCCTGGCCGATGCGGCGATGGTCCGTATCCTCGGTCTTCAGGCGGTAAAACAGCAGGAACCCATGCAGGACGATCATGTCGAAACGCCCGTCCAGCGTATCCGGCACCCCGAATTCGGCATAGAAGGCCGGTTGGCGCGCCTGCGCCACGATGGTGCCGTAAAGGGAATATGCTATGGCTTCGTTGCGGCGCCGTCGCGCGAACAGTCGTGGAAACACCGGTTCGTTCTCCGAAAGGCTGGCCGGCCGCAGCCGGATTGCTTCCGATCCACCGAAAATGGGTCTCTCGGGCGCTACCGCAAGCAGGCCTCGCGATTGGCGAGGCCGATTGTCACGAGCCCTAGCGCAGGCTAGGGAGATTGCCAACCCGTTCGATGGGCTGGCGAAGACCGGAAACGGTCGCCGGTCCGCGTGCGGATCGGACATGCGAATGGTGCCAGGAGAGCAGAATGCGGTTTGGCGTTTCTGACCAGCGGTTTGACATGGCCCGCGTGGGCCGGGTCGGAGTCGTGCTGCTTGCCGTCGGCATGGCGGCCGGGCTTGCCGGTTGCAAGTCCAATGTCGCCGGTGGCCTGAACGAGACGTATCATTCGGGTTTCGTCCCGCCCCCCAATGCGCTCGAGCAGATCCCGGTCGGCGCCAGCCAGGACCAGGTCCGCATCGTCCTCGGCACGCCGTCGACGACGGCCGAGTTCGGCGGCGATGTCTGGTACTACATCTCGCAGACCCGCGTGCGTCGTGTCGCCTTCCAGAATCAGAAGATCGTCGATCAGCGCGTGCTCGCCATCTATTTCGACAAGAACCGCAACATCGAGCGCGTCGCCGATTACGGCCTGAAGGACGGCAAGGTGTTCGAATTCATCAGCCAGACCACGCCGACCGGCGGCAAGGACCAGGCCTTCCTCGAGCAGGTCTTGACCGGCGCCCTCGGTGTCGGCGCGAACAATCCCTTCGGCGGATAGTCTGCGGCCCAAGACAGAAAGCCCTCGGCGAGCGTCGCCGAGGGCTTTTTCGTGTCTGCAGTTCGTTGCGATCACGAGCGCGCGGCGGCGCGGACAGTCCCGCAGGCGGGAGAACCGGGACCTTGCGGCCCCGGTGTCCCGTCAGTGATGCGCGAGGACCGCCAGGAGCAGCAGCGCGACGATGTTGGTGATCTTGATCGCCGGATTGACCGCCGGTCCCGCCGTATCCTTGTAGGGATCGCCGACGGTGTCGCCAGTCACCGAGGCCTTGTGCGCGTCGGAACCCTTGTAGTGCGTCTGGCCATTGTCGTCGGTAAAGCCGTCCTCGAACGACTTCTTGGCGTTGTCCCAGGCGCCGCCGCCTGACGTCATCGAGATCGCGACGAAAAGGCCGGTGACGATGACGCCGAGCAGCATCGCGCCGACGGCGGAGAATGCCTCGCTCTTGCCCGCGATCCAGTAGATCGCGAAATAGACGACGATGGGCGCGAGCACCGGAAGCAGCGAGGGCACGACCATCTCGCGAATGGCCGCCTTGGTGAGGATGTCGACCGCCTTGCCGTAATCCGGCTTGTCGGTGCCGGCCATGATGCCCGGCTTGTCGCGGAACTGCCGCCTGACTTCCTCGACGATCGCGCCGGCAGCCCGGCCGACGGCCGTCATGGTGATGCCGCCGAAGATGTAGGGTATGAGCCCGCCGAGCAGCAGGCCCACCACGACATAGGGGTTGGACAGCGTGAAGTCGGGAATGACGCCCTTGAAATACTGGAACGCCGTCGCTCCCTCCTTGTTGGCCTCCGCGATGAAGTAGGTCAGGTCGTAATTGTAGGCAGCGAACAGCACCAGCGCGCCGAGGCCCGCCGAGCCGATCGCATAGCCCTTGGTGACCGCCTTGGTGGTGTTGCCGACCGCGTCGAGCGCATCGGTCGACTTGCGCACTTCCTTCGGCAGACCAGCCATTTCGGCGATGCCGCCGGCATTGTCGGTCACCGGCCCGAAGGCATCGAGCGCAACCACCATACCGGCGAGGCCAAGCATGGTCGAGACGGCGATCGCCGTGCCGAACAGGCCAGCCAGCGAATAGGTGACGATGATGCCGACGACGATGATCAGCGTCGGAACCGCGGTCGCCTCGAGCGAGACGGCAAGGCCCTGGATGACATTGGTGCCGTGACCGGTCACGGAAGCCTGGCTGATCGAGCGCACCGGCCGATAGCCGATGCCGGTATAATATTCCGTGATCCAGACGATGCCGCCGGTGACGGCGAGACCGGCGAGACCGCAGAAGAACAGGTTGAGCCCGGTGATGCTGGCCCCGCCCACCGTTCCGATCTCGCCCCAGCCGATGAACAATTGGGTAGCGATCGCGAGCCCGACGATCGAGAGCAGCGCCGAGGCGATGAAGCCCTTGTAGAGCGCGCCCATGATCGACTGGCTGGCGCCCAGCTTCACGAAGAAGGTGCCGGCGATCGAGGTCAGGATGCAGACGGCGCCGATACCGAGCGGAAACAAAATGATCGTCGGCAGCATCGGCGAGGCGGCGAAGAAGATCGAGGCAAGCACCATCGTGGCGACGAGGGTCACCGCATAGGTCTCGAAAAGATCGGCCGCCATGCCGGCGCAGTCGCCGACATTGTCGCCAACATTGTCGGCGATCGTGGCCGGGTTGCGCGGATCGTCCTCGGGAATGCCAGCTTCCACCTTGCCGACGAGGTCGCCGCCGACATCGGCGCCCTTGGTGAAGATGCCGCCGCCGAGGCGGGCGAAGATCGAGATCAGCGAGGCGCCGAAGCCGAGAGCGACCATCGCATCGATGACGATGCGGTCGTTCGGCTGGTAGCCGACAAAGCTGGTCAGGACGAGATAGTAGACGGCGACGCCGAGCAGTGCGAGCCCCGCGACCAGCATGCCCGTGATGGCGCCCGACTTGAACGCGATTTCGAGCCCCTCAGCGAGGCTCTTGGTTGCCGCCTGCGCGGTACGCACGTTGGCACGAACCGAAACGTTCATGCCGATGAAGCCCGTGATGCCCGAAAGAATCGCGCCGATGGCGAAGCCGATCGCGACCGTCAGCGACAAGAGCCAGGCGACGACGATGAAGATGACGACGCCGACAATGGCGATGGTGAGATATTGCCGCCTGAGATAGGCGCTCGCGCCCTCGCGGATCGCAGCGGCGATCTCCTGCATCCGGGCCGATCCGGCGTCGGCGGCGAGCACAGATTGCGTCGCCCAGGCGCCATAGGCGAGAGCCACCAGCGCGCATAGAATGATCAGATAAATCACGTCCTCATTCCTCCCTGCCCGGCATCTTCTGCTGGCGCTCGCGCGTCAGGCCGGCCCAAACTGCAAGGGGAAAAAGCACCGTTCCTCCCGGCTCGATCCCCTTGGAATCAGAGTTGAGAACGGGTTTGGGCGGAGGTCAAGGTGCGGGCGATGCGAAAGTCCGGCGTGTCAGCGCGGCAAGCGCCAGCGCGCCGAGTGCGAGAGCCACGACGGGGAAGACGATCCCGTTGATGAAGCCCCAGCCAGGCCCGCCGATGAGCAGCCCGGCCAGCAGCGAAGCGCAGGCGGAGACGGCGAAGACGAGGAAATCATTGAGCCCCTGGACCCGGCCTTTCTCCTCCGGCCGGTAGGTCTCGGTGAGCATAGCGGTGGCGCCGATAAAGCCGAAATTCCAGCCGAGGCCGAGCAGGACCAGCGCGCCCCAGAAGTGCCAGACGGTCAATCCGGCGATCGAGACGATCGCGCAGGCGGAGAGAAGTGCCAGCCCGGCAATGACGACCTTGTCCTTGCCGAAGCGTGTGATCAGCCGTCCCGTAAAGAAGCTCGGCGCGAACATGGCGACGACATGCCACTGAATGCCGAGCGCCGCATCGCTCTGGCTGAGGCCACAACCAACCATCGCGATCGGCGCCGCTGTCATGACCAATGTCATCATCGCATAGGAAGCGACGCCGCAGAGCACCGCCGCGATGAGGCGCGGCTGTCGCGCGATCTCCGCCAGCGGACGGCCGCGATCATGCGTACTGCCGCGCGGATGCGGCGTCACGAGATCGCGAAATCGGCTGACCGCCAGCACCGCGAGAAACGCGAAGAGAGCAATGGCCACATAGGCGCCGGCGAACGGGATCGGGCTGAACAGATCGCGCGTCGCGATCGCTGCCTGCGGCCCGAGAACGGCGGAGAGGACCCCGCCCCCCATGACCAGCGCCAGCGCCCGCGTGCGTGCCCGCTCGCTGCCGGCGTCGACCGCCGCGAAGCGATATTGCTGGTTGAACGCGGCGGAGATGCCGATGAACAGGCAAGCGAACGCCAACAGCCAGAAGGCTCCCACGACGATCGCATAGGCGGCCAGCAACCCGCCGAAAATGGCCGGCACGGCACCGAGCATCAGGCCGGTTCGCCGGCCGATCCGCGCCATCAGGATCGCCGCCGGGATAGTGGCGAGCGCCGATCCGACCGTCAGCGCGGTGACCGGCACAGTGGCGAGCGACTTGTCGGACCCAAGCAGATAGCTGCCGGCGAGACCGCCAAAGGCGACCGCTATCGGCATCATCGAGCCGCCAAACGCCGTCGCCGCCGTCAGGACGAAGGAGTTTCGACGAACCGCGCTGTCGAGTTCCGCCGGAGCGACGTCAGAAATGGTCATGCGAGGCGCGCTCCAGCCGTATCGCCGCGCCATCGCTTCCGACCACGAGGGCTGGCCCGGCCCCCGCCAGGATCTCGCCAATCGCCGTCACGGCAATCCCCGCTGCGTCAGCGGCCAAGCGATAGGCCTCGACATGATCTCGCGGCACGCTGGCGAGGATTTCATAGTCGTCGCCGCCGGACAGCACGCTGGCGAGCGCGGACGGCTCGGCCGCGACCAGCGCGCGGGCTCCGGCCGACAGAGGCAGGCGCGCTGCCTCGATCCTTGCGCCGACGCCGGAAGCCTTCAGCATGTGACCAAGATCGCCGACCAGCCCGTCGGAAATGTCGAGCGCTGCCGAGGCATGGCGAAGGACTGCGTCCGCCAGCACTGTCCGCGGCTGCGGATGCAGATAGCGATCGAGGAGATGGGCGGCGCCCTCGCCTGCCAGAGCGCCATCGATCGTACCCAGACGGAGACGAAGCCCGAGCGCCGCATCGCCGATGGTTCCGGAGACGATCAGCACATCGCCCACCCGCGCGCCGGCGCGGCGCACCATCATTCCGGAAGGAACGGCGCCGATGGCCGTGATCGAGAGGGTCAGCCCGCCTGGTGCCTTGACCGTGTCGCCGCCGAGCAGCGTGATGCCGAAGGCCTGTTGGTCCGCAGCGAGACCCGCGGCGAAGTCCGCCATCCAATCCGTCGTCCAATCGGCCGGCAGAGCGAGGCCGAGCAGATAACCGACCGGCCGTGCGCCCTTTGCGGCGAGATCGGAGAGATTGACGCGCAGCGCCTTGCGCGCGATCGAAGCGGGCGGATCATCAGGGAAGAAGTGAATCCCGGCCGCGACCATGTCCTTGGTCAGGACGAGATCGGCGCCGGGCGGCGGCGTGAAAGCCGCCGCATCGTCGGTCAGATTGAGCGCAGCCGGATCATCGGCGAGCGGGCGAAGATAGCGGGCGATCAGGTCGAACTCGCCCGGCCGCGCCTTATCCTCAGCCATTCCTCTGGCCTTGGCGATCCGGCCCCTCGCCGGGAAACTCTTCGGCTCTCAGGCGGCGGGCCGCCGTGTCGAGCACGGCATTGACCAGCCTGATCTCATCGCCGATGCCGAAAAACGCGCGCGCGACATCGACATACTCGGTGATGACAACCCGCGCCGGCACGTCACGCCGGCCGACCAGTTCATAGGTCCCGCAGCGCAGGATGGCGCGCAGCGTCACATCGATGCGGCTGAGCGGCCAGTCTGCGGAAAGCGACGTGTGGATGGCGGGATCGAGATTGCGCTGCTCGCGCACCACCCCGGCCATGATGTCGCGGAAGAACGCAGCATCGGCATCGCGATACTGGTCGCCATCGACTTCCTTGCCGAGGCGGAAATTCTCGAACTCAGCCACGACTTCAGTCAGCGTGGCGCCGCCGACATCCATCTGATAGAGCGCCTGGACCGCGGCGAGGCGGGCGACGCCCCGCTGGTTGGCGGGGCGGACGGTCCGCTCCGCCGGCGCCTTGTCGGTCGGCGTCATGTCAAAGACCAAACTTGCGCCTGAGCGCAATCATCGCCAGCGCCGCCTCGGCCGCAGCGCCGCCCTTGTTCTTCTCGGCGACGCGCGCGCGGGCATAGGCCTGTGCGTCGTTCTCAACGGTGAGGATGCCGTTGCCGATAGCAAGCGCTTCGATCACTGCCATGTCCATGATGGCACGCGCCGATTCGTTGGCAACGATGTCGTAGTGGGACGTCTCGCCACGGATGACGCAGCCGAGCACGACGAAGCCGTCATAATCCGTCTCGCCATCTTCCATGGACGCGAGCGCCATCGACAGCGCGGCCGGAATCTCCAGCACGCCCGGCACCGAGACCCGGTCAAACGTCGCGCCGGCGCGCTCGATCGCCTGCTTGGCGCCGGAGAACAGCTCGTCCGAAATGTCTTCGTAAAAACGGGCATCGATAACGAGAAGGTGCGGCGACGCTTCGCTCATGACGGATCTTTCTGGCTCTGAATGGTCGGCAGGTGAACCATGCGCGCCCCCAGGCTGTAAAGCAAAAATCCGGACCGAAGGCGGGATGACGCAGGCCCGATGGGCATCGGGCCGATATCTCTCGATGCGGCGCGGCCGGCGACGCCTCTGGCGGACGAGCTTGACCGCCGGCGCGCTTCCTCCAATCCTCTCCATCATCGAAACCTGCTGCGGCGGCCACCGCGCAGAACCGGAGCCGCTCCATGCACGCGATTGACATTGATGATGCCCTCGAGTTGGTGCGCGATTGGCGCGGCGTCGATCATGTCTTTTCGGACATCGACCCCGCCCGCACAGCCCATCTCGTCATCGACATGCAGAACGCGTTTCTTGAGGAGGGTATGGAACTCGAGGTCCCGCAATCGCGCGAGACGGTCGACAACATCAATCGCATCTCGGCCGCCCTCAGCGTGGCCGGCGGGGTCAATATCTTCACCCGCATGGTGATGAACGAGGATTTCGAGCAGAACTGGACGATCTGGCTGCGCTATTTCTGCGGCGACCGGCGCTCCGCCAATGTGAAGGCGATCCTTCGGCCGGGCACGCATGGCCAGGCGCTTTATCCCGCCATCGCAGTCGGTCCCTCCGATATCGTTATCGAGAAGAACCGCTATTCCTGCTTCTTCCCGGGCGCCTCTCCGCTGCAGGCGATCCTCCGCGAACGCGGCATCGACACGCTGATCATCTCAGGCACTGTCACCAATTGCTGCTGCGAGGCGACAGCGCGGGATGCCATGCAACTGAACTACAAGGTGATCTTCGTCTCGGACGCCACCTCGGCGCTGAACGACGCCGATCACAATGCGGCACTCAAGAACATGGTGACGATCTTCGCCGACGTGATGGATACGGCAACGGTGGTCGGCTTCATCGAGCAGCCGGTGCCGATCACTCTCTAGGCTTGGCGCATTCGTGATCGACGGCCGTCAGGCCGCTTCCGTCAATCGGGCGACATAGCGTGCCATCTGGTCGATCTCGAGATGGATGCGGTCGCCGACCTTCCGGGCGCCCCAGGTGGTGACGTCCTCGTGCAGGGTGTGCGGGATCAGCAGCACGGAGAAGCGATCGCCCTCGACCCAGTTCACGGTCAGCGACGTGCCGTCGAGCGCAACGGAGCCCTTGGTGGCGATGAAGCGGGCATAGGCATGCGGCACTTCGAACACGAATCGCGTCGTCTCGCCGAGATCCTCGCGGCTGACGATCGTGGCGAGCCCGTCGACATGGCCGGATACCATATGGCCGCCGAGCTCATCGCCGAGACGCAGCGAACGCTCGAGATTGATGCGCGTGCCTTCGCCCCAATGCGCGACTTCGGTGAGCGCCAGCGTCTCAGGCGCCGCTTCGACATCGAATAACGTGCCGCCCTCTGCTTTCGGATCGAGCGAAATGACCGTCAGGCAAACGCCCGAACAGGCGATCGAGGCGCCGATCGCGATCGTCGCCGGGTCATAGGCGCTGTCGATCGTGATGCGGTTGACGTCGTTGCGGCGCTCGATCGCGGTTACGGTGCCGACATCGGTGATGATCCCGGTGAACATCGTCAGTTCGTCCTTTCGTAGCGGATCATGCGGTCCTCGCCGAGCCGCGCGTCCTCGATGATTCGGTAGCGTGGGCTGCGCTCGATGGCCGACATGGCGCCGCCGGCCAATGCTCTGACGCCATCGAGTCCGATCACGACCGGGGCGCGGAACAGCACGACTTCATCCGCGAGGCCGTTCGAAACCAGCGTGGCAGCAACGCGCGCGCCGCCCTCGACCAGGAGCCGCGTGATGCCCCTCTCGGCCAGCAGCTTCAACACGGCATGGATGTCGAGCCCGCCGGAGCCGCCGCCCACCCGCAGCACATTCACCCCGGCCGATGCGAGCGCCGCGGTAGCACCAGCATCCGCCTCGGGACCGACCAGCAGCCACAGCGGCGTCTCGCCGGCGCTCTTCACAAGGGCAGAGCCCGTGCCGAGCCGAGCGTCGCGGTCAAGCACGATGCGGATGGGCGAGAGCGCGCGGAGACCGGCTGCGCGCACGACGAGGCTCGGGTCATTGACGAGTGCCGTCTCGATGCCGATCAACGAGGCGTCCGCCTCGATCCGCATCATCTGCAATCGCTGAAAAGCTTCGGGCCCCGAGACGAGCATGCGCTCACCGGTCTTGCGGCCAATCATGCCGTCGGCTGAGACCGCAAGCTTCAGCGTCACATGCGGCCGGCCGAGCGTTGCGACGCTGACGAAACCTGCGTGCAGCCGGCGCGCCTCCTCGCCGAGCACGCCGGCCGTCACGCCGACGCCAGCTTCGCGCAAGCGCGCATAGCCCGACCGGGTTCGGCGGCTGTCAGGATCGTCGAGCGCGCTGACGAGCCGCGCAATGCCGGCGCCGATCAGCGCATCCGTATCCGAGTAGCCGTCGGCATGGCGGATGGCCGGCTCTAGCGATGTATAGAAGGTCGCGCCGCGCGCCGCCTCGCCGGCTTCGAGCAGCGCGATCTCGGTCGCGTGGCTGACGCCGCCCGGCGAAGTGACCCCGCGGCCGACGACAACAGGGGCGCCATCCTCGAAGCGGACGACCAGCGCGCCGACGGAGGGCGCCGGATGCGTCTGGCCCTGATTGCGGCGCCCATGGCGCAGCGCCGCCGCCATCAGCCTGCGGTCCATCTCCGGGTCAGCGATCATCCCCTGCGCCACGCTGCAGCCTCCGGCGGCCGTGCCCTGCCGCTATTTGCGTTGGTCCTCGATCGCCTCGAGCGAAGAAAGTTCGCTGAGCACGGCCGAGAAATCCTTGGCTTCGCGGAAATTGCGATACACCGAGGCGAAGCGCACATAGGCGACGTCATCGAGGGTTTTGAGACCCTCCATCACGAGAACGCCGATCTGGTCGGATTGGACCTCGTTCTCGCCGCTCGATTCGAGCTGGCGCACGACGCCGTTGACCATCCGCTCGATGCGGTCCGGATCGACCGGGCGCTTGCGCAGCGCGATCTCGACCGACCGCATCAGCTTGTCACGGTCGAAGGGGACCCTGCGGCCGCTCTTTTTCAGCACCACGAGCTCGCGAAGCTGGATGCGCTCAAACGTCGTGAAGCGGCCGCCGCAGACCGTGCAGACGCGGCGGCGGCGGATCGAGTTGCTGTCCTCAGACGGCCGCGAATCCTTGACCTGGGTGTCGTCGCTTCCGCAGTAGGGACAGCGCATGCCCGCCCCCGATCAGGAATAGATCGGGAAGCGAGCCGTCAGGGCGTGGACGCGCTCCTTGACGGAGGCTTCGACGAGCGGCGCGCTGCCGTCTTCCGACTGCGAGACGGCGTCGAGCACTTCGGCGATCATCCGGCCAACTTCCTGGAATTCGGCAACGCCGAAGCCGCGCGTCGTGGCGGCCGGCGTGCCGAGGCGGATGCCGGAGGTCACGAACGGCTTCTCGGGATCATAGGGAATGCCGTTCTTGTTGCAGGTCAGACCCGCGCGAACGAGCGCCTTCTCCGAGACATTGCCGCGGACACGCTTCGGCCGCAGATCGACGAGCATCAGGTGATTGTCGGTGCCGCCTGACACGATGTCGAACCCGGTCCCTTTCAGCGTTTCCGCAAGCGCACGGGCATTTTCGGCGACGTTCTTCGCGTAAACCTTGAAGTCCGGGCGCAGCGCTTCGCCGAATGCGACCGCCTTCGCGGCGATGACATGCATCAGCGGCCCGCCCTGCAGTCCGGGGAACACCGCAGAATTGATCTTCTTGGCCATCGCCTCGTCATTGGTGAGGATCAGGCCACCGCGCGGGCCCCGCAGCGACTTGTGCGTCGTCGATGTCACAACATGGGCATGCGGGATTGGCGAAGGATGGACGCCGCCGGCGACCAGACCGGCGAAATGCGCCATGTCCACCATGAGATAGGCGCCGACCGAATCGGCGATCTCGCGGAAGCGCTTGAAGTCCCAGAAACGCGAATAGGCCGTGCCGCCGGCAATGATCAGCTTCGGCTTGGTCTCTTCAGCGATGCGCGCGATTTCCTCGTAGTCCAGCAGCTGATCCTCGCGGCGCACGCCATAGGGCGCCACCTTGAACCATTTGCCGGACATATTGACCGAGGAGCCGTGCGTCAGGTGGCCGCCCGCCGAAAGGTCGAGGCCCATAAAGGTGTCGCCGGGCTGGAGCAGCGCCAGGAACACCGCCTGGTTCATCTGGCTGCCGGAATTCGGCTGCACGTTGGCGAACCCGGCGCCGAACAGCTTCTTGGCCCGCTCGATCGCCAGCGTTTCGGCGATATCGACGAACTCGCAGCCGCCATAATAGCGCTTGCCGGGATAGCCCTCGGCATATTTGTTGGTCATCACCGAGCCCTGCGCTTCGAGCACGGCGCGCGAGACGATGTTTTCCGAGGCGATCAGCTCGATCTCATTTTGCTGCCGACCGAGCTCCCTGGCGATGGCATCCGCAATCTCGGGATCGGATTCCGCAAGGCTGCGGTTGAAGAAATCCGCCGTCGGGCTGGCGGAAAGCGCTTGATCGGTGAGCGACATGGCCGGTGATCCTTCTGGTCGAGCAGGCCGCCGCACGGCGCCGCTCAGCAACGCGGGCGGCGTACCATATCATGCGGTCTCCGCCAAGGCGGAGACCTATCGATAGTGAAATCGTCTGTGCGCCGTCCGCGCTACTGAAGCGCGATCTGGCCGACGCCGTCGCGATTGTAGATGTCGTTGCGGAAATAGACCGCGCCGTCCGGGGTTGCCCAGGCGGTGATGTATTCGAGGAATACCGGGACTTCCGGCTTCAGGTTCACATTCACCTGTTCGCCCGACTTGAAGATCTCGTCGATGCGCGAACGCGGGAAATCGGGGTTGTCGCGCAGCAGCCAGGCGATGACCTGCCGGACATTCTGGACGCGTACGCAGCCCGAGGAATCGAAACGCTCGACATTGCCGAAGATGTCCTTCAGCGGCGTGTCGTGCATGTACACGTCCTCGTCATTATGGAACGAGATACGCACCGTACCGAGTGAATTGAAATCGCCCGGATCCTGACGGAACATGTAGCCTTTCGTGGCCTGATCTGTCGTCCAGTCGATCGAGGTCGGCGGAACCTCGGTCCCCGCGGGATCGTAGATGCGGATGTGCTTCTTGGTCAGATAATCCGGCTGCTTCTGCATCAGCGGGATCAGGTCCTTGCGGATGATCGATGCCGGCACGGTCCAGTTCGGATTGAAGCTGATCCGATAGATCTTGGAATTCAGGATCGGCGTCTCGCGGTCGATCTTGCCGACCACCGCCGTGTGGCGCGAAACGACCCGGCCGCCATCGACGACCTCGATCGCCGCCGCGGGGACATTGACCATCACGTAGCGATCGCCGAGCGAACCCGACATCGCCTTGAGCCGCACGAGATTGGTCTGCAGCTGGCCGAGACGGACATTGGCCGGAATGTTCATCATCGCGACGGTCGTGTCGCCGAGAATGCCATCAGCCGGCAGGCCATGCCGCGCCTGGAAGCGGCGCACGGCGGCATCGACATAGGAATCAAAGGTCGAGGAGCTTGGAATGCCTGGGGCGAGATCGCCGGTCACCTGGAGCCGCTGACGCAGGATCACGACCGTCGGGTCCTGCATACCGAGGCTGAGCTTCTGCCCGGCCGGAACTTCCGGCCAGCCACCGCGCGCCACGATATCGCTGTACTGGGCGATGGCCTGCTCCACTGCCATCGCGGTCGAGGGCGACAGGATCGGCTCGGTGGTCCGCACGGAAGCCGCGCTTGTCGGGCCGGCGTCGAAACCGTCCGAGGCCTCGCCGAAACTGCTCTGCAGCATCTGCTGCACCGGGTCGTCGGAATTGGCGGCAAAGGCAAAGCCCGGCAGCGCCAGCGAGCCAAAGGCCGAGGCGGCGACGCCCCCTGCCAGCGCCCGCAACATGCTGCGACGCGACATCATCCGGCCCGCGACCGACGAACCGTGAAGAGTGAGTGCCTTGCCTGATCCGCTCATATGTCTGTTCTCGATCGCTGAAACCGGCCCATCGCAAAGCGTTTCGAAGCATGAGCCTTCGTCTGCCGCCGCGACCGCCTGATATGCGGGCCTGAACCCGCTTTGCTGCACATGCTAACCGGAATGGACGCCCCACGCGCGCATAACGATGTCAATGTTTGGTTTTCACGCCAGTATGGCGCTTTCATGTCACGGTCCGGCCGCCCGGACGCCGCTCACGAAGCCATGATCACGGTTGATGGTTACCGAGCCGTTCACGAACGAAGAAAGGCTCCGCCGAACAAACGGCAGAGCCTTTCCCTTGGATGTCCCGGGGTGGGGGACGAACAGACGAAAGCGGATTTTCGGAGGCCGGCCGGATCAGAGCCGATAGAGGATCTGGTCGGTCCAGAAGCGCTCGAGGCGATGCAGCGACTTGTTCAGGAGCTGGAAATCGTCGATCGCGATACCGCCGACCTGCTGGATCGAGCGGATGTGGCGCTCGTACAGTGCGCTGACGATGTTGGCGACCTCCTGGCCCTTCGGCGTCAGGCTGACGCGAACCGAGCGGCGATCCATCCGCGAGCGCTGGTGATGGATGTAGCCCATCTCGACCAGCTTCTTGAGGTTATAGGAGACGTTCGAGCCGAGATAATAGCCGCGGGAGCGAAGTTCTCCGGCCGTCAGTTCGGCATCGCCGATGTTGAAAAGCAGCAGCGCCTGCACGCTGTTCACGTCGGAACGACCCGAACGGTCGAACTCGTCCTTGATCACGTCCAGGAGCCGGCGGTGAAGCCGCTCGACCAGCGTGAGAGCTTCCATGTAAAGCGGCTTTAGTTCTGGCGTAGTCTGCGGCTGATTGTGCGACTCCACTGCCCGCTTCGCATTGATCATCTCTATGCCTCTCTGTTTCATGGCAGGTATTCTTCCCGCCTCATGAGAAGCAACATTAAACGCGCGATTTGAAAATCACCTTAAACATCACGCTTAACGACGGCTTACCTCGCGAATTGGCATTCGAAGCGAGTTTTATCGTTAAAGACCTGCTATCGGCGGGCCCGTCCTCGCGTCAAACCCTAGGCAAGCTGCGCCTCGCCCCGCCGCTCCATGAACACCAGCGCGGCGAAAACGGCGAGCGAAACGGCGTGAAAGCCGACGATGATCGGGTCGAGCCCGAACGTCTCGGCAAAAACGGTGTGGATCGCAATCTCGAACACCGCCGCATAGACCCAAAGCACATTGCCCCAGGAGACGCGCATCCAGAGCCCGACGGCCGCGACGAGATCGACCACCGCGAGATGGATGGTGACGAACTGCCATTCCGTCGTCATGGACTCGAAGGTCCAGCCGGGCTCGTTGAAGATGCCGGCGATATAGAGCCATTGACGGAGGCCGAGCAGCATCAGCAGCGCCGCGATGCCGCGAAGATAGATCGTGAGCGCCAGCGACCACGGATTGTCCGGTTCGCTCGGAAGCTGCGTCACCTCGTGATCGATCATCAGCCTGCCATCCTCATTGTCCTGCGCGGCGCCCTGCGATAGCCGGGCGCGGGGCAGACGTCAAAGCAGCGCATTCTGCTGCGGTGCCACAGAGGGCTCTGGCGGGTGACAGCGGGCTTGGCTATCATCACACCCATGTCGACCTCCCCGGCAATGACGATTCTCCGCCCGGACCAAGCATGGTCCGACCCCTTTCACGCGGCAAGCCGGCTGGCGGTTCTCCGCCTTCCAACCGCACGCGGCTGCTAAGTCCCGGGATCCAACATGCCCTGGGGCGACATTGCCATCATCGCGGTCCTGATCGCGTTCAACGCCTTCTTCGCCATGTCGGAGATCGCCGTCGTTTCATCCCGCCCGGCCCGGCTGCAGGGAATGGCCGCGGACGGCATTCCCGGCGCCGCCGCCGCGCTGAAGCTGTCCGAGGATCCGACCGGCTTCCTCTCCGCCGTGCAGATCGGCATCACGCTGGTGGCGATCCTTTCCGGCGCCTTCGGCGAGGCCGAGCTGGCGGCGCCACTCCGCGTATTCCTCGTCGATACCTTCCCTCAGCTCGGCGCCCGCGCCGATACGATCGCCACGGTGACCGTCGTCGTCGGCCTCGCCTATTTCTCGCTGATCTGCGGCGAGCTGGTGCCGAAGCGGCTCAGCCTCACCAATCCCGAGCGGATCGCCTGCCTCGTGGCGCGGCCGGTGACGACGCTCGCCCGTTTCGCGCATCCGATCGTCTGGTTCCTGCGGCTTTCGACCAATTTCATCCTCCGCCTGCTCGGCAAGGACGTGAATGACGAGCGCGGCGTCACCGAGGAAGAGGTGAAGACGCTCATCGCCGAAGGCACCGAGTCCGGTGTGTTCCACCAGGCCGAGCGCGAGATGATCGAGGGCGTGATCCGCGTCGCCGACCGTTCGGTGCGCTCGATCATGGTGCCGCGACCCGATGTCGTTTGGCTCGATGCGGATGATCCGCCGGACATGATCGCAACCGAGATCCTCGATGGCGGCCATTCGCGCTTCCCGGTGTCGCGTGGCGCGATCGACGGCGTGCTCGGCATCGTCCACGCCAAGGACCTGCTCAACCAGATGCGCCATGGCGCATCGATCGACCTGCAGTCGGTGATCCGCGAGCCGCTCTATGTCGATGAGCGCATGCCGATCCTCAACATGCTCGATCGCTTCAAGACCTCGAATGTCCATATGGCGATCGTCCTCGACGAGTATGGCAGCTTCCAGGGCGTCGTGACGCCGATGGACATCCTGACGGCCATTGCCGGCGATCTGCCGGAACGGGCCGGCGATGAGGAGCCCGACGCGGTCCAGCGCGAGGATGGCTCCTGGCTGATCGACGGCAGCGCGACGATCGACGTCGTCGAGCGCGTGCTCGGCCTGAAATCGCTCGCCAATGACGAAGACTACGCCACCATCGCCGGCTTCATGCTCCACCATCTCGGCCATATTCCCGTGCCGGGCGAGCATTTCGCCTATGAGGGCTGGTGCTTCGAGGTCGTTGATCTCGACGGGCGCCGCATCGACAAGGTGCTTGTCTTCAGGATCGAGGCGAAACCGGCGTCCTGACGCCGGCTTGCCCACGGGCCTCACCGATGATCGCCCGAGAGGAAATTGCGATGACAGCAGAACCGCGCTTCCCGAAATACGACATGGACGCCATCCTTGGCGGTCGGCGCATGCGCCGCAATCGCCGCGCGGACTGGTCGCGCCGCCTCGTGCGCGAGACCGTCCTGACGGTCGACGACCTCATCTGGCCGATCTTCCTCGTCGACGGCGACCATGTCCGCCAGGCTGTGCCCTCGATGCCGGGCGTCGAGCGGCTTTCGGTCGACCAGGCCGTCATCGAGGCGGAAAAGGCAGCGGCGCTCGGCATTCCCGCCATCGCGCTGTTCCCGTTCACCGAGCCGTCGCTGCGCGATCCGACCGGCTCGGAATCGCTCAATCCCGACAATCTGGTCTGTCGCGCCAGCCGGGCGATCAAGGCAGCCGTGCCCGAGATCGGCATCATCTGCGATGTCGCGCTCGACCCCTATACCAGCCACGGCCATGACGGCGTCATGGAGGGCGAGACGATCCTCAACGACGAGAGCGTGGCGCTTCTTGCCCAGCAGGCTCTCAACCAGGCAGAGGCCGGCGCGGACATCATTGCGCCTTCCGACATGATGGACGGACGTGTCGCCGCCATTCGCGAGACGCTCGACATCGCGGGCCTGCCCGACGTACAGATCATGGCCTATGCCGCCAAATATGCCTCGGCGTTCTACGGCCCGTTCCGCGACGCGATCGGCACCTCGAAGACGCTGACAGGCGACAAGCGCACCTATCAGATGGATTTCGGCAATAGCGACGAAGCGCTGCGCGAGATCGAGCTCGACATCGCCGAGGGCGCCGACATGATCATGGTCAAGCCCGGCCTGCCTTATCTCGACATCATCAGGCGGGCCAAGGACGCCTTCGCCATGCCGACTTTCGCCTATCAGGTGTCCGGCGAATACGCGATGATCCGCGCGGCGGAGCGCAATGGCTGGATCGACGGCGAGCGCGCCATGATCGAGAGCCTCTGGGCCTTCAAGCGCGCCGGCGCCGACGGCATCCTGACCTATTTCGCCCCGTTCGTTGCCCCGCTGCTGAAGCGCTGAGCACAGGCTGCGGATGAGCCGGACCTTGCGCCCGATCGTCCTGGCCTCACTCGCAGCCCTCCTCGCCCTGCTCCTTTCCGGCTGCAGCGAAGCCGACCGCCAGCAGTCGATGGTCTGCGTCGCCATAGCGACGGCGATCGGCCCCGACCACCGGCCGGTGACGATCCGCTCCGTCGAACGGCTCGGCGGCATCGACAATGCCGTGCGCGTGATCTTCACCGCGACCGGCGATCCGCGCACATTGTTTGCGGACTGCGCCTTTGCCGGCGGCGCCCTTTCGATCGGCCGAACCGAGATCATCGCCGTCCGCGGCTATGAGGGCCCGATGCCCGGATGGCGGCTGGCCCTGCTCGATCGCTGGTTCCTCGACCAACCCGGCGCCGTGATGACCGCCGTCGGCGAGACGGGATGGCAGCCCCCGAGCTTCGCCCTTTTGTCAGTCGCGCCGCCGGCAGCGGTCGGTTACGCGCTGCAGCAGACGGTGAACGCGCTCAACCTTGCCGCTTTCTATGTGCCGCTTGCCCTCGCCTATGCGCTCATCTACGGGCTGATCGGCCGCATCAACATGGCCTTCGGCGAAATGGCGATGATCGGCTCCTTCGGGGCCGTGTTCGGTCTCGTCACGGCCATCGAGGCGCATGTGCCTTCGCTCGCCGGCATTCTGGCGATGGCGCTTGCGGTGGCCGTGTCGCTCACTGCGTTGGCCGGCTGGCTCACGACGCGCACGATCGTTCTGCCGCTGATCGAGCGCCCGCCGCGCAGCTTCATCGTCGCGACCGTCGGCCTCGGTCTCGTGATCTCCGAAGGACTGCGGATCGCGCAGGGTTCGCGCGAGATCTGGCTGCAACCGATGCTGGAGAGCCAGATCGTGTTGACCGGCGGGCCGTTTCCGGTCGTCATCACGGCGATGCGCACGCTGGTCGTCGTCACCTCGGCTCTTGCCGTGCTCGGTCTCATGCTCTGCATCCGCCGCTCCTCCTTCGGCCGCGCCTGGCGGGCGGTCGCCGATGACCGGATGATGGCGCGTCTCTGCGGGATCGATCCCGGCGCCGTGACGGCGTTCACCTTCATCCTCGCCGCGAGCATCGCCGCGCTGGCCGGGACCATCGTCGCGCTGAGCTATGGCGGAACGTCCTATTCGGGCGGCTTCCTGCTCGGTCTCAAGGCGCTCATCGCCTGCCTGATCGGCGGCGGGACGCTCGGCGGCGCCGTCATCGGCGGATTGCTGCTGGCTGCGCTCGAAACCGGCTGGTCGGCCTATTTCGGCTCAGGCGAGCGCGACATCTTCGTGCTCGTCGTGATGACGATCCTGTTCCTGCTGCGACCCGACGGCCTGATAGGCTGCAGGGCCGCGCTTGAGGAAGGCCGGCTGATCCGGCTATCGTGACTTTGGAGGCGCGCCATGACCGTGCTCGATCCCATTCTCGACCCCATCGCGCTGCCATCGATAGACGACATCCGCGACGCCGCGCGCGTCATCGAGGGGAACGTCCTGAAGACGCCGTTCCTTCCCGCGCCCCGCCTCTCGCAACTGACCGGCGCCGAGGTCTTCGTGAAATACGAAAACCTGCAGGTCACCTCGGCCTTCAAGGAGCGCGGCGCTCTCGTGAAGCTGCTCTCGCTGACGCCCGCCGAGCGCGCCGCCGGCGTCGTGGCGATGTCGGCCGGCAATCATGCGCAGGCAGTCGCCTATCACGCGTCGCGCCTCGGCATTCCCGCGACCATCGTCATGCCGGCCACGACACCCTTCGTGAAGGTCGAGGCAACGCGATCCTTCGGCGCGACGGTCGTCGTCGAGGGCGAGACGCTGGCCGAAGCGCAGGCCCGGGCGACAACCATCGCCGAGACGACCGGCGCCGTCTGGGTCCACCCCTATGACGATGCGCATGTCATTGCAGGCCAGGGGACGATCGCCCTCGAAATGATCGAAAGCGGGATCCCGCTTGACGCCCTCGTCGTGCCGGTCGGCGGCGGCGGGCTCATCGGCGGCATGGCGATCGCCGCCAAGGCACTGTCACCGCGCACCGCGATCATCGGCGTCGAAACCGAGCTCTATCCTTCGATGCGGGCCGCGCTTGACGGCCAGCCGCCGGATTGCGGCGGCAACACGCTGGCCGAGGGCATCGCTGTCAAGAATGTCGGGCGGCTGACGCTCGCGATCGCCCGCCGCTTCGTCGACGATGTGCTGCTCGTACCGGAAAGCGCCATCGAACGCGCGGTCAACGCCTATCTGACGCTGCAGAAGACCATGGCGGAAGGCGCGGGCGCGGCGGGACTTGCAGCCCTCCTCGCCTTTCCGAAGCGCTTCGCCGGCCAGCGCGTGGGTCTCGTGCTCTGCGGCGGCAATATCGATCCGCGGCTCGCCGCCTCGATCATGGTGCGCGAACTCGCACGGGCGGAGAAGATCGTTGCCGTGCGGCTCATCATTCCCGACCGGCCGGGCGTCCTCGGCGATATCGCCGCGACGATCGGCGGCTGCGGCGGCAACATTCTCGAGGTCCTGCACCACCGGACGCTTCTCAGCGTCCCGGCCAAGGGCGCGAGCGTCGACGTCACCATCGAAACGCACGGCCCGCACCATGCCCGCGAAATCGAAGCGGCGCTGGAGGCACGGCACTACAAGGTCGAGCGTCTCGCGGCACCCTGACGAGCGCCGGATGCCGCCGACCCGTCTCAGGCGGCAATGCCCATAGTCACTTCGGAACGACGCAGCGCGGCGCCACTATGAGCCATTGCGGCGTCCCGTCTGGACTGCCGACATCATAGCGCGCGCCACCCTTTTGTGCGGCCAGATGGTCGAACAGGGCCGAATTGTAGACGATGCCGGGAAGCCAGCGACTTGTCGAATGATGCGACGGATCGGCGATAAGCACGACGTCCCCATGATCGGCGATCGTCTGCATATCGGGAAAGTCGCGCATCATGAAGGTAACCGGCGTGACGACGTGAACCCCGACCTTTGCGGCCTCATACTGGATGAGAGGCACAGGGATCGGCTCAGCATCGGTCGAGACGACCTCCAGCGGTCGGTCCGTGCATTGCGGGTTCTCAACATTGGCGAGTTTGATCTCGACCAGTCGCTGCACGATCCGCTCGACGATCGGCGGCAGTTGGGCAGAATTGGGCGCTGCGCCGTAGTAGTAGAAGGCAAGCGGCGCACGATAGGCGCCGACGACGATCATGATGATCAATGCGGCGCGCGGCAGCCAGTTCACACCCGATACGTCCTTGGCGAAAGCAAGGATACGCACCAGCGCCATGGCAACGCCGATGACCATGGGAAGATAGATGAGGCTACCCTGATAAGGTGTCTTTTCGCCTGATGTCGCCATCGCGCAATAGATGATGACGAGCATGATGTAGTACTGGATCACGCCGCGCTGCCTGTACCGCTTCACGCCAGCGAAAAGCATCAGGTCGATGGCAATGACAGCGATGCCGAATTTGGCAAAACGTCCAAGGGCAGCCTTACCGCCCACCCCGAAGAGGTGATAATTCCAGTGAAACGCGGCATCGCCCGGCGTCCGCCAGACATCGGCATAGGTGAAGAGAACGCCGACGATATATTCAGCCGTATGCCGTCCCCAGATCACGGCGAACGGCACCATCATCAGGAAATAGGCGATAATCGCCGGCAGTGCCGCCTTGAGAATGAACGCGTAGTTCTTTCTGTCGTTCAGGCATTGCGTCAGCACGGCGAGAACGAGCGAGATCGACAGCGCCGGGATCGTCAAGATGACGGCTGACGGCTTGATGATGGTCGTCGCGACGGCGATGGCCGCCAAGCCAATCTTGTCCCGAAGTCTGGCCGTGCGAAAATCGAAGCGGCAGATGACATGGACCGCGATGGCGAGCATGAGCCCGGACGGCAGATCCGGGCGAAACTCCATGACCATCGCCTGCACGGCCGTCACGAACAGGAAGACACCGATGAACAGCGCCCGATCCGGTTCGTTACCCAGCGGCCTGCTCATCCGCGCCATAAAGACGAGGAAGAGCAGCATCACCCAGCCATTGGCGAGATAGGCCGCGATCGGTTCTGGTCCGAACAGCCAGAAGCCGAGCATGCCCGTCAGCGTCGTCACCGGCGCGTGCGGCGGGTCCGAAATGATCGACCAGATGACGGATCTGAGACCGAAGCCATCGGCGAATCGCAGCCGCACCAGCGCATCCGCGAAATAGTTCACGTCATCATAGGTCGGAACCATCGCCAGATGCCCCGAGAGGCGACTGAGCGAGAGATTGACCAGCATCGTGAAGACGAACATCGCCGCGACAGCGCCGATGAGGAACCACGGCTTTTGCTTGTCGCCAGAGCCTGCCAAGACAGGTAGCCGTGCCGGCGGATGGGTTACTTCCGACAATTTTCGTCCCCGATCAGCCGCACCGGACATCTCCCGGACGGCCCAACTCCATGACATCCAGCCTCATCCCCACAGAGAGGCGGCGCTGCAGATCGCGAGCTTATGGCTGAAGTCCGTCAGATGCGCCAGAGACCGGCGGGGGGCGCTCAGAAAGAATTCCGGCGCCCCTGGCTGCCAGGGCCTGACGATGTTGCAGAGAACGACGTGGAACGCTCGACCGGCGCAGAACTAGGTCCGCTCATGCGCTCGGTAGACCTCATCGATGATGAACAGCGGTCGCTGTTTCGTCTCCAGATAGAGGCGCCCGAGATATTCACCGATGATGCCGAGCACGAAGAGCTGGATGCCGCCGATCAGGAAGATCGCGGACAGCAGACTGGTCCAGCCGGCAACGGTATGCCCCGTCAGCCAGGAGATGAGCGTATACAGGATAGCAAAGCCGCTGACGATCGACGCGATAAGGCCGGTGAAACTTGCGATACGGAGGGGCAGTATCGAGAAGCTGGTGATCGCGTCCACAGCGAAGCGGATCATCTTCCTCACCGGATAGCCGCTAGTTCCCGCGAAACGCGCCTCGCGATCATAGGGAATGGCGATCTGACGGAAACCCACCCAGCTAACGAGGCCGCGCGTAAAGCGGTAGCGCTCCGGCATGGCATTCAGGATGTCGCAGACGCGGCGTGTTATCAGACGGAAGTCCCCGGTATCGGCGGGAATATCCACATCGGCCAGCCGGCGCAGCCCACGATAAAACGCTTTGGCCGTACCGCGCTTGAACGCGGTCTCACCGGCGCGACTCCGGCGCTGGCCAAAAACGACATCGGCCTTCTCGGCTTCCATGACCTGGACCATGGCGGCGAGCAGTTCCGGTGGATCCTGCAGATCGGCGTCGATGATGAGGATATGGGTGCCGCGGCAGAGCTTCAGCCCGGCGCACAGAGCAAGCTGATGGCCGAAATTGCGCGACAGGCGAACAGCGACCACATGCGGATCCTCGGCCGCGATGCGGCGCGCGATCTCATAAGTACGGTCGCGCGAGCCGTCATCGACGATGATGATCTCATAGTTCTCGCCGGCGACGGTCCGCGCGGCATCGGAAGCCCGGCGGTGAAACGCTTCGAGACACGCTTCCTCGTTATAGGCCGGCGCCACCACCGAAAAGCGGGGGCTTTCGACAATGTGCTCTGATGCCATCTGGATCGGGCCCGACAAACTGTGGTGGGCACGGCGCCCGACTACGGAACTTGCAGCGACGCACTCGGCACACGACATAGCAATTCGGACGCGTGACCTCTCTCAATCACGCGCCCGTGACGCGATCTAGCATTCGCGGATAGCGCAGTGCAAGGTGGCGAAAAGAGACGAGAGCTGCGGAGCGAAGACCCATGAGCGTTTCGGAAACCGGAATGTATGCGATCGGGGACGTGTTCGATCCCGTGCGTGAGCCGGAACTCTTCTCCGGCGTCCTCGGCAAGCGGATCCTGGCCTTCATCGTCGATGTCCTGCTGCTCGGCATCTTCGAGCTGCTGGCAATTCTTGTCGTGTTCGCGCTGGGCTTGCTGACATTCGGCGTCGCCTGGTTTCTGTTTGCCCTGCCCTTCTTTGCCATCGTCGCCGTGCTGTATGTTGCGCTGACCCTTGGCGGCCCGAATGCGGGCACGCCCGGAATGCGCCTTGCCGGCCTCGCGATCAGGGCGACCGATGGCAGCCGCATCGGCTTTTTCATCGCCGCCGCGCATGTCATTCTCTATTGGGTGTCGATCTCGCTGCTGACGCCCTTCATCCTGCTGATCGGCCTTTTTTCCAACCGCAAGCGCCTGCTTCATGACATGCTGCTCAGCACGGTCATCATGAATCGCGATCCGCTGACACGCAGCCGTCGGTGAACCGCGCAATGGGTGTCAGGGCTGAGACGCCGGCCGATCATCGTTCTTGTCCAGCCGACCCGCGACGGTCTTTCGCCCGATGACGCATCATCAGACCGACACACCGCAATTCTTCCTGACCGCGCCGTCGCCCTGTCCCTATCTGCCGGGGCAAATGGAGCGGAAGGTGTTCACGCATCTCGTCGGCGCGCGCGCCTCGGCGCTCAACGAGATCCTGACCCAAGGTGGCTTCCGCCGCAGCCAGAACATTGCCTATCGACCGGCCTGCGAGACCTGCAAGGCCTGCATCTCGGTCCGTGTTCCGGTCGATCGCTTCCGCCCGGGCAAGAGCTTTCGCCGCGTCATCGAGAAGAACCGCGACGTCGTCGGCACGCGCGTCGATCCGGCGCCGACCTCGGACCAGTATTCGCTGTTCCGCGCCTATCTCGATGCCCGTCATTCCGAAGGTGGCATGGCCGACATGACGGTGCTCGACTATGCGATGATGGTCGAGGACACGCATGTCGAGACCATGCTGGTCGAATATCGTTTTCGCGGCCCCGACAGCGCGATCACCGGGGCTGGCGACGGCCCGCTGATCGGCACGGCTCTGACAGATGTCCTCTCGGATGGGCTGTCGATGGTCTATTCGTTCTATGAGCCCGATTATATCGACCGCTCGCTCGGCAGCTTCATGATCCTCGATCATATCGCGCGGGCGCGGAAGATGGGGCTGCCCTATGTCTATCTCGGCTATTGGGTCGCCGGTTCGCGCAAGATGGCCTACAAGGCGCGCTTCCAGCCCCAGGAGCATCTCGGCGCGCAGGGCTGGGAACCGGCAGCCAAGCCCTGACCGCCGCGCCGCAGGCGATTGACGGATCAGGGAATGGCAGGCGTGCCGAAAGCGTTCGTCTTCGGGAACCGATCCGGCGGCAACCGGCCGGCCTGGCCGCGATCTGCCACGAAATCCTTCAATTCGTCCATCGAGCGCGTATAGAGACGGCCGGACGAATCCTGCCAGGTCAGCCCCTTGTCGCGTGAGAAGACACGGATATCGGCCGGTCCGCCGTCGCGGTAGCGCTGCAACCTGACGCCCTTGCCGCGCGACATCTCGGGCACCTGCTCGAGCGGGAATGCCAGAAACTTCCGGTTCTTGCCGATGATCGCGACCATGTCGCCCGAGGCATCGACGCAGAGCGCCGCCTCCGCGGTGCCGTCGACATTCAGCACCTGCTTGCCCTTGCGGGTGTTGGCGATGATTTCGGTCTCGGACACGACGAAGCCGTATCCCTCGCTCGAAGCCACGAGCAGCTTGCGACCCGGCTTGTGAACGAAGACCGAGATGATGTCCTGCTCATTGTCCATATCGACCATCAGTCGAACAGGCTCGCCATGGCCGCGCCCACCCGGCAGCTTGTCGGCGCCGAGCGTGTAGAAACGCCCGCCGGTCGAGAAGACGAGGATCTTGTCCGTCGTTTCGGCGTGCAGCGCGAATTTGAGGCTGTCATCGGTCTTGAAGGTCAGCGTCGAGAGATCGCCGATATGGCCCTTCAGCCCGCGGATCCAGCCTTTCTCCGAAACCACGACGGTGATCGGCTCGCGCTCGATCATCGCCTGCTGCAGATCCTCGACATCATGTGTCGGCGCATCGGCGAAGTCGGTACGGCGCTTGCCGAGCGGGGTCTCCGGGCCGAATGTCTTGCGGATCTCGCCGATCTGCCAGGCGATGGTCTTCCACTGCTTGCCTTCGGAGGCCATCAGCGCATCGATCTGCGCAAGCTCCTCGGAAAGATTGGCATGCTCGCGGCGCAGCTCCATTTCCTCGAGCTTGCGCAGCGAGCGGAGCCGCATGTTGAGAATCGCCTCGGCCTGAACATCCGTCAGCTCGAAGGTCCGCATCAGCTCGGCCTTCGGCTCGTCTTCCTCGCGGATGATGCGGATCACCTCGTCGAGATTGAGATAGGCGATAATATAGCCGCCGAGCACCTCGAGGCGCTTGCGGATCTGCTCCTGGCGGAAGGTTGACCGGCGCAGCAACACTTCGCGGCGGTGATCGAGCCATTCGCGCAGCACGTCGCCAAGGCTCATAACCTTCGGCACGATGCCCTTCGAGAGCACGTTCATGTTGAGCGAAATGCGGCTTTCGAGATCGCTGAGCTTGAACAGCGATTCCATCAAAAGCGCCGCATCGACCGTGCGGGCGCGCGGCTCCAGCACGACGCGGATATCCTCGGCCGATTCATCACGCACATCGACAAGCAACGGCACGCGCTTCGTCTGCACCAGTTCGGCCAGCTTCTCGATCAGACGCGACTTCTGCACCTGATACGGAATTTCGGTGACGACGATCAGATAGGTGCCGCGCCCCTGGTCCTCGACATGCCATTTCGCGCGGACGCGAAAACCGCCGCGACCGGTGCGATAGGCCTCCGCGATCGTGGCCTGATCATCGATGATGATGCCGCCGGTCGGAAAGTCGGGGCCTTTCACATGCTGCATCAGAGCGGCGACGTCGCTGTCCGGCTGGTTGATGAGCATGATGGCGGCGTCGCAGAGCTCAGCGACATTATGCGGCGGGATCGACGTCGCCATGCCCACAGCAATGCCCGAGGAGCCGTTGGCGAGCAGGTTCGGAAAATTCCCCGGCAGGACGATCGGCTCACGATCCTCGCCGTCATAGGTCTCGCGGAAATCGACAGCGTTCTCGTCGATGCCCTCCAGGAGGAGGGCCGCGACCTCGGTCATCCGCGTTTCGGTGTAGCGCATGGCCGCGGCGCTATCGCCGTCGACATTGCCGAAATTGCCCTGGCCATCGACGAGCGGAAAGCGGACGGCGAAATCCTGCGCGAGGCGCACCAGCGCGTCGTAGACGGACTGGTCGCCATGCGGGTGATACTTGCCGATGACGTCGCCGACGACGCGGGCCGACTTCTTGAAGCCGGCGTCGGGATCGAGGCGGAGCTGACGCATCGCATAGAGGATGCGGCGATGGACCGGCTTCAGTCCGTCGCGGGCGTCTGGCAGCGCCCGGTGCATGATCGTCGAGAGCGCATAGGCAAGGTAACGCTGCTCGAGCGCCTCGCGCAGATTGATGCCTTCAATGTCGCCGCCGCCAGGCGGAATCAATGCTTTGCCCATCTCTGAGGGAAGTACCCTCCAAAAGCCCGGGATTCAAGGCGAACGGGCCAAGCGGCCTCGATGGCCGGCGCGCGAATGCAGCCGGCGCTCAGGCCGGCTTATGGTGCGCGTGCCAGTGCCAGGCGATGTCGATGCGGCGCGGGATCCAGACCTTCTCCTTTGACGCGACGTAATCGACGAAGCGGGCGAGCGCCTGCGCGCGGGCCGGGCGACCGACCAGCCGGCAATGCAGCCCAACGCTCAGCATCTTCGGCGCGCCCTGCTCGCCTTCCTCATAGAGCGCGTCGAACGCGTCCTTGAGATAGGTGAAAAACTGATCGCCGGAATTGAACCCCTGCGGCGTCGCGAAGCGCATGTCGTTGGTGTCGAGCGTATAGGGAATGATCAGATGCGGGCCGTGTGGCCCGTCGACCCAGAACGGCAGGTCGTCGGAATAATTGTCGGACGTATAGAGGAAGCCGCCCTCCTCCATCAGCAGCCGCAGCGTGTTGTCCGACGGCTTGCCCTGATAGAAGCCGAGCGGCCGCGAGCCGGTGATTTCCGTATGGATGCGGATGGCATCATGGATATGCCGCCGTTCCTCCGCCTCGGGAAAATCCTTATATTCGAGCCAGCGGAGACCGTGGCTGGCCAATTCCCAGTCCGCCTCCTTCATCGCCGCGACGGCTTCGGGATTGCGCGCCATGGCAAGCGTCACGCCATAACAGGTGACCGGGATGCCGCGGCTCGAGAACAGCCGCCAGAGCCGCCAGAAGCCGGCGCGCGAGCCGTACTCATAGATGGATTCCATGTTGAGGTTGCGCTGGCCGGGCCAGGGCTGCGCGCCGACGATCTCCGAAAGCAGCGATTCCGAGGCCTTATCGCCATCGAGGATCGAGCTCTCGCCGCCTTCCTCGTAGTTGACGACAAACTGCACGGCGATATTGGCGCCGCCCGGCCATTTCGGATTGGGCGGGTTGCGGCCATAACCGATGAGATCGCGCGGAGTGGGTGTCGTCATGAGGCGCTCGCTGTCGAAATCGGACTGGACGGAGTGGACCAGAGCGGGCCGCGCGCCGCAAGGCGGTCCGGGCCGGCGAAGCTGCGCCGGGACGCCGCGCTTTACGAGTGGTTAACCTTCGACGCGCAAATTTACGGGGATGAGAACCGCGGCTCACCCCGCGACGAGGGAGACGGCAGATGCAGCATGCCCCGCGCGAGTTTGAGGCCGAAACACTGGCCGCCGACGATCCTCGTTTCGTCGCTGCGCTCGACCTGCAGATCGCCCAGATGCGCCGCGTGCTCACCCTGATGGCGCCATCGAGCGGCGCCGAGGCCCTGCGCGCCATGCGCGACGCCTTCCCGGACGCAGCGTTCGGCGAACGCGCCATGGCCGTCGCCGGCATGCGGGACTGACCTCACCGAAAACCCCGATCGGCGCCCTGCGGCGTCGACCGAGCCATCCATAGCGACAGGGCGGGCGCGAGCACCCGCCCAATCGTGCCCTACGGCAGCGTATAGGCCGTCTTGACGGTCGTGAAGAACTCGACCGCGTACTTGCCCTGCTCGCGCGGGCCGTAGCTCGAACCCTTCCGGCCGCCGAACGGCACGTGATAATCGACGCCCGCCGTCGGCAGGTTGACCATCACCATGCCGGCTTCGGCATTGCGCTTGAAGTGCGAGGCATGCTTGAGGCTGGTCGTCACGATGCCGGCAGAAAGGCCGAAGGGCGTATCGTTGGCGACCGCGAGCGCTTCCTCGTAATCCTTGACCTTGATCACGCTGGCGACCGGGCCGAACACCTCTTCCTTGTTGATGCGCATCTCCGGCGTCGTGCCGGTGAAGAGCGTCGGCTCCAGGAAGAAGCCGGGATTGTCGCGCTCGATCCGGTTGCCGCCGACGGCGAGCGTGCCGCCCTCGTCCTTGGCGATCTGGATGTAGCGCTCGTCCTGGTCAAGCTGGCTCTGGTCGACCACCGGGCCGATATGCGTGCCCTGCTTGATCGCGTCGTCGACGACGAGATCCTTCATGCGCTTGGCCATCGCCTCCACATATTGGTCGTGGATCTTCTCGGTGACGATGAGGCGCGAGGACGCCGTGCAGCGCTGGCCGGTCGAGAAGAAGGCGCTGTTGACGGTCGATTCGACCGCGACCTTGAGGTCGGCGTCATCGAGCACGATGGTCGGGTTCTTGCCGCCCATCTCGAGCTGGAACTTGCGCATCACGGCGATCGAGGCCTCGGCGACCTTCTTGCCGGTTCCAACCGAACCGGTGAAGGAAAGCGCGTTGACCTTCGGCGACTCGAGGATCGCCTGGCCGACGACCGAGCCGCGCCCCATCACGAGATTGATGACGCCCTTCGGCAGACCATTGCGGACGAGGATGTCGACGATGGTCCAGGTGCAGCCCGGCACGAGATCGGCCGGCTTGATCACCACGGTGTTGCCATAAGCAAGCGCCGGCGCGATCTTCCACGCCGGAATGGCGATCGGGAAATTCCACGGCGTGATCAGGCCGACGACGCCGACCGGCTCGCGGGTGATCGAAACGTCGATGCCCGGACGCACGCTCGGCAGGATCTCGCCCGCAAGGCGCAGCGTTTCGCCAGCGAAGAAGTGGAAGATCTGCGCGGCGCGCATGGTCTCGCCAATACCCTCGGGCAGCGTCTTGCCTTCCTCGCGCGACAGCAGACGGCCGATCTCTTCCTTGCGAGCGAGGATTTCGTCGCCGGTCGCCTTCAGGATGTCGTGGCGCTGCTGGATGCCGGACTGCGACCAGGTCTTGAAGGCCAGCTGGGCAGCGTCGATCGCTGCCTTGGCGTCGGCCGCCGTGCCCTGCGCGAATTCGCCGACCACTTCATTGGTGTTGGAGGGATTGATGTTGGGGCGGGCATCGCCAGCGACCCATTCGCCGCCAATATAGTTCTTGTGCAGTTCGGTCATCGCATCCTCGAATGTTTCATGGGGAGCGAAGCCGTCCCGCCGAACGGGATGGCTTCGCAAGGGAGGGGCTGGATCGCGTTGGCGTCCGTTCTAGCGCGCCGGGCCGGCCGGGCCAACCTTCGACGCGACCGCCACCCGATTTAGAGAGCGGTCACCGCCACCGTTTCTTCGGGCGCGAAGGCAAGCGCATTGCGCAGTGGCAGTCCGAAAACCTCGGATTCGATCTCGAACACATCGCCCGGCTCGGTCTTGATACCGAACGCGACCGACAGCGTCGCCGTTCCATAGGTGTGGACGTGGAGCTGCCCGGGGCGGCGGAAAAAATCGTATTTGAAGTGATGATGCTCGAGGTTTTCCAGCGTGTGCGACATGTTCGCCTCGCCCGAGAGGAAGGGCTCGTCGAAGATCACCTCGCCGCCGCGCAGGATGCGCGAACGGCCGCGCACGTCGTCCGGCAACGGGCCGACCAGAAGCTCCGGCCCGACCGCGCATTCGCGAAGCTTGGAATGGGCGAGATAGAGATAGTTCACCCGCTCCATCACATGGTCGGAAAATTCATTGGCGAGCGCAAAGCCGATGCGGAACGGCAGGCCGTCATCGCTGATGATGTAGATGCCGGCAACTTCCGGCTCCTCGCCGCCATCCTGGGCGAAGGACGGCGCCGTCAGTGGCTCGCCCGGGCCGACCAGGAGCGCGCCGTCGCCCTTGAAGAACCATTCCGGCTGCACGCCGACCTTGCCGGCGGCCGGCTTGCCGCCCTCGATGCCCATGCGGAACATCTTCATCGAGTCGGTCAGCGTCTCTTCGGCCACCGCAGCCGTCTTGTGCATGGCATCGCGCGCCGAGGCCGAGCCGAGATGCGTCAGGCCCGTGCCGGTGATCAGGAGATGCGCCTCGTCCGGGTGATCGATCGGCGCGAGAACGCGGCCTGATGCCAGCAGCGCCGCACGATCGACCGCCGCGCCCTCGCCGGCCGCCTCGACCAGCGACACGATCCCGCTCTTGGCGGCGATGGCAGCGCGCGCCAGATCGTAGACGGTGACATAGCCCGGAACGATGTAGGACCGCTCGTTCTTCGCCGAGCCGACGGTCGCCACGACGGCGCGGCCGCCATCCTCGGTCCTGATCTGCATCAACCTCATCGCTTCCTCCTTCAGTTGCGGAGGCCGCGTCTTCAGGCGGCCTCGATTGTCGAAAAGCCCAGCGGCGCGATGCGGCTGGGCGGATAGGATTTCGGTCCGCTAGCGGATTTCAGTTTCGGCGCCGGCCTCGCTGCGGCGATTGACCCAGATCGAGTCGAATACGTTGCCCTTGGCATTCCGCAACAGGCGCCGCATCGCGAGATAGGCGCCGTCGGCGTTGCGGTCGCGGATGGCTTCATAGACGTCGCGATGCTGCAGCACGGCGTCGTCGCCCATCACCGTGCGCCAGCCGAGCGAGAACGAGATGACGAGGCCAGATTCGATCATGCTGCCGGCCGAGCGCAGCAACGGATTATGCGAGGCCTCCAGCACCACCATGTGGAAGGCGAGATCCGCCTTGATCTGATCGGCGCTGCCGCGCGGCCGGCTGCGAATGCCGTCGAACGCCTCGGCCAGAGCCTCGATTTCCTCAGGCGTGGCGCGTTCGGCGGCGCGCGAAGCGGCGGCCGGCTCGATGATCTCGCGCATCTCGAACAGCGAATGAATGAACTCGTCGCTCGGAAACGGATCGATCTGCCAGCGCAGCACATCAGGATCGAGCATGTTCCAGTCGGCCCGCGGGCGGACCTTGGTGCCGATCTTCGGCCGCGACACGGTTAGCCCCTTGGCCGACAGCAGGCGGATGGCCTCCCGCACCGCCGTGCGCGAAACCTTGAATTCCTCCTGAACGCGCGGCTCGGTCGGCAGCGTGTCGCCGGGCTGGTACTGGCCGGAAACGATACGGCGGCCGATCTCGCCCGCAACGCGATCGGACAAGCTGATCACACGCTCCCGCCCCGTCGTTGCGAGAGCGCGCGTCGTATCCTGGACGCCGCGCATGTTCTGTCTGCCCCTCCGTGGACGCGCCTGGCGGGGGCCAACGACCCTGCGCGCCCATTCATAGTATGTTTGGCGACCGAAAAACTCAACCCGCCATGCATGCAAGCCCGGCCGAGGTCAGCAACGACGCGGCACTGAGATGGATACGGGCGCGGCGTCCAGCCTATTCGAGGCCGAGCTTTCGCTTCAGGATTTCGTTCACGGCCTGCGGGTTGGCCTTGCCGCCCGACGCCTTCATGATCTGGCCGACGAACCAGCCGGCAAGCGTCGGCTTCAGCTTGACCTGCTCGACCTTGTCGGGATTGGCGGCGATGATGTCATCGACCACCTTCTCGATGGCGCCGGTATCCGTGACCTGCTTCAGCCCGCGCGCTTCGACGATCGCCTTGGGATCCCCGCCTTCGGACCAGACGATCTCGAACAGGTCCTTGGCGATCTTGCCCGAGATGGTGCCATCGGCGATCAGATCGATGATCGCGCCGAGCTGACCGGCCGAAACCGGGCTGCTGGCGATATCGAGGCCGTCCTTGTTCAAGCGGGCCGCAAGCTCCTGCGTCACCCAGTTGGCAGCCGCCTTGGCATCACGTCCACGGGCGACGGCCTCGTAGAATTCGGCCGTGTCCTTTTCGAGGACCAGCACGCCCGCATCATAGGGCGAGAGGCCGTAGTCAGCGATAAAGCGGGCCTTGCGGGCGTCGGGCAGTTCAGGCAGCGCAGCGGCGAGGCCTTCGATCCAGGCCTCGTCGAGCACGAGTGGCAACAGGTCAGGATCCGGGAAGTAGCGATAGTCATGCGCCTCTTCCTTGGAGCGCATCGAGCGCGTCTCGCCCTTGTTGGCGTCGAAGAGCCGGGTCTGCTGCTCGATCACGCCACCATCCTCGATGATCGCGATCTGGCGGCGCGCCTCATAGTCGACCGCCTGGCCGACGAAGCGGATCGAGTTGACGTTCTTGATCTCGCAGCGCGTGCCGAACGGCTCTCCTGGCCGGCGGACGGACACGTTGACGTCGGCGCGCATCGAGCCTTCGTCCATGTTGCCGTCGCAGGTGCCGAGATAGCGCATGATGGTGCGCAGCTTGGTCAGATAGGCCTTGGCCTCGTCGGCGGAGCGAAGATCCGGCTTCGACACGATCTCCATCAGCGCGACGCCCGAACGGTTCAGGTCGACGAAGCTCATGGTCGGATGCTGGTCGTGCAGCGACTTGCCGGCATCCTGTTCCAGATGCAGCCGCTCGATGCCGACGGCGACGCTTTCGCCACCATCGAGGTCGATGGTGATCTCACCCTCACCGACGATCGGCTGCTTGTACTGCGAGATCTGGTAGCCCTGCGGCAGATCCGGATAAAAGTAGTTCTTGCGATCGAAGACGCTGCGCGTGTTGATCGCGGCCTTGAGGCCGAGGCCGGTGCGGACCGCCTGCGCGACACATTCGCGATTGATGACCGGCAGCATGCCGGGCATCGCGGCGTCGACAAGGCTGACATGCGAATTCGGCGCGCCGCCGAACTCCGTCGACGAGCCTGAGAAGAGCTTCGAGTTCGACAGCACCTGAGCATGCACTTCGAGGCCGATCACGACCTCCCAATCGCCGGTCGCGCCCCGGATCAGCTTCTTCGGGTCGGCGGGGCGGGCAATGGCGTTCATGGGCGAAGTCCTTCGAGGATCCTGTCGGTTCCCGGGTTAGTGCTTCTCTCGTTCGATCGCAAGAGAGCGGCAGCGGTGCCGACCGTCGGCCGGTCGCCTCAGTTCATGAAATCCTTGCACTGCACGGCCGGCTTATCGCCCCAGGGCATGATCGGGACGCTGGAGATCGAGTTTTTCGGGCTGCCGTCAACCAGCTTGTCGGAATAGACGAGATAGACCAGCACGTTGCGCTTCGGATCGCAGCCACGCACAATCTGCATCTTCTTGAACCAAAATGACCTGCGCTGGCGGAACATCTCGTCGCCCTGGCCGATCTTTCCCTTGAACGAGATCGGGCCGACCTGCCGGCAGGCAAGTGAAATGTCGGATGTCTCCTCGGCGAGGCCGAGCATGCCGGAGACGCCGCCCTTCTCCGCCGCCGCGAAATGACAGGCGACGCCGTCGACTTCAGGATCATCGATGCCGTAGACGGCGATCTTGTCGTTGGGCGTGACCCATTTGAACGTGGTCGACTCCTTGAAGATGAGATCCGGACCGTCGGCAAGCGCCGGCGCGGCAAAGGCGCAGGCGGCGAAGAGCGCGAGGACGGCAGCGAGCGAGCGGCGCATGGATGTCTCCGTTGCGAGGGGCCGAGCGCTATATAGGACGGCCGCCCCCTCGCTTGCGAGGGGCGACGCTCAGGCGGCGATGCCTTCGAGCCGGAGCGGGCCGCGCCGCATCCACCGGGTCACCAGCATGATCGAGGTGGCCGCCAAGCCGCAGGCAAGCCCGATCCAGATGCCGATGCCGCCATAGCCGAGCCCGAAGCCGAGCGTCACGCTGGTGCCGAGGCCGACGCCCCAATAGCCGAGCAGAGCATAGAGCATCGGTACGCGCGCATCATGCAACCCACGCAACATGCCGCCAGCGATCACCTGCGCCCCGTCGAACACCTGAAACAGCGCAGCGATGAACAGGAACGAGACGGTGAGCCGCACCACCTCCGCATTTGCGACATCGCCGCGGTCGAGGAAGATGCCGGCGAGCTGTTCGGGCACGGCGAGGATCACCAGCGCCGTGCAGCACATGAAGGCGATGCCGAGCGCGAACGGCGTCCAGCCGGCACGGCGGATCGCGTCGCGATCCCCGGCGCCATAGGCATAGCCGACCCGCACCGTCGCCGCCTGCGAGAAGCCGAGCGGCACCATGAAGCAGAGCGCGGCAAACTGGATGGCGATCGCATGCGCCGCGACGGCAGTGGCGCCGATGAGGCCCATCAGGAACACAGCCGCGTTGAAGACGGTGACCTCGAGGCCGACGGCAATGCCGATCGGCAGGCCGAGCGCCGCGAGCTTCAGGAATTCGCTGAGATCCGGCCGCCAGAAATAGCCGAACACATGATAGCGGCGGAAGCGGGGATGGACGACGCAGACCACGGCCATGCCGGCAAACATCGCCATCGCCGAAATCGTCGATCCGATGCCCGCGCCAACAATCCCGAGTGCCGGCAGCCCGAACTTGCCGAATACCAGCGCCCAGACGGCGAGCGCATTGACCGCGAGCCCGATGACACCGATCACCAGCGACCAGAACGGTTGCTCGAGCGCGACGACGAACGAGCGCAGCACGAGATAGCAGAGAAAGGGCAGCATGGCCCATTGCAGGCCGCGCATGTAGTGGCCGGCGATGGCCGCCAGCTCCGGTTCCTGGCCGATCGCGAGCAGGATCGCTTCGCTGTGCCACAGGAGAATCCAGAATGGGATCGAGATCGCCAGCGCCAGCCAGAAGCCCTGGCGAACGATGTTGCGCACCGCGCGCACCGAATGGCGGCGCTCGCCGAGCTTCTTGGCAATCATCGGAGATACGGCCGAGATCATGCCGATGCCGAAGATCAGCATCGCAAAATAGAGATTGGTGCCGAGTGCACCGGCAGCCAGCATGCGCGAGCCGAGCCAGCCGATGAAGACGATGTCGGTGGCGTTGATCACCGTCTGTGCCAGATTGGTCAGGATCAGCGGCAGCGACAGCGAAATCGTGGCGCGGGCTTCGACGATCCAGGGGTGAAGCAGGCTCTCCCGCTCGAGAGTGGCGGTTTGGACAGGCATGGCGATCTCGGAAATAACAAAAGCGGCGCGCGGCGCCGTTGGCCGCTCATTAGGCACAATGCCCGCGAAATAACCATCGAAACATTGTGATCGCTGCCGTTCGCGGCACGAATGATTGGCTTGCGGCGAGGTTTCTGTTGGCGAGGCCCGCGCATGAGTGACCCGGACCCGCTGACATGCTAAGAGAGACTGATCAAGTCGACGAAGTGCCAAGCCGCCGAAGAGACCGGATAATGTGTGTTCTGAGTAAGCTTTCGCGGGTCGCCATCGCGGTGGTCGTTCTGCTCGGATTTGCCGGAGCCGCGGAGGCGGCGTCGACCATCTGCCGCTCGCTTGAAGCGCAGCTTGCAGCCGCCCCGCAGGGCGGCGGCCGCGCAGCAGCTTTCGGCGACGCGGCCGGTCGCCAGCGCCAGGCTATTGCCTCGGCCGAAAGCCAGGCCCGTCGCAGCGGCTGTCTCGGCGCGGCCTTCCTGACGCGGGACCAGTCGGGCTCGCCGTCATGCCAGGCGCTCGTCGCCTCGATCGGCAAGATGAAGGCTAACCTTGCCAAGCTCGAGCGGGGTTCCCGGACCGCCGGGGTGCGCCAGCCTCCCGCCGGCAACCGCGATGCGATCCTGCGCCAGCTCGGCGCCAATGATTGCGGTCCGCAATATGCGAGCTATGTCGTCCAGCCGCGGCAGCGCAACTTTCTCGAACGCCTGTTCAATCCCGACAACAACCAGCCGCAGCCAAACGTCGCCGTCGTCCCGGCGGCGCCCGTGACGCGCGACAGCTCGAGGTCGGATGGCGGCGGCTATGACAGCGGGTTCGGACGCGGAACCTATCGGACGCTCTGCGTGCGGTCCTGCGACGGCTATTATTTCCCGATCAGCTATTCGACGTCGAAAGCGAACTTCCCCGCCGACGAGCAGGCCTGCCATCAATTGTGCCCTGGCACCGACGTCGCACTCTATGCGCACCGAAACCCCGGCCAGGATGCGAGCCGCGCCCTTTCGACGGTCGATCAGTCACGCTACAGCGACCTGCCGACGGCGTTCGCCTATCGCACCAGCTTCAATCCAAGCTGCGCCTGCGGCAAGCCGGCCGCGCTCGACCCGGTTGCCGGCGACTACACGCCGATTGGCAATGCCCCCTACACGAACACGTTGGCGTCGCCCTCGGCGACGCGGCCCGCCCTCGGCGCGGACGCACCATCGCTTGCCGGCGGCGGAAGCGAGACCGAAACCGGCGAGCCCGGCAGGACAGGCGCCGAGACCCCCGTCGCGACGCTCACTCTGCCGGTAGCCGGCTCTGTGCGGCGAGTCGGGCCATCGTATTACTACGCCCAATAAGCGGCAGCAGGCTGGCGAGCTCCGGCCCATGATCGAGGCCGGTCAGCGCGCGGCGGAGCGGCAGGAACAGCGCCTTGCCCTTCCGTCCCGTGCTGGACTTGAGCTGATCGGTCCAGGCTTTCCAGGTGCCCGCATCGAACGGCTCAGGCGGCAGCGCTGCCTCAGCCGCCGCGAGAAAAGCGGCGTCCTCGGCAGTGATCGGCAGCGGCGCGACCGGTCCGGTGACGACAGCCCACCAGTCTGACGCGTCCTTAAGGCGGACAAGGTTGCCCTTCACCGCCTCCCAGAATTCCATCCCGCCAGCGATGCCGAGCGCTGCAAGGCGGTCGGCGACCGCTTCGAAGGGCAGCGCGTGCAGCAGGCGCGCATTCAATCCGTCGAGATCGGACGGATCGAATTTCGCCGGCCCCTTCGAGATCATCGTGAGGTCGACGAGCCCGGCCAGCGCTGCAAGATCGGCTGCGGGCTCGACCGGCGCCGATGTGCCGATCAGCACGGCCAGCGAGGCGACGGCCATCGGTTCGTACCCCTCTTCCCGCAGTGAGGCGAGCGACAGCGCGCCGGTCCGCTTGGAGAGCCCCTCGCCGCTCGCCGTGGTCAGAAGGTTGATATGGCCAAAGCGCGGCACCGCCCCGCCAAGCGCTTCGAAGAGCTGGATCTGCACGCCGGTATTCGTGACGTGATCATCGCCGCGAATGATATGCGTGATGCCGAAATCGATGTCATCGACCACCGAAGGCAGCGTGTAGAGAAAGGTCCCGTCGCCGCGGATCAGCACCGGATCGGACTGCGAGCCGATGTCGACGCTCTCCGCCCCGCGCACAAGATCGTCCCACGCCACATGCGGCGATGCATCGTCGAGACGGAAGCGCCAATGCGGCCGGCGGCCCTCGGCCTCGAAGGCGGCCTTCTCGGCATCGGTGAGGCGCAGGGCAGCGCGGTCATAGATCGGCGGCAGGCCGCGCGCCATCTGGCGCTTGCGACGGCGGTCGAGTTCGTCGGCCGTCTCATAAGCCGGATAAAGCCGCCCCGAACGCTTGAGCGCCTCGGCTGCGGCCTCATAGGCGGCGATGCGGCTCGACTGGCATTCGAAGCGATCCGCCTGGATTCCGAGCCAGGCGGTGTCCTGCCGGATCGCGTCCGCGAAGCGTTCTTCCGAGCGCTCCCGATCGGTATCGTCGAGCCGCAGCACGAATTGACCGCCATGGCGCAGCGCGAACAGGGCGTTGAACAGAGCCGGACGCGCATTGCCGATATGGAGAAAACCGGTCGGCGAGGGCGCGAAGCGGACGATGACGGGGTTCTGTGTCATGCGAGGCGATGTAGCCCGCGCATGGCCGCAGCGCAATCGTTGCGGTCAGGCGGAAAGGCTCGCTCCGATCAGGCGATCGGCAACGGCGGCGAGCGAACGGACCGGGCCGTCCGACCCGAAGATCTGGCCGGATGCATTGGCACCCTCGAACAGCATCAACAGGCCGTCGGCGAGCAGGGGCGGATCATCCACGCCCATCTCGCGCGCGAGCGCCTCCAGGCGATCGCGCAGCATCCGCTTGTTGGCCTCGCTGACGAGCCGCGCCGGCGAGCCCGGCTCGGGAAACTCGACCGCGGCATTGGTGAGCGCGCAGCCCCGATAGCGGGTTTGCGCCTGGCGCTGCCCGACGCCGGAAAAATAGCCGACAATGCCGGCGCGCGGATCGCCCGGATGCCGCGCCAGCGCCTTCTCGAACCGATCCCAGAACCCGACCTCGTAGTCGCGGAGATAGGCCGCCGCGAGTTCGTCCTTGGAAGGGAAGGCGCGATAGAGGCTCGGTTTGGAGACGCCCGCCGTCTCCACGATCTCGTCGACGCCAACGGCGCGGATGCCATCGCGATAGAAGAGCTCGCGCGCGACGTCGAGGATCCGCTCGGCCGCGCGGGGCTTGGCCGTAGCATCAGGCGGGTTCGAATTCATAGCTTGCTGCGGTCTCCCATTGACAACGCGCCCTTTTGATATGTAACAGACCGGTACGTATCATCAAGCCCTATCATCGCGGCGGTGAGTCTCATGCAGTCCATCACAAGGCGGCCTTTCGGCCAAAACTACGCCTTCATCGTTGCGGGTGTGATCTTCCTGGCGCTGTTGTCGGCGGCCGGTCTTCGCGCCGCGCCAGGCGTCATGATGCTACCGCTGCAATCGGCGTTCGGCTGGGACAAGGCCACCATATCAGCCGGAGCGGCGATCGGCATCTTCCTCTATGGCTTCGCCGGCCCGTTCGCCGCCGCCTTGATGCAGACCTTCGGCGTCCGGCGGACCCTCGTCTGCGCGCTCGTCTTGATGTCGGTCTCGACCGGGCTCAGCGCGCTGATGTCCGAGCCGTGGCAGTTCATCGCCACATGGGGCGTGCTCTCGGGCATCGGCTCCGGCGCGGTGGCGCTGGTGATGGGCGCGACGGTCGTCAACCGCTGGTTCGTCACCAATCGCGGCCTGATGATGGGACTTTTCTCCGCCTCGACCGCGACGGGCACGCTGATCTTCCTGCCCGGTCTCGCCGCGCTCTCCGAATGGGGCGGCTGGCAGGCGATCGTGTTGACGATCTCGATCTTCATGGCGGTTCTGATCCCGGTCGTGCTGCTGCTCGTCCCCGAAAGCCCGCGCTCGATCGGTGTCATGCCTTATGGCGCCACCGGCGCCGAGGCGCCGGCCGCGCCGCATCAGGGCAATCCGTTCCGCAACGCCATCAATGCGCTGGTCGAAGCTTCGCGGACCCGCACCTTCTGGTATCTCTTCGCCACCTTCTTCATCTGCGGCTTCACGACCAACGGTCTCGTCGGCACGCATATGATCTCGTTCTGCGCCGATATGGGCATTCCCGAGGTGCAGGCCGCGAGCATGCTGGCGATGATGGGGTTGTTCGACCTTGTCGGCACCACAGCGTCGGGTTGGCTCACCGACCGCGTCGACCCGCGCAAGCTGCTCTTCGCTTACTACGGCCTGCGCGGCCTGTCCCTTTTCTACCTGCCCTTCTCGGATTTCTCCTTCTACAGTCTCTCCTTCTTCGTCGTGTTCTACGGCCTCGACTGGATCGCCACCGTGCCGCCGACCGTCCGCCTCGCCACCGAAGCCTTCGGCGACCGCAAGGCGCCGATGGTGTTCGGCTGGATCGCCGCCGGCCATCAACTCGGCGCGGCTTCCGCGGCCTTCTTTGCCGGCTGGATGCGAACGGTACAGGGCAATTATTTCGACGCCTTCATGATCGCGGGCGTCACGGGCATCATCGCCGCCGCGCTCGCGCTGCTGATCGCAAGGCCGCGCCGGGAGCCCATCGTCGCGGGCGCCGCCTGACATGGAGCCGCCTGCCCTGCTCTTCTCGCCCTGGATGGTGCGCTGGCGGCTCGTCGCCGATGGCGTGCCGATCGAAACGCCGACCAGCAACCTGCTTCCCGTGATCCGGGAAGGCCAGCCGGCCATGCTCAAGCTGCTGAAGCCCTCGAGCGATGAGGGCCCGGGCCTCGCGGCGCTCCTCTGGTTTGGCGGCCAAGGCGCGGTGCGTGTCGTCGAGATGGACGACGACGCGGTTCTCATGGAACGCGCCGTCGGCTCGCGCTCGCTGACGCAGATGGCGCTCTCAGGCGATGACGATGGCGCCATCCGCATCATCGCGGCGGTCGCAGCGCAGCTTCACGCGCCCCGCGCGACACCGCCGCCGCAGCTGCCGACGCTCACCCGGCGTTTTCGTGCCCTGTTCGAGGCGGACCCGGTCCATCCGGTCCTCACACGCTGTGTCGCGATGGCGCGCGCCCTCCTCTCGCAGCCACGTGAGCCGTTCGTTCTGCACGGCGATCTGCACCATGAGAACGTGCTCGACAGCCCGCGCGGCTGGCTCGCGATCGACCCGAAAGGCGTCCGCGGCGAGCGGGCCTATGACGTCGCCAATCTCTTTCTCAATCCCGCTGGCGTCGACCGGCTCGTACTCGATCCCGAACGGGCGTCGCGCCTGCAGGCGACCCTCTCGGAGACGCTCGGCCTCGATCCAGCGCGCGTCATCGGCTTCGCCTTCGCCCATGCCGGCCTTTCCGCCGCATGGTGCATCGAGGACCGAATCGACCCGCGGCTGGCCATCGAAGCAGCGGAAATGCTGGAGCGGCTCACGCCGTCTGCCGCTTAGCTGGCGACCGGCTCAGTCGTCGCCAGGAAACTGCTGTATCCCATCGGCGATCTCGTAATAGTCGCCCTTGTCGGCGACGAAGATATGCCGGTCGATGGCCGTGCCGGTTGGCTTGTCGAAGCCGCCCATCGCGATCGCGATGCGCCCGGAGCCCGGCCTTCGCCAAAACAGCACCGAGCCGCACGTGCCGCAGAAGCCGCGTTCGGCGATCTCTGAGGCGGCATACCAGCGGACATGCCCGACGCCCTCGAGCGCGAGATCCGTTTCGGCGACATTGGTCGAGGCGAGGAAATGACCGGTCTGCCGCCGGCACATAGTGCAATGGCAGGCGACGACCGGCGCCAGCGGACCGGCCACGCGATAGCGAACCGCCCCGCAGAGGCAGGCGCCGTGATGGATGGCAGCCTCAGAATCCACTCGCGACCGCCTGCTTCTGGTGACCGATCCGGCTGGTCTTCAGGAGCTCGGCGACGAGGAAGGCAAGCTCCAGCGACTGATCCGCGTTGAGGCGCGGGTCGCAATGCGTGTGATAGCGATCCGAAAGGTCCTCGTCCGTGATCGCGCGAGCGCCGCCGGTGCATTCTGTGACGTTCTTGCCGGTCATCTCGATATGGATGCCGCCCGGGAATGTGCCCTCGCCGGCATGGACCTCGAAGAAGCTCTTCACTTCCTTGAGGATGAGGTCGAACGGCCGCGTCTTGTAGCCGGTCACCGCCTTGATCGTGTTGCCATGCATTGGGTCACACGACCAAACGACGGAGCGGGCCTCGCGTTCGACGGCGCGGATCAGCTGAGGCAGGTGGTCGAACACCTTGTTGGCGCCGAAGCGGCAGATCAGCGTCAGCCGACCGGGCTCGTTCTCCGGATTGAGCAGGTCGATCAGCTCGATGAGGCCATCGGCGCTGAGCGAGGGGCCGCATTTGAGGCCGATCGGGTTCCTGACGCCGCGCATATATTCGACATGGGCATGGTCGGGCTGGCGCGTGCGGTCGCCGATCCACAGCATATGGCCTGACGTTGCGTACCAGTCGCCCGTCGTCGAATCGACGCGGGTCATCGCCTGCTCGTAACCGAGCAGCAGCGCCTCATGCGAGGTGAAGAAATCGGTCGAGCGCAGCGACGGCGCCGTTTCCGGATCGATGCCGCAAGCGCGCATGAAGGCCATCGCTTCGGAGATGCGGTCGGCGATCTCCTGGTAGTGATGGCCCTGCGGGCTGTCCTTGACGAAGCCGAGCATCCACTGATGCACATGCTCGAGATTGGCATAGCCGCCCTGCGCGAAGGCGCGCAGCAGATTGAGCGTCGCCGCCGACTGGCGGTAGCTGTCCTCGATCCGGCGGGGATCGGGATTGCGCGCCTCGGGCGTGAACTCGATGCCATTGATGTTGTCGCCGCGATAGGACGGCAGCTCGACATCGCCGATCTTCTCCATCGGCGCCGAGCGGGGCTTCGCGAACTGGCCGGCGATCCGCCCGACCTTCACCACCGGCATCTGGCCGGCAAAGGTCAACACCACAGCCATCTGCAGGAAGACGCGGAAGAAGTCGCGGATATTGTCGGGGTGATGCTCCATGAAGCTCTCGGCGCAATCGCCGCCCTGAAGCAGGAACGCTTCACCACGCGAGACGGAAGCGAGGCCCTTCTTCAACTTGCGCGCCTCGCCCGCGAAGACCAGCGGTGGATAGGTCGCAAGCCTTGCCTCGACCGCTTCGAGCGCAGCCTTGTCGGCATAATCCGGCACCTGCTGGATCGGCTTCTGCTGCCAGCTCGCGGGGGTCCAGCCTGTCTTGATCATGATCGCTCCACTGCGAACCGGCATGCGGCGCCCAAGCGGCGCCCTGCCCTGCCGGCCGGAAAGGCGCCCTTATACACGCGTCTCGGCCCGCTCGCCAATCGTCAGCCATGCTGCACTGCCATAGCGCTACAACCTACCGCGTCAGCCAAGAGCGAGGCTGCGCAGCTGGGCGGCGGTCTCCTCGTCGGCCGGAAAGAATGCTTCGATCGCAAGTTCCGACAGCGTCACATCGGCTGGCCCGCCAAAGACCGTTGTCGTGGTGATGAAGGACAGCACCTCATCGCCGACGCGAATGCGGAATGGCAGAGCGATGCCGCCATAGGGTGCGGGCGATGTGATCCGGCGCGGTCCGCCGGCCGGAAGGGCTTCCAGTTCGGCATGCAGATCGAGCAGCTTCGGGTCGCCGGTCAGTTCGGCCTCGCGGGCGAGGCGGCCGAGGAGATGCGCGCGCCAGAGCGGGAAATCGACGGTGCGCGCGGCGAGGCCCGCCGGATGCAGCGCCAGCCTCAGAACATTGACCGGCGGCGTCAGCAGGGCCGGATCTACGCCCTCGATCAGCCTCGCCACGGCGGCATTGGCCTCGATCATGGTCCAGTGGCGGTCGATCGCGAGGGCCGGATAGGGTTGATGGCCATCGACGATGCGCCGGACCGCATCGCGCGCCGCCGCAAGATCCGGATCGTCGAGCCGCCGCTCCGCATGAACAGGCGCGAAGCCTGCAGCCAGCAGCAAGCTGTTCTGCTCGCGCAGCGGCAGGTCAAGCTGCGCGGCAAGCTTCAGAACCGTGGCGCGGCTCGGCCGCGAGCGGCCCGTCTCGAGAAAGGAGAGATGGCGCGCCGAGAGATCCGCCTCGCCGGCAAGATCCAACTGGCTGAGACGCCGGCGAAGGCGCCAATTGCGGAGTTCCTCGCCGAAGGAGGTGCTGCTTGTGGCTGTCATGGCGTGAAAACTAGCCGCCCCGACCGCAGCATCCAATGACCTTTGAGGTAATCGACGCCACGCAATCAAGGTCGCAGGGTCTGCCCGTCGACGCCCCGGATTGGCCGGCGGCGATTTGTGAAGGAGACCACCATGACCGATGCAGCCACCCTTGCCGAGCGCTATATCGCCGTCTGGAACGAGCGCGACCCCGATCGCCGGAGCACGCTTGTCGCCGAGACCTTTGCCGAAGGCGCCACCTATGGCGATCCGCTGGCCGAAGTCGCGGGGCATGCAGGCATCGACGGACTGGTCGCCGCCGTGCAGGCGCAATTTCCAGACTTCCGGTTTGCGCGGGCTGGCAGCGTCGATGCCTATGGCGACCGGCTGCGCTTCAGCTGGACGCTGGGCCCGGCCTCCGGTCCGGCCGTCGCGGGCGGAACCGATTTCGCGACGACGGCATCTGGCCGGTTCGCCAGCGTGGTCGGCTTCCTCGATTTCGCGCCGGGCTGATCCTTGAGGCTCGCCCAGAGATGAACCGTGGCGAGGCTGCGATGTGGCGCGAAGGCCCGCATCGCAGCCTCCTGCTCCGAAATATCGGGACGCCTGTCGAGACCATGGAGCCGTTCGAGCCCGGTCGCGAGGCCGGAATCGCCGACCGGCGCGACATCCGGAAAACCGAAGCCGCGCAGCAGGATGTAGCGCGCCGTCCAGGGCCCGATGCCGCGGAGCGCCGTCAGCGCCGCCTCGGCAGTCTCCGGCCCGGCAGCCGCGAGGCTTTCGAGAGAGGGCGTGCCGGCGGCGATCGCGGCGGATGTCTCCACCAGATAGCGCGCCTTGGAGCGCGAGAAGCGCCGCGCGGCAAGGTCGGCGGGGTCGAGCGATGCCACGGCGTCGGGCCCTGGATGGGCGAGAAGACCGCTGCCTGGATGCTGCGTTCCGGCGAGCGCGATCATCTCGCGCCTGAGGGCGGCCGCGAAGGTCAGGTTGATCTGCTGGCCGATGACGGCCCAGCACACCGCCTCGAACACCGTCGCGGTCAGGGGAATGCGGAGGCCGGGGCGCGCGGCAGCGATGGTCGCCGCTGCCGCCATGGCCTCGAAACCGGCCGGATCGCTAAAGAACCCCAAAAGCCGCGCGACAATGTCGTGTGCCTCGACGCTCTCGGCGGCGCCAAGCGCCCGGTCAAAGTTCGCCAATGCCACGGTGTCACTGATATCGAGCGACAACAGCGCCAGGCCGCCCGATAGCCTGAGCGGCTTTTCGAACCTCGTCCCCGCAACGCGTTCGCTGAGGCTGAGGGGATCGCGGCCGTGATAGGCGAGGAAGTCGGCAGCGCGGTAATCTGCCGGAAGCGGCACCGCGAACTGCGTCACGGTTCCCGTCCGGGCGCGCAGCGCTTGCAAGCCCGGAGGCCCGCCGTCTCGGCCGCGGCTGCATCGGCGAAGAAGCGGACATTCTCCGGCCGGGGCGACCTCGAAGGACAATCCGGCCGGCAGAAGATGCCGGTGGTGGTCACGCCATAGATACGTGCTTCGGCGGGAAACGGGACGGTCGTGCTCATGGCCTCATGATGGCCGGACATCGCGCGCCCGGCCACCCGCTTCTTGCGTTCAGTGCTGATCCCGCGACCAGAGATACACACCGATCCCCGCGCCGAGCAGCGACAGGAACGCCAGATAGTGCGCATGCGCCATCGGGTCCGACTTCAGCGCCAGCGTCACCAGCAGCGGGGTCAGGCCGCCGAAGATCGCATAGGCGATGTTGTAGGCGAACGACACGCCGGTGAACCGCACCGCCGCCGGGAATGCCTTGACCATCACATAGGGAACGGCGCCGATGACGCCGACCGAAAATCCGGCCAAAGCCGCCAGCGGATAGAGCGTCGCTGGGTCGGCGGCGACGGACGAGTAGAAATAATAGGTAGCGGCGCCCAGGAAGAGACCGCCGATTGTGAAGAACCGGCCGGCGCCAACCTTGTCGACGATGAGGCCGGCCAGGACGCAGCCGATTGTCAGGAACAGCGTCGCGATCGAGTTCGCGGCGAGCGCGTCCGTCGCCGGAATCTTGTAGAGCGTCTGCAGCAGCGTCGGGGTCATCAGGATCGCGACGACGATCGCGCCCGACAGCATCCAGGTGAGCAGCATCGACACGGCCGTTGCGGCCTTGTGGTCGCGCAGAACGGCCTTCAGCGGCAGCTCGGCAGCCAGCTCCTTGCGGGCCTTCATCTCGATGAACACAGGCGTTTCGGCCAGCCACTGGCGCAGATAGACCGCGACGAGCCCGAAGACGCCGCCGAGTAGGAACGGCACGCGCCACGCAAAGCCGAGGATATCGGCCGGCGTGAAGATGAAGTTGACGGCGGTCGCAACCAGCGAACCGAGCAGAATGCCCGCCGTGAGGCCGCAGGTGAGGATGCCGCAGGCAAGGCCGATCCTGTGGACAGGCACGTGTTCGGACACGAACGTCCACGCGCCCGGAACCTCGCCGCCGATCGCCGCGCCCTGCAGGACGCGCATCGCCAGCAACAGGATCGGCGCGGCGATGCCGATGGTCGCATAGGTCGGCAGCGCGGCGATGCCGAGCGTCGAAAGCGCCATCAGCAGGATCGACAGCGTGAACATGCGCTTGCGGCCGAGCCGGTCGCCGAAATGCGCCATCACCAGGCCGCCGAGCGGGCGCGCCAGATAGCCGGCAGCAAAGATCCCGAAGGCCTGAACCTGCTGCACCCATTCCGGGATTTCCGGCGGGAAGAACAGATGGCCGAGAACGGTGACGAAAAAGACGAAGATGATGAAGTCGTAGAACTCGAGCGCACCACCGAGGGCGGAGAGCGCAAGAGTCTTGTAGTCGTTTCCGTCGAGCAGACGGCGACCGGGTGCAGCCATTGCGGTCATGGGATCACTCTCGGCGTCTATGCGCCGTTCGTAAGTTGGCGATCGGGGTTGTTTGGCCCCGAAAGCGCAGATTCACAAGCAAAAAGACGAGAACCCTACCGCCGATGCCGGATTGAGGGCTCGCGCATGGTCACGAGTTCTTCCGCCGCGGTTGGATGGAGCGCCATCGTCGCGTCGAACTGCGCCTTGGTGGCGCCGAGCTTGATGGCGATCGCGACGAGCTGGATCATCTCGGCAGCGTCATGGCCAAGGATGTGACAGCCGAGCACCCGCCCGCTATCGCCATCGACGACCAGCTTCATCATCATGCGCTCATCGCGACCGGAGAGACCGTTCTTCAGCGGTTTGAAGCTCGTCTTGAAGATGTCGACCGCGGTGAATTCGGCCAGCGCCTCTTCCTCCGACAGGCCCACGGTGCCGATCTCGGGCTGCGAGAACACCGCTTTCGGCACGCCGAGATGATCGACCACGACGTCGCGTCCGCCGAAGATCGTGTCGGCGAAGGCGTGGCCCTCACGGATGGCCACCGGCGTCAAATTGATGCGGTTGGTGACGTCACCAACCGCGTAGATCGAAGGCACGTTCGACTGTGAGCGCTCGTCGACGGTGATCGCGCCCGCGCCGTCGAGCTGCACGCCAGCCTGCTCCAGCCCGAGCCCGCTCGTATTGGGGCGTCGTCCCGTCGCGACCATAACCTGGCCCGCCGGGATGGCCAGCCCCGCCGTCGTGTGGACGACAAGACCGCCCTCGCCCTTCTCGATCCGCGCGGGGCTGTCGCCGAGCACCACGCGGATGCCCTTCTTTTCCAGCGCTTCGCCGAGGCCATGCCTCAGATCATCGTCGAAGCCGCGCAGCAGCTTGTCGCCGCGATGGATCAACGTCGTTTCGACGCCGAGGCCGTTGAAGATGCCGGCAAACTCGACCGCGATATAGCCACCGCCGACAATGACGATCTTGTCCGGCAGGCTCTGCAGGTGAAATGCCTCGTTCGACGTGATCACCAGTTCGCGGCCTTCGAGGGCTGGATCGACGAAGGCCGTCGAACCCGTGGCGACCAGGATATATTTCGCCGTGACGATCGTGCCGTCGCCCAAACGGACCGTGTGCGGATCCTCGATCGTGGCGCGCGAGGCAATGAGCTTGGCGCCGGAGCGCTCGAGATTGCGGATATAGGCGGCGTTGAGGGCGTCGATCTGCCGGTCCTTGGCGACGACCAGCGTCGGCCAGTCGAAACTCGGCGGCGCAACTGTCCAGCCAAAGCCGGCGGCGTCCTCGAAATCCTCGGCAAAGCGCGATGCGTAGACGAAGAGCTTCTTGGGCACGCAGCCGCGGATGACGCAGGTTCCGCCGACGCGATCCTCTTCGGCGACCATGACCCGGGCACCATGCTGCGCCGCGATCCGCCCGGCGCGCACCCCACCCGAACCCGCGCCGATAACGAAAAGGTCGACGTCGAACTCCGCCATGATCCTGGATGCCCCTTGCCGAAAACAACGCCGCTTGAAGACGACGAAGCCGGCCACGAGCGGGCCGGCTTCGCCTCACATATAGGACCGGCAGGGCCGGTCGCGCCAGACCCTAGAGGTCGACGCCCTTCTTCTTCAGCTCTTCGCGCGACTTCTCGAACATCTCCTCGCCGACGCGATCCGACCAGCCCTTGACGGACTGCAGCGTCTCGCCGACGACCTTCGGACCGATATCGGCAAGCTTCGAACCGGCCGGGCTCTTATAGAAGGTGGTGATGGCGTTCAGCTCGTCCTCGGTGAAGTACTTCGCCCAGATGCGCGCAACGTCATTGTCGAGATCGGCGCGACGGGCGACGAGATCGAGCGCTTCGGCGTCGACGACCTGACCGATGAGGACGTGCTGGTCGGGACGCATGCGGATCAGGCGGTTCTGGGTCTGCTGCGCGAGGAGCGGCAGCAGATTGTCGAAGCCCCGCGAGGTCTTGGCCGCCTGCACCGCGGCAACGGCCGCCTGCAGATGCGCCTCGGTCACCTCCTCGGCGGACGCGGCGCCGACACAGCCGACCATCAGGCCTATGGCGAGGACCGCCGCGCGGAGGGACGAGTGGATGAGGTTCATTGAACGGGCTCCCATGGGGCGAATGACTTTAGGCGTGCAACCAGATGACGCCTTCGGGACGGGCGATGACGGCGGCGGTCGCAATGCCGATGAACAGACCATGCTCCACCACCCCCGGAATCGCGGCGAGGGCAAGGTTCATGGCTTCTGGCTCCCGAATAAGGCCAAATGATGCATCGATGATTGCGTGCCCGCCGTCGGTGACGAACGAGCTGCCATCGGCCGCAAGACGGCGCTTCAGGGTCACGGCCTGGCCGAGCCGCCGCGCCGCCGCCTCGATGGCGATGAGCGTCGCGCCGAGACCGAAATGATTGACCTCGATCGGCAGCGGAAACGCGCCGAGCCGGTCGACCAGCTTGGAACCGTCGGCGATGACGATCATGCGATCCGATGCCGACGCGACGATCTTCTCGCGCAGCAACGCGCCGCCACCGCCTTTGATGAGCTGCAGCGAGCGGTCGAGTTCGTCGGCACCGTCGATCGTGAGGTCGAGATGCGGCGTCTCGTCGAGCGTCGTCAGGCGGATACCTTCGGCCGTCGCAAGCTTGGCCGTTCGCTCCGACGTCGGCACGCCGACAATGTCGAGGCCGGCCCGCACGCGCTCGCCAAGTCCCTTGACGAGAAAGACGGCTGTCGAGCCGGTTCCGATGCCGAGCTTCATGCCGGGTTCGACATGGTCGAGAGCGGCAAGCGCCGCCTGCTTCTTCAGATCGTCACTGTCGCTCATCGGTCCCGCCCGGCCTGCGCCGCAGCCTGCGCGGCGGCTGGTGTGTTAGCACGCGGCACCTGCCACGCCAACGCCTGCCACGCCAACGCCTGCCCGGCCTCGCCCAGCATCTTCCTGGCATGTGATCTCCGGCCCTTGTCCGCCCGCGCGCTGCGGCTATGCTCCCGCCGCCCTCCAGCCGGAAGCTTGCCGCATGCGCCCTACCCTCGTCTTCGATCTCGACGGAACACTGGTCGACACGGCCCATGATCTCGTCGCGACGCTCAACGTCATCCTCGAACGCGAGAACCTCGCCGCGCTGCCCTTCGAAAGCGCCGTCTCGATGGTCGGGCACGGCGCGCGCGTCCTGATCGAACGCGGCCTCGCAGCCAATGACGTGACGCGGGAGGCGGCGATCATCGACCGCATGTTCGATGACTATATCGCCCACTATGCCGATCACATTGCAGACTTGAGCCAGCCCTATCCGGGGCTCGTCGCAACGCTCGACCACTACGCGGCCGAAGGCTGGATTCTGGCCGTCTGCACCAACAAGCTGGAGCATCTATCCGTCGAGCTGCTCGGGCGCCTCGGCCTTGCCGACCGCTTCGCCGCGATCTGCGGCGCCGACACGTTCCTGGCGCGGAAGCCCGATCCGATCGCGCTCACCGAAACCATCCGCCGCGCCGGCGGCGCGCCCGAAGCAGCCCTGATGGTCGGCGACTCGAAGACCGACATCGACACCGCCAAGGCGGCCGGCATCCCGGTCGTCGCGGTCGATTTCGGCTATACGCCGATCCCGGTGACGGAGCTCGGCCCGGACGCCGTGATCAGCCATTACGACGAGCTGATCGGCGCCGTCGCGCGGCTGAGGCCCGATCTTTCGGGCCCGCGTTAACGGCAGGCCTTGGCTGCGACCCGCGTCGGGGCGAGATCGAGCTTCACGAGCTTCCCCTGCAGCGCGAAGTCACCATAGTCGAGCTTCATGCGCCGGGTGATGCCGTTCTCATAGATGATGAACGAGAGCTCATAGGACGGCTTCTGCTCGCCGCTATCGTCGGCGCCGCTGAAATAGCTGATGGTCACCGGCCATGAGCGAATATTGGCGAGGCCCGCCCCCTTGGCGGTCACCTCGTCGCCGAGTTCGTCAGTGCCGGAATTTTCCGCGCCGATGACCGCGGAGGTCTCATAGGACTTCTGGCCCTGGTCCGATCCGTCGAAAAGATCGACCTGCAGGAAATGCTCGCCCCGCTGCGCCGCAGCGATGATCGCGGCCAGATGCTGGTTCGGAAACTGGAAATTCGGGGCAATCGTGAAGTGCTGCGCCTTCGGCTTGGCGATGGTGACGGCGACTTTCGAGCCCTCGCGAGCGGCCGAACCGGACGAATCCTCCGAGATCGTTCCGTCGACAAAGCTCTTGGTCGAAAAATTGAAGGTCTTGCCGGCGGTGTCCTCGAACGTCGTCGTCGCGACATCGGTGAGGCGCGCATTGCCGTCCTCATCGCTGATCCGCGTCACGAAGCGCAGCCGCGTCGTGTAGCCGTCACAAGGCGTGCCGGCGAAGTCATAGACCATGCGGCCCTCGGCATCGCTGACCGTATCGGACGAATTGTCCTGGTCGAGGGTCAGCTCATAGACGGCGCGGTGGGCCACCATCGCGGGGCCGGGCGGTACGGCCGCATGGGCCGAAGCAGCGGAACCGAGAAGAGCCGCCATGAGGCCTGCCGCGGCTAAGCGGCGCCCGGATACAGGCATCGTCAGGCTGGCAACCATTCCTGTCACTCCATCATGGCCGCGGCGACCACCCTCGTTTCCGCCGTCGTCCCGGCGACATATCGGCATTTCAAACTGCAATTCCAGCGAAGTCCACGCCGATTCGATCGACCCTGCCAGCATGATGAACCGGTTCTTGCCTTGCAGCACGGCCGAATTCGGGCGAAACCGTCGCTATTCGCCCGTCCGACCGGAGAAGTCTCATGACCAGCGCCATCCAAGCCCGCCTGAAGTCCCTCGGCGTTACCCTGCCTCAGCCCGCCGCGCCCGCCGCCAACTATGTGCCCTATGTCGAGAGCCGAGGCATGCTCTACATCTCCGGACAGATTCCTGTCGGGGCGGAAGGCATCCAATATGTCGGCAAGGTCGGAGCCGGCCTCGACATCGACGACGGCCGCGTCGCCGCCCGCCTGTGCGCCATCAACATCCTGGCACAGGCCCGCGCCGCCCTCGGCGATCTCGATCGGGTCGGACGGATCGTCAAGCTGGTCGGTTTCGTCAATTCCGCTGCCGATTTCAACGACCAGCCGAAGGTCGTGAACGGCGCGTCAGACTTCATGGTCGAGGTTTTCGGCGACAAGGGCCGGCATGCGCGCTCCGCGGTCGGCGTCTCCGCGCTGCCCTTCGGCGTCGCGGTCGAAGTCGAAGCTGTCATCGAGATCGCCTGATCATGGCGCCGTCCTGGCTGACCGCCCGCCCGATCGCCCATCGCGGCTATCACGCGAGCGCCGAGGGGCGGATCGAGAATACCCTCTCGGCGGTGCGCGCGGCCATCGTGCATCGCTTCGCCATTGAGGTCGACCTGCAATTGACTGCCGACGGCGCGGTGGTGGTCTTTCACGACGAAACCGTCGACCGCCTGCTGGCCGCGAACGGCCGGGTCGATGCCTTCAGCCTCGCCGCCTTGAAGGCATTGCCCTTCCGCGGCGGCGGCGATTCGGTGCCAACCCTCGCCGAGCTGCTGCAGACGGTGGCTGGCGCGGTCCCGCTGGTGCTGGAGCTGAAGAGCGAGTTCAAGGGCGACCGCCGGCTCGAGGCGGCCGCAGCTCCGATCCTTGCCGACTACGGCGGCCCCTGCGTCGTCATGTCTTTCGATCCCGATTCGATGGCGGCGATGAAACGGCTCGCGCCGGCGATCCCGCGCGGCATCGTGGCCGATCGGTACACCGACCTGAGCGACTGGGGATTTCTGACGGCCGGGCAGCGGTTCCGATTGCGTCACCTGCTCGATGTCCCGCGAGTCGGAGCCGATTTCGTCTCCTATGATCTGAAAGCGCTGCCTTCGCTGGCGCCGTCGATCGTGCGCGCGCTCGGGCGACCGCTGATCACCTGGACCGTCCGCACAGAGGCGGACCGCGAAAAGGCACGCCGCGTCGCCGACCAGATCACCTTCGAGGGCTTCGATCCCGACGCGTGAAAGCTGTGGCTCGGCGGCTTGCGCTTGAAGTTGCGAGCCCTAGATGATCGGATGCTTCTCCCACGACATCCAAAGGTCGCCTGCCGATGAGCGCCTCTGCCGCGCGCCTCACTGTCCTGTCCTCGCTTGGCGAGATCGAGCGTGAGGCATGGGACGCCTGCGCCAATCCCGGCTGGAACTCCAAGGCCCCCTTCGGCGCCGATACCAGTTTGTTTTTCAACGGTTTACGCGGCAACGCGGATTCAGGAACTGAAGACGCTGAATTGGCCTCTGAGCGGCCGGCCTACAACCCCTTCATTTCGCACGATTTTCTGAGATGCCTGGAAGAAGCCGGCTCAGCGGTCGGCCGGACAGGCTGGCAGGGCCGCCACCTCGTGCTGGACGACGCGGAGGGCCGGCCCGAGGCAGTCGTGCCATGCTATCAGAAGACACATTCGATGGGCGAATATGTCTTCGATCACGGCTGGGCCGATGCCTTCGAGCGCGCCGGCGGCCGCTATTATCCAAAGCTCCAGGTCTCGGTGCCCTTCACCCCGGTGACCGGACGCCGCCTGCTGGTCCGGCCGGATGCCGACGCCTCCGCCAAGGCAACACTTGCTGCTGGGCTTGGTGAACTCTGCCGCCGCATCGGTGCCTCTTCGGTACATGCCACCTTCCTCGAAGACGACGACGCGGCGATCCTGGGCGGCGCCGGCTTCCTGCCCCGCGTCGACCAGCAGTTCCAGTTCGACAATCCCGGCTATCGCGACTTTCAGGACTTTCTCGACGCGCTCTCGTCAGGCAAGCGCAAGACCATCCGGCGCGAGCGGCGCGATGCGCTCGCGGGCGGGCTGGAGGTCGAAATCCTCACCGGCAAAGCCATCGACGAGGCGGCGTGGGATGCGTTCTTCGCGTTCTATACCGATACCGGCGCGCGCAAATGGGGCCGGCCCTATCTCAATCGCCGCTTCTTCTCGTTGCTCGGCGAGGCGATGGCCGATCGCGTGCTGCTGATCTTCGCCAAACGCGGCAGCGAACGTATCGCAGGGGCGCTCAACCTCATCGGCTCCGACGCGCTTTATGGCCGCTATTGGGGCACGCTCGAGGAGGTGCCGTTCCTGCATTTCGAGATCTGCTACCATCAGGCCGTCGAATGGGCGATCGCCCATGGCCTGCCGCGCGTCGAAGCGGGCGCGCAGGGCGAACATAAACTGGCCCGCGGTTACCGCCCGGTCATCACGCGCTCCGCGCACTGGATCGCCGATCGGAACTTTCGAACCGCGGTTGCGGACTATCTGCGGCGGGAACGCGCGGCCGTCGAAGCCGAGCATGAAATCCTCGACGAGCACACGCCCTTCAAGGCGGAACCGCCGGCGAGATAACGACTGGTGCAGCGGAAGGCGGACCTGGACGACGAATGAACGCGCTTTTGCTCTGGCTCGCCGCCGCGGCCATCCTCGCCCTCACTGAGCGGCAATCCGCCCGCATCCTGCTGGCGCTCGCGGCTTTCGCCACAGTCACAGCTCTGGTCATGGTCTTCGTCGGGGATCTGCCGCGCGCGACGCTGCTTGCCGCGATCCTTGCCGCGACCATCGCCGGCGCCTCCGGCGTCAAGCATCACCATAGCGGGATGAAGCTCGCGGTCGCCGATCTTGGCCTGACCTTCGCCGGCACGATTCCCTTCATGCTGCGCCAATACCGGTTGACGGCGACGCTGACCATAGTCGGCGCCGTGCTGCTCGCTATGGCCGCCGTCGCTGTCATCGTGCTGGTGCCCGGCGCGCCGCTGCGCATCTCCGAGCGCCTCGCCATTCTGGCTTTCACCATCGCGCTCTACGCTTGCGCGTTCTACGCGACAGGCGGCGCGGAGCGCTGGCGACGGGACGTGACGGTTCGCAGCGGCCTCTTCTCCTTCTTCATGGCGTCATTGATCGATGTCGCGAGTTGGTGGCCGACCGGCGGGCTCCGCATGCTCGACGTCGCCGACACGCCGTTGCCGCTGGTCCCGCCTTTGCCGGCGCGTCACGGCCTGAAGCCCGATATCCTGGTGATCCAGCATGAATCGGTGTTCGACCCGCGCAGCTATGGCCTCGCCGTCGACGACGAGATCGCGGCCTTCCTGTCCCCGCCAGACGCGCATTCGGGGACGCTGCATGTCGACATCTATGGCGGCGGCTCATGGCAGACGGAGTTCAGCCTGCTGACCGGTCTTTCGTCGGCGAGTTTCGGCCCCGATTCCTATTTCCTGTTCAAGAAGGGCGTCGGTCGCTTCGCCCATTCGCTGCCGTCGGAGCTGATGGGCCTCGGCTATCGCAGCCAGCTCATCACGAGCTGCCGTCGTGCATTCATGAACTACGACCCCTTCTATGCCGGCCTCGGGGTCGAGGAGCGCGTGTTCTCGGACGAATTTCCACCGCCCTTCGACCTCACGTCTTTCGAGGCGACGAATTCGGACGCTGCCTTCTTCGCGGCGACCGAAGGCGCGCTGCAGCGTTCCCTCGACCGTGACCCGGCGCCACGCTTCGCGATGATCCTCACGAATTTCAACCACGGACCGCATGAAGTGCGGCTGCAGCCGCCCGGGCAGTACGAGGACGAACGGCGCTTCGCGCTCGGCGTTCTGAACGACACGACCTATGCGGAATATTATGCGCGGCTCTCGGAAACGGCAGCGAGCTATGCCGCCTTCCGCGCGGGGCTGCTCGCCCGCTATCCCGGCCGCCCCATGCTGATCGTTCGCTATGGCGATCACCAGCCGACCATGTCGCGCGCGATCGAGAAGGCGCAGGGCGTTCGCTCGGATGATCCGCGCCAGTTCGAGACCTTCTTCACGATCGAGGCGCTGAATTTCGAGCCCGATTTTGCCGATCTGCCCGAGAGTCTCGATATTGCCCAGCTCGGGACGGCAGCGCTGAAGGCATCGGGACTGCCGCTCGATGCGGTATCCGCGACGCGGCTCGACCTCTTTGCCGAACTCGGCGATCGTTATGTCGCGACACATTCGGAGCGCAAACGCCGGTTTCATCGCACCTTGGTCGATGCCGGCATGATCGACCTTGCCGCGACGCAGAAGCCGCTCGCCGCCGTGCCGGACCGTGCCTAGGATTCATGAACCATTGGGAGTGATCGATGTCTGCTGCCCTGCTTCTGAGCCGCTTCCCGACCGACTTTTGCGATGCGCTCGCCGAGCGGCTGGAGATTGTCGGACCGCATGATCAGGACGCCTCCATCGCCCTCCCCCTGGCGGATCGCGAGAAGATCCGCGTCGTCATGACGATGGGAACCGTCAAATGCGGAGCGAAGCTCATTGCCGCGCTGCCCAATCTCGGCCTCATCTGCAATTACGGCAGCGGCTTTGAGGGCACCGATCATGCGGCAGCGGCCGAGCGCGGCATCGTCGTGACCAACAGCCCTTCAGGCAACGCCGCGGCGGTGGCGGACCTGGCGATGGGGCTGCTCCTTGCCGCCTGCCGCCGCATCGTGGCGGCTGACCGCTTCGTGCGGGAGGGCCGCTGGACCGGGCAGAACAGCAGCGCCGCGCGGATGCCGCTCGTCCGCGGGCTCTCCGGTCGCAAGCTCGGCATCTTCGGTCTCGGCGAGATCGGCGAGCGCATCGCCCGCCGCGCGGAAGCGTTCGAGATGACCGTCGCCTATCACAATCGCAGCCGGCGTCCCGGCGATCGCTATGCCTATCACGATACGATCGCGAGCCTCGCCGATTGGGCCGACGTGCTGGTGATCGCGGCCCGCGCCGATGCCGGCAACCGGCACATCGTCTCGCGCGATGTGATGCGTGCCCTTGGCCCCGACGGCATCGTCGTCAATATCGCGCGCGGTTCGCTTCTCGATGAACAGGCGCTGGCCGAACTGATCAAGTCCGGCGAACTGGCCGCCGCCGGCCTCGATGTGTTCGAACATGAGCCCAACGTGCCGGAAGCCCTGACATCGCTCGACAATGTCGTGTTGGCGCCGCATATCGCCGGCGGCACCTATGAGGCGCATGCGACGCTGAAAAGCATGGTGCTCGCCAATATCGACGCCTTCCTCGCCGGCCGGCCGGTCCCGACCCCGGTCGTCTTGAAGGCGCCACTCACCCCGGTTAAAGGCTAGCCCAACCCTTCCGCGGAGCAGCAAGCATGAGCGCTTATGACGACAGCAACATCTTCGCGAAGATCCTGCGTGGCGAGATCCCGTCGACCAAGGTCTATGAGGACGCCGACACCTTCGCCTTCATGGATGTGATGCCGCAATCGCCGGGCCATCTGCTCGTCGTGCCGAAGGCGGCTTCGCGCAACCTGCTCGACGCGGCGCCGGAGACGCTGGCGACGTTGTTCCCTGTGGTCCAGAAGCTCGCGCGCGCCGCGAAGGAGGCCTTCGCAGCCGACGGCATCCAGATTGCGCAGTTCAACGAGGCACCGGCGGGACAGACGGTGTTCCATCTGCATGTCCATGTGATCCCGCGCTATGACGGCATCCCGCTGAAGCCGCATGGCGGAGCCATGGAGAAGCCGGACATTCTCGCCGACCAGGCGGCGAAGCTGCGCGCGGCGATCGGCGCCTGACCGCTCACGCCGGAGCGATCTCCTTCCAGCCCTTGAACGGCACCAGGCGGCCATTCGCCTCGTCCCACAGAACGAGACGTACCAGTCTCAGGCTGTCGAGCACGGTGATCCGGCCAATCGTCTTCAACTCGGGATGACGGTGCAGCACTTCGGGCAGCCGGTAATAGGGAATACGGCTGCAGAGGTGATGCACGTGATGCACGCCGATATTGGCGGTCATCCAACGCAGTACTGGCGGCAGGTCATAATAGGAACTGCCATGCAGCGCCGCTTCGGCATGGGTCCAATCCGGCGGCCGTGACCAGGTCGTCGTCTCGAACTGGTGCTGGACATAGAACAGCCAGACGCCCATAGAGGCGCCGATGATCACGATCGGCAGCTGGACCATCAGGAACGGCCCGATGCCGATCGTCATGATCAGCACCAGCGCGGCGAGCGCGATGGCGAGATTGGTCGACATCGCACTCAGCCACGGCCGCCAGCCCTCGCGCATCAGGCCGACCGGCAGGCGAAACTGCAGCAGGAACAGATAGGCCGGGCCGATGCCGAACATCACGATCGGATGGCGATAGAGACGGTAGCCGAAGCGCTGCAGCCGGCTCATCGCACGATATTCGGCGACGGTCAGCGTCGTGATGTCGCCAATGCCGCGCAGCTGCAGATTGCCCGATGTCGCGTGGTGAAGCTGATGCGTCCGCCGCCAATAGTCGTAGGGCGTGAAGGTCAGCACTCCGATGATGCGCCCCACCCAGTCATTCACGTTGCGGCGACGGAAGAAGGCGTCGTGGCCGCAATCATGCTGGATCATGAAGAGGCGGACGAGGAAGCCGGCTGCGGGGACGGCCAACACCAGCGCCGCCCACCAGTAGCCATATTCGACCAGCAGCCACATCGTCACCCAGAAGGCGAGGAAGGGCAGCGCGGTGACGATGATTTCGAACGTGCTGCGCCATTCGCGAGGCTCGCGATAGGCGGCAAGGAGCTTCGGCCAACGCTTGGCGGCGGCGCCGCGGTGGCCGGCTGGGGCATCTGATATGTCGGACATTGATGACTTATACACCCTATCGTCCGGCGTCGGCGCATAATCGCTCGCGCACGTGCCGATAGAATGGGCGGTCAGTCCTCGTCGACGAAACTGCCAACGAGCTTCAATCCCTCGATCCAGGTCGCACCCTCGCGCTTGATGACCGCGCGCGGCTCGGCGTCGGCCTCGCGAGCGAGCGCCGCCGCAAGAGGCACGGAATGCGTGACGACCCAGACCTGCGTCCGCTCAGCCGCCTTGGCGATCAGCCGGGCCAATGCGGGAATGAGTTCAGGATGCAGGCTGGTCTCCGGCTCGTTCAGGGCGATGAAGCCCGGCAGGCGATAGGACGCCAGCGCGCCAACGAGGCAGAGAAAGGCCAGCGTGCCGTCGGAGAGTTCACTGGCGGCAAGTGGCCGCGGCAGGTCGCGCATCTCGAGTTCCAGCGCGACGCGCCCATCGACGATGCGCGTGATGAGGCGAGACCCCGGAAAGGCATCGTCGATCGCGGCGTGGATGGCAGGCCCTTCACCGCGCACCTGGCGCACGGTCGCGAGTGCGGCGGCGAGATCATGGCCGTTCGAGGCCAGCGTCGGCGTGGTGACGGCCAGCGCCGGCAGGCGGATCGCGGACTCGCGGTCGGTCCTGAAATTGTGGAAGAAGCGCCAGTCGCCCAGCGCGCGGCGAACGATATCGACCTCCGTATAGCGCTCGACATCGCGAAATGACGCGAGCGCGGTTTCCGAGGGCAGCAGCGCAGTCTCATAGGTCTGGCGCTTGCCCTCGCCATCGCGGAGCCAGGCTCCGGGCCCTTCCCGCTTCATCAGCGTCACCGGCTTGCGTCCACCGCCGATGAGATCGAGCCGTTCGGCCTTCACCATCGGCTCGGTCTCGGTCAGCGCCGCCTCCGTCGGCGACGGCAGGCCGATCTCGATCGAATAGGCATAGCTGCCGACCTCGCAGCCGAGGCGAAGGCGCACGGGCCCCTTCTCGCGCGGCCCCGCGAACAGGACCGAGCCGAGCCCGCCTTCGGCCGCGATCTCATGCGTGATCGATCCACGCGCGGCGGCGGTCAGGAGTTCGAGCGCACGGTAGAGATTGGTCTTGCCGACACCGTTGCGCCCGACCAGCACCGTGAGAGGCGCGACCGGAAGCATGATGCGGCGGATCGAACGGTAACGCTCGATCCGCACCGCGGTCAGCGGCAGGACCATCGGCCGTCAGTACAGCACGACCGAGCGGATCGACTTGCCTTCATGCATCAGGTCGAAGGCCGTATTGATCTCGTCGAGCGGCATCGTGTGGGTGATGAGATCGTCGATATTGATCTTCCCCTCCATGTACCAGTCGACGATCTTCGGCACATCGGTGCGGCCGCGCGCGCCGCCGAAGGCCGAGCCGCGCCAGACGCGGCCGGTGACGAGTTGGAAGGGACGGGTCGAAATCTCCGTGCCCGAAGGCGCCACGCCGATGATGATGGATTCGCCCCAGCCGCGATGGCAGCATTCGAGCGCCTGCCGCATCGTGTGGACATTGCCGATGCATTCGAACGAGAAATCGGCGCCGCCGCCCGTCAGATCGACGATCGCCTGCACGACCTTGTCGCGGCCGACCTCATCCGGATTGACGAAATGCGTCATGCCGAATTTCTTGGCCATCTCGACCTTGCCGGGGTTCAAGTCGACGCCGATGATCTTGTCCGCGCCGACCATGCGCGCGCCCTGGATCACGTTGAGGCCGATGCCGCCGAGCCCGAACACCACGACATTGGCGCCGGCCCAGACCTTGGCGGTATAGACCACCGCGCCGATGCCGGTCGTCACGCCGCAGCCGATATAGCAGATCTTGTCGAAGGGCGCGTCCTCGCGGACCTTGGCGACCGCGATCTCCGGCAGCACCGTGAAATTCGAGAAAGTCGACGTGCCCATATAGTGGAACACCTGCTCGCCCGAGCAGGAGAAGCGCGTCGTCGAATCGGGCATCAGGCCCTGCCCCTGCGTGGTGCGGATCGAGGTACAGAGGTTGGAGCGCCGCGACAGGCAGGTTTTGCAGTTTCGGCATTCGGGCGTGTAGAGCGGAATGACATGGTCGCCGACCTTCACCGAGGTGACGCCGGCGCCGACCTCGCGCACGATCCCTGCGCCCTCATGGCCGAGGATCGCCGGGAACTTGCCCTCGGAATCGAGGCCTGACAGCGTGTAGGCGTCGGTGTGGCAGACGCCGGTCGCCATGATCTCGACCAAAACCTCGCCGGGGCGCGGCCCGTCGATCTCGATCGTTTCGATGGTCAGCGGCTTGTTCGCCTCCCAGGCGACGGCGGCGCGGGTCTTCATGGGCGATCCCTCTCTCTTGTCGAATCCTCGTCCCGGCGAGGTTCAAGTCCTCTCTAGCTTATACGTCGCGCAGAAGCGCAGGAAAGAGGACGCGCGAGAGTCGTTCCACCCTCGGCCTGCTTCGTGCTAGCGATTGCATGCAATCGCGATGTCGGGGGACGAGCGGATGGACAAGGCAGTGTTGGCGGGGGCGCGCAGTGTCTCCGCGGTCGGAAGTCCGGCGCCCGCTACAGCTCCCTCGCCGGTGGCCAACCCATGGCCGATCATCGCCATCACCTGTATCGGCGCCGCGATGGGCCAGTTCGACGCCAGCGTCGTGCAGCTCGCCCTGCCCGATCTCGCGGTCGTCTTCCAGACGCAGGAAACGCTCGCGAGCTGGGTTGCGCTTGCCTATGTGCTCGCCTTTGCCGCCGCGCTCCCAATTTTCGGCCGCCTCTGCGAAATGTTCGGCCGCAAGAAGCTCTATCTCGCCGGCATCCTGGTCTTCGTCGCCGCCTCGGCGCTTTGCGGCATCGCGACCAGCCTGCCCGAACTGATCTTCTTTCGCATCCTGCAAGGGATCGGCGGCGCAAGCCTCGGCGCCAACTCGATCGTGATTCTCAATCGCGCCGCCGGCAAGGCGCTTCGCGCCCGCGCCATGGGCTATTTCTCGGCCGCCCAGGCGGTCGGGGTCAGCCTCGGCCCGATCGCGGGCGGCCTGTTGCTCGGCCTCTTCGGCTGGCAGGCGATCTTCTGGGTCACCGTGCCGATCGGCCTAATCGGCGCCGTGGCCGGCTGGCTCATTCTGCCCGACGACACCGAGCGCGACCGGCGCCCGTTTGACTGGCCGGGCGCGCTGCTGCTCGGGCCTGCGCTTGTGTTCCTGGTCGTCGTCCTCAACCACATCGCCGATTGGGGCCTCATGTCGCTGCCGGCCTTGGGCTTCGGCATCGGCGGCATCGTCCTGCTGGCGTTGTTCATCGTGCGGGAGAAGCGCACCGCCTCGCCGCTGATCGATCTCGCCATCTTCGCGTCGAAGCCATTCTCGCTCGGCGTCGTCGCCGTGCTGCTCTCCTATGCGCTGCTCTATGGCATGTTCTATTTGATGTCCTACGCAGCGATCCGCGGACTGCACGAAACGCCGGAGCGCGCGGGATTGCGCCTCTCCGCGATCCCGATCGCGCTCGGCATCGCCGCGCCTTTCGCCGGAGCGCTGGTCAAGCGCTGGGGAACCTCGACGCTCGCTCTTTTCGGCATGACACTCGCCGCGGCGGCGCTTCTCGTCCTCTCGCTGGTCGCGCTGGAGGCAACGCCCTCGCGCGCCATCGGCATGGTGGCGCTCGCCGTTTTCGGCGCCGGCCTCGGCTTCTTCATGGCGCCCAACAACAGCGCCACCATGGGTGCGGCGCCGCCGGCCTTCTCGGGCGAGGCCGGGGCACTGATCAACCTCGCCCGCATGCTCGGCGTTAGTCTCGGCGTTGCCAGTTCGGCCTCGATGCTGCATTGGCGAACCGAGGCCATCGCGGCCTCAAGCAACACCGACATCTTCTTTTACGGCCATCCCATGCTGGGCGCCGTCGAAACGAGCTTCGGCCTGCTTTTCGGCCTGGCGCTGATCGCTGCCATCGCGACATGGTGGCGCCGCCGCCTCGCGCCGGAAAGCTGATGCTCAGGCGGGCGGGCTGAAGGCCTGCGCGATTTCCTGGAATGCGGGCAGCGCCTCGCAGCGTTCAGCATGGGCCAGAAGCGCGGGATGATCGCCGAAGAGATCTGTATGGACCTCGCGCACGAAACGCAGGGCGCAGGCGACCGCGATATCGGCATGGCCGATCGTTTCGCCAAACCACCATGTCGTCTCACGCGCGGCCCGCTCCTGTTCCAGAACAGCCAGAACATCGCGGATCTGCGCTTTGCAGCGCGCCACCCAGACGTCCGACTTCTCCTTGTGCAGCACGCCTTCATAGAAGAGGATCACCGCCTTGTCGGCGAGCCCGGTCGCCAGCGCGGCGATCTTGAGCGCGCGTCGCCGGTCAGGTCCGTGGTCCGCGATCAGCGCACGGTCGGGCCCGACTTCCTCATCCAGATAATCGAGGATCGCCGCGCTCTCGATCAGCACCTCGCCGCTATCGAGTACCAGCGTCGGCACACGGCGAAGCGGATTGTAGACCGCGATCTTCTCGGCATCGCTGAAGGTCGACCAGGGCCGATGCTCGAAATCGAGCTCATAGAGCCGAAGCGCAATGCCGACGCGACGGACAAAGGGAGAGTCGTATTGGCCGATGAGGAACATGCGGACCGCTCCAAGCGATTGAACGCTGCATCCCGGCATGCGGACGGTATCTTGGTCAAGCCCATCAGAAGGCAAGACTACCCGCTCCGCTCTTTCCTCAGCTTCGCCCAATACTCCATCCGCTTGCGGATCTCGCGCTCGAAGCCGCGTTCGACCGGCTCGTAGAACGACTGCCGTCCGAGGGCATCGGGGAAATAGTTCTGGCCGGAGAAGGCGTCGGGCTCGTCGTGGTCGTAGCGATAGCCGTCGCCATAGCCTTCCGTCTTCATCAGCTTGGTCGGCGCGTTCAGGATGGTCTTTGGCGGCAGCAGCGAGCCGCCTTGCTTAGCCGCAGCCGTAGCCGCCTTGAACGCCGTGTAGACGGCATTCGATTTCGGCGCTGTCGCGAGGTAGACGGCGGCCTCGGCGAAGGCGAGTTCGCCCTCGGGGCTGCCGAGATAGTCATAGGCGTCCTTGGCTGCATTGGCGATGACGAGCGCCTGCGGATCGGCGAGACCAATATCCTCGACCGCCATCCGCACCAGCCGCCGGCCGAGATAGAGCGGGTCCTCGCCGGCATCGAACATCCGCGCGAGATAATAGAGCGCCGCATCGGGATCGGAGCCGCGCACCGATTTATGCAGCGCCGAAATCAGATTGTAGTGCCCGTCCTGGCCCTTGTCATAGATCGGCGCCCGGCGCTGAACGATTTCCTGCAAGCCGGCCGCGTCGAAGATCTCCCCCGGCTGCGCCGCGCGCCAAACCTCTTCGGCGAGCGTCAGCGAAGCCCGTCCGTCGCCGTCCGCCATGCGGATCAGCACTTCGCGCGCCTCATCGTCGAGCGGCAGGGGCCGCTGCTCGACCGCCTCGGCGCGGGCAAGCAGCTGTGCGATCGAGTCCGGCCCGTGCGAATGGAACACCAGCACCCGCGCCCGCGACAGCAGCGCCGCGTTGAGTTCGAAAGACGGATTCTCGGTGGTGGCGCCGACCAACGTCACCGTGCCGTCCTCCATGACGGGCAGGAAACTGTCCTGCTGCGCGCGATTGAAACGATGGATCTCATCGACGAAGAGCAGCGTGCCCTTGCCGATCTGCCGCCGCGCCCGCGCCTGCTCGAACACTTTCTTCAGATCGGCGACGCCTGAGAAGACGGCCGAGACCTGCTCGAAATGCAGGTCCGTCTCGCCGGCCAGCAGCCGCGCCACCGTCGTCTTGCCGGTGCCCGGCGGGCCCCAGAAGATCATCGAGCCGAGCGAGCCGGAGTTCAGCATGCGCGTCAGCGCGCCGGAAGGACCGACGAGATGGTCCTGCCCGACGACATCAGCGAGCTTTTCGGGGCGCAAACGATCAGCTAGCGGCCGTGGCGCCGCCCGCTCCATCCCTGCCGCCTCGAAAAGATTGCTCACCTCATCCTCCGATCGTCGAGCGGATCAGCCTTCCGTCGCGCTCGATGGTCAAGCGCCAGAGATCGGCCGGACGTCCCGTCACGGCAGCCAGCGTCCGCGTCGCATCGACAGCCTGACCGTTGACCTCGACGACGACATCGCCGGCCTGGAAGCCGACGCTGGCAGCGATCGAGCCATCGTCGATCTTCTCGATCAGCACACCCTTCGACCGCCGGCCTTTATAGCCTGTATCGGCGATCACCGCCGGGGAGAGATTGACCACCGTCGCGCCCTGGAACGGCGACTCCGACTTCAGCGTCATCTCGTCGCGCGGCGGGATCTCGGGCGCCGCCGCCAGCAGGATCGTCGCATTGACGGGCTTGCCGCCGCGCAGGAGGCCGAGTTCGACCGAAGCGCCGATGCCCTTGGTCACGAGACGATAATTGAGCCCGTTCGGATCGTCGACGTCGATCCCATCGGCGCTGACGACGAGATCGCCGGCGGCGAGACCCGCCTTTTCCGCCGGGCTACCCTCGGTGAGGCCCGCGACGAGCGCACCATGCGGCCGGTCGAGCCCGAGCCCATCAGCCAGATCCGGCGTCACCTGCTGGAATTCGGCGCCGATCCAGGGGAGATGAACCTTGCCGTCCGACTGCGCTGCCTTGGCGATCACGCGGACCATGTTCGAGGGAATGGCGAAGCCGATGCCGATCGAGCCGCCGGAGCGCGAATAGATCGCCGTATTGATACCGACGAGATGGCCATTCATGTCGACGAGCGCACCACCGGAATTGCCGGGATTAATCGCCGCGTCGGTCTGGATGTAGAACTGATAGTCCGTGGCGCCGACCTGCGTGCGGGCCAGCGCCGAGACAATGCCGCTCGTCACCGTCTGGCCGACGCCGAAGGGATCGCCGATCGCCAGCACGAGATCGCCAACCGACACGGTGTCGCTGTCGGCCAATTCAACGATCGGGAACGGCCCGGTTGCGTCCTTGAGGCGCAGCACGGCGAGGTCCATCCGCTCGTCCTTCAGGACGATGTCGGCCGCAAGCTCCCTCTTGTCCGAGAGCGCGACCTTGACCTCGTCGGCATTGGCGATGACGTGGTAATTCGTCACCACGATGCCAGCTTTGTCGATGATGACGCCGGAGCCGAGCGACTGCTGGACCCGCGTGCGCGGCGCTCCGCCGCCGCCACCACCGAAGAACTGGCGGAAGAAGGGATCATCCATGAAGGGAGAGACCCGCTGCTTCACGACGCGCGAGGCATAGACATTGACGACGGCCGGCGAGACCCGCTTCACCAGCGGCGCGAAGGAATAGCGCAGCGCCGCCTCGGACGGAGGAACGCTTGGTTCGGCCGCCCGGGCCGCCATCGGTGCCAGGCCCGGCAGGAGCCATCCGGCCAGAGCCAATGCCATCATCACGCGTATCCGCATGCGCCCGATCTCCTTGTTGCTGCGAAGGGACGACGATTCGCCATCAATTGAGGCGAGCCCGTGGCCGGCGCACCCACTGAATCAGCCAATGATCACGCGGCGGCTTGGCACGGCCCCTCTGCCGGTAGAGCATCTCCCTTCGCCCGATTCGGGGGCTTGGCGGGATGCGTCCCATCTGGATAATAGCCATGGGGCGAGAAGGAAACCGATGCTCTGGGTTCTGCTGTTCATCGCCGGTCTGGTGATCCTGCTTGTCGGGATCATGTCCCTCATTCTGCGCGGCCCTCGGCTCGTCAACAGCCTCGTGGCCTCACTCGGCTTCGTGGTGCTTGCCGCCGGCGCCGGTGGCGTGATTCTGAAGCCGCGTCTGCCAGCGTTCGACGTCGCCGCCCTGCCGCTGCCTGCTCCCGTCGAAGCCGAGCCCGAACCGCAGCCGGAGACGCCCCCGCCGGCCGCCGAAGTCCCGGCCGAGCCGCCAGCTTCAGCGCCTGCGCCGAGCCCAGCACCGGCTTCATCGAAAGACGAATCGCAGTTGGCGCCCGCCAAGCTGCCGGCCCCGCTCTCTGTTCCCACGACCACGGTCGTCGGCACCGAGATCGATCCGTTGAACGATGCCGCGGCAACCCCGGCATCGCCGACCCCGCCAGCCGCTTCCCCAACGCCGGAACCCGCGGCGCCTGCCGCGCCGCCACCGCCGACCGACGCCGAGAAACTCGCCGCCCTGGTTGCTCAGCAGACGCGCGAAGAAGCCGCCTTCACCAAGGCCGTCACCGATGCGCGCATCGCTTATGACAAGGCCGGCGACGACGATCGCGCCTCGGTCCAGTCGAGCCGCGCGGCCGCGGTCTGCGCGGCGGTCAAGAAGCCCGACATCCAGGGCTGGGTCGGCGCGGTCAAGGAACTCGATCGCGATCCCGGCGGCCGCACGATCCTCTCGATCGCCCTCCCCGACGGCACGTTGGTGAAGACCTGGAACAACGCGATGTCAGATGTCGACGACAAGACGCTGATTCTTGCCGGAACACCGCTCGCCGCAGCGGTCGGAAAGCTGGCCATCGGCGATCCGGTCCGCTTCTCCGGCTCGTTCTTCTCCGATGATCCTGACTGCTTCCGTTCAAGCCGCCTGTCGCTCGATCAGTCCATGACCGAACCGAGTTTCCTCTTCCGCTTCACGAGCTTCGACAAGCTCTGAGGCATCGCCCGCCGTTCACAGACAGCCCCCGGAGCCTGCCGATGCCGCGCCGCCTTCTCATCGCGGGTTTTGCTGCCGCGCTCAATCTGACCGGCCTCATCCATGCCTCGGCGCTGGCGCCAGACCGCCCGACCTGGCCCGATACGCCTGTCACGCGCCTTTCGGCGCTCGCGCTGATCGAGACATTGAACGCGGACTTGCTGACCGGCCCTTCGGCGACGCTGACGCTCGATCGCTGGTGCAACAGCCATGCGCTGGCGCCGGCAGGCTCAAAGATCATCGCCGAACGCGTGACGGGGCAGGACAAGCCCGCCGACGCCGAAATCCGCGAGCGGCTCGACGCCGCGCCCGACGAGGCGGTGGCGTATCGGCGCGTACGCCTCACCTGCGGCACGCGCATCCTCTCGGAGGCCGACAACTGGTATCTGCCGGCGCGGCTGACCGACGAAATGAACCACACGCTCGAGACGACCAACACGAGCTTCGGCCGCGTTGTCGCGCCCCTCGGCTTTACGCGCACAACCCTCGATGCGACGCTGCTGTGGCAGCCACTGCCCGAGACCTGGGCGATGCAGCCGATGGCCCCCACAACGTCGGCATCGGCGCCGCTCGCTATCCCCGACTTCCTGCTTCGCCATTGCGCCGTGTTGAAGCGCGCCGACGGGCGGCCGTTCAGCCTCGTTGTCGAGAGCTACACCGCCAATATTCTTGCCTTCCCGCCTCCGGTGCTTCCCTGAGACCCGGATTCTGCGATCAGCCTCTGAAACGAAAAAGGGCGGCCTCGCGGCCGCCCTTTGAATTCTGACGTCGTCAGCCCGAAAATCAGGCGGCGACGCTCTCGCCCTGCGCCTCTTCGGCGGCCGTGCGCGCACGGTCCGAAGCGCCCTTGGCGTCGACATCGCGCTCGACGAACTCGATGACCGCGACCGGCGCATTGTCGCCATGGCGGAAGCCGGCCTTGAGAACGCGGGTGTAACCACCCTGGCGCTCCTTGTAGCGCGGCCCGAGCGTCTCGAACAGCTTGGCAGCCGCCGCGACGTCGCGCAGCTGCGCAATCGCCTGGCGACGCGCATGCAGATCGCCGCGCTTGCCGAGCGTGATGAGCTTCTCGACGATCGGACGAAGATCCTTCGCCTTCGGCAGCGTCGTGGTGATCTGCTCGTGGGTGATCAGCGCCACGGCCATGTTGGCGAACATCGCCTTACGGTGGCTAGCGGTGCGGCTGAACTTGCGGCCGGAATTACCGTGGCGCATGGCTCTCTCCTCAGTTTCTGGACCGGCGGCTCACGCCGTGGGTCGGGATCTCAATAATGGTCTTCGTAACGCTTGGCGAGTTCTTCGATGTTCTCCGGCGGCCAGTTCGTGACCTCCATGCCGAGATGGAGACCCATCTGGGCGAGAACTTCCTTGATCTCGTTGAGCGACTTGCGACCAAAGTTCGGAGTCCGGAGCATCTCTGCTTCGGTCTTCTGGATGAGGTCGCCGATATAGACGATGTTGTCGTTCTTGAGGCAGTTGGCCGAACGCACCGAAAGCTCGAGCTCGTCCACCTTCTTGAGCAGCGCAGGATTGAAGGCGAGCTCCGGAATGCTTTCCGTCGTCGTCTCCTTCTGCGGCTCTTCGAAATTGACGAAGATCGAGAGCTGATCCTGAATGATGCGCGCCGCATAGGCGACGGCGTCATCAGGGCGCAGCGAGCCATCGGTCTCGACGGTCAATGTCAGCTTGTCGTAATCGAGAACCTGCCCCTCACGGGTGTTCTCGACGCGGTACGAAACCTTCTTGACCGGCGAATAGATGCTGTCGACCGGGATCAGGCCGATCGGCGCATCTTCCGGACGATTGCGGTCAGCCGGCACGTAACCCTTGCCGGTGTTGACCGTGAACTCCATGCGGATCTCGGCGCCGTCATCGAGGGTGCAGAGCACCAGCTCGGGGTTCAGCACCTCGATATCGCCGACCGTCTGGATGTCACCAGCCGTCACGACGCCCGGGCCCTGCTTGCGGACGACCATGCGCTTCGGGCCATCGCCCTGCATCTTGATCGCGATTTCCTTGATGTTGAGGATGATGTCGGTCACATCCTCACGCACGCCGGCAATCGACGAGAATTCGTGCAGCACGCCGTCGATTTGCACAGCGGTCACTGCCGCGCCCTGAAGCGACGATAGCAGCACGCGGCGCAAGGCGTTGCCGAGCGTCAGGCCGAAGCCCCGCTCCAGAGGCTCGGCCACGACGGTTGCCAGGCGCTTCGGATCGGAGCCCGGCGAAACCTCGAGCTTGTTCGGCTTGATCAGCTCTTGCCAATTCTTATGGATCACGACCGTATCCTTTCGATCTCAAGCGCCACCGTTGGAACCGGCGACGCGACGCCCCGGAGACACCGACGGGCGGAATGCCGATGCGCGAATGCCGGCGCCCGAAGGCGCCGGCCCGGGTCGTCAGACACGACGACGCTTGCGCGGACGGCAGCCATTGTGAGCGATCGGCGTGACGTCGCGGATGGAGGTGATCGTGAAACCGGCAGCCTGCAGCGCGCGCAGGGCCGACTCACGGCCCGAACCCGGGCCCGAGACCTCGACTTCCAGCGTCTTCATGCCGTGCTCGGCGGCCTTCTTGCTCGCGTCCTCGGCCGCCATCTGCGCGGCGTACGGGGTCGACTTGCGCGAGCCCTTGAAGCCCATCATGCCGGCGGAGGACCAGGAGATGGTGTTCCCCTGCGCGTCGGTGATGGTGATCATGGTGTTGTTGAACGTCGAATTCACATGCGCGACGCCGGAGGAAATGTTCTTGCGCTCGCGGCGGCGAATGCGCGTCGTGTCCTTAGCCATTCTCTATCCTTAGGTTCGATCTCGACACCGCCGTAATGCCGGCGGCTCCACCGGGGGCCTAGCGCCCCAATCTCGTCTCTTACTTCTTCTTGCCGGCGATCGGCTTGGCCGGACCCTTGCGGGTGCGCGCATTGGTATGCGTGCGCTGACCACGAACCGGCAGGCCACGACGGTGACGCAGGCCGCGATAGCAGCCAAGGTCCATCAGGCGCTTGATGTTCATCGCGACTTCACGGCGCAGATCGCCCTCGACGACGTAGTCGCGGTCGATGGCCTCGCGGATCTGCAGGACTTCCGCGTCCGAAAGCTCGTTGACGCGGCGCGACGGGTCGATGTTGACCTTCGTCACGATATCCTGCGCATGCTTCGCGCCAATGCCGTGGATATACTGAAGCGCGATAACCACGCGCTTGTTCGTCGGAATATTAACGCCTGCGATACGGGCCACTGCCGTCTCCATGTCAGCCACATCCCAAGGATGCAGCGGTTATGTCCGCGTCCGGTGGAGGCCGGCCCATGCGAACGAAGTCGTCATAAGCAAGCGGCGCCGCCCCTGAAACCGGGGACGTCGCCACCCAATAAGTTAAGAGGCGCGACCCTTATCGGCTCGCGACCACTTCGTCAAGAGGCGCGACCACTTTTTCGATGTCGCCCCAGACTTCGTCGATCGGACGCATGCCATCGATCTCGACCAGCCGCCCTCGCGCCTTGTAATAGGGCGCGATCGCCGCCGTATCGCGCTCATAGGCTGCGAGCCGGGTCTTGAAGACCTCCGGATCATCGTCCTTGCGAACCGGCTCGCCCCGCGCCTTGGTTTCATCCGCGCGCTTGACGATCCGGTCGATCAGCTTCGAATGGTCAACCACGAGCTCGACCACCAGGTCGAGCTTCAGGCCCTTGCTGGCCAACATGGCCTCGAGCGCGTCGGCCTGCGCGATCGTGCGCGGAAAGCCGTCGAGAATGAAACCCTTCCGGGCATCCGGCTGCTCGATCCGGTCGGCGACGATGCCGATGACGACATCGTCCGAAACGAGATTGCCGGCATCCATGATTGCCTTGGCCCGGACGCCGATCGGCGTTCCGGCCGCCACAGCGGCGCGTAACATGTCACCGGTCGAAAGCTGAGGGATTCCGTATTGCTTCACGAGACGAGCAGACTGCGTGCCCTTACCAGCCCCCGGTGGTCCGAGCAGGATCAATCTCATCGTCTCTTCCCCTTCAGCTTCGACTTCTTGACGAGCCCTTCATATTGATGCGCAAGCAGGTGGCCCTGCACCTGCGACACGGTGTCCATCGTCACGTTGACGACGATGAGCAGCGAGGTACCGCCAAAATAGAAGGGCACATGCGTCGCCGAGATCAGGAATTCCGGCAGCAGACAGACGATCACCAGATAGATCGCGCCGAGCAGCGTGATTCGGGTCAGCACATAGTCGATATATTCAGCCGTGCGCTGGCCAGGACGGATACCCGGAATGAAGCCGCCATGCTTCTTCAGATTGTCGGCCGTGTCGGACGGATTGAACACGATCGCCGTGTAGAAGAAAGCGAAGAACACGATCATGGCGGCATAAAGCGCCATATAGAGGATCGTACCGTGCCCAAGCAGCGCCACGACGCTGTTGAACCAGCCGGGGCCCTTGCCCTGCGAGAAATTGGCGATGGTGGCCGGCAGCAACAGCAGAGACGAGGCGAAGATCGGCGGAATGACGCCCGAGGTGTTCAGCTTCAGCGGCAGGTGCGAGGATTCGCCCTGGAACATCCGGTTGCCAACCTGACGCTTCGGATACTGGATGATCAGGCGGCGCTGCGCGCGCTCCATGAACACGATAAACAGGATCGCAGCGATGGCGACCACGGTCACCAGCAGAATGACCCACACCGGCATGGCGCCCTGGCGGGAGAGTTCCAGCATGCCGGCAAGCGCATGCGGCAGGTTCGCGACGATGCCGGCAAAGATGATCAGCGAGATGCCGTTACCAATGCCGCGCGAGGTGATCTGCTCGCCGAGCCACATCAGGAACATCGTGCCGCCCGTCAGGGTCAGCACAGCCGTGATGCGGAAGAACAGGCCGGGATCGATGACGATATTGGTACCGCCCTCAAGGCCGACCGAAATGCCATAGGCCTGGACGACAGCCAGCAGCACCGTGCCATAGCGCGTGTACTGGTTGATGATCTTGCGACCCGCCTCGCCTTCCTTCTTCAGGGCGTCGAGCGACGGGACAATCGACGTCATCAGCTGGATGATGATCGACGCCGAGATATACGGCATGATTCCGAGCGCAAAGATCGCCATGCGTCCGACGGCACCGCCGGAGAACATGTTGAACAGGCCCAAAATGCCGGACTGCTGATTGTTGAAGGCGCTCGCCAGCGCTTCCGGATTGATGCCCGGCAGCGGGATATAGGTCCCGAGGCGATAGACGATCAGCGCGCCGAGCGTAAACCAGATGCGCTTCTTGAGAGCATCGGCCTTGGCGAACGCGCCAAAATTGAGGTTGGCCGCAAGTTGTTCAGCCGCAGATGCCATTCGCCGCTCCGATCGGACCCGCAGGACGGGATCCTATGTCCATCGAGGGACATAAACTGGGCTTTCGGAGACGCCGCATCAAGCGGCGTCCCGACGATAGGTGCGATATGTCTCAGGTCGCCGCGGCGGCGTCCTCGACCTTCTTCGCGACGAGCACCTTCACAGTGCCGCCAGCCTTCTCGATCGCCTCAAGCGCCGGCTTCGACGCGCCGGCGATCTCGAAGGTCACCGCAGTGGTGAGTTCGCCATTACCGAGGACGCGAACGCCATCCTTGACGCGGCGAATGACGCCGGCTTCCTTCAGCGCCTCAGCGGTGACGGCCTTCGAGGCGTCCAGCTTGCCCGCCGCAATGGCGGTCTGGATGCGGCCAAGACCGACTTCGTTGAAGTCGAGCGCGAAGATATTGTTGAAACCGCGCTTCGGCAGGCGCCGATGCAGCGGCATCTGGCCACCCTCGAAGCCCTTGATGGCGACGCCGGTGCGGGACTTCTGGCCCTTGACGCCGCGTCCGCCCGTCTTGCCCTTGCCGGAGCCGATGCCACGGCCGACGCGAATGCGCGACTTGTGGGCGCCCGGATTGTCGTTGATCTCGTTGAGCTTCATCGGACTGGTCCTTCTATGACTCAGGTCTCGTCCACAACGCGGACGAGGTGAGCCACCTTGGCGATCATGCCGCGAACCGCAGGCGTGTCCTGCAGCGTCGAACGGCGACGGATCCGGTTGAGGCCGAGGCCGATCAGCGTCGCACGCTGTTCGGCCGGCCGGCGGATGGGGCTACCGGTCTGCTCGACGATCAGCGTCTTCGCAGCCGCGCCTTCGGTCTTCTTGGCCATCGGTCAGTTCCTCGAATGGTGGCGGCTATCAGGCTTCGGCAGCTGCTTCGGCGTCACCGCCGCGGCGGGACTGAAGCACCGAAACCTTGATACCGCGGCGCGATGCCACGCTGCGCGGGCTGTCTTCGGCCGCAAGCGCGGCGAAGGTGGCACGCACCATGTTGTAAGGGTTCGACGAACCCATCGACTTCGCGACGACGTCCTGGACGCCGAGCGTCTCGAACACCGCACGCATCGGGCCGCCGGCGATGATGCCGGTGCCGGGAGGGGCAGCGCGCAGGAACACGCGGCCGGCGCCATGGCGACCGAACACGTCATGATGCAGCGTGCGGCCGTCGCGCAGCGGAACGCGAACCAGCGCCCGCTTTGCCGCCTCGGTCGCCTTGCGGATCGCTTCCGGCACCTCGCGTGCCTTGCCGTGTCCGAAGCCGACGCGGCCCTTCTGGTCGCCGACGACGACAAGGGCTGCAAAGCCGAACCGCCGGCCGCCCTTCACCACCTTCGCGACGCGATTGATGTGAACGAGCTTGTCGACGAATTCGCTGTCGCGCTCTTCCCGCTGCTCTCTGGCCATCGAAATCCCAATCGTCCTGTTGTTCCGTTAGACGCGCGTCAGGGGCGCATCAGAAATCGAGGCCGCCCTCGCGTGCCCCGTCAGCCAGCGCCTTGACGCGGCCGTGGAAAAGATATGACCCGCGATCGAACACGACCGCCGTCACGCCGGCAGCCTTCGCCCGCTCGGCGACCAGCTTGCCGACCGCTTCGGCCGCAGCCTTGTCGGCTCCGGTCTTCAGCGAGCCGCGCAGGTCCTTTTCGAGGGTCGAAGCCGCCGCGAGCGTACGGCCCTCGGCATCGTCGATCACCTGGGCGTAGATATGCTCCGACGAGCGGTGCACGCTGAGGCGCGGACGCCCCGATGCGACCTTGCGGAGCGCACGGCGGACACGCGCTGCGCGCCGGTCCTTCTGAGTGTTGGCCATGACGGTCTCCGTTACTTCTTCTTGCCTTCCTTGCGGAAGATTGTTTCGGTCGCATATTTCACGCCCTTGCCCTTGTAGGGCTCGGGACCGCGGAACTCGCGGATTTCTGCGGCGACCTGACCGACCCGCTGCCGGTCCATACCCGAGACGAGAATCTCGGTCGGCCTGGCGCACTGAATCGTGATCCCCGCCGGGATCGGATAGACTACGTCGTGGCTATATCCAAGCGCCAGTTGCAGGTTTGTCCCCTGAACCGCCGCGCGATAACCGACGCCGTTGATCTCGAGCTTCTTGGAGAAGCCGTCGGTCACGCCCTTCATCAGGTTCGCGATCATCGTCCGCGACATGCCCCAGGCGGCGCGAGCCGGCTTGGAACCGTCACGCGGCGTGACCTGCACACCATCGTCCGTCATTTCAACAGAGACATGGTCCGTGAAGTCGAAGGAGAGTTCCCCCTTCGGCCCCTTCACGGAGACCGTCTGGCCGTTGATGGTGGTCGTGACGCCCTTCGGCACCGCCACCGGCTTCTTACCAATACGAGACATCAGACCAATCCGTCCGGTTCGTGTTGCGCCAAGGCCAGATCAGAATACCTGGCAGAGAACTTCTCCGCCGACATTCTGTTCGCGTGCATCTGCATCCGACATAACGCCCTTCGGCGTCGACAGGATGGAAACACCGAGGCCATTCTTGACGCGCGGGATGCTCTTCACAGAGGCATAGACGCGGCGGCCCGGCTTCGAGACACGCTCGATCGTGCGGATCACCGGCTCGCCATCGAAATACTTCAGCTCGATCTCGAGCTCAGCCTTGCCGTCGCCATGATCCACGGCGGCGAAGCCACGGATATAGCCTTCCTGCTGCAAGACCTCGAGAACGTTCTCACGCAGCTTCGAGGACGGCGTCGAAACCTTCGACTGCCGGCGCAGCTGTGCGTTACGAATCCGGGTGAGCATATCACCCAAAGGATCGGTCATCGTCATCGGACCGTGCTCCCTACCAGCTCGACTTGACCAGGCCCGGGATAAGACCCAGCGACCCAAGTTCGCGCAAAGCGATACGCGACATCATCAGCTTGCGATAGACGCCGCGCGGGCGCCCCGTGACCGCGCACCGATTGCGGATGCGGGTCGGCGAGGAATTGCGCGGAAGCTCGGCCAGCTTGAGGCGCGCCTGGAAGCGCTCCTCCAGCGGCAGGCTCTCGTCGTTGGCGACAGCCTTCAGCCTGTTGCGGCGGTTGGCATACTGCTTCGCCAGATCCCGACGCCGGTTGTTCTTCTCGATGGAGCTCTTCTTAGCCATCTCGTCCTATCCTTTCCCGGCGACTTACTGGCGGAACGGGAAGTTGAGCGCCTTCAGCAGGGCGCGGGCTTCCTCATCCGTCTTGGCCGTGGTGCAGACGATGACGTCCATGCCCCAGACCTGGTCGACCTTGTCGTAGTTGATCTCCGGGAAAATGATGTGCTCCTTGATGCCCATGGCATAGTTGCCACGGCCGTCGAAGCTCTTCGGATTGAGACCCCGGAAGTCACGAACACGCGGCAGCGCGATCGTGACCAGGCGATCGAGGAACTCGTACATCCGCGCCTTGCGCAGCGTCACCTTGCCACCGATCGGCATGAACTCGCGCACCTTGAAGGTGGCGATCGACTTGCGCGCCTTGGTGACAGCCGGCTTCTGGCCAGCAATCTGGGCGAGATCCGCGAGCGCCGTACCGACCTTCTTGGAGTCGTTCACCGCTTCGCCGATGCCCATATTGAGCACGATCTTGTCGAGACGCGGAATCTGCATCGGATTGCCGTAGCCGAATTCGGCTGCGAGCTTCGAGCGAACCTCGTCCTCATAGAACTTCTTGAGCCGCGGCTCGTAAGCTGCCTCAGCCATCGATCACTTCTCCCGAACGTTTTGCGACGCGTTGCTTGCGCCCGTCTTCGGATACGTTGAAACCAACCCGGGTCGGCTTGCCGTCCGTCGGGTCCGCCACGGCGATATTCGACAAGTGGATCGGCATCTCCTTGGAGATGATGCCGCCCTGCTCGCTCGCCGTCTGCTTCTGGTGCCGGCGGGCAATATTGACGCCGCGCACGATCGCGCGCTCCTCGGTCGGGAACACGGTCAGCACTTCGCCGGACTTGCCCTTGTCCTTGCCGGTCAGGACGACGACGTTGTCGCCTTTCTTGATCTTGGCAGCCATCACAGCACCTCTGGCGCGAGCGAGATGATCTTCATGTGGTTCTTCGCGCGGAGTTCGCGCGGAACCGGCCCGAAGATACGGGTCCCGATCGGCTCCTTCTGATTGTTGATCAGCACAGCCGCATTCTTGTCGAAGCGGATGACGCTGCCGTCGGGACGACGAATGTCCTTAGCGGTACGGACAACGACCGCCTTCATGACGTCGCCCTTCTTCACGCGACCCCGCGGGATCGCCTCTTTGATCGAGACGACAATGATGTCGCCGACCGAGGCGTATTTCCGCTTGGAACCGCCGAGAACCTTGATGCACATCACACGACGAGCGCCGGAATTATCCGCCACGTCGAGGTTAGTCTGCATCTGAATCATGACTGGCCGCCTGCTTTCTGGTCACTGCCCTCGCCTATCCGGTGAGAGCGGCGACAAACCTCTTCCGTGCGCTACTTGCCGTCCGACAATTCGGTGCCGAGCACGACCCAACGCTTGTTTTTCGAGATCGGCTTCGATTCTTCGATGAAGACCGTGTCGCCGACCTTGTAGGTGTTGGCCTCGTCATGGGCCTGGTACTTCTTCGACCGACGCACCGTCTTCTTCATGACGGGGTGCGTGAAGCGGCGCTCGACCAGCACGACGACGGTCTTGTCATTCGTGTCGCTGACGACGCTGCCCTGCAGAACGCGTTTTGGCATCTTCGCCTCCTCAGCTCTGGTCCGCGCCGCGCTTCTGCGCGGCGATGGTCTTGATCCTCGCGATGTCGCGGCGAACCTGCCGGACCCGCGCGGTGTTCTCGAGCTGGCCGGTCGCCCGCTGAAAGCGCAGGTTGAACTGCTCCTTCTTCAGGTTTCCAAGCTCTGTGTCGAGCTGATCGGCCGTCTGCAGCCGAACGTCCTTCGCCTTCATGGCTCTATCCTCGTCCGTTCGCCGCTCAATCGGCGATGCGCTGTACGAAGCGCGTCTTGATCGGCAGCTTCGCCGCGCCGAGACGCAGCGCTTCGCGCGCGGTCTCTTCGTCGACGCCATCCACCTCGAACATGATCCGTCCCGGCTTGACCCGCGACGCCCAGTATTCCGGTGCGCCCTTGCCCTTGCCCATACGGACTTCGGTCGGCTTGGACGTGACCGGAACATCCGGGAATACCCGGATCCAGACACGGCCGGCACGCTTCATCGCGCGGGTGATCGCGCGGCGAGCCGCCTCGATCTGCCGGGCGGTGACCCGCTCCGGCTCCATCGCCTTCAGCCCGAAACCGCCGAAGTTCAGGTCGGTGCCGCCCTTGGCGACGCCGTGGATCCTGCCCTTGAACTGCTTGCGGAACTTGGTGCGCTTCGGTTGCAGCATTTTCGTTCTCTCTCGGCTTCAGGTGCGGTTGCTGTCAGGCCGCGTTATCGCGACGACGACCGCTGCCCGAGCCCTGCTCGTTGCCTTCCGTCTGGCGACGCTCGGACGCCATCGGGTCATGCTCAAGGATTTCGCCCTTGAAGATCCAGACCTTGATGCCGCACGTGCCATAGGCCGTGTGCGCAGTCGCCGTGCCATAGTCAATATCGGCACGGAGCGTGTGCAGCGGCACGCGGCCTTCGCGGTACCATTCAAGACGCGCGATCTCGGCACCGCCGAGGCGGCCCGACGCGTTGATGCGGATGCCCTCTGCGCCAAGGCGCATGGCCGACTGCACCGAACGCTTCATAGCGCGGCGGAACGCCACGCGGCGCTCAAGCTGCTGGGCAATCGAGGCGGCCACCAGGTTCGCGTCGATTTCCGGCTTGCGGACTTCGACGATATTGATGTGAACCTCGCTGTCGGTCAGCTTCGCAACCGTCTTGCGCAGCTTCTCGATATCAGCGCCCTTCTTGCCGATCACGATGCCGGGACGGGCCGAATGGATCGTCACGCGGCACTTCTTGTGCGGACGCTCGATCACGATCTTCGAAACCGCAGCCTGCTTCAGATCCTTCATCAGGACTTCGCGGATCTTCTGGTCCTCATGGAGCAAGCGGCCATATTCGCCCTTGTTGGCGAACCAGCGGCTGTCCCAGGTCCGGTTGATACCGAGGCGGAGCCCGATCGGATTGACTTTCTGGCCCATTAAGCGGCCTCCCCAGCTTCACGCACGACAATCGTCAGGTGCGAAAACGGCTTCTCGATCCGGCCGACGCGGCCACGGGCACGCGGCGACCAGCGCTTCATCACCAACGCCTTGCCAACAAACGCCTCGGCAACGACGAGCGCGTCGACGTCGAGATCATGGTTGTTCTCGGCATTGGCGATCGCCGACTCGAGCGTCTTCTTGACGTCGCGGGCAATGCGCTTTTCGGAGAAGGTCAGGTCCGCAAGCGCGGTGCTGGCCTTCTTGCCGCGGATCAGAGCCGCGACCAGATTGAGCTTGCGCGGAGAGACACGGATCATGCGCGTGATCGCGCGCGCCTCGGTGTCCTTCAGCGCGCGTTCGCGCTTCGGCTTGCCCATCTTACTTCCTCTTCGCCTTCTTGTCGGCCGTGTGACCGTAGTAGGTGCGCGTCGGCGAGAACTCGCCGAACTTGTGACCGACCATGTCCTCGTTGACGATGACAGGAATGTGCTTCTGGCCGTTATAGACGCCGAAGGTCAGTCCCACGAACTGCGGAAGGATCGTGGAGCGACGGCTCCAGATCTTCACCACCTCGCTGCGGCCCGAAGAGCGGCTCTTCTCGGCCTTGCGCAGGAGATACCCGTCAACAAACGGGCCTTTCCAGATTGAACGAGCCACGAAAAGCCTCTCTTACTTGCCCTTGCGCAGATGACGGCTGCGCGCGATGAACTTGTCTGTCGACTTGTTGTTGCGGGTCTTTTTGCCCTTGGTCGGCTTGCCCCACGGGGTGACCGGATGACGACCGCCCGAAGTCCGGCCCTCGCCGCCGCCGTGCGGATGGTCGACCGGGTTCATGGCGACACCGCGAACGCTCGGACGCTTGCCAAGCCAACGGTTGCGGCCAGCCTTGCCGATCGAGATATTCGAGTGGTCCGGGTTCGAAACCGCACCAACCGTCGCAACGCAGGCCTGGCTCACCAGACGCTGCTCGCCCGAATTGAGACGCAGGATCGCCATACCGCCATCGCGGCCGACATACTGCGCATAGGCACCGGCCGAACGCGCGATCTGACCGCCCTTGCCGGGCTTCATCTCGACGTTATGGACGATCGTGCCGACCGGCATCGCGCCGAGCGGCATGCAGTTGCCCGGCTTCACGTCAGCCTGCGCCGCGGAGACGACGCTGTCGCCGACGGCCAGGCGCTGCGGCGCCAGGATGTAGCTCAGCTCGCCGTCCTCATACTTGATGAGGGCGATGAAAGCCGTGCGGTTCGGATCATATTCGATCCGCTCGACGACGGCCGTCATGTCACGCTTGCGGCGCTTGAAATCGACCAGGCGATAAGTGCGCTTGTGACCACCGCCACGACCATAGGCCGTGACGCGACCAAGATTGTTGCGGCCGCCGCTCTGACGGAGACCAACGGTCAGACCCTTGACCGGCTTGCCGGAATAGAGCTCCGAGCGGTCGACGAGGACGAGCTGGCGCTGTCCCGGCGTGGTCGGCTTGTAATGCTTGAGAGCCATGGCTTCAGCCTATTCTTCTGCTCTAGAGACCGGTCGAGACGTCGATCGACTGGCCCTCGGCCAGCGTCACAATCGCCTTCTTCAGGTCGCTCTGCTTGCCGACGATGCCGCGGAAGCGCTTGACCTTGCCCTTGCGGATCAGGGTGTTGACGCCGGTGACCTTGACCTTGAACAGCGCCTCGACGGCGGCCTTGATCTCGGGCTTGGTCGCGCTCTTCAAGACGTTGAAGACCACCTTGCTCTGCTCGGTCGCAATCGTCGACTTTTCGCTGAGCACCGGGCTGCGGATGATGTCGTAATGGGTCGGATTGCTCATTTGAACCGCTCCTGCAGCGCTTCGACCGCAGCCTTGGTCAGCACGAGCTTCTCGCGGCGCAGAATGTCGTAAACATTGATCCCCTGCACAGGCAGGACATCGATATGCGGCACGTTGCGAGCGGCGAGACCGAAATTCGTGTCGACCGTCGCACCGTCGATGATCAGCGCATTCGCCCAGCCGAGCTTGGCGAACCGCTCCTTGACCACCTTCGTCTTCGCAGCGTCCAGAGCGACGTCGGCGACGATCACCAGATCCTCGCTGCGGGCCTTGGACGACAGCGCATGCTTCAGCGCCAGCTGGCGGAACTTCTTGGTCAGGTCATGCGCATGGCTGCGCACCACCGGACCGAAAGCCTTGCCGCCACCACGGAACTGCGGCGCAGTCTTGGCACCGTGGCGAGCGCCGCCGGTACCCTTCTGCTTGTACATCTTCTTGGTCGTGCCCGAGATCTCGGAACGACCTTTCGACTTGTGCGTGCCTGCCTGGCGACGGGCCAGCTGCCAGCGCACCATACGCTGCAGGATATCGCCGCGCGGCTCCAGACCGAAGATCTCGTCCGAGAGCGAGATCTCGCCAGCCGCAGCGCCGTCAAGCGTGGTGACCTTGAGGTCCATCACTCGGACTCCTTCACTTCGACCGCAGCCGCGGTGCGCGACTTGAACGCACCGGGGAACGGAACTTCCTTGGGAAGCGCGCGCTTCACAGCATCGCGCACCTCGATCCAGCCGCCCTTGGCACCGGGAACGGCACCCTCGACCATGATCAGACCGCGCTCGGCATCGGTACGCACGACCTTGAGGTTCTGCGTGGTGACGCGCGCATCGCCCATGTGACCGGCCATCTTCTTGTTCTTGAAGACCTTGCCGGGATCCTGACGCTGGCCGGTGGAGCCATGCACGCGGTGCGACAGCGAGTTACCATGAGTCGCACGGCCGCCGCGGAAATTATGCCGCTTCATGACGCCGGCGAAACCCTTGCCGATCGACGTGCCCGACACGTCGACGAACTGGCCGACGACGAAGTGCTCGACGGTCAACTCGGCGCCAACCTCGATGAGGTTATCCGGGCTCACGCGGAACTCGATGACCTTGCGCTTCGGCTCGACTTCGGCCTGCGCGAAATGTCCGCGCTCCGCCTTGGTCGTGTTCTTGACCTTGGCCAAGCCACTGCCGAGCTGCACCGCGGTGTAGCCGTTCTTATCTTCCGTCCGCTGGGCGACAACCTGACAGTTGTCGAGCTTCAGCACCGTGACCGGCACCTGCTCACCCGCATCCGTATAGATGCGGGTCATGCCCACCTTCTGTACGATCAATCCAGAGCGCATCTTGTCCTCGCTCGCCTCAGAGCTTGATTTCGACGTCGACGCCGGCAGCGAGGTCGAGCTTCATCAGCGCGTCCACGGTCTGCGGGGTCGGATCGACGATGTCGAGAAGGCGCTTATGAGTGCGCATCTCGAACTGCTCGCGGCTCTTCTTGTCGATATGCGGCGACCGGTTCACGGTGAACTTCTCGATCTGAGTAGGCAGCGGCACCGGGCCAACAACCCGAGCACCCGTGCGCTTCGCCGTGTTCACAATCTCTCGCGTCGATGCATCGAGGATACGATGATCGAACGCTTTGAGCCGGATCCGGATATTCTGACCGTTCATCGATTTCTGTCCTTAAGTCACGAGGGCACGCGTTACCGCGTGCCCCGTCCGGAGCTTCGACTCTTACTTGATGATGCTTGCGACGACGCCGGCGCCGACGGTGCGGCCGCCTTCGCGGATAGCGAAGCGCAGCTTCTCTTCCATGGCGATCGGCACGATCAGCGTCACTTCCATCGACACGTTGTCGCCCGGCATCACCATCT
>DATMGR010000039.1:0-20891 GCA_035555375.1 Kaistia sp. | reverse complement strand
TGCCACCTTCGTGGAAACGAGAAGCCAGCCTGATGGAGTGGCTCGATGCCTTGTGAAATAATGTGAAGGACGTGGCGAAATGCTCAGCAGCTTTGCGGGCCTTCGCCACGTTCCTGCGCATTATCGCGACCTCGCGATAAGCCGTCATCCATAACAATCTCGACGCCGCCATGCAGGCCGCCAACATCACTGGCGACGGCGGCACGTTGAACCGCCAGGCCAAGTCCGCGGCCCGCTCGGCCTTCGAATCAGCCAAGCAGCGCTTCTTCGGCCATCTGCTGACCTCGATGAAGACGCCGACCCTGATCCGCTCGATCGAGCAGGACCTGACCGACGGCCACGCCGCCGTGATCCAGATCGTGTCGACCGGCGAAGCCCTGATGGAGCGCCGTCTCGCGGAAATCCCCACCGGGGAATGGAATGACGTTCGGGTGGACATCACCCCCCGCGAGTACGTTCTGGATTATCTCGCCCATTCCTTCCCGGTGCAGCTCTACGAGCCCTTCACCGACAGCGAGGGCAACCTGTCGTCGAGGCCGGTGTTTCGCGATGGTCAACCCGTCGAAAGCCGTGACGCCGTCGCCCGTCGTGATCGTTTGATCGAAAGGCTCGCTTCTCTGCCGCCGGTCCCCGGCGCGCTCGACCAGATCGTCCAGCGCTTCGGCACCGATGTCGTAGCAGAGGTGACGGGACGTTCGCGCCGCATCGTCCGCAAGTCGGGTGCCGACTCCATGACCAACCCCGGCGGCATCGACCGCCTCGCCGTGGAGAACCGCGCCGCCTCGGCCAATCTGGCCGAAACGCAAGCCTTCATGGATGATCAGAAGCGCATTCTGATCTTCTCCGACGCGGGCGGCACCGGACGCAGCTACCACGCCGACCTATCGTCGCGGAACCAGCGGCTGCGCGTCCACTATCTGCTGGAGCCGGGCTGGAAGGCCGACGCCGCCATTCAGGGCCTCGGCCGCACCAATCGGACCAACCAGGCGCAGCCGCCGCTGTTCCGGCCGATCTCGACGAACGTGAAGGCGGAAAAGCGGTTCCTGTCGACCATCGCCCGGCGGCTCGACACCCTGGGTGCAATCACCCGCGGCCAGCGCCAGACCGGCGGTCAGGGGCTGTTCCGGCCCGAGGACAATCTCGAAAGCCATTACGCCCGAGACGCGCTGCGGCAGCTCTACCTGTTGCTGGTGCGCGGCAAGGTCGACGGCTGCTCGCTCCAGATGTTCGAGGACGCCACCGGCCTGTCGCTGACGGACTCCACCGGCATCAAGGACGAGCTGCCGCCGATCACCACCTTCCTCAACCGGCTGCTGGCGCTGACCATCGAACTGCAGGGCGTCCTGTTCACGGCGTTCGAGCAGTTGCTGAACGCCAAGATCGAAGGCGCCATCGCGTCGGGCAGCTACGACGTCGGGCTGGAGACGCTGCAGGCCGAGAGCTTCATCGTCACCGATCGCCGGACCATTCATGTCCATCCCGGCACCGGGGCGGAAGCCCGGCTGCTGACCATCACCCAGCGCCAGCGCAACCGGCCGGTGACGATAGCCGAGGCGCTCGACCATCTCGACGACTTGGGCGCGAGACTGCTGATTAACGAGCGATCGGGCCGCACCGCCGTGCAGATCCCGACCACCAGCATCATGCTGGACGATGGCGAGATCGAACGGCGCGTCCGGCTGATCCGGCCGATGGAGGCGCACAATCTTCCCATCAGGATGATGGACGAGACCCATTGGATCGACGCGGACCGAGCGGGCTTCATCGCGGCATGGAATGCCGAGCTAACTGAGGTGCCAGAATATGCCGACAGCACCATCCACATCGTCAGCGGGCTGTTGTTGCCGATCTGGAAGCGGCTGCCGAACGAGTCGACGCGGGTCTATCGGCTTCAGACTGACGACGGCGAGCGCATCGTCGGCCGTCGGGTCTCTCCCGCATGGGTCGCTGGCGCGCTCGCCACCGGCACATCGACCCTGACACCGGACGACGCCCTCATGGCGCTGATGGATGGCAAGACCATCCTCGACCTTGCCGAGGGTCTTCAGCTTCACCGCGTCCGGATCATGGGCGCCAACCGCATCGAGCTGTCGGGCTTCACAGACGCCATGCGCGATCGCCTGCGGGCCTATGGCCTGTTTCACGAGATCATCTCGTGGAAGCTCCGGATGTTCGTGCCGACCGACGCGACCGGCGCCGCGATCCTGAGCAAGGTGCTGGAGCGATATCCCATCGAGCGCGTCGGCGAGCGGGAGGCGGCGTGATGGCGCGGCAAGACGCGTCCGAACTGGCGATCCGTCTCGGCCTGCAGGCCGAGGCGGTATGCCGCCATTACCTGACCTCCGGCCATCGCGAGGGCCGCTATTGGCTGGTCGGCGATGTCCGCAACACCCCCGGCCGCTCGATGTTCGTGCGGCTGAAGGGCGGCGAAACCGGCAAGGGCGCGGCCGGCAAATGGACCGACGCCGCCACCGGCGAGCATGGCGATCTCCTCGACGTCATTCGCGAGACCTGCGGCCTGGTCGACTTCAAGGACGTCGCCGATGAGGCACGCACCTTCCTGTCGATGCCGCACCCCGAACCGGACCATCCGCATGGTGGCGAGCGAAAGTCACCGGCGCCGAGCGGATCACCGGAAGCGGCACGGCGGTTGTTTGCGATGGCGCAGCCGATTTCGGGCACACTCGTAAAGACGTATCTGCGCACACGCGGCATTACGGATTTGCACGGAACCGGAAGCCTGCGCTTCCATCCCCGTTGCTACTACCGGCCTGACGAACATTCCCCGACCGAGACTTGGCCGGCGATGATCGCATCGGTCACCGATCTCGCCGGGCATCAGACCGGCGCGCATCGTACCTGGCTCGCTGCAGACGGATCGGACAAGGCGCCGATCGACACACCGCGACGGGCGATGGGTGACCTCCTCGGGCATGCCGTTCGCTTCGGTGTAACGGGCGAGGTGATGGCGGCGGGCGAAGGTATCGAGACGATGCTGTCGCTCCGGATGGCGCTGCCCACGATGCCGATGTCGGCGGCGCTCTCGGCGGCACATCTCTCGGCCATCCTGTTCCCCGACACCTTGCGCCGGCTCTACATCGCCCGCGACAATGATCCGGCCGGTGACGGCGCGATGGCGACCCTGATCGAACGGGCGAACGCGGCCGGGATCGAGGCGGTCGTGGTGTCTCCGCGCTTGGGCGACTTCAACGAGGATCTCCGCATGGTTGGTCTGGACAGCCTCCGGGCAGCGGCCCGGGTGCAGATCGCGCCACAGGACGTCACGCGCTTCATGGCGCTTACGGCATAGGCCGACAGGAGAATGCAGGCGGCGGGAGCGCCATCGTCGGCATCGCTCGGATGATCATGATGTCGGAGAGAACCGCGACCCGGCCTTCGAGAGGGCGATCGGCCAGCAAACGGCCCGGACCCGCCATGTCTGCGGCGGACTATTTTCCGGCGCGGCCGAGGGCCGCTTTCCATCGCGAAACAAAATAGCCCGCCTTCGCCATCCTCCGCTGTGCTCCGGCCCCCGCTGCGCTGCGGGTGCAGGTCCGTACCGCCCGCCGGCTTTCGTCGCCATGAAGGCCGCGAGGGTCGCGGTCGAACCGACGGAGCATACCGATGAGCGAGCACGACGACTTTGAGCCGCACCACGCCTCTTCCCCGACCGACCACGTCCTCAGCGAACTACAGCTCTACGGCTACCGTCCCTTCACGGATGAACCCGATCCACGACCGCTTCCGGAGGGCGACCATGTCGCCGGCGCCATCGCGGATATCTTCGACGCCTTGATTTCCACCCTGGAAGACACCCGCCTCGAGCCCGACCTTGACGATCTCCTCTGGTCGGCAGTCAACGTCTTCCACCGGGCCACCGACCGGATCGAGCGCGAGCTGGACGACAACGAGCAGGCGCAGCGCCGCGGCCAGCGCGAACAGGATGGCAGCGAAGTGAAGGCCGTCGAGCTCGAACGCCTGACGGCCGAGGGCCAGACCATGATCGAGCGCCGCAACGCCTTCGAGTTGATGCGCGACCAGGCCGCCGAGCACTACGAGCGCCACACTGGTTCCAACTGGCGACCGCGCTCCGGATCGATGGTCAACCATCGCAATCTGACCTCGGCGATGATCGACAGCCGGGACTTCCTCACCGCCAAGAGGCGCGCCGACAATCAGGTGCTACTCCCCGCCGGTCCAAAGATCGCCTTCACCGGCGGGCTCGACTTCAACGATCACCGCCTGATCTGGGCCAAGCTCGATCAGGTCCACGCCAAGCACCCGGACATGGTGCTGCTTCACGGCAAGTCGCCGAAGGGCGCCGAGAAGATCGCGGCGAAATGGGCGGACGCCCGTAAGGTGCCGCAGATCGGCTTCGCGCCCGACTGGACGAAACATGCCAAGGCCGCACCGTTCAAGCGCAACGATCAGATGCTCGACGTCCTGCCGATCGGAGTCATCGTTTTCCCCGGAACAGGTATCCAGGACAACCTTGCCGACAAGGCTCGCAAGCTCGGCATCCCGTTGTTCGACTTCCGCCCGAAGGGAGGCGGCGCGTAGGCGCCGTCAATCTAGTTCGACGCCCCAGAACTTCAGGACCGAGAGCACTTCCTCCCTCGGGTAATGGATGAAGGCAGCATTCGCGAGATCGGCCTTCAGCTTGCCCTTGCGCTTGGCAATCTCACGCTCGATCCGTTCGCCAAACGGCGCCGTGCCAGGCGGCAGTAGTCCAGGGCGCTCCGGGCAAGGCCAGCTTTTCGGATAGCCTTCAGGAATCCAGCCATTCCTAACCTTTTCGGATTTCTCGGCGACCGATGAATGCTCGCAAGCCCAACCATAGAGGTGGAAGGCGCAGACCCGCAACATGGCCTTGATTTCAGGCATCGTGTCCGTGAAGCCTTTGAGCGGCGTCGGCAGCCAAACCATATTGGCGACGCATGAGAAGTAGCGCGGATCTTGGACCACGCTGCTTTGCTGGGCGAACGACGGATCGTCATATCCCCAGATGTGACACACGGTCCAATTCTTGGGTTTCGGTAACGCGACGCCAAGGGCGGCCACCAGCGCGTTGAGTGCGGCGACGTTCCCCTCGAACTTCTCAGCAGTAATCTTGGTCGCCTTTTTCGTATTCGTGTACCGGCGCGACCAGCCAGCGTCATACAACGGTCGGCCGCGAGCCGTATGCGCCGCCCATACCGGCAGACGGCGGAAAGTCTCTGGATTGACCCACCGGGCAGTCCGCTCGATCAGCTCGACCACTGCGGGGAGATCATCCCGCAGGGCATCGTTGCCGTCTGGTATATGAAATCCGGCTGCCATCGTTCGCTCGCGTCCTCCTTCCGACGCGGACGGCCAGGACATGGCTCGAATCCAACGCACTGGAATTGCTGGGTGACAGTCGTAGCACCCGGTCAGACCGAGATACCATCTCCCGCTTCCATTGCGCCGATCCCTGATCCGGCCGCTGGCCTGACGCCATCAACCCATAAAGGGTCGGCTATGCGAGCATGCCGCCGCTCCAGCTTCGCCTACGCGGTGATTGCGGCCATCGGCCGGACACATCAGGCGCCTGTCGCGCGGGAGATGGTCTCCCGCCTCCAAGACAGGAGCCGGTCACATGTCCCTCAATCAAGCTCACGCCTTCGCCTTCAGCCTCGCCACCACCCTCATGGTCTCGATCGTCATCTTCCAGGCAGGTGACGGCACCATAGGCGTCATGCCCGCCGGCGAATATGACGGCGAATTCGCCGCCATCGTTCACGAGATCGATCCCTTCGCCCGCTAATCGCGGGCAAGGCGTCACGGCGGCAAGCGGAGATCCCGCAGGATTTCCGCTCCCGTCCCGCCTCCTCTTCGGCTATACTGGCAACGCGCCGCGGTGGTGGTGGAGGTGCAACCGTCAGACCTTTCTCACGGAGAGCACCACCATGATTTTCATCGGTATCCTCGCCAGCATCGCCGCGATCGGCGGACTATGCTGGCTATTGTTCACCCTGGCTGTCTTCGCGTTGCCGTTCTTTGCGGGCGTTAGCGCCGGGACATGGGCCTATCAGACCGGTGCCGGCTGGCTCGGTGCGATCATCATCGGCCTTGGCGCCGCCGCGCTGACGCTCAGCCTCGGCCAGTTCCTGCTTGGCTTCATCCGTCCGCTCTGGATGCGCCTCGCGATAGCACTCGCATTCGTCGCACCGGCGGCGCTCGCGGGTTATCACGCGACGCACGGCATCGTGAAACACACCATGCCCTCCGACACCTGGCAGATTATCTTCTCCGTCATCGGCGCAATCGCCGTTGGCGTCACGGCGCTGATCCGGGTGACAGCAATGGCCGCGCCCGGACCAACCGGCCAGAACGTCGCGCGCGCCTGACATCGTTGCCGGCGGCGGCAGGACGGTGGGTGATGTCTTACGTGTCGCCCTCCTTGTTGGCGGGGTCATTTGCAATCGCGTTGATCGGATCGACGGCTAACCCAACTGACGCGCCATGCCCTCGGTGACTGTGCTGGGGGCAATGCCGCGACAGCGCGCTCGACGCCGCTGTTGCGGCATAGGCGATCTCGTGGGCGACAGGCAGGAGTCGGCGGAACGTAACGTCTAGCGGAGCTGGTTTGAATCGCGGTGTCCGGCGTGGTCACGGTCATATCGGTCCGGGACGGCCGCCACGTTCTCCTGTGATGCGTGTCTGTCAGGTCGACCGCTCCGAAACGGCCTCTTCAATGGGCTGATCTGGCCGAAGGTCGGCTGCGCCTCGATCGCCTATGCCGCAACAGCGGCGTCGAAACTTTCTTCCCCTGCCGAGACCACCCCACGCGACACGTCGCGCGGGGACCCCGGATCGCCGTCATTCCTCGCGAGCCAAGAAAGTCCCTCCTTTGCTGTCAGGCCCCTCCGGGGTGCGCCGTCAATCGCCTCCGGCCTGTCGATCGCCATCGAGGCCGCAATGGTGCGGGCTCGGAACAGAGTTCAAGGAGAACTACTATGGCGACCATCGGCACCTTCAAGAAGACCGGCAACAACGAGTTCACCGGCGAAATCGTCACCCTCAGCGTCCAGACCAAGAACGTCCGCATCGTCCCCGAGGCCCGCGCCACCGGCGAGAACGCCCCCAGCCACCGCGTCTTCGTCGGCCGCGCCGAGATCGGCGCCGCCTGGTCCAAGACCTCCAACGAGGGGCGCGCCTATCTGGGCCTGAAGCTCGATGACCCCAGCTTCAACGCCCCGATCTACGCCAACCTCTTCGACGACGAGGACGGCGAAGGCTTCAGCCTCATCTGGTCCCGCCCGAACGGACGCCGCAACGGCGAGTGAGGCAAACGAAACGCCCCGCCCGGACACTCCGGGCGGGGCGGCAACAACGGTCGCCGCGGCGGCTTTGCCGGTCAAATCTGATCGTCCGGTTTGACCAACTCGATGTGGCTGGTGCCGAGGGCCTGGGCCAGCTCATACAGCGTGATCACTGTGGGGTTGCGCCGGCCGCGCTCGAGGCTGCTCAAATATTGCTGGCTAAAGCCGGAGCGCGCTTCCACCTCCTCCTGCGTCAGGCCCTTTTCCCGACGCAGGCGGGCAAAGTTCCGACCGACCAGTTTGCGCATATCCATGCGCTGGAGGATCTCGATTTACATACTTTGAGTTTATCAACTAAAATATGTAAATGCATTGTCTGGCTAGACTGGCCGAACCGTCGGCCAGAAGGCCATTGAATCTCGTCGGACAGCGCGAAGCAGAAGTGATGGTTGCGCGCATGTCCTCGCTTCGCGTCGCGCCGTGCCCTAGAAGATGTGGGCGTTGGGGCGTGGCCAAGGAATATGAGGGGGCGAGAAATGACTGAAACATTCGACGATACGGCACCCTCCGGCACCGATCTTACCGACTACGACCGCGCGCACATCAGGCTCTATATGCGTGTGCTCGATGCGGCCGCCGATGGTGCAGACTGGCAAGAGGCTGTTGCTGTACTGTTCGGAATTGACCCGGACCGGGAGCCCGATCGCGCTCGCCATGTCCACGACAGCCATCTCGCTCGTGCTCGGTGGATGACCCAAACGGGTTACAAGCACTTGCTGCGCCAGTCTGAGGACTGAAGCTGGCCAGTTTGCCTTGCAACGGTGATGCCATAGCAGCATCACCCGATGCCGCAAGGTAGTCTTCCGCCCAGGGTTTCAATCAAAGATTGTCCTCACTCGACTTCAGTCTCTCCATGAGGAGCCGAGTGATGAGGCCAGACATATCGCAATGGCGCAATGGTCAAAGCTATGACTATTTCGATAGGCTGTCCGTTGAAGGCCTAGCCTGGGAGTGTCTGCGCCGCAATGAAGGCTATCAGCAGCTCTATGGCGCGCTCGTGAAGGCGGAAACCGAAGCAGCGCCACTGAAGCCGGAGGCGGAGTACCACTGGGGACTGCGATTTCGCAACGAGGCCAAGCCTGCCTGCCCCGGAACAGGATGTCCTGTGGTCCCCGCTCGTCGATCCGGCCGTTGTCATTCTGACCCGGCCACCAGAATTCCTAGAAGCAACACGCGCTTGCCGGCTCGACGACATCGGAGGGCGTCGCGATAGCGCCGAGGGGAGCTATGTCGTCGTCTGCGACGAGGCGCAGGATAGCACCCACGCTCAGGTGCTGTTCCTCCCGGATAGCGATCCCGGCGGGTCGCTGGCCGCACTGATCCCGTTGGATGACCACGTTCTTGGCCGTGTCGAGGCGCTCGTCCGACTGTGGCAGGCGCGACAAGGTCGCTCGGTGCCAGCCGACAAACGCATGACCGCGCAGCAGCGCCGCCGTTTGCGCCTGATGATGCAGGCGGCCGACGGCCGGGCGAATAGCGCGAGCTATCGCGAGATCGCTGCGGTTCTCTTCGGCCGCGAGCGCGTCGCCTCCGAACCCTGGAAGACCTCGGCGTTGCGCGACATGGTGATCGGCCTTGTCGAAGGCGGCGCCGCCTTGATCGGCGGCGGCTATCTCCAGCTGCTGCGCCATCGCCGTCGATCCTAGTCTGACAATTTCGCAGACGGGGTGGGGATTTCAGCCACCTCAACTTCCCCATCCCCCGCGCCGCTGCTTCTCCGCCACCGTGGTCGCCATCCGCCGCTTCACCGCAGCGGCACTCTTGAGCCCCACGGAGCTTCGATCCATGCGACCCGATCTCGCCGTTTTGCCGCCGCGCTTCCTGCGCACCAAAGAAGCGGCCCATTTCCTCAGCCTCTCCGCCCGCACGCTCGAGAAGCACCGCACCTACGGCACCGGCCCGGCCTATCGCAAACTCGGCGGGCGCGTCGTCTATGCGATCGACGATCTCGAAGGCTGGGCCGCGCGCGGCGCGGTCACCTCGACCTCCGATCCGCGCGGGTCTGTACTGCCAGCCAAGCGCCAGACGCTCCCGGTCGGCCCGCAGGCCGGTCGTCGCGTGCGCTGACTGCGGGCGTTTCCCTGATGGCACGGCATCGACCCTCCTCGGAGCGCGGACAGCTCGATCTGTTCCGCGCGCTCCCCGGCGAGTTCGCGCCGCGAGACGCACAGGATCTCATGGCCTATCCCTTCTTCTCCCTCTCCAAGACCCATCGCGTCACCCCGATCGATTTTGCCGCCGGCAACATCTCGATCCGGGTCGAGGCCGTGCCCGACCACGGCATGGCGACCATCTGGGATGCGGATATCCTCATCTGGGCGGCAAGCCAGATCGTCGAGGCCCGCGATGCCGGACTTCGCACCTCCCGGCTGATGGCGGCCACGCCGTACGAGATCCTCAACTTCGTTGGCAGAGGGGTTTCACTTCGGGACTATCAGCGCCTCAAGGCGGCACTCGACCGGCTGCAATCGACCACGGTGTCCACCTCGATCCGCCAGCCGGCCGAGGGGCGGCGTCACCGCTTCTCCTGGATCAACGAGTGGCAGGAGCGCACCGACCGCGATGGAAAACCGGACGGGATCGAGATGATCGTCCCCGACTGGTTCTACCGCGCCGTGCTCGACGACGCGCTCGTGCTCACCATCGACCGGGCCTATTTCAGTCTGACAGGCGGGCTCGACCGCTGGCTCTACAGGATCGTGCGCAAGCATGGCGGCCGCCAGCACGCCGGCTGGCGGTTCGATTTCCGCCATCTGCACCAGAAATCCGGCAGCCTGTCGCCCTTCAAGCGCTTCGCCTTCGAACTGCGCGACATCATCCGCCGCCAGCCGCTGCCTGGCTACACGCTATCGCTCGAATACGAGATCGGCGGACGGATGCTGCTCGCCTTCGAGCCATCCGCCCCGCTCGGTCAGCCTGTGGATGGCCTCGTGCTATCGGGAACCGGCACTATCGTGCCATCGGGAACCCGACACTCGTGCTATCGGGAACCGAAACCGGGCTTAACCCACGGTCGCAAAAGCGAAAATCGCGCCCTTAACTTAGAGTCTAACCCAGAATCTAACTCTAAAGAGAGAGCGCGCGATGTGGAAAACATCGCCGGGGCACGGAAGAGCCCGCTCAAGACGGCCTCGTCGAACAAACAGGCCGGCACGTCTTTCCGTAAAGACGGCTTTACGGCTCCCGACACGCTTCGCACGCGGCGACGCCCTCTCGATCCAAATCTGGGAGGGAAGCGATGATCCTTGCTCTCCTCAATCAGAAGGGCGGTGTCGGCAAGACGACGCTGGCACTGCATCTCGCCGGTGAATGGGCTAAGAGAGGCAAGCGCGTCACGCTGATCGACGCCGACCCGCAAGGCTCGGCACTCGATTGGTCGCAGCAGCGTGAGCGCGAAGGTCTGCCGAGGCTGTTCGGTGTCGTCGGCCTCGCCCGCGACACACTGCATCGTGAAGCGCCCGAACTCGCACGCGACGTGGACCACGTCGTCATCGACGGGCCGCCGCGCGTCGCCGGACTGATGCGTTCGGCTTTGCTCGCCGCCGACCTGGTGCTGATCCCGGTACAGCCGTCGCCGTTCGACGGTTGGGCCTCGGCGGAGATGCTCTCTTTGCTCGGTGAGGCGCGCATCTACCGACCGCAGTTGGCTGCCCGCTTCGTCCTCAATCGTTGCGGCGCACGCACCCTCATCGCCCGCGCGACGGCCGAGACGCTGGCGGATCACGATCCGCCGGTGCTTGCGGCCACCATCGGCCAGCGTGTCGTTTTCGCCGATGCCGCGCAGTCCGGGCGGCTCGCCTCTGAGATCGACCCAGACAGTCCGGCCGCGCGCGAGATCGCGGCGCTCACCTCCGAGATCGAACGTTTCGCCATGGGGAGGGCGACACCATGAGTGAGCGCCCGAACCGTCGCGGCTTTGCCGCAAGGCCCGCTGATCCCGAACACTGGATCAAAGCGGCGGAAGCACCACCGCGCGATGCGGCCGCCAATTTCACAGCCCGGCTGACCATCGACATCATACCGGACCTACGCGGCCGGATCAAGATTGCCGCGTTTCAGCGCGGCGTCACCGTCGCCGACATGCTGCGCGCGTTGCTGGCGCGTGAATTCCCAACCACCGAAGGAGATTCCCAATGACCGGCACCGCGGCTTCGCGCGTGCGCGGCGGCCCCGTGCCGTCCGTGCATCCCTATGACAGCCTCACCCATGTCGAACTGACGCATGTCGAGAAGCGGATCGAGAACTGGATCCGCTTCGGCCGCGCAGCGCGCGAGCAGATCCTCGACCGCCGCCGGCGCATCGTCTCGTTTGCTCCAGGGAGCATCTTCGCGTTTGTGCGTTGGGCGGCCAACGAGTTCGGCACTGTGATTTCTCGCGTCGACATCGTGCGTGCCGTCGAGCCGGGCGAACCCTATCAGACGCTACCCTTCGTCCGTCCCGGTGGCGACATCCTATTAAGGATCGAGGGCTGGCCGAAGGTCGAGCAGGTGCTCCGTCATATTGACGCGGTGGAGGCCGTCGATATCGACCCCTGCGACGTCGCCCCCGATCATTGGCGACATGTCGCCAGCCGGATCGGCGCCGGTTTTGAGCCGCGCACCTATCTCGTCGAGCGTCATCAGGCCTGGCTCAAGCGGCGGAGCATCGGCGGATGACTCGCTTCGGCTACGCGATGGGGACGTTTTTTTCCGTACTGGGCGTCGTCATCGCGGCTTTCATTCCAACGCCGCTCCGTTTGGTCTGGAATGTCTCCGCCAGCGTGCCGGTTGGCCTTTATGACCTGTCGGCGCCGCGCGAACTGCGCGTCGGCGATCTGGTCGCCGTGATGCCGGGAAAGCCGCTGGCCGATTTCATGGTCGAGCGCGGCTATATCGGTCGCGACGTGCCGCTCCTGAAGCGCGTCATGGGGGTGCCGGGGCAACAGGTCTGCCGCACCGGACTCGCTATCACCGTCGATGGCGTGCCGCTTGGGCGTGCGCTCGACCGCGATCGGATGGGGCGCGTGCTGCCGGTCTGGCAGGGCTGCCGGGGTATCGTCGACGGCGACATTTTCCTCATGAATCCCGATGTTCGGGACAGCTTGGACGGCCGCTATTTCGGCCCGACAGCGGCCAAGTCGGTCATCGGCTTGGCAACGCCGATCTACACCGATGAGGACGGCGATGGCCGCTTCATCTGGCGCGCCGCCACACGCTGATCGCTTTCCCATCGCGGGTGCGGTGCCCGCCGATGGCCTTTCCAATGTCACGGCCATGGAGACAATCATGCCGCAGATCGGCACGTTCATTCGCGAGACGTCCGGCTTCACCGGCCGCATCCGCACCCTCTCTTTCGATACGGAATTCACCATTGTTCCGGCCGAGGCGACCGACGCCGAGAACGTCCCGGACTTTCGCGTCCATCTCGGCGACGAGGACGGACCGGAAGTCGGTGCCGGCTGGAAACGCACCGGCGAGCGCGCGGGCGAATACATCGCCTTGTTGATCGACGATCCCGCCCTGCCGCAGCCGATCCGCGCGAATCTGTTCCGCGACAATGACGAAGGTTCGGCGTGGTCACTGCACTGGAACTGCCCGCCCAGGCGCGACGGGAGGGACTGATGCCATGTGCCGATCCGCCCTTCTGTTCCTTTCCGGCGTCACCTTCGCCGTCCTGTCGCCGCCTCAAGCCGTCGCACAATCCGTACCGGTTTGGCGCTCGGCTTCGGCCGACGCCTATGCCGACGCCATTGCCGAGGCGTCGCAGCGGTTTGGCATTCCGGCCGCCTGGATCCAGGCCGTCATGCAGGCCGAAAGTGCCGCCAATCCGCGCGCCAGATCGTCGGCCGGCGCGAAGGGGCTGATGCAGATCATGCCGAGGACCTGGGCCGCGCTGCGCATCCGGCATCGTCTCGGTTCCGATCCCTACGATCCCCGCGACAACATTCTGGCCGGCGCGGCCTATCTCCGGGAACTGCATGATCGCTACGGCTCGCCAGGGTTTCTGGCCGCCTATAATGCCGGTCCCGGCCGCTATGAGGCATCGCTGAACGGTCGACCGCTTCCGGCCGAAACTCGCGCCTATGTTGCCGCGCTCCTGCCGATGATCGGTCGCGGTGTCGCCGCCGATAAGGAGATGGTCGCGGTCGCCGATCCGCCCATCTGGACCCGTGCGCCGCTGTTCATCACACCGCCAACGCGTGCATCGGCGGCTAAGCCCGCGACAAGCGGACGCCGACCGGATCTCGATCGTGGTGCAACTGATGTGCGCGATGTTTCCGCCATCGTACCGCTGTCTGCCGGCCTGTTCGTCGCGCGGCCAGGAAACGGAGACGCGCGATGACGGAAACAGTCACCCATCGCATCCTGTCGGGCACTGGCGCATCAGGGAGTACGCCGAGATGGGAGACCGGGAACACGACCGGGCGAGGGCAGGATAAAAGGGCGCACATTGCGCTTGGGTCGGTTGTTTGTTTTTGCAGGGATTTTTGGCGCGCTCCGCACCTTGCAGCCCTTGGCGACAATGTGCGCCGCACGCGTAAGCCTCTGCAATTTCAGGGTCTTTCGTACCTTGTAGGGCCGCGCCATGGCCGATGAGCACGAGTTTCGCATCCGCCCTGGCCGCGTCCGCTCGTCAAGCACTCAGCGTGCGAGACCCTTCGTCGCGCAGGCGCTGGCAGCGGCCAAGAAAGCCGGCGGCGGCGTGTCTCGTTCCGGCCGCATTGTTTCAGGCAACCGCTCGCGTTTCGGGCATGGCCAGCGCGGCAGCATCCAGGCCAACCGCCTCATCACGTCGCGCTCCCGCGGAGCCGTCATCAAGGCGCGCGTGGTCCGTCATTCCGCGCGCACCGCGTCACTCGGTACCCACCTCACCTATCTGCGCCGCGAGGGCGTGACCCGGGATGGGGAGAAGGCCCGTCTGTTCGGGGCGGAGACCGAGACCTCGGATGCCGGTGCCTTCGCTGGACGGTGTGAAGAGGACCGGCATCATTTCCGCTTCATCGTCTCGCCGGACGATGCGCTGGAGATGGCCGACCTCAGGGCCTTCACCCGCGATCTCGTTGGCCAGATGCAAAAGGACCTCGGCACCAGGCTCGACTGGGTCGCCGTCGATCACTGGAACACCGAGCACCCGCATATCCATCTGATCGTGCGCGGCGTGCGCGACGACGGCCAGGACCTCGTCATCGCCCGCGACTACATCAAGGAAGGCATGCGCGACCGGGCACGCGATCTCGTCACGCAGGAGTTGGGGCCGCGCACCGATCTCGATATCCGTCGCTCGCTCGAACATCAGATCGGCGCCGAGCGGTGGACCCAGTTGGATCGACAGCTTGTCCGCGACGCACGCGACACCGGCGTCATCGATCTTGCACCCCACGCCGATCGCCAGCCCGACGAATTCCATGCCCTGAAGGTGGGCCGTCTGCGAAAGCTGGAGACGCTTGGTCTCGCCGATGGAGTCGGCCCCGGCCAGTGGATCGTGTCCGAGAATGCCGAGGCGGTGCTGCGCGAGTTAGGCGAGCGCGGCGACATCATCAAACGCATGCACCGCGCTCTGACCCAACAAGGCATCGAGCGCGGCTCGGCAAGTTATGTGCTTGCTGGCGAACAACTCGATACCCCCATCATCGGCCGGCTGGTGACACGCGGACTGGACGACGAACTGAGCGGCACCGCCTATGCCGTCGTCGACGGCGTCGATGGCCGCACCCATCACATCAAGCTGCCCAACCTCGATGCGGCCGGCGACAGCGCGCCCGGCTCCATCGTCGAGCTGCGCAAATTCGACGATGCCAAGGGCCAGCGCCGCACTGCACTCGCCGTCCGGTCCGACCTCGACATCAACCGGCAAATCACGGCATCAGGCGTGACCTGGCTCGATCGCCAGACCATCGCTCGCGAGCCGGTCGCCCTCTCGGATGGCGGCTTCGGCGCCGAGGTCAGCCGGGCGATGTCGGCCCGCGCCGAACATCTGGTCGAGCACGGTCTCGCCGAACGGCAGGGGCAGCGCGTCAGCTTCGCCACCAACCTGATCGACACGCTGCGTCGCCGTGAACTGGACGCGCTCGGCGAGAAGCTCGCCGCTGAGACTGGCCAGCCGTTCAACAAGGCCGGCAGTGGCGACTTTGTCGCCGGCACCTATCGCCAGCGCCTGACGCTCGCCTCTGGCCGCTTCGCCATGCTGGACGACGGGATGGGCTTCCAGTTCGTGCCATGGACGCCCTCGCTTGAGAAGCATCTCAGCCGCCACGTTACTGGCGTCGTCCGCAATGACGGCGGCATCGACTGGAGTTTTGGTCGCAAGCGCGGCCTCGGCCTCTAATCTCCGATGAAAGGACCGCCGCCATGACCGGCACCAAGATCCTCTGGGGTCAGATCCTCACGGTCTTTCTGATCGTCCTCGCCACAACCTGGGGCGCCACCGAATATGTCGCCTGGAAACTGGGGTTTCAGGGGCAGCTTGGGCCGCCCTGGTTCACCGTGCTGGACTTTCCCTTTTACGTGCCGCCGTCCTTCTTTTGGTGGTGGTATGCCTATGATGCCTACGCGCCCGGCACCTTCACCGAAGGCGCGTTCATCGCTGCGTCAGGCGGCTTCATCGCCGTCGCGGTCGCGATCGGCATGTCGGTCTGGCGTGCGCGCGAAGCGAAAAAGGTAGAAACCTACGGCTCGGCGCGCTGGGCAGGGACGGAAGAAGTCAAATCCGCCGGCCTGCTTGGCTCCGATGGCGTGGTGCTCGGCCGCTACGGCCGCGACTATCTTCGTCATGACGGGCCGGAGCATGTGCTGTGCTTCGCGCCGACCCGTTCGGGCAAGGGTGTCGGCCTGGTCGTGCCGTCGCTCCTGACTTGGCCAGGCTCTGCCATCGTCCACGACATCAAGGGCGAGAACTGGCAGCTGACCGCCGGCTTCCGCGCCCGGCACGGCCGGGTGCTGCTGTTCGATCCAACCAATGCGAAGTCCTCGGCCTACAACCCGCTGCTGGAAGTGCGCCGCGGCGAATGGGAGGTCCGTGACGTCCAGAACATTGCCGACATTCTCGTCGATCCCGAAGGCTCGCTCGAGAAGCGGAACCATTGGGAGAAGACCAGCCACGCGTTGCTGGTCGGCGCCATCCTGCACGTGCTTTACGCAGAGGCAGATAAGACGCTGGCCGGCGTCGCTGCCTTCCTCTCCGATCCGAAGCGCCCGATCGAGTCAACGCTTTCCGCCATGATGACCACGGCGCATCTGGGAGAAGCCGGCCCGCATCCCGTTATCGCCAGCGCCGCCCGCGAACTGCTGAACAAGTCCGACAATGAACGCTCGGGTGTGCTCTCCACTGCCATGTCGTTCCTCGGCCTCTATCGCGATCCGGTCGTCGCAGAAGTGACCCGACGTTGTGATTGGCGCATCGGCGATATCGTCGGCGGGAAACGGCCAACCACGCTGTATCTCGTCGTGCCGCCCTCCGACATCGTCAGGACAAAGCCTCTGATCCGGTTGATCCTCAACCAGATCGGGCGACGCCTGACCGAGGATCTCAATGCCAAGACGGACCGTCATCGCCTGCTCCTCATGCTCGACGAGTTCCCGGCACTGGGACGGCTCGACTTCTTCGAGTCCGCGCTCGCCTTCATGGCCGGTTATGGCCTGAAGGCCTTCCTGATCGCCCAGTCGCTGAACCAGATCGAAAAGGCCTATGGCCCGAACAACTCCATCCTCGACAACTGTCATGTCCGCGTCAGCTTCGCGACCAATGACGAGCGCACGGCCAAACGCGTCTCCGATGCGCTGGGCACGGCGACAGAGATGAAGGCGATGAAGAACTATGCCGGCCATCGGTTGTCGCCTTGGCTCGGCCATCTCATGGTGTCGCGCTCGGAGACGGCGCGGCCGCTGCTGACCCCGGGCGAGGTGATGCAGCTCCCGCCCGCCGACGAGATTGTCATGGTCGCCGGCACCCCGCCGATCCGGGCGAAGAAGGCGCGCTATTACGAGGATGGGAGGTTCAAGGAACGCATCCTGCCGCCCCCGGCGCTGACCGAACTGAGGGAGGCGCGGGCCGACGACTGGACGAGCCGCCCATTGCCGGTGAAGGCTGAGAGCGCGGGTGCTGCGACCCCGTCCATGTTCCCGGTATCCGATGACGAGGACACGACGGACTCCGAGCGTCGCCGTCAGCCCGAGCTCAGCCGGGCGAAACCAATCGAGACGCAGCTGCCGATCGAGAACGAGTTTGAGATCGACGTGGATCGTGATGACGACATGGAGACTGCCGCCACGCGCAACCGCCGCATGACTGGGATCATGCAGGGTGTCGCCCGCCAGGTCTCGCTCGACCCGAATGATGGAATGGATCTCTGATGGCTATGCCCGATCCCAAGAGTGGCCGTCGTATCAGGAAGGCCCAGATCTCGGTCTATCTAGATGCTGCCGTCATGAAGAGCCTTGCCGATTATGCAGCCCGACGCGAGCAGCCGCAGTCGATGATTGCCGAAGCCGCCATCGCATCCTTCCTGTCGCCGGATGCTGACGAGCGGCGCGAGGCCGTCGTCACGAAGCGCCTTGATCAAATCGACCGGCGCATGGCGCGGCTGGAACGCGATGTCGGCATCGCCGTTGAGAGCCTCGCCGTGTTCATCAAGTTCTGGCTCGCGACGACGCCGGCTCTGCCCGAACCGGCGGGGCAGGCGGCCCGCGCCAAGGCTGGTGAGCGCTACGACCAGTTCGTGACTGCGCTCGGGCGGCGGCTGGCGAAAGGGCTGAAATTGCGGCAGGAGATCAGCGAGGATCTCAGCGGCCGAGAGGGCCTGGAGCACGAAGAAAAGGTGCCTTGATGGATCGAGCTCGCTTCCGCGCTTCAGGGGATCGTGCGGCCTCATCCGGCGTTGCCACACCAATGCCAAACGGCAGAAAGTGCTTCGCATTGAGGGTGACGATCACGAGTTCATGCGCCATGGCGATACCGGCGATCGTGGCATCCGCCATGCCCGGATCATGGCCCCCCGAAATCGCCTTTGCCTCCAGCTGACCAGCAAACGCGGCGGCCAATGCGTCGACAGGGACAATTTTGTCGTCATAGGCAGCGACAAGGCCAGCGAGCCAGACCTTGAGGCCCGCGGCTTTCACTGTCGCTCCCTTGTGCTGGAGCAGTGCGATCCCTTTTTCGATCTCGTGGATCGTGACAACAGACAGGAAGATCCTGCCGTCGCGGTCCATTTGCTCCAGCCATTCGAGAAATGGCGCCGAAGCCTCGGCCCGTGCGGGCGACAGCATTGAGATCACATTGGTGTCGAGCAGAAAGCCGCTCAAAGCTCAACAGTCCGCGAAGGCAGCCGATTGCGTTCGAACGCCTCGCCGGGAAAGGTTCTGAGATATGCGACCAGGCCGGAGCGTTTCCTCTCCATCGCCTTGCGGGCGACCTCAGCCGCCTCGACGGAAACAAGCGCAGCGACAGGTTTGCCGTGGCGGGTAATCGTCACGAACTCGCCGCGGATGGCTCCGTCGACAAGGCTTGAGAAGCCGGCCTTCGCATCCTTCAAATTGATGGTCTGCATCACAGCCCCCATTCCCTAGTGGTCACATATGACTACACTATGTTGCCGTGCGCCGGAATTCAACCTTTGGTTCGAACGCGTGCTTCAAGCTTCTCGCCGCGTCGACAGGCGGACAACACGACGCGGCTCAAAGACGCAAACGCCTCGGTGAAGATTATGCGAGCCCGGCAACTCCGCCGATTTCCTGTATTTGCACGCGACACTACGACGACCCTCAATCCTTGTTGAATCCGTCGATCTCAAGGCTCTTTTAATCGTCCCCGTCCGGGAAGCGTCTGTGCCATCCCCGGCGAGATCGGGGATCAGATGGCGGTATCACACCCAAATTCGGAGAGCTTGACGCGCGGCGCGCGGATGCTGCGCACCGCGCTCGGCCCCGCCATCGCGCGCTTTCTGGAAGACCCCGCCGTCGTCGAAGTGATGCTTAACCCGGACGGACGGCTCTGGATCGACCGGCTGTCCGACGGACTGTCCGACACGGGCGAGCGGCTGGCCCCGGCCGATGGCGAACGCATCGTGCGCCTGGTCGCGCATCACGTCGGCGCGGAGGTCCATGCCAGTTCGCCCCGCGTCTCCGCCGAACTGCCCGAAACTGGCGAACGGTTCGAGGGTCTGCTGCCGCCCGTCGTTTCCGCACCGGCCTTCGCCATCCGCAAGCCCGCCGTCGCCGTCTTCACGCTCGACGATTACGTCGCCGGCGGCATCATGTCGGCGGGTCAAGCCGAGGCGCTGCGCTCGGCCGTCGCTTCGCGCGCCAACATCCTCGTCGCCGGCGGAACGTCCACCGGCAAGACCACGCTGACCAACGCGCTCCTGGCTGAGGTCGCCAAGACATCCGATCGCGTCGTCCTCATCGAGGATACCCGGGAGCTGCAATGTGCGGCACCCAACCTCGTCGCCATGCGCACCAAGGACGGCGTCGCCTCGCTGTCCGATCTCGTCCGCTCAGCGCTGCGCCTGCGTCCCGACCGAATCCCGATCGGCGAGGTGCGCGGCCCGGAAGCCCTCGACCTGCTGAAGGCCTGGGGCACCGGCCATCCCGGCGGCATCGGCACCATCCACGCCGGTAGCGCCATCGGCGCTCTGCGGCGGATGGAGCAGCTCATCCAGGAAGCCGTCGTCACCGTGCCGCGTGCGCTGATCGCCGAGACCATCGAACTCGTCGCGGTGCTCGCCGGTCGCGGAGCGCAGCGCCGGCTTGTCGAACTCGCCCGCGTCGAAGGCATCGGCGCGGACGGTGATTACCGCGTCGTGCCGGCCGTCAGTGACGGCGGCGACTTCCCGCTCATCCTCAACCTCACAGGAGATATCCGATGATCCATTCCCTCCGTCTCGGTCGCCAACGCCTGGCGCTGATGGCCTCCGCCGCCGTCGTCACGGTGATGACCGCGCCTGCCGCCTACGCATCTGGCTCATCGATGCCGTGGGAAGCGCCGCTGCAATCCATCCTTCAGTCGATCGAAGGCCCGGTCGCCAAGATCATCGCGGTGATCGTCATCATCTCGACCGGCCTGGCCTTGGCCTTCGGCGACACCTCGGGCGGCTTCCGCCGTCTGATCCAGATCGTCTTCGGCCTGTCGATCGCCTTCGCCGCGTCGAGCTTCTTCCTGTCGTTCTTCAGCTTCGGCGGCGGGGCGCTGATCTGATGCTGGAGGATGGCGAAGTCGCGGGCTTCTACGCACCCGTCCACCGGGCGCTGACCGAGCCGATCCTGCTCGGCGGCGCCCCGCGCGCCATCGCCATCGCCAACGGCACATTGGCCGCCGCGATCGGCGTCGGCCTCCAGCTCTGGATCGCCGGCGGCGTGCTCTGGCTGATCGGCCATCTGGCAGCGGTCTGGGCGGCCAAGCGCGACGCGCAGTTCCCGGACGTCGCCCGGCGCCACCTCCGCTATCCCGCCTATTTGCGCGTCTGAGGTTCACACCCCATGATGAACCTCTCCGAATATCGCAATCGCTCCAGTCATCTGGCCGACTTCCTGCCCTGGGCCGCGCTGGTCGCCGAGGGAATCGTCCTGAACAAGGACG
>DATMGR010000038.1:0-713943 GCA_035555375.1 Kaistia sp. | reverse complement strand
CCCAACGCCATCGGCGAGCAGGGCGCGCTGAAACTGTACGGCAGCGGCGTGAAGCCGACGTTCAATAAAGAGAGAGTGTAACTTTTACTCCGCTCATTCCCGCGCAAGCGGGAATCCAGAAAGCCTGGGTCCCCGCTTTCGCGGGGACGAGCGGCCGGGTGGGAAAGGACTGAGCCCATGAACATCGTCAATGTCGATTACGACGGCCTGATCCCGAACAATGTCGGACTCAACTCCGATACGCGCGTGAAGCGCGCGCTGGAGAAGTGGCACCCCGGTTACATCAACTGGTGGAACGACATGGGGCCGGAAGGCTTCCAGGAAGCGCTGGTTTATCTGCGCACCGCGGTGTCGGTCGATCCGAAGGGCTGGGCCAAATTCGATTACGTGCGGATGCCGGAATATCGCTGGGGCATTCTGCTGGCGCCGCAGGTCGAGGATCGCAAGATTCCGTTCGGCGCGCACAAGGGCGAGAAGGCCTGGCAGGAAGTGCCGGGCGAGTATCGCGCGCTGCTCCGCCGCCTCATCGTCATCCAGGGCGACACCGAGCCGGCCTCGGTCGAGCAGCAGCGACACCTCGGCAAGACCGCGCCCTCGCTCTACGACCTGCGCAACCTGTTCCAGGTCAATGTGGAAGAGGGCCGTCACCTCTGGGCGATGGTCTATCTGCTGCACAAGTATTTCGGCAGCGAAGGCCGCGACGAGGCCGACGCGCTGCTGGAGCGCCGCTCCGGCGATGCCGACACGCCGCGTATGCTGGGCGCCTTCAATGAGAAGACGCCGGACTGGCTGTCTTTCTTCATGTTCACCTATTTCACCGACCGCGACGGCAAGATGCAGCTTGAGGCGCAGGCGCAGTCCGGCTTCGATCCTCTGTCGCGCACCTGCCGCTTCATGCTAACGGAGGAAGCGCATCATATGTTCGTCGGCGAGACCGGCGTGACGCGGGTGATCGAGCGCACATGCGAGGCGATGAAGAAGGCCGGCATCGACGACCCGAACGACATTGCGGCGGTGCGCAAGCTCGGCGTCATCGACCTGCCGACGATCCAGAAGAAGCTGAATCTGCACTGTTCGTTGTCGCTCGATCTGTTCGGCAACGAGATTTCGACCAATGCGGCCAACGCCTTCCATTCCGGCATCAAGGGCCGCTTCCGCGAGGAGCGCCTGAGCGGCGACGACCACAAGCTGGAGAACGACACCTATCCGGTGCTGCGGCTCAAGAGCGGCATTCTGGTCAATGAGGACGCGCCCGCTCTGTCGGCGCTCAATATGCGCCTGCGCGACGACTACCTGAAGGATTGCGAGCTGGGCGTGTCGCGCTGGAACAAGGTGATCGAGCAGTACGGCATCAACTGTCAGATGAAGCTGCCGCACCAGGCTTTCCACCGCCAGATCGGCGAGTTCTCCAAGATCAAGGCCGATCCGGAAGGAAATATCGTCGATGAGGCGACCTGGGCGCGGACGCGGGATAACTATCTGCCGAACGACAACGACCGCGTCTATATCGAAGGCCTGATGCAGCCTGTGCTCGAGGTCGGCAAGTTCGCCTCATGGATCGCGCCGCCCAAGGTCGGCATCGACAACAAGGGTGGCGACTTCGAGTACGTGAAGCTGGCGTAACTCTTTACCCTCCCCACAAGGGGGAGGGTAAAGATTACGCAAACGCCTTGATCACCTCTTCCGGGATCGTCGCCGTCTTTATCTTCTCTGGATCGTCTGGGTGCTTCACCGCCCAGACGCGCGTTTCGGTGCCTTCGTTGCGCAAGTCACCGCCGAGCAGGATCTTGTGCTCGACTACGAAGCTGGAGCGACGAAATTCGGCGACGCGCGAGACGATTTCGATCTCGTCGCCATATTTGACCGGCTTCATGAAATTGGCACCGGCATCCACCAGGGCGATGCCGATAATGCCGAACCGCACATTGATGTCGTGAACCTTCACCCCTGTGGCGGCTTCGAACATCTGCCAGGTATTGGTGTCGAAATAGGTGAAGAACTTCGGATTGAAGACGATGCCGGCCGGATCGCAATCGCCCCAGGGGACGATAAATGGACGGCGATAGGTGAAAGTCGTCACGCGCGAAAATCTCCGGCTTCAGATGCGGCTATTGTAGAGCGTCAGCTCCGGGGTTACGAGGCCTTGCCGCCGGCCTTCTTCGGACGCGGGTCGGGCCATTCGGTGCGGTTGTGGGCGTCCCGCTCGAAGGCGGTCGAGCGCCGCTGCCGCTTCAGCGAGGCCCGGGGCGCAATCGGCAGATGCGGCGCCTCGTCCAGCGCCAGCATCAACCAATCAAGATCCTCGTCCGGCGTCAGCCAGCGCTCCGGTACATAACGGGTCAGCGCGAAGGGGCGCGAATACTCCATCAGCGATTTCTTGCCGCCCGGCAGGCAGTACTCATGGACATAAGACATCACCAGCTCACGTGGCGAGCGGTAGACCGGATCGCGCCAGCGCAGCACCGGGTGGTTGGTTTTGCTGATGGCGCCCCACAACCCGCGCTCCTTGAACACGGTGATGATGTGGTCGTAGTCGCTCGGCAGCGCCCGCATGTCGATCAGCCACGAGCGCCGGCCGTGGAAGGCCAGCGCCGCCACCGCGAACACGGCGCCTTCGGAGCAATGGGCCACCTTCGCCTTCAGCATGGTGCGTGGCGACATCGCCGTGTCGCCGAGGAGGCCGAAATTGGCGGGCATCTGGTCGAGGAAGGTCTGCACCTTGTGCGGCGCGTCCAGGCGCGCGAACAGGCGCCGCTCGGCGGGCGTGAGCAGGTCGATCAGGCGTTTGCGGTAGGCGGGCGTCACCATCGCCGGCAATCTAGGCGATTCGGGCGGGCGCTGTTCTAGCGCCGGTGGGCAGGTGCGCGCTCGCGCGGCTGGGGCTGCGGCTGGGCCCGCGCAACCTTGCGAGGCGCTGAGTGTGGCCGCGCCTGCGGCATGGGCACGTCCACACCCTCGACGGCCTGGGCGTGGGCGGCGATGGCCGCCGTTTCAGCGCGGGGCGATGGGCTCGGCAGCGGCACGTCCACTTTGGCCTCCGGCTTGGTCGGCGCCGCCGGGGACAGCAGCGCCGGGCTCGGCGGCGGGAAGGTGTCCGGCGAATAGACGTAGTTGTTGTAACGGTTGCTGCGGATCGGCTGGCTGGCGTCGCGGATGATGCGATCGCCCTCGCGCCGGTTTTCATAAGCGACGCCGCGGCCCGAGAACGACACCGCATAGGACGGGGTCTGTTCGATGATCGCGTCGGCCGCGGATACGGTGCGGTCGAAATCGCGCCGGTCGGCCGCGAGGCCACGGTCGAGGAAGGTCGAGGCGAAGTTCGGGTTGAACTTGATCGCCTGGTTCATGTCGCGGCTCGAGCGGTCGAAATCGCGGGTGTCGTAGTAGGCGAAGCCGCGGTTGTAGAGCGCCAGTGCATAGTTCTGGTCGATCGCCAGCGCGGCGTTGTAATCGGCGATAGCGCGATCCATGTCGCGCTTGTTGCGATAGGCGAAGCCGCGGTTGTTGAGCGCGCGGGCGTTCTTCGGCTCCAGCTTGATGGCCTGGGTGAAGTTGGCGATCGCCTCGTCGAAGCTGCCTTTGGAGTCGTAGGCAAGGCCGCGGCCGTTAAAGGCGTCGGCGTAGTTGGCGTTGAGCTTGATGGCGGCATCGAAATCCGCAATGGCCCGATCGAACTCCCGCTTGTCGGCGTAGGCGCTGGCGCGGTTGTAATAGGCGAGCGAATAGTTGGCGTCACGCTTGATCGCTTCGCCGAAGTCGGCGATGGCGCGATCGCCATCGTCCTTCTGACGCAGGGCGAAGCCGCGGTTGTTGTAGGCGACCGCGTTATCGCCATCGAGCTTAAGCGCGGCATCGAAGTCGGCGATGGCGGCGTCGAATTCGCCGCGCAGGCCGCGCGTCGTGCCACGATCGGTGAAGGCGGACGACGACTTGCCATCGAGCTTCACCGCCTGGTCGAAATCGGCGAAGGCACGCTCGATGTCGCCTTTCATGCGGAAGGCCCGGCCACGGCTCTGATAGGCCATGGCATTCTTCGGCTCGAGCCGGATCGCCTGGCTGAAGTCGCCCACGGCGCGGTCGAAGTCGCGCTTGTCGCGCCAGGCGACGGCGCGGCGGTAATAGGCGTCGGCGGAATTGGCGTCGTAGCGCAGCGCTTCGCCGAAGTCGGCGATGGCGCGGTCGAGATCGCCGCGCGCGTAAACGGCGGCGCCGCGCTGGACGTAGGCCAGCGCGAACTTGGCATCGAGCTTGATGGCCTCGCCGAAGTCCGACGTGGCGCGGTCGATGTCGTTCTTCAGACGGTAGGCGATGCCGCGGTTATAGAAGGCGAGCGCGTTGCCGCGGTCGTACTTGATCGCCTCGGTGAGGTCGATGATGGCGCGGTCGGCGTCGCCCATGGCGCCGTAGGACAGGCCCCGGTCGTAATAGGCAAGCGCGTAGTCGGTCTTGAGTTTGATGGCGGCGTCGAAGTCGGCAATCGCGCGCGGGAAATCGCGCTCGAACTCGTAGGCATTGCCGCGGTTGTAGTAGGCGACGGCATAGGCCGGGTTGAGCTTGATCGCCTGCTCGAAGCTGGCAATGGCCTGGTCGACCTGCCGTTTGTCGCGCTGGGCGAGGCCCCGGTTGTAGAAGGCGAAGCTGTTGGCCGGATCGAGCTTCACCGCCTGCTCGAAATCGGCCAGCGCGCGGTCGACGTCGCCGCGCGCACCATGGGCGACGCCGCGATCGTTGTGGCCCTGGGCATAACCGGGGTTGCCCTTGATCGCCTGCGAGAGGTCGGCGATGGCGCGGTCGAAGTCGCGGACATTGGCGAAGGCGTTGCCGCGGTTGTTGAGCGCAGCGGCGTCGGACGGCGACAGCTTCAACGCGCTCGAATAGTCGGCGGCGGCGCCGGCGTAGTCGCCCTTGTCGTATTTGGCGTTGCCGCGGTTGTAGAAGGCCGCGGCGTAATTGCCGTTGAGCTTCACCGCCTGATCGTAATCGGCGATGGCCTTGTCGAGCTGACCGGTGGCGGCATGGATAATGGCGCGGTTGTTGTAGAGCGGCGCGTATTTCGGATCGAGCGCGACAGCCTGATCGAAATCGGCGATGGCGCGGCCGGTCTCGCCCTTGATGCCGTAGACGATGCCGCGGTCGTTGAAGGCGGATGCGCTGGCGCCGAGGCGGATGGCCTGCGTCAGGTCGGTGAGGGCCTTGTCGTAATCGCCCTTGCTTGCCAGCGCATAGCCGCGCGCCGAGTAGGCGGCGGCCAGCCGGCCCTCGATGGCGAGCGCCTGGTTGTAGTTCTGGATGGCGCGGTCGAACTCCTGCTTCTCCTGGAACGCGGTGCCGAGATTGTAGAAGGCCTGCGCGTTCTTCGGGTCGAGCGTCACCGTCTGCTCGAAGTCGGCGATGGCGCGGTCGAAGGCCTCGCGGTCGTAATGCGCGACGCCACGGTCGAAATGAGCCAGCGCATCCTTCGGGTTGAGCTTGAGCGCGGCGTCGTAGTTGGCAATCGCCTTGTCGACGTCGCGCTTCTGATAAAACGCATTCCCGCGGTTGTAGTAGGCCGCCGAGAAGTTCGGGTTGACCTTCAACGCGCGGTCGAAATCCGCGATGGCGCGATCGTAGTCCTTGCGCGCGGCCTGCGCGATGCCGCGATCATTGTAGGCCAGCGCAAAGATGGGGCTCACCTGTAATCGTGCCTCAGTCTCCTCGATGTCGCGATCGTAGCCGCGCTGTCCGCGGATATCCTTGCCACGCGGATTGGACGCGACGGAGTAGGCGGTGCTCAGCCGTGTCGCCGCCTCGAAATCGGCGATAGCGCTCTCGTAGTCACGCTTCTCGTAGTGCACCACGCCGCGGTCGTGCAGGGCATAGGCGTCCTTGGCGTCGATCCTGAGAGCGCGCTCGAAATCGGCGAAGGCCCGATCAGCGTCACCCTTGTCGGCAAAAGCGTTGGCGCGGTTGTAATAGGCCGCGGCATAGCTGTCGTTGAGCTTGACGGCCTCGGCGAAATCGGCGATGGCGCGGTCGGTGTCGCCCTTGCTGCGCCAGGCGACGCCGCGATTGTTGAACGCGACGGCGTTCTTCGGGTCGAGCTTGAGCGCCGCGTCGAAATCGGCGATGGCGCGTTCGGTGTCGCCCTTGGCGCCGTAGGCGATGCCGCGATCGTAAAACGCGCGCACCGAGTCGGGGTTGAGCTTGATGGCCTGCGTCAGGTCTCCGATGGCGCGGTCGTAATCGCGCTTGTCGTAATAGGCCGTGGCGCGATTGGAGAAGGCCATGGCGAAGTTGGGGTCGATCTTCGCCGCCTGGCTGAAATCGGCAATGGCGCGCTCGCGCTCGCCGCGCGCGCGATACGCGATGCCGCGACCGTTATAGGCGGCCGCCAGTGAAGAATCGAGCTTGATGGCCTGGCTGAGATCGGCAATGGCGCGCTCATGGTCGGGCTTGCCGCCGTAAGCCAGGCCGCGTGCGAGATAGGCCTGCGCGTTGCCCGGGTTGAGCTTGATGACCTGATCGAGATCGCGGATGGCGCGCTCATGATAGCCGCCAGCCTGCAGGGTCTCGCCGCGGTTGAGCAGGGCCGCTGCGAAGCCGGAATTGATGGTGACCGCTTGGTCGAAATCCTTCAGCGCCTTCTCGGTCTGGCCTTTCGCCTTGTAGGCGAGGCCGCGGTTGTTATAGGCGGCGTCGGAGTGCGGATCGGCGGCGATGGCGCGATCGAAGTCGGCGATGGCGCGGTCGAGATCGCCGCGGCTCTGGTAGATGACGCCGCGCGTCGTCAGCGCCAGCGCGAAAGCCGGGTCAAGCTTGATGGCCTGGTCGAGGTCGGCAACCGCCTTGCTCAGGTCACCCTTGCGCTGCCAGAGCCTGGCGCGACTGGCGAACACGCCGGCATAGTTCGGGTTGAACTTGATGGCCTGCTCGTAGTCCTGAAGGGCGCGATCGACATTACCGCGTAGCGCATAAGTGTTACCGCGCTCGGTGAAGGCGGCGCCGTATTTCGGATCGAGCTTGATGGCCATATCGTAATTGCTGATGGCGCGCTCATACTCGCCTTTGCCCTGATAGGCATTGCCGCGATCGACATAAACGGCGGTGAGTTTCGGATCGAGGCGAAGCGCCTGGTCGAAGTCGGCGATGGCGCGGTCGAAGTCGCGGCGCTCGCGATAGGCCAGTCCGCGGGCGTGGGCGATGAGGGGATCGCGCGGCTCGAGCCTCACGGCCTGTGACAGGTCCGAGACGGCGCGGTCGTAGTCGCGCCGATCGTAGCTTGCCTTGCCGCGGTTGAAATAGGCGGTGCCGAAATTGGGGTTGAGCTTGATAGCCTGCTCGTAGTCCTGGAAAGCGCGCTCGTCTTCATTGAGCTGCTGATAGGCAAAGGCGCGGCCATTGAAGGCGGCGGCGTTCTTCGGATCGAGCTTGATCGCCTGCGAGAAGTCGGCGACGGCGGCCTTGAAATCGCCCTTGTCCTGCAGAGCGAGACCCCGATTGAAGAAGGTGCCGGGATAGTTCGGATCGACCTTGATCGCCTGGTTGAAGTCGGCGATGGCGCGGTCGTACTGGCGCTTCTTCTGGAAGGCGTCGCCGCGGTTGGCCAGCGCGGGCGCGTAGTTCGGATCGATGCGCACGGCGGTATCGAAGTCGGCAATGGCTCGGTCCGAGTCACCTTTGGCGGCGTAAGCCAGGCCGCGCTGGTTCAGCGCAGCGGTGTAGTCGGGCTTGGCGTTGATCGCCTGATTGAAATCGCCGATGGCGCGGTCGTAGTCGCGCTTCTCGACGAAAGCCACGCCGCGCTCATACCAGGCTTGCGAACTCTTGCCATCGAGTTTGAGCGATTGTTCGAGGTCGCTGAGGCTACGCTCGATGTCGCCGCGCGAACGATAGGCGAGGGCGCGATTGAAGAAGGCGAGCGCATTCTTGCCGTCGAGCTGGATCGACTGGGTGAAGTCGGCGATGGCGCGCTCGTCATTGCCCTTGGCCTTAAGTGCCAGGCCGCGGTTGTAGAAGGCGCGGGCATTCCTCGGGTCGATCCGAATCGAACGATCGAAATCGGCGATGGCGGAGTCGTGCTCACCGCGCGCGATATAGACGACACCACGGTTGTAGTACGACAGCGAATCCTTAGGGTCGAGCTTGACCGCCTGCGACAGGTCGCTTAGCGCGCGATCGTAATCGCCCTTGGCGAAATACGATACGCCGCGGTCATAATAGGCCAGCGCATAGTCGGCGTCGAGACGGATGGCCTGATCGTAATTGCGGATGGCGCGATCATAGTCGTTCTTGTCGTAGAAGGCATTGCCGCGGTTGTAGAACGCCAGCACGTAGTTCGGATTCAGCAGAACGGCCTGGTCGTAATCCTTGATGGCGCGCTCGACCTCCCCGCGGTTGCGATAGGCGAGGCCGCGGTTGTTGTAGGCGAACGCATCGCGCGGATCGAGCAGGATGGCCTGGTCGAAGTCCTGAATGGCGCGGTCGACCTGTCCCTTGGCCGAATAGGCGATGCCCCGGTCGTTCAGCGCCAGGATGAAATCCGGCTTCAGCTTGATCGCCTGGTCGAAGTCCTGAATGGCGCGCTCATAGTCGCGGATATCGCGATAGGCGAGACCCCGGCTATGAAACGCCACGGCATCGCTGGCATTGAGCTTGATGGCGCGGTCGTAATCGACGATGGCCCGGTCGGGCTCGCCCTTGGCCCGGTAGGCCATGCCGCGGTTGTAATAGGCGATGTTGTCGCTGGCGTTGAGTTTGATAGCGGCATCGAGCGCCCCGATAGCGGCGTCGTATTTACGCTTGTCGTAGTAAAGGTGGCTGAGCGTCTTGAGGGCGTCGGAGTTGCGCGCGTCGGCCTTGATGGATTGCTCGAGGTCCTGGACGGCGCGCTCGCTATCGCCGCGATCGCGCAAGGCGAGTCCGCGGTGATAAAGCGCCTCGGCGCTCCTCGAATCGAGGCGGATCGCTTCGTCGAAGTCGCGAATGGCGCCTTCGGCGTCGCCCCGAACGCGCTTTTCCTTGCCGCCGGCGACCAGGTCTTCGGCCTTGCGTTGCTGGGCGGCGGCGCGGTTCTTGACGAGTTTAGCCCTGTGCGATTGCGCGCTGGCGCGCTGTTTGGCATTGCCCGATCCGTTGATGACGGCATCGCAGGCGGCGATGCGTTGATCGATGGTGCCTTCGTTCTTGGCTTCGCACAGTTTGATTTGGTCGCGCGTCGCCGCATGCGCTGACGTCGTCGCGCTCAACGCGACGGCAGCGAATGCGACATTGATGAAGACGAAGCGTGCTCCCCGAAGCATTCGTCTTGTCCTATTCCTCCGCAACGCGTGCGAGACCGGGGCTCCGGTATCGCTTTGATGGGATCATGCCGCGTGACGGAGGTGGATGCGCGCATAAGACGGGATTAACATTAACCTGGAGGTGCATTCTTTTCGCGCGGGGGCAGGGCGTCGGCAGTTAATACTAACGATGCCAGGCCATGCACTCGAAATGAAAACGCCGCGCTAGGGCGCGGCGTTTTACTTATCCGTTGTCGATTTTACTGAGCCCGCTGCTGTTGTTTGATCGCTTCTGCGCGGGCCACGCTGGCGATCTCGCGCAACACGTAGTCCGGCGGCATGACGTAACCGAGGACTTTCTCTTTTGGGTACGATGATTGCCGCACCATATTGCCGCTATTGCCGGAAATGAGGATCGGATTTCCCTGGCCGTCGGTGCCGCGCACGATGCCGACATGACCGTTCTGCGGACCGCCACGCTTGAGAATGGCGATGGCGCCGACGCGCGGGCCGTCCAGCTTCTTGCCGAAATCCAGGAACGAGCGGGCCGCGCGCGACTGTGTGCCTTTGTTGCCGCCGGCCTTCTTGATCACGAAATTCATGAAGTCCGCGCACCACAGTTGCGCCGGCAGACCGAGCTGCTTGGCGTTGGCGCCGCGGTAGCGCAGGGCCTCCAGCAGCAGGCTGGCGCCGCCAGGCACCTGAGCGGCCTGGTCTGCGGCTTCGGCGCGGCTGCGCGAAATCGTTTCGAGAGGCTCGGTATTGGCAAAGCGGTCGTTGCGTTTCGCGGTCGCGGCGAACGACGTCGACGCAAAGCTGACGACCAGACTGCAAATCACACTTGCTGCGATTGATCGTTTCATGAGCGGCTCATACCCGGACTATCGGCTACCGGTTTTCCTTCGTGACATTAACGAATGGCGCCGACGGCGCGTCATTCGTCATTTGGTATAAACAATTTCAATACCCTGAGCCGACTGCAAGTTCTGGCGCGTGTTTGTTCCTGAACCTTTGTTCCTTTGGTTAATTTGTGCGGCCACGTTGCGTCGTTTTGCGACACATCGGGCGCATTCGGGAGTTTTTAATACTGCGCAGAGGCGTCAGCGGATCGAATAGGAGATCGGCACGACCACCGGGATGTGGCTGCCGCGCACCTCATCCGGCGGCGGCGGCAACGGCGCGGCGCGCTCAATCATCGCCAGCGTCTCGCGGTCGAGCACGTTTGATCCCGACGAGGCGACGACGCGAGCATTGTGCACGCCGCCGCTACGGTCGACGCTGAATGCCAATCGCACCACGCCGCGGTCGCCGCGCGACTGGGCTTCCGACGGATAGCGCTTGTAGCGTTCGAGGCGCGAAAGGACGCGGGACGTCCAGTTCGGCAGGGCGTTGGAGTCGCGCGCGGCGCCGGCATTCGGCGCCGCGGGGCGCGGCGCCACCTGGTCGGCGGCGCTGGGCGCCGAAGCAAGGCTCGCCGGCCGGGGCTTGGGCTTCTTGCGGACCTCTTTCTTCTTCTCTTCTTTTTTGTCTTCGATCTTCTCGGCTGGCCGCGGCGGCGGCAGCATGGCGATCTCGGCTTTTGCCGGCTCGGGCTCTACCTCGGATTTCTTTTCCGGCTCAGGCTGCGGCTCGGACTTGGCAATCTCGATCGGCTTCTCCGGTTCGGGAGGCCGAGGCTTCTCGACGACTTCTTCTTCGGGCTTGTCGGGCGTTTCCTCTTCGCCCGCCTGGAACTGGCGCTCGACGGCGTCGGGCGGCATGTCGGTTTGCACCGTCTGCGGCGCCACCGCGATGGGTGCCAGATCGATCATGACGACGGGCGCGTTGGCGAGTTGGTCGGACTCGGGCTGCCAGTGCGACAGGAGCACGGCGGCGCCGGCGATGTGAATGCCAAGCGCCGCCACGAAGCAGCCGGCCCAGCGCAAAGTGATGGGCACGCGGCGGATCATGGCGCCACCGGCGTGGCTTCAAGCCCGACCAGCGCGACATGGAGATAGCCGGCGCTGCGCAGTTCGTTCATCAGGGTCATCAGTTCGCCATAGGCGACGGCCTTGTCGGCGCGCAGGAACACGCGCTGCTGCTTGTCGCCGGAGGTGGCGCGATCGAGCGCGGACCCGAGCGCGGTCCGCTGCACATCGTCATTGCCGATGGCGAGCGACAGATCCTGCTTGAGCGTCAGGAACAGCGGCTTGTCAGGACGTTGCGTCTTTTCAGCCGTGGCGGCGGGCAGATCGACCGAGACATCGACGGTCGCCAGCGGCGCAGCGATCATGAAGATGATCAGCAGCACCAGGATGACGTCAATGAACGGCGTGACGTTGATCTCGCTGATCTCCGCCTGGCCTTCGTCGCCGTGGTCGAGGCGTACCGCCATGTCGGCCTCACTCGGCGGCCGCGACGCCGGGGCGGCGGCGGGCGAAGGCGCCGCGTTCGATCTCGCGGCTGACAAGGCGCATGATCGAGGCCGAGGCATCGGCGTTGAGCGCGCGATAGCCGGCAATCCAGCGCAGGAAGAAGTTGTACATGACCACCGCCGGAATGGCGGCGACGAGGCCGAGCGCGGTGGCGAGCAGCGCCTCGGCGATACCGGGGGCCACCACGGCGAGATTGGTGGTCTGCGCCTTCGAGATGCCGATGAACGAGTTCATAATGCCCCACACGGTGCCGAACAGGCCGACGAAGGGGGCAGTGGCGCCGATGGTGGCAAGGATGCTGGTGCCGCGCATCATGGCGCGACCGGCCGCGGCCTCGACGCGTTCGAAGCGCGAGGCGATGCGTTCCTTCACGCCGTCCGGCGACAGGGCGTGCGGCGCCACCGCGTCGACCGACAGCTTCAGCTCGCTATCGGCCTCGCGCACCAGACGGGCGACGCCGCTGTCGTTTGCAGGAACGGCGGCGATGGCCTCGTCCCAGGTGCGGGCACGGCCAAGGGCGGCGATGCCCCGGCGCAGCTTGCCGCTCGCCAGCGTCAGTTCCAGAAGCTTGGCGAGCCAGACCGTCCAGGTCAGGACCGAGGCGAAAGCGAGGCCAACCATCACCGCCTTCACGACGATGTCGGCGGCCATGAACATGCCCCATGGCGACAGGTCGCGCGGCAGGCTGGCCGCAGCGGCCACGACGGCCGGCGCGGGCGCGGCCGCCCCGTCCGGAGCCGCCGGGAGGGTGGGCGTCACAGCCGGCGCGCTCTGAGCGGCCGGGGGCGGCGGTGTCACCGTCTGACCCGAAGCCGTAACGGGCAACATGATCAGGGCGGTCAGTAGGACGGCAGTCACGCCTCTGTGCCGCGCAGACGGCTTCGCTTCGTTAGGCATGTCGATCACTTCCAGGCAGACGGTAAAGGTGGCGGCTGGCGCTGTCTCGACCATCTTATCCGCCGTCGGCGCGACCCTATAGCAGCAGAATTGCGGCGCAAACCGGAAATGTCCGCAGAGAAACAGATTTTAGTCATTCAAATCAATAGTTTAGAAGGCTTCAAAGCTGAGCCACGCCCCTGCAGGGAACAGGCAAGGCAATGGGGCGGCATGCCCGGCGCGCCGCTAGCGGTGGCTTTTGCTAGAACTTGCGCCGCCGCAGCCTGCCGCGCGGCCTCAAAGCCAGGAAACGTCCATGTCCTACTCGATGTCGCAAAACCTGATCCCGATTTGCACGATGGAGCTCAACGCGCTGTCCGGCATACTGGACAAGGCGGCAGCCCACGCCGCCGCCAAAAAGATCGATCCGTCGGTGCTGCTGGGCTGGCGGCTCGCTCCGGACATGTTTTCTTTTACCCGTCAGATCCAGACGGCCTGCGATCAGGCCAAGAACGGCGCGTCGCGTCTTGCCGGCATCGATCCGCCGAAGTTCGAGGACACCGAGACCACAGTCGAGCAACTCAAGGAACGCATCGCCCGCACGCTGGCGCATGTGAAGAGCCTGGACAACGCGGCGATCGACGCCGCGTCAGCGCGCGAGATCGTGTTTCCGATCGGTCCGAAGAAGGCGAAGATGAAGGGCGCTGATTATCTCAACCACTTTGTGCTGCCGAACTTCTTCTTCCATCTTACTGCGGCCTACGCCATCGCGCGCAACTTCGGCGCCGACCTCGCCAAGCGTGATTTTCTCGGCGCGATGCCGCTGACGATCGCGGAGTAGGGGACCCAATACAAAACCGCCCCGGAGGTTGTCCGGGGCGGTCCTGTCCGTTTGTCCGTGCGACGGCAGATTACTCGCGGTACGAGACCCGAGATCCGCCGGTGTAGCCGCCCGAGTAGCGCGCGCCGCCGTCGGGACCGCAATTGCAGTCCACGCCGCGAACCTGACGCACTTCGTTCACAACGCGCGTGCCGCCCTGAACGTAGCGGTTCACGACTTCGTTGCGTTGCTCGGTGCGATACTTGTTCGTGGTGTTCACCTTGTGCAGGGTGATGTTGCGCACCACCGTGTTCTGGCGGTGAACCACGACTTCACGATTGACCACCGGCTGGACGTGAACGACCAGTCGGTTTTCCTGACGCAGGTGAGTGCGCTTCACTTCGCGGGTGTGATCGACGTAGCGAACGCGGGTGTTGACCCGTGCCGCGCCGCGAACAACGCGCTTGGTATTGTACTCGGAATCCGGCTTGCGACAGTTACAAACCGGATCGTAGTAGGTACCGGCAGAAGCGGGTGTCGGGACGATCATCGCCAATCCGATCACCAGCAAAGCGCCGCCGATGAGTGAGTTGAGGTGTTTCATTCTGGTACGCCCCGTTAACCATATAAGTGATGCCGTCGCCTGAAGTTTTCGGCGCGTTAACTATTTTTGTAAAGGATTTTTTTGCTCGTCGGCGATGGAACAAGCAGCTCAGATGATTTTATTTGCGTTCGATGCCGTGCGTTGTTTCAAATTGAAACGTTCAGGCGTCAAACTTGATCTTATCGATCGCAGCGAGGATCTCGGCGCGGTCTTTGTCGAGTGTCTTGCGCACCGGGTCCGCCTTGCCGAGTTGTCCCATTTCGCGCTGATGCGCCACGGTGCCGTCGGTCATGCGCGGGTCGAGGCCCAGTTCGCGCAACGTGGCCGCTGACTCTTCCATCTCCGCCGCGCGACGTTCGCCATGGCTGGCCATGCGCTCGAGATTGTAGGTGGTCGTCTCTCGCCAATCGATGCCGGGATAGTTGTTCTTCAGCGACACCGTTACTTCCTCCAGCAGGCCGGCACGCTCGGCGGCCAGAAAGCATTCATAAGTCAGGGCTTCGATGCCCTTGATCATGACGCTGCGGATCATCTTGATCGCTGCTGCCTTGCCGGTCTCGTCGCTGACGATCTTGAGCTGCATCGCTATCTCGGCCAGCACCGGCGCGATCGCCTGCGCGTGCGGGCCCGCAACAAGCATCGGCGTTTGATGACGCTTGGGGTGGATCGGCGCGATCACCGCCACATCGACATAACGCGCCTTGTCGCCGAGCAGGGCGGCGGTTGCGATCTTGCGCCCGGGTGAGACCGAGTTGATGTCGAGGTAATAGGGATGGCCCGACAGATGGTGCACGGCCGATTGCGCGGCTTCCAGACTTGAAGCCGCAGTCACGGCGGAGACGACGATATCGCTGCCGGCGACCGCGTCGGCTGCTGACGTGGCGAGGCGCACCCCGGCTTGGGCGCCAGCGGCTTTCAGCCTTTCGCCCTCGGGCTTTGGGAACACGATGTCCCAGGCTGAGATATCGGTGACGCCTTCGTCGCGCAGTCCGGAGGCGATGGCCTGGCCTGCTTCTCCGAATCCGATGAAGGCAATGCGCGGCGTGTTGGTGCGAAACATAAGGGGAAACTCCATCATGCCCGAGTTTATGCCGGGCACCATCCACGCCTAGATCATATCTCAGTATCCAAGACGTGGATGGCCGGAACAAGTCCGGCCATGACGGGACAGGGGCTACAGCATGTCGAGCGGTGTCGCGCGCTTCGGTGGCGGGAAGCGGGCGTCGAGCGCCTTGAGGTCGTCGGCCGTGAGCGCAAGGTCGAGCGCGGCGATGTTCTCGTCGAGATGCTTGAGGCCAGTGGCCTTGGGGATTGTGACGATGTCGGGCTGGCGCAGCAGCCAGGAGAGCGCGATCTGAGCAGGGCTGGCATCGTGCCGCTGCGCCACTTGGCGGAGCGTGGCGTCGCCCAGCATGCGCGCTTGTTCCAGCGGCGAATAGGCCATCACCGGAATGCCGCGTTCGCGGCAGAACGGCACAAGGTCGAATTCGATGCCGCGCCGCGTCAGATTGTAGAGCACCTGATTGGTGGCGCACTCCTTGCTGCGGTCGAGCGTCGCAAGTTCGCGCATGTCGTCGATGTCGAAATTGCTGACGCCCCAATCGAGAATTTTGCCGGCGGCTTTCAACGCCTGAAAGGCGGCCACGGTCTCCGATAGTGGATCGCCGCCGCGCCAGTGCAGCAGATAAAGGTCGATGCGGTCAGTTTTGAGACGCTTCAGGCTGCGCTCGCAAGCGGCGATGGTGCCACGTTTCGAAGCATTGTTCGGCAGCACCTTGCTCACGATGAACAGTTCGTCGCGGCGCGCGCCCATGGCGTCGGCGACGATAGTCTCGGCTTCGCCGTCGCCATACATCTCGGCGGTGTCGATCAAGGTGACGCCGCGCTCGATCGCGGCGCGCACGGCTTTGACTTCGTCGGCGCGGACACGGGTGCTCTCGCCCATGCGCCAGGTGCCGACGCCGAACACCGGCATGACGCGGCCGGAGGGGAGAGGGAGAGTGGGGATGATTTTCATGGTGGCGTTATACGCGATGTGACGATTGCGTATAACGCTTCATGGGCATCATTTATGCGCGACTTCCGGTGTTCCATGAGTGTGGAACGACTCGATGGTCTTCAGCCCCCAGGCCTGGCCCTTCTTGCGCTCGTCCTCGGTCCAGGTGATCGGCTTCCAGTCCGGCGCCAGGATGAGGCGGGCGCCGGCATTGGCAACCTCGACGCGGTTTCCGCCCGGCTCGTAGACATAAAGGAAGAAGGTCTGCTGGACCGCATGCTTGTGCGGGCCGGTCTCGATGAACACGCCGTTTTCCAGAAATACGTCGGCGGCGAGCAGGATCTCCTCGCGCGAGTTCATCGCATAGGTGATGTGGTGGAAGCGGCCCGGCACGCCGGTGGCGTCGCGCGTATAGGCGAAGTCGTAGGACTTGTTGGTGGCGGTCAGCCAGATGCCCGCTTCGCGGCCGTCATTGAGCACGATGCGCTCGGTCAGGCGAAAGCCGAGATACTTTTCGAAAAACTCGCGGCATTCCGACAGATTGACCGCGAGTCCGTTCCAGTGGTCGAGGCGGCGCGGATTGATGCCCTTGGCTGGGAAGCGCTGCGGCTGGTTCTTCAGTGAAGGCTTGAGTTCCGGCGGCGCCTGATACCATTCCGTGTCGAAATAGAGCTCGATGACGTGGCCGTCAGGATCCTTGCAGACGAAGGTCTTGCCATGGCCGATATCGCCGTCGGTCCAGCCGATCTCGAACGGCGTACCCTTCAGCGCGGCGGCGCGGCGCTCCAGCGCCTGCGGCGAGCGGCAGCGATAGGCGACATGCTTCATGCCGTTGGTCTTGGCGGCGGTGAGTTTGAGCGAATAACGCTCGTAATCGTCATAGGCGCGCAGGTAAACGCTGTCGCCTTGCTCGCCGGAAATGGTCAGCCCGAAAATTTCGGTGAAGAAGCGCACGCTCTTGTCGAAGACAGGCGTCATCAGTTCGAGATGGCCGAGATGGGCGATGTCCATGATCGGTTCAGGCGGATACTGGTTGTCGGCCACGGCGCGTCTCTCCCTTTATTGTCGCGGTCTTTTAACGGCGTTCGAACGCCAGCACCAGATTATTGGCCGGCATCGCGGTGGTTTTGATGAGGGTCAATCCGTTGGCCGCCGCAAGCTCGACGACGGCTTCGAGGTCGCGCACGCCCCAGGCGGGATTGCGCCCGCGCAAGGAGGCATCGAAGGCCTCGTTGCTCGGCGCGGTGTGGGCGCCGTCCCGCTTGTAGGGGCCGTACATGATGAGATGGCCGCCGGCTTCGAGATGCCGGCCGGCGCCGCGCATCAGATTGTCGGCGACCGCCCACGGCGCGATGTGAATGACGTTGAAGCACAGGATGGCGGCGAGGGGCCCGTCTTGCCACGGCCAGTCCGGCTGCATCAGATCGATGCTGCGCGGCGGCTGCAGGTTCGGCAGGCTCGCGGCGCGGCGCCAGGCGTCAATCGAGATACGGTGCGACTCCATGATGTCGCTCGGCCAGAAGGTGAGGTGGGGCAGCCGCGCCGCATAGGTGACGATGTGCTGGCCGGTGCCGCTGCCGATCTCGAGCACCGCGCCCGACTTCGCCGCAAGGTCTTCGCTAATCGCATCCCAGATAGGGTCCACGTTGCGGTGGAACGCCGGCGCATCAAGCCGGCCGTCTTCGCCCGCCGGCGGCAATCCGCTTTTGCCGAATTCAAAGACCGGTTCTGACATCGCGCCTCACTGTCACGTGAATTTCGCATACCTTCGTTCAGCTTGTCTTGGCCGTTGCCACGGGCGAAAGTTGGGCGGTGTTCAGACACGGAGACCAAGGCATGAGCGATGCTCCCATCTCGCGCGGCTTTCGCGGCCGCGGTGCAGGCAGCACCAATAGCCGTATTCCGCCGGGCCAGCATCTGGTCCAGGATTTTCCGGTGTTGTCGGCAGGGCCGACGCCGCCGGTCGATCTGGCGAACTGGCGTCTGTCATTGGACGATGGGGACTCGCCGCTGGCCGAATGGACGTGGCAGCAGTTTCTCGCCTTGCCGCAAACCGATCTGAAAGTCGACATCCATTGCGTGACGACATGGTCGAAACTCGACACGCATTGGAAGGGCGTGTCGATCGATACGCTGCTCGAAGCCGCCGGCCTGACCGAGCCGCCGCAGCCTTACGTGCTGGCGCATTGCGACGGCGGTTATACGACCAACATCCCGGCCGAAGACCTGCTCGACGGCAAGGCGATGATTGCCTTCGAGTTCGAAGGTGAGCCCCTCGATCCCGAGCATGGCGGGCCGGCGCGGCTCCTGGTGCCTCATCTGTATTTCTGGAAGAGCGCCAAATGGGTGCAGAAGCTGCAATTCGTCGATCCGGAGGTGCCGGGCTTCTGGGAGGAGAACGGCTATCACATCTATGGCGATCCCTGGCGCGAGCAGCGTTATGACGGGGATTGATGATCATGCGATCATCTCATACTCCGCTCACCCCCGCGCAGGCGGGGGTCCAGTCTTTTCTCATCTAGCTTCGAGTGTGCCGCTCCTGGGTCCCCGCCTTCGCGGGGACGAGCGGAGTTCGTAACTTATGCAGCAACCCGTCGCCCTTACTTCCAAAAAATTCTGGCTCGCGGCCACCGTGCGCGAGGTCATCGACGAGACGCCGCGCGTGCGCAGCCTGGTGCTCGATGTGCCGGGCTGGCCGGGCCATCGTGCCGGGCAGCATGTCGATGTGAGGTTGACGTCGGACGACGGCTATCAGGCGCAGCGCAGCTACTCGATCGCATCGGCGCCCGCAAAAAACACCATCACGCTGACGGTCGAGATGCTGCCGGACGGCGAAGTCTCTTCCTATCTCGCTGGCGAAGTCCGGGTCGGTGACCGGTTCGAACTGCGCGGGCCGATCGGCGGATATTTCGTCTGGACTCCTGACCTTGAAGGCCCGCTGTTTCTTGTCGCCGGCGGCTCTGGCGTGGTGCCGCTGATGGCGATTCTGCGTGAACGCGCCCTGAAGAAGGCAGCGCAGCCGGCGACGCTGCTGTTTTCCTCGCGTAGTTACGACGACATTATCTATCGGGCTGAACTGGAGAAACTGGCGGGGCAAGCCGGCGGGCCGACTGTCGTCCACACATTGACGCGCGGAGCGCCAGCGGGCTGGACGGGACAAACCCGCCGCATCGACGCTGCCATGCTGGGCGAAGTCGGCTTTGTCCCGGAGCGGATGCCGCGCATTTTTGTGTGCGGGCCGACGCCGTTAGTCGAGAGCGTGGCGCGGACGCTCCGCGACCTCGGCCACAGCCCAAAGCTGATCAAGACCGAGCGCTTCGGCCCGACGGGGCGATAGGCTCGACGCTCATGCCTTGTTTATAAGCAAGGCGGCGGCTGCGGCATTCTGGTGGCCAATCCGGTATCGGCGTATGATGGAGCCTCGTCTAAGGGGGGCATCATCATGATCGTCGGTCTTTCGGTGCCGGTCTTCACCATCATCCATGTCGTCATTTCCTTAATCGCCATCGCCAGCGGCATCATTGTCGTGTTCGGGCTCGTTGGTTCGCACCGGCTGCCCAAGCTCACCGCACTGTTCTGGGTCATGACGGTGCTGACGACCGTCACCGGCTTCATGTTCTTTCTGTCGCCGACGCAGGCCAGGATGGTGACGCCCGCGACCGCGACCGGCATCGTCGCCACCGTTTTCTTCGTACCGGGCCTGATCGCGCTCTACGGCAAGCATCTCTATGGCCACTGGCGCTGGATCTATGCGGTGTCCGCCACGGTCTCGCTTTACCTCAATATCTTCGTGCTCATCGTGCAGAGCTTCCAGAAGCTCACTTTCCTCAACCCGGCGGCTTCGTTGACGCCGCCGTTCCCCAATCCGCCCTTCGAGCCGGTGCAGTTCAATTTCCTCGTGGCGCAGGTCGCCGCGTTTGTCATCGCGGCCATGCTCGGGATCGTCACGGCCTGGAAATTCCGCCGCGGGCCGGGGCTGATCTAACGCCGTCCGGCGCGCGGCTTGAGCCCCGGCCCCGCACGTCGTGGCGAATTCTGAAGGGGCGATAACCCTGTCGGCCGGGCCGGTGCCGGGGCGTTCATCATTTCAGGGAGCCGGATCCGCCGTCTGGCCGGCTTGTCATGAGACTAGGCCCTCCAACGCAAAGAAGCCGCCCCGGCGGGGCGGCTTCTCGCGTCTTTGGAAGGGAAACGTGCGTTAGTCTTTCAGCTGCGACGAAATGCTTTCGAAGCTGGTGTTCAGCTTGGTGCCGATCGTGCCGACGACGGCGATGATGGCCACCGAAATACCAGCGGCGATCAGGCCGTATTCGATCGCAGTGGCACCTGATTCATTGGCGAGAAAAGCCTTAAGAGTCTTCATTGTGCGCTCCGTTTTCTGACTGGGCGCGATTTTTCTAACCCGCGCGATAGTTCTCGAACAGGCACACGTATTGGTTACGTCGAATTAGCGCTAAGTGACAGATGACACCGCTTGAAGCGTTTGAAGTGCATTCGTCGCAAATCCTTGGGCAATCTTACCGCCACTTTCGTCGAACATTTTTGCTTTATTTGCATACAAATGCCGCCTAGCGGAGCGGCGCATGCGTCGATACTCGGCACCCTGGCGCGGAATTCGACATTGCTGCCCATTTTTTCACCCCGGGCCTCTGACCGAAAAGTAGGCAGAAAGTGCGTCGACCAACTTATGCCCTTGGGAACAATGCCTTAGGCCGTTTGTGACGGCTTGGCATGAGCCTTGCGATCTTGGTGCGGCGCGAAGAGTCGTCGCGATGACGCGCGCGTCAAACGCAGGGGATCTCAAGAATGAATAACTCAGTGCACCCGGCCGCCTCGCGGCCGACGGCTCGCAAGTGGCTCGCCGCCGCTGCGGGCCTTGCCTTCGCTGCAACGGGAATAACGGCGGCTACGGCTCAGGACACCATCAAGGTCGGCGTCCTGCACTCGCTCTCGGGCACCATGGCCATCTCCGAGACGACGCTGAAGGATACCGTTCTGTTCATGATCGACGAGCAGAACAAGAAGGGCGGCGTTCTCGGCAAGAAGCTCGAAGCCGTCGTCGTCGACCCGGCCTCGAATTGGCCGCTGTTCGCCGAAAAGGCGCGCGAGCTGATCGCCAAGGACAAGGTGTCCGTGGTGTTCGGCTGCTGGACCTCGGTGTCGCGCAAGTCCGTGCTGCCGGTGTTCAAGGAATTGAACTCGATCCTGTTCTACCCGGTGCAGTACGAAGGCGAAGAATCCGAGCGCAACGTGTTCTACACCGGCGCCGCGCCGAACCAGCAGGCCATCCCGGCCGTCGACTATCTGATGTCGAAGGACGGCGGCGACGTGAAGCGCTGGGTGCTGGCGGGCACCGACTACGTCTATCCGCGCACCACCAACAAGATCCTCGAGGCCTATCTCAAGTCGAAGGGCGTCAAGGACGAAGACATCATGATCAACTACACGCCGTTCGGTCACGCCGACTGGCAGACCATCGTGTCGGACATCAAGAAGTTCGGCTCGGCCGGCAAGAAGACGGCGGTGGTCTCGACCATCAATGGCGACGCCAACGTGCCGTTCTACAAGGAACTGGGCAACCAGGGCATCAAGGCGACCGACATTCCGGTCGTGGCGTTCTCGGTCGGCGAAGAAGAACTCGCCGGTCTCGACACCAAGCCGCTGGTCGGCCATCTGGCTGCCTGGAACTACTTCCAGTCGGTCAAGGATCCGGCCAACGCCAAGTTCATCAAGGACTGGCAGGCTTTCACCAAGAACCCGAAGCGCGTGACCAACGACCCGATGGAAGCCACCGTGATCGGCTTCAACATGTGGGTTAAGGCCGTGGAGAAGGCCGGCACCGTCGACGCCGACAAGGTCATCGACACCCTGCCGGGCATCGAAACGCCGAACCTGACCGGTGGCGTGTCGAAGATGCTGCCGAACCACCACATCACCAAGCCGGTGTTCGTCGGTGAAATCCGCGGCGACGGCCAGCTCGACGTGGTGTGGCAGACCAAGGGCCTGGTGCCGGGCGATGCCTGGACCCGCTATCTGCCGGGCTCCAAGGATCTCGAATCCGACTGGGTCACCCTCAAGTGCGGCAACTACAACACCGTCACCAAGAAGTGCGGCGGCTCCGGTTCGTGAGCCCCCACGTCTGACGACGTAGATCGACAAGGGGAGGCGGCGTCACCGCCGCCTCCCGCTTCTTGACTGACATGCCGGGGGTCGTGATCAACATGCGCGGGTTGTTTGATCGCATCAGAATTCTATTCGTGTTTGCCGTTGTGATTGTCGCTGGCGCGAGTGCCGCCACGACCAATGCATGGGCCGGGCCTTATGAAGATGCCTTGCCCGGCTTTACTGCGGACAGCTTCAGCGACACCGCCGACAGCCTCGACAAGGTCGCCGGCTCGGGCAGCGATCTTGCTGCGCCACTGTTGCAGGCGCTCAAGGACCAGCGCCTCCAGTTCAGCGCCGCCGAGAAGAAGGTTCTGATCAAGACGGCGGACGGCAAATTGCTCGACGCCGCGACGGGCCAGCCTTTCGCCGGCAGCCCGCCGGCCGATCTGTCCAATGTTCGCCTCAACAACCGGCTGCGCAATCTGCTCGATGCCGCGCTCGGCAGTCTGACCATGATGGCCAGCGACCCGAACAAGCGCTACGACGCGGCGCAATCGGTGTTCAAGTCGCGCGACGCCGCCGCATTGCCGGCGCTGGAGAAGGCGCTGGCCGCCGAGCAGAACGCGCGCGTGAAGGCGGCGTTGTTGCAGGCCAGGGCCGCTATCACGATCGCCACCGCCGATGCGCCGGCCGCCGACAAGGTTGTCGCCATCGCCGTTATCCGCGACCGCGGCGATCAGGATGCGATGGCGTTGTTGCAAATTATTCCCGCCGATGCGCCGGCCGAAGTGGCCGCCGCCACGGCCGAGGCCAAAGCCAGGATCGAGCGCAACCTCGCACTCTGGGGCACGGTGCAGAACCTCTGGTACGGCCTGTCGCTCGGCTCGGTGCTGCTGCTCGCCGCCATCGGCCTCGCCATCACCTTCGGCGTCATGGGCGTCATCAACATGGCCCATGGCGAGATGGTCATGCTCGGGGCCTACACCACCTTCGTGGTTCAGGAGATCATCCGCACCCGCTATCCGGGCCTGTTCGACTATTCGCTGGCGATCGCGCTGCCGCTCGCCTTCATCGTCGCCGGCGCCGTCGGTATCGCCATCGAGCGCTCGGTCATCCGTTTCCTGTACGGGCGGCCGCTGGAAACGCTGCTCGCCACCTGGGGCATTTCGCTGGTGCTGCAGCAGGCGGTGCGCGCCGCCTTCGGCCCAACGAACAAGGAAGTCGGCAACCCATCCTGGATGTCCGGTGCCTTCGATCTCGGTGGCATCCTCATCACCTATAACCGTCTCTGGATCATCGTCTTCACCGGCATCGTCTTCGTCGCATTGCTGGGCATGTTGCGCTTCACGCGGCTCGGTCTCGAAATGCGCGCGGTGACGCAGAATCGCTCGATGGCCGCCGCGGTCGGCATCCGCACCGCGCGGATCGACGCGCTGACCTTCGGCCTCGGCTCCGGCATTGCCGGCATTGCCGGGGTCGCGCTGTCGCAGATCGACAACGTGTCACCGAACCTGGGGCAGGGCTACATCATCGACAGCTTCATGGTCGTGGTGTTCGGCGGCGTCGGCAATCTGTGGGGCACATTGGTCGGCGCGCTCACGCTCGGCATTGCCAACAAGTTCCTCGAACCCTTCGCCGGCGCCGTGCTCGGCAAGATCGCGGTGCTCGTCTTCATCATCCTGTTCATCCAGAAGCGCCCGCGCGGCATGTTCGCGCTCAAGGGCCGGGCGATCGAGGCATGATGAAGAGCCACGCCCTCATCCGCATGCTCGATCGCGGCTCGACGCTGTTTCTCGTGTTGCTCGGGGCCTTCGCCATCGCCATCCCGGTGCTGAACCTGCTGGTGCCGGCGACGTCGAGCCTGCACGTATCGACCTATCTCGTCGCGCTGCTGGGCAAGTACATCTGCTACGGCCTCCTGGCGCTCTCGATCGACCTGATCTGGGGCTATGTCGGCATCCTGTCGCTTGGCCATGGCGCCTTCTTCGCGCTCGGCGGTTACGCCATGGGCATGTACCTGATGCGCCAGATCGGCACCCGCGGCGTCTATGCCGACCCGATCCTGCCGGACTTCATGGTGTTCCTGAACTGGAAGGAACTGCCGTTCTTCTGGTACGGCTTCCAGAACTTCGGCTATGCCATGTTCATGGTGCTGTTTGTGCCGGGGCTGCTGGCTTTCGTGTTCGGCTGGTTCGCCTTCCGCAGCCGCGTCACCGGCGTTTATCTGTCGATCATCACGCAGGCGCTGACTTACGCGCTGCTGCTCGGCTTCTTTCGCAACAATTTCGGCTTCGGCGGCAATAACGGCCTGACCGACTTCAAGGACATTCTCGGCTTCAACATCCAGGCCCCCGAGACGCGCGGCGTCCTTTTCTTCGCCTCGGCGCTCGCGCTGGCGGCGGGCTTCCTGATCTGCCGCGCCGTCATCGCGTCGAAATTCGGCAAGGTGCTGATCGCCGTGCGCGACGCCGAAAGCCGGACGCGCTTCATCGGCTACCGCGTCGAGGGCTACAAGCTGGTCGTGTTCGTGCTGTCGGCCATGATGGCCGGCGTCGCCGGCTCGCTCTATGTGCCGCAGATCGGCATCATCAATCCCGGCGAGTTCGCGCCGGCCAATTCGATCGAGGCGGTGATCTGGGTCGCCGTCGGCGGACGCGGCACGCTGATCGGGCCGATCGTCGGCGCGCTCCTGGTGAATTTCGGCAAGACCTGGTTCACGAGCGGCATGCTCGCCGAATACTGGCTGTTCGTGCTCGGCGCCCTGTTCGTCGCCGTCACCCTGTTCCTGCCGAAGGGCGTGGTCGGCACGCTTTTGGCGCGGGCCAAGGCGAGGCCCACATCGACCTCGGCTCCGGCTGCCGTCTCCCCGATCGATGCGAGCATTGCTGCGGAGGAAGGTGCATGACCGCGATCCATGACCAGGCGGCCGCATCGGCCGAGCGCGCACGCACCGGCCGCGAGAAGGCGAAGAACTCGTTGCTCTATCTCGACGGCGTCTCGGTCTCCTTCGATGGCTTCAAGGCGCTGCGCTCGCTCTCGCTCGTGATCGAGCCCGGCGAAATGCGCGCCATCATCGGCCCGAACGGCGCCGGCAAGACCACGATGATGGATGTCATCACCGGCAAGACCAAGCCCGACGAGGGCGACGTCTTCTTCGCCGGTGATACCGACCTGACGCGCATGGACGAGGCCTCGATCGCCTCGCTCGGCATCGGCCGCAAGTTCCAGAAGCCGACGGTGTTCGAGAGCCACACCGTGTGGAACAACATCGATCTGGCGCTCGCCGGCGTTCGCGGCCCCTTCGCGACGCTGTTTCATCGCACGAGCCGGCGCGAGACGGCCCGCATCGAGGAGATCCTCGACATCATCCGCCTCACCGACAAGAAGGAATGGCTCGCCGCCAATCTTTCGCATGGCCAGAAGCAATGGCTCGAGATCGGCATGCTGCTGGCGCAGGAGCCGCAGCTGCTGCTCGTCGACGAGCCGGTCGCGGGCATGACCGACGCCGAGACGCGCGAAACGGCGGCGCTGCTGCGCGAGATCGCGAAGACGAAATCCGTCGTCGTGGTCGAGCACGACATGTCCTTCGTACGTGATCTCGACGTCAAGGTGACCGTGCTTCACCAGGGCTCGGTGCTCTCGGAAGGCACGCTCGACGCGGTTTCGGCCGATCCGACGGTCATCGAAGTCTATCTGGGCCGGTGAGGATGATCATGTCCAAGACGAAAGCCGCACCGACCGCCGCTTCGATGCTCGAAGCGAAGAATGTCGACCTCTATTACGGCGCGGCACAGGCGCTGCGCGGTGTTTCGCTCACAGCCGAGGTCGGCAAGGTCACCTGCCTGATGGGCCGCAACGGCGTCGGCAAGTCGAGCCTCCTGCGCGCCATCGTCGGCCAGCGGCCGATTTCAGGCGGCGAGATCGTCTGGGAGGGCAAGGTGCTCGGCCGCATGGCCGCCTATGACCGGACCCGCGCGGGCATCGCTTATGTCCCGCAGGGCCGCGAGATCTTCCCGCTCTTGACGGTGAAGGAAAATCTCGAAACCGGCTTCGCGCCGCTGGCGCGCAAGGAGCGCTACATTCCCGACTATATCTTCGAGCTGTTCCCGGTGTTGAACGACATGCTCGGCCGGCGCGGCGGCGATCTCTCCGGCGGCCAGCAGCAGCAGCTCGCCATTGGGCGCGCCCTGGTGACGCGGCCGCGGCTGCTTGTGCTCGATGAGCCGACCGAAGGCATCCAGCCCTCGATCATCAAGGATATCGGCCGCGCCATCGAATGGCTGCGCGGGCAGGGCACCATGGCGATCCTGCTGGTCGAGCAATATTTCGATTTCGCGCATGAACTCGCCGACACCTTCGCCGTGATGGATCGCGGCGAGGTGGTGGCTTCAGGCCCTCAGTCCGAAATGGGCAGCGAGGCGGTCCGCGCTCATCTCACGGTGTGAGCACCGGGCGCGGAATGACCGTCATGGTGCGGCTGTGCCGGTCGCACAGTCCGCCGTCTCAGCGCCATCTTCGCGCCGGGGTCGGCGGACGATCAGACTCCATACCATCGGGCTGTCATTGCCGGGTCGAGCCCGGCAATGACAGCGCTACGGCAGGTATGGCAAAGCCTCCAAAGAAGCCGAAAGCCGCCTTCAACGGTTCGCGCAGGTCTCGAAAAGCTGGCGCGGCCGGGGGGCCGGCCGCTCGCCACGTTTGGCCGCGACATCGCGGAAGAGGGCGCGAATATCGTCCGATCGTACGCCATCGCTCGACATCAGCATGGCGATGATCGGCTCATGCAGAAGTTCGTTCAGCGAAGTTTCCTTGCCATAGCAGGAATTGGAGTCGTTCATCACGAACCTCCTCGGGCGTTCGGGCTTTGCGTGCGTCCCAAACATTACGGCACTCGATGACGTTTGTAAGAAGGAAGCGGCGCCCCTCGTTCACGTTCGTTTGATGCTGCGAAGCAATACTGCTGCGCCGACTTATGCTGCGGCGTCGAAGGCGGCCACCAGTTCGGCGGCACGGGCAGCGACATCGGCGATGCTGGCGCCGGGCTTGTAGAGATAGGAGCCGATGCCGAAGCCGGCGCAGCCCGCCTTGAGATATTCGCCGAAATTGGAGGCATTGGCGCCACCGACGGCCAGAACCGGCAGATCTTTCGGCAGCACCGCCTTCATGGCGCGGATGCCGCTGGTGCCGATCAGTTCGGCCGGGAAGAACTTCAGCGCGTCGGCACCGGCATCGATGGCCGCAAAGGCCTCGGTGGGCGTGAAGACACCAGGATAGGATTCAAGGCCCAGTTCCTTGGTGCGCCGGATGACCTCGGGATTGGCATTCGGCGAGACGATCAGCATGCCGCCACTGTCCTTGACGGAATCGACATGGGCGGCCGAGAGCACCGTTCCGGCGCCGACCTTGGCGCGGCCGTCGGCGCGCTTCGCCATCGTCTCGATTGAGACGAAGGGTTCGGGCGAATTCAGCGGCACTTCGATCAGCGTGATCCCGGCTTCCACGAGCACGTCGAACACGGCCGCGGCTTCGCCCGGCGCGATGCCCCGCAAGATTGCGACCAGCGGGCGGTGGCTTCCGAACAGCGGATGGGTCATCGGCAGGGTTCCTTCAAAGAAGTCCGTTGGCGCGCGCGATGCGCACGAGGCCGCGCCTGACGAGCGCCGAGCCGTCACGCGCCTCGGCGTGATGGCCGGCAACCGCGAAGGCCGCCGAATAGGCGCGCGCCAGCGAGCGTGAGCCGATGATGCGGATCGGCTGGTCGGCATCGAGCAGGCGCGCGTCGCGCGCGGCGGCGATTTCACCGCCGATGACGAGGCCGGAGAGATAAGCGAGGTTGTCGTCGCCCGACACGCCGTCCAGGAGCTGCCGGACGCGCACCGAGAAGATGGCGCCGAGAAAAGGCAGGCCCTCGACGACGCTGCGCCGGACCGCGAGCGCGAAATGTTCCGACGAGGCGATGTCGTCGGCGTGCTCGGCAACGGAGTGGCGCAGGAACGACTTCCGCGCCAGAAGCTCGAACATCTCGCCCGTCATGAAGGTCTGGAAATCGCGGATCGTACCGCCGCCGACCGCCGCCCATTTCGAATGGGTGCCCGGGAGGATGGCGATGCCGGCGAAATCCGGCTCCTCTTCCATCAGCCCGACGAGCTGGGTTTCCTCGCCGCGGATCACGTCGCCGTCGCGCACTGCCGAGCGCAGCACGAGGCCGGGAACGATCGCGAGGGCGCGATGATCGCTGCCCTCGAAGCGATGCAGCCCGGCCGCGAGCCCCTCGCTCGTCGCCGGAACAGGAACATAGGCCGCCTCGCGCCAGCCCTGGCGGCTGCCGACCATGCCGGCCATCAGCACGGGAACGCGCGGCCAGCCGCTCGTCAGCCGCTCGAACGCATCCTCATGGCCCTGGCCGCCGAGCGGCCCGATGCCGTCGGCGCTCTCCGCCTCGGCGATCAGCCCGCCTTCGGCGTCGAGCAGCATCGCGCGGCAGCGGGACGTGCCCCAGTCGACCGCGATCAGGGCGGCGTCGGCATCAGGGATGGCGGGGTGACCGTCAGAGGAAGAAGCAGCGTTCAAGGCAGCACTCGCGGAGCGGATCCGAAGGGTCGAAGCGTTGTTCGACACTCGCCCGCCCCTGTCAAGCATGCCCTTCAATCGGCAGGCGCTGGCCCCGTCGAGGCCCTGATGACAAGCTCCACCGGCCAGAGTTCATGGATCGTCTCAGGCGCGCGGCCGCCGACGATTTCCATCAGCAATTCGCCGACCCGCTTTCCCGCCGCGCGGATCGAGGAGCGTGTGGTGGACATGGTCGGCACCATAACGTCGGGGTTCAGGAACGGGAACACGTCGTCATGTGCGATCATCGAGACGTCGCGCCCGAGTTCCAGTCCGGCAGCGCGGATGGCACGAAAGGCACCGAGCGACATCATCATGGAGGAGACGAGCAGCGCTGTCGGACGCGGCCGCTCAGCCAGGAAGCGTTCGGCGATCCGGTAGCCGACCTCATCGCTCATCACGCCGCCAGCGATGAAATGCTCCTCGGGCGTGATGCCGCGCGCCGCCAGCGCCGAGCGGAACCCGATTTCACGGTCGCGGGCGAATGTGAAGCGCGACTCGCCGTTGATCAGTCCGATGCGCCGGTGGCCGAGATCGAGCAGATGCTTGGTGGCATGGCGGAAGGCGCCTTCGTTGTCGATATCGATCCAGGCATGCGGAATGTCTGATTCCGTCCGGCCATGCAGGATGAACGGCAGGCCGAGCTCGGTCAGGAGACGGACGCGCTCGTCGGCGATGAGCGGGCTGGACAGGATCACCCCGTCGACGCGGGAGCCGACGGCCATGCGCTGGTAATTCGCCGTTTCATCGCCGCCGCGCGAGGGAGACAGCACGATGTCGATCTCGTCACGCAGCAGCGTTTCGCCGAGACCGGCCTGAAACTCCATGTAATGCGGATCGAGCAACATGTTGCGGTCGGTGGGCAGCACGATGCCGATGGCGCTGGCGCGGCCGGTGGCGAGCCGCCGCGCATTGGCGTTCGGCTGATAGCCATGGCGGCGCGCAGCGTCGAGCACACGCCGACGCGTCTCTTCATTGACTTCAGGATAGCCATTGAGCGCCCGGCTCACGGTCGTCTGCGACAGACCGAGATGCTGGGCGAGGTCCTTGAGCTTCATCGAGCTCTTTCCTCCCACTTGAACCTATTCAAAGCGCTTTCAAATCCTGTTGCAAGCTGGTTCGGCGCGATCCCATGCCGGCGGCGGGACCGGCAGGCACAAATCGCTACCATCCTCGCATTGATTTTCGAGTTATTTCAAGGAAATGGGCCAATTTATCGTACGAATTGGGCTCGAAAGCATGCCGTACCGCTTTCGGTTTCAAAGGTGCTGGAGCTTGACAGTTCTCGCGCCACCTGCTGAAACTGCCTTCAAAGCGCTTTGGGTTCCTGCCGGGAGCAGGTGATCAAAGGGCGTTTTTTGGGAGGAGGAAGAGCAAGGGCGCGTCCGCAAACGGATAGCTCCCGGCACTTGCTCGCCCATGAGATTCGTTTGTTTCTCAGGGAGGTTTGAACATGAACATGCGATCCGCGCTCCTCGGCTTCGCGGCTGCGATGGCCATTGCCAGCGCCGCCGACGCCGCGAACCTGTCGATCGTCTCGGGCGATACCGGCAACGGTCTCGCCGTGCTGCGTGAAAAGCTCGACATCTACGAAAAGCAGTCGGGCAACAAGGTCACGATCGTCCCGATGCCGTCGTCGACGACCGACCAGTTCGGCCAGTACAAGCTCTGGCTCGCCGCCGGCAACTCCGACATCGACGTCTACCAGACCGACGTCATCTGGGCGCCGCAGCTCGCCGACCAGCTCGTCGATCTGACCGAAGCCACCAAGGATGTCATCGGCCAGCATTTCCCGTCGATCGTCGAATCGCAGACCGTGAACGGCAAGCTCGTTGCAATGCCGCTCTTCACCGACGCTCCGGCGCTCTACTACCGCAAGGACCTGCTCGAAAAATACGGCAAGACGCCGCCGAAGACCTGGGCCGAACTCGCCGCAACGGCGAAGGAGATCCAGGACAAGGAGCGCGCGGCCGGCTCGAAGGACATCTGGGGCTTCGTGTTCCAGGGCAACGCCTATGAGGGCCTGACCTGCAACGCGCTCGAATGGGTCAAGTCGAATGGCGGCGGCCAGATCGTCGAGGCCGACGGCACCATCTCGATCAACAACCCGAAGGCGGCTGCCGCTCTCGAAGAGGTCAAGGGCTGGGTCAACAGCATCTCGCCGCCCGGCGTGCTGGCCTATCAGGAAGAAGAGTCGCGTGGCGTCTGGCAGACCGGCAATGCCGTGTTCATGCGTAACTGGCCCTATGCCTACTCGCTCGGCAATGGCGCCGACTCGGCCGTCAAGGACAAGTTCGATGTCGCTCCGCTGCCGGCCGGTACCGGCGAAGGCGCCGGTTCGGCGGCGACCCTCGGCGGCTGGAACCTCGCGGTGTCGAAATATTCGAAGAACCAGAAAGAGGCGATCGACCTCGTCAAGTTCCTGACTTCGAAGGAAATGCAGAAGAAGCAGGCGATCGAGGCCTCCAACCTGCCGACGATCGTCGAACTCTATGACGACGCCGACATCGCCAAGGCCGTGCCGATCATCCCGCGCTGGAAGGAAGTGTTCCTGAACGCCGTTCCGCGCCCGTCCGCGCCGACCAAGGTCAAGTACAACGAGGTCTCCTCGAACTTCTGGACCGCCGTGCACAACACGATCTCGGGCAGCGGCAGCGCAGCCGACAATCTCGAACTGCTCGAAGCCCAGCTGACCAAGCTGAAGGGCGCCAACTGGTAAGCCCCCGATCCCTCGCCCCCCGCGTGATCGCGGGGGGCGATTTTCGTTGAATTCACCGTCTCCGGCGCTACCGTTACCGGAAAGACGCGCGGGAACCCGCCAGTTGCAGGCCGATCCGGCCATGGGGGACGATCAGCATGGCCATAGCCGAAACCGTCGACGACGCCGAACAAAGCGCCGGCTCCGATCTCTTCCGCCAGCGCATTCGTTCGGCCTGGCTGTTCCTGACGCCGATGCTGGTGGTGCTGGCCATCGTGGCCGGCTGGCCGTTGCTGCGAAGCATCTATTTCTCCTTCACCAATGCCTCGCTGACCAATATCAGTGCCGCGGAGTGGGTCGGCTTCGAGAACTATCTATCGATCACCACGCTGAAGAGCGGCCGCGTCATCTATGACGGCCTGCTCGTCGATCCGCTGTGGTGGAAGTCGGTCTGGAACACCGTCCGCTTCTCCGTCGTCTCGGTGATCTCGGAGACGATCATCGGCATGATGGTCGCGCTCGTCCTCAATGCGGAATTCCGCGGCCGCGGCATCGTGCGCGCCGCGATCCTCGTGCCCTGGGCCATTCCGACCATCGTTTCGGCCAAGATGTGGGCCTGGATGCTCAATGACCAGTTCGGCATCATCAACGACATCCTGCTGAATCTCGGGCTGATCTCGCAGAAGATCGCCTGGACGGCCAATCCCGATACCGCGATGCTCGCCGTGCTGATGGTCGACATCTGGAAGACGACGCCGTTCATGGCGCTGCTCATCCTGGCGGGCCTGCAGATGATCCCCGGCGACATCTACGAGGCGGCCAAGATCGACGGCGTGCATCCGGTGAAGGTGTTCTTCCGCGTCACGCTGCCGCTGGTCCGTCCGGCGCTGATGGTCGCGATCATCTTCCGCATGCTCGACGCGCTGCGCATCTTCGACCTCATCTATGTGCTGACCGCGAACAACGCCCAGACGAAGACGATGTCGGTGTTCGCCCGCGAGAACCTGTTCGATTTCGACAAGTTCGCCTATGGCTCGGCGGCATCGACGATGCTGTTCCTGATCCTGACGGTGATCACCGTCGTCTATATCATCGTCGGCAAGGTGAATTTCGAGGGAGGCCGCTGATGCTCTGGCATGTGATCAAGCGCGTCGCCTTCTACCTGCTGGTGATCGGCATTGTCTTCATCTCGATCTTCCCGTTCTATTACGCGATCATCACGTCGTTCAAATCCGGAACGGCGCTGTTCGAGATCAACTACTGGCCGAGATCCTTCTCGCTCGCCAATTATACGCAGGTTCTGACGACGGGAAGCTTCCCGCGCAACCTCGCCAATTCGCTGCTGATCGCCTCGGTGGTGGTGGCGATCTCGCTGGTCCTTGCCGTGACCGCGTCCTTTGCCCTGTCGCGCGTCCGGTTCGCGGGCCGCTCGCTGCTGCTGTTCACGATCCTCGCGGTCTCGATGTTCCCGCAGATCGCGGTGCTGTCGGGCCTGTTCGAGCTGGTGCGCTTCTTCGGCATCTTCAACACGCCGTTCGCGCTGATCTTCTCCTATATGATCTTCACGCTGCCTTTCACCGTGTGGATCCTGACGACCTTCATGCGCGACTTGCCGATCGAGATCGAGGAAGCCGCGATCGTCGATGGCGCCAGCCCGTGGGTCATCATCACCAAGGTCTTCCTGCCGCTGATGTGGCCGGCTCTGGTGACGACCGGACTTCTCGCCTTCATCGCGGCCTGGAACGAGTTCCTGTTCGCGCTGACCTTCACGTCGTCCAACAACACCCGCACCGTTCCGGTCGCGATCGCCCTTTTGTCGGGCGCCACTCAGTACGAAATTCCCTGGGGTAACATCATGGCTGCGTCGGTCATCGTCACCGTACCGCTCGTCGTCCTCGTGCTGATCTTCCAGCGCAAGATCATCTCGGGCCTGACGGCCGGCGGCGTGAAGGGTTGATGATGAGTCAGACTGCGCAGCAGGTTCCCGGCTCGATCCTCTCGAGCGATCCCGATTGGTGGCGCGGCGCCGTCATCTATCAGGTCTATCCACGCTCGTTCCAGGATACGAATGGCGACGGCGTCGGCGATCTCAAGGGCATCGCCGAGCGGCTCGGCCATATCGCGGCGCTCGGCGCGGACGCGATCTGGATCGCGCCGTTCTTCAAGTCGCCGATGAAGGATTTCGGCTACGACGTCTCGGATTATTGCGCCGTCGACGGCCTGTTCGGCACCATCGAGGATTTCGATCACCTGATCGCGGAAGCGCATGCCCGCGGCATCCGCGTGCTGATCGACCAGGTGCTGTCGCACTCCTCGGACCAGCATCCCTGGTTCAAGGAAAGCCGCTCCTCCAAGGATAACGCGAAGGCCGACTGGTATGTCTGGGCCGATGCCAAACCGGATGGCACGCCGCCCAACAACTGGCTGTCGATCTTCGGCGGCTCCGGCTGGGAGTGGGACACGACCCGCTGCCAGTATTACCTGCACAATTTCCTGACCTCGCAGCCGGACCTCAACTTCCACACCATGGCGGTGCAGGATGCGCTGCTGGATACGGTCGAGTTCTGGCTGAAACGCGGCGTCGACGGTTTCCGCCTCGATACGGTGAACTTCTATGTTCACTCGCAAGGCCTCGAGGACAATCCGCCGTCGCTGCTGGAGGATCGCAATTCGCCCGAGGCGCCGGCGGTCAATCCCTATAACTGGCAGGATCATATCCACGACAAGAGCCAGCCGGAAAATCTCGAATTCCTGAAGCGGCTGCGGGCGCTGCTCGATCGCTATCCGGGCCAGACCACCGTCGGCGAGATCGGCGATGGCCCGCGCTCGCTGCGCACCATGGCGGCCTATACATCCGGCGGCGACAAGCTGCATATGTGCTACACCTTCGACTTCCTCTCGCCGATCTTCACGAAGGAACACTTCGTCAAGCGCGTGACGGCGTTCGAGGCGATCGTCGGCGATGGCTGGCCGTGCTGGGCCTTCTCGAACCACGATATCGTCCGCCATGTCAGCCGCTGGACCACCGACGGCGATTATGACGGCGTCGCCAAGATCGCGGCGGCGATCCTCCTGTCGCTGCGCGGCTCGGTCTGCCTCTATCAGGGCGAGGAGCTCGGGCTGACCGAGGCTGACATCGCCTTCGAGGACCTGCAGGATCCCTATGGCATCCGCTTCTGGCCCGAGTTCAAGGGGCGCGACGGCTGCCGCACGCCGATGGTGTGGGAATCGAACGCCACCTATGGCGGCTTCTCGACCGGCAAGCCCTGGCTGCCGGTGCCGCAGGAGCATATCGCCCGCGCCGCCAACCGCGAGGATGTCGACCATCAGTCGGTGCTGGCGCTCTATCGGCGCATGATCGCGTTTCGCAAGGCGCATCCGGCGCTCATTCGCGGCAGCATCGCCTTTATCGACACGCCTGATGACGTGCTCGGCTTCATCCGCACCACGGGCGACGAAACGGTGCTGGCCGTTTTCAATATCGGCACGACGGCGGTCACCGCCGATCTACCGCCTGGCATCGAGGTTGCGCCGCTCGATGGCCACGGGTTCACCGCGACGCTGCATCAACAGGAACGGACCATCAGCCTGAACGGACGCGACGCGTTCTTCGCCAGGATTGTCTGACGGGCTCTGAAGGGGAACGAACATGGCTGGACTGCTGCTGCGCGGCATCAAGAAGAGCTACGGCACCGTCAAGGTGCTGCATGGGATCGACCTCGACATCAAGTCGGGCGAGTTCATCGTCTTTGTCGGCCCGTCGGGCTGCGGCAAGTCGACCTTGCTGCGCCTGATCGCCGGCCTCGAGGACATCACAGGAGGCACGCTGCAGATCGACGGCCAGGTGGTCAACCAACTGGCGCCCTCTAAGCGGGGCATCGCCATGGTGTTCCAGTCCTATGCGCTCTATCCGCATATGACCGTCTACGACAACATGGCCTTCGGCATGAAGCTGGCGAAGGGGCACGACAGCTCCGAGATCGACAAGCGGGTGCGCGAGGCAGCGGATATCCTGCAGATCACGCCCTATCTCGATCGCCTGCCGAAGCAGCTCTCGGGTGGCCAGCGCCAGCGCGTCGCCATCGGCCGCGCCATCGTGCGCGACCCCAAGGTGTTCCTGTTCGACGAGCCGCTCTCCAATCTCGACGCAGCGCTGCGCGTCCAGACGCGCATCGAGATCAACAAGCTGCATGAGCGCATGGCCGGCGTGACGATGATCTATGTCACGCATGACCAGGTAGAGGCGATGACGCTGGCCGACCGCATCGTGGTGCTGAATGCCGGCCGCGTCGAGCAGGTCGGCGCGCCGATGGAGCTCTATCACCGGCCGGACAATCTGTTCGTTGCCCGCTTCCTCGGCTCGCCGTCGATGAACACCATTCCCTGCACGATCGTGTCGGGTAGTCCCGACGCTGCCGTCCAGCCGGATGGCTGCAACAAGATCGCGGTCGCCGCTGTTATCCCGGCATCGTCCGCCGGCAAGCGCGGCACCTTCGGCGTCCGTCCCGAGGATCTCGTGCTGACCGAGGGGCCCGACGCGATCTTCCAGGGCACGATCGACATTGTCGAGCAGCTCGGCGAAGTGACGCTGATCTATGTCGATGTCGGCACCAGCGAGCCGATCGTCGCCAAGATCGAGAACGAAGCCGTCGTCGCCAAGGGCCAGAAGGTCTCGCTCACCACCGAGAAGCGTCACCTTCACGTCTTCGACGAAAACGGCGTCGCCTTCCCGCGCGGCTAGAGCGTTCGCGGGTCAGGTGTCTCTCATTAGCGATCCAAGCGCCCAGACGCTATTATCAATTGGTTAACCATAAGGGGTGCAGTTTGATCGAAATTCGCCTCAAACTTGCGCCGAAATCATGCAAAATACTTCTCATGCAGTTATGTCGCAAAGAATTGAGCCAAGCGACAGCCCGGATGACTTCCCGACACCTCCTTGGGCTACACGCGCTCTGATTGAACATATTTTGCAACGCGACCAGGTTGCTGGCTTAAGCTGTCTGGAGCCCGCAGCTGGCAGGGGAGACATGGCCCGGCCACTTTCCGAGTACTTTCATCGGGTTGATGCTTACGACGCATTTAGCTACGGATATGCGCCGGTGCGAGACTTTCTTAGTTACCCGTATGAGGCCAAGTCTCATGATTGGGTAATCACTAACCCGCCCTTCAGGCTAGCCGAGGAGTTCATTCTTCGGGCGCGGACAATCGCTCGGGTCGGTGTCGCAATTCTTGCGAGAACAGTTTTCCTCGAAAGCATCGGTCGCTATGAAGCGATTTTTAAATTCAATCCGCCAAGTATATTTGCACAATTCACCGAACGTGTACCCATGGTCAAGGGCAGACTCGACATGAAGGCGACGACGGCGACCGGCTACGCGTGGTTTATCTGGGAAATAGGCAGGGCATCAGATGCGCCGCAACTAAAATGGGTGCCTCCATGTCGGAGGCAATTAGAGCGGCGGAGCGACTACACAGTTAACGGTTCTTAGAGACATCACGGCTCATCTGCATCATAATTTGAAAGAGCCTCATTCAGGAGACTTTCGGCGCCCTTAGGGTCAGTCAGCATGGCGGCCAGAACGCCATCAAGGGCTTGTCGGAGGCGTCGGCCCTTGATGCCCGGGGCGCCTCTCGGTGGAAGTTGCGCCACTACGGCTGGCGCAGGGCTTCCCCATTTGCCGTCCTTTGCTTCGGCAATCCGACCCTGGTTTACGCCGAACCAAGCAGCGATGTCGTGATCCCGGTCCCCCCGGGCATCCATACCTAGGATTGTCGGCACCTCATTAGGTCCGATGGTATATCCGCTGGCCGCCTTTGCCATCCCAATCCTACCTGTCTATTATATTCCGCTGCAACTTTAGCGCGCTTCATTAGCCTCGTCTACTTTAGTTTAGGCCAGCCGGCGCGCGACGATCTTGCCTTCGAGGCGGAGCGTCAGTTCGATATGGCCGGATTGCGTGACGTCGAGGATTTTCGACGGGCGATAGGCGCAGATATTCTCGCCGCCGCGGTGGCGAATGCTGGCATAGAGAATGCCGTCGCCGCCGCTCGCCCGCACGCTCTCGCCGAAGGCCTGTGAAGCACTGTAGTCCGATGTCGAATAGAGGCCGGGCTCGTCCGCGACATGGTCGCGGATATCGCGATAGAGGCCTTCGAACTGCGCGCCATAGACGCGGTAGGTCGCGACATGCCGCTCCATGCCGCTGCGCATCATCTCGCGCCGGAGGTGGTGTGAGACCTCGGCGATCGCGGTCTCGACGCGCATCGCCCCATACCAGGCGCCGAGTGCCCCCGAGGAGAAGCGGAGGCCGGTCGGCGGCGTGTGCAGGAACGACGCCATGACGACGCTGGCATTCGGCCGGCCATAGACCCATTCGCTTTTCGGCAGCCGCGCCAGACGCTCGGCGACCAGGCGGTCATTGGTCCAGCCTTCGAGTTCCATCACCGCCTCGAGTTCGGCCGGCGCGGCGACATCGTCGAAAGCGCTGATCGGCGGAAAGCGCGACGGGATCAGGCGCTGCGTCGGGCCCGGGATGGGGACTGCGGGAAAGCGCTGCATCGTCAGGCCCAGACGATGTCGCTGTCGTCGATCGGCGCCGCGACATCGTCGAGCGCGGGCAGGGGGGCCGAGAACAGACCGCCGCGCCAAGCGTCAAGATGGCGGCGCAGCAGCATCAGACCGTCCTGCGTGCCGTTGGCAGCGAGCGCCAAGGGCGGCTGGCCACCGAACAGCGGCCCGCTGTTTGGCGCACGCAGCCAGAACAGCGCATCGGCGTCAGCCGCGAAGAGAATGCGCAGCGCCTTGTGGATGCCAAGCACCGCCGAGATCCTGAGCAGCGTATCGAGCGGCAGGATCAGCGGCGCATCGGTGCGCGCCTTGGCGAGCCAGCCGAAATAGGTCGAACGGCCGGGCAGGCCGAGCATGCGCATGCGCTCGGCCTCGGTGAGCCCCCAGAGATCGGCGATGGCGACGAAGCTGCGAAGCCCGGGCCCGCCGAGACGCCTGCGATCAGCGGCGGAAAAATGCCGCCAGGATTCGCCGGCAGGTGTGGCGGCAGCTTGTGTCGGCGAGAGGATCATGCCCATCTCCTGTCCATGTCCGGATCATATAGTCCAGATGTGGACAAAAGCAAGGTCAATCCTCTGCCGTCAAGAATTCCAGCCGATTGCCGAAGGGATCCGCAAGGTAGAATCGGCGAAAGCCGGGGAGGGGTTCATCATCGACCGGCGAAAGGCCGGCCGCGATGCAGCGGGTGCACAGGCTCTCGAGATCATCGACGCGAAAAGCCGGATGCGCCTTCCGCGCCGGCCGGAAATCGTCCTCGACGCCGAGATGCAATTGGCGGGGACCAGCGATGAACCAGACCCCGCCGCGCCCTGCCAGATTGGGAGGCTTGGCGATCTCGGTCAGCCCCAGCACGCCGCCATAGAATTGCCGCGCGACATCCTCCGCGTCGCGCGGCATGGCGATCTGCACATGGTCGATGTCGATGATCGCCATCTCCGCGCCATCCCCGCGCTATCGCATGGCGGCTGCGAGCGCCTGCTTGCAGCCGCGCGACAGGCGCGCCGCATTGGCCCGGAGGCAGGCCGCTCCATTGCCGGCGCCAAGGCGGACTGTGCCGCAATAGCGGGCAAAGTCGGTCCGGCAATATTGGCGAACGAGCATCGCCTCCTGGCGCGGCGACATCTGCACCGGCGGTGGCGGTGGCGGTGTCGCGGCCACTGGCGGCTTCGGTGCGGCCGTGTTGGGGGCGGCAGCCTTGGGCGCAGCGGCGGCGGCAGGCGCCGTTCCAGCCGGCGCCGGATTCGCCGCTGCCGGTGCCGTACCTGACGCCGCGTTCACCGCCTGCTGGCAGGCGGCCGAGAGCTTGGCGATGTTCTGCTGCAGGCACTGCAGGGCGGCCGAGCCGCCGGGCGGCACGCTGGCGCAGTTGGCGCGGTAATCGCTTTGGCAGGACGATTTGATGGCCGATTGCTGCGCGCTGGTTGGCGCGGCAGACGCTGCGCTCGCCAGCAAAGGCACGGCAATCACGGCTGCAAGCATCCGCTGGAAAGGAACGACGGCTCGCGACATGGGTATCCTCCTGGGGCCGGGTCGGCCCGGCGGCGGGCACGATGCACCGCGCCGCCGGGTCGCGCAATCAGCCTTCAGCGGTCGAAGCGGAAGATCGTCTCGGCAAGGCCGGGCACCGGCGACCGATAGGCGAACAGCCCGCCCGCGAGCCGCTCCAGCGGCCCGGAACCGCCCTGCGCCGTCGTTACATAGAGGGTCTTGAGATCGTCGCCGCCAAAGGTGCAGTTGGTGACATTGCCGACCGGCATGTCGAGCACGCCGGATACGGTGCCCTCCGGCGAGATGCGCACCACGCAGCCACCGCCGTAACGGGCATTCCACAGATGGCCCTCGGCGTCGATCTGCGATCCGTCGGGCGAGCCGCGATCGAAGCCGGTGAAATGGTCGCGCTCGCCGGAGAGGGCGCCCGTCGCCGCATCATAGTCGAAGGCCCAGATCTCGTTCTTGAGCGTGTCGGCGGTATAGAAGCGGCCGCGCTGCAGGTCCCAGGCCATGGTGTTGGTGATGCCGATGTCGCGCTTGATCGTCTCGATCGACCCGTCGGATCGGACACGGTAAAGTGCGCCGAGCGGCGGCCCGGAGATGTCGACAGCGGAGCCATCAGGCGCGACATTGTTGAACATCGAGCCGATGATGAGGTCGCCAAACGGATCGGGGCGGCCGTCATTCAGCCGCGCGGCCGGCGTATTGGCCTCGGGCCGGGCGAAATCGGCGCGGGCATCCTTTGCCGGCTGCCAGAGAATGAGCCTGGAGCCGAGGGCGATGAGGAACGTGCCGTCGCGGTCGGTAATGCCGATCGCCGTCACCGGTTCGTCGAAGAACCAGCTGCGCACCGAGCCGCTTTCGGTGTCGAGCCGGTGGATCAGGAAGCGGTTGATGTCCGTCCAGTAGACCGCGCGCTCGGCTGCGTGCCAGACGACGCCCTCGCCGCAGCTGTCTCCCGCCGGCACGATGCATTGAGGTTCCGACATCCCATAATCTCCCTTTGGCCCATATCCTGCTTGATGATCGCCACTGCTTCGCGAGGCGCCCGGCACGATAAGGCAAACTCGTCGCAGGAGTTTTATTTCGATGCTCTAATTTTCTCCCTCAACATATGAAGCGGAATTGGCTAGGACACGCTTGTTCGGGCTTGGCCGGAATGTCCGGCATCGGGAAAGAGGGTTTTCATGACCAGTCGAATCATCGCCGTCGACCCCTTCGACCTCGTCGTGTTCGGCGCGACCGGCGATCTCGCCTATCGCAAGCTGCTGCCGGCGCTCTACCATCGCCATCGCGACGAGCAGATCCCCGAGGTCTCCCGGATCATCGCCGCATCGCGCCGCAAGCTCAGCGATGACGACTATCGCAAGCTCACCGAGGAGGCGCTGACCAAGTTCGTGCCGGCCGATGAGCGCGAGCCCGAGCAGGTCGCCTCTTTCCTCGCCCGCATCTCCTACGTTTCCGTCGATGCCAAGATCGATGACGCCGGCTGGGCCGATCTCGCCCGCGTGCTCGAAGAGGGCAAGGATCGCGTCCGCGCCTTCTATCTCGCCGTGTCGCCGGATCTGTTCGGCGTGATCTGCGAGGGGATCGGCGCGCATGACCTGATCACGCCGCAGACGCGCGTCATCATCGAGAAGCCGATCGGCAAGAGCCTCAAATCGGCGACCGAGCTCAACGATGCCGTCGGCAAGGTGTTCGACGAGAGCCAGATCTATCGCATCGATCATTATCTCGGGAAGGAGACGGTGCAGAACCTGATGGCGCTGCGCTTCGCGAACGCCCTGTTCGAGCCGCTCTGGAACGCCGCCCATATCGATCACGTGCAGATCACCGTCGCCGAAAATCTCGGCGTCGAAAGCCGCGCCGGCTACTACGACACGGCCGGCGCCCTGCGCGACATGGTGCAGAACCACATCCTGCAGCTGCTCTGCCTCGTCGCCATGGAGCCGCCCAGCCAGTTCGAGGCGGATGCGATGCGCGACGAGAAGCTGAAGGTCCTGCGCTCGCTGAAGCCGATCACCGCGAAGGAACTCGAGGCCGTCACCGTGCGCGGCCAGTACCGGGCCGGCGCTTCGGCTGGCGGGCCGGTGCCCGGCTATCTGCAGGAACTCGGCCGTGATGATTCGATGACGGAGACGTTCGTCGCGCTGAAGGCCGAGATCGAGAACTGGCGCTGGGCCGGCGTGCCTTTCTATATCCGCACCGGCAAGCGGCTCCCGGCCCGCAATTCGGAGATCGTGGTCTCGTTCAAGGCGATCCCGCATTCGATCTTCGGCAACGCCGCTGGCCAGCTGGTCTCCAACCAGCTCGTCATGCGCCTGCAGCCGGACGAGGGCGTCCGCCTCTGGCTGATGATCAAGGATCCGGGCCCGGGCGGCATGCGCCTTCGCCATGTGCCGCTCGACATGAGCTTCGCCCAGACCTTCAAGGTGCGCAGCCCCGAGGCTTATGAGCGGCTGCTGATGGATGTGATCCGCGGCAACGCCACGCTGTTCATGCGCCGCGACGAGGTCGAGGCGGCCTGGAAGTGGATCGACCCGATCCTCGATGGCTGGCAGGCATCGCGCGAGGCGCCGAAGGCCTATACGGCCGGCACATGGGGCCCCTCGGCGGCGATCGCACTGATCGAGCGCGACGGGCGCACCTGGCACGAGGAAATCGAGTAGCGGCCCTTACGGGATCGCCGCATGCCGGGCGCGGCCGTGCCCGGCACAAAGTGGAGTTCAGCCATGACCATCCATCCGAAGGTCGCCGAAGTCACCGAGCGCATCCGCGCCCGCAGCACGGCAAGCCGGGCGCTGTATCTGAAGCGCGTCGCCGCCGCCGCCAAGGCCGGCACGCGGCGCGGCACGCTCGCATGCGGCAACCTGGCCCATGGCTTCGCCGCATGCGGCGTCGAGGACAAGGCGGCGCTGAAGGGCGACGTGGTGCCCAATCTCGGCATCATCACCGCCTATAACGATATGCTCTCGGCCCATCAGCCCTATGAGACCTATCCCGAGCTGATCCGCATCGCGGCGCGCGAGGCGGGCGGCGTCGCGCAAGTGGCGGGCGGCGTTCCCGCGATGTGCGACGGCGTCACGCAGGGCCAAACCGGCATGGAGCTGTCGCTGTTCTCGCGCGATGCCATCGCGATGTCGGCGGCGATCGGCCTCTCGCACAACATGTTCGACGCAGCGGTCTTTCTCGGCATCTGCGACAAGATCGTGCCGGGCCTGATGATCGCGGCGCTCTCCTTCGGCCATCTGCCGACGGTGTTCATTCCCGCGGGGCCGATGACGACGGGCCTGCCGAACGGCGAGAAGGCGCGTATCCGCCAGCTCTACGCGGAAGGCAAGGTCGGCCGCGCCGAACTGCTCGAGGCGGAAAGCGCCTCCTATCATGGTCCGGGCACCTGCACCTTCTACGGCACGGCCAACACCAACCAGATGATGATGGAGATCATGGGCCTGCATCTGCCGGGCTCCTCCTTCGTCAATCCGAACACGCCGCTGCGCGAGGCGCTCACCAAGGCGGCGACCAAGCGCGCGCTCGCCATCACCGCGCTCGGCAACGAGTTCACGCCGATCGGCGAGATCGTCGACGAGAAGGTGATCGTCAACGGCGTCGTCGGCCTCAACGCCACCGGCGGCTCGACCAACCATACGATGCATCTCGTCGCGATCGCCAAGGCGGCGGGCATCCAGCTCACCTGGGACGATTTCTCGGATCTTTCCGATGTCGTGCCGCTCCTGACCCGCGTCTATCCGAACGGCCTTGCCGACGTGAACCATTTCCACGCAGCGGGCGGCATGAGCTTCCTCATCCGCGAACTGCTCGACGCCGGCTATCTGCACGAGGACGTCAAGACGATCTGGGGCAACGGGCTCGCGGCCTATACAGTCGAGCCGAAGCTCGACGCGGCCGGCGGCATTTCCTGGCAGGAAGGCGCGCGCGAAAGCCTCGACGAGAAGGTTCTGGCGCCGGTCGCCAAGGCGTTCCAGCCGACGGGCGGCCTCAAGCTTCTCTCCGGCAATCTCGGCCGGGCCGTCATCAAGATCTCGGCCGTGAAGCCGGATCGTCACGTCATCGAGGCGCCGGCCAAGGTGTTCGATGCGCAGGACGACCTGCTCGCCGCCTTCAAGGCGGGTGAGCTCACCGGCGATTTCGTGGCGGTCATCCGCTTCCAGGGCCCGAAGGCCAATGGCATGCCGGAACTGCACAAGCTGACGCCCTCGCTCGGCATCCTGCAGGACCGCGGCCAGCGCGTGGCGCTCTTGACCGACGGGCGCATGTCCGGCGCTTCCGGCAAGGTGCCGGCGGCGATCCATGTCACGCCGGAGGCTCTGGCCGGCGGACCGATCGCGAAGATCCGCGATGGCGACATGATCCGCATCGATTGCGCTACCGGCGCGCTCGAAGTGCTGGTCGACGCGGCGGAGTTCGCGGCGCGTCCGGCTGCGGTGCGCCCGGAGGAAGACGTCTATGGCATGGGACGCGAACTCTTCGAGATGTTCCGCGCCCATGCCGGTGCCGCCGAGCTTGGGGCCGGCGTTTTCTGAAGCGGAACGAAATTCTACATAGACGACTGGATTAGTCGTCTATGAGGCCTGGAAGGATCGTGCCTCGCGACAGGAGGCAGCCGCCATTTGCCAGCCACCGCCTTGGTCCTGAAGCTGTTTCGGCCGCCGGCGCGGCGTTCGCCGAGCCGGCGCCCTTGCGGCCGTCAGGAATGATTTTCCAAGGCGGGGTTTGCAATTGGAACCGCCTTTGTCGTGTTTGCGCTCGGCATTCACTAAATACCGTGCAAGAATTTCGCTCATTCCAATCCGAACGCGCTGCCGGAGATAACGATGGCGACTGCCCATCGGAGACTTTCGACCTTTCCGGCCTTCCACAAAGTGGAGGGGCGCCGGATCGTGATCGTCGGTGGCGGCGGCGAGGCCGCGGCGAAGCTGCGTCTCCTGTCTGAAACCAGCGCGCTGCTGGTTCTCTTCGCGCCGGAGCTGGATGATGAGGCTGCGGCCGACGTCGCCGCGACCGGCGCCCGGCACGAGCCGCGCTGGCCGGGGGCTGCCGATCTCGAGGGCGCGGCGCTCGTCTTTGCGGCAACCGGCGATCTCGATCAGGACAGCGCCGTGCGTGCGCTCGCCAAGGCCGCCGGCATCCCGGTCAATGTCGTCGATCGTCCCGATCTTTGCGATTTCTATGTTCCGGCGCTGGTCAACCGCGCCCCGCTGACCGTGGCGATCTCGACCGAGGGTGCAGCGCCGGTGCTGGCGCGCCATGTCCGTGCCAGGATCGAGCAGATGCTCGCGCCGGCGATCGGCGATCTCGCGCATCTGGCCGAGAACCTTCGCGAGCGCGTCGCGGCGCGCATCCCGACGTCCGATGCCCGTCGTCGTTTCTGGGCGCATTTCTTCACCGGTCCTGCGGCGGCCAAGGTGCTGGCCGGGCAGATCGACGGCCTCGATGCTGAAGCCGATGAAGCGATCGATGCCAGCACGGCCAAGGGCCATGCCGGCCATGTCAGCCTCGTCGGTGCCGGTCCGGGCGCCGAGGATCTACTGACGCTGCGCGCCGTGCGCCTGCTGCAGGAAGCCGACGTCATCGTCTATGACAAGCTCGTGCCGGAGGCTGTCGTCGCCATGGGCCGGCGCGATGCGCTGCGCATCTATGTCGGCAAGGCCAAGGGCATGCATGCCGCCAGTCAGGAAGAGATCAACGCCATCCTCGTTCGCGAGGCCCGCGATGGGCGCCGCGTCGTGCGGCTGAAATCGGGCGATCCGCTCATCTTCGGCCGCGCTGGCGAGGAGATGGCGGCGCTGCGCGCGGCGGGTGTTTCCTTCGATATCGTGCCGGGCGTGACGGCGGCGATCGCCGCGGCGGCCGAGAACGAGATCCCGCTGACGCTGCGCGATGTCGCCTCGACCTTCGTGCTGGCGACGGGCCATGACATGCGCGGCGACACGCTGCCGGAATGGGCGGGCCTTGCACTCGCAGGCTCGACCATCGCCGTCTATATGGGCCGCAGCGTCGCTTCCAAGGTGGCAGCGCGGCTGATCGAGAACGGTCTGGCCGCATCGACGCCCGTCGCGGTGATCGAGAATGCCTCGCGGTCCGATCGCAAGGCCTATGCCGGGCGGCTCGACGAACTGGCCAGCATCGCCGACAGGCCGGAGATCGACGGTCCCGTCGTGATCATCGTCGGCCGCGTCATTGCCGAAAGCGCCCTTGGCGTCTCCCCTTTGCCGCTGGCCGCGATGGCAGCCTGACGGGCCCGAACGGAACATCATGAGCGACAGCATCATCACTGCGAACGATCTCGGCAACGGTCTCGTTGTCTTCCTGACGGCTGATGGCGGCTGGTCGCAGCGTCTTGCCGATGCGCGCGTCGTCGGGCCCGACGCGCTGGCCGAGGCGGTCGCCTATGGCAAGGCGCAGCACGATGCGCGCATCGTCGTGGAACCCTATGACATCGAGGTCACGGTCGAGAACGGTATTCCGGTTCCGGTTCGCCTCCGCGAGCGCATCCGCGCCGCCGGGCCCACCGTCGCCTATGGCGAGGCCGAGATCGCCGAGCGCGCCGCTTTGAGCAAGGCAGGTTGACGTCCATGTATCGTTATGACGAGTTCGACCAGGATTTCGTGACCGACCGCGTCGCGCAGTTTCGCGACCAGGTGGAGCGACGTGTTTCGGGCGAGTTGACGGAGGACCAGTTCAAGCCGCTTCGGCTGATGAACGGCGTCTATCTTCAGCTCCACGCCTATATGCTGCGCATCGCCGTGCCCTATGGCACGCTCGACAGCCGCCAGATGCGAAAGCTCGCTCATGTCGCCCGCCGCTATGATCGTGGCTACGGCCATTTCACGACGCGGCAGAACCTGCAGTTCAACTGGCCGAAGCTTTCGGACATTCCGGATATCCTAGCCGAACTTGCCTCGGTCGAGATGCACGCGATCCAGACCTCGGGCAATTGCATCCGCAATGTCACCGCCGATCATTTCGCCGGCGCTGCGGCCGACGAGGTCGCGGATCCGCGCCCCTATGCGGAAATTCTCCGCCAGTGGTCATCGCTGCATCCCGAATTCGTCTTCCTGCCGCGCAAGTTCAAGGTCGCCGTCACCGGCGCCGAGCGCGATCGCGCGGCGATTCAGGTGCATGACATCGGCCTGCATCTGAAGAAGGACGAGAACGGCCGGCTTGGCTTTGCCGTCTATATCGGTGGCGGCCAGGGTCGCACGCCGATGATCGCCAAGAAGATCCGCGATTTCCTGCCGGAGGAGGACCTGCTCTCCTATTCGGAGGCGATCCTGCGCGTCTACAATCTGAACGGCCGGCGCGACAACAAATACAAGGCCCGCATCAAGATCCTGGTGCATGAAACCGGCGCCGACGAGATTGCGCGCCAGGTCGAAGAGGAATGGGAACGCATCCGCCACGGCGCGCTCAAGCTGCCGCAGGGCGAGGTCGAGCGCATCCGCGAATATTTCGCTGCGCCGGCGGGTCTCGAAGCGGCGGCGCCGAGCGCCGGCCTGGCCGCGGCACGCAAGGCGGATCCCGAATTCGACGCCTGGGTGCGGCAGAACACGATCCCGCATCGCGTCGCCGGCCATGTCTCGGCGACGATCTCGCTGAAGCCGATCGGCGGCACGCCGGGCGATGCCACGGCCGACCAGATGGATGTCGTCGCCGATCTTGCCGAGCGCTATGCGTTCGACGAGATCCGCGTCAGCCATGAGCAGAACCTGATCCTGCCGCATGTCGCCGAGGCGAACCTGCGCGCTGTCTATGACGGGCTCGTCGCGGCCGGGCTTGCCACCGCTAATGCGGGACTTGTGACCGACATTATTGCCTGCCCGGGCCTCGATTATTGCGCCCTTGCCAATGCCCGATCCATACCGGTGGCGCAGCGCATTTCGCAGCGCTTCGGCGATATCGCGCGCCAGCGCGAGATCGGCGAACTGAAGATCAAGATCTCCGGCTGCATCAATGCCTGCGGCCATCACCATGTCGGCCATATCGGCATTCTCGGCGTCGAGAAGAAGGGCGAGGAATTCTACCAGATCTCTCTCGGCGGCTCGGGCGACGAGAATTCGGCGATCGGCGACATCATCGGCCGCGGCTTCTCGACCGACGAGATCGTCGATGCGGTCGAGACCATCGTCGACACCTATATCGCCCGCCGCGCCGCGCCGGATGAGACATTCCTCGCCGCTTATCGCCGCCTCGGCCAGGCTCCGTTCAAGGAGGCGCTCTATGGCACGGCTTGATTCGGCCGCCAGCGGCGGTGCCGGCGGCGCGCCGCTGTTCGATCATGAGAATGCCGGCCTCGAGGATGCGGCCATCCTGAACGCGCGCTTCGGCCATCTCACCTCGCGCGAGGCGGTCGCCAAGGCGCTCGAGCTTTTCGGCGAGAAGATCGCGCTGGTCTCGTCCTTTGGCGCCGAATCCTCGGTGCTGCTGCATCTCGTCGCCTCGGTCAGCAGCGACGTGCCGGTCGTGTTCATCGATACGCTGCGGCTCTTTCCCGAGACGCTCGCTTATCGCGACACGCTGGTCGAGCGGATCGGTCTCACGCAGGTGCGGACGGTCACGCCGGACGAGGCGGTGCTGAAGGCCAAGGATCCCTACAAGGCGGCCTGGATGAGCAATGCCGATCTCTGCTGCCATATCCGCAAGACCGAGCCGCTCGCCCGCGCGCTGACGGGCTTCGATGCGTGGTTCACCGGGCGCAAGCGCTTCCAGGCGGCGACCCGCGCGAGCATCCAGCTGTTCGAGCAGGACGGCGCGCGCGTGAAGGTCAATCCGCTCGCCACATGGTCGTCGGCCGAACTCAAGGCCTATATCGCCGACAATGACCTGCCGGCGCACCCGCTCGTCGCCGAGGGCTATCCCTCGATCGGCTGCGTGCCCTGCACGTCAAAGGTCAAGCCGGGCGAAGACGAGCGCGCCGGGCGCTGGCGCGGTCTCGACAAGGTCGAATGCGGCATTCATCTCGGCGAAGCCGACGGCAGCGGAATCTGAGGCGGATAGAATGGCACTTTGGAAGCACGGCCGCTTTGTCGAGGACGCCTTCACGCGCCTTGCTGACGACGCGGAAATCCCTGGCGGCGGCGCCGTCATCGTGTCGCTGGCGCGCTTTCGCGCCGAGCGCGACACGCTCATCGGGCGTGACGCGCCGCTTGGCATCGTGATCGAACCCGGCGCCGACTGGACGGACATCGTCGCCGACCTGCCGCGTCTTGCCGTCGTGGCGGCTGACCTGCCGAAATTCGCCGATGGCCGCGCGTTCTCGATCGGCCGGTTGCTGCGCGATCGCGACGGCTTCACGGGCGAGCTTCGGGCCGTCGGCGCGTTCTTCCTCGACCAGATCCCGTTCCTGAAGCGGGTCGGCTTCGATTCCTTCGCCACCGACGACCCGTTGGTCATTCGGGGGCTTGAAGAAGGACGCTGGCCGGAGGTCGCCGAATATCTCCAGCCCGCGGCCGACAATGGCGAGCAGATGGCCGGCAAGCGTCCCTGGGCGCGACGCCCGGTCAGCGGCGGGAGTGCGCAGTCTTGAAGCTCTTCGTCACCGATCAGGAAGGCGGCGAGCACGAATTGGAGGCGCTGGAAGGCTGGCGCGTCATGGAGGTGATCCGCGACTGGGGCCTGCCGATCAAGGCCGAGTGCGGCGGCGCGCTCGCCTGCGCCACCTGCCATGTCTATGTCGATCCCGAATGGTTCGATCGCCTCGTTCCGATGAGCGAGGAGGAGGAAGAGCGGCTCGACGACGCCATGCTGGTGAAGTCAAATTCGCGGCTCTCGTGCCAGATCCTGATGTCGGACGAACTCGACGGTCTCCGCGTGCGCCTCGCGCCAGGCAGCGAGCCCTAAGGCCGGATCACCGTTCAGGCCTCCGCCGGAAATCCTCGGGCGCAAGGCCGGTCGCCTTGCGAAAGGCGCGCGCGAAATTCGCCGGTGCCGAATAGCCGAGTTCGGCCGAGATATCGGTCACCGAGGCGTCCGTTCCGCGCAGCAGTTCACGCGCTCGCCTGGCCCGGATCACATTGCCGAGGCTGCGGAAATCCGTCCCGTATGCCTGCAGCGACCGTTGCAGCGTCCGCGTGCTGATATCGAGCGCATGCGCCGCGCCGTCGAGCGAAACGGTCCCGGCCAGCACCTGCGTCCAGATCTGCGTGGAAACGACACCGATCAGGTCGCCACGGCTCGTGGGATCGAGCCTTGCGCGGGCAAGATCATCGACGGTGATCAGCCGCCTTCCGTGCGCCCGCGGGCGCGTCGCGCCGAGAAGACCGGCTCGAAACCAGATCGCAGCCGCAGGCGCATCGAAGACCACCGGACAGCCGAAGGTCTCTTCGAAACGTGCGGCGGCCGCCGGCCGCGCGATGTTGAAGTCGATGCGCGCCGGCCTCCACGCCGGCCCGGCGAAGGTCCGGCAGAGATCGAGCATGACGGCGACGGCGCCCGAGGCGACGTGGACATAGGCCGGGCTGCCGCGCGCGGCGCTGACATAGGCGAGGCGCGCCATGCCGCCCTCGACCGACAGCGCGATGATCTCGCCGCAGCTGTGATAATCGATCGTCGCCGAAGCCCGATCGATGGCTGAGGCGAGCGTGTCGCCCGCAAGCACATAATCGCCCCAGCAGCCATAGCTGGCGAGGCTGAGATGCGGCGCGATCATGAGCCCGAGATAAGCCTCCTTCGTCCGCCGTTCGATCTCGCTGAGAAAGGCGGTCATCGTCGCGTGCGGAATGAAGCAGTCGCGATCCTCGATCAGTTCGATGTCGAGCATCGCCGCGCGGTTGGCGTGCTGCAGCACCGTTTCCCCGAAGGCATGGCGCACCAGCGCCGGCACACCGGCAAGCGCCGTGACCGAAATCATGGTCGGCGTGCTGGCATCGCCCTCGCGCGGCAGCCGCCGCGGCACTGGCGCAAAATGAGTGGCAGGCCCGGGCAATGCTGTCCATTCCTCTGCGGGCAGGGCGAGCGGCGCTCGCCCGAAGGGCTCGGAATACTGGCATGCCGGTCGCGGCCGCGCGAGCGGATATGCCTCTGCAAAAACGGGGACGATCGATGCGAAGGATATGTGGATTGTTGCTGGCCGCAGGCATGGCGGCGTCCGCCGGGGCGGCGCAGGCTGTGACGGTCGACGAGGCGAAGACGATCGCCATGGACGCCTATGTCTACGGCTACTCGCTTGTGACCACCGAGGTGACGCGGGTGCAGATGACCAATGTCGACAAGGCCGACGGCCTGCACGCGCCGATGGGCCAGTTCGGCAACGTCAAGCGCTACCCGCCGGCCGATTATCGCGGCGTCTCGGCGCCCAATGCCGACACGCTCTATTCGCTCGCCTGGATGGACCTCGGAAGCGAGCCATGGGTCTTTTCGCATCCCGACATGGGCGACCGCTACTTCCTGTTCCCGACCTACGACCTCTGGATGCCGGTGATCGCTTCGCCCGGCTCGCGGACGGCGGGCGGCAAGGCGGCCCACTATCTGATGGCCGGCCCGGGCTGGAAGGGCGAGGTCCCCGCCGGGATGACCAAGATCGACGTTCCCACCCGCTATGTCCTCATCCTCGGCCGCACCTATGCCAACGGCACAGATAAGGACTATGCCGAGGTGAACGCGCTGCAGGCGCAGTACGACCTCAGCCCGCTCTCGAGCTTCGGCAAGGCGGACTATGTCTACAAGGCGCCGCCGGTGGACCCCAATCCCGGCTACTCGATGACCGACAAGCCGCAGCAGGTCATCCTGGGCATGGGAACCGAGGGTTATTTCAACCGGTTGGCCACGCTGATGTGCCATGACGCGCCGCCTGCGGCGGAAGATGCGCCCATCATCGCCGAGATGGCGAAGATCGGCGTTGAGCCCTGCAAGCCGTTCAACCTTTCCGCGCTCGGCCCCGATACCGCCGCGGCGCTGAAGGACCTGCCGCAGCAGGCGCTCGACCTTCTCGGCAAGAACGAAGCGACGATGGGTGTCGAGAAGAACGGCTGGGTCTTCGCTCAGGTCGGCGCCTATGGCACGGACTATGTGAAGCGCGCTGTCGTCGCGGCGTTCGGCTGGCCCGCCAATCTGCCTGAGGACGCCGTCTATCCCTATACGATGGTGGACAAGGACGGTCAGCCGCTGACCGGCGCGAACAAATATACGCTGACCTTCGCCAAGGGCGAGGAGCCGCCGGTCAACGGTTTCTGGTCGATCACGATGTATGAGATCGACCAGGGCTGGTGGTTCGTTCCGAACGCGCTCAACAAGTTCACCGTCAGCCCGCGCGACAATCTCGTTCCGAACGCCGATGGCTCCGTGACGCTCTACTTCCAGAACGAGTCGCCCGGCAAGGACAAGGAAGCGAACTGGCTGCCGGCCCCCAAGGGCGCGTTCCTGCCGATGATCCGGATGTACTGGCCGAAGGAGAAGAGCCCGTCGATTCTCAACGGCAGCTGGCTGCCGCCGCAGATCGTCAAGGTGGACTGACGGACTGCCGGCGACGGCGATCGCCCCGCAGCATTTTGCAAGGTCCGGCCAGTCGAGCTCCAGCTCGGTTGGCCGTGGCTGGCTGCGAAGCGAAGTTCCGTCGCTCCCGGCGCGCCTGTCACGCCAGCTTCGCCTGTGCTATGCGAGGATCGCGAACTCGCCGCTCCAATTTCAAGGTGCCTCCATGTCCGATCTCGTCGCCATCGTCTATCCGTCGCTGGAAAAGGCCGAAGCCGTCCGCCAGGAATTCCTGACGCTGCAGAAGGAATATCTGATCACCCTCGATGACGCGGTCATCGCGGTGAAGACCGACGACGGCAAGATCAAGCTGCATCAGATGGTCAACACGACCGCCACCGGCGCCGCTTCGGGCAGCTTCTGGGGCCTCCTGGTCGGCATGGTCTTCCTGATGCCGGTCGTCGGCGTCGTCATCGGTGCCGCCTCGGGCGCGCTCGGCGGCCTGCTCGCCGATTTCGGCATCAACGACAAGTTCATGAAGGACCTGTCGGAATCGATCCAGCCCGGCAATGCCGCGCTGTTCCTGCTGATCCGCTCGATGACCGCCGACAAGGTGCTGGAAGAAATCCAGGGCTATGGTGGCGTCGTGCTCAAGACCTCGCTCGACAACGACAAGGAAACCGCGCTGCGCAACGCGCTGGCCGGCCATGCCCATGTCGACGCCCCGCTCGCGCCGCCGGCTCCGTCCGTCTGAGCTGCGGCCAGCAACCATTCGCGAGACTTTTGATGGCGCGTTTTCGCGCCATCATTCTCCCGGGACCGACCCGTGAAGATCGCCTGCCTTCATACACATGAGAGCAACGTCGCCGGCTTCGACGCAGCCGCGGCGGAGCTCGCACTGCCGCCCGGGCTCCTGTTGCATGCCGTTCAGCCGGAACTGCTTGCCGAGGCCGAGCGCAATGGCGCCCTGACGGCGGACGTCGTCAGCCGGACGGCCGAGGCCTTGCTGGCTTTGACCGAGGGTGCAGATGCCGTCCTCCTGACCTGCTCGACCCTTGGTCCTGCCGCCGACGCGGCCGCGAGCAGAGCATCCGTGCCGATCCTTCGCGCCGATGCCGCGCTGGCCATGGAGGCCGTCGCCGAAGGGAGGCGGGTCGTCGCGCTCTGCGCCGTTGCCACGACGATCGCGCCGACGACGAAGCTTTTCACGGAAGTTGCCGCGCAAACGGGCGCTGTCATCGAGATCCGCATGGTCGATGGCGCCTGGGACCTGTTCCGCGCCGGCCGCCGCGAGGACTATCTCGCCGGCATCGCCGCAGCCGCCGATGCCGCCTATCGCGAGGGGGCGTCGATCGTCGCATTCGCGCAGGCCTCGATGGCCGGCGCCGCCGCGCTTGTGACGGCGGGACCGAGGCCCCCATCGAGTCCGCTCGCAGGACTGCGCCGGGCCGTTGCCGCGGCTCAGTCCAGCGTCCTGCGATAGCGCAGAAGCGCAATTGCTCCGACTGCCAGCCAGAAGGCGGCCAGCGGCCAGATTTCGCCGACGAGATCGGCCGGCCCGCTGCCCTTCAGCATGATCCCCCTGACCGAGCGGATATAATGCGTCAGCGGCAGCACGACGCCGATCACCTGCGCCCAATCCGGCATGCCGCGGAAAGGGAACATGAAGCCTGACAGCAGGATCGACGGCAGGAACCAGAAGAAGGTCATCTGCATCGCCTGCATCTGCGTCTTGGCTATGGTGGAGAAAGTGTAGCCGAGCGTCACATTCGCCGCGATGAACAGGAAGGTGATGCCGATGAGCAGCGCCAGCGATCCCTGCATCGGCACCGCGAACAGGACGCGCGCGCAGACGATGATGATCGCCACCTGCAGCGTTCCGATGCCGATATAGGGCACGATCTTGCCGATCATGATCTCGAACGGCGTCGCCGGTGTCGCCATCAGGTTTTCGAGCGTGCCGCGCTCGCGCTCCCGCGTCAGCGCCAGTGCCGTCATCAGGATCGTCGTCATGGTGAGGATGGTGCCGAGCAGCCCCGGGACGATGTTGTAGGCCGTGATCCCCTCGGGATTGAAGCGGCGATGCACGACGATATCGACAGGTGAAGGCTGGGCGGCCTCCGAAGCAAGCGGCCCGGTCAGCACGGTCGAGAGCGCCGAGGCCAGGATTTCCGGTAGCCCGGCCAGTGCATTGGCGGAGGCGGAGGGATCGGTGGCATCCGCTTCGATCAGCAGTTGCGGCCGCAATCCCCGCGCGAGATCACGCTCGAAGTCCGGCGGAATAGAGATCACATAGGCGGCGCTGCCGTCGACCAGCGCGCGGCTGGCCTGCTCTTCGCTGACGAAGCCGGGCTGGAGCGCGAAATAGCGCGAGGTGGCGAGCGCCGTGATGACGGCGCGTATCCCGGGGCCATTATCGGCCGATGTGACGAGGGTTGGCAGTTCCTTCGGGTCGGTGTTGATGGCATAGCCGAACAGAACCAGCTGCATGACAGGAATCGCGAGGATCATCGCGAAGGTCATCCGGTCGCGCTTCAGTTGGATGAATTCCTTGATCATCATCGCGAGCACCCGCGAGAGCGAAAAGGCGGAGGATGCGCTCACGCGTTGCCTCCGTTGCTCGAGCGATCCGCGACGGAGGCCTGCTGCATCAGTCGGATGAACACGTCCTCGAGCCCGGTCTCTCCAGGGGCAGCGGTGACGCCGCCGCCAATCTCGGCCACCGCGGCATCGACTGCCTGCTTCAACAGCGCGGCGTCGGGGCCGACGACATGGAGGTCGTTGCCGAAGGGGGCGACCTGCTCGACGCCGTCGCGCCCGCGCACCAACGCTGCGATCTTGTTCACATTGGCGCCCGAGATGATGATCGTCGAAAGACCCGAGCGCGCGATGACCTCGGCGACGGTCCCGCGCGCGACGATGTGGCCATAGGCGATATAGACGATGCGATGGCAGCGCTCGGCCTCGTCCATGTAATGGGTCGAGACGAGCACGGTCAGCCCCTCGGCGGCGAGGCGGTGGATCTCGTCCCAGAATTCGCGCCGCGCCTGCGGATCGACGCCGGCCGTCGGCTCGTCGAGCAGCAGCAGCTTCGGCTGATGCATGACGGAAGCGGCCAGCGCCAGCCGCTGCTTCCAGCCGCCCGAGAGCGAACCGGCGAGCTGGTCGCGCCGCCGCTCGAGACCGAGCCGGGCGATGGTCTCGGCGACGCGCCGTGGCCGGTCGTCGAGGTCATAGACCCGTGCCACGAAATCAAGGTTCTCGCGGATCGTCAGATCCTCGTAGAACGAGAAGCGCTGCGTCATGTAGCCGACTTCGCGCTTGATCCGCGTCGACTGGGTGAGGATGTCGAGCCCGAGACAGGTGCCACTGCCGGCATCCGGCTTCAGCAGTCCGCAGATCATGCGGATGGTCGTGGTCTTGCCGGAGCCGTTCGGGCCGAGAAAGCCGACGATCTCGCCGCGGCGGACATCGAGCGCGACGTCGTCGACGACCGTGCGGCCATTGAAGCGCTTGGTGAGGCCGACGATCGAGATGACCGTATCGTCGCCGGGCTCCGTCACGGCGTGCCGCCCGCCAGGGTGACGTCGAGCGGCTGGCCGGGCGCGAGCGACAGGGCGTCACCCTCGGGCCGCGCTTCAACGCGGTAAACCAGTTTGGCGCGGCTCGCCGTCGAATAGATCACGGGCGGCGCAAACTCGGCGCTGCTCGCCATTCGCGTCACGGTCGCCGAAAGACCGGGCGCGCAGCCGTCGCAGGAAAGCTTGACGCGATCGCCCGGATGGACGGCCGCGCGCTGCGGTTCGGCCAGGAAGAACACGATCTTGCGGTTTTCGGGCGGCAGCAGCGAGACGACGGGGCTGCCGGCCGGAACCATTTCTCCCACCCGGAAAAGCGTGTCGTCGATGAGGCCGCTGGCCGGTGCGGCGATCGCCCGGCGCGCCAGCCGGGTCTTCGCCGCTGCGACGGCCGCCTCGCGCGCCGCCAGCGTCTGGCGGGCGGCATCGATGACATCGGGCCGCGCCGGCAGCCGCGCGACGGCGAGGTTGCGGGTCGCGGCATCGACGCGGGCATTGGCAGCGTCGAGATCGGCCCTGGCCTGATCGAGCGCGGCAGCCGAGGAAACGGCGCGCGTCTCCAGCGCCTGGTTGCGGGTGTAGGTCTTCTGCGCTGCCTGCTGCTGCGCCTCGGCCTCGTCGAGCTGAGCCTGGAGGACGGCAATCTCTTCCTGCCGCTTGCCGCTGGTGAGATCGGCAAGGTTCGCCGCCGCCGCCGCGCGCTCGGCTTCGGCCTGCGCGAGCGCGGCGCGCTCGTCGCGGTCATCGAGCGCGAACAGCGGTGCGCCGGCCGCGACCGCCTGGCCCTTCTCGACGGAAAGCGTGACCAGCCGCCCGATCGCCTCGGGCCCGATGCGCACGAATTCGCCCTCGACATAACCCTGGACAGTGGGTGATGCGCTGCCATCGCCGCAACCTGCGAGAAAGCCCAGCAGCGCCGCGGCTGTCGCGGCGCGGCCGAGGAGCCGGCCTGCAGACCCTACCGCGTCCATGCGCATCATGGCTGTGGCGCCTCCGCGGCGACGCCGACGATGCGATCGATGTTCTCGGTGATGATGCGCATGATGCTGCCGCGGTCGGCCGGCGAAAGATCGTCGCGTGCCATCACCCGCAGCACGAGGGGCTGGGCGACCCGGAACACCTGGACCTGGCCGATCAGCGTGAAGACGCGAATGCTCGTCTCATCGCTTTCGGGATCGCTGTCGGTCAGCACGCCGACCAACCGCCTGAGCAGCGCATGCACCGGCGCCATGAAGCCGACGATGATCTCGAGGACGGGCGAGGGCTCCATCTGCTCGCGGACGACGAACCGCGCCCAGCTCTCCGCCTCCTTGACCCCCAGCATGGCCACCATATGCGCCTCCACGATCTGCTGCAGCAGCCGTCGTGCCATGAGCTTGTCGGGCGGACCTTGCGATAACGCATGCGCCGCATCGGCGATCGTCGCCCCGATGCGCTGGCCGATCTCGCCGGTGACATGCTCGGCCACGGCGCGGTGAAGACCTTCCTTGCTGCCGAAGTGATAGACGATCGCGGCGAGGTTGGCTCCGGCGCTGCGGGCGATGTCGCGCGTCGAGGCCGCCTGGAACCCCTGCCGGCCAAAGATGTCGAGCGCCGCCGCAATCAGCCGCTGCCGTGTCTCGGTGCCGCGATCCTGGCGAGCGCGCTGATAGTGGCGAGACCGCTCGGCCATAGCCGTTGCCGGCAATCCACTCTCGGTCATCGCGACACTCCACGCCCTGTCCTGCGAGGGGAAACTGGCCGATGATCGACCCTAAGTCAATCAATCGAATGAACGTCATTGATCGAGATCAGGTTCTTCTTGCGATTGTAGCAAGTCTGGCGGACACTCGTTCCACCGCAACGAGAAGATGGGGCTCTTCCATGTCCGTCTACCTGCTTGCATTGCTGATCGGCATCGTCGCGGGGCTGCGCGCGATGACCGCGCCTGCCGCGATAAGCTGGGGCGCTTATCTCGGCTGGATCGGGGTTTCCGGGTCCTGGGCCGCGTTCATGGGGCACTGGATCGCCGTGCTCGTGTTCACGCTGCTCGCCCTCGTCGAACTGGTCACGGACCAGCTCCCCTCCACGCCCAGCCGCAAGGTGCCGATGCAGTTTGGCGCCCGGATCGTCAGCGGCGCTTTCTGCGGCGCGGTGATCGGAACGGCTGGCGGCATGCTGGTGGGCGGGCTCGTCGCCGGCGCGATCGGCGCGGTGATCGGCACGCTGGGCGGCGCGGAAGTTCGCGGCCGCCTCGCGCGCGCCTTCGGCAAGGACCTGCCGGCCGCGTTGATCGAGGATGCGGTGGCGATCATCGCGGCGTTCGCGATCGCTTCGGCGGTGACATGACGCGGCGCTTCGACGCCATCGTCATCGGCGGCGGGCAGGCGGGCATCCCGCTCGCCGGCCGTCTTTCCGCCGCCGGGATGAGCGTGGCGTTGATCGAGCGAAAGCTCGTCGGCGGCACCTGCGTCAATACCGGCTGCACGCCGACCAAGACGATGGTCGCCAGCGCCGAGGCGATCCACACCGCCCGGCGCGGCGCCGATTACGGCTTCACCGTCACGGGCGATATCCGCGTCGATCTCAAGGCGGTGATGGCCCGCAAGGATGCCGTCGTCGCGAAGTCGCAGGCAGGTCTCGCGGCCTGGATCGACGGCATGGCGAATTGCACGCTGATCGAGGGCCATGCCCGTTTCGAGAGCGCGCGGACCGTGCGTGTCGGCGACGAGCTGCTCGAGGCCGAGCGCATCTTCATCAATACCGGCGGCCGTGCGTTGGTACCCGATCTGCCGGGCGTCGGTGACGTCCAGTTTCTCACCAACACCTCGATTCTGCAGCTCGAGGAGTTGCCGCGTCATCTGGTGGTGATCGGCGGCAGCTATATCGGGCTCGAATTCGGCCAGATGTTCCGCCGCTTCGGCAGCAAGGTCACCATCGTCGAGAAGGGGCCGCGGCTGATCAGCCGTGAAGACGACGATGTCTCGGCGGCGGTGAAGGATATCCTCGAGGCCGAGGGCATCGGCATGCGGCTCGATGCCGAATGCATCCATCTGCGGCCGGATGGCGAGGACATCATCGTTGGCGTCGACTGCACGTCCGGCGACCGCGAGCTCACTGCCTCGCATGTGCTGCTCGCCGTCGGCCGCCGTCCGAACACCGATGATCTCGGTCTCGACAAGGCCGGTGTCGAACTCGATGGGCGCGGCTTCATCAAGGTCGACGATGCGCTCGCCACCAGCGTGCCCGGCATCTGGGCGCTGGGCGATTGCAACGGCCGCGGGGCCTTCACGCACACCTCCTACAACGATTTCGAGATCGTCGCCGCCAACCTGCTCGACGACGATCCGCGCCGCGTCTCGGATCGTGTCGAGGCCTATGCGCTCTATGTCGATCCGCCGCTTGGCCGCGTCGGCATGACCGAGGCGGCCGTGCGCAAAAGCGGCCGCAAGGCTCTGATCGGCACGCGCCCGATGAGCCGGGTCGCGCGCGCCACCGAGAAGGGCGTCAGCGAGGGCTTCATCAAGATTCTCGTCGATGCCGAGACCAAGCTCTTCCTCGGCGCGTCGATCCTCGGCGTCACTGGCGACGAGGTCGTGCACGGCATCCTCGATCTCATCTATGCCAAGGCGCCCTATACGGTGCTCGCGCGCTCGGTGCCGATCCACCCCAATGTCTCGGAATTGCTGCCGACGGTGGTACAGGAGCTGAAGCCGCTGGTGTGAGGGCCTTCTCTTGCTCAGATCCGATCCCGCAGGGCATACCAGCTCATGCCGGCAACCAGCGCCGGCCAGCGCAGAAGCTTGCCGCCGGGGAAGCGCGGGCAGGGCAGGGCGGCGAATGAATCGAGACGGCCGGGATTGCCGAGGATGGCGTCGGCGATGATCTTGCCGCCATAGGGCGCCAGTGCGACGCCCTGGCCCGAATAGCCAGATGCCGCATAGACGCCCGGCCGCAGCCGGCTGAGAAATGGCAGCCGATTGACGGTGACGGCGAGCGTCCCGCCCCAGGCATGGTCGATGCGGATATCGCGGAGCCCCGGATAGATGCCGAGAAGATGCCGGCGAACGAAGGCGAAGATGTCGACCGGGTCGCGGCGCGAATAGGTTTCGCCGCCGCCAAACAGGATGCGGCCGTCGCTTGTCGGCCGCCAGTAATAGACGACGAAGCGCGAATCCGAGACGGCTTCGCCGCCCGGGATCAGCCCGCCCGGCATGCCGGCGCCGATCGGCTCGGTCGTCAGGATGAAATTCTTGATCGGCATCGCCCGCGTCTCGGTCTCCTGGTCGATGCCGTCGAGCAACCCGTTGCCGGCGAGGATGACGATGTCGGCGCGTATCGAGCCGCGCGATGTCACCAGCAGCGGCTTGATTCCGTCGTCGAGCCGGATGGCTGGCGTTTCTTCGTAAAGACTGGCCCCGGCCATGACGGCAGCCCGCGCCAACCCTTGTGCGAATTTCAGCGGATGCAGGTGGCCGGCCGTCGCGTCGTAGCGGCCGCCGAGATAGGCGTTCGTGCCGATCATCGCCGCGAGGCGATCCGGCTCGATCCATTCGGCATGCGAATAGCCGTAGTCATCGTTCAGCTTGTCGACATAGTGCCGCTCTTCCGAGACGAGCCGGCGCTTGTGGACCGCCTCGACAAGGCCCGGCCGCCATTCGGCGTCGATCTGGTGCTTGTCGATCAGGTGGTGGACGAGGGCCTTGGCTTCTTCGGCAAGCGTCCAGAGCTCATGCGCTGCCGGGCGGCCGAGATGCCGCTCGAGCCAGTCCTGGTCGCGGCGCTGGCCGGTGTGAAGCTGCCCGCCATTGCGCCCCGACGCGCCGGAGCCGATGCGGTTCGCCTCGACGAGCACGGTCTCGATGCCGGCCTCGGCAAGATGAAGCGCCGCCGAGAGCCCGGTATAGCCACCGCCGACGATGGCGACATGCGCCTTGCGGTCGCCATCGAGCGGCGGAAAGGCGAGCGTCTTGTCGGCGGTCTCGGCATACCAGGACGGGGCGTGCGGCGCGGTCATCCGCCGGCGACAGTCTGTGTCAGCGCTTCGCGCGCCTTGACGAAGCGAAGCTGTCCGTCCGGCATCAGGCCGTCCGGCTGCCAGCCGAGATGCGCGTAGAATCCATGCGCGCGAATGCCGGGAGCCGCGCCCGCCTCCAGCCAGGCGGCGGCGACGCCGCTCTCATGCAGAAACGCCTCGGCATGGGCGAGCAGCAACCGGCCGAGGCCGAGGCCTTCGAAGTCGGGCAGGACGAACATCGCGAAGATGTTGCCTTCGGCGCTGTCGGCGATCGAGATCCCGGCATCGATGTCATCGACGCTGGCGATGAAGGCGCGGCCTGTGGTCCGCAGCAGATCGGCGATGACATCAGGCGTGATGCCGTAATCCGCCATCTGTTCCAGCGTCATGTGGTTTTCGCGGACGCTGGTCCTGATGGCGTTGAGGATCGGCACCTCGTCGGGCGCCGCGATGCGGACCGTGATCGTCATGCGAGACCGAGCCGCTTCAGTTCGGCATGGGTGTCGTCGAGCGTCTTCGACGCCACCGCGATCAGGTGATCGGCCTCCTCATGGCTCAGCGTCAGCGGCGGCGACAGGATCAGCGAGTCCCGCACGGCGCGCATCACGAGGCCGTTGCGGAACGAGAAGTCGCGCGCGATGGTGCCGACCTTGCCGGTATCGGGGAAGACCTCGGTCCGCGACGGTTTCTTCGGCACCAGTTCGAGCGCGCCCATCAGGCCGGTCATCCGCGCCTCGCCGACCAGAGGATGATCGCCGAGCGCCAGCCACTTCTTCTGCAGATAGGGCCCGATGTCGTCGCGTACGCGCTCGACCAGTTTCTCGTCCTCGATGATGCGCAGGTTCTCGAGCGCTGCCGCTGCCGCGACCGGATGGGCGGAATACGTAAAGCCGTGGTTGAAGTCGCCGCCCTCGCCGATGATCACGTCCGCAACCTTGTCGGAGACCATGACGCCGCCGATCGGCAGATAGCCCGAGGAAAGCCCCTTGGCGATCGGCATCAGGTCGGCCTCGATGCCGAAGGTCTCGGAGCCGAACCAGTTGCCGGTGCGGCCAAAGCCGGTGATGACCTCGTCGGCGACCAGCAGGATGTCGCGACCCTTGAGGATGCGGGCGATCTCCGGCCAATAGGTTGATGGCGGGATGATCACGCCGCCGGCGCCCTGGATCGGCTCGGCGACGAAAGCGCCGATCTTGTCCTCGCCGATCTCCTCGATCGCCGTTTCCAGCGCGCGCGCGGCGATGATGCCGAATTCCTCGGGGCTCGCATCGCCGCCCTCGCCGAACCAGTAGGGCTGGGCGATATGGTGGATGCCGGGGATCGGCAGGCCGCCCTGCTCATGCATCGGCTTCATGCCGCCGAGGCTGCCGCCGCCCATGGTCGAGCCGTGATAAGCGTTGTGGCGGGCGATCAGGACCGACTTCTCCGGCTTGCCGCGCGTCGCCCAGTAATGGCGCACCATGCGGATGACGGTGTCGTTCGCTTCGGAGCCGGAATTGACGAAGAAGACGTGGTTGAACTGCGGCGGGGTCAGGCGCGTCAGCGTCTCGGCGAGCGCGATCGCCGGCGGATGCGTCGTCTTGAAGAACGTGTTGTAGAACGAAATCTCGGCCATCTGGCGCTGGATCGCCGCGGCGATCTCGGGCCGGCCGTGGCCGATATTGACGCACCAGAGCCCAGCCATGCCGTCAAGGATGCGATTGCCGTCCGAGTCCCAGATCCACGACCCTTCGCCGCGCACGATCACGCGGCTGCCCTCGGCATTCAGCGCCTTCATGTCCGAGAAGGGGTGAATGTGGTGCGCCGCATCGCGGGCGCGATAATCGGCGGTCAAGTTGGAAAGCGGCGTCCTTGGCGTGGTCATAGGTCTCTCTCTGTCACTGCCGGGCTTGACCCCGCAATCCAGCCCTTTTCTCTGCCCGACAGGATAGGCTGGATTGCCGGGTCAGGCCCGGCAATGACAGCGTTCCGAAACGTTGCCCCTCACACATTCAGCAGCAGATATTCCCGCTCCCACGGGCTGATCACCTGCATGAAGGTCTCGTATTCGGCCTGCTTGATCGCGCGATAGGTCGAGACGAACCGCTTGCCGAAGATCTCGACGAGTTCCTCGCATTCCTCGAACAGCGACACGGCCTCGAGGATCGAGCGCGGCAGGTCGATCTCGTCCGAATTCGCCGATCCGGTGACCGGCTCTGCCGGCTTCAGCCCCTCGATGAGGCCGAGATAGCCGCAAGCCAGCGAGGCCGCGATGGCGAGATAGGGATTGGCGTCGGACGAGGGCAGCCGATTTTCGAGACGCCGTCCGGCGGCCGTCGAGTTCGGCACGCGCAGGCCGACGGTGCGGTTGTCATAACCCCATTGCGTGTTGACCGGCGCCGAGGACGAGCGGACGAGGCGCCGGTAGGAATTCACATAGGGCGCCAGCATGCACATCACGGCCGGCAGGTATTTCTGCGAGCCGCCGATGAAGGCGAAGAACTGCGGTGTCGGGTCGCCGTCCTCGTCGGAGAAGATGTTGCGCCCGGTCTCCAGGTCGACCACCGACTGGTGGATATGCATGGCCGAGCCGGGCTCGCGCGACATCGGCTTCGCCATGAAGGTCGCATACATGTCGTGCCGGAGCGCCGCCTCGCGCAGCGTGCGCTTGAACAGGAACACCTGGTCGGCCAGCGCCAGCGGATCGCCATGCAGGAGATTGATCTCCATCTGCGCGGCGCCCTCCTCATGGATCAGCGTGTCGATCTCGAGGCCTTGAGCTGCCGAGAAGTCATAGATGTCGTCGAAGAGATCGTCGAATTCGTTGATGGCGGCGATGGAATAGGATTGCCGCGCGGCCTCGGGGCGGCCGGAACGCCCCGTGGGCGGCTCCAGCTGATAGTCGGGATCGGTGTTCGGCTTGACGAGATAGAACTCGATCTCCGGCGCCACCACCGGGTTCCAGCCCTGGCGGTGATAGAGATCGACCATGCGCCTCAGCACTTGGCGCGGCGCGGTTTCCACCGGCCGGCCATCGCGGTGATAACCGTCATGGATCACCTGCGCGGTCGGATCGCTCTCCCAGGGCACGACGGCCAGCGTCGAGAAATCCGGCTCGAACAGGATGTCCTGGTCGGCAGCGTCGCTGACGTAATCCTCGTCGTCGGGGGGATAGTCACCGGTGATGGTCTGGGTCAGGATCGAGCCCGGCATCGACATGATCGGGCCGGCGAGGAACTTCGAAACCGGCATCATCTTGCCGCGGGCGACGCCGGCCTGATCCGGCACCACGCATTCGATATCCTCGATTCCCCTGGCTTTCAGCCAGTCTCTCGCCTCGTCGAGCGAGGCGGCACCGCGTTTCGCGTCTTCACGCGCCTTCGCGGGCCTCTTCCTTTTCGTCACGATATCCCCCAGGCGTCGCGCCAGAAGGCACTCAGTGTGGCGAGCGGCCGCTCGAAGTCAACTGCGATGGGTGCGACGAGAGAGCTGGGCGGCCATCTCAAAAGGGAGTTGAGCTAGGCCGGAAAGCCTCATAACGTCGCCAAAATAGGCATGCACAAACGGTGTACAGGGGCGCACGCCCGGCACCAGATGGAGGGAAGTGTCGATGAAGAAGTTCTCCGGACGCATGGTGCTGGCAGCGGTGATTGTCGCTGGCGGCGCAGCTTCGGCGGCCGCGGCCGACAAGGAAGTCCACGTCTACAACTGGTCGAACTACATCGACGATTCCATCCTGGCCGATTTCACCAAGGCGACCGGGATCAAGGTCGTCTACGACGTCTATGATTCGATGGAGACGCTCGAGGCGAAGATGTTCACCGGCCGCTCGGGCTACGACGTCGTCGTCCCGACCGATCGCAACATGCAGGTGCTGATCGAGGCCGGTGCTTTCCAGAAGCTCGACAAGTCCAAGATCCCCAATCTGCAATATGCCTGGCCGGACATCTACAAGCGGCTGGCGACCTATGATCCCGGCAACGAATATGCCGTCAACTATATGTGGGGGACCACGGGCCTTGGCTACGACAAGGCCAAGATCGATGCGCGCATGCCGGATGCGCCGGTCAATTCCATGGACATGATCTTCAAGCCCGAGGTCGCGGCGAAGTTTGCCGATTGCGGCATCTATATGCTGAACTCGCCTGAAGACGTCATGCCGGCAGCGCTCAACTATCTCGGCCTGCCGCCGGATTCGAAGAGCAAGGAAGACCTGCAGAAGGCGGCCGATCTCCTGCTGAAGATCCGCCCCTATGTCCGCAAGTTCGATTCCTCGCTGATCAATCCGCTGGCAACCGGCGAGGCCTGCGTCGCCTTCGGCTTCTCAGGCGACATCCTGCAGGCCCGCGACACCGCCAAGTCCGGCGTCGAGATCGTCTATTCGATCCCGAAGGAAGGCGCGCTCCTCTGGATGGATTCGATGGTCATCCCGAAGGATGCGCCCAATCCTGAGGCGGCGCTGGCCTTCATCAACTATATCCAGACGCCCGAAGTCATCGCCAAGGCGACCAATTTCGTCAAATACCCGAACGGCAATCTCGAATCGCAGAAATATGTCGATCCGGCGATCCTGAAGGATCCGACGATCTACCCGCCGGCCGACACGATGGCGCATCTCTACACGACGACGCCGAACAGCGACGAGATCCAGGACGCGATGACCGCGCTCTGGCAGCAGGTGCTGGCCGGCAAGTAGCGGCTGGCAAATAGTGGCCGGCACGGTAGCGGCGGCGCGAAGTGGCGCTGCCGCAAACGTCAGTTGATGGCGCCTGGCACCCTTGAAGGTGACAGGCGCTTTGCGTAGCGTTCCATATCGAGCGGGCGTCGCAGGGGGCAACGGAATGGCAGGCATGGCGATCGGGCCGATCCGGCGATCATTTGCTCCCTGGAACGATCCTGCATCCAAGCCCTTCATCGAATTCCGCAATGTGACGCGGTCCTTCGGCGATTTCACCGCCGTCGACGATCTCTCGCTCAAGATCTATGAACGTGAATTCTTCGCGCTGCTCGGACCGAGCGGCTGCGGCAAGACGACATTGATGCGCATGTTGGCGGGCTTCGATGCGCCGACCCGGGGCGATGTGCTGCTGGACGGGCAGAACCTCGCCGGCATTCCGCCCTACAAGCGTCCCACCAACATGATGTTCCAATCCTATGCGCTGTTCCCGCATATGACGGTGTGGGACAATATCGCCTTCGGCCTCAAGCAGGACGGGATGCCGAAGGCCGACATCGCGAAGCGCGTCGAGGAGATGCTGCATCTCGTCAAGCTCGAGACCTTCGCCAAGCGCAAGCCGCATCAGTTGTCCGGTGGCCAGCGGCAGCGCGTTGCGCTCGCCCGCTCGATCGCCAAGAAGCCGAAGGTCCTGCTGCTCGACGAACCGCTCGGCGCGCTCGACAAGAAATTGCGCGAGGAAACCCAGTTCGAACTGACCGATCTGCAGGTGAATCTCGGCATGACGTTCCTGATCGTCACGCATGATCAGGAGGAGGCGATGACGGTTGCCGACCGGATCGCCGTGATGGATCGCGGCAAGATCATCCAGGTCGCGACGCCAGCCGAAATCTACGAACAGCCGAATTCCCGCTACGTTGCCGACTTCATCGGCGACATCAATATCCTCGAAGGCCGCATCGCGGCCGGCGCGGATGGCGTCGCCCGGCTCGAATGCGTGGCAGCCGGCGCAACCGTCGAGACGCGGCAATCGCTCGACGGCCGGCCGGGCGATCAGGCCTGGTTTGCCATCCGGCCCGAAAAGGTGCGCATCTCGCGCGAGCCGCCGGAGAATCCGGGCGTCAACGCGGTTTCCGGCGAGGTTTGGGACATCGGCTATCTCGGCGATGTCTCGATCTATCATGTGCGGCTGGCGAGCGGCGCCACGATCAAGGCGACGATCACCAACACCACCCGCCTCGTCGAACGGCCGATCAGCTGGGAAGACAAGGTCTGGATGACCTGGTCGGTGGATGGCGGCATCGTGCTGACTAAATAGGGCCGTGCCGGGCGGCGCTGTGAGTTCGACGAAGCGGGCAGGGGATCAGATGGCGGCGAACGTGACTTCCGTGACCGCGAGGGCAAGCCGGCTGCGCTGGCTGGTCATCGCTGTTCCGCTGGCCTGGATGCTGATCTTCTTCCTGATCCCGTTCTTCAACGTCCTGAAGATCTCGTTCTCGACCCGCGCGCGGGCCATGCCGCCCTACAAGCCCGTGCTCACGATGGTCGACGGCATCGCCGGCCTGTTCGACAAGCTGCAGCAGTTCACCACCGCCAACTATCTGATGCTTGTGGCGGATTCGAAATACTGGCTGTCCTATGTCTCCAGCGTACAGATCGCGCTCTTTTCGACTGTCCTGATCGTCCTCGTCGCCTATCCGATCGCCTATGGCATGGCCCGCGCGCCGCGCCAGTGGCGGACGACGCTGGTCATGCTGGTGATCCTGCCATTCTGGACCTCGTTCCTGATCCGCGTCTATGCCTGGATCGGTATCCTGTCCGATGAGGGCCTGCTCAATCAGCTGCTGATGCAGCTTGGACTGATCGATCAGCCGCTGCGCATCCTCACGACGAACTGGGCCGTCTATATCGGCATCGTCTATTCCTACCTGCCCTTCATGATCCTGCCGCTCTACGCGACGCTCGAGAAGCTCGACGAGACGCTGCTGGAGGCGGCGGAAGACCTTGGTTGTCCGCCGATGAAGGCGTTCTGGGCGATCACCTTCCCGCTGTCGCTGCCGGGGCTGATCGCGGGCTGCTTCTTGGTCTTCATTCCCATCACCGGCGAATTTGTCATCCCCGATCTCCTCGGCGGCTCCGGCACGCTGATGATCGGCAAGACGCTCTGGTACGAGTTCTTCAACAACCGAAACTGGCCGCTGGCCTCGGCCGTTGCGGTCGTCCTGCTGTTGCTGCTCGTGGTGCCGATCGTCATCTTCCAGAACCAGCAGCAGAAACAGGCGGAGAAATCGCGATGAGGCGCGGGGCTACCTGGTTCAACGCCACTTCGGTCGCGCTCGGCTTTGCGTTCCTCTATTTGCCGATTCTCCTGCTCGTCATCTACTCGTTCAACGAATCGAAGCTGGTCACCGTCTGGGGCGGCTTCTCGTTCCGCTGGTATGGCGAATTGCTGCGCGATCAGGCGATGCTGGACGCGGCCTGGGTCACGCTGCGCGTTGGCTTCCTCTCGGCGACGATCGCGACGGTCCTCGGAACGCTCGGCGCACTCGCCCTCGTCCGGTTCGGCCGCTTCCTGGGGCGGACGCTGTTTTCGGGCATGATCTATGCGCCGCTCGTGATGCCGGATGTGATCACCGGGCTTTCGTTGTTGCTGCTCTTCGTCTCGCTCGATCTCGATCGCGGCTTCTGGACCCTGATCCTCGCCCATGTGACGCTGACGATGTGCTTCGTCGCCGTGGTGGTGCAGTCGCGTCTGGTGACGTTCGATCGCAGCCTCGAGGAAGCGGCGCTCGATCTCGGCGCGACGCCGGCCAAGACCTTCTTCGTCATCACGTTGCCGCTGATCATGCCGGGTGTCGTCGCCGGCTGGATGCTTGCCTTCACGCTGTCACTCGACGATCTGGTGATCGCGAGCTTCACCACCGGCCCTGGCGCGACGACGCTGCCGATGAAGATCTTCAGCCAGGTGAAATTCGGCGTCACGCCGGAAGTGAATGCGATCTCGACCATTCTGATCCTCGTCGTCGCGGCCGGCGTGATCGTGGCCTCGCTGGTCACCAAGCGGCGCGAAGTCGAGCGGCAGAAGGCGGAACGCCTCGCGCTGCAGGGCTGATGAATGATTTATCCGGATAATATTGACGACGCCGTTTAACCCGGATAAAAAGCCGTGTGACTTGCTCGATGGGAACACGGCCATGACGCCTGAAACCGAAAATTCCGCGAATGCGGCAACTGCCAGGCCCGGCATTACCGGCCCGGATGCCAATATTGACTGCACCGCCTTCGGTGGGCTGAAGCGCATCGCTTCCGGGCTCCTGGCCGACGTCGTCGTTGCGGCGAAGGCTGTGCTCGATCGCGGCGAGGCCGAGACGATCGCGATCTTCGACAACGAGACCAGCCGTCCGATCGAGGTCGATTTTCGCGGCTCCGTCGAGGAGGTCCGCCAGCGCCTTGCCGCTCCGCCGCCCGCCGAGGCGGCGCCACGCGGACCGGGACGGCCGAAGCTCGGCGTCGTCGCGCGCGAGGTGACGCTGCTGCCCCGTCATTGGGATTGGCTGAACGCGCAGCCGGGCGGCGCGTCCGTGGCGCTGCGGCGGCTCGTCGAGGCGGCGCGGCGCGATACCGACGGCGAGGCGCGCATCCGCCTGGCGCGCGAGGCGGCGAACCGCTTCATGACGACCATGGCTGGCGACCATCCCGGCTATGAAGAGGCGACCCGAGCGCTCTTCGCGGGAGATCAGGCGCGTTTCGAAGCCGAGACCGAGGCCTGGCCGGCCGATATCCGCGACCACAGCCGCCGTCTTGCCGTTCCGGCCTTTGCGTCGACCTAAGGCGGAACCGATCATGGCAAGACGGCCCACTCTGCTGCCCGAAGGCCCGCTTTGGCGCACCTTCCTGGTCTTCCTCGTCCCGATGATGCTGTCCAACGTGCTGCAGGCATTGTCGGGCACGGTCAACAACGTCTATCTCGGCCAGATGATCGGGGTGAGGGCGTTGGCTGCCGTGTCGGCCTTCTTTCCGATCCTGTTCCTGTTCATCTCCTTCGTGATCGGCATCGGTAGCGGCGCCTCCGTGCTGATCGGCCAGGCCTTCGGCGCGCAGAAGTTCGATGAGGTGAAGCGCGTCGCCGGCACGACGCTGGCCGTGGCGATCCTGTTCGGCCTGATCGTCGCGGCCTTTGGCGGCTCGTCGACCGAGCGGCTGCTCGCCCTTGTGGGGACGCCGCCGGACATCCTGCCCGACGCGACGCATTACGCACGCATCATGCTGATCGCGATGCCCGGCCTCTTCGTGTTCCTGCTCTTCACCGCGATGATGCGCGGCGTCGGCGACACCGTGACGCCGCTCTATGCGCTGGCGATTTCCACGCTGGTCGGGCTCGTCGTGACGCCGCTCTTGATCAAGGGCGCGTTCGGCTTGCCCGCGCTCGGCATCGCAAGCGGCGCCTATGCGTCGATCCTGTCCTTCATCGTCGCGCTCATCTGGCTCGCCTGGTTCATGCGCCGTCGTCGCCATCCGCTGGCGCCGGATGCGGTTCTGTTTCGGGCGCTGTGGATCGATCGGGCGATCCTCGTCTCGGTGCTGAAGATCGGCTTGCCCTCCGGCGTCCAGCTCATCCTCGTCTCGCTCGCCGAGGTCGCCGTGCTGTCGCTCGTCAACGGCTTCGGCTCGGACGCCACCGCGGCCTATGGCACGGTCAATCAGGTGGTGAGCTATGTGCAGTTCCCGGCGATCTCGATCGCCATCACCGCTTCGATCTTCGGCGCGCAGGCGATTGGGGCCGGTCGTGCCGATCGGCTCGGCCAGATCACACGCACGGGCATCGCGATGACGCTGCTGATCTCGGGAACGCTGGTGCTGCTCGCCTATCTGTTCTCGCGCACGATCATCGGCTTCTTCATCACCGATCCTGACGTCGTCGAACTGGCGCAGCGGCTGCTGCATATCACGCTGTGGAGCTACATCGTGTTCGGCCTCGCCGCCGTGGTGGCCGGCGTGATGCGGGCCAGCGGCACCGTGCTGGTGCCGACCGCGATCTCGATCCTCGCCATCGTCGGCGTCGAGGTTCCCGTTGCCTATGTCCTGTCGAAGCAGATGGGCATCGACGGCGTCTGGATCGCCTATCCGGTCGCCTTCACGGCGATGCTCTTGATGCAGTCGGCCTATTACTGGTTCGTCTGGCGCAAGAAGCCGATCAAGCGGCTGATCTGATCAGCCGCCGGGTGGCGGGCCGCCAGGCTGCTGCGCGGTCGGGGAGGGCTCAGCGGATGGCCGGCGGTGGCCATTGCCCTTGTCCTGCGGACCGATCTTGGCCCGCAGATCGGCCGGCGCCGTGTCCAGCGCGTCGAGGATCGCCGTCTGGCCGATCGTGTTCACCGTGTCCAGCCTGTCGCGAAGCGTCGCCAGCGCTGCGGTTACTGCGCTCCGATCATAGGGCTCGGCGCGCATTGCGGCGAAGACCGCCTGACGTGCATCGCGGACAGCGCGGAACGCGGCGCGCAATGCCGGCGTGTCCGGCTTCAGCTCGGCTGCGACCGCGCGCCTGAGTTCGGGCGGCAGCGCGCGGGGGCCGAGCGACGCCAGCCTTTCCGCCAGGGCCGGCGGATCGCGGTGCGGAACGCTGCGGGCCACGAGAAAGCCGGCGAGACCGAAATTGACGGCAAGCGAAACCGCGAGTGCCGCGAGCACGGCAATGGCAGCGCGACCGGTGAGCGTCACAACACCCCTCCGAAATCGACATCGTTGACGGCGATGGTGGTGAAGTCGGCGCTGTCGTCGTCGTCCGGGCTCGGCAGGGTGGTGCCGATCACGAAGCCGATCGCGAGCGACGCGGCGAGGGCGGCCATGCCGAAGCCGGCCAGCCGCCGCCACGAAGGCACCGGCTCGGCGCGGATGACGCGAACCCGCCGCGTCAGCGCTGCCGGTTCCGCTGACATCAGCGCATGCATGGTGACATCGAGCGAAGCCGCCGCCTGCAGCATCGCGCGGGCCGCCGGATCCTCCGCGGCCAGCTTTTCGACCGCACCGCGCATTCCAGCCGGCCAGGATGCAGGCCGGGCGCCGTGCCGGTCGAGCAGATCGGCCAGTTGCCGCCGCGTCAGGCGGTCGCCTTCTCTCGTCATAGTTCGCCCGCCCTCTCGATTTGCTGCCGCGCCATGGCGTGGAGGCGGAGTGTCCGCCGCGCCCTGACCAGCAGTTGCTCCGTCGCCCCGACGGAGAGGTTCATCACGTCCGCGATCGACGCCGTCGAGTGCTCATCGCTCGATGCCAGCAGGATAGCCGCCCGCTGGCGCGGCGGAAGGGCCTGCAAATCCCGCATGACAGCGGACACCTCCGAGCGGGCCAGGGCCGTCACCTCCGGTCCCGGCGTCTCGTCGGCGCCTTCGGGCGCCGTATCGAGGCCGATGAACTGCAGGAAGCGCGCGCGCCGGGCCCGATCGATCGCGCGGTTCACCACGGCGCGCGTCAGATAGGCCCCGATCGGTCCACGCTCCGCGTCGAGCCGGTTGGCCCGCCGCCAGACGGCGAGGAAGACATCCTGGACGATGTCCTCCGCCTCGTCGCCGCGCGCGAGGATGCGTCGCGCGATCAGGCGCAGGCGGCCGCCATGACGCAGCATGAGCGCCTCGAGCGCCCGCTCGTCGCCGGCCTTCAGGCGAAGCGTCAGCGCGGCGTCGGCATCATCGGCGTCGGATACGCTGCCCAAGCTCGGTCTTCGCTCCACGCCGTCGCCGCGGTCGGTCGTCCATGCTAGTCGATTCTGCCGCGCCGCCAAACCGGCGACGACCCGGAGGGCGTCGCCGGAAGAGGCCAAAGGCGAAGGCCGCGCCTCGCGACGAAGAGCGGCCTTCGGGCTCACGGTGCGAGGCTCCCGCTTCGATGCCGGAGGTCGGCTTCAGCCGGTCAGTTCGGCGCCGGGCCGGATTCGTCGGCCGGCGCGCCGGCCGGGGCATCGCCCGGCATCGGGCCCGCACCCTTGCCATGGCCATGGTCACGCATCTTGCCGGCGGCTGCGAGGAACTCGGCCTTGGTGATGCTGCCGTTCTTGTCCGTGTCGGCGCGGGTGAACATCGGCATGGGCTGGGCCAGGAAGGTCGTGAGCGTAATCTCGGTCACGTCGCCCGTGAAGCCGAGGCGCTCCAACATGCGCCCCTGACGCTTTTCCTGCCGCTCCGCGAAGCGCGCCTTGCGCGCCGCGTTGTCGCCGTCAGCGCCCTTGCCGCCATGCTGGCCTTTGCCGGGATGGTGAGGTCCGCGCGGGCCTTGGAGCCCGGCGATCGCCTCATCCTTGGTTAGCTTGCCATCGCCATTCGCATCGAGCGCATTGAAACGCGCGGTGCGATAGGCCGTGATCTCGGCCGCATCGATGACGCCGTCGTTGTTGCGATCGAGGAACCAGAACATCATCTGCGCGCGCGGGCTCGGCGCCGCGGCCGGTGCCGGGGTGGTGGTCGTCGCAGCCGGCGCCGCTGTGTCGCTGGCGGCCATCGCCGGCAGTGCGAGAACAGGCGCTGCGGCAAACACGGCGGCGAGGAAAATCGTCTTCATGGGGTGGAACTCCTTGATGGCGAGGCCGCCTACAACGCGACCTTCACCACCATCACGGATGGCGGAGCGCTCCCCTACGCCGTCAGCGCGAATTTTTTCAGGCCGCCTTCACGGCGTCGCCGCAGCGGGAAGGACCGGCGTCACGACCGGATGCAGCCAGGTGCCGCCGATATCGAACGGCAGCGCGAGGGCGGGCGCGCGTTGCCCGGCAATCGTCGCCTCACCATGGGCGCGGATTTCCGGCGCGCCGATCCTCGCCTCGGCTGCCATGTCGATCGTGTAGTCGGTTCCGGTGATGGCTATGTTCGGCGCGGAAACGACGCCACCGGCGACCGTGATGTCGCCCTTTGCGTTGGAGAAACTCGTCTTGCCGTTGAAGAGCCGGGGCTCGAGGCTCTGAGGCGCCGCCGTGCTGCGGGAGAGGACATCGAGGCTGATCCCGCCGATGGTGCCGCTGGCGATCGAGACGCTGCCGCGTCCAACCAGCGAGGCGACCAGCTCGTTCCAGCTTGCGCCGCGTCCCTGCAGGCTGAGCGTGCCGCCGGCCGTGCCGTCGATCGCACTGATTCCGGCAAGATCTGACAGAGCCGCCTTGAGCGGCAACTGGTCGATCCTGGCCTGCAGGCTCGCCGAAGGTGCTGTCGCCAGCGTTTCTGCGGAAAGGCTGGCCGTCAGGCGGCCGCCATAGAGCTGCAGGTCGCCGATCGCGACGTCGAGGCGGCCGTCGCGCACCGCGAGCGAGGCTGCCATGCGCCCCGCTGTCTCGCCGCCGAGCCGGAGCTGGTCGGCGGAGAGGCGCAGATCGGCATTGAAGCCGTCGAGCCTCGGCCAGCCGAGCGGCTCGTCAGGCGCGATGCGCGAGGCGCCGAGCACGGACCGCACGGCGCGGGCATAATTGGTAATGTCGAGCAGATCGAAGGCCAGGGTCGCCTGGATCGACGGCCGCGCGGCGCCAAGCGCCAGCGAGAGGGCGCCGACGCCCTGGTTTCCGTCCACCGTGAGCGCCGCATCGCCGAGTGTCAGCGTGCCGCGCACGAAATCGGCGGTGGAGCTGATCGATGCATCGCCAAAGCGCGGCAGCCTGCCGGTCGGAATGGCGAAGAGTTCGGCAAGACCGGTGAGCGAGGGCGTCGAGAGAGACAACTGGCCATTGGCCGCGAGGCCGTCAAGGCGGCGCAGCGAGCCATCGAACGATGCCCGCAGCGGCTCGGATTCGATTGCGAACCGCACATCCGCCGCCTTGCCGTCGAAGAGTGCGCGGATCGAATTGAGCGAGGCGTAGAAGCTCACCATCTTGCCTTGCCAACTCGCCCGGCCCTGGACGCTGGCGAGCTTCTGGGGATCCGGCAGATCGAGCACCGCGTCGATATTCTCGACCGTCAAGGCACGGCCGGCGCCATCCCTATAGTCGATGCTGCCGCCCGTCACGATGAGCTGGCGAAGCGGCGAGGAGGCGTCGAGGGCGCTCGGCACGTCCCAGTTCGGCACGCCGGCGGCGTCGACAGCGAGGTGGAAGCGCGGCCTGAGGAACGAGAAGGACGAAGGCTCGATGCGGCCGCGAAAGAACAGCGGCAGGATCGGGACCTGCGCCCGCAACTGGTCCATCTCGACCAGCGTCGTCTCGTCCCGCGCCGAGCTGATGCGGACCTTTGGAAAGGTGACTGTGAGATAGGGTGTGAACGCGACCTGGGGTGTGCCCTCGAACGTCATCGAGCGCCCGCTCCAGCCGGCGATCTCGCGAGACATCGAACGGCGAACGACCTCGATCGACACCAGCTTTGGCGCGAGCAAAACAAAGGCCAGCCCGAGCATGGCGAGCACGACGGCGAGCGGGGCGACGCGTTTGACGAGAATGGCGGTTGCGCGTCCCATGTTCCGAATGCGCCGCTACGGAGTGTCCTTCGGATAGGCACAATTCCGCTGCGCCGCAAGGCATTTTGTGGCGATTGCAGCCCAAGCTTTCCGCGTGACTCGATCCGGCGCCGCCGCTATCCATGGAGGCAGGGGACGGGCGCTGCCCGGCCGTGGCGTGACGAGGAGAAGTGCAATCCGATGACGGCGGTCACTGCGGAAGGCAATGAGGTTCCCCTTTGGGTCCCCTCGAAAGAGCGCGTCGCCGCCCATCCCATCACGCAGTTTCGTGCCGCCGCGTCGGCGCGGGCGGGCCGCGAACTCGCCGATTATGATGCGCTGCACCGCTGGTCGGTCGAGGATCGCGCCGCCTTCTGGGATCTCGTCTGGGATTTCTGCGGCGTCGTCGGCAACAAGGGCGCGCGCCGTCTGGTCGATGGCGACCGGATGCCCGGCGCCCATTTCTTTCCCGACGCGACTTTGAACTTCACGGACAATCTCCTGAAGCGTCGCGGCGAAGGCGATGCCCTCGTCTTCTGGGGCGAGGATCGCGTCAAAAGGCGGATGAGCTGGGACGCGCTGTCAGCGCTCGTCTCGCGACTCGAGCAAGCGTTCCGTGCCGCCGGTGTCCGGCCGGGCGACCGGATTGCCGCGATGATGCCGAACCTCCCCGAGACGATCGCCGGCATGCTCGCCGCCGCTGCGATCGGCGCCGTCTGGTCGTCCTGCTCGCCCGATTTCGGCCCGCGCGGCGTGCTGGACCGGTTCGGCCAGATCGAGCCGGTCGTGTTCATCGCCTGCGACGGTTATTATTATGGCGGCAAAGTGATCGATATCGGTCCGAAGCTGGCTGAGATCGTGCCCGCGCTGCCGACCGTGCACCAGGTGATCATCGTGCCCTATATCGGCACGGCCGAGGCGACGGCGGCGTCGCTGCCGCATGGCGCGACGCTGGAGGACGCGATCGCTCCCTTCTCGCCGCGCCCGGTCGAGACGGTGGCGCTTCCCTTCAATCACCCGCTCTACATCATGTTTTCCTCGGGCACGACCGGCATTCCGAAATGCATCGTGCACGGGGCCGGCGGGACGCTGCTGCAGCATCTGAAGGAAATCCATCTCCATTGCGGCATCGGCGCCGATGACCGGCTGTTCTATTTCACCACCTGCGGCTGGATGATGTGGAACTGGCTTGCCTCGGGCCTCGCCACGGGCGCGACGCTGCTGCTCTATGACGGCTCGCCCTTCCATCCGGACGGCAATATCCTGTTCGACTATGCCAGCGCCGAGGGCATGGCGATGTTCGGCACGTCGGCCAAATTCATCGACAGCGTTCACAAGGCCGGCCTGAGGCCCGTCGAGACGCATGATCTTTCCGCGCTGCGGGTCATGACCTCGACCGGTTCGCCATTGTCGCCGGAGAGCTTTGCCTTCGTCTATGACGGCATCAAGCGCGACGTTCACCTCGCCTCGATCTCGGGCGGCACGGACATCGTGTCGTGCTTCGTCCTCGGCATCCCCGACAAGCCGGTCTGGAAGGGCGAGATCCAGGGCCCCGGCCTCGGCCTCGCCATGGATGTCTGGAGCGAGGAGGGCGCGCATCTCGATAGCGGCAAGGGCGAGCTCGTCTGCCTGAAGCCGTTTCCCTCGATGCCGGTCGGGTTCTGGAACGATCCGGATGGCGAGCGTTACCATGCCGCCTATTTCGCGCGCTTCGACAATGTCTGGTGCCATGGCGACTTTGCCGAATGGACTGTTCATGGCGGGCTCATCATTCATGGCCGCTCGGACGCGACGCTCAATCCGGGCGGCGTGCGCATCGGAACGGCCGAGATCTACAACCAGGTCGAGCAGATCCCCGAAGTGCTGGAGGCGCTCGCCATCGGACAGGACTGGGACGACGATGTCCGCGTCGTGCTGTTCGTCCGCCTGCGGCCGGGGACTGCGCTCGACGAGGCCTTGGAAAAGACCATCCGCCTCCGTATCCGCACCGGCTGCACACCGCGCCATGTGCCGGCGCGCATCGTCGCGGTCGCCGATATCCCGCGCACCAAGTCCGGCAAGATCGTCGAGCTCGCGGTGCGCGAGGTCGTGCATGGCCGCCCGGTCAAGAACCAGGAGGCGCTGGCCAATCCGGAGGCGCTGGCGCTGTTCCGGGATCTGCCGCAACTTGCCGTATGAGCGGCGCCCGCGCTCCGACAATCATGGTTAATGAAGCGTACGCCGGCATCGCTGCAGGGCCGCGATCGCTACAATCACACGTTAATTCCGTTTTAAACTGTCGGTGTCCCGTTAAGGTCTCGTTTACGGAGCCCGGACGCTTATGGCGCCATGACAAGGTGCCATCGGGGTTTCGTGATGTCGGTTTTCGATCTTTTTCGCCGTGACCGGCGCGGCAACGTCGCGGTAATCTTCGGTCTCGCGGCGATCCCCATAGTCGGCGCGACAGGCATCGCCGTCGACTATGGCCGGGCTTCCATGGCCCATGCCCGGCTCGCCGACGTGCTCGATGCAGCGGTGCTGGCGGTCGGTTCGCAGCCGAGCATGTCGGACGCCGCCGCCAAGACCATGGTGACGAACTGGGTCGGTGCGCAGCTCGGTCAGAGCGGAACCATCACCTCGTGGAAGATCGACAGCTTCACCCAGGCGAACGGCGCGATCCGGGCGGCGGCTTCCGCCGAGGTTCAGACCACGCTGACCAAACTGCTCGGCGTCGAGACGATGCCCGTCTCGGTCAGTTCCGAGGCCGTACGAAGCGGCAAGAAGATCGAGCTGGCGCTCGTCCTCGACAATACCGGTTCGATGGACGGGACGAAGATCGCCTCGCTGATCACTGCCGCAAAGAACCTCGTCGATACGCTGGCGGCTGGCGTCATCAAGCAGGGCGATCTCAGAGTATCGCTGGTGCCGTTTTCCCAGACAGTGAATGTCGGCTCGAGCTACCGAACCGCGAGCTGGATGGATACGAAGGGGCTGTCGCCGATTCACAGTCAGATCTTCGACAAGGCCAGCAATCGCTTCAGCCTCTTCGACACAATGAAGATTGCGTGGCGCGGCTGCGTCGAGACGCGTCCGATCCCCTATGACGTCCAGGACACGCTGCCGAGCACGGGGGTGCCATCGACGCTCTACGTCCCATTTTTCGCGCCCGACGAGCCCGACGTCAAGACGAGCGGCTATACCAACAACTATACGAACAACTATCTCGCTGACGGTACGTCGAGTTCGAGCTGGAAGACGCGCGAGCTCAACAGTGCCAAATACTCGACCGCCTTCACAAAGACGATCAAGAATAGCACCACCGATTATGGCCCAAACTCCGGTTGCGCCATCCAACCGCTGTTGCGTCTCAGCTCTGATACAGGCGCGGTGAAGTCGGCGATCGGCGGCATGATCGCGAGCGGCGACACCAATATACCAATCGGCCTCGCCTGGGGCTGGAACACACTGGCGCCGGATGGGCCCTTCGCCGACGGGGTCTCCTACGCCGACGACGATTATCAGAAGATCGTCGTCCTGATGACCGACGGGCAAAACCAGAACACTTCCATCGATACCGGCAACCAGTCCTATTATTCAAGCATTGGCTATATCTGGAACAACCGGCTCGGCATTACATCGGGGTCCGATACCCAGCGTCGAACCGCGATGGACAACCGCCTCTCGGCACTGTGCACGAATGTCAAGGCGAGAGGCGTGCAGATCTACACGGTGCGCGTGGAGGTGAAGACGGGTACTTCCACCGTCCTGCAGAACTGCGCGAGCCGCTCCGACATGTTCTACGACGTGCAGGACGCCTCGCAACTGAACGGCGCCTTCCAGGATATTGCTGGCGAAATCTCGAAATTGCGCCTCTCGAAATAGGCGCTGGACGTCAGCCGGTCCGTCCCGCGCGCGACAGGCGGATGACCGGGATGAGGCCGACAAGCACGATCATCAAGGCGGCGATGGCGCCGTCCTCATGCGTGCCGCGCGCCGCTTCGCCATAGACGCTGGTCGCCAGCGTCTCGAAATTGAGCGGCCGCAGGAGCAGCGTGGCCGGCAGCTCCTTCATCGCATCGACGAAGACGAGGATCGCGGCGGTCGCGATCGGTGCAGCCAGCAATGGGGCGTGGATCTCGCGCGAAACGCGGGCCGGTGTCGCGCCGAGGCTGGCCGCCGCGCCGTCGAGCGAGCCGCTGATGCGCTGGAACCCGGCCTCGATGCCGCCGATCGCGATCGCCAGGAAGCGCAGGCAATAAGCGAGGAGCAGCGCGGCGCCCGAGCCGATCAGTACGAGGCCGATCGATTGACCGGTCAGCGCCCGCACGGCATTGGCGACCGCATTGTCGAGGCTTGCCAGCGGCACCAGCAGGCCGACGGCGAGCACGGTGCCCGGAATGGCATAGCCGATCGTACCAACCCGCATCAGTGGCCGCACGATGCCGCTCCGCGCGCCGCGCGCCGCGATGGTGAGGGCAAGTCCGAGCGCGACGGTCAGCAATGCGGCCAGGCTCGCCATCGTCAGGCTGTTTACGGCCGTCGCCAGCAGGCCGTCCGGCCAGCCGCGCGCGGCGAGCCGCGTTGCGGCGGCGAGGCCGAGATAGGCGGCCGGCACGCCGAAGCCGATCACGACGGGCAGCGCGCAGGCGATGATCGCCAGCGCCGCGCCGCGCGGCCGAAGCGCGAATTCGGCGGGTGAGCGGGTGCCGCGGGCTGGCGCTGCCGCCGAGAGGTGGCGCCGCGCATGACGCTCGGCCAGCATCAGCAGCAGCACGACGGCCAGCATGGCGAGCGCGATCTGGGCGGCGCCCTCGATCGATCCGCGCACGGCCCAGGTCGTGTAGACGGTGACGGTCAGCGTGCGGATGCCGAGGAATTCGGACGCGCCGATATCGTTCAGCGTCTCCAGCAGCACGAGGCTGAGCCCGACGGCTGCCGCCGGCCAGATCGTCGGCAGCGTCACGCCGATGAAGGCGCGCAAAGGGCCGGCGCCGAGCATGCGCGCGGCGTCCGAGAGCGCGGCGGCGCGCATCATCATCAGCGCGCGGACGGGCAGGTAGACATAAGGATAGAGCACGAAGCCGATGACGAAGACCGCGCCGCCGGCCGAGCGAAGGTCCGGCAGATGAAGGCCGCGCGGGTCGCTGATGCCGAGAAAGGCACGCAGCGCCGTCTGCAGCGGGCCGACGGGATGGACGACATCGAGCCAGGCATAGGCCATGACATAGGTCGGCATCGCCAGAGGCAGCAGCAGCGCCCATTCGAACAGGCGTCGGCCGGGAAAGCGGCAGCGCGCGACGAGAAAGGCGGTGCCGATACCGGTGACAGTCGCGATCGTGCCGACACCAGTCAGCAGGACGAGCGTCGTCCAGCTCGCGCGCGGCAATACATTGCGAAGCAGCGAGGGCCAAAGCGCGCCATCGCCGCCGACCGCAAACCAGGCGAGGCCGCCGACGGGCAGGAGCGCGAGCGCCGCCACGACGAGGCAGAAGGCGATCCGCCCCCTGTCGACGACAAGAAGCCGGCGCCGCGAGGGCGCCGGCCTTGCATCCGTTATCGCCTGTGAAAGGACGGACAATAGCGGCCGCTCGCGATGATCAGCCGTCGAAGCCGGTCGCGTCGACCAGTTCGGTCGCTTTGGCGCGGTCCTTGGCGATCTCGACCAGCGGCGTCGGATCGACGGTGAGCGTGCCGAGCGCGGCGATGACCGGATCAGCGGCGACGCCAGCGCGGACCGGATATTCGAAGTTCGCCTTGGCGTAGATTTCCTGCGCCTTCTCCGAAGCGAGATATTCGAGCAGCTTCACGGCGTTGTCGCGGTTCGGTGCATTCTTGGCGACGGCGGCGCCGGAGATGTTCACATGCGTGCCCGCCTTGTCCTTGAAGGTCGGCAGGATCACGTTGATCGCCTCGCCCCAAGCCTTCTGCTCCTCGCCGCCCTTGCCGCTGCGCATCAGGCCGACATAGTAGGAATTGCCGACGCCGATGTCGCAAATGCCGGCGAGGATGTCGCGGGCGACGTCGCGGTCGCCGCCGCCAGGGGTGCGCGCGAGATTGGCGCGGACGCCATCGAGCCAGGCCTTGGTCTCGTCCTGGCCATCCTTGGCGATCATCGCGGCGATCAGGGAGGTGTTGTAGGGATGCTGGCCCGAGCGGATGCAGACCTTGCCCTTGAAGCGCGGATCGGCGAGGTCCTCATAAGTCAGCGTCTTGTCCGTGACGCGGTCCTTCGAGGCATAGATCACGCGGGCGCGCATCGAGAGGCCGAACCAGTTGCCGGCGGGGTCGCGCAGATTGGCGGGGATGCCGTCTTCGAGCGCCTTCGAGGCGACCGGCTGCGTCAGCTTGCGATCGACGAGCTCGATCAGGTTGCCATAGTCGACGACGCTGAGCAGGTCGGCCGGAGAATTGGCGCCCTCGCTCTCGACGCGCTGGGCTAGCCCTTCCTTGATGAAGACGACATTTGCCTTGATCCCGCTCTCGGCCGTGAAGCTGTCGAGCAGCGGCTGGATGAGCCCGGGTTCGCGGGTCGTATAGACATTCACCTCACCATCGGCGAAGGCCGGCAGGGCACCGAGGCCGGTCAGCGCCGCAAGGGCGGCCGTGCGGAGGAAGGAAGCGCGGGGAAACATCAGGACAGCTCCGTCGTGATTGGGCGGATGGCGCCGATTTCGTCGGCGCTGGCAGCACCGCCAATGAAAGGCAGGCGCTGCTTCCCATGCGCGCGACGGGCTGTCAAAGCTGATCTTTAACAAAATCAATAACTTAGAGGAGTTCCAAGCTGGATTGATTCCAGATCAGCGGCTTAAGCCTTGCGGCACCCTCGGAACCAACGGAAAGGCTGCCTGATCACGGCGATATCACGATGGTGTGAACGCCGCAGCTATCCTTCACGCCAGTCGCCTGCCACGGCCTGCACCAGCGCGAGCGCGGCAACGGCCGCGGTGTCGGCGCGGAGGATGCGCGGACCGAGCGCAATCGAAGTGACGAAGGGCAGCGCCTTCAGGAGCGTCCGTTCTTCAGGTGAGAAGCCGCCTTCCGGCCCGATCAGCACCGCGAGCGGCGAAGGCGCCAGCGCGCGGAGCACGTCGATGGGGCCGGCGCCGGTTTCATCCTCGTCGCAAAAGATGATGCGCCGACCGGCGTCGGTCGTTTCCCAGCCGGTCAGGAGATCGGCGAGCGGCCGCGGCGCGTCGATTTCCGGAATGGCGAGAATGCCGCATTGCTCGGCCGCCTCGATGGCATTGGCGCGGAGACGATCCTCGTTCAGCCGCGTCACCTGCGTGCGCCGCGTGATGACCGGCCGCAGCCGTCCGGCGCCCATCTCGACCGCCTTCTGGACCATGTAGTCGAGCCGTGCCTGCTTCAGCGGCGCGAACAGATAGTCGAGCCCGGACGGTTCGGTCTGCGGCCGTGTCTGCGCTTGGATGATCAGCGATGCCCGCTTGCGATCGCCATCGAGCACGGCGCGCCACTCGCCGTCGCGGCCGTTGAAGACCAGGACGGCGGCGCCTGGCGCCATGCGCAGGACATTGACGAGGTAATTGGCCTGGTCGCGATCGAGCGGCACACGCGCGCCTTCATCGAGCGGCGCGTCGAGGAACAGCCTCTGGCTGGCGAAGTCATAGCGGGACATGGCCGAGGGATAGTCGGCCGGACGATCGTCCGCAACCCTTGACCCGGGCGGCCCGGCTGGGGCAATCGGAATGTCTGGAGGATGATGTGAGCCAGCCGCCTTCGAACGTCGCCGAATATTCCGTCTCGGAAATCTCCGCCGCGCTGAAACGCACAGTCGAGGATACGTTCGGCCATGTCCGCGTGCGCGGCGAGATCTCCGGCTATCGCGGCCCGCATTCCTCCGGCCACGCCTATTTCGCGCTGAAGGATGACCGCGCCAAGCTGGAGGCCGTGATCTGGCGCACCAGCATGGCGCGCCTGCGCTTCCGCCCCGAAGAGGGCATGGAAGTGATCGCGGTCGGCAAGCTGACGACATTCCCCGGTTCGTCCAAATATCAGATCGTCATCGAGACGCTGGAGCCGGCGGGCGTCGGCGCCCTGATGGCGCTGCTCGAGGAGCGCCGCAAGAAGCTCGCGGCCGAAGGCCTGTTTGATCAGGCGCGCAAGCGTCCGCTGCCTTACCTGCCGCGCGTCATCGGCGTCGTGACCTCGCCGACCGGCGCCGTCATCCGCGATATCCTTCACCGCCTTGCCGATCGCTTCCCGGTGCATGTGCTGGTCTGGCCCGTGCGCGTACAGGGCGAAACCTCGGCCGCGGAGGTCGCGGCGGCGATTGCCGGATTCAACGCGCTCGCGCCGGGCGGCCCGGTGCCACGACCCGATCTTCTCATCGTCGCGCGCGGCGGCGGCAGCCTTGAAGACCTCTGGGGGTTCAATGAGGAAATCGTGGTGCGGGCCGCGGCCGCGTCCGATATCCCGCTGATCTCGGCGGTCGGCCATGAGACGGACACGACGCTGATCGATTTCGCCTCGGACCTTCGCGCGCCGACGCCGACCGGCGCCGCCGAAATGGCGGTGCCCGTCCGTGCCGAACTGCTCGCCGCGGTCGGTGGGCTCGGCCAGCGCCTTGAAGGCGCCGCCTATCGCCATATCGAGACGCGGCGGCGTGATCTTCGCGCCGCGACGCGCGGATTGCCGCGACTGGACGATCTGCTGGCAATCCCGCGCCGTTCCTTCGATGAACTCGCCGCGCGTCTCGGCCGCGGCCTCGGCGCCAATACGCTCGCCCATCGCGCGCGCCTCGGCCGCTCGGCCTCGCTGTTGACGCCGGTCGTGCTCGCCCGCCGCATCGAGCGCGCGCGCGATCGTCTCGCCGGCCTGTCGGAGCGGCAGGGCAGGGCGCTCGATGTTCATGCGGAGCGGAAGCGTGCGCTCTTCGCCCGGACAACGCAGCGGCTGCGCATCGAGCCGATCGGCGAACGTGTGCGCCGTGGCCGTGACCGGCTCGTGGAGATCGATGGCCGCGTCGGCCGGGCCTTCATCCGCATCGTCGAGCGCCGCCGCGATCGGCTCGACCGCGCCTGGCGGCTCGCCGAAACTTTGTCCTATCGCAGTGTGCTCGCGCGCGGCTTTGCCCTCGTGACCGATGGCGCCGGCCAGCCGATCCGTTCGGCCTTGAGTGTCGCGGCCGGTGACCCGCTCACCATCGAGTTCCAGGACGGCAAGGTCGGCGCGCTCGCAGCCGGCATGCCAGCGCCGCCAAAGCCGAAGGCGCGCAGCAAGCCAAAGCCGCCTTCGCAGGAAAGCTTGTTTTAGCGTCTGCGCGCCGTTCGGTCAGCGCAGGATCTCGCGCATCCGGGCCTGGACGTCGAGGAGGGCGGGCAGGTAGCGGGCGATGATGTCCGTGATCGTTTCGCCGCGCACGGGAAGCCCGAGATTGACGGCGGCAACCGTGACGCGCCGGGCCGTCACGAGCGGAACGGCAATCGAGCGAAGACCGATCTCGACCTCCTGGTCGATGACGGCGTAGCCGGCCGTTCGGACACGCGCGAGTTCCGCCATCACGGCTTCGGGCTCGACGAGCGTGTGCGCTGTCCGTCGGGGCAGGGGTGCTGCGCCGAGCCGCGCGCGCGCTTCCGCCTCGGGCAGGGCCGCCAGCAGGACGCGGCCCATCGAGGTGCAATAGGCCGGCAGCCGCGATCCCGGCATCAGCGTGATCGACATCACTTTCTTCTGGGCCGAGCGCGCCACATAGACGATCTCGTCGCCGTCGAGAATCGAGACCGAGGCACTCTCGCCGATGGCATCCGAGACTTCGTCGAGCAGCGGCTGCACGAGTTGCGGCAGCGGCATGGTGGCGAGGCAGGCCGTGCCGAGCCGCAGCACGCGCGGCGTCAGCGTGAAGAACTTGCCGTCATAGTTGGCATAGCCGAGATGAGCGAGCGTGAGCAGGCAGCGCCGCGCCGTCGCCCGGTCGAGCCCCGTCATTGCCGCAACTTCCGCGATCGACTGGCGCGGATGATCGGGGTTGAACGCCTCGATGACGGCGAGCCCTTTGGCGAGGCCACCCATCAGGTCGCGGTCGGGCGTGACCATCCGATCATTCTTTCGATTTGAGCGATATACGAACAAATGAAGCATATCGCACAATCCGCATGGACGGAAGCGCGGCCGCGGCCTATCCCTCCGAGGGCCCGGCGCGGTTCGCCGGGCGGGAGAGGGCAGCGCATGGACAAGACAGTCGGCGATCTCGCCACCGCGGTGGCAGGCATCCGGGATGGCATGACGGTGATGATTGGCGGCTTCGGCGGGGCAGGCGCGCCGATCGAGCTGATCCACGCGCTCATCGATCGCTTTCGCGTGACGGGCCATCCCAAGGACCTGACGGTCATCAACAACAATGCCGGCAACGGTCATGTCGGCCTCGCGGCGCTCATCGAGACTGGGATGGTGACGAAGCTCGTCTGCTCGTTCCCGCGCTCCGCCGATCCGGTCGTGTTCACCGATCTTTATCTGGCCGGGAAGATCGAGCTCGAGCTGGTGCCGCAGGGGACGCTCGCCGAGCGCATCCGCGCCGGCGGGGCGGGCATTCCCGCCTTCTACACGCCGACCTCCTATGGAACGGATCTCGCCAAGGGCAAGCCGGTCGCCGAGTTCGAGGGCCGCCATTATGTGCAGGAGCGCTGGCTGAAGGCGGATGTGGCGCTGGTGAAGGCCGAGACCGCCGATCCGCAGGGCAATCTCACCTACCGGGCCGCGGCGCGAAACTTCAACCCGCTGATGTGCATGGCCGCCGCCGAGACGGTGGTGCAGGCGAGCCGCGTGGTGCCGGCTGGCGAGATCGATCCGGAAAGCGTCGTGACGCCCGGCATCTTCGTCCAGAAGGTGGTCGAGGTGGCGAGCCCGCAGCAGGAAGAAGATCTCAACCGCGCCAATGCCGTCTATCCGGGAGCTGCCTGATGACCGCGAAGCTCACCAACAACCAGATCGCCTGGCGCGCCGCGCAGGACATTGCCGATGGCGCCTATGTCAATCTCGGCATCGGCTTTCCCGAGAAGGTCGCGCAGTATCAGCCACCCGGCCGAGAAGCGATCTTCCACACCGAGAACGGCATCCTCAATTTCGGCGAAGCCCCGCCGCCCGGCGAGGAAGACTGGGACCTGATCAATGCCGGCAAGCGACCGGTGACGCTGAAGCCCGGCGCCTCGTTCTTCCACCACGCCGACAGCTTCGCCATGGTGCGCGGCGGCCATCTCGATGTGGCGATCCTCGGCGCCTACGAGGTTGCGGAAAATGGCGACCTCGCCAACTGGTCGACGGGCCCGAAGGGTGTGCCGGCCGTCGGTGGTGCGATGGACCTCGTGCATGGCGCCAAGCGCGTCGCGGTCATCACCGATCACGTCACCAAGGACGGCAAGCCGAAGCTCGTGCAGCGCTGCACGCTGCCGCTGACCGGCGTCGGCTGCGTGACGCGGGTCTATACGTCGCTCGCCGTGATCGATGTCGAGGGTGGGCGTTTTGTCCTGAAGGAGAAGCTGCCGGCGATTTCGCTGGACGACCTGCAGGCGGTCACGGGTGCCGAACTGCTTGTCAGCGGCCCCGTTGTCGACCTGATCGTTCCGGAGCTTTGAGATGACCGACGTCTTCATCTGCGATTATATCCGCACGCCGATCGGCCGTTTCGGCGGCGCGCTCGCTTCGGTCCGAGCCGACGATCTCGGCGCGGTGCCGCTCCGGGCGTTGATGGCGGCGAATGCCGGCGTCGATTGGGAGGCGGTCGACGACGTCATCTTCGGCTGTGCCAACCAAGCCGGCGAGGATAATCGCAATGTCGCGCGCATGTCGTCGCTGCTGGCAGGTTTGCCCGTCGGTGTCTCCGGCACGACGATCAACCGCCTCTGCGGCTCCGGCATGGACGCCGTCATCACGGCGGCGCGGGCCATCAAGGCCGGCGAGGCCGAGTTGATGATCGCAGGTGGCGTCGAGAGCATGTCGCGCGCGCCGTTCGTGATGCCGAAAGCCGAGCAGGCCTTCTCGCGCAATGCCGAGATCTACGACACCACCATTGGCTGGCGTTTCGTCAATCCGCTGATGAAGGCGCAATACGGCGTCGATTCGATGCCCGAGACCGGCGAAAACGTCGCCGAGGATTTCGCTGTCTCCCGCGAAGACCAGGACGCCTTCGCGTTGCGCAGCCAGACGAAGGCGGCGGAAGCGCAGGCAAACGGCCGCTTGGCTCGCGAAATCACGCCGGTCACCATCCCGCAGCGGAAGGGCGATCCCGTCATCGTCGACAAGGACGAGCATCCCCGCGCCACGACGATCGAGGCGCTGGCCAAGCTGCCGACGCCGTTCCGCAAAGGCGGCTCCGTCACGGCCGGCAATGCCTCGGGCGTCAACGACGGCGCCGCGGCGCTGATCCTCGGTTCCGCCGAGGCTGCACTCAAGCACGGCCTGACGCCGATCGCCCGTGTGCTCGGCGGTGCCGCGGCCGGTGTGCCGCCGCGCATCATGGGCATCGGCCCGGCGCCCGCTTCGGAAAAGCTGATGGCGCGGCTTGGGCTGACGCCGGCCGATTTCGACGTCATCGAGCTCAACGAGGCCTTCGCCTCGCAAGGTCTCGCGACGCTGCGTCAGCTCGGCATCGCCGATGACGATCCGCGCGTGAACCGGAATGGCGGCGCGATCGCGCTCGGTCATCCGCTCGGCATGTCCGGCGCGCGGATCACCGGCACGGCCGCGCTTGAACTCGCGCTGTCAGGCGGCCGCCGCTCGCTATCCACCATGTGCATCGGCGTCGGCCAGGGCATCGCGATCGCGCTCGAGCGGGCCTGATCTCCGGGCTCAGCCGCGAGCCTTGTCGCGGATGGCGCTGATCGTCGTGGTGGGCGAAATCGCCTCGGGATCAGCCTTCACATGCAAGATGGCGGGCTTGCCGGAGCGCGCGGCCCGTTCGAAGGCGCTCGCGAAATCCTCGGTCCGCTCCACCGTTTCGCCATGGCCGCCATAGGCGCGGGCGAGCGCCGCGAAATCGGGATTGGTGAGCGCCGTCGCGGCGATGCGGCCGGGATAGGCCCGCTCCTGATGGGCGCGGATCGTGCCATACATGCCATTGTCGACCACGATGACGATGACGGCGGCGCCTTCCTGCACGGCGGTCGCGAATTCTTGGCCCGTCATCTGGAAGCAGCCGTCGCCAGCCAGCGCCACGACGATGCGCTCCGGATGGCGGAGCTTCGCGGCAATCGCGGCCGGCAATCCGTAGCCCATCGAGCCGGAAGTCGGCGCGAGCTGCGTGCCAGGCTGTCGGAAGCGATAATAGCGATGCAGCCAGCCGGCATAGTTGCCGGCGCCATTGGTGAGGATGGCGTCGTCCGGCAGCGTCTCGCGGAGATGGCGGATCATGGCGCCGAGCTCGACGCCCGCGACATCGCGCGGGGACGGCTCCGACCAGGCGCGATAGCTCTCATTCGCTACCCGCGTCTCGTCCCCCCAGGGGATCGTAACAGGCGGATGCACCACTTCGAGCTGCGATGCGAAGCCGTTCGGCGTTGCGTTGATGGCAAGGGTCGGGCGATAGACGCGGCCGAGTTCCTCGGCGCTCGCATGGACATGCACCAGCATCTGCCGCGGCTCGGGTGCCTCGATCAGCGTATAGCCGCCAGACGGCGTCTCGCTCATCCGCCCGCCGAGGAGCAGCAGCAGATCCGCCTCCTTGATCCGCTTGGCGAGCGCCGGATTGATGCCGAGCCCGACATCGCCTGCATAGTTGGGATGGTCGTGATCGAAGAGGCCCTGGCGGCGAAATGACACCGCGACCGGCAGTTCGAAGCGCTCGGCAAAGCGGCGGAGCGAGGCAACCGCCTTGTCGCTCCAGCGCGCGCCGCCCGCGATGACGAAGGGCCGCTTTGCCGCCCAGAGCAGCTTCTGGAGCTGCGCGGTCTGCGTCAGGCCAGGATAGGTCTCGATCGGCTCGAAGGGCTGCGGCGCCAGCACAGACGCCGTCTCGCGCAGCATGTCCTCTGGCAGTGCGAGGACGACCGGCCCCGGCCGGCCCGAGGTCGCGGTGTGGAAGGCACGCGAGAGGAATTCAGGGATGCGTGCCGGCTCGTCGATCTCCGCGACCCATTCCGCGACCTCGCCGAACATGCGGCGATAGTCGATTTCCTGGAACGCCTCGCGCTCGCGATGGCCGCGGGCGATCTGCCCTACGAGCAGGATCATCGGCGTCGAATCCTGCCGCGCGATGTGCAGTCCGGCTGCAGCATTGGTCGCGCCCGGCCCACGCGTCACGATCGCGACGCCCGGCCGCCCTGTCAGCTTGCCATCCGCTTCCGCCATGATCGCCGCCCCGCCTTCGTGGCGGGCGTTGACGACATCGATGGCTGAATCGCTGAGCGCATCGAGCACGGCCAGGAAGCTCTCGCCCGGCACCGTGAAGACCCGGTCGACCCCGTTCGCGGCCAGCGCTTCGACGATGAGCTGGCCGCCGCTCTTCGGCAGGAGAGGCGATGTCACGGGGCGGTACTCCGGTGGTTGCGTTGCCATCTTCTTATCGGCAGCGGGGCCGAGGCGGCAAGCGCGACCCCTGTTCGGCGTGGCGACGGCGGCCTAGACTCAACGCCAGCGATTCCGGCTGCGGGATCTGTTCGTGGAGGAAGCAATCCGTGGCCATCCACATTGGAATGGGCGCATCGGCGCTGGCCGTCCTGTGGCTGGCCATGATGCCGGCCGGCGCCGCAGAGAGCGAAGGCGAAAGCGCGCCGCCGCCCTTTCCGACGACCGAGTTCGCCGAAGGCGCGCGGGAGGCGAGCGTCACCGACGGTGGCATCACGGCTCGCCTCTTCTATGAGCGCCGGCCGAAGATCGACAAGACGCTCGACGTGCCGGTGCTGCAAGTGACGATCGGCGGCCGCATGGTGCTCGATGACGCCGGCCTTGCCTCGGGCATGGACGTGCCCGCGGCCACCGCCTCGATCGCCGAGATCGATCCCTACCGGGTCGGCAAGGAGGTCTATTTCTCCAGCTATTCCGGTGGCGCCCACTGCTGTTCCCGCGTTGTGGTCGCCGAAAGCGGGCCGAAAGGCTGGACCCCGATCGAGATCGGCTCCTTCGATGGAGACGGCGACTATCTCCAGGATCTCGACAATGACGGCGTTGCGGAGATCGTGACGACCGACAACGCCTTCCTCTATGCGTTTGATTGCTATGCCTGCAGCGCCGCGCCGCTCGTCATCCGCTCCGTGCGCGACGGCCAGGTCATCGATGTGAGCGCCGAGCCGCGTTTTGCGAAGCATCAGCGCGACTGGCTGGCCGAGCTCGAGGCGAATGCGGATCCCGGGACGCGCTGGTCATCGCCAGGCTTCCTGGCTGGATGGGTGGCGCAGAGCGTACGCGCCGGGTCAGGTCCGGCAGCCTTCAAGGCGCTGCTCGACCATTGGGACCTTGCCGCCGATGCCGGCGAGGAAACCTGCCTTTCCGGTGATGATCTCGACGCCTGCCCGAAGCGCGACCGCAAGCTGCTCAAGTTTCCTGATCGGTTGAAGCTCTTTCTCAACCGCCACGGTTACGCGGTCTGAAGAAATCGCTGCCGGCGCAGGATCGGCGGCGACGGAAATGCGTTTGGCATTCGTATCACGGCTGCGGGCATGAGGCGGCGAAAGCCGCCTATTCGAAGGAGGAACCCCCTTGAAGCTCTCACGACGCTCCCTGCTCCGCGGCCTGTTTGCCGCGGCGATCGTCGCGCCTGCGGCAAGCCTCGCGCTGCCCGATGAAGCCGATGCACAATCGTGGCCTCCGCCCGGACAACGACCGCCGCCCCCCGGCCCGAATCGTCGTCCGCCGCCACCTCGCGTCGAACGCGTGCCGCCGCCGCGGCGCGGTTATGTCTGGGTTCCTGGCCATTGGGCCTGGAGCCGCGGACGCTATGTCTGGGTGTCGGGCCGCTGGGTACGCGGCCGGCCCGGCTGGCGCTACAGCAATCCGCGCTGGGTCTGGCGTAACGGCCGCTGGGTGTTCATCCAGGGCGGCTGGGTTCGCTGAAGACGCGACTGCATTGCTTATGAAGGGCGGCGCTCCGGCGCCGCCCTTTGTCATGATCAGGCGGCGCCGTCGACCACCTGGAAGCCGGCCCAGAACGGGTCGCGGTCGTCGACGAAGATGGTGTTGTAGCCGGTGACACGCGCCCAACCCTCGATGGTCGGCACGATCGCGGGCTTGCCGCCGACCGTCGTCTGGCGCGCGACGCGGCCGGTGAAGGTCGAGCCGATGATGCTCTCATGCACGAAGGCCTCGCCTTCCTTCAACCTGCCCGTGGCGAAAAGCTGCGCCAGCCGCGCCGAGGTGCCGGTGCCGCAGGGCGAGCGGTCGATCGCCTTGTCGCCATAGAAGACGGCGTTGCGGGCGCTGGAGCCTTGGTTCTTGGGCTTTCCCGTCCACAGCACATGCGTCAGCTTGTCGAGCGCCGGGTTCTCCGGATGGACGATCTGATGGCGCGCATTGAAGGCGGCGCGCAGCTTCGGCGACAGGCGCACGATGTCGGATGGCTCGAGATCAGAAAGATCAGCGTAGTTCGCCTGCGGCTCGACGATCGCATAGAAATTGCCGCCATAGGCGATATCGACCTTCAGCGTGCCGATACCGTCGACCTCGACCTCATAGTCGCGGCCGAGCAGGAATGACGGCACATTGGTGAGCGTCACGCTCTCGACATAGGGCCCGTTCTGTACATAGCGCGCCTCGACGAGGCCGGCCGGCGTCTCCAGTCGCAGCAGGCCCGGCGTCTTCGGCGTGACGAGGCCGTGCTCGATGATGAAGGTCACGGTGCCGATCGTGCCATGGCCGCACATCGGCAGGCAGCCGGAGGTCTCGATGAACAGGATGGCCGTGTCATAGGCATCCGAGGACGGCGGATAGAGGATCGAGCCGGACATCATGTCGTGGCCGCGCGGCTCGAAGCAGAGGCTCTTCCTGATCCAGTCGAACTCGGCCAGGAAATGCTGCCGCTTCTCGAACATGGTGTCGCCCTTCAACACCGGGATCGAACCGCCGGTGACGACCCGCACGGGATTGCCGCAGGTGTGGCCGTCGATGCAGAAGAACGAGTGGCGCGCCATGGTCAGAACCTTGCCTGGAAGCGGGTGACGGAATAGGGAGCGGGGTCGATCACCGGCAGCCGCCCGGCGATGAGGTCGGCGACGATTTCCGCCGTCACGGCCGCCTGCGTCAAGCCGTAATGGCCATGGCCGAAGGCATGCACGATGCGGGGATCGCGCTTCGACGGGCCGATGACCGGGAGCGAATCCGGGATCGAAGGCCGGAAACCCATCCAGCGCGTCCCGCCAGAAAGATCGGCCTCCGGCAGGAAGCGGCGGGCGCGGCCGAGGATGGCGTCGACCCGGGCATAGTTCGGGGCCGCTTCGAGGCCCGCGAATTCGACGCTGCCGCCGATGCGGTCGCCGCTGTCGAGCGGCGACGTCACGAAGCCCTCGCCCTCATACATCACCGGACGCGAAAGCCCGAGCCGGCCGGCCGGTAGCGTCACGTTATAGCCGCGCTCGGTATCGAGTGGCACGCGGTCGCCGATCGACGCGGCGAGCGGCTTCGACCACGCGCCGGTCGCGACCACCACGCGGTCATAGAGCGCGATGCTGTCGAAGCTCGTGATGATGGCGATGTCGTCGACATCGGGGCGGAGCGCGGCTGCTTCGAGCTTCTTGAACATCGCGCCGCGATCCATCGCCGCCGCGGCCAGATCGAGCGTGAACTGGCGGGGGTCGGAGACGTGGCAGCCGCTCGCATAGAGCGCGCCGCGCGCCGCACGGGGGCCAAGCGCCGGCTCGAGCTCATGCAGCGCGCCCGCGTCGAGCCATTCGACCGGAATGCCCATCGCCTGCTGGCGCGCGATCAGTCCTTCGGCAGAGGCCGCGCCTGCGGCGCTCGACCAGACCGAGAGCAGGCCCTTGCGGCGAAGATGACCTTCCAGACCCAGCATGCCGAGCCGCTTTTCCCAGGCGGGAAGGGCGCGGGCGTTGAGCGCCGAGATCGCGGCAATCGACGCCTCGATCCGGCCGGGACGGCTCGCAGCAACAAAGCGCGCGAGAAACGGTGCAAGCCTCGGCAGATAGGCCGGGCGGATGGAGAGGGGCCCGAGCGGATCGAGCATCCAGCGCGGCATCTGCCGCCACACCTTGGGCGAGGCGAGCGGCATGATGTCGATATGGGCGATCCAGCCGGCATTGCCAGCCGAAGCGCCCGCGGCGATGCCGTCGCGGTCGAGAATGTCGACCGCGTGGCCTTCGTCTAGCAGCGCATGCGCGATCGCCGCGCCGACGATGCCTCCACCGATGACGGCGATGCGCATGCTGCGCCGCCGATCAGGCGGCGGCCGGGAGGCCGGTTTCCGGCAACGCCGGGCGGTTGGCGATCGCCTTCTGCATCACGGCTTCGAGCTCGGCCTTCTCGGCCGCGTCGAGCGCGAGGCGCGGCGGGCGGGTCAGGTCGGTGCCGCGGCCGAGGATCTTCTCGCAATATTTGATCGCCTGGACGAGATCCGGGCGGGCGTCGAGATGGAGGATCGGCATGAACCAGTCATAGATCGGCATCGCCTCGGCAAAGCGGCCGTCGCGGACCAGGCGGAACAGCGTCTCGCCTTCGCGCGGGAACACGTTCGACATGCCCGAGACCCAGCCGACGGCGCCGAGCGCCACCGTCTCCAGCACCACGTCGTCAAGGCCGCAGAACGGGATGAAGCGATCGCCGGTCATGTTGCGCACATCGACGATGCGGCGGGTATCACCCGATGAATCCTTGAAAGCGACGATGGTGTCGATATCGGAAAGGCCGGCCAGCATCGTCGGCGTGACGTCGGTGCGGTAGCTCGGCGGATTGTTGTAGACCATGATCGGCGTATCGGTTGCTTTGGCGATCGTGGTCAGGTGATCGATCGTCTCGCGCGGCTTGGCCGGATAGACCATCGCCGGCATGACCATCAGGCCGTTGACGCCGGCCTTGGTCGCCTCGCGGGCATATTCGGCGCCGAAGGCGCTGGTATATTCGGCAAGGCCCGAGATGACCGGCACACGGCCACGCGCCGTGGCGACGGCGGTCTCGACCAGCGAGACCTTTTCAGAGCGTGTCAGCGAGCAGTTCTCGCCAACCGTGCCGCAGATGATGAGGCCGGAGACACCGTCGGTGATCAGCGCCTCGATGACCTTCGCGGTCGCCTCGAGATCGACCGAGAAATCCGGGCGGAACTGGGTGGTCACAGCAGGGAAAACGCCCTTCCAGGTCGCCTTCGGATCCATTGTCGTCTCCTTCACACTCTTCGCTCGCTGTCTTGTCGACAGTTTGTATTTATCTTGGAAATCGGCGTCTGACAAGGCACCGCGCAAAGAAAAGCCCGCCATGGCGAACCATGACGGGCTGATTCTCCGGCGAAATGCCGAATGTGTCAGGCCGGGACGCCGGCCTCGAGCTTCTTGGCGACGAGGCCGCGCAGCGTGCGCAGGTCCTTGGCGAACTGGCGGATGCCTTCCGAGAGTTTCTCGGTCGCCATCGCGTCCTCGTTCAAGGCCCAGCGGAAGCCCTTCTCGTCATAGGACTGCTTGGCGGGCGCCTCGCCGGCATTGGCCGGATCGAGCTTGCGCACCAGCGTGCCCTGGTCGCCGGCGAGCTTCTCCAGCAGAGCGGGGGCGATCGTCAGGCGGTCGCAACCAGCCAGGGCCTCGATCTCGCCGATCGAGCGGAACGATGCGCCCATCACGACGGTCTTGATGCCATGCGCCTTGTAATAGGCGTAGATCTGGCGAACCGAGACGACGCCCGGATCTTCCTCGGCCTCATAGGTCTTGCCGGTCGACTTGACGTACCAGTCGAGGATGCGGCCGACGAAGGGCGAGATGAGGAACACGCCGGCATCGGCGCAGGCGGCTGCCTGGGCGAGCGAGAACAGCAGCGTCAGGTTGCAGTCGATGCCTTCCTTCTGGAGGATTTCCGCGGCGCGGATGCCCTCCCAGGTCGAGGCCAGCTTGATTAGGATGCGCTCACGCGGAATGCCGAGATCGGCATAGTCCTTGATGATGGCGCGGGCGCGTTTCAGCGAGCCTTCGGTGTCGAAGGAAAGGTCGGCGTTGACCTCGGTCGAGACACGGCCGGGAACCAGCTTCGAGACCTCGGCGCCGAATGCGACCGAAAGGCGGTCGGCAACGGATGCAGCGATCGCCTCCTTGGAACCGCCCTGCTTGTTGCCCCAGGAGATCGCACCGTCGATCACATCCTTGTAGAGCGGCAGCTCGAACGCCTTCAGGACGAGCGAGGGATTGGTCGTGCAGTCGACGGGATGGAAAGTCTTGATCGCCTCGAGGTCGCCGGTGTCGGCGACCACAGTCGTCATGGACTTCAACTGGTCGAGTTTTGATGGCATCGCCGTCCTCCAACCTGGGTGCGGCGTCGCGGCCGCAAGGGATATCTTTCTGGCATATGAGCACCTTGCCAGCCAAATGGAAGCCAAAAATATGACCGGACCCAAAACCGTTCGATGACAGACCACCCCCCTGCTGGAGCGCGGTCCTGGCATGGGATAGAACGCATTCTCTGCCGCCCCTCCGCGCGTCCACGCCATCAGGAATTGCTTCGATGACCGTCTCCCCGCACGTCGACATGCGCATTTCGCTCGCCGGAGCATGGACCTTGGCCGACGCCGACGGCGCGGTCCTCGGCGACTGCGCCATCCCCGGCGACGTCCATTCGGCCCTGCTTGCGCTGGATCGTATTCCCAACCCGATGGTCGGCCGCAACGAGGCGCTGGTGCAGTGGGTCGGCGAAACGGCGTGGGAGATCAGCCGGCATTTCGACGTCGCGCCGGGCGCCACAGCCGGCCGCTGGGCGGTGCTGGAGCTCGAATTCGTCGATACCTTCGCCGAGGTGACATTGAACGGAAACGTGGTGGCGCGGCTCGAATCGAGCTTCATCCGCCATCGCATCGACGTGACCGGGCAGATCGTCGAGGGCGCCAACGAACTGCGTATCCGCTTCTCGCCGGCCGGTGCCGAGGCGAGCCGCCGCGCCGCGTGGCAGCCATTTCCGATCCCGTGGAGCGTTTCCAACAACAAGGTCCCCAACCTCAACATGATCCGCAAGGCCCAATGCCATGGTGGCTGGGACTGGGGTCCATGCTTGATGGTGACGGGCATCTATGCCGAACCCTTCCTGCATCTTTATGAGGCCGCGCGCATCGAGAGCGTCCAGATTCGCCAGCGCCATGCCGCGGATGGCTCGGTTAAGGCCGTCGCCGAGGTCGAGCTGGTCGCGCCGGCGCCGGCCAGCGTTCCCGTCGAATTCTCGCTGGACGGAAAGATCGCGAAGTCCGATGTCGCGGCTGCGGCCGGTACGACGCGCGTCTTTCTCGATCTCGATGTCGGCATGCCCGAGCTCTGGTGGCCGGCCGGCCACGGCGAGCAGCCGCTTTATGACGCGGTTGTCTCGATCCCGGGCGACAGCGTCACCCGCAAAATCGGCTTCCGCACGCTCGAAGTGGTGACCGAGAAGGACGCGGCCGGCGCCTCGATGATCTTCCGCGTCAACGGCATCGACATCTTCGCCAAGGGCGCCAACTGGATTCCCGCCGACGCGCTGCCTTCCAAGATCACCGAAGGTCGGATCCGTGCGCTGCTCTCGGCCGCCGTTGAAGCCAACATGAACATGATCCGCGTCTGGGGCGGCGGGTTCTATGAGTTCGATGCGTTCTATGATCTCTGCGACGAACTCGGCCTCTTGGTCTGGCAGGACATGATGTTCTCCTGCTCGCAATATCCCTCGACGCCTGAATTCCTGGAGCAGGTCGATGCCGAGCTGCGCTACCAGATCAAGCGCCTCTCCAGCCGGCCATCCATCGCGCTCTGGTGCGGCGACAACGAGGTCGTGGGCTCGCTGTCCTGGTATGAGCTTTCGCGCAACAATCGCGACCGCTATCTCGTCAATTACGATCGCCTCAACCGCATCATCGATCGCGCGGTCGTCGAGACCGATCCGGACCGCCGCTTCTGGCCGTCCTCGCCCTGCAATGGCGATCTCGATTATGGCGATGCCTGGCATGATGATGGCTCGGGCGACATGCATTTCTGGGATGTCTGGCACTCGAACAAGAATTTCGAGCACTACTACACCGTGAAACCGCGCTTCTGCTCTGAGTTCGGCTTCCAGTCCTTCCCCTCGATGACCGGTATCCGCGCCTTCGCCGAGCCCGACGATTGGAACGCGACGGCGCCGGTGATGGAGTTTCACCAGCGCGATCCCGCTGGCAATTCGCGCATCATCGACACGATGGCGCGCTATTTCCGCGTGCCCTCAGGCTTCGAGCAGTTCGTGTTCCTGTCGCAGCTGCAGCAGGCCTTGGCGATCGAGACGGCGGTGCGCTATTGGCGCAGCCTGAAGCCGCATTCGATGGGCGCGCTCTATTGGCAGCTCAACGATGTCTGGCCGGCGGTGTCTTGGTCGTCGATCGATCACACGCTGGCCTGGAAGACCCTGCACTACCACGCCAAGCGCTTCTTCGCCCCGGTCGCCCTCGCGGCCCGCATCGAGGCCGGTATGCTGACGGTGAGGGCGGTCAATGATCGTCACGCCGAAGTCAGGCTCGGTCTGCGCATTCGCGCGCTCGATCTTGCCGGCAAGCTCCTGGGCGAGCGGATCGCCGAGGCCCATTTGCCGCCTGATCGTGCCGTGGACGTCGCCGCGATCGAAGCGCCGAAGTCAGATGATCGATTCTATGTCATTGACGCGCTCGCGGACGGCGTGGCCGATCCGACGCTGCAGGTGACGGTGTTTCCGGACCTGCCGAAACGGCTCGATCTGCCACTGGCGCGCGTGTCGCTCAGCGAGATCGGCGCCGGGCAGTTCAAGCTCGAAACCGACGCGCCCGCGTTCTACGTTCGCACCGAGGCGCCGGCTTTCCCGGGACACTTCGACGATACGAGCTTCCTGTTGCTGCCCGGCGAGCCGCGCACGATCACCTTCAAGCCGGAATCCGGCATCGCAATGCCCTCGGCATCCGACATTGCCGTGCATCATCTCGGCGCGACCTATCGCTAGCCGCGAACAGCAAAAAGCCGCGGCGTGTGCCGCGGCTCTCTGCGTCCATCATATGAAGCGTCAGATCGTCCAGTAGGGCGAAATGCCGTAATAATCGTGCACACGCTTTTCATAGTCGCGGTCGCCCCAGGTCGGCTCGTCGGTATCGTCGAACACCGGGCCGCCTTCGAGCTGGTCGCGCGTCAGATTGACGACATAGCCACCGCGCTCGGTGTCGTAATTCAGCGCATTCCACGGCAACGGGTGATACTTCTCGCCGATTCCAAGGAAGCCGCCGAACGACATGATCGCGTAAGCAACGCGGCCGGACTGTTTGTCGATCATGACGTCATGGACGTCGCCGAGGCGCTCCCCGGCAGTATTGTACACAGCCGTTCCATCGACCTTATCGGCCGAAATCAGCGGATTGATCGACTGGGTACTGCTGGTGAAGCTGGTGTCATTGACCAAGGTCATCGTAATTCTCCATCGATGCTTCCGATGGTGATTCAACGGCGCGGGCGGCCGATCGTTCCGAGAATCAGTCGCGATCGGGGCGGCGAACCACGCGAACCTTGCCGCTGTCGCCGCCGCCACAGAAGAAACGGTCGGCCCCATCGGATTCGAGGCCCGATATGGTGAGGCCGGCCGGCATCTCCAGCGCTTCGAGCACGGTCCCGTCCTTCTGATCGATATGGCGAAGCTCGCTCGCCTCGTCTTCCCATGTCGCATGCCACAGCTCGCTGTCGACGAAGCTGACGCCGGTGACGAAGCGGTCCGAGCGAATGGTCCGCCGGATATCGCCGGTCTCCGGATCGATCTCGTGGATGCAGCGGTCGCGGTACTGGCCGACGAACAGCGCGCCCTCCGCATAAGCGAGGCCGCTGTCCCGCCCCTGTCCGGGCGCCGGGATGGTTGCCAGCAGTTCGCCGTTCTCCGGATCTATCTTCTGGATCACGTCGCCGGCGATCTGGAAGAGGTGCCGTCCGTCATAGGCGGTGCCGGCATGGGCGGCGATGTCTATGCCGCCGACCAGCGTCCCGCTGTCGGGATCGAGCGCGGCGATCCGCTCGCCCGTTGCAAACCACACGCGCGCGCCGTCAAAGGTGACGCCGGCAATGCTTGGGGCGCCCTCGAACGGCCCATATTCGCGCAGCACTTCCGCCTTGGTCCGCCTCATGGCGATGGCTCCTTCGCAGTCTTTGGCGCCGCCGGAGTGGCAGCCCCTCGGTCTGGACATTAGTGACCTGGCGTCGGTCCCGGGAGTAACAAGCTTGTCGGGAAGCCGGGTACCGGCGGCGCCATCCAGCGGCGCGCCGGGCCGCGCCCGACGCTCTGGATCGTGCCGGATCTGGCGAGCGCGTCGAGGGCGCGCTGCACGGTGCGCGTGCTCGACCCGAGCGCGATGGAGAGCGAGGTACTCGACCAGGCCTCGCCGTCGGAAAGCAGCGCCAGCACCGCGGCATGCGGCGCCTCGAAAGGCGGCGCCAGCATCACGACCGGCCTGTCTTCTGCCGGAAGCAGACGATAACCCGTCGCGGTCGCCGTGATGTCGGCGAGCGGCGCCAGCGCGTCGCGCAGCCGGCCGATCTCGACCCTGAGCCGCGCGCGATGTGACTCGTCGGCCTCCCGGCCGCGAAAGGCATCACGGATCAATGCGGCGCGCGCGACATCGCCTGGCCAGGCTTTTGCGAGGCTTACCAGCAGCGAAAACAGCACCGGTCGCGAGTCGAGCCGGACATGGTTTGCGCCCGACCTGACGGCATGTCGGCACGCATCGACGACCAGCGCCTGTGAGGCGAGCACGGCCTCGACCTCGGCCAGCGAGAGCAGGCGGCCGCCGTCAGCCTCGACGACCCTTGCCGCCGGCGCATCGAGCACAGCGGCCGCAGCGGCGATTTCGGCCATAAGCGCCGGGATGCCGGCGCGGCGTGCCGCGGCTCCGGCTGCGCTGAGGGCGTCGCGCGCGCCCGCCGTATCGATGCGGCGGATGGCAAGGCCGGCGCGCGCCAGTGCTTCGGCAGCTTCGGCAGCCGGCGGCAGGGCGGCGGTCGTCGCGCCGCCGTCGAGCAGAGCGGCGGCATCCCTGAGCCGTCCGGTCAGGATCATACGCCGCGCGGTGAGGATGCGCGCAAGCGCGGCATTCGCATGATCGCCGCGCGCCGTCAGGGTGACGCGGGCATCGTCAAGCGGCTTGATCGGCCAAGTGAGATCGCGCGAGACGAGCGCGATCTCGGCTTCGGCGACTGTGCAGCGGGCGCGCGCCGTCACCTCGCGCGGTCCGAAGGCGCGGCGGGCGCGCTGCAACAGGGTTCTTGCGCGTGGAAAATCGCCGAGTTGCGCCATGGCGATCCCGCGCAGCGCGAGAGCCGGTGCATCATCGCGCAGCGCCACGCGCTTCAACGCGCCCAGCGGATCGCCGTGGGCGAGCGCGAGCGCTGCGGCTGTGATCAGCGAGTCCATCTCGATCGCGCCAGAATTGTCACTCCCACCCTCGCTCCGATCGCGGCGAGGATCGGATCGCGGTCCTGAAGGCCGCACCGGCAGCATGGGATGGATGGCAGCAAATGACCAGCGAGGTTTCCGAGACGTCCTTGGCCCGCAATAACTCATGGGGAGAGCGGATCGCGGAGGGCATGGCGCTCGCCGCAACGCCGCTCTTCGCCGTGATGGCGTTGGCAAGCCTCGCCGACAACGGCGACGCGATGCTCTGTGGCGCCATGCCGGGCGGCGTGCTGCCGGGCGGCATGGCGCTCATGTATGCGCTCATGAGCTTCATCCATGCCGGCCACTGGCTGCGGCGCATGGGCCGGATCTGAATCCCCTCGATCATTCAAGGAGAAGAGACATGTTGAACGACGTCGTATCGCATGATGACTGGCTGAAGGCGCGGCTTGATCTGCTGGACGCGGAGAAGGCGTTCACGCAGCAGCGCGAGGCCTTGACCCGGCGCCGCATGGCAATGCCGTGGGAGAAGATCGAGAAGGACTACCGCTTCATCGGCCCGTCGGGCTCGATGACGCTCGCCGATCTCTTCGACGGCCATTCGCAGCTCATCGTCTATCACTTCATGTTCGGCCCCGACTGGCAGGAAGGCTGCAAGTCGTGCTCGTTCTGGGCCGACAATTTCGACCATATCCCCATCCATCTCGCGCATCGCGACGTCGCCTTCACGGCTGTGTCGCGCGCGCCGCTGGAGCGGATCGAGGCCTATAAGAGCCGCTTCGGCTGGACCTTCCCATGGGTGCAGGCCGATGGCAGCGACTTCAATTACGACTACCAGGCCTCATTCGCGCCGGAAGAACTCGCTGCAGGCCGCGGCTATTATAACTATACCGAGCGCAAGATCGGCGCCTCGGACATTGTCGGCATCAGCGTGTTCGCGAAGGACGAGCAGGGAGCCGTCTACCACACCTATTCCTGCTACAGCCGCGGCGTGGAAATGGTGAACGGCGCCTATCACTATCTCGACCTCGTCCCGAAAGGCCGGAACGAGGAGGGACTGGACTTCCCGCAGGCCTGGGTCCGGCGGCGCGACCAGTACTGACTTCGAGAAGGCATCGCCTTCCCGTTATGCCCGGGCCGAGCCTGAGCATGACGGGGAGCGAGCGGCGCTTCAGTTGACCCAGCCGCCATCGATGATGTGCATCTGGCCGGTCGTGTAGGTGGCGGTTGCGAGATAGATGGCGAGGTCCGCGATCTCCTGCGGCGTGCCGATGCGGCCAATTGGCTGGCGGGCGATGAAGGCGGCGCGGGCGGCCTCATAGTCACCCTGAGCACGCAACCGGTCCTGCAGTGACGGGCTCTCGACCGTTCCGGGGCAGATGCCGTTGCAGCGGATGCCGCGCGTCACGAAATCCGCCGCAACCGACTTGGTGAGACCGACCGTCGCAGCCTTGGTGACACCATAGGCGAAGCGGTTGGGGACGCCCTTGATCGAGCCTGCAACAGAGCAGATGTTCACGATCGAACCATCATTCTGCGCCAGCATGCCCGGCAGCACGGCCTTGATCGTGCGCCACATGGACTTGACGTTGAGGTCATAGGCGAAGTCGAGGTCTGCCTCGCTCGCCTGCTCGATCGTGCCGGCATGGACGATGCCGGCCGCGTTGAAGAGCACGTCGACTGTGCCGATCTCGGCGACGAGGGCATCGACATCGGCACTCTTCAGAACATTGAGAACCCGCGTCGTGACATTGGGGCGATGCGACAGCTCGCTGACTTTCGCCTCGTTGATGTCCGTCGCCCAAACGGTGGCGCCGGCATCGGCGGCGCTTTCGGCGATGGCCCGGCCGATCCCCTGTGCCGCCGCCGTCACCAGCACGACCTTGCCTGCGAGCGTCTCGCCCATCCGATGTTCCTCCCTATATGATACGAGCGGCAATCCGGCGCTCTCAACCGATCGCTGCCATGCGAGCCTATGCGATGTCCAGCCGGATGGTGCCACGCGTCGCTCCGCCGGCATACGGCCGACGAGTCGATCAAATTATCCATCCGTGAATGGTGTATTCGTATATAAGCGAACACGACCGATCCGAGTCAATGTCTAGCCTGTCGCGCGGCCGGCCGCGATGGCTGGATCTTGGCGCGACCGCTGGCTGGGTTGAAGGTTCATGCTCGACGACGTCAATGATCGCTATCGCGCGCCTGCACTGGACAAGGGGCTGGATATCCTGGAGCTCCTCGCGGCGACCGATGAAAGCCTGACCCAGGCCGAGATCGCCAAGGCGCTGGGCCGTTCGCCGAACGAGATCTATCGGATGCTGGACCGTCTGGTGCGGCGCGGCTATGTCGCCCGCATCCTCGGAGACCGCTATGAACTGACGTTGCGGCTCTTCGCGCTTGCCCATCAGCATGCGCCTGTGCGGCGGCTGGTGAGCCAGGCGCTGCCTGTCATGCGGACATTCTCCAAGCGTGCCGAACAGGCCTGTCATCTGACGGTCTATGATCGCGGCCGCGTCATCGTGGTCGCGCAGATGGATGCGCCGTCCTATTGGAGCTATTCGATCCGCGTCGGTGCCCGCGTCAGCCTCTACAATACCGGATCGGGCCATGTCCTGCTGGCGTTTGCCACGCCGCAGGAACGCGCGTTGATGGAGGCTGAGCGCGAAGACCTCGCCGAGGACAAGAGCCGGCCCGCCGAACTCGACGTCCGCCTCGGCGCCATTCGCGCGCAAGGGTTTGAGACGATGCCGAGCTTGCAGTCCGAAGCGGTCTTCAATCTCTCGGCGCCGATCCTCGGTCCAGGCGATACCGCGATCGCCGCGCTCACCTGTCCTTTCCTGCCGCGCATCGACCGGGAGGACGTGCCCGACCGCGCGGCGGCTCTGGCCACGCTGCTCGAGGCGACGCGTGAACTGTCGATCGTGCTCGGAAAAGGCATCGACGGGTAGGCGCCTCGCCGTCGTGCTGGCACAAATCGCCGCGCATCGCGCGCCTTGATGTCCCAAGGATCGCAGGAAACGACACAGATCATGTGCCGGCTTCGAGATCGACAGGACCGTCGGTTTTCCCGGGAATCCCCTGTGCCTGACGTGTGCGGCAGCGGTTTCTGCGTCCAGATTCGTGAACCGTTCACGATGAACAGATGTCGCCTGTCTCGGCGCAGTTTGCGCCAGATCAAATTTTCACCCTATCGCCTAGTGTGTCCAAGGTTGCGATCATCCGTTCGATTCGCTCGTAACCTCTCGGGGGAACCGGCGCCGAAATCCGCCGTCGGCATCGTCCCTGCCTGATCGGGCCTTTGCGAGATCCTGGCCAAGATCTGCAAGGCTTTGTTTTTTCTAGGGATAGCGATCCGTTGAATGCCGTTTTACGAAAGGTTGGCTGGACGGTCGTCGCAATCTCGCTCGGCATGATCGTCGTGGTAGCCGGCTTTGAACTCATTAGCTGGCAGCGCCGCCACAGCGAACTGGCCTTTCAGGCCGAGCTCGTTCTGCGTCGGTCCGTATCGGTCGCGAATGAAGTGCGCGCCGGCCTGCGCATGGTGCCGCGGCTGAAGACGGCTCCGTGCTCTCCAGACGATATCAAGGCGATGCGTCTCTTCGTCGAGCGTTCGGTGTTCATCGTCGAGATCGGCCGTGTGAACGGTGACCGGATCCTGTGCGACAGCAGCGGCAGCCCTCCACGGGACGACGCCCTCGGCCCGCCCGACAGGATCGGCCTGAACGGTGCGAAGATCTGGTTGCGGGTTCCGCTGCGGGGCGACTGGCGGATCGTTGTCTCCGCGGCCGCGCGTGACGGTGCAATCGTTTTTTCGCGCCCGACCGCCGCCGCCGACCTGTTCCGGCCTCTCGGTGATGTGGTGGCCAAGGTGGTGCCGCCCGGTTCGCTGATCGCCTATGCGAGTTCCAGTCGCGTCGAGCAGCCTTCGGGCGCCACCTATATCCCACCCCCGCCGTCCAATCGCTGGATGGATCAATCCATCCTTCGATGCAAAGAGGGCTTCGATGTTTGCGTTGCCGTCAATGAGCCGTCGAAACCGGCCTTTCCGGCCCTCCCTCTCAGCCAGCAACTGGCGCTTCTGGCCGGTGGCGCGCTTCTCGGCAAAGTCTGCCAAACGGTCCTCGCCGCCTGGCTTGCCTCGCGACGCACGCTTTACCGCCGCTTGAAGCGTGCGATCGACCGGAGCGAGATCACCGTCCACTATCAGCCGCTGGTCCGCCTCGAAGATCGCACCGTGGTCGGGTTCGAGACGCTCGCCCGGTGGTGCCCGAGAGGCGGCGAAGACGTCAGCCCGGACATCTTCGTGCCGCTGGCCGAGCGAACGGGCCTTCTGCCCGCTTTGACGGAGTTCGTCATTGATAGGGCGCTCTCGGACATGTCATCGCTGCTGTCCGAACGGCCGGATCTCTATGTCAGCATCAACATAGCGGTGCAGTCGCTGCTTTCCGACGAACTCCTCACGGTGCTAAAGCTCTATTGCGACGCTCATGGCGTCGATCGATCCCGCATCGTCCTCGAAATCACCGAACGGGAAACCGGCGAGGTTGAATTGATCGGCGATGCCGTCGGCCGTCTGCGCGATGCCGGCTTCAGAATCTTCCTTGACGATTTCGGCACCGGATATTCGAGCCTCGCTTATCTAGCGACCTTGCCGATCGACACGATCAAGCTCGACAAGCTGTTCAGCAATTCGGTCGGAACGAGCCTCGTCAGTTCGCTCGTTCTCGGCGAGATCCTGCACATGATGTCGACACTCAATCTCTCGGTCGTGTTCGAGGGCATCGAGACCGAGGAGCAGGCGGTCGCATTGGGCGTGATTGCCCCCGGCGCCATGGGGCAGGGCTGGCTGTTCGGCCGCCCTGCACCCGCTGGCGAAATCCGGGGCTCGTCTTGGCCTGACGCGACTGTCCGCTGAAGGAGGGCGGGAACTCCGCGCCCCGTCTCCATCAGTCCGCCGGCTTGTCGGTGACGCCTTCCAGCACGAGCATCGACCGAGCCACGACCTTCAGCGTCTTCCCGGCGTCGGTCTTCTCGCCTTCAAGCGCACCTGCCGTATCGAGGACGACGGTCCAGCCGCCACCTTCCTTGCCCGGGACGGTGAAGTCCACGTCGACATGCGAGGCGTTCATCATGACGATCATCACCGGTTCGTCGGCGCGCATCGGCGCGAGGCGCACGGTGATGCACTTGACGAACGGGTCGTTCCATTCCTCATCCGACATGCGCGCGCCGCCGGCGCTGAACCAGGCGACGTCGCGCTGGCCAAGGCTCGTCCGGGCCCCAGTCACGAATTCGGCCCGCGAGAAGGCACTGCGGCTGCGCCTCAGGGCAATGACCTTGGCCGTGAAGTCGGCGAGTTCGGGGTCGGTATTGCCCCAGTCAACCCAGCCGATCTCGTTGTCCTGGGCATAGGCGTTGTTGTTGCCGCCTTGCGAGTTGCCGATCTCGTCGCCGGCCAGCATCATCGGCACGCCCTGTGACAGCATCAACGTCGCGATCAGGTTGCGCTTCTGACGCTTCCGCAGCTCGACGATCTCAGGGTCATCGGTCGGGCCCTCGACGCCGCAGTTCCAGCTGCGGTTGTCGCTGTGTCCGTCGCGATTGTCCTCGCCATTCGCGTCATTGTGCTTGTCGTTATAGGAAACGAGATCCTCGAGCGTGAAGCCGTCATGGGCGGTGATGAAATTGACGCTCGACCAGGGCCGGCGCCGGCCTTCGTTGAAAAGGTCGCTCGACGCCGCGAAGCGGGTGGCGAAGCTTGGCAGCAAGCCCTCGGCGCCCATCCAGAATTCGCGCACCACGTCGCGATAGTCGCCGTTCCATTCGGAGAATCCGGCTGGGAAATTGCCGAGCTGATAGCCGCCGGGGCCAACGTCCCAAGGCTCTGCGATCAGCTTCAGCCGGCCGAGCACCGGGTCCTGCAGGATGGCGTTGAAAAAGGCGTGGCGCGGATTGAAGCCGCTCGGCTCGCGGCCAAGCGTCAGCGCGAGATCGAAGCGGAAGCCGTCGACGCCATAGACGTTGGCCCAGAGCCGCAGGCTGTCGAGCACCATCTGCAGCACGCGCGGATGGTTGGTGTCGATCGCGTTGCCGGTGCCGGTCAGATCGTCATAGTAGCGCTTGTCGTCCGGCATCAGGCGGTAGTAGGAGAAGTTGTCGATGCCCTTGAAGGAGAGCGTCGGCCCGAGATGGTTGCCCTCGGCGGTGTGGTTGTAGACGACGTCGAGGATCACCTCGATGCCGGCCTCATGGAGGCGGTCGACCGCCTCGGCGATTTCGGCAAGGCCGCCGCCATCGACATAGTTCATCTCGGGGGCAAAGAATCCGATGGTGTTGTAGCCCCAGAAATTGCGCAGCCCGCGCTCGCCGAGATGCCGGTCCTGCACGAAGGCATGGACAGGCATCAACTCGATGGTCGAAACGCCGATGCGGTGGAGATGCTCGATCGCCTTGGGATGGCCGAGTGCCGCGAATGTGCCGCGAACATCGTCCGGCACGAAAGGCTGGCGCATGGTCCAGCCGCGCACATGGCTCTCATAGATGACGGTCTGCGGCCAGGGGATCATCGGCCGCTTCGACTTCGTCAGGATTTTCGGCGAGATGACGCGCGCCTTTGGCATGAACGCGGCGCTGTCGCGCTCGTCCTTGTTGAGGTCGGCATCATCGCCGCCGCCAACCGGATAACCGTAGAGAGCATCGTCCCACACGAGATCGCCGACCAGTTCGCGGGCATAGGGATCGAGCAGCAGCTTCGCATCGTTGAAGCGATGTCCGTTGGCAGGGTCGAACGGGCCGCGCACGCGATAGCCGTAGAGCTGGCCTTCCTTCACGCCCTCAATGTGGCCGTGCCAGACGCCATTCGTGCATTCGAGCAGGTCAATGCGGTCAGTTTCCTTGCTGCCGTCCTTGGAGAACAGGCACAGCGTCACGCCCTCGGCGTGATCGGAAAAGAGCGCAAAATTGGTGCCCTTGTCGTCCGGAGTGGCTCCAAGGGTGAAGGGCGATCCCGTCGTAAGTTTCATCATCGAGCGGCGGCTTTCCGGTCCGTATCAGCACTGATCAGTTGTGGCAGGCGCGTTACTCCCGAAAAGCCGCGGTCGGGGGGCTTGCTGGCCGGTATGCCGGCGACACGCGAAAACAGTGTCTCATAGGCCTTGGCGGGTTCGTCCCAGCCAAAGCTCTTGGCCATTGCACGACGACGCATGGCCGCGAGGCGTTCAGGCGCATGATAGATGTCGAAGGCCCGGCCGGTCGCCTCGAGGAACCCGCCGATCGAGAAATCGGTGAAGAGGAAACCCGTCTCATCGTTCTCGATCGTATCGGCAAGGCCGCCCGTCGCATGGGCAACGGGCAGGGCGCCATAGCGCTGCGCCTGCATTTGCGTCAGACCGCACGGCTCGAAGCGCGACGGCATCAGGAAGAAGTCGCTCGCGGCGACGAGGCGGTGCGCCATGGTGTCGCTGAAGCCGGCAACGAGGCCGATATCGCCGCGATAGCGGCGGGAGACATCGAGCAGCATGCGCTCGACGCCCGGATCGCCGGTGCCGAGGATCGCAATCTGGCCGCCTCTCTCGACGACTGTGCCGGCGATTTCGGCGATGAGATCGAGACCCTTCTGGTGAACGAGGCGCGAGACGACGCCAAAGAGCGGGCCGTTCGACGCATTTAGGCAAAGCGACATGCGGATGAAGTCGGTATTGACGCTCTTGCCGTCGAGATTGTCGGCGTCGAACATCTTGGGCAGGTGACGGTCGGTCGCCGGGTCCCATTCGGCCTCGAGCCCGTTGACGATGCCGGAAAGGCGGCCTTCCGCAGCCAGCCCGCGCGTCACGCCGTGGAGACCCGAACCGAGGTGGTCCGTCGTGATTTCGGCGGCATAGGTGTTACTCACCGTCGTCACATGATTGGCGTAGACAAGCCCGGCTTTCATGAACGAGATGTAGCCGTGGAATTCGACGCCGTCCGTCCGGAACGCATGATGGGGAATGCCGAGGGCGTCGAGCCGATCGGCGCCGAAGAGGCCCTGATGAGCCAGATTGTGAATGGTGAACACGGACGGCACGCGCGCGCCCGACCAGGCCAGGTAGGCCGGCGCGAGCGCCGACGGCCAGTCGTGGCAGTGGACGAGGTCCGGCGTCCAGCCGATGCTGGCGATGCCCTTGCCGACCTCGGCGGCTGCGAGGCCGAGACGCGCGAAGCGGACATCGTTATCGCCCCAATCATAGCCCTCGGGGGTGGTATAAGGGGTGCCGGCACGCTGATAGAGCGAAGGCGCGAGGATCAGATACACGGTGATGCCGTCGGCCGTCTGCGTTTCGCCGATCAGGCACGGCTCGATCGCGGCGTGCCCGGGCAGCGAAGCGACGACCTTGAGCTGGGTGATCTTGTCGAGCACGTTCTGGTAGGCCGGCATCAGAATGCGGATATCGACGCCGCGGCGTTTCAGCGCGCGCGGGAGCGCTGCCGAAACATCGGCGAGGCCGCCGGCCTTCGCGAAGTCGCCGAATTCGCTGGTGACGAACAGTATTTTCATGGCTCGAACGGCCCTTTGCCCTGCGATCGAAGCGAAATTCGCTGCATTCACAGGGCCTCCGGAACGCGCCCGGAGGCGAGGACCTGGTCCCGCAGCCGCTTCTACAACGATGGGTCGCGTGGTTTGGTTGCCTGGGTCGATGCCCAATTTCGCGTCATCAGACGCAATCGCCGGGGCGAGCGGCACTTTTGTTGCATGGCTCCAGCGCAGGATCTAGACGCCTTCTGGCGGGCATGCGGGTAAGCCGCCAATGCTCCGGACGATATGGGGATGGGAGACACAATGGTGGACGCCGTCATGAGCACAGAAGCCACGGTCACGCCGCAGGGCGGGACAGACGACGAGGTCGCCGCGGCCCGTTCCGCGATCACCGCCAAGCTGACCTATGCGGTCGGCAAGAATGCCGTGACCGCGAGCGACCGCGACTGGTTTCTCGCGACGGCGCTGGCGGTGCGCGACCGGATGGTCGATCCGTGGATCGCCTCCTCCAAGGCGACTTATGCGACGGGCGCCAAGCGGGTCTATTACCTGTCGCTTGAATTCCTTATCGGCCGGCTTTTGTTCGACACGATGAACAATCTCGGTCTGACCGATGTCTATCGGGCGGCGCTGGGTGATCTCGGCGTCGATCTTGAGAAGCTGAAGACGGTCGAGCCGGATGCTGCGCTCGGCAATGGCGGCCTCGGGCGCCTCGCGGCCTGCTTCCTAGATTCCATGGCCTCGCTGTCGATCCCCGCCTATGGCTACGGCATCCGCTACGATCACGGCCTTTTCCGGCAGGTCGTTAAGGGCGGCTGGCAGCAGGAATATCCCGAAAACTGGCTCTCCTTCGGCAATCCCTGGCAGTTCGAGCGGCCGGAGGTGATCTACGACATCCAGTTCGGCGGCAGCGTCGAGGCGATCATGCAGCCGAGCGGCTATCCGCGCTATGTCTGGCATCCCGCCGAAACGATCGAGGCGGTCGCCTATGACACGCCGATCGCCGGCTGGCGCGGCCGCCATGTCAACACGCTGCGGCTGTGGTCGGCGCGGGCCGTCGATCCGCTGCGCCTCGACGCCTTCAATTCAGGCGATCACATCGGCGCGCTGGTCGAGCAGGTGCGCGCGGAAGCGATCTCGAAGATCCTCTACCCGAGCGACGAGACGCCGGCCGGCCATGAACTGCGGCTCAGGCAGGAATATTTCTTCGTATCGGCCTCGCTGCAGGATCTCATCTATCGCCATATGCGGACCTATGGCGACATTCGCTCGCTGGCCGACAAGGTGGCGATCCAGCTCAACGATACGCATCCGGCGATCAGCGTCGCCGAACTGATGCGCATCCTTGTCGATGTGCGCGACATTCCCTGGGACGAGGCGTGGGACATCACCTGCCGCACGCTCGGCTACACCAACCACACGCTGCTGCCCGAGGCGTTGGAGACCTGGCCCGTTCCGCTGCTGGAGCGGCTGCTGCCGCGCCAGATGCAGATCATCTACCTGATCAACGCCATTCATCTGGAGAAGGCGAAGACGATCGAGGGCGCGGACGACGCGTTCCTGTCGTCGGTGTCGCTGATCGACGAGGCGAACGGCCGCAAGGTGCGCATGGGGCATCTCGCCTTCATCGGCTCGCACTCCATCAATGGCGTGTCGGCCCTGCATTCGGACCTCGTCCAGAAAACGATCTTCCGCGACCTCGACCGCGTCTATCCGGGCCGGATCAACAACAAGACAAATGGCATCACCTTCCGCCGCTGGCTGCAGGGCGCCAATCCCGGCCTGACCCGCATCCTTGTCGACAATTGCGGCGAGAGTATCCTCGATGACCCGACCGGTCTCGCCAAGCTCGTGCCGCATGCGGCCGACAGCGGGTTGCACGATGCCTTCGGAAGCGTGCGCCGCGCCAACAAGGTCGCGCTGGCCCGGCTGATCCGCGACCGGCTCGACATCCGCGTCAATCCGAACGCGCTGTTCGACGTGCAGATCAAGCGCATCCACGAATACAAGCGCCAGCTTCTCAATATCCTGGAGACGATCGCCCTTTATCAGGCGATGCGCGCCCAGCCGCACAAGGAATGGGTGCCGCGCGTCAAGATCTTCGCCGGCAAGGCGGCGGCGAGCTATCATCAGGCCAAGCTGATCATCAAGCTGGCCAACGACGTGGCTCAGGTGGTCAACAGCGATCCGACCGTGCGCGACCTGCTCAAGGTGGTGTTCCTGCCAAACTACAATGTCAGCCTCGCCGAGATGATCATCCCGGCCGCCGACCTCTCCGAGCAGATCTCGACCGCAGGCATGGAAGCCTCGGGCACCGGCAACATGAAGCTTGCCCTCAACGGCGCGCTCACCATCGGCACGCTCGACGGCGCCAATGTCGAGATCAAGGAGCATGTCGGCGACGACAACATCTTCATTTTCGGGCTGACTACCGAAGAGGTCGCCGAGCGGCGGCGACAGGGCATCGATGCGGGCGGAACGATCGCCGCGTCGCGGGAACTCTCGGCCGTTCTCGAGGCGATCGAGGCCGGAATCTTCTCGCCTGGCGAGCCCGGCCGCTTCGCCGCCCTCACGACGGCGCTGCGCCATCACGACTATTTCCTCGTCACTGCAGATTTCGATTCTTACTATGCAGCGCAACGAGACGTTGACGCGTTGTGGCTAGACAGAGCAGCATGGTGGAAAGCGAGCCTCACGAACACGGCTCGGGTGGCCTGGTTCTCCTCGGACCGCACGATTGCGGAATATGCCAAGGATATCTGGAACGTACCCGTACGCCCTGCCGGATGAGGTTCGCGTCGGGGAGACGCAATGGCCGGTTGGCGCGCTAGTGAAACTGATGTCGGAAATCTGATCGCAGCGCGCAACGGGGATCCGTTTTCCCTGCTCGGGCTGCACGAAACGCGGGCGGGAATGGTCATCCGCTCCTTCGTGCCGCATGCGGAAACCGTCGAGGTTCTCGATCTCGACGGACGGCTGATCGCGCCGCTGGAGCGGCGGCCGGGCACCGATTTCTTCGAAGGCCTGATCCCCGCCCGCAGCCAGCGTTTCCTCTATCGCCTGCGCGCTGCCAACAGCGGCGGCACGTGGACCCTGATCGATCCCTATGCATTCGGGCCGGTGCTCGGACCGCTGGACGATTATCTGCTGGTCGAGGGGACGCATCGCGAACTCTACGAGAAGCTCGGCGCCCATGTGATGGAGCATGGCGGCATTCCCGGTGTGCATTTCGCCGTCTGGGCGCCGGAGGCGCTGCGAGTCTCGGTCGTCGGCGACTTCAACGACTGGGATGGCCGCCGCCACCAGATGCGCAAGCGCGTCGACAGCGGCATCTGGGAAATCTTCGCCCCGGATCTCGGCGAGGGCGTCATCTACAAATACGAGATCGTCGCGCCCGACGGCGTCGTCCTGCCCTTGAAGGCCGATCCGGTCGGCTTCGGCAGCGAACTGCGTCCCTCCACCGCGTCGATGGTTGCGAAGACCGACGCCTTCAACTGGACCGATGCGGATTTCCTGGAGACGCGCGGCGGCGACGACCAGCGCCGCAAGCCGATGTCGATCTATGAGGTGCATCTCGCGTCCTGGCAGAAGGCCGACGGCTGGCGCTTCATGACTTGGGACGAGATCGCCGATCGTCTCATCCCCTATGCGCTCGACATGGGCTTCACGCATGTCGAACTGCTGCCGATCACCGAACATCCGCTCGATGCGTCCTGGGGCTATCAGCCGATTGGCCTGTTCTCGCCGACCGCCCGCCATGGCGATGTCGCCGGTTTCGCGCGGCTTGTCGACCGCGCGCATCAGGCAGGCCTCGGCATCATCCTCGATTGGGTGCCGGCCCATTTCCCGACCGACCAACACGGGCTCGCGCATTTTGACGGGCGGCCGCTCTATGAATATGCCGACCCGCGTCGCGGCTTTCATCCGGACTGGAACACGGCGATCTATGATTTCGGTCGGCGCGAGGTGTCCAACTTCCTGGCTGCCAGCGCGCTCTATTGGCTCGATCGGTTCCATGTCGACGGGCTGCGCGTCGATGCCGTCGCCTCGATGCTTTATCTCGACTATTCGCGCAAGGCAGGCGAGTGGCTGCCCAATCCGGACGGCTCGAACCAGAACAACGACGCGGTCGCGTTCCTGCAAAACGTCAACCAGCTTGCCTACGGACAGCATCCCGGCACGATGACGATCGCCGAGGAATCGACGTCATGGCCGGGCGTTTCACAGCCTGTCCATGCCGGCGGCCTCGGCTTCGGCTTCAAGTGGAACATGGGCTGGATGCATGACACGCTGGACTACATGGCGCTCGATCCGGTCTATCGCCGCTTCCATCATGACAAGCTGACCTTCGGCCTGCTCTACGCCTTCTCCGAGAATTTCGTGCTGCCGCTCAGCCATGACGAGGTCGTGCATGGCAAGGGCTCGATGCTGGCGCGCATGTCGGGCGATGATTGGCAGCAATTCGCCAATCTGAGGGCGTTCTATGGCTTCATGTGGGGCCATCCCGGCAAGAAGCTCATCTTCATGGGCCAGGAATTCGGGCAGCGCCGCGAATGGAACTTCGAGAACGAACTCGACTGGCATCTTCTGGGCGCGCCGCTCCATGCCGGCGTGCGCGATCTCGTCCGTGATCTCAACCACGTCTATCGCGATCATCCCGCGCTTCATGCGCGCGATTGCGAAGGCGAGGGGTTCCGCTGGGTCGTGGCCGACGACAAGGATCAGTCCGTCATCGTGTTCATTCGCTTTGGCGCGCCGGGCGATCCGCCGGTGGCGGTCGCGTGCAATTTCACGCCCGTCGTCCGCTATGGCTATCGCGTCGGACTGCCGGAGGCAGGGCGCTGGCGCGAGATTCTGAACACCGACGCGTCGCAATATGGCGGTTCGGGCATTGGCAATCTCGGGGTCGTCCATGCCGCGGCTCTGCCTTCGCACGGGTTGCCGGCTTCGGCCGATATCATCCTGCCGCCCCTCTCGGCGGTCTATTTCGAGTTCGACGGCAATTGAGTCTGCCTTCGGGCAGGCAGCAAGACAGAACAGACGAGCGGGGAGAAGCGACGATGCAGAAGCCGGGAAGTGCACCTCTGGCGCGCCAGACCATGGCCTTCGTACTGGCCGGCGGCCGCGGCAGCCGGCTGATGGAACTCACCGACCGGCGCGCCAAGCCGGCCGTCTATTTCGGCGGCAAGTCGCGCATCATCGATTTTGCGCTGTCGAATGCGCTCAATTCTGGCATTCGAAGGATCGGCGTCGCGACGCAGTACAAGGCGCATAGCCTGATCCGCCATCTGCAGCGCGGCTGGAACTTCTTCCGTCCCGAGCGCAACGAGATCTTCGATATCTTCCCCGCAAGCCAGCGCGTCTCGGAAGAGCTCTGGTATCTCGGCACGGCCGATGCGGTCTATCAGAACCTCGACATCCTCAAGGACTATGACAGCGAGTATTTCGTCGTGCTCGCTGGCGATCACATCTACAAGATGGACTATGAGGACATGCTGAAGCAGCATGTCGAGGCCAAGGCCGACGTCACCATCGGCTGTCTCGAAGTGCCGCGCATGGAAGCGACGGGCTTCGGCGTCATGCATGTCGACACCGAAGACCGCGTGATGTCGTTCATCGAGAAGCCGGCGGATCCGCCGGCGATGCCGGGCCAGCCCGACAAGGCGCTCGCCTCGATGGGCATCTATGTCTTCAACACCAAGTTCCTGATGGAGGAACTGCGCCGCGACGCCGAGGACCCGAATTCGAGCCATGATTTCGGCAAGGACATCATTCCCCATATCGTGAAGCACGGCAAAGCGATCGCGCATCACTTCGAGACGTCCTGCGTCCGCTCGCGGGCGGAATCGATCTCCTATTGGCGCGATGTCGGGACGGTCGATGCCTATTGGGAAGCCAATATCGACCTGACCAGCGTCGTGCCCGATCTCGATCTCTATGATCGCGACTGGCCGATCTGGACCTATGGCGAGGTGACGCCGCCGGCAAAGTTCGTTCACAACGAGGAGAACCGGCGCGGCTATGCGTTGTCCTCGCTGGTTTCCGGCGGCTGCATCGTGTCGGGTGCCTCGCTGAACCGGGCGCTGCTCTTCACGGGCGTGCGCTGCAACTCCTATTCGCATGTTGAGAGCAGCGTGGTCCTGCCCTATGCCGAAATCGGCCGCTCGGCGCGGCTGCGCAATGTCGTGGTCGATTCGCGCGTTCAGATCCCCGAGGGTCTCGTCGTCGGAGAAGACCCGGATTACGATGCCCAGCGCTTCCGCCGCACCGACAACGGCATCTGCCTCATCACGCAGCCGATGATCGACGCGCTGAAGGGATGAGCACGCTGAACGTTCTTTCCGTCGCCTCGGAGGTCTATCCGCTGGTGAAGACAGGGGGGCTCGCCGACGTTGTCGGCGCCCTGCCGGCAGCGCTTGCGCCAGAGGCGATCCACGTCACCACGCTGGTGCCGGGCTATCCCGCCGTCATGGCCGCGCTCGAGGGCGCGGAGACGGTGCACATCTTCCACGGTCTTTTCGGCGGCGATGCCCGCCTGCTGAAGGGCAGGGCCGGCGGCCTCGATCTGCTCGTCCTCGAAGCGCCCTATCTCTATGAGCGTCCGGGCAATCCCTATGTCGGCTCGGATGGTCGCGACTGGCATGACAATGCCATCCGCTTCGCGGCGCTTGCCCGTGTCGCCGCCGATCTCGGTCTCGGATTGCTGCCGGATCTCCGCCCCGACATCGTCCATGCGCATGATTGGCAGACCGGTCTCGCGCCGGCCTATATGCGCTATTCCGGCCGCCCGCATGCACCTTCGGTGATGACGGTGCACAACATGGCCTTTCAGGGTCAGTATGGCCGCGAACTGATGCAGGTGCTCGGCCTGCCGCCGCATGCCTTCTCGATGGAAGGCGTCGAATATTACGGCACGATCGGTTTCCTGAAGGCCGGGCTGCAGCTCGCCGATCGCATCACCACGGTGTCGCCCACCTATGCGGTTGAGATCCGCACGCCGGATGGCGGCATGGGGCTGGACGGCTTGCTGCGGAGCCGCGCCGGCATCGTCTCCGGAATTCTCAACGGTATCGACGACACGGTCTGGAACCCGGCCACCGATCCGATGATCGCGGCGCCCTTCAGCGTCGAGAGCCGCAACGGCCGCGCCGCGAACAAGGCCGCGCTGCAGGCCAGGCTCGGGCTGGATGCCGATCCCGCCGCGCTCGTCTTCGGCGTCATCAGCCGGCTGACTTGGCAGAAGGGCCTCGACCTGCTGCTGGACCGGCTCGGCACCTTGCTCGGCACGGGCGCGCAACTGGCCATTCTCGGCTCGGGGCAACCGTCGATCGCCGAGGGCTTTGCCCATGCCGCACGGATGAATCCGGGTCGCGTCGGGATGTTCAACGGCTATGACGAGCCGTTCGCCCATCTGGTCCAGGCGGGCAGCGATGTCATCCTCGTTCCCTCGCGCTTCGAGCCTTGCGGGCTGACACAGCTCTGCGCGTTGCGCTATGGCGCGCTTCCGCTCGTGGCGCGTGTCGGCGGCCTCACCGACACGGTGATCGACGCCAATGAGGTCGCGCGCGCGGCCGGCATCGGCACCGGCGTCCAGTTTGGCCCGGTGACGGCCGATCATCTCGAGGCTGCGATCCTGCGCACCGCCGATCTCTGGCAGGATCGGCCTTACTGGAAGAAGATGCAGACCAATGCGATGAAGACCGACGTTTCCTGGCGCCGGCCGGCCGCCGCCTATGCGCGGCTCTTCCGCAGCCTCCGGGCCGAGGCGGGCTGACGCATATGCGCCATGATCGGGTGACCGACGGCAGCGCCGGCCCGCTTGGCGTGACGCTGTCGCGCAAGGGCGTCAATGTCGCCGTCCATTCCCCCTCGGCGGAGGCGATCGAGTTCTGCCTGTTCTCGGCCGATGGCGACGAGGAGCTTCGCCGCATCCGCCTGCCGGCGCGCACCGGTGACATCCATCACGGCCATGTCGAAGGCGTTGCTGCGGGCGCCCGTTACGGCCTTCGAGCCCATGGTCCGTGGCGGCCCGAGGAAGGCCATCGCTTCAATCCGGCGAAGCTGCTCGTCGATCCCTATGCGCGGGCGCTCGACCGGGCCTTCGCCGAGCATCCGCTGCTCTATGATGCGCGCCGCCTCGGCGCGGCGGAGGATATGGCTGACAGCGCCGGCGTCGTTCCCAAGGCGATCGTCACGCCGCCGCGGCCACTGGCCGCGCGGCTGCAGCCGCCGCCGTCGTTCGAGCGGCAGGTTGTCTACGAATTGCATGTGCGCGGCTTCTCGAAGCTCAACAAAGATGTGCCCGAAGCGCTGCGCGGCACCTTTGCCGGCCTCGGCCATGCGGCTTCGATCCGCCATTTAAAGGCGCTCGGCGTCACGACGGTCGAGCTGCTGCCGATCGCTGCCTGGCTCGACGAGCGCCATCTGCCGCCGCTCGGCCTCTCGAATTACTGGGGCTACAATCCGATAGCCTGGTTCGTGCCCGACCCGCGCCTTGCGCCCGGCGGCATGGCCGAAGTGCGCGCAGCCGTCGCGGCGCTGCATGCGGCCGGCATCGCGGTCATCCTCGATGTCGTCTACAATCATTCCGGCGAGAGCGATCACCTCGGTCCCACCGTCTCGATGCGCGGGCTCGACAATGCCGACTATTACCGGCTGATCCCCGAGGACCGGCGCTTCTATGCCAACGACGCTGGCTGCGGCAATATCCTGGCGCTGGAGCGTCCAGCCGGGCTGCGCCTGGTGATGGATTGCATGCGCTATTGGGTCGAGACCGCCGGCATCGACGGCTTCCGCTTCGATCTCGCGACAACCCTTGCCCGCCGCGATACTGGCTTTGATCCCGCCGCGCCGATCCTTTCAGCCATCGACCAGGATCCGCTCCTCTCGCAGGTGATCCTCATCGCCGAGCCCTGGGATATCGGCTATGGCGGCTATCAGGTCGGCGCGTTTCCGCCGTCTTGGGGCGAATGGAACGACCGCTATCGCGATACGCTGCGCCGCTTCTTCAAGGGCGAGGACGGCCTGATCGGAGAACTCGCGACCCGGATCGCCGGCTCGGCCGATATCTTCGCCGGCCGCCATCGGCCGCTGTCGCGCAGCATCAATTTCGTGACCGCGCATGATGGCTTCACGCTCGCCGATCTCGTCGCCTATGAGCGGAAGGCCAATGCGGCAAATGGCGAGCAGAACCGCGACGGCAACGACGGCAACCATTCTTGGAACAACGGCGTCGAGGGCGAGACCAACGACCCTGCCATCGCGCGCCGCCGCGCTGCAGACATGCGGGCCTTGTTCGCAGCGCTGCTGTTTTCGCGCGGCACACCGATGATCGCGATGGGCGACGAGACGGGCCGTAGCCAGAATGGCAATAACAACGCCTATGCGCAGGACAACGAAATCGCCTGGATGAACTGGGCAAGGGCCGACACCGAACTCTACGGCTTTGCGAGCACCGTCGTGGCGCTGCGGGCGGCCCATCCGCTTCTCAGCGATCCGCGGCCGCTCTCCGGCCAGCCGCGCGACGGCCTCGCGACGGCGGACGTCGTCTGGCATGGCGCCGACGGCCAGCCGCTCATCGGCGATCGCTGGAATGACGGTAGCGCGCGCGTCCTTGTCGCCGTCTTTTCCGGCCATGACGGCGCCGGCGACGCGGAGCGCCTCTGCCTGGTGCTCGCTGGTGGCGAGGGCGACAAGCTCATGACGCTCCCGCCGAGCACCGGTGCCGGATGGCATCTCCTCGTCGACAGCTGCGAAGGCCTGACGCCGGAGACGGATCGCCGCGACCCTGCGCTTATTACCGGCACGATCATGCTGAGGGGCCGCGTCACGATGCTGTTCGCGGATGTCGCGGGTTAGGGGCCGCCTCCGCAGGTGACGGCGTCAGGCAGCCAGGGATTCGCGCCGCCCTTCGACCGGGAAAACACGGTCATAGGCGAGGTTGAAGACGAACGCGTAGCCCATGTAGAAGAGCGCGAACGAGACGTCCATCGCCAGCGCCTCGAAGAGACTGATCCCGAGATACCAGGCGATGATCGGCATCAGCATCAGCATCAACCCGCCTTCGAACAGGACGGCATGTAGCACTCGGAGGCCGAGGCCGCGGCTGGTGTCGCCCTTGATGCGCACCAGCGCGTGATCGAAGCCGAGATTGTAGACATAGTTCCAGAGCGCGGCGGCCAGGCTGGTGCCGAGACCGACCACGCCGACATCGGCGAGCGGCAAGCCGAAAGCCAGCGCCGCCAGCGGCGTTGCGATCAGAAGCCCGATGATTTCAAAGCTGATTGTGTGACGGATACGGTCGCGCGTCGTGCGCATGGTCAATCCCCATCGGCAGCGTCGGGTCGTCCCGACAAGTGTCCCCGATGGGGGAGGCCGTCCTCTTGATGGCGTTGATATAAGGCTGACCGGCCCGGCCGGCAAGTCCGGCCGGCGCAAGGCAGCCCTCAGCGACAGGCATAGCGTGCGCTATCGAAGGCGTTGATCGCCCCTATCTCACCCTCGGGCGCGGCAGTCTCGCCGGCTACGAATGGCACCAGGCGCACAATGCGCAGATCGCCCGGTGCGAGGTCGAAGCCATTGTCCTCGGCGCGGTAATGCGCGTCGGCGATGGTGACATGCGCGGCCATGCGCTCGGCGGCGAGCGTCAGGAACCAGCCGTCGTCGTCGCGATCTGCCGTCGCTGAAAGGCGGAGTGCATGGCGCTCGCTGCGGCGGCCCGGCAGCCAATGCGTCGCTTCCGCGATCACGGTGCCATCGGCGGCGATCAGGCGGGCGAGGCTCACATCGTGACCGGCGGGACCGAAGCGATAGGCATAGGTCGTGTCGAAGAAGGCGCCCAGCAGTTCGGTGGCGGTGATCGTCAATCCACCGCGCGCCGGGATCGTGACGGCTTTCTCGCCCCGTGCGACGGGCAAGCGGCCGTCGCGAAGGCAGGCGAGCGACAGGGTCGCTTCGACAGTCTCGGGACCGTCATTGACGACATGGAGATGCAGCCCGTTAACGCCTTCGTCCGAGAGCATGAGCGCGAGGGGACGAAAGGCACGCTTCAGCGCGTGATAGATGGCTTTCGGCCGTCCGAGCGCGTCGATGACGCCCCAGCCGGCGCCTGGGACGAGGTCACGGAAGAACCAGACCAAAGCACCCGCCGTCGGCGAGCCCGGCCGCCGCAATTCGCCGATGGTCGCTTCCGCGACATCGGCCGTGGTGGCACGCGCGAGCGCCAGATAGCGGGCCGGATCTTCAGTTCGGAGGCGGGCAACATCGACGCCGTAGAGCAGTGCCGTGTAATGCTCGCGCACATCCTCGAAATCCCAGCTCGCGCCAAGATCGCGCGGCACCGCCGCCTTCCAGCGCGGATGGTGCACCGGCGCCACGGGGAGTGCGGCCCGCAGCGTCGCCTCGTCGGGCAAATTGGCGAAGGCGAGGCATTCCGAGGCGAAGCGCACCTTGGCGCGCCGGGCATCGTCGAGCGGCCGCCGATAGGCACCGACGCCGTAGTAATGGGTGACACCCGCATCGGCGACGAACGGCAGATCGCCGCCAAAAGGAGACGAGGCGAGGAAGGGCACGTCCGGCCGCCGGCGGGCCGCGACCTCGGGCAACACGGTCTCGAAGATACGGCTCGTCCAGGCGTCGGGTGGCAATCCCAGCATGGCCGCTTGCTGGGCAACTTCACTGCCGCCGCAAAGGACTGCCAGCGATGGTGACAGGGCGAGCCGGCCAAGCAGCGCGTCGGCCTCGGCAGCGACGCTGGCGGCAAAGACGTCGTCGGCCGGATAGTCGCAGTTGGCGAACATGAAATCCTGCCAGACCAGGATGCCATATTCGTCGCAGAGATCGTGAAAGGCACGCGCCTCATAAAGCATCGTCCCGCCGACGCGCAGCATGTTCACGCCGGCTGCTGCCGCCATCCTGATCAGCGGTTCGAGGGTGGCGCGATCGCTGGCCAGGGAGACGATGTCCGCCGGTGTCCACACGGCTCCACGGCAGAAGACGCGAACGCCGTTGATCACCACCGCGAAGCCGCGTCCGTCCGTGCCACGGTCGATAACGACGTTGCGAAAGCCGGTGCGGCCGAGATTGATATGGCGCGCGCCGATCCGGATCGCTACCGGATAGAGCATCGCCTCGCCATAGCCCGCCGGCCACCAGAGGCCGGCATCGGCGATCTCGATCATGCCGCTGACGCGGGTGCCGTCGCGCCGGAGCGAAACCTCGCTGGCGCCGACAGAGAGCGTGATCGGCTCGTCGGGGCCGTCATGGGTGAAGCTGACCGCGACCCGCCCGGTCTTGCCGATCAGCGAAACCTGCACGTCGACGTCATCAACGGAAGGCGTCCTGGTCTCGACGAGCCGGACCGGGCGATAAGGGCCGATCGCATCAACCGGTGGGCACCAGCCGGGCATATGGCCAAGCAGGGTCGTGCGCACGAGGCGCAGCCGCTGATCGTCGATCATCGTCGGCCGCCAGCGCGCACGCTTGCCCTTGCGACGATCGAGTTCCGCAGAGAGGCTGCGGAAGCAGATCGCCAGCACGGCGCCCGGCCGGCGGTCGATCGCGACCGAGATCGGCTGGAACATGCTGTCGCCGGAGAGGATCTTTTCGCCGTCGAGGAAGATCTCGGCGATCGTCGCGAGCCCTTCGAAATCGAGCCGCGCCGGGCCGTTGCCCGGCAGTGTCACGCGATACCAGATATCCTGATCGGCAAGCGGTTCCGGCCGATCGAGCGACCAACGGCCGAGCGCGGCGAGGGCCTGCGCCGCCGTTCCGGGCACGATCGCCGGAAGCCATTCGGCCTCATCCTGCGGGGCGTGGAAGGCGCCGGCCGCCGTCAGCGCCAGTTGCCAGCCCGTATCCAGATCGAGACTGCGGACGGCGCTGTCCAAGATCGGCTGCATGAGAGCTCAGGCGGCCTCGCGCGCGGAGGATGGCGCGCCATAACGGGTGGCGAGATCGCCGATCGCGATGTCATAGGCGGCGGCCATCGGCGCGATGAAGCTGTCGAGACCGTCATAGCGGCCGCGTGCCATCGCGCGGGCCAGCTTGAACTGCATCACCTTGGCGCTTGATGCGATTTCCAGTGCAGCCGCTTCGGCGCGGGCAAGGCCGGTTTCGCCATGCTTCGTCAGCCAGGCGAGATGGCTCGCCAGCAGTTCGAAATTGGCGCCGAGCTGGCGCAGCGTGTTGAAGGCGTAGATATGGAAATAATCCGGCGATCGCGTGCCGAGATCGGCGAGATGCGCCGCGAGCGCCTCGCCATAGGCGCGGATCGGATTGGCTGTGGGACGGCGGGCGAGATGGCGCGCCAGCAGCCGCTTCGCGACGCCGAGCGCATCGATGCGCGGCGCATCCTCGGCCGGCAGCTTCACGAATTCGACATACGGGAACAGTGCATCGGCGCTCTTCAGCGCGCCCGGAGCCCCGAGGATGCCGTCATAGTCGGCGCCGTCGAGCGCGAAGAAGCTGCCATTGTGGAAATAGCGCATGCGGCGCGCGGCGACATCGAGATGCGTGATGCCGACCGTCGTCTTGGTGTGCTGAACACGATAGGAGACGCCGCCGGTGTCGGGCAGGAAATAGCCGTCCACTTCCACGAGCACGACTCGGCCGCGTGCCAGCTGTTCGGCGACATGACCTTCGAGCCGATCGAAAATCGCCAGTTCCTGAACGCGGAGGCCATAAAGCGCCTCGAGATCGTCGACCGGCACCTTGAAGAACGAGAACTGGTCGCCCTCGAAATCCTGCGTCACCGTGAAGCCGAACATCGCCTCGACCTCGAACCCGAGCGCGCCGACCAGTTCGATGAACAGGTCGACATAGCAGTTGGTCTCCGGCCAGTGGCGCGCGCTGTCATGCAGCGCGTGCGGGCGATAGGCGGAAGGGTCGAGGGTCGAAAGGTCGGCCATTGGTCAGCCCCAGAGTATGGCGCGGACCGATTGCGGCCAGTCGGCGACCTTCATGCCGTGATGGCGGAACAGCGCCAGCGCCACCCGCTCGAGGCCGAAGCCGACACAGGCGGAATGCGCGGGCGTACCATCGGCCTGCTGGATGCCCCAGAGCGTGCCGAAATGGTCCTGGTGATAGTTGAACGAGAGGCAGGCGGTCGGCTTCTCATTGGCGACCGGGATCAGCAGTTCGAATTTGAGCCCCTGGTCGCGCTGATTGTTGGCCAGCATCTTGCCGGCGCGGCCGAAGAACGGATCATTGGCGAGGTCGATCTCGCAAGGAAGGCCCAGCGATCGGATCAGCTCCGGGCCGCGTTCCAGCCAGCTTTCGCGAAAGGCGCGGACCTCTTCCGGCGAACCGATGCGAACATATTCGCGCATGCGGAACAGCTGCATGCGGGCCGGGTCCTGTGACGGCTCGTGGCGGAAGCAATAGGATTTCAAGTCGAACAGCACGCCGCCTTCCGGCATCGGGCCGCGCTTCGCGACGGTCGGATAAAGCGGATAGCAGGCGGCCGGCGTCAGCACGACGTCGGTTGCCTGCTGCAGCTCGGTCCAGTCCTCGCCATTCGCCAGCATCTGCAGCAGATGCGCGTGATCGGCCTCGCCGCCCATGAAGGAATGCACGCAGCCGGCGAGCTGCGGGAAGCTCTTGAGATAACCCGACTTTTCCAGCATCGGCCGCGGCATGCCCGGCGGAAAATGAATGCGCTCGGCCTTGTCGGCGCCGGCATAGCGCGTAACGAGCGCCTCGAAGCGCTCGATCACCTCCTCGAAATCGCCGGAGCGGCCATAGAGGCCGTCGACGCCCGTCTCGGTGAGAACGCCGGCGGTGAAGAGCTGGTCGAGAAACGCCTTCGCGCCAATCGGGCCCTCGGCGGATGGGGTCGCGGTCTGCGGCGCAGCGTCCATGTCAGTTCACCAGGCTCGTATCGAACCGGCTCACGAGAAGCAGGTTCGACGTGTTCGACAGGATGCGATCATTCGAGATCATGATCGCGGCGGAGGTCACGTCGCGCAGATGGCGCCCGACGCTGAAGGGGGTGTCGTTCTTGTAGCCGGAGAGGCCGGTGATCAGCATCGCGTGGGTGACGATCTGGGCCGCGCGCTGCGAGGTGGTGACCTTCAGATTGTTCATCTCGGCGGCGAAGCCGATCGAGGAGAGCTCGTCGGGGCGGTTCATCGCTGCCTCATAGCGGACGGCGCCGGCGACGACGCTCGCCTTCATGTCCTGCAGCATGGCGACGACTTCCGCGAGGCGGAGTGCACCCGGCGGCAGGCTGCCCGGCTGCTTGCGGGCCGCAGCGCGCACATAGGCCTGCGCCCGCGCCACGGCGTCGGCGGCGATGCCGAACCAGACCGCGCCCCAAAGGATATGCGAGGCCGAGAGCATCGACTGCGCGGCGATTTCGGAGAAGGGCTGCGGAAAGATCTGTGCGGCGTCGCCGGCCGAAACGAGGCGGAAGCCCTCGGAGCAGGTGCCGCGCATGCCGAGCGTGTCCCAGCCCGTCGTCTTGTCGAGCGTATAGTCGCCACGCTTGACCACGACCATCGACTGATCGGAACTCTGGGCGTCCGGCGCGCGGCGGCAAGTGACGAGGATCGCGTCGGCATAGAGGCCGTAGGAGATGACGGTCGCGTCCTTCTCCAGCGTGAAGCGGCCGTCTGCAACATGAACCGCGCAGATCGAATTGCGCAGGTCGCCGCCAATGCCGCCCTCGGTCGTAGCGGATGCGAGCAGATGCTGCTCATCGACGAGATCGCGCATGAAATCAGCATGCCAGGGGCTGCTGCCGCCATGCGAGACGAGGCTGGAGGCCTTGATCTGGTGCATGGCATAGATCATCGCGGTCGAACCGCAGGCCTGGCCGAGGATCGTGCAAAGCTCGGCCGTCTCAAGGAGGCTGAGGCCCTCACCGCCGAAACGCTTCGGCACCATCACGCCCATCAGCCGCTCGGCCTTCAGGGCATCGACGGCTTCCTGCGGAAAGCGGCCCTCGCGGTCCACATCGCCCGAATGCCGCGCGGCGATCTCGGCGACGCCGCGCATGCGCTCCGCCGGGGCGCGCAGGATTTCGATCGTGGGGGAGGGCACGGGCATGATGGCTATACCTGCTCGGCGATGAGCTCGGCAATCGACCGGTCGATCGACTCGATCGAGACAAAGGTCTTGCGGGTCAGCATGCGCTCGGGAAACTCGATATCGAACTCATCTTCGAGGGCCAGCATGAACTGGATCGAGGCGAAGGAACTGAGCCCGGCTTCATAGAGGTCGGCCGTATCGGACAGGGTATCGACATCGACGGCGACGACTTTGCGCTCGGCGATAAGCTTACGAATGCGATCCCGCATATTCCCTCTCCAGCGAAATAACGTCAAATTTGATGCGAATTCTTAGGTGTGCGTGTCCGAACGAATTATGAATCCGATCAGATAAACTCGGCCCTATTTCGGATGAATCCCCAGCAGCGGCGACGGCCGTTTCTGATGTTTAACCGATGTTGAAGCTTCATCAAGAAAATCGGGACCATCTGCAAGCGGCTGGCCCAACGCCGCTCGATAGATGTCGGCGTATCGGGCCGCAACGCTGGCCCATGCGTAGTCCTCGATCCAGGCTGGGACAGTCGGGCGATCGACCATCTGTTCGAAGGCCGCGGCGATATCGGTGGCGGCGCGGGCGGGATCGGTGAAATCGGTCAGGCCGATGCCGGCATGGCGGGCGGCAAGATCGCTGAAGGCAGTATTGGCATGGACCACGAGGCCGAGCCCGGCGCTCGCCGCTTCGACAAGGGCAATGCCGAAACCCTCGAACTCCGAGGCCGAAACGAACAGCGAGGCGCGGCCAATCACGGCGCGGACCTCCGCGTCCGGTACGCCGAGATGCAGCGTCACATGGCTCTGGAGGTCAAGTCGCGCCACTTCGGCCATGAAACGCTCAGCCGACCAGTCCGACGCGGTGCCGACGACGGAAAGCCGCCATTCGGGGTCGCGGCGCACCAGCTCGGCCATTGCGGCCAGCAGACGCTCCGGGCGCTTGTTGACCGCGAGACGCCCGATCGTCACCAGGTGCTGGACCTTGCGCGGGCTCGCGGCGCCGCGGAATTTATCGATATCGACGCCGTTCTCGATGAGGGTCAGCCGCTTGCCGGCGATCGGGGCGAAGCGGGCCGCGTCCTGCGGACTACAGGCGACGATCCTCTGATAGGCAAGGCTCGAGAGGCGCGTCGGTCCGTTGAACCAGAGCTGCTTCAGCCCCGAATAGGCGCCGGAGTGAAAGAAGCCGCCATGGGTCGTGGCGACCAGCGGCTTGCGGTGGACCATCCGCGTCGCCGCGAGCGCATCAAAGAAGAAATCGATGGCGTGGACATGGACGAGATCGGCCTTTGCCACGGCATTGAGAAACCCTGGCGCAATCGGATAGCGGCTCGATCCCCGATAGGGGATGCGGCGGATCGCGATCGGTCCGAGATGATCCTGCTCTGGCAGTTTTACGTCCGGCCGCGCGAACAGCCGATCGAGCGTCAAAATCGAGACATCGAGCCCCTCGGCCACCTGGGCACGTGCCAGGTTGGCAACGAAATCCTCGAGCCCGCCGCGGTTCGGATGGAACTGGCGCACGACATGCAGGACGCGCAGGGGGCGAACGACAGGGGGCGCCGACGTCTTCATGGGGCCACCACGCCGCAACTGGCGTCCTCGACCTTCATCAAGGGCTTCAGTGCCACGATCTGCGCCCGGTCACCCTCTGACGTCGGTTGGGCATTGAACACATAGTCGGGCGGCCACCATTCTCCGGCGGCCCAGTAGGTCCAGCCGATCCATTCGGCCTTGGCGCTGTCGACGGCCGAGACCAGCTTCGTCATGGCCGCGAGGCAGGCGGCGTCGTCGGCCGCGGCGAATTCGCCGAGAAAACCGCGCTCGCCGTTTGCCTTCAGCCAGGCTGTGACGCGGTCGATCCCTGCGAGCGCCGCGTCGGCGCCCGTGCATTCGGCATTGCGGCCGGAGAAGTCGGCATCGAGATATTGATGGAAGTCATAGGCATAGCGGTCGAGCGGGTCCGCGACGCCGCCCATCACCTTGCTGTTGTTGCCGACGGGAAGGTCCTTGGTCCAGCTATGCGCGCCGGTATAGGCGGTGCCGGGCACGAGGATGAGATTGCCGGCGCCGGCCTTTCGGATCGCGGCGATCGCAAGGTTCACGGCAACGAGCCAGTCTTCGGCCTGGATATCATAGGGCTCGTTCATCAGTGAGAGGACGACTTTCGGCTCCGATCGATAATGAGCAGAAAGGCGGGCCCAGAACGAGGCAAAGGCCGCCGTCGGCACCGCGTCCGAGCCGATCCGCTGCTCGTTGTAATAGGCATAATTATGAGGGTCGAGGATGACGGTCAGCCCGGCCTTGGTCACATCGGCCACTGTCTCATCGAGCGCGGCGAGTTCGGTGGGATCGAACGGCTTGCCGAGCTTCGGCTGCAGGCGTTCCCAGCGGAACGGCAGACGGATCGCCGTCGCGCCGGTGCCGGCGACATAGTCGATCGTCGCCTTGGTCGGATAGGTGTAGTCGGTGTGCAGCTTGCCGGGCAGCGTCCCGAACTCGGCCCCGGCCAGATTGACGCCGCGCAGGCACGGCTCGGCGACCGCCGTCGTTGTCATCGCGGCGAGCGCAAGCAGGCCCGCGATCCCGTGGCCAAGTTTGCGTTTCATGATGCGAGAACCTCGCGCAGCGCCGACAGCAGCCGGTCGCGGGCGCCTCGATGGGTGAAGTTATGGTCGGCGTCGGGAATGAGCCGCATGCCGACGCGCCGATAGGAGGCGAGGCGCTGGCCGCGCCCACCAAAATAGACGGCAAACTCGCTGAGCCCGGCATCATCGGTCGAGAACAGCATCGCGACGTCGGTGCCGCGTTGCTCCAGCGCGTGGAACTGCCGATGCACCGCACGGTGCATGCGCGCATGTTTGGAAAGGCTGCCGAGGAAGGGTGCCAGCTTGCGGCTCGCCTTGGTCGCGAGCGTCCGGGCGATATAGCGGCCGGCAGGCAGGATGTTGAGCTGGCCGCGCAGCAGCCGTTTCAGCGTGTCACGCTTCATCAAGGTCGCGCCGAAATTGCCGACGCTGCGATGGCCGTAGCGGACGGCGGTCGCGACATCCTCGTCGGCGTCCCAGACGAAACGCTGCGTGTTGATGATGACGAGTTTCCGCACGCCTGCCCGCTGCACCGCCGCCTGGAGCGCGGCATAGCCGCCGCTGCAGCGGCCGACCAGGATGATCGGCCCCTTCGAAAGCGAGGCGACATGATCGACGGCCGCCACCGCGTCGGCGATATGGAGGCTGGAATAGAGCACTTCGTCTGGCGCGCCCGGATGGTCGGGACTGTCGCCGATACCGTCGAGATCGAAGCGGAAGCTTGCGAATCCGTCCCGGGCAAGGGCGCGCGACAGCTCGACCGTCACGCGGGCCCAGCCGATGTGATAGTCATGCCCGGCATTGGTGAAGACGAGCGTCGGTCCGTCTTGGACGCCTGTCGGACGGCAAAGGATGCCGAAGAGACGGCCATCGCGACCGAAGCGGCCGGGAAGCTCCTCGAAGCCGTCGCCGCAGAGTGGCGCTGGCGGTGGCGGCAACGCGGCGGGACGCGGATGGGTGGTCGCGAGGCGCCCGATCCAGGAGGCGATGCCGGCGAGCGTCGCCATCGGCGGCCGTGCCTGTGTCGGGTCGGTCAGGAGCGTCTCATAGCCTGCGAAGGGCTGACGCGTGACATTGGCGCCGAGCGCGGCGAGGTGATCGGCGAGCGGCCCATCGCGGTCCGACATCATGCGTCCGACCACTAGCACATCCGCGGCAGGCCGCGCATCGAGCGCATCGAGCCGGATCGCCTTGATCGCCGCCGCGCGGCCGGGCGGCAAGGCGAGGCCTGCAACCGCAAGGCCGTTCTCGTCGTCCGGATCGCGGCCGATGCCGATCGAATCGGTGACGATGCGCGACCAGGCCGAGAGTTCGCGCAGATAGTGGCGGCCATTGTCGACGGCGGCCATCGAGACGACGGCGCGCGTGCCGGGCATTTCCGCCGCCATCAAGAGCGCCAGCGAGGCGCCGAGGCCCTGGCCGACCAGAACGATTTCATCGGCCCCCGAAGTCTCCTTGAGCCAGTTCGCAGCATGCCTGACCGCGTCCTTCCAGTCGTCGATACCGGACGGCGGCTCGGCCGGGTCGAGCGCATCGCTGGTGCCCGGATAATCGAAGCGGAGGCAGGCCAGCCCCTCGGCGGCAATCAGCGCGGCGAGGCTGCGCCATGTCGAGCGGACGCACATCTCCTCGAAGCCGATCGGGCTCAGCATCAGCACGGCAAGGCCGCTGCGGCCCGGATGATAGAAGCCGCCGAAGGTCCCGAGCGTCACTGGCAGGCCAACCGCCGCCGAAGCCGTTACAGCGTCCGCGGCCGCCGGCTCGTTCTTAGTGACAACGTCCGGCGACAGGAGAGCCGAGGCATCGCTGCGCCCGAACGCTGCCGGCATGAGCAGGTCCGCGTCGGCATTGGAGCGGATGTTCATGCGGACGCCTCCCCGTTTCCCTCGGTGAGCGCGATGCGGCGATCGACGGCCACGCTCTTCTGGACGTGGCGGCGCTCCCGCCGTCCGTCGAAGAGCAGGAACGGCTTCAGGAAAGCGGTCGCCATATTGTCGATGCGCCAGCGCCGCATGACCCAGACCGTGGCGATCAGGTTCGAGGAGACGTTCATCAGCAGGCCCGCAATCGCGATGCCCATCAGCCCGTCGAGCCGGGCGAGGCCGTAGAGCAGGCCGAGATAGAACACGAACAGGATCGATCGGCCGATCAGGAAATAGCGTTCGCCGCCGCCGATCATCAACAGCCAGGAGCCCGGGCCGAAAAAGGCGATCGAAACCGCCGAGAGGCAGAGCGCGATCAGCACGTCATGATGCTGCGCGAACTCGGCATTGAACAGCACCAGCACATAGTTGCCGACAATCGCGAGGCAGAGCGCGCCGGTCAGCGAGATCGCGAAGCTCGCGAAGGACAGCCGGCCGACCAGCCGCTGCGCGCCCGCGACATCCTCGGCCTGGAAGCGGGCGGCGATCATCGGAATACCAACCGTGTCGATGGCCGCGACCGGCAGCGTCAGGAACATCGCGATGCGCAGCGCGACGAAATAGAACGCGGCCTGATCGAGCCCCAGCGCCGCGCCGATCACGATCGTTTCGAGATAGGCCGAAGCGGAGTTCAAGATATTGTTGGCGATGAAATAGTAGCTTTCCTTGCGCCATTGCCGCCGTGTCACGCGATCCGTGCGGCCGGATCTGCCAAGAAAAGCCACGCCCTCATCGCGCACGAAATGGCGCATCTGATAGGCGGTGGCCGCCGCCAGCAGCAGTGTGACCGCCCAGAAGGCCTCTGCGCCGCCATAGAGTACCCCGGCGGCCGCGAGGCTGGCGAGGACGACGGCCGAGGCGATGCGCCAGGCGATCTCGCGCGGCGTCAGCGACAGGTTGATACGGCCATGGATACGGAAATAGTTCTGCAGATATTCGCTCACCGCGTAGACGGCCGCGAAGATCAGCGCGACATAAATCTGGTCATAGGGCGCCGGCAGCCTCCCGCGGATCAGGAAGCCGACGATCGACGCCGCGATCAGCGTTCCGACGCCGAGAATCAGCCACAGGGTGTTGACGCGCAGCAGCGCCTTGTTGCCCTGGTGATCGAGGCCAACGCCGGAGCGATAGTGCTTCACGACCAGGATCTGCTGGCCGAGCACGAAGATGAGCCCGAGCGCGCTGCCGATCGAGAACAGGAAGACGTAAAGCCCATATTCCTGCGTCGAGAGCGCGTGGCTGGCCACGAGCAGCACGACGAACGACAATACCGCGCTGCCGAGGCGCGAGGAAAAGGCAGAGGCGAAGCGTCCGGCGCCGGGCCTGTTGCGGAGGCGGTCGAGGATCATCGGCGGAGATTTCCCGCCGCGACGGCCGGCGCGACACGCGATGGCTGGACCAGCCGGTCGAAGAACTCCGTGTAGGCGGCCGAAAGGATCGGCGGCAGATAGCGCCTCGCCGACGAAAGCGCACCCGCGGAAAGCGACGCCACGATTTCCGGTGCTTCAATGAGCCGACCAAGCGCCGCGGCAAGCGCTCCGGCGTCGCCTGGCGGCACGGCATAGCCGTTGAACCCGTCCTCGATCGTCTCGGCGATACCCCCGGAACGCGCGCCGATCACCGGGACGGCATGCGCGAAGGCTTCGACGATGACCCGTCCGAACGGCTCCTGGAACAGCGATGGCACGACAAGCACATCGATCTGCGGGAAGAACGCGTCGGGATCGCTCCAGCCGAGGAACCGCGTATCGCTCTGGGGAAACTGATTGCGCAGCGCCTCGGCGTAAGCATCCTGGCCGCTGCCGGCGATCAGGAATTCGGCCCGGCCAGAGCCCGCGATCATCCGGGCCGCTTCGGCGAGGACATGCGGGCCCTTCATCGGGGTGTGAACGCCGATGAAGCCGATGCGCAGTGGCCGGCCCTCCGGCGCCGAGCGTGGTGCATCCGCCATGAGGCGGGGCACGACGCCCGGAATTCGGCGCGTCTCGGCGTTTGGGAAATACCCCGCAACGGTATGCCGGGCGATGATGAAATCGGTTTCGCCGACGACGCCGTCGACGAGACGGCTCATCGCCTTCTTGCCGATCGATGTCGCCTTGCACGAACCGCAGGCGCCGGCGCAGTTCTCGCCGCCGCGCATCATCGAGCCCTTCCAGCACAGGAGGAAGGTGGAGCGCAGGATATGGCAGACGGGCACGCCGGCGGCCCGCGCCGCACCCCATGTCGCCACATTGACGTTCTCGATGCTGTCGGTCAGCACCAGATCGGGCTTGAAGCGTGCGATCTCGCGCCGCATCGCGAGGAAGGCGCGCGGATTGAAATTCTCCAGCGCATGCCAGGCGGCCTTCTTCCAGGCGGGACGCGGCACGCGGTAATTCCAGTAGAGATTGAGCGTCTCGATCCGGCGCACCGGAACGCCATCGAGGACCTCGTCCTTCGCTTCGTCGGCGACATTGATGACGAGAAGGTCGTGGCCGGCGCCGAGAAGCAGCCTGGCCACCAGCATGGCGGACACGGGACCGCCGCCATCCATGAAGGGCGGGAAAGCCGCCGCCGCCATCAAGATCCGCATCTGAACTTCCCGATCGACGATCCAGACATTGCCCGTCTCAGTTCCCCGGCCGCAGACGCTTCGGCAGGTCCTGTTCCTCGCGCTCCAGGTCGGCCGGCTTCAGCCACAGGCGCGCAATGCGCAGCCGCATGATCTGGATGAGAAAGATCGCGAGCCCGCCCGTATAGCGCCAGCCAAGCCGCCGCGGCTCGATCATCAGGCGAAACAGCCATTCAAGCCGCAACACCCGCATCCAGTGCGGCGCGCGCGGCACCGTACCGCTGATGAAATCGAACAGCGCGCCGACGCCGATCAGGACATGTGGCGTCAGCTCCGCTGCGTGGCGATCGATGAACTGCTCCTGGCGCGGATTGCCCATGGCGACGAGCAAGAGGTCCGCCTTCGACGCATTGATTTCAGCGACGACCGCGGCCTCGTCCTCCCGCTTCAGATAACCATGATGCATGCCGACCACATGGTGGCGGGGAAAACGTGCTGCGAGTTGCCGTCCCGCTTCCTCGACCACCGGCTGCTTGGCGCCGAGCAGGTAGATCGAAACAGGCGCAGTGGCCTTTTCGAGGATTTCGGGCACGAGATCAGTGCCGTTCAGATTGTCCTCGAAGCCGTGGCCCATGAACAGCGACGACGCCAGATCGATCCCGACACCGTCATTCAGCACCAGGAAGCGCGACAGCGTGTCGATATAGGCCTGCGAGCGCAGTGCCGAGACCATGGTATTCGCGTTGCAGAACGCCACGCGGATCTGGCTGCCATCGTGAAACGACCGGTCGATGGTCTGCAGGACCTTCGCGCGCGAGGCATAGGGTATGTGCACGCCGCCAACGCGGAGAAAACGCGGCACCCATCGCCGATCTGGACCGTCATAAGACATTTGATTCGAGTTTTACATTTTCACCAGGTTTGGATACCCGAACGACGACAGCGAAAAAATCTGAAATGCCGTTGGAAATCCGAGAGTTGCATTTAGTGTTAAGCGCAATTTAACGATTGCCGCCACAATTACTTTACGGGCGTTAACCCAATCGCCGGGTTCGAATTTCTTAACCCTGTTTGGGTCAATATCACGGCATCGCATCGACGGGACGGTCATCCGGCCGCGGTGCGACGCCTCCAGCGTGGTCGCGCATGTCGCCGCCGTGGGCCGGTGGCCATGTCTGGATGAGGATCGGGAATGCTCGCGCAGGGGGATGGACGGCTCATGGAGGCAGTGCTTCCCGCTCGCCGGCCGCTCTCTTCCATTGACGTGATGGAGCTTTTCGGGGTCGTGCGGCGCCGTCTCGCGCTCGTCATCGGCTGCGGATTGCTGTTCCTGGTTCTGGCGGCCCTCTACATTCACCAGAAGCATCCGGTCTACCGATCGACCGTGGAGATCCTGGTCGATCCGCAGGGACTGCAGGTCGTCGGCCGCGACATTCTGCCGACCGACAGCTCGGCCTCGATCGATTTCGCCAATGTCGACAGCCAGCCGCTGATCATCGCCTCGACCAATGTGTTGGCCGAGGTGATCCGCAAGCTCGACCTGGAGCACGATCCTTTCTATGCCGGCTCGATGGTCAACTGGCCGGCCGATGGCGAGGGCGCCGTCAGCCCGCGCTTTGTCCATGTGCTGGACATGCTGCGCGGAAACGTCGTCGTCCATCGCGCCGATCCCTCGCTCGTTTTCCAGATCACGGTAACGCATGACGACGCCGATCGCGCGGCGCTCATCGCCAATACGATCTCGACGGTCTATCTGGACCAGAGCCGCGAGGCACGCCTGACCGCGGCGCGGCAGGCGAACGAGTCCCTCGTCGGACAGGCGACCTCGCTTCGCGCCCAATTCGAGGAGGCGCAGCACCGCCTCGAGCAATTCCGCGCCGAAAACGGCCTCGTGACGACCGGGACGGCCGGGCTCGTCGTCAACCAGCGCCTGCAGGATCTCACCACCCGCATCACCGCCGCAACCGCCCAGGTCGCGGAGCTGGAGGCGCGGCGCAACCAGGTGCGTGGCCTCGATCTCGCCGTGGTCGAGGCCGGCGGCATTCCCGAAGTGGTGAGCTCGCCGACGATCACGGCGCTGCGAACCCAATATGGCCGCGTGGTGCAACAGCAGGCGGAGCTTGCCCGTTCGCTCGGACCTAATCACCCGGCGCTGCAGCAGAGCGACTCCGAGCGCGAGGCGGTGGCCCGGCTGATCGATGCCGAGATCATCCGCATCAAGCAGGCGATCGAGGCCGATTACGCCCGCGCCAAGGCCAATCTTGCCTCGCTGCAGGCGCAGGAGCAGGCGATCACCGCGACCCAGGCGACCAGCAACACCGCTGAAATCCGGGCGCGCGAGTTGCAGGGCGACGCCGACGCGATCCAGCAGGTCTATAATGCGGTGCTGAACCGCACCAAGGAGCTGGATCTCCAACAGCAGATCCAGACCAACAATTCGCGCGTGATCTCCGAGGCTGTGCCGCCGGTCAAGGCGTCGGCCCCGCCAAAGGCGATCGTTCTGGCGGCCGGCACCTTGTTCGGCCTTGCGGTGGGCATCGCGCTCGCCTTCGCCGTCGACTTCCTCGCCGCCGATCCGATCGCCAGGCTACGCGCGATTAGTGGCAGCCTCGGCACCGAGCTTGTCGGCCTGTTGCCGTCGCGCCGCCGCCGCTGGCTGAAGCGCGATGGTGTCGGGCATGTCGAGGCGGAGGATCCGGATGCCGCCGACCGTGAGGCGCTGTTCCCGGCTGCCCAGGCGCTGGCGATCCATCTTGCCGATGCGCTGCCGGCCACGATCCTGCTGATCGAGGCCGGCTCGGTCCGGAACGGACCACGCGTCGCCCGCGGCCTCGCCGGCGCGCTCGCCGATCTCGGCGAAGAAACGCTGCTCTGTTCGGCGAATGACATCTCGTCGATGTTGCGCATCGAGCGTTCGGCGCCGGAGACCATTCGCGCCGCACATAAGGAAGTCAGCGAACGCCTGCTCGGAACCCATGGTCGCCGCCGCGCGGGCATTCAGGCCGCCGAGGGCAGCGATCCCTTCGGCCTCGACGGCCGCGAATTCATCCTCATCGACGGCGGCCCGTCGCGCGATACGCGCACGCTCGCAGCAAGCTATGGCTATGTCGATGCGGTCATCGTCGTGGCGACGACCGGCCATAGTTCGAGCGAAGATGTCCGCGACCTCATCGCCTCGCTCGGTCCGCTCGCTTCGGCCGCGATCGGCGTGGTCGGCGTCGTCGATCGCTGACGGCGGCGATGCGCTCGTTCGCCACCGGCCGCGTCGATCCCGCCTTCGGGGCCTTCGACGCCGATGCGATCCGCGACCGCATCCATCAGCCGGCGATCGTGCTGATCCTGGTTGGCGCGCTCGTTTTCAATCTCCTGCTTTGCTTCGTCAACACCGTGGTCTTCCGCGTGACGGACACCATGGTGATGGGTGCCGAGATGGTACTGATCAGCGCGGCCTTCGCGCTCGGCGTCAACCGCAAGGTGACGCTGTGGCTGATCCTCGGCATCTTCATGAGCTACATGGCGCTGCTGATGGCGCTTCGCCCAATGCTCGACCTGAAGGCGGTCCGCGATTTCCTGATCCCGATCACCTTCTACACGCTCGGCCGTCGCTATCCGGATCGCCGGATCGCCGACAAAGCAGCGTTGATCTCGGGCGTGATCGTGCTGTTCTTTGGCCTATTCGAGTACTTCTTTCTCGACATTTACATCAAGTATTTCAACATCATCGCTTATTATGTCGCGAGAGGCACCGTCGCAGCTTCCGACGTCACCGGCGAGTCCGGCCTCTTTGCGAGCGGCCTGCGCCCGGACGCGCGCAACATCCTGCCATTCCTCGGACCGCACCGCGTCTCCTCGGTGTTCCTCGAGCCGGTCTCGGCAGGAAATTTCGGCGCGATCCTCTATATGTGGGCGCTCTGCCGCAAGGACATGCGTTGGCGGAAGACGCTGTTCGTGCTCGGCGCCATGCCGATCATCCTCTCCGATGCGCGTTTCGGGCTTTATGTCTGCGTGGCTGCGACGGCACTCTCGCTTGTGCCTTTCCGCCTGCCAAGGATCGCCTGGTACTTCCTGCCGATGGCCGTCATGCTGGCGCTGGCGATCTATGGCTTCACGAGCGCCGAGGTCGACTGGCGCAACGATTTCGGCGGCCGCCTGCTCTGGACCGCACGTCTGTTGACCTCGCTCGATATCCACGGCGCCTTCGGCATCTCGCCCGACAAGCCGTTCCTGTCCGACTCGGGCTATGCCTATACGATCAGCGAGATCGGCATCTTCGGCGTGATCGGCTTCTGGACGCTGTTCATCTTCGGCCGCGAGGACAATCCCGACGCCTGGCGCTTCAAGATGCTGGTCGCGACCTATATCTGCCTGCTGCTCCTGATCAGCGACTCGCCTTATTCCATCAAGACCGCCGCGCTGCTCTGGTTCATGGTCGGGACCAATGACGGTTTCGTGCCGCCGATGCCGCCGCAGCTGTCGATCCCGAACCGCTTCACGCGCTGGCGGGCGAGCGCCGCGTCCGCGCCACAAGCCGGCTGATCGCCGGCCCGATCCGCCGCTTGAGGCCCAGGGCCGGCTTTTCGACGAAATGCCATGAAAGGGCAGCGAGAATGATCGTGGGCACCGCGCTGATGACGAAGAAAACCCCGTAATTGCTGATGCCCGGCAGGAAATGGATCAGCGTCTGCTGCACGGGGAAGCCGAACAGATAAATGCCGTAGGAATAATCGAGGCCTGCGAGAATCGGCAGGGCGAACCATGCGGAGAGGCCGAGCCAGACGGCGACATAGGCGAAAAGCGGCGCCGTGACGGCCCAGATGATCGGGTTGTCCTGCCAGCTCGGATTGCCGACGATGGCGATCGCGACGAGTGCTCCGCTGGCTGCGAGGCCAAGAACTCGGCTCATCGGAATATTGGCGCGGAAGAGATGGAAGAGCGTGCCGGTCAGGAATAGCGGCACCAGTTTCGCCGCCCCGCGCCAGACGAAGACATAGGTCAGCTTGTCGCTCAGCGGAAACTGCAGGCCGTAGCGATCGATCAGCCAGAAGCCGATCGCAACGGCATAGAGGGCGATGGTACCGCCGAGAACCAGCCAGCGGCGGCGCAGCAGTCCTACCCCGGCAATGACGGCGAGCAGGATGTAGCAGCTCACCTCATGCGGGATCGTCCAGAGTGAGCCGTTGATCTCGTGGGCCGGATTGGTTTCGAAGACGCCCGGCAGCGCATCATGATGCAGCCCAGCTGCATTGAGGAAATAGGCGTAGAAGCCGGGCTTGCTGAAATAGGTGCCGAGCGAATCCTGCGTCATCAACGGGCCGAGAACCAGCGCCGCGAGCGCCACGACGAGAACCAGCGCCGGCAGGATGCGCAGCAGCCGGTTGACGAGAAACTGGTCGAGGCTCAGCCGCTCGACGCTGGCCGCGACAAGGAAGCCGCTGACGACGAAGAACATCGGCACCGGCACGTTGTTCAGCGCCCAACGCGCACCATAGGGCCAGAATTGATCGGCCGCGGCGCCGTTGTCGATCAGGCTGCAATGGATGAAGACGACCGTCAGCGCGAGGATCAGGCGCAGCAGGTTGAAGCCCGGGCCGATGCCCCTGTTCGCGTCGAGGACGCTGCCGATGCTCTTCATGGACGAACTGCCGGTGCGAGGAACGGCCCCGTTCTGCGGCCGCAATCCTTGTCGAAACCTTGCACCGATTACTGCAAATTGAGGGGTATTTGCGAAAAAAGTCGCTCAACCGCCATGGCGATCGAGAAAGGCCTCGATGGGTAGAGCGCGGAAGTCGGCGAGCGCGCTCCGCAGCCGCTCGTGCTCCCAGTCCCACCAGGCAAGGCGGAGAAGCCGCTTGGCGATCGCCTCCGGGAAGCGGCGCTTGATGGTCTTCGCCGCAACCCCGACGGCGATCTCATAGGGCCCGACATCCTTGGCGACCACCGCGCCGGCGCCGATGATCGCACCGGTGCCGATCGACACACCAGCCAGGATCACCACGCCATGCCCGATCCAGACGTCGTGACCGATCGTTACCGGCTGTGAGCGCCGCCAGTCGAAAAATGCCGTCTCATCCTCCTCGCCGTCGAAATAATAGGACGAGCGGTAGGTGAAATGCGACTGCGAGGCACGCCATTGCGGATGGTTGCCGGGATTGATCCGCACGGATGCCGCGATCGAGCAGAACTTGCCGATCGTCGTGTGGATCACGTCGCCGCCCGGCGAGATGTAGGAGTAGTCGCCGAGTTCGCTCTAAGCGAGGTCGCAGCCGGCGCCCACTTCGGTATAGCGGCCGAGCCGGCATGCGCGGACGCGCGCGGTTGGGTGGATTGTCGGATTTTCGCTGAGGCGCATGGCAGGTGACCCGGAGAATGATGCGCGAAGGTCACCCCGACGCATGACATCAGGATGACTGAGCCGGCTGATCGTATTGGCTGAATAATCAGAGGCGCTTGGACCGCCGTCCACAGGCCGTTCCCGCTGTCACACCAGCTTCGCATGCTTTCAGCACTCTCCGAACACCGAGGAGAATGCCTGATGCTCGTATTGAATGACGTCTCGCGACGGTTCAACAACAAGGCCGCTGTCTCTGGCGTGAGCCTTTCCATCGCCGGTGGAAGCTTCGTCGGCGTGATCGGCCGTTCCGGTGCCGGCAAGTCGACCTTGCTGCGGATGATCAACCGCCTGGTCGATCCCACCGCCGGCTCGATCCGCTTCGGCGATGTCGACGTGACGGGCCTCGATGGCCGGGCGCTGCGCGATTGGCGCGCCCGCTGCGCCATGATCTTCCAGCAGTTCAATCTGGTCGGCCGGCTGGATGTCCTGACCAATGTGCTGATGGGCCGGCTCAACAAGGTGCCGACCGCCCGCTCGCTCCTCCGCCTCTGGAGCGAGGAGGACCGTGCCATCGCGCTGTCGGCGCTCGAGCAATTCGACATTGCGGGCCTCGCCGCCCAGCGCGCCGACAGTCTGTCGGGCGGCCAGCAGCAGCGGGTCGCCATTGCCCGCGCGCTGGTGCAGGAGCCCGATGCGATCCTGGCCGACGAGCCGATCGCCTCGCTCGATCCGCGCAATACCAAGGTCGTGATGGACGCGCTGCTGCGCATCAATCGCCACTACGGCATCACCGTCATCTGCAATCTGCACTCGCTCGATCTCGCCCGCACCTATTGCGATCGCCTGATCGGCATGTCGGCCGGGAGCGTCGTCTTCGATGGCGCCCCTGAAATGCTGACCGAGGATGTCGCCCGCGATCTCTATGGCCTCGAGGCCGGAGAAGCGCTGGAAGCGGCGCCCGCCCTCGAACCCCGTTCCGCCGCCGTCGGCCCGTTCGCCGTCGCCGTCTGATGCCCGACGCGGCATGACACCCGGCGCCGACAGGCGCCATCACCTTGGAGAGACCAATGTTCAATCGCCGCACTCTGATCGGCGCCGCCGTCGCGAGCCTTGCCTTCGCCGGTGTCGCTCATGCCGATGACTGGAAGGCCCAGTATCCGGAGCTCACGCTCGCCGTGATCCCGGCCGAGAATGCCTCGACCACCACCGACCGCTACCAGCCGCTCGCCGATTATCTCGGCAAGCAGCTCGGCGTTCCGGTCAAGCTGGCGGTTGCCACCGACTATGCCGCCGTCATCGAGGCCCAGCGCGCCGGTAATGCCCAGATCGCCTTCTATGGCCCGGCATCCTATGCTCGCGCCGTGCTCACCGGCGTCGCCACCGAGCCGGTCGCCGTCTCGCGCCATTCGAACGGCCTGACCGGCTACTATTCGGTCATCTACACGCTGGCGAGCAGCCCCTATAAGTCGATGGACGACCTCAAGGGCAAGAAGCTCGCCCTCGTCGACCCGAACTCGACCTCGGGCAACAATGCGCCGCGCTTCTTCCTGCATCGCGACGGCAAGGACGTCGACACGTTCTTCTCGCAGGCGATCTTCGCCGGCAGCCATGACAACGCCGTCCTGGCGCTCGCGCAGGGCACCGTCGACGCCGCCGCGAATTCGTGGAACTCGGAAGACGACAGCAACCTGACGCGCATGATCACCAAAGGCGTGCTCAAGGACGCCGATGGCAAGCCGATGACGAAGGAAGACTTCCGTATCGTCTTCAAGTCGGACTTCCTGCCGGAAGGCCCGTATTCGGTGCTCGCCTCGCTGCCGGCCGATCTGAAGAAGCAGATCGCCGATGCCTTCATCGCCATGCCGAAGAACGACCCGAAGGGCTTTGCCGGCCTGTCGGACGGCAAGGACATCGAATTCGCCCCGATCTCGGCCAAGGACTATCAGCCGATCGTCGACATGGTGAAGTTCAACGACGAGCAGCGCAAGAAGAGCTCGTAACCTCGATCGATCAGCGAAGGGCGGCCATCGGCCGCCCTTCGTCTGTCTGCAATCCCCTTCGAACCTCCGGATTTGATCCTTGGCGACTGCGATCCCCGTTCTGCCCGAGCCACAGGCGCGCGCGCTGGCCAGCGCCTATGCTGCCGCGGTCTCGGTCCGGCGCTGGCGCGGCGCCGCCGTGCTGGTGACCATTATCCTGCTGGCCCTGGTGAGCGGCTATCTCGCCCATGTCCGCCCGGTCACGCTCATCGCCAATATCGGCAATTTCGGATCGTTCATCGGGCGCACGATCCCCGATTTCTCCTCCGGCAATGTCCTCGCCGATCTCCGGGCCTGGTACTGGAATTTCCCGGCCTGGCTCGGCCTGCTCGGCCAGACGATCCTCATCGCCTATCTCGGCACCTTGATGGGCGCCGTCGCGGCCTTTACGCTCTGCTTCGTCGCCTCGGCCAATCTCGCGCGCAGCCGCTGGTCGCGCGTCGGCGCACGACGGCTGCTCGAATTCTGCCGCACCGTCCCGGACATCGTCTTCGCGCTGATCTTCGTCATCGCCTTCGGCCTTGGTCCCATGGCCGGCGTGTTCGCGCTGGCGATCCACACGACGGGGGCGCTCGGCAAGCTGTTTGCCGAGGTGGTGGAAAATATCGACATGAAGCCGGTCGAAGGCCTTCAGGCGACCGGCGCGTCCTGGATCCAGACCGTGCGTTACGGCGTGCTGCCGCAGGTGGCGCCCGGCTTTGCGTCCTATGCACTGCTGCGCTTCGAGATCAATGTGCGCGGCGCTGGCGTCATGGGTTTCGTCGGTGCCGGCGGCATCGGGCAGGAGTTCCTCGTCGCGATCCGCAACTTCTATTATTCGGACGTCAGCGCGATCCTGCTGATGATCATCGCCACGGTAATCATCATCGATCTCGTGACCGAGCAGGTCCGCCACCGCCTGATCGGCTTCGAGGGCACACGATGAGCGAGATCGCCACCACCGCCACCGAGGAGACCGGCCGGGGTCGTCTGTCCGCTGCCGCGCGGGCCGATCTGGCCGGGCTGAAAGCGCGTCATCCCGAGGCCTTCCGCCTCTCGCCGAAGAGCCGCGCGCTGGCGATCCTGGTGCCGCTCGCCATCATTGCTGTCGCATTCGCTGCCATGGTCGCGCTCGACTTCTCGCTGATCCGCATCCTGAATGGCCTATCGCGGCTCGGCCGCTTCGCCGTTCTGATGATGCCGCCGGCGCCGGAAGGCCGCTTCTTCGTCTTCCTCGGCGCGCTCGGCGAGACGCTCGGCATCGCCTTTCTCGGCACGCTGACCGCCGCACTCTTCGCCTTTCCCGTAGCCTTTCTCGCGGCGCGCAACGTCATCCCGAACATCTTCGTGCATTTCGGCACGCGGCGCGCCTTCGACGTCATTCGCTCGGTCGATACGCTTATCTGGGCGCTGATGTGGATCAACGTCGTCGGGCTCGGGCCCTTCGCCGGCGTGCTCGCCATCGCCTGTTCGGATTTCGGCTCTTTCGGCAAGCTGTTCTCGGAAGCGATCGAGGCGACGGACGGCAAGGCGTCGGAAGGCATTGCCGCTTCCGGTGGAAGCCGGGTGCATCAGGTCCGTTTTGGGCTCGTGCCGGGCGTGTTGCCGGTGATCGCGAGCCAGGTTCTGTATTATTTCGAATCGAACACGCGCTCGGCGACGATCATCGGCATCGTCGGGGCGGGGGGTGTCGGCATCTACCTGACCGAGCTGATCCGCGTGCTGGAATTGAAGCAGGTCGCGTTCCTGATCCTGATGATCCTCGTCACGGTCGCCATCATCGATTTCATCTCGACGCGGCTTCGCCTCGCGATCATCGGCAACAAGAAGATCGTGTGAGCCAGCCGTCCGTAACAGGCCAAGGCAGGATCAGCTCTCGACGACGATCTCGGTGCGGTCGGCGGCGAAGAGAGCGCGCGTGAACTGGATCGGCGTGCCGTCGCCATCGACATTGACGCTGTCGACCGCCAGCAGCAGGCGTCCCGGCGCGAGATCGAGGTGTGCGGCTTCCTCCGCGCCGGCTGGGCGGGCCGAGATGCGGGTCTCGAAGCGGCGATAATCAGCGACACCGCGCGAGGCGAGGGCCCCGGTGATCGATCCATAGGCGAGATAGGCGTCGCCGAAACGCTCGAAGCGTGGCAGCGGGAAGAAGCCGCTGCCGAGCGAGATCGGCGATCCGTCGGCCGAACGCAGCGTATCGAGGCGGATGACCGCCTCGCCCGCGACGATACCGAGCGCGGCGGCCGTGCGGGGGGCTGCGGCAACCACCTGTGAGCCGAGCAACCGGCCGCCAGCTTCGCGGCCGGCGCGCGAGACGATCTCGGAAAAGCGCGTGCGGGGGCCGATCGGATAGGGCAGCGGCCGCGCCTCGACAAATGTGCCGCGACCCTGCGTCGCGCGGACAAGACCGCGCGCGGCAAGCTCGGCAAGGCCCCGGCGCACCGTATGGCGGTTGACGGCGAAGCGGGCCGCGAGTTGCGCCTCGGTGGGGAGCTGCGTCCCGGCGGCAAAGCGGCCGGCCGCGATATCGGCCTCGACGTCGTCGGCGATTTGCCGCCAGGCCGAAATGCCGGCGCCGCGGGCGATTTCGCGGGCATCGTCGGCGCTCTCCGCGCCATCGGCCGCCGTCATGAAAACGTCACTGGACTGGATCATGGAGTTGTCTATACCATTAGACAAATCGAAACGGAAGGCACGGAGTTGCGATGACCGATGGTCCTGCAGACGACGAGCAGATCCAGCCACAGGCCTCTGCCGATGGCGGTGTCGCGGCCCGTCAGGCGCTGATGGCGACCCTGGCGGCCGCCTCGTCCGATGAACTCGGCGCCGCTCTCGCCAGCCTCGGCGACGTCCCCGCCGCGACCGATATTCGCCCCGCCGAAAGCGGCCTCGTGATGCTGCGCGGCCGCGCCGGTGGCGATGGGCGCGCCTTCAATCTCGGCGAGGCGACCGTGACGCGCACGGCGGTCCGCCTTGCCGATGGCCGCACCGGCTTTGCCTATCATCTCGGCCGCGATAGCCGAAAGGCTCGTGTCGCCGCCATCCTTGATGGACTCTGGCAAGGCGCCGAGCGGCCGCGGGTCGAAAAGGCTCTGGCCGGCCTGCGCGATCGTCTTGCGGCAACAGCCGAGACCAAGGCTCGCCGCGTCGCGGCGACCCGCGTCGATTTCTTCACCATGGTGCGCGGGGAGGACTGATCATGCTCGACACTGCCAGCACCGGCTTCGCCGATCCCGTTCTCGATGCGCAGGCGCATTTCCGCAAGCTCATGGATGCGCTTGCGCGCCCCGGCAGTATCCGCGCCTTCACGCCGGGTTTGACGCCGCCCGGCGGCATGCCGGTTGAGCTCGCGGCGATTGCGCTGACCCTTGCGGATCATGAGACCGCGGTTTGGCTCGATCCGGTCCTCGCTGCCGATCCGGCCATCGCGGCATGGCTCGCCTTTCACACCGGCGCCCGCATCACCACCGATCCCGCGGAGGCCGCCTTCGCGTTTGTGGCGGATATCGGCACGATGCCGCCGCTCGCCGCGTTCGCGGCCGGCGATGACGCCTATCCCGATCGATCGACGACCCTCGTGATCGCCGTCAATGAACTCACTGCCGAGGGGACTCTGATCCTCTCTGGCCCGGGCATCGAGAGGGAGCGCCGCCTCTGCGTTGTCCCTTGGCAGACCTCGCTTTCCGATGAACTTGCCGCCAACCGGGCGCTGTTCCCGCGCGGCGTCGATCTCATCCTCGCAGCCAGCGGCTGCATCGCGGCGCTGCCGCGCACCACCCGCATCCGGGAGGCTTGAACCATGTATGTCGCGGTAAAAGGTGGCGAGGCGGCGATCGACAATGCCCATGCGCTGCTTGCCCATGAACGGCGCGGCCCGGAGGATATTGCCGAGATCGCGCCCGACCAGATCGAGCATCAGCTCTCGCTCGCTGTCGATCGCGTGATGGCCGAGGGCTCGCTCTATGATTCGGCTTTGGCGGCGCTGGCGATCAAACAGGCGCGGGGCGATCTGATCGAGGCGATCTTTCTCGTCCGCGCCTTCCGCACGACATTGCCGCGTTTCGGCCATTCCGAGCCGCTCGATACGGCGAAGATGGCGATCGAGCGCCGCATCTCCGCCACCTACAAGGACCTTCCGGGCGGTCAGGTCCTGGGGCCGACATTCGACTATACGCATCGCCTGATCGATTTCATGCTGGCTGCAGGTGTCACGCCGCCTCAGCCTGTGGAGGCGCCGGCCGAGCGTGGCGCGGTCCCGCGCGTCACCGATCTTCTGGATGGTGAGCAACTGATCGAGGCCGAAACGCCCCGCGATGGCGAGCCGGTCGGCGATCTCACACGCGCGCCGCTCGATTTTCCCGCTGATCGCGACCTTCGCCTGCAGGCTTTGGCCCGCGGCGATGAGGGCTTCCTGCTGGCGCTCGGCTATTCGACGCAGCGCGGCTATGGCCGTACGCATCCTTTCGTCGGCGAGATCCGCTTCGGCGAAGTCATGGCCGAATTCGTGCCCGAGGAACTCGGCTTCGCCGTGCCGCTTGGTCCGGTGGCGCTGACGGAATGCCAGATGGTCAACCAGTTTCACGGCAATGCGGAACAGCCACCGCAATTCACGCGCGGCTATGGCCTCGTCTTCGGCCAGAGCGAGCGCAAGGCCATGTCGATGTCGCTGGTCGACCGGGCGCTTCGGACGCGCGAGTTCGGCGAGGATGTCGTCGCCCCGGCGCAGGACGAGGAATTCGTTCTCTCCCATTGCGACAATGTCCAGGCGACGGGCTTCGTCGAGCATCTGAAGCTGCCGCATTATGTCGATTTCCAGGCCGAGCTCGGACTGGTGCGCCGCATGCGCGCCGAGCACGAGGCCGCCCGCGAGACCCTGAGGGAGGCGGCAGAATGAACGCCCCGGCGCCGGTCGAGACCGGCTACAACTTTGCCTATCTCGATGAGCAGACCAAGCGGATGATCCGCCGCGCCATCCTGAAGGCCATCGCCATTCCGGGCTACCAGGTGCCGTTCGCCAGCCGAGAGATGCCAATGCCCTATGGCTGGGGCACGGGCGGCGTGCAGGTGACGGCGGCGGTGCTGGGGCCGGACGATGTGTTGAAGGTCATCGACCAGGGCTCCGACGATACGACCAACGCCGTCTCGATCCGCAAGTTCTTCGCCAAGACCGCCGGCGTCGCGACGACGACGCGGACGGCGGAAGCGACCGTCATCCAGACCCGCCACCGCATTCCGGAGACGCCGCTCGCCGAGGGGCAGATCCTCGTCTATCAGGTGCCGATCCCCGAGCCGCTGCGCTTCCTCGAGCCGCGCGAGACCGAAACCCGCAAGCTGCATGCGCTCGCCGATTATGGGCTGATGCATGTGAAGCTCTATGAGGACATTGCGCGGCACGGCCATATCGCGACGACCTACGACTATCCGGTCGAGGTCGCCGGCCGCTATATGATGAACCCGTCGCCGACGCCGAAATTCGATAATCCGAAGATGCATCGCTCGCCGGCGTTGCAGCTGTTCGGGGCTGGCCGCGAGAAGCGCATCTATGCCGTACCGCCTTTTACCGATGTCGTGAGCCTCGACTTCGAGGACCATCCGTTCGAGGTGCAGCGCTTCGACAAGCCCTGTGCGCTCTGCGCCGCGACCGGCGTCTATCTCGACGAGGTGGTGCTTGATGATCGCGGCGGGCGGATGTTCGTCTGTTCGGACAGCGATTATTGCGCGAGCCGCCGCGCCGATGGCCATCGCGGCGAGATGGCAGGCGATGCCCTGCCGGCGGGTCAATCATGACCGGGCTGACTTTGCGCAAGGCCGTCGAAGCGGATCTTCCGGCGCTGCTCGCGCTTTATGGCCAGCCGAGCTTCAACAATGGACGCACGGTGACCCTCGATGAGGCGCGGGCGATCTTCGCGCGGATGGCGCTTTATCCCGATTTCGCCGTCTATCTCGCCGAGCAGGATGGCGAAATCGTTGGGACATTCGCTCTGATGCTGATCGACAATATCGCGCATTGGGGCACGCCCACGGCGCTGGTCGAGAATGTCGTCGTAGCGGAAGCGCATCAGGGCGGCGGCATCGGTCGCTGGATGATGCGTGAGGCGTTCCGGCTCGCTGCGGAGAAGGGTGCCTACAAGGTGGCGCTGTCCTCGAACCTCCGCTCAGAGAAGGCGCATCGCTTCTATGAGAGCCTCGGCTTCGAGAAATACGGCTTCAGCTTCAAGCTGGAGCCCATCCCGGTCCTCGTCCAAGGAGATGTCGCATGAGCGAGCAACCGCTTCTGTCCGCCCGCGATCTCGGCAAGCTCTACGGCCCGCGCATCGGCTGCGAGGCTGTCAGCTTCGACATCCATGAAGGCGAAGTGCTGGCGGTCGTCGGCGAATCCGGTTCCGGCAAGTCGACCCTGCTGAAGCTGCTTTCAACCGAACTGGCGCCGACCTCCGGCGCGATCCGCTACCGCATGCGCGACGGCGTGACGCGCGATCTCTTCGCGCTCACCGAGGCGGAGCGCCGCTTTCTGCTCCGCACCGATTGGGGCTTCGTGCGTCAGGACGCGCGCGAGGGGCTCCGCATGAGCGTCTCGGCCGGCGGCAATGTCGGCGAACGGCTGATGGCGGTCGGCGAGCGTCACTATGGTCGCATTCGCGGCACGGCTGTCGACTGGCTCGGCCGGGTCGAGATCGACACCGACCGCATCGACGATCTCCCTCGCGATTTCTCGGGCGGCATGCGCCAGCGGCTGCAGATCGCGCGCAATCTCGTCACTCATCCGCGTCTCGTCTTCATGGACGAGCCAACCTCTGGCCTCGATGTCTCGGTGCAGGCGCGGCTGCTCGATCTCGTGCGCGGGCTCGTCGCGGAGATGGGGCTCGCGGTCATCATCGTGACGCATGATCTCGCGGTCGCGCGCCTGCTGTCGCACCGGATCATGGTGATGCGGCACGGCCGCGTCATCGAACAGGGCCTCACCGACCAGGTGCTCGACGATCCGCGCGAGGCCTACACCCAGCTCCTCGTCTCTTCGGTGCTCGCAGCATGACCGCCTCAGCCGCTTCCCCGCCGCTCGTCAGCCTTTCCGGCGTCTCCAAGAGCTTCACGCTCCATCTGCGCGAAGGCATGCGCATCCGCGTGGTCGACAATGTCGCCTTCGAGGCGCGGCCCGGCCAATGCGTCGTGCTGGGGGGGCCTTCGGGCGCCGGCAAGTCGTCGATCCTCAAGATGATCTACGGCAATTATCGTTGCGATACGGGCCGCATCCTCGTTCAGGACGGCGGCGAGAGCGTCGATGTCGCGCGCGCGGAGCCGCGCCGCATCCTGGCGCTCCGAGCCAGCGTCATGGGCTATGTCAGCCAGTTCCTCCGCGTCATCCCGCGCGTTTCCGCGCTCGATATCGTCGCCGCTGCGGCCGCCGAGGGTGGCATGCCGCAAGCCGAAGCCTGGGCGCGGGCCGAGCGGCTGCTGACACTGCTCAATGTGCCCGAGCGGCTCTGGAGCCTGCCGCCGGGCACATTTTCCGGTGGCGAGCAGCAGCGGGTCAATATTGCCCGTGGCCTCGCGGCCGATCGCCCGCTATTGCTGCTCGACGAGCCGACGGCATCGCTCGACGCGGCCAATCGGGCGGTCGTCGTCCGGCTGATCGAAGAGAAGAAGAAGGCCGGCGCCGCGATCGTCGGCATCTTTCACGACGAGGACGTGCGCGACGCAGTCGCGGACAAGATCGTCGACATGACGGCCTTCGCCACCGAAAAGGCGGCTTGACGGACCTTGATTGCAATGTGGCGGCGCCGCCGGGCGCCGCTTCGGGACCTTGAACCTCGGGAAGAGCAGCCATGAACGAGCCGCGCAGCTATGTCCTTGAAAATGCGAGCATCGTTCTCCCCGATCGGGTGATCAAGAACGGCTGGATCGCCATTGTGGATGGCCGCATCGCCGAGATCGGCGAGGGGGCGGCGCCCGAGCGGGGCTTCGACGTTCAGGGCGATCATCTGGTGCCCGGGCTCATCGAACTGCACACCGATCATCTCGAAAGCCATTTCTCGCCGCGTCCCCATGTCCGCTGGCATGCGCTGGCCTCCGTGATGGCCTATGACGCCCAGATCGCCAGCGCCGGCATCACCACGGTGTTTGATTCGCTGCGGGCCGGCACCGATATCGACGCGAAGCCGATCGGGGCAGACCTGATGACGCTCGCCGGCGGCATCGAGCAGGCGCGGGCGACCGGGCATCTCCGCGTCGATCACCGCACCCATATCCGCTGCGAAATCGCGACGCCGGATGTCGTCGAGCATCTAGAGACGTTCTCGGCGCGCTATCCGGTGCATCTCATGTCGCTGATGGATCACACGCCGGGCCAGCGCCAGTTCCGCGATCTCGAAACCTGGCGCCGCTTCTATCTTCGCAATAAGGAGGTATCGCCCGCCCAGGCGGATCATTTCGTGCGCCAGCGGCTCGAACTGCATGATCTCTATGCCAAGGTCAATCGTGCCCGGCTGATCGAGATCGCCGCCGCGAACAATGCGGTGCTCGCGAGCCATGACGATGCCACCGCCGGCCATGCCGCCGAGGCCGCGGGCGAAGGCGTCGCCGTCGCGGAATTCCCGACGACGATCGAAGCGGCCGAGGCGCTCAACGCCGCCGGCATCGTCGTCATGATGGGCGGTCCCAATATCGTCCGCGGTGGTTCGCATTCCGGCAACATCGCCGCCGAGGAACTGGCGCGAGCCGGCCTGCTCGACGTGCTGTCGTCGGACTATGTGCCGGCGAGCCTCCTGATGTCGGCTTTCGAACTGCCGCGCCGCGCGCCCAATATCGACCTCGCGGCCGCTGTCCGGACGGTGACCGTGACGCCGGCCAAGGCGACGGGCCTCACCGATCGCGGCGCGATCGAACCGGGGCTGCGCGCCGATCTCGTGCGCGTCCATCTCGTCGAGACCACGCCGATCGTGCGCCAGGTCTGGCGCGAGGGTCAGCGGGTTTCGTGAGGCGGAGATGGCAAGCGGAGCTTTCATCGCCGTCGTCGGACCGAGCGGCGCCGGCAAGGACACGCTGATCGCCCATGCGCGGGCAGCGCTCGGCGAAGAGCAGCGTTTCCTGTTTGCGCGCCGGATGGTGACGCGCCCGGCCAATGCCTTCGAGGATCACGATACGATCGACGAGGAGAGCTTCGAGGCCGGCCATGCCTCGGGTCGTTTCGCGCTGTCGTGGCGGGCGCATGGCCTCGGCTATGCGCTGCCCGCCTCGATCGTCGAGACGCTTGCGGGTGGCACGCATGTGATCTGCAATCTCTCGCGCGCCGTCCTGCCGCTGGCGCGCAGCCGGTTTGGCCGCGTCGTCGTCATCGAAATCACGGCACCGCCCGCGGTGCTCGCGGCCCGGCTTGAGGGCCGCGGCCGCGAAAGTCGTGCCTCGATCGAGGAGCGTCTGGCGCGCGAGGCTGCGAAGAGCTTCGAGCTCCGGGCCGATCTCGTCATCGTCAACGACCACCCGGTCGCCGAGACAGGCGGCCGTCTCGTCGCCTTTCTCTCGGCGCTCGCGACAGAGGATGTCAGCGAAACCGCTTCGCCATGATGACGCCGCCAGGATCGAGATCCGGCGTTTCCAGCGCCGTCATCCCGACCTTGCGATAGAAGGCAAGCGCCGGCAGATTGTCGCGCGCGACGCCGAGATGAAGGCCTGGAGAGCCATCCGCCGCCAGCGTCTCCATCAATGTTTCGAGCAGGCGACGGCCCCAGCCATGGCCCTGCGCTTCCGGCAGCAGGTCGATATGGCCATGCGAGGGATAGGCTTCGGCCAGCGCCGGCGGACAATAGGGCGCGAAATCATGCACCTGCCGCCGTTTGGCATCGCTGAGCCGCCATTTCGTCTTGTCGGAACCGGGATCGGGAATGCGCCGGCGTAGCGGCGGCAGCCACTCCCTTTTCATTCGGTCATAGAAGGCGGCGCTGTCGCGCGCGCCCACGACATAGCCCGCGACGCCCTTCGGCCCGTCGATCACGAAGGCGAGGTCCGGTTCCATCACGACGTAGTTGCCGACATAGAGATGGCCGAGAATGTCGGGATCGTCGTTCAGCGGCGTCGCATCCTTGCCGAGGTCCCCGGTCAGCATGCAGATGCGATAGACCGCCGGCAGATCGGCAAGGTCAGCCTTGCGCATGGTGAAATCGTCGCGGCCGAACGCGCTCATGCCGGCATGCTCCTCGATTGGGATGAACGCGACCGTTCTGCCCCCTGCCGGCGGCGAGGGTCAACCCCCGATCAGGCCAGCGTTCGCCCACCATTCACTGCGATGGTCTGGCCCGTGATGAAGCCGGCGGCCGGGGAGGCGAGAAAGACCACCGTGCCGGCGATATCCTCCGGCACGCCCTGATGGCCGAGCGGGACGAGGCGGCGATAGGCTTCGAGATCGTCCGCGGTTGCGTCGCTATGGCGCTCGACCGGAATGAACCCCGGCGCGACCAGATTGACGCGGATGCCGTCGCCGCCGAGCTCATTGGCCCAGGAGCGCGTCAGCCCGACCATGGCCGACTTGGCGGCGACGTAATGGCCGAAATCGGCATTGCCCATGTCCACGACTTCGCTGCCGATATTGACGACGATGCCGCTGCCTTTCGCCTTCCAGTCCGGCAGCACGCATTGCAGGATCAGGAGGGGCGCCTTCACGAAAAAGCGGAGCTGGTCGAGATGATCGTCCCAGTTCTGCTCCTCGATCGGCTTGAACGGCTGCGGACCGGTGGCGTTGTTGACGATGAGACCGATCGGCCCCAGCTGGTGCTCGATCTCGGTGATGCCGTGGCGGACGCTCGCCTTGTCGGTGACATCGAACTTGAACGCTGCCGCCCGGCCGCCTGCGACCTCGATCGCATCGACGGTTGCGCCAGCTCCAGCGTCATCATGCGCATAATTGACCGCGACCGACCAGCCCGCCCCGCCCAGCCCGCGCGCAATCGCCGCTCCGAGCCCGCGTGAGGCGCCCGTGACGAGTGCGGTTCCGTTCCTGGTGGGCATGGCTTCGTTCCTCCGGGGTCTGTTTCATTTTCGCCAGCGAAGCACAAAGGACGCCGCCTGTCTCGCGTCTCGCGAGGACATCCCGAGTTTCGCGTGAAGGAAGGAGCGTGGGAACCCCACCCCAACCGTTCCGCGCTGCGGGCGAGGGACCACACGGCTACGCTGCCGCCCAGCCCTCCTTCATCAACTTTATCGAGCCCCGGTAGACATCCTCAGGCTTGTCGAACAGCGGCCGCCAGACGCGGGTTGCTGCGGCGATATCGGGCAGCGCCGAGCCGAAGGATTCGACGGTCATCCAGCCATCATAGCCGCTCGCCTTCAGGGCCTTGAACACGGATGCGAAGTCGATCGGGCCCGTGCCTGGCGTCCCGCGATCATTCTCCGAGATATGGACATGGTTGAAGCGCCCGGCGGTCGCGTGGATGGCGCGCGGCTGGTTCTTCTCCTCGATGTTGAAGTGGAATGTATCGTAGAGATAGCCGTGGTTCGGGGCGCCTACGGCATCGACCAGTGTCCTGGCAGCGTCAGCCGTATTGAGGAAATAGCATTCGAAGCGGTTGAGCGGCTCGACGGAAAAGCTCACACCGGCTTTCCCCGCGTAAGCGGCGGCCTCCTTGTGCACGTCGACGCAGCGCGAGAATTCGTCCGCCGTCGGGCCGGCGCCCGAAAAACGGCCGAGCATCTGGTGGAGGGGGCCGCAGACGAGGTCGGCCCCAAGCGCTGCCGTGCAGTCGGCGAGCCATTTCATATGGTCGAGCGCCGCCGCGCGCTCCGCGGGATCAGCGGACGTTGCGTCCGTTCCGGGCGGAAAGAAAGCGACGCCGGTCGACGCCAGCCCGGCATCGGCGAGGCGCGTCCGGACCCAGGCGAAATGGGCTTCCTCGCCGCCGAAGATCGGCACCTCCACGCCGTCATAGCCGGCCGCCTTCAGGTCATCGAGGAGCGGCAGATGCGCTTCCTCGAAATGGGCGGTCCAGAGCAGCAGGTTGAAGCCGAACTTCATTTTGCCGCCCCGCCCGAAAGATCGACCCATTGCCCGCTGCGACCGGAGGCGATGATGGCATCGCAGATCCGCGTCGTTTCCAGCGCATCGCGGAATGTCGGTGCCGCAGGCTTGCCGTTCGAGAGCCCTTCGAGAAAATCGGCGACCTGGTGAACGAAGGAATGTTCGTAGCCGATGATGAGGCCGGGCACCCACCATTTGCCGAGATAAGGATGCTCGCCATCGGTCACGAGGATCGACGTCCAGCCGCGCAGCGCACCCGGCGTGCGGTGATCGAACCAGGCGACGCGGTTGAGATCATGCAGGTCCCAGGCGAGCGAGCCGTTCTCGCCGTTGATCTCGAGCGTGTAGGCCGCCTTGTGGCCGCGCGCGTAGCGGGTCGATTCGAACGTTCCGAGCGAACCATTGGCAAAGCGCGTCATGACGGCGGCGGCGTCGTCGATGCCGACTTCGCGCATCGTCCCCGTGACCGCATCCTTGCGCTGCTTGACGAAGGTCTCGGTCATCGCCGTCAGGCTGTCGATGCCGCCGTTCAGCCAGATCGCCGTGTCGAGGCAATGGGCGAGAAGGTCGCCGGTGACGCCCGAGCCGGCGCTGTCGACATCGAGCCGCCAGGTGGCGGCGCCGCCCTGTGGGACGTCGGGCGAGATCGTCCAGTCCTGCAGGAACTTCGCCCTGTAGTGATAGATGTGGCCGAGCAGTCCCTGGTCGATCATCCGCTTCACCAGCATGACGGCCGGGACGCGGCGATAATTGTACCAGACCATGTTGGGCACGCCGGCCGCCTCGACGGCCTCGACCATCGGCTTGCCTTCGGCCTCGGTGCGCGCAAGCGGCTTCTCGCAGAGCACCATCTTGCCGGCCTTGGCGGCGGCGATGGCGATCTCGGCATGGCTATCGTTAGGCGTGCAGATGTCGATCGCGTCGATATCGGCACGCTCGATCAGCCGCCGCCAGTCGCTTTCGACGGCTTCATAGCCCCATTGCTGCGCGAAGGCGGTCGCCTTCTCGGTGTTGCGTGCCGCGACCGCCTTCAGCACTGGCCGGTAGCCGGTGTCGAAGAAGTGCGAAACCTTGCTCCAGGCATTGGAATGGGCGCGGGCCATGAAGCCATAGCCCACCATGCCGACATTCAGCGTCTTGGTCATTTCCAGAAATCCTTCCCGTCGGCCGCGAGGGCCTATTCCTGCCAGCCATGCGCCTCGCGCACCTTGATCATGGCGCCGAGCACGGCGTTCCAGGTGTCCTGGCTCTCCATGACGGCATTCGGGAACATGCAGCCATCCCAGCAGATATGGCGCATGCGCTTGGTGAGGTTGCCTTCCCGGTCGCGCAGCCAGTAGCCGGCATGTTTCGTGATATCGAGGCGGCCATTCGGATCGGTGACCTGACAGTGGCGACCGGTCTTCTCGTGATCGCCCGAGCCGAACACGGTGCCGTCGTTCTGCGCGACGTGGAAATCCATCGTCCAGGGACGGAGCGCATCGGCGACCTTGCGATAGGCCGCGTCGAGCGTCGCCGTATCGGACCACTCGAAATCCTTCGGCAGGATGCGGTCGGCCTCGGCGTTGTAGCCGAGCGTATAGAGCATCGAATGGGCCATGTCGGCCTGGAATCCAACGACGCCGGGCCGATCCACTGTCTCGAGCAGCCGCACCATCTCGCGCCAGGAATGCATCCCGCCCCAGCAGATCTCGCCCTCGGCGACGAGGAATTCGTCATAGTCCTCGGCGACATCGGCGGCTTCGGAGAACGTCTCCGCGATCAGCCTGGTGTGGCCGACCGGGTCCTTGTCCCAGGCTTCGACGCCGACAGAGGAATCGATGCGGATGCCGCCGGTCGGGCGGATGCCGAGTTCGCGCATCTGCTGGCCGATGGCGCAGGCCTTGCGCACCTGCTCGACGAAGCGCTTGCGCTCGTCCGCCGTGCCCATGGCCGAACCGCCGCCGGCGCCGTTCCAGATCGGCGCCACGAAGGAACCGACCTTGAGGCCGTAGCCGGCGATATGGTCGCTGAGCCGCTTGACCGCATCCTTGTCGCTATCGATGTCGAAATGCGGCGCGGTGATGAAGAGGTCGATGCCGTCGAACTTGACCCCGTCGACCTCGGCATTGGCCGTGAGGCGCAACAGCGTATCGAGCGCGATGATCGGCTCGCTATCGCCACCCTTGCCGACAATCCCCGGCCAGGCGGCATTGTGCAGTTTCGGATAGGTGTTCGGCATCGGATCCTCCCAGATCGTCATGCTATGCGCGGTTCTGCCCACGGTGACCGCTCTTTTCCCTGTCATTGCCGGGCTTCATCCGGCAATTCAGTCTCTCTTGGGCCCTCTTCCTGTGGCCGTTCCGATCGAACGCCCGTCTGGGCAGCCGGGTCAAGTCCGGCGACGACCGGTGGCGCATCTGCGGAGACGATTACGTCCGCAGGTCCTTCCACGGCGCCTCACCTGCGACCTCGACGGAGACATAACCGTTGACACCGATGCAGGGTCCGAGGATCGCAACCACGCGGGCGTCCTCGTCGCCGGCATTGAACGAGGCATGCACGACACCCGGCGGGATGAAGGCAGCATCTCCCGGTCCGAGCAGGCGCTTTTCTTCTCCCACCCACTGCTCGACGCGGCCGGCGGTGACATAGATCACCTCCTCCTGATCGGGATGCTTGTGGAAGTCGTGACCCTTGCCGGGCGAGAGCGTGACGTCGATGACCGTGAGCTGATCGGCGCCTGTGGCCGGCGGATGGCTCATCCAGCGCAGCCTGCCCCAGTCGAGATGCTCCTGCGGTGTCTCCTTGGCGATGATGAATTGACCTTCGGCCATGGGCGTTCCTCCTCCCTTTCGTGTCTCTGGCTCAGAAGGCCAGTTCCTTGAAACGCCGCGTCTGCGCGGTCAGCGCCACCTCGACCGGCAGGCGCTCCATGCTGGAGGCGCCGTAGAAGCCGTGGCAATGAGCGGCGTTGCGCAGCACGAAGGCGGCATCGTCGGGCATCGCGATCGGCCCGCCATGACAGAGAATGATCACGTCGGAACGCACCGCCATCGCGGCCTCGGCGATCGCATCGATCTCCCGCACGCAGTCTTCCAGCGACTTGGCTGAGGTCGCGCCGATCGCCCCGCCCGTGGTGACGCCCATATGCGCGACGATGATGTCGGCGCCCGCTTCAGTCATGGCGCGGGCCTCGTCGGGATTGAAGACATAGGGCGTCGTCAGCATGTCGAGCTGGTTGGCCTCGCGGATCATGTCGACCTCGAGCGCGTAGCCCATGCCGGTCTCCTCGAAGCTGGCGCGCATCACGCCGTCGAAGAGGCCGATCGTCGGAAAGTTCTGCACGCCGGAAAAGCCCATGGCCTTCAATTCGGCGAGGAACTGCGGCATCAGCACGAACGGATCGGTGCCGTTGACGCCGGCGAGCACGGGCGTGTACTTCACGACAGGCAGCACCTCAAGCGCCATGTCCTTCACGATCTCATTGGCATTGCCATAGGCGAGCAGCCCCGCCGCCGAGCCGCGGCCCGCCATCCGGTAGCGGCCGGAATTGTAGATGATGATGAGGTCGATGCCGCCCGCTTCCTCGCATTTGGCCGAGAGGCCGGTCCCGGCGCCGCCGCCGATGATCGGCACGCGGCGCTGAACCATGTCGTTGAAGGTATCGAGGATCTGCTGGCGGGGAATGACGGGCATCCGCACGTCCTTTCGTATCAGTCTCTGATGTCGTGGAAATGCCGGACGAGCGCATCGGCGAAGTCCGGATCGTTGATGTGAAGCGGCAGCCGGACGATCTGTCGGCGTTCGGTCTGGTTGATGGTTTCCTCCAGCGCATCGAACAGCGCCGCATCGGCCTCGGGATCGTGGAACGCGCCGCCGGGCGTGTCGAGCGCCGAAACGCCGCGTTCCGGGATCAGGAAGCGCACGGGTCCCGCACAGGCATTGAGTTTTTCGCCGATGAAGACGCCGAGGGCGCGGTTCTCCTCTGCCGTCGTGCGCATCAGCGTGATGTTGGGGTTGTGCTTGTAGAGCAGGCGGCCGCGATAGTGCTCCGGCACCGTGTCGATGGCCCAGAAATTGACCATGTCGAGCGCGCCGACCGAGCCGACATAGGGAATGCCGCTGCGCGCGATGGAACCGAGGCGATCGGCTCCGGCCGAAAGTACGCCGCCGAACAGATGATCGGCGATCTCCGTCGTCGTGACGTCGATGACGCCGACCAGCATGCCGCTGTCGACGAGTTTTTCCATCGCCCGGCCGCCGGTTCCGGTGGCATGGAAGACGAGACAGTCATGCGCCTCGCGCAGCAGCTCGGAAACATGAGTGACGCAAGGCGTCGTGACGCCGAACATCGTCAGCCCGATCGGCGGCTTGCCGCTGGCCTCGACCACCGGATAGCGCACCATGCCGATGATGGCATGGGCGGCGTTCTGCAGGACGAGACGGCTGATCCGGTTGAGCCCGGCGAGATCCGTCACCGAGGGGACCATGACGATATCGGAGACGCCGACATAGGGGCCGACATCGCCGGAGGCGAGCGTCGAGACCATGAGCTTCGGCAGGCCGACCGGCAGTTCCCGCATGCCGGTGGTGATGATCGACGTGCCGCCGCCACCGCCGATGCCGATGATGCCGCCGATATCCGGGCGACTGGTGATGAACCGGACAAAGGCCTCCGCCATCGCGGCGACCGCCGTGCCGCGATCGGAAAGGCCAAGCACCGCTTCCGGCCCGCGCGGATGATACACGGCCACGGATGAAGCCGGAAACTCGGCATCACCTGCTGCCGACGGCCGCGTGCCGACATCGACCAGCGCGTGCGTCATGCCGGATGCCTCGATGACGCTTTTCAGGAAGTCGAGTTCCTCGCGCTTCGTGTCCGCCGTACCGACGATATAGATGCGCTTCATGACGTCCTCGACGTGCTGGCCATAGCCGTCTGGCCGAGCGAAAGGGCTGGCCGGAGCGGGGCTCTCGGCGGTTCGGAATGGCGGATTTGCGGGTATTTATCGCCTTGCGATGATCTCCCCAGGCATCGGAAAGGCAATTTGGCCGGTTGCATTGTTTTTGAGACACGCGTATCGTATTGGCATGTCAGTCTCAGGTCAAGAGCAGCAGGGACGGCTGGTCGAGAAGGGTCCGCGTGGTCGCATGAAGCGGCTGATGCTGGATACGGCGCTTCGTCTGATGCAGGACGGGGGCAGCCCTTCGGTTTCCGACGTGGCGGAGGCGGCGCAGGTTTCGCGTGCCACGGCCTATCGCTATTTCCCGAGCCAGGCGGCGATGATCCAGGCGGCGGTCGATGATGCGCTGGGACCGGTGCTCGACTGGAAGCCGGCCGACGGTGATGCGGCAAGGAATGTCGCGGATTTGTTCGGCTTCGCCTTCAGGCGGATGGAAGCCTATGAGGCGACCCATCGCGCGGCCCTTCTGCTGGCGCTCGACCAGTGGCAGCGCCGCCGCGCCGGGACGCTCGGCGCCGAGGCGCGTGTGGTGCGCGGAAACAGGCGTGGGCTGCTGAAGGCGGCGGTCGAGCCGCTCGATGAGGAGATCGGCCGCGATGCTGCGGAGCGGGTGACGCAGGCGCTGTCGCTTGTCTTCGGCATCGAGGCGATCGTCATCCTAAAGGATATCTGGGGCCTCGATGCAAAGGGAGCCGAGGCCGTGGCAAGTTGGGCGGCATCCGCCCTGATCCGGCAGGCGCTTCGGGAGGCGCGGGAGGGAGAGACCCGCGCCGACAAGAAAATCCTGGATCCGGCCAAGGGAGAAGGGGAGACGCACAAGAAGGGGGCCTAGCCGCGCAAACGGCGAAGCAAGCTGCCGACCCCTGAAGAATAATGGCAGTGGGAGAGGGAGGAGATATTGAGATGAGGAAGAACCTCAAGCTGTTGCTGGCCGGGGCGGCATTCACGCTGGCCGGCGCGGCGAGCGCTCATGCGGAAGATCTCACGATCTTCTGGGCGGAGTGGGATCCCGCGAATTACCTTCAGGAACTCGTCAACGAATACGCAGCGGAATCCGGCGACACGATCACCGTCGAGACGACGCCGTGGGGCGATTTCCAGACCAAGGCCTTCACCGAATTCAATGCCAAGGGCGACGCCTATGACATGGTCGTCGGCGACAGCCAGTGGCTCGGCGCAGGCGCGACGCAGGGGCACTATGTCGACCTGACGGATTTCTTCAACGCGCACAAGCTGAACGACGTCATGGCCCCGGCCACCGTCAAATACTATGCCGAATATCCAGGCGGCAGCGGCAAATACTGGGCGATTCCGCTCGAGGGCGATGCCGTCGGCTGGGCCTATCGCAAGGACTGGTTCGAGGATCCGAAGGAAAAGGACGCGTTCAAGGCCAAATATGGCTACGATCTCGCTATTCCCGAGACCTATGCCCAGCTGCGCGACATTGCCGAATTCTTCTATCGCCCCGACGAGAAGAAATACGGCGTCGCGATCTACACCGACAATTCCTATGACGCCATGGCAATGGGCGTCGAAAGCGCCATCTTCTCCTATGGTGGCGAGCTTGGTGACTACGCGACCTACAAGGTGGACGGCATCACCAATTCGAAGGAGGCCGTCGCCGGCCTCGAGATGTACAAGGACCTCTACAAGTTCACGCCTCCGGGCTGGGGCAAGACGTTCTTCATCGAGGACAACCAGGCAATCACAGAAGGCCTGGCGGCGATGAGCATGAACTTCTTCGCCTTCTTTCCGCCGCTCGTGAACAAGTCGACCAATCCCAATGCCGACGTCACCGGCTTCTTCGCCAATCCCGCCGGCCCGGGCGGCCAGCGCTTCGCGGCGCTCGGCGGCCAGGGCATCTCGATCGTCTCCTATTCGAAGAAGCAGGAGGCCTCGAAGAAGTTCCTTGAGTGGTTCATCAAGGATTCGACGCAGAAGCGCTGGGCAGAACTTGGCGGCTATACGGCGAGCCAGGCTGTCCTGAAGTCGCCGGAGTTCCAGAACGCCACGCCCTACAACAAGGCGTTCTACGATACGATGTTCATGGTCAAGGACTTCTGGGCCACCCCGGAATACGCGGAGATTCTCGACCAGTTCAACCAGAACATCTATCCCTATGTCGTCGGCGACAAGGGCACGGCGCAGGAAGCGCTGGACAAGACGGTCAAGGACTGGACCGCCACGTTCAACAAGTACAACCGCTACAGCAACTGACCGTCGATCGGTCCTGTCCGGGGGTGACAAGGCCCCCGGATATCATTTGCTCGACCTCGGGAGGCGGTGCGTGACCAGTGTGGCGACCAAAATGGATACCTTGGCGCGGCCCGCCCAGCGGAGCGGCCTCAGCGATCTTGGAATTCGAAATCTCTTCATCATTCCGACGGTCCTGTTCCTGATCGTCTTCAATATCTTTCCGCTCATCTATTCGCTTGGCTATTCCTTCACCGATTTCAGCGCCTCTGCGAATGCACCGGCGAATTTTGTCGGCCTCAGGAACTATCGCGAACTGCTGGGCGATGAAAAGATCTGGGCGAATTTCGCGATCACTGCGAAATACGTGATCATCTCCGTCAGCGGGCAGATGATCGTCGGCTTCGGTCTCGCCATGCTGCTCAACCGTACCTTTCCGATGAAAGGTCTCGTGACGACGTTGCTGCTTCTGCCGATGATGATGTCGGCGGCCGTTGTCGGCCTGTTCTGGAAGCTGCTCTATGATCCGTCCTGGGGCATCATCAACTATGCCCTTGGCCTCGGCGATTTCGCCTGGTTGTCCAATCCCGATGCCGCGCTCTTTGCGATCGCGATCACCGATATCTGGATGTGGGCGCCGTTCGTCATGCTGCTGTCGCTGGCAGGTCTTTCGGCGGTGCCGAAATATCTCTACGAGGCTGCCGCCATCGATCGCGCCGGCGCGTGGTACACATTCCGCCGCATCACCTTGCCGCTGGTCGCGCCGATCCTTCTGATCGCCCTGATCTTCCGCACGATGGAGGCCTTCAAGACCTTCGACATCGCCTACATCATGTCGACGCAGCCGACGACGGAAGTCATCGCGATTCGCCTCTACAAGCAAGCATTCCAGCAATGGGACACCGGCAAGTCCTGCGCGCTCGCCTATATCGTGCTGATCATGGTTCTGGCGATCACCAACATCTACGTCAAGTATCTCAACAAGGTGAAGGAGCGCTAGCATGGCCGCGGTTCAATCGTCCGGCCGTGCCACGGTCAATCGTCTTGCCATCGTCGCGGTTCTTCTGGCGACGCTCATCTTCCTCGCGCCGATCTACTGGATCGCCTCGACGGCGTTCAAGCCGCGCGCCTTGGCCACCACGGTGCCGCCGACGGTGCTGTTCCAGCCCGAGATCACCTCTTTCATCAAGCTGTTCGTCAAGCGCGTGCAGCTCACCAAGCCGGTCGACCAGGCGACTTATGATGCGGCGCCCTGGTGGGAGAAGCGCATCCTCGACAATGGCGAGCGGGTGCTGCGGACCGGCGACAGCGTGCAGGCCTCGGGCTATCCGAGCCGCTTCATGAACAGCCTGATCATCGCCATCACCTCGACGGTCCTGGCGGTCGGCATGGGAACGTTCACCGCCTATGGCTTCTCGCGCTTCAGGGTCAAAGGGGAGGCGGACCTCCTCTTCTTCATCCTGTCGACGCGCATGCTGCCGCCGATCGTCGTCGCCATCCCGATGTTCCTGATGTACCGCGCGGTCGGCCTCACCGACACGCATATCGGCCTGATCATCCTCTACATCGCCTTCAATCTCTCCTTCTCGGTCTGGCTCATGAAGGGCTTCATGGACGAGATCCCGAAGGAATATGAGGAGGCGGCGCTCGTCGATGGCTACACGCGCATGCAGGCCTTCTTCAAGATCGTGCTGCCCGAGGCGGCGACCGGCATCGCCGCCACCGCGGTGTTCTGCTTCATCACCGCCTGGAACGAATATGCCTTCGCGCTGATCATGACCAACCGGCGCGCCCAGACGGCGCCGCCCTTCATTCCCTCGCAGCTCGGCTCCGGACTGCCGGACTGGACGGTGATCGCCGCTGGAACGACGCTGTTCCTGTTGCCGGTCGCGATCTTCACCTTCGCTCTTCGTGGCCACCTGCTGCGCGGCGTGACCTTCGGCGCCATCCGCAAGTAGAGGGAGGCAGAACTCATGAATTTCCGTGAACTGTGTGCTCGCTGGATCGAGCCTGGCTCCATGGCCCTGATGGTCGGCGGCATCATCGCCCTCTGCCAGCCCTGGCATCATGGCCTGCATGCCTGGAGCGTCACCATCATCCTGATCGGCCTTGTCGGGTTCAACATCGCCGCGCATGTGCCGAAGCCCCTTCAAGACGGCAAGGACGCCTGAGCCATGGCCGAGATCGTCCTTTCCAACGTCCAGAAGTTCTTTGGTGCGGTTCAAGTCATCCGCGACATGAACTTGACCATCGCCGATCGCGAATTCGTCGTGCTGCTGGGCCCGTCCGGCTGCGGCAAGACGACGACGCTACGCGCCATCGCCGGGCTCGAGGACATCACTTCGGGCGAAATCCGCATCGACGGCAAGCCCGTGCAGGATCTCGAGGCGTCGCAGCGCGATATCGCCTTCGTGTTCCAGCTTTATGCGCTCTATCCGCATCTGACGGTGTTCGAGAACATCGCCTTTCCGCTGCGCGCGGCAGGCGGTGCCCGCGCTGATGTGGAGCGCGAGGTCAATGCCGTCGCCCGGGCGCTCGATATCGGGCATTTCCTCGGCAAGCGGCCCTCGGCGCTCTCGGGCGGCGACATGCAGCGCGTTGCCATCGGGCGCGCCTTGGTGCGCCGTCCCAAGGCCATCTTGATGGACGAGCCGATCGGCGCTCTCGATGCGAAGCTGCGCGAGGACATGCGCGCGGAGCTGAAGCGGCTGCATATCGAGAACAAGGCGACCTCGGTCTATGTCACGCATGATCAGGTCGAGGCGATGTCGCTTGCCGACCGCATCGTGGTGATGAGCGAGGGTGTGCTGCAACAGGTCGGAACGCCGATCGAGGTCTACCAGAACCCCGCCAATCTCTTCGTGGCGCAGTTCATCGGCAGCCCCGTGATGAACATCGCCGATGCAACGCTCGAAACCGAAGGCGACGAGGCGAAGGTCCGGCTCGGCGATGCCGGTGAGGCCTTCAGGGTTCCGCTGGCGCTGCCAGGGGCGATCGAGGCGAGCGGGCGCGGCGCGGGAGGACTCTCGCTGGGCATCCGGCCCGAAGGCGTCATCGTCGCGCATGGGCCCGGCAAGGGCCTGGTGCCGCTCGAGGCGCACGGCATCGAGCCGCTCGGCGCCTATGACATCGTGGATCTCAAGGTCGGCTCGGGCGTGTTGCGCGCCCGGACAGCCTCGGGCTTCGTTGGCAAGCCAGGCGACACCGTCTTCGCGCGTCTTGATGAGACACAGACGCATTTCTTCGACACGAGGTCCGGGCAGTCGCTGGGCGTGAGGCTGGGAGCGTAGAGATGGCGCATGTCCGCTTGAACGGCATCACCAAGCGCTTCGGCGCGCATACGGCGCTGGAGAATCTTGATCTCGAGATCGAGGATGGACAGTTCTTCGTGCTGCTCGGCCCGACCGGCGCCGGCAAGACGACGACGCTGCGGCTCATCGCCGGGCTCGAGAAACCGACGGCCGGCACGATCGAGATCGGCGGCGTCGATGTCGGCGATTGGGGGGCGGCCGAGCGCGACGTCGCGCTGGTCCTCCAGCAATATTCGCTCTATCCGCGCTACACGGTGCGGCAAAACCTCGAATTCCCGTTGAAATCGAATATCCGCCGCATGGCGCAGCCCGATATCGATCAGCGCGTCGCCCGTGCCGCCAAGACGCTACGCATCGAGCACCTTCTGGAGCGCAAGGTCGATCGCCTGTCCGGCGGCGAGATGCAGCGCGTCTCGATCGGCCGCGCCATCGTGCGCTCGCCGCGCATCTTCCTGATGGACGAGCCGCTCTCAAATCTCGACGCCAAGCTGCGCGAAACGCTCCGGTCCGAGCTCAAGGATCTGCAGGTGAAGCTCGGCGCTACCTTCCTGTTCGTCACGCATGACCAGATCGAGGCGATGTCGATGGGCGACAAGGTGGGCGTGCTCAATAATGGGCGGCTCGCCCAGGTCGGCACGCCCTACGAGATCTATCACCATCCGCGCGATACCTATGTCGCCGGCTTTGTCGGATCGCCGGCGATGAACCTTCTCGCAGCCGATCTTCTCGGCGACCGGATGCGCATCCCATCCGGCGCCATCGAGTTCGCGGTCAGTCCCGCGCTCCGGGCGCGGCTTGGCCGCAGCAGCGGCCCGGTGACACTCGGCATTCGCGCTGAAAATGTCCATCTCGATCCCGCCGGGCTGATCGAGGCGCGCGTCTGGGGTTTCGAAAATCACGGTGTCGAGAAGATCGTGACATTGAAGACCGGCGACTGCCTGTTCAAGGCGACGATGCCGGCATCGATCCCGACCGCGATAGACGAGCCGATGCGGCTGACCTTCGATCAGAGCCGCCTGCATGCCTTCGACGCGGCGACCGGCCGCAATCTCTCGCAGGAAGGCCGCGAACTGGCGGCAGCGGAATAGGGCAGACCCGGAGCCGAGGACCCCCTCTCCATCTCTCCCCCGCTTCCGCGGGAAAGAGGGCCGGGCGCGGCCGGCATCGATGTGGCCGATCGATCGACAGGGAGGGGCTGACGTTCAAGGCTCGGTGCCTAGGGCCTTCCCTCTCCCGCGCAGCGGGGGAGGGTGAGGGAGGGGGCTTAAACGGGGCACGACATCCAGCCATGCCGCCGATCAGTCCAGGTGGAACACTTCTTCCATCATCGCCCACCACTCGCCTGATTTCGCCGAGGCGAGCGGCTGCTGGCACGCGTCAGTCTGCGCGAGCCAGGCCTGGACGGCCGGCTCCTGGCCGAGCCGTGCCGCGTCGGCCGGCCAGTCCTCGCCGTAATACTCCCAGGTGCCGAACAACAGATTTTCCGGCTCGCGGAGATAGATCGTGTAGTTGCGCACGCCGGCCGCTGACAGCAGGGCATTGACCTCTGCCGACCCCTTGGCGTGCAGGCGCTTGTACTCAGCGATCGCCTCGGCTTTGACGCCGATGACCATGCCCATCCGCTGCATGACGTCCTCCCTCCCGCTCCCTATCGGACGTCACGCCGCGATCCGCCTGCGCGAGGAGAGCATCAGCGCCAGCACCGTCACCACGAACGGGATCGAGTGGATCACCTCGCCCGGGACCTGGGGCAGGATGCCGGGCAGCGCGATCGACAGCGCTTCGAAAGCGCCGAACAGCACCGCCGCGATCGCGGTTCCGACCGGATGCCGCCGTCCGAGCAGTACGGCGCCGAGCGCGATGAAGCCACGGCCGGCGGTCATGTCCCGCGTGAAGCCGACGAAGTTGAACATCGCGAGCTGGGCGCCGCCGAGGCCGGCAAGCGCGCCGGAGGCGATCAGGCCATAGCTGCGCAGCCGGTTCGGCGAGATGCCCGCCGCTTCGGCCGCCGCCGGATATTCGCCGACGGCGCGGAAGCGTAATCCTTCGGGCGTGCGATAGAGGAAATACCAGATCGCGAAAACGAGGAAGGCCGCGAGCCAGGTCAGATAGGAATGGCCCGAGAACATCTGCGTCAGCACCGGGCCGATGCCGGGGATGGCGTTCAGGAAAGAAAGGTCGAGCGCCGGGATCGCCTTGGAAGGCAGGTTGATCGAGGTGCCCTTGTCGCCGCCGGTCGCATAGTTGAGCACGGTGACCGTGCCGCCCGCCGCGACGATGTTGACCGCGAAGCCGACAAGGATCACGTCCGCCTTGAAGCGGAGGTGGAACAGCGCCATCAGCGCGCCGAGCAGCCCGCCGACGCCAATGCCGGCGAGCACGCCGACATACCAGGGCGCATAGGCCGAGACGATGACGGCCGTCAGCGCGCCGATCAGCATCATGCCTTCGAGCGCGACGTTGAGCGAGCCGACGAGGTCGGAAAGGAGACCGCCGAGCGAGGCGAAGAGGACCGGCGTCGTCGTGCGGATCACCGCGGCGACGAAGGCGGCCGAAAGGATGGTCTCGATGATGGCGTTCATGTCGAGGGGGCTCGCGCGGCGGCAGTTCCGCCCATGATGCGGTTGAGAAAAGCGCGACCCGGAAGCGTGAAGGACGAGGCGACGAGCAGGATGACGATGCCCTGCACGATGCCGATCACCTCCGCCGGAACGTCGGTGCGATAGCCCATCAGCGCGGCGCCCTGACGGAGATAGCCATAGCCGAGCGCGACGAAGGGAATGGCGAGCGGCCGGTTGCGCGCCACGATGGCGATCAGGATGCCTTCGAAGGACAGGCCGCCTTCAAAGCCGACCACGATCTTGCCGAAGCCCTGGCCCTGCACGTACAGCGCGCCGAGCAAGCCGCCGATCGCGCCCGAGGCCGTCATCGCGCTGACCATGATGAAGTTGGAGCGGATGCCGGAATAGGCCGCGAAACGGGCGTTGTGACCGGTGAGGCGGAGCCGCAGGCCCCATGCGGTGCGGTAAAGCAGGAACCAGACGATCGCCACGGAGCCGAGGGCGAGGATGACACCGAGATCGATGCGCGTGTGCTGAACGAAGGCCGGGTAGACCGCGCTGCGGGGGAACGCCTCGGAGGCGGTGAGGCCGGTTTTCGCCGAGGCGAGATAGAGGCGCAGGATGAGATTGGCGAAGTCGTAGGCGATGTAGTTCAGCATCAGAGACGAGACGATCTCGTTCGCATTGAGCTTCGCCTTGGCATAGCCGGGGATGAAGCCGAGAAAGGCACCGGCGAGCATGGCGGCCAGCGCGCCGAGCGGGATCGACACCCAGGACATACCAAGCGGCGAAAGTGCGATCGCGGCCGCGATCGTGCCGCCGGCATAGACCTGGCCCTGGACGCCGAGCGCGAACTGCCGGGCCTGGAAGACGAGGCTGAAGGCGAGACCCGCCAGCGCGAGCTTCGCCGAATCGTCGATCCAGTTACCGATCGTGCGTTTCGACGACAGCGGGCCGGCGATGAAGGTGTTGAACGTCTCGAAGGGCGTCTTGGATGCGATGAAGATGATGACCAGCGCCATCAGCAGCGCCACGGCGGCCGCGAACAGAATGCGGCGCGTCTCGTCGAAAATCAGCTTGCCATTGGTCATGCCAGCGCCGCCCGTCTCTCGTTCTCTGGCTGCTCGGCAAAGCCGAGCATGTAGCTGCCGAGAGTCTCTGGTGTCAGTTCTGTGGTGTCGGCAAACGCCGCGACGATGCGGCCGCGATAAAGCACGATCATTCGGTCCGAAAGCGAGAGGAGCTCAGAGAGGTCCGCGGAGGTGAGCAGGATGGCAGACCCCGCGTCGCGGGCCACGGCCAGGCGCTGCCAGATGAACTCCGTGGCGCCGAGGTCGACGCCGCGTGTCGGGTGCGAGACCAGCAGCAGCTTGGGGTTCGACGACAGTTCCCGCGCCACCACCACCTTCTGCATATTTCCGCCGGACAGCGTCCCGATCGCCGCGTCCGGGCCGTTGACGCGGACGCTGAAGTGATCGATCAGCTTCACGGCATGCGCCCGGATGGCGCCGAGATCGAGCAGCCCGTGCCGCACGAAGCGCTCATCCTCAAGTTCGGTTGCGACGAAGTTTTCGGCGACGGTCGCTCCGCCGGCGCTGCCGGTCGCGATGCGGTCCTCCGGGATATGGGCCATGCCGGCATCGCGGCGCTGGTCCACTGGCACGGCTGTGATGTCAACCCCGCCAAGTTCTACCGAGCCCTTCTCGACCGGCCGCAGCCCGCCGATGGCGTCGAACAGCTCGCTCTGGCCATTGCCCTCGACCGCTGCGATGCCGACGATCTCGCCGGCCCGCAGCACGATATCCATCCCGGAGATGGCGTCGAGGCCGCGGTCATTCTTGATGGTGAGGCCGGAAATCCGGCACAGATGCTTGCGTTCGCCGGGCTTGGCCCGCGTCACCTTCAGCGCGACATCGCGGCCGACCATCATCCGGGCGAGGCCGGCCTCGGTTGCCTCGGCCTTCGGCACGCGGCCGACCATATGGCCCGCCCGCATCACCGAGATGGTGTCGGAGATCTCGATGACCTCCGGGAGCTTGTGGGCGATGAACAGGATCGTGCGACCCTGCTCGGTCAGCGAGCGGATCGCGGCGAAGAGCTCGACCACTTCCTGCGGCGCCAGCACCGCGGTCGGTTCGTCGAGGATCAGCAGCTTCGCATCGCGATAGAGCGCTTTCAGAATCTCGACCCGCTGCTGCTGGCCGACGGGCAGCCGTTCGACCGGCGCTTCGACATCGACGGGAAGGCGGAAGCGGTCGGCGAGGGCCTGCACGGTTTCAGCGGCACGCTTGCGGTCGAGCCTGAGGCCCGAGCGCGGCTCGACGCCGAGGACGACATTCTCGGCGACCGTGAAGGAGGGCACGAGCGAGAAATGCTGGAACACCATGCCGATGCCTGCAGCGATGGCGGCGCGCGGCGAGGGCAGATGGATCGGAGTTCCGTCGAGGCGGATTTCGCCGGCATTCGGCTGCTCGACGCCGAACAGGATCTTCATCAGCGTCGACTTGCCCGCGCCATTCTCGCCGACGATGGCGTGAACCTCGCTGTGCGAGACGGTCAGGTCCACGCTCTTGTTGGCATGGACGCCACCTGGATAGGTCTTGTCGATGCCGATCGCTTGGAGGAAAGGGGTCATGTCGGCCGGAGGTTGCTTCGGTCCACGGGTCGCGTGACGCCATGCTGGAGAAAGGATGGCGCCACGCAGGCAATTGAACGACAGAGAAGGCCCGCAGCGTTGCAGCGGCGGGCCTCGGCTCTCAGTTCATCGTGGTCTCGACCTTGATCTCGCCGGAGACGATCTTCTTCTCCTGCTCCTGGACTTCCTTGCGCACGGCCTCGGGAACAAGCGCGTCGTAATACTTGTTCTCCGAGATGCCGACGGCGCCTTCCTGAAGGCCGAGGATCGACGACGTGCCATATTTGGCCGAGCCGTCGAGGGTCTGCTGCAGGATCAGGTAGAGCGACTCGCCGACACGCTTCTCGACAGAGGTCAGGATGACGTCAGCCTGGGCCTGGTCGGTTGCCGAGAAGATCTCGGCCTGGTCGCTGTCGACGCCGATCGCCAGCTTCTTCGAATCGCGCGCTGCCTGGAGCGCGCCGATGCCGGTCGAACCGGCAATCGGGAAGATCACGTCGGCGCCCTGCTGGATCTGGGCGAGGGCAAGTTCCTTGCCCTTGGCCGGATCGCTGAACGGATTGGCGGAGTTGACGGTGGCGCGCAGCAGCTTGGCGTTCGGGTTGGCCGCCTTGGCGCCCTGCTCGAAGCCGACCACGAATTCGAGAATGACCGAGCCTTCGGTGCCGAGGATCTGGCCCATGGTGCCGGTCTTCGAGACCTTGGCCGCCGCATAGCCGGCCAGATAGGCGGCCGTCGAGGTGCGATACTGGACCGAAAGGACGTTGTCGAAGCCACCCTTCGAATAGTCGACGGTGTCGTCGAACAGGATGAACTTCTTGTCCGGATACTGGGGCGCGAGCTCGGCCACATAAGGCGACATGTCGAACGTGCCGGTGATGATGACGTCGTAGTCGCCATCGGCCGCATCGGCGAGCGCCGGCTGCCACTTGGAACGATCATAGCCCGGCTCGATCGTCTTCACGACGACCGGCAGGTCCTTCATCGCCTTGTCCATGCCGCGCTGGGCGGAATCGAAGAAGCTCTTGTCGCCGAGGGTGCCATTCAGCACGAGCGCCACTTTGAGCGGGTTTTCCTTGGTATAGGTCGTCTGCGCATTGGCGGGGACGGTCATCGAGCCAAAGCCCGCCGCCACCGTCAACGCTGCCGCGCTCTGCGCCAGCGCCTTGATCATTTTCGTCATCGAACTGGTCTCCCTGCCGACTGGCTGTGACGATTGATGGACGTCACGTTACTGAAACAACGACCCCGAATCGTTCCGCAGCAGCTCTGTCCGCGCTGGTCCGCGCCCGATGGGCCAATTGATCCTAGGTCGGCGCATTTTCTGTGCAAGCTCAAAATCTGCTCCGCCCACGGACATTCATTGTGCGTCGATCTTGGGCGTCCTGGATATGAAGGGAGCCGAAGGTGGATGCGAACGTCCGGGAGTTGCATGCACTATATTGCTTGCATTCTGTTCTTTGAGCATTCGCTCATTGTTCCTCCATTCGCTTCACCAACTCCGGCGATGGGTCCGACTTTGCGAGGTTTCCGGCGCGGTGAGGATGTCGACGTCGAGACACCTACCGCAGTGGCCATGGGCGTCGCCGGCCGGGGGAGGGTGAACTGCAAATTTTAGTGCCACCTAAATAGGCGGCCCGACTGTGGCGGGAGACCCTGTTTCTGCTGGGGCCGATCAGTCAGTCGACGGACAGGGCCGCGATGGCCCGCTCGAACAGCGCTTTGAAGGCAGGTGCGTCGACATGCTCTACCGTCTCGATCGCCGGCAGGTCCCATTTGCGGGGGAGGTCGAGGATCGTCGCGCCGCGCGCAAAAGCGCCGCCGCATTCAACCGCCACGCCGCAGCGGACGAGATGCTTTGCGATGCTGCGCTCGATCAGGACGGCTGCCGCCAGCGGGTCGGCCGGCGACAGTCGGTCACCCTCACCATAGGCGATCGAGACACGGCGAAGCTGGTCGACCAGCGCCTTCAGGAATGTCGGGCGTGGCCCGCTGCCGGCGCGCGCGAACAGCGCGTCGAGATCGGGTCCCGACAGGGCGGCTTCGACGCAGGGCTCCCACGGCACCATCACGGTCGGCAGCGGCAGCGACAGCACGATGCTGGCCGCTTCCGGATCGGCGAGAATGTTGAACTCGGCCGCTCCGGTGACATTGCCACGACCGAAGCAGGTGCCGCCCATGATGACGAGTTCGCCGACCCCGGTCGCGATCGTCGGCTCGGCACGGAAGGCGAGGGCGAGATTGGTCAGCGGCCCAAGCGCCAGGATGTCGATCGGCGCTTCCGCCCGCGCCGCCTGGCGCAGCGTCGCGCGCAGGAAATCGACGCCGTTGCGCGACACGATGCTGGCGGTCCTGGCCGGCCGCGGCGCACCGCCGAGGCCATCCTCGCCATGCACGTCCGAGGCGTCGATCGCCGTCCCGATCAACGGGCGGTCCGCCCCGGCATGGACAGGGGCCTGGCTACCCAGGATCGCGAGTGTCGCGAGGATGTTGTCCGTCGCCTGGTCGAGGCCGACATTGCCGAACACGGTGGTCACATAATCGGGCCGGCGGCCTAGCGCGACAAGCAGCGCGATCGCCAGGGCGTCGTCGGTGCCGCCATCCGTATCGATGAGCAGGGGACGCGCCATCACGCGGCCTCCCGCCGGGCGGCAACCCGGCGCCAGAAGACATCATAGGCCGTCGCATAGTCGGCCCTGATGTCGGCATAGGCGCGTCGCGTCAGGCGGCGATCGTCGACGATCCGCTCGCCAGCGACCCAGACATGGCGGGTGTCGCGGCCGGAGCCTGAATAGACGAGCAGCGTCGCGATATCGGGCACCGGCGAATAGCCGGGTCCGGAAATGTCGATGGCGACGAGATCGGCCGCCTTGCCGGGCTCGAGGCTGCCGATCTCGTGGTCGAGACCGAGTGCCCTGGCGCCATCGATGGTTGCCATCCGCACCAGTTCGCGCGAGTTGATCGGCTGCGCCTGCCGCTCGCGATGCGAGGCGACGAGGCCGGCGATGCGCATCTCGGCGACCATGTCATAGGCGTTGTTGGCTGCGACATTGTCGGTGCCGAGCGCCACGGTGACACCGGCCTTGCGCAGCGGTAGCACCGGGCAGATGGCCTCGCGGCCCGAACGAAGGCCCGCCGACGCGCAATGCGCGACCGACGCGGCCTCGGCGCGGGCGAAGACGGCGATGTCCTCGTCGGAGAGGTCGAGGCAGTGGGCTGCATGGATGCGGCCGTTGAAGAAGCCGGCCTTTTCGAGCGCCACCGAGGCCGTGGTGCCATAGCGCGCCAGCGTCTCTTCATTGTCTTCGGGTCCGCAGGCCATATGCAGGTGGACGCCGCAGCCGAGGCGGTTGGCCACGATGACTTCCTCTGCAAGCAGCGCCTCGGTGTTGTCGACATAAGGCGCATGCGGGCCGAACCAGGGCACGATCCGCCCGTCGGCCGAGCGCTGGCCTTCGACAAAGGCGGTCGCGCGGGCCAGTTCCTCGGCGCCGCGCGCGACGTCGCCGAGCTGGACGATGCCATAGGCGATGACGGCGCGAAGGCCGGCTCGGCCTGCGGCGCCGGCGATCTCCTCGGCGAAGAAATACTGGTCGCAAAAGGTGGTGGTGCCCGAAAGCGCCATCTCGGCGCAGGAAAGCGCGACTGCTGGCGCGACATCCTCGGCGATCATCGCAAGTTCCGGCTCGCGGATCGTGTTGTACCAGCCCTCCATGGTGAGAAGGCTGTGGCCTTCCGCGTGGCCGCGGAACAGCACCATGACGCTGTGGGTGTGCGCATTCACGAGGCCGGGCATCAGGAGGTGGCCGGCAAGATCCGCGATGCGATCAAATCCGGCGAGCGCCGGGCGGCTCGCAGCCGGACCGAGCGCCGCTATGCGGCCGTCCTCGACCACCAGCCAGCCGTCCTCGATGATCCTGTCAGCCGGATCCACGGTTATGATGGTGGCGCTGTGGAGCAGTTCTCGTGTCATGCGGGCGGCCCGGTCGATTGCAAGGGGCGCCAGATTCGCATGGTTTCGCCGTGAGGCAAGCCGCGATTGGCGGCAGCCTCACGGGGGATGTTCGGATTGCGCCGGGGACTGCGTGAGCCCCGGACTATCCTCAGGCCGCGGCCTGCTCGCCGAAGCGCGGGATGCTGGCCGAAATCTTGTCGCCGGTGAACTTGGCGACCCAGCCATCCGGCGTCACGAACAGGCGGATGCAGGTGAAGCGCGGCTCGGGGCCCATGTCGAACCAGTGCAGCGTGCCGGCGGGAACCGAGAGCAGGTCGTCGCGGGTGCAGACGACCTGGTAGACCTTGTCGCCAAGATGCAGGTAGAACGCGCCCGAGCCTTCGACGAAGAAGCGAACCTCGTCCTCGTCATGGATGTGCTCGTCGAGGAACTTCGCGCGCAGCGCATCCTTGTTCGGATTGTCGGGCGTGATGCGGATCACGTCGACGGTCTGGTAGCCGGCGGCCGCCGACAGCCGGTCGACCTCGGCCTTGTAGGCGGCGATGACCTGTTCCTGCGTCGCGTTTTCCGGCAACTCGACTTCGGCCTTCCAGCGCTCGAACTGCACGCCGACATCGTTCAGTCGCTTGCCGATTTCGGCCGGATCGCTGGTCGAGACGACAGCGATGTCCGGCTTGCTGTCTTCATAGATATTGAGCGTCGTCATGGCGTGAACCTCCGATAGGAAAGCTCGAATTCGAACAGCGTTTCGAGCGCTTCGAGATGACGGGCGGCCTCCTTCGGGGAGGCGCCCCAGGCATAAAGTCCGTGTCCGGCCAAGAGATAGCCGGGGGCAAGCCGTGCGTCGCCCGCGATTGGCGCTGCGAGCCGCGCCTCGACTAGGTCGGCGAGGCGGTCGATGTCCTGGTCGTTGGCGAAGACCGGAACCTCGATCGACTGTTCGTGAGAGGTGATGCCGGCAATCGCCTTCTGCAACTCCCAGCCGGTGAGCCGCAGCCCGCCCGGGCCGGCGATCCGCGACAGCACGGTCGAGGCCGGCGCATGGACATGGAAGATCGCGCCGATGGCCGGGTCGCGGCGATAAAGAGCCACATGCAGCCAAGCCTCGGCCGAGGAGCGCGGCAGGAGCGGGGCATCGAGCGGCTGGATCAGGATGTCGGCGCCGGTGAGCGCGCCCTTGTCGACGCCCGACCGCGTGATCGCGACGCGATGGTCGTCGATGCGCACCGAGAAATTGCCCGAGGTCGCCGGAACCCAGTGACGGAGCGCCGCAGCGCGGCCGGCGGCGATCACCTCGGCGATGGCTTCGGCTTCACGGTCCTGCTCGGCGGTCAGCGGAACGGCAGACAAGGGGACAAGCTCCATGGATCGTGATCGGCGGCCTGGCGCCACCCGCTTCAGATAAGCCGCCGCAGGGGCGAGAAGGGAGGCGGAATTTCCCAATCCGGTCGTTCGAAAGAGAAAATCCTTCGTTCCACCGCCCTGCCACGCCGCTGTATCAAAAAATGATTGCGATTTCACCTGTCTTGGGGCTGTTCGTTTCGCTGGCGCGGAACCGACGTGGGACCGGCTCAAAGACAAGATCAACGGGAGAAACATCCATGAAGCGTCTTCTTTCGGGGCTGGCCGGCGCCACGCTCCTCGCGGGCACTCTCTTCGCCGCCCCGGCATTCGGCGAAGGCATCGCCGGCGCTCCGGCGCCGTTCGACAAGGGCGGCGTCAAGGTCGCGCTGGTCACCTTCATTTCGGGCGGCGACTTCTTCCAGGCCTATCAGTCGGGCGCGCAGGCGCAGGCCAAGGCGCTCGGCATCGACCTGCAGATATTCTCCGGCCGCCAGGACGCCGCCGCGCAGCGCGAACAGGTCGAGCAGGCGATCAATCTCGGTGTCCAGGGCATCATCATCGATCACGGCCAGCCTGAGGCCTTGAAGGACGTCGCGCAGAAGGCGCTCGACGCCGGCATCAAGGTCGTCGCCTTCGATGTCAATCTCGACAATCCGAAGATCCCGCAGGTCGAGCAGAGCGACCATGAGCTCGCCAAGGCGGCGCTCGGCCAGGCTCTCGCCGACAACGGCACCAGCTTCAATGCCGGTTATGTATATGTCGCGGGCTTCGCGCCGCTCGATCGCCGCAACGAGATCTGGGAAGAGGTCAAGAAGGCCAATCCCGGCATTGTCGAGAAGGCGCACTGGGGCGCGGTGAACGACACCACGGCCACCTCGACCGCAGACCAGACCAAGGCCGCCTTCCAGGCCAATCCCGACATCACCGTCGTGTTCGCGCCCTATGACGAATTCGCCCGCGGCGTGAAGCTCGCCACCGACGAGGCCGGCATCTCCGACAAGGTGAAGATCTATTCGGCCGACGTCTCGACCGCCGACATCACCGAGATCGCTGCCGAGGGCAGCCCCTGGGTCGCCACCGCCGCCACCAACCCGGCCGTCGTCGGCCAGGTTTCGGTGCGGGCCGTTGCCAAGCTGATCGCCGGCGAGGATCCGGGCCACAACATCGTCGTCAAGCCGGTGCTGATCACGCAGAAGGACTTGCGTGACAACGCCATCAAGACGGTTGAGGATTTGGACGCTAAGCTGCCGGCCTTCGGAAAGAGCGACGCAGCGACTGCGGCGTGGATTCCGGCAGCAAAGTAAGCCAGAGCCAGTCTCGCCAAAGCCAAGGGGGCCCGCGTGATTCAGAGTCTTCGATCCCAGTTTCGGCTTCGATCTTCCCTGAGCAAGGCGGCCCTCGCGGCCGCCTTCGCCCTGTTCACTGCGGGCGGTGCGCTCGCGCAGGAGCCGGATAGCTACCTCATTTCCTATGAGGCGACGCCATCCGCCGGCTTCGACCTGCCGAAGCTCGAGACGGCCGGCTATGCCGATCGCGCCGCCTTCGCTTCCAAGGTTCTGGAAGACATCGTCCCGAAGATCGCGGATGCGGTCGGGATCGATTCCAACGATCTCGATACCGAGGTGACGCCGGGCGGCTATCTCCTGAAGACCAATGCCTCGCTGCAGACCGAGGCCGAAGTTTCCAGCGACGAGGCCGACCGCTTCGCCGCCGGCCTCGGCTATGTGTTTCGCCAGTACAGCGTCTTGGTCTCGGGTCTCGACGACGAGAACGCCACCACCGGTTATGTCGTGGTGACCTTCCCGGACAACACGCTCGACGACAAGGTCGCGCAGGCCTTCTTCGAGAAGGCGGCGTCGGTCGACAAGAGTCTTGGCGGCGGCTACACGGCCTTCGGCGACGACCAGATCTTCCTCAACGTCGTCGGCGACGACGGCAAGCCCTATAGCGGCCTGGACAATGCGGCGTTCCTGGCCGGCCTGACCAAGGCGGCGAGCGAGTTCGGTCCGCCCAAACCGACCATTTCCGGCTCTGGCACCGCGACGGCCCGCTTCATCGGCAATGAATGGGACAAGCAACCGAAGGGCGAGGCCTATATCGCCAAGCTCGGCGGCGCCGATTCCGATGTCGTTAAGGCGCTCGACGTCGTCGAAGCCGACTACGCCAAGCTGGTCGAGGCAACCTTCAAATAAGCCGATCCACCTTTGCTTGAACCCGTTCGCATCGCCCCTCATCCAAGAGGGGCGATGTTTGCGTTGAAGAAGAGATCCCTCCATGACGCTTGCCACGCCCGCCGGTTATCGCGCGCTTGATGATGCTTCGCTGCGCGAATTCCTCGCCGGCCTGCCCGACCTTAGTAATCGCCTAGGAGGCCGTCCCGCCGACTGGTCGATCGTCGAAGTCGGCGATGGCAATCTCAACCTCGTCTTTCTGATCGAAGGCCCCGAGGGCTCGCTCTGTGTCAAGCAGTCGCTGCCCTATGTGCGCGCGGCAGGCGAAAGCTGGCCGCTGCCGCTCGACCGCGCCTTTTTCGAGCAGTCCTATTACCGCGCCGTGGCGCCCTACACAGAAGGGCTGACGCCGCGCGTCTTCTATTACCAGCCCGAGCTTTACGCGATCGTGATGGAGCGGCTGTCGCCGCATATCATTCTGCGCCGTGGTTTGATCGAGGGCCGCCGTTATCCGGGCGCCGCAGTCGCCGTTGCGGAGTTCGCCGCCCGTGCCACCTTCGCGACGTCCGATTTCGGCGCGACGCTGGAGGAAAAGGCCGAGTTGATGGCGACCTTCGCGCGCAACACCTCGCTGATCCGCATCACGGCCGAGGTGGTGTTCACCGATCCGCTCGCCAATTCGCCCCGTAATCGCTGGACCAGCCCGGCACTCGACGGTCTCGCGGCGGAATTCCGCGCCGACAGCGCGCTGAAGGTGACCGTCGCCGAATGGGGCCGCCGCTTCCTCACAGAGGCGCAGGCACTGATCCATGGCGACCTGCATTCGGGTTCGGTGATGGTCACGGAAACCGATACCCGCGTCATGGATCCCGAATTCGCCTTTGTCGGGCCGATCGGCTTCGATATCGGCGCCTTCATCGCCAATCTCGTCATGAACGCCATTGCGCAGGGGGGGCATGCAACCCCGGGCGACGACCGCAAGGCCGAGGCGGAATGGGTGCTCAGCCAGGTGCCGGTGTTCTGGGACACGTTCTCAAGCCGCTTCCTCGCCCTTTGGGACGACAAGGCGCGCGGCGACGCCTATCCGCCGGCGATGTTCACCAATCCAGGCGACGCGGAAGCCATCGCCGGCGCCCGCAAGGCCTTTGTCGACCGGCTCTTCGCCGATGCGGTCGGCTATGCCGGCGTCAAGACGATCCGGCGCATTCTGGGCTTCGCCCATAATGCAGATTTCGAATTGATCGCCGACCCGGCCCGCCGCGCACCGCTCGAGGAAAAGGCGATCCGTCTCGCCCGCCGCTTCCTGCTGGAGCCACAGAGCTTCAAGACGCCGGCGGATATCGTCGCGGCGGTCAAACTGGATTAGCTGAGACGCGCCGAGGGGCGCAGCACGATGCCGGCGGCCTACCGGGCCCGCTTGCCGAGACCGAAGGTCAGCGCCAGCGCGCCGACCAGGACGACGCCCTTGACGAAATCCTGCGTGTAATAGGGCGCGTTGAGCATCGTCAGGCCGTTGAGCAGCACGCCGACGAAGATCGCGCCGAGCACCGTGCCGAGCACATGTGGCCGGCGCTTGTCGAGCACAGCAAAGCCGATCAGCGAGGCAGCGACGGCATCGAGCAACAGCGAGGCGCCGGCCGAAACGTCGCCGCGGCCGACGCGCGAGGCGATGATCAGCCCGCCGAGCGAGGCGAGCGTGCCGGAGATCACATAGGCCCACAGGCGATAGGCCTTTGTGGGCGCGCCCGCGAGATGCGCCGCTGTCTCGTTGCCGCCGATGGCGTAGAACACACGGCCGAAGCGCGTGCGTTCCATCAGGAACCAGGCGACGACCGCCACGAGCGCCATGACGACGACCGGTAGCGGCACGATATCGAAGAGGCGCGAGCGGCCGAGGATCAGGAAGGCCGGATCATAGGCGCCCTTCGCCGTCGAGCCGTCGGGGAGCATCATGCCGGCAGTGATCGAGCGGCCGCCGGTCGGGATCAACTGCAATCCGGCGAGCAGGAACATGGTCGAGAGCGTCGCCAAAAGGTCGGGCACGCCGACCTTGACGATCAATAGGCCATTCGCGAGGCCGATGAGCGCACCCATCAGCAACACGAGCGCGAAGGTCTCGCCGGCGCCAAGCTGCAGCACGACCATCGCATAGCTCGCCGCCATCACGGAGGAAGCCGCGACCGAGCCGACCGAAAGATCGAAGCCTCCGGCCGACATGGTGATCGAGACGCCGACGCCGAGAATGGCGACGACCGAGACCGCCTGCAGGATCGAGAACAGATTGGCGGAATTGATGAAGGCGGGCTGCGCCCACCAGAAGCCGACCAGCATGATGGCCAGCAGCACGAAGAGCGCATAGCGCCGCGCCAGCTCGAAGGCGGTGCGGCGCGGCGGGGCGCCGGCATTGGCTGGGATATCGGTCATCGGGCTTCAGTCATCATGGTTGGGAGATCTCGGCCGTCTCGACGCTGCCGATCGCAGCTGCCAGTGATCCATGGCCGTCGTCGGCTGCAAAAAGCGAGTGGTCGCGCATCACGAGGATACGGTCGGCAACTTCGAGTGCTTCCTCGGTGTCGCTGGTCGCGATCAGCGTCGCCGAGGCGCTCTGGCTGTTGCGGATGGCGGCGATGAGATCGGCACGGGCACCCACATCGACGCCCTGGAAGGGCTCGTCGAGCAGCAGCAGCCGGCAAGGCGCGGCCTGCCAGCGCGCGAGCACCACCTTCTGCTGATTGCCGCCCGAGAGCTGGTCGAGCGTGTCGTCGGCATTCCTTGCCTTGATGCCGAGGCGGCGGATGGCGTCGTTGCCGACCGCGCGCTCACGGGCCGTGTCGAGAATGCCGGACGGAAACCAGCGCGGCAGATGCGGCAGCGCGATCGTCCCGGCAATCGAGGCGCCCGGCGTCTCCGGCGGCAACAGCGAGCTTGCCCAGCGGTCCTCCGCCACCATGAACACGCCGCCGGCGATCGATGCTGCCGGACCGGAGGAGTGCCAGGGCGCGCCGTCAAGTGTCACGGTCCCCGAATCGAGCCCGGCCAGGCCGAACAGCACGCGCAGCAGCCGGCTCTTGCCGGAACCGAGCGTCCCGGTGATGGCGACGACCTCGCCGGAGCGGAGATCGAGATCGAACGGGCGCGCGCCCGGAACGAGGCGGGCATCGCGGATGGAGAGGATGGCGGGCGAGGCCGAGCCTTCGCCCGCATGCGTCGCGGCTTCGAGCCGGCGGCCGATCATGGCGGTGACGGCGGCGGGAAAATCGATCGGCTGGGCGAACTCGCCGACGATGACGCCACCACGCAGCACCACCGCGCGATCGGCAATCGCCGCGAGATCGCCAAGCCGGTGCGAAATATAGAGGATCGCCATGCCGTCGGCGGCGAGCCGCCGGATGATGGTGAAAAGCCGCTCGGCCTCGGTGGTGGAAAGGCTCGACGTCGGCTCGTCGAGGATCAACACGGACGCCTTGGCGCCGACGGCGCGCGCGATGGCGATCAACTGCCGCTCGGCCGGGCGGAGATCGATGAAGTCGCGGTCGAGCGGCAAATCGAGATCGAGGGCAGCGGCGATCGCTTTCGCCCGCTTCCGGATCGAGCGGCCCGAGACGAACAGGGGACCGCGGCCGCAGAATTCGTCGAGCAGCAGGTTCTCCGCGACAGTCAGCCCGGCGGCGCCGGCCTGGTCGGTCGCCTGGTGCACGGTGGCGATGCCCGCCGCCTTGGCCTCACGCGGGCTGGCGAAGGAAACGGTCCGCCCGCCGAGCGTGATCGTGCCGGCGTCAGGGATCAGCGAGCCGGAAATGATCTTGACCAGCGTCGACTTGCCGGCGCCATTCGCGCCCATCAGCGCCACGACTTCGCCCGGACGCACGGCAAGGTCGGCGCCGGCGAGCGCGCGCGTCGGCCCGAACGCCTTCTCGACGCCGGAAACGGCGACGGCGTAGGGAGCGGCAGAGGAGGGCGAGGCACTGGGCAATGCGTTGAGGCTTCGGTTGGTCGGTTGTTCGTTGGCAAAGAGCGTTTGGCGAGAGGTGTGGCCGATTTCGCGCCGATCGGCGCTAGTAGCCCCTTCCGGAGCATGCCGACAAGGGGCCGGGCCAAGAAAGCAGCGCTGCGATCATCCGCCATACTCCATGATGGAAAGCCCGGCATTGTAGTCGGTCGCATAGATGATGCCGTTCGTATCCACGAAGAGGTCGGCGGACTGGATCACGCGCGGGCGGTTCGCCCGTGCGTCGACCATCCGCTCAGGCGCGGCGGGAACGAGCGCCCCGGCCTCCTTCGGCTGATAGGGATCGGCGATATCGAAAACGCGGATGCCGGCATTTTGCCAGGTGGCGAAGATCAGCGTATCCGACTGGAAGCTGCCGGGGCGGTTCTCATGCAGGTTATGCGGGCCGAAATGGCCGCCCTTCGCCGTGTAGTCGGCCTCCGGGGGCGTCGGCAGCGTCGCGATCGAGACCGGGTTCGAGGGCTCGCGAATGTCGAAGAGGAAGGTGTGCTTGCGTCCGTCCTCCTCATGGTCGAGCACCGCTTCGTCGGCGACGACAAGGAGATTGCGAGCCGGCAGAGGCAGTGGCGAATGCGTGCCACCGCCGAACGGCGGCGACCAGTTGCGATGGGCAACGAGCTTTGGCGCCGACTTGTCGGCGATGTCGAGGATCGTCAGCCCGCCGTCGCGCCAGCAGGCATAGGCGGTGTCGCCGGCCACCAGCGCGTGATGCAGCGCATAGCGACGGCCCTGCCACGACGGCGTCTCGCTGCCGGCCGTGTGCATGCCGGGAATCCACCAGCGCCCCGCTTCGACAGGCTTCGTCGGGTCAGCGAGATCGATGATGACGAGAATATAGTCGCTATAGCCGTCGATCAGCGCCGAAACATAGGCGTAGCGGCCGCCGACATACCAGATGCGATGGACGCCAACGCCCTCGACAGGGAAGAAGCCGATCTGCCGCGGCGCGGTCGGCTTCGAGATGTCGTAGATCGCCATCCCCGCCGACCAGTTGCGTGCTCGGCTGGCGCCCGTGGCGGTTCCGACCGTCTCGCCGACCGAGCGCGTGTAATAGACCTTCTCGTCGACCGCGAAAGCGGCGTCCGCGAAGAGGTCGCGCGCATGGACGACGAGAAGCAGATCATCATGCGTCTGCAGATGAATGGTCCAGGTGTTCGGCGGCGACGGCACATAGATGGTCTCGCCGGGATTTTTCGGGTCGCGCACATCGACGATCGAGAAGCCCCGCGACCACGGATGCGCGACATAGGCAAAGCCGCGATGCACCATCACCTGCAGAGCGTCGGGTCGCCCGCCCTGGTCGGAATGGCCGATGAGGCGGATGTTGCGGGCATAGTCAGGCGGATTCATGCGGGGTCTGCCGTCATGATGTACTCGGCGCGACGCGAGGCGGTTTCGCTCGGGACCAGGATATCGGGGACCACGTCGTCTGCGAGAACGAAAGATAGCGCAAAGGCGGGCGTATCTGCCCCGCCATTCTCGACGAAATAGAGTGCGTATCGACCGGCCGGCACTGGCACTTGATGGCCGGACATGACACTCCCGATCTCAACGCGACCGGACGGTGGAACCGTGAATGGAACGACGATCGCGGTTCTCGCCCCCGAGATATCCGGGGGCGAGCCAGAGGTCGTCACATCGATTTCCGCACCGGGAGACTCGCATTGCGTCGCGAACGACACGCTTCCGTCGCGCCACGAAAATCCCTGCAACACGTGTTCATCCGTCCACGTATTGTACGGACGATCGAGGGAGGGATCGAAGACGCATAACTGCGAATAGAGAATATCGACGGAGATGCGCAAATCACCCTGCCTCGTCTTTGTGAATGGCATGCGCGGGTCAAAGAGCCTTATTTCGGCTCCGGGATCCACGGCGCCTTGGCGGCGTCGCTGTCCTTGAAACTCGGAACCTTGGCCTGCAGATCCTCGAAGTTCTTGATTCCGTTGTCGAGCAGCTCCTTCTGCGTCACGAGCGCCGGCTTCAGGAGGATCGAATGGCCAGGATCCTGGCCGGCGATCAACTGCGCGAGCGCCCGCACCGAAGCCTCGCCGACGACGGCGGGATTGGTGGCTGCGGTCGCGACCCAGGGGCTGCCCGGCTCGATCATCGCCTGGATGTCGGAGGTTGAGACGTCGATGCCATAGATCTTGACCTTGTCGGCGACGCCGAGCTCGTCGATGGCGAGCTTCACGCCGCGCGCGAACTCATCCCAGGGCGTGAACACCACGGAGATTGTGGGATTGGCGCGAAGCACGGCCTTGGTCTGGTCGGCAACCGAAGCCGCGACGGTGTCGTTCACGACGCCCCAGCTCGCGACTTCCTTGATGCCCGGATACTTCTTGCCGAACTCCTTCCAGACCGCATAACGGCGGTCGAGCGGCGCGAAGCCGGCGACATAGACGACGCCGCCGTCGAAGGTCTCGCCCTGCTCCTTCACCGCTTGGTTGAGCACCAGCGTGGCCATGTCGGCGTCGGACTGTTCCACCTGCGGGATCTTCGGATTGTCGAGATTGGTGTCATAGGCGACGACCGGTATGCCCGCGTCGAGCGCGGCCTGAGCGACGTCCTTGAGCGCCTCGGGCTGGCCGTTGTTGATGATGATGCCTTTGACGCCGAGATTGATCGCCTGCTGGATCAGTTCGCGCTGCGCGTTGATGTCGTTGCGGGCCTGCGAAATGTTGGCCTCGATGCCGAGCGCGTCCGCCTGGCGCTTCACGCCCGCCTCGAACGCCTGCAACCAGTCGCCGGAGCCGAGGAAGCTCACAACCGCGATCTTGACGCCGCCCTGGTCGAATGGTGCCGGCGCGCCGGCAAGGCCTGCCGCCGAGGCGCTTCCGGCAAGACCGGCCAGACCGGCGGCGAGCGCCAGCGCACGAATGCTCTTCTTCATCATGAACCCCCACGAGAGATATCTGCGACTGCCGGCTTGAAGGCGATGGCAGCCTGAAAATCGATTGCCAAGCTAACGAGCCGCATGCACGACGTTAAGGAAGAAAATTCCAAAAGCGACGGTCGACGAGGTCAGAATCTCTTGCATCCGCCCGCCATCGGTTGTGTTGGAGCATTTCGTTTCGAATTTCGCAGTCGCTGCGAGGTTTCATGAGATGCGACCGGCGCGTCGCTCTTCACGAATGATCTCTTCATCGGTAAATGAGCGCACACGCATCACAGGAGAAGACGACGTGGAGAAGCGCAGGCTCGGCCGGACGGATCTCGAAGTCACGACGCTGTCCTTTGGTTGTGGGGGCATCGGCAATCTCTACCAGGCGGTCACGCGCGCCGATGCCGAGGCGACGCTGCAGACAGCCTGGGACGGCGGCGTCCGCTATTTCGACGCTGCCCCGCGCTATGGCCATGGCCTGGCGGAACGGCGGCTCGGCGATTTCCTGCGTGACAAGCCGCAGGGCAGCTATGTCGTCTCGACCAAGGTCGGCCGTCTACTCAAGGCGGTCCCGGAAAACGAGGTGCCGGATTACGGCTTCGCCGATCCGCTGCCCTTCCGGGCCGATTATGACTATTCCTATGACGGTGTGATGCGCTCGGTCGAATTCAGCCTCGCGCGGCTCGGCCTCAACCGCGTCGAGATTCTGTTCGTGCATGATATCGGCGTGCTGACGCATGGCGCCGAGGAGAATGCCCGACATTTCCGCGACCTCATGGATGGCGGCATGAAGGCACTCGACGAGCTGAAGTCGAGCGGCGCCGTCAAGGCGATTGGCCTTGGTGTCAACGAGGTCGAGGTGTGCCTCGAGACGATGGCGCGGACGCCGATCGACTGCATCCTGCTCGCCGGCCGCTACACGCTGCTCGATCGCTCGGCAGAGAAGGAACTGCTCGCGCGCTGTCGCGAGGCGGGAACCTCGCTGGTCATCGGCGGTGTGTTCAATTCCGGCATCCTCGCCACCGGCGCCAAGCCCGGCGCGCATTTCGATTATGAGGCGCCGTCGGAGGATATCGTCCGCCGCGTCAACGGCATGGAAGCGATCGCCGCAAGATATGGCATCTCGCTCGCCGGCGCCGCGATGGCCTTTCCGATGATGAGCGACGTCGTCGCGACCGTGCTGGTGGGAACGGCGAAGCCGTCCAGCATGAAGCGCAATCTCGATCAGTTCGGCGAGACGATCCCCGAGGCCGCATGGGCGGAGTTCGACGCCCTGGCGCTTCGCCCTTAAGGCGGCTGTCAGCGTCCGCTATGATCCGCCTTGAGAAGCGTATTCGAGGGAGGATCGGCCATGCGCATCGTTGTCATGGGCGCCGGGGCGGTCGGTTGCTATTTCGGCGGGATGTTGGCTCTGGCCGGGCATGCGGTGACGCTCGTTGCCCGGCCGGTTCATGTCGCGGCGATCCGGCATGACGGGCTGCTGATCGAGCGCGCCGACGGGCCGCATCGCGTACACCTCGCCGCGACCGAGGATCCCGATGCGGTCGCCACGGCGGAACTGGTGCTTTTCTGCGTGAAATCGACCGATACGGAGTTGGCCGGCGAGACCATACGCCCGCATCTGCGCGCCGGGACGGCAATCTGGAGCCTGCAGAACGGCGTCGACAATGCCGAGCGTCTCGCCAGGACGCTTGGCCGGCCGGTGAGTGCCAGCGTCGTCTATGTCGCGGCCGGCATGGCGGGTCCCGGCCATGTGCGCCATCACGGGCGCGGCGAGCTCATCGTCGAGCCCGGCCCCGGCAATGACCTGGCCGCCGCCGCCTTTACCGAAGCCGGCCTGCCTGTGACCGTCTCGGTCGATGTTGCGACGGCACTTTGGACCAAGCTGGTGATCAACTGCGCCTACAACGCCATTTCCGCGATCTCCGGGCTCCCCTATGGCGGCTTTGTCGGCGAGCCGGGCGTCTCCGACATGATGCGCGACGTTGTCGAGGAATGCCGCGCCGTGGCTGCCGCGACAGGCATCAGGTTGCCGGACGATCTCTGGCATCAGGTCCGTGCCATCGCAACGACCATGAAAGGCCAGATGTCGTCGACGGCGATGGATCTTGCCCGTGGCCGCCCGACGGAGATCGATCATCTGAACGGTTACGTCGTCGCAAAGGGTGCAGAGCACGGAGTCGCCACGCCGGTCAATCGTGCGCTGCTGCTGCTCGTCAAGCTGCGCGAGCGCGCCGCCGTGTGGCCGACAGGTATGCATGACGTCACGCGGTAGCGGCCGCTCTCAGCGCCATCAAGCCGACGATGTCCTGACGGTACTCTTGCGCCGAGACGGGTCTCAGACGTGGTGCCCGCCGTTCAAGGCGAGCGCCGCCTCGAAATCGTCCGGCAGCGGCAGATCTTGATCGGCATAGGCCTCAAGGCCGGCGATCAGCTCATGCTGCTGGTCCAGCAGCAACCGCCGCGTCACACCGCGCACCAAGCGCGGCAGCGCATGGCGATGGCCGGAAATGGAGGTCGAGTGTGGCCCCTGGCTGACCGTCGACAGCGCGTTGAAGGCATGGACCCGGGTGACCCAACTAGGCCCATCCGGATCGCGCGGCAGCATTTCATAGCCGTCGCCGAGATAAGGCAATTGGCCGAGCCCGGCATCCGCCTCGCCGGGCGGCGGCGTGAAGCGATCCTGCCACCGTGCAACCAGAGAATGCATCGATTTGAGTTCCGGCCGTGCCGCAAGGTCGATCACCTGCCCGGTCGCGGGAATGACATGATCGAAAGAGAGCACCGCGCCGGGTGTCGTGACACGGACGCGCCCGTCTTCCATCCCGACTTCGAGCCACGGGGCGGCGGCATGCATACGGAAGCCCGGCATGACGATCGCACGTTCGAAGCTCGCCCAGGCGGGCGGCTGGTCGTTGATGCGGAAGTGACGCGCGATCCGCCAGCGCACGACATCGTCGAGCAGGGGATGATGCGTCATGATCCCTGCGTTCTCGATATAGCGATGCGGGTTGACCCGTGGCAGGCGGGCGCGGCGGAAGCAGAGATCCACCGAGGCGACGCCGGCCTCGAGCGCGGCGACGGCCGTATCGAATGCCGAGGCGCCATGGCCGAGAACGCCGATCGCCTTGCCCTTCAGCCGGGTGAAATCGATCGGCTGGTTGGAATGATCGTAGCGATCCCTGGGCAGCGCAGCGCTGATGAATTCCGGCACGCGCCAGGCGCCGGCGCCATCGGAGCCGGTGGCCAGCACGACGAGCTTGGCATAGCGGACGCGCTCGACACCATCCTGGCTTGAAGTGACCTGCAGTAGCCCACCGGCATCGGCGATGTCGGACACCGTGGTACCGTTCTCGACATCGATCGCCCAGACCCCGCGATACCAGTTGAGATAATCCATCCAGTCGGTGCGCGGCAGGCGCACAAGCGACGTCCAGGCATCCGCGCCGTAACGCGTTTCGAACCAGCGCCGGACGCCGAGATTGGGAATGCCGAAGTCCATCCCGACCGTGATTTTCGGCGTCCTGAGCTCCGGCATGCGGGCGAACGTCACCCAGGGACCCTCGGCTCCGGCGGGCGCCTTGTCGAGCACCACGACATTGGCGATGCCTTCACGTCGGAGCGCCGCCGCGATCACGAGCCCGGATTGGCCGCCACCGACGATGAGCACGTCTGCTGCCACCTTGCCGTCAGGACCGGAAACCGGCTTAACCCAGGCCTTGTCGGGATAAGCGAGCGCGGCGATGTCGGCGCGTGCTGCTTCGGCGAGCCTGTCGAGCGCCGGTTCCAGAGGGCGCGGGGCGGAATGATCGAGGGGCAAGCCCGGCTCCAACATGTTTGATGAGGCGGATGCGCTTTCGCACAGAACTTCATCATGCACGTTCTGGAGGCAGATCGACAAGCACCGGGGCGCGGCAATGCGTCGCCGTTCGGCTGGCCATGCGACAGATGTCATGCGTCCGCGCTATATAGATTGGAATTGTTCCAAGAAGGATTGGTCATGGCTCCCTCGGCCCACGCGGAATCGCATCTCGTTCACCGGATTGGCTGGCTGCGCGCGGCCGTTCTCGGCGCCAATGACGGCATCGTCTCGACGGCGAGCCTCATTGTCGGCGTCGCAGCGGCCTCGACTGGCCGGAGCGACGTCCTGCTCGCCGGCATTGCAGGCCTTGTCGCAGGCGCCATGTCGATGGCCGCCGGCGAATATGTCTCGGTATCCTCCCAGTCCGACACCGAGCGCGCCGATCTCGCGCGCGAGCAGCACGAGCTCAACGTCAACCCGGAGGCGGAACTCTCGGAACTCGCCGCGATCTATGTCGAGCGGGGCCTTGATCCGGAACTGGCCCAGGAGGTCGCGGTCCAGCTGACGAAACGCGATGCGCTCGCTGCCCATGCGCGTGACGAACTCGGCCTCAACGAAACCACTGAGGCGCGGCCGGTGCAGGCGGCGTTCACCTCGGCGGCGACGTTTTCCGCCGGCGCGGCCATGCCGCTCATCGCGGCCTTGCTGGCGCCTCAGAACTGGATTGTGCCGATCGTTTCGACCACCACGCTGTTCTTCCTCGCGGTGCTCGGCGCGCTCGGGGCGCGGACCGGCGGCGCATCGCTCGGCAAGGGCGCGCTGCGCGTGACTTTCTGGGGCGCGCTCGCCATGGCGATCACGGCCGGCATCGGCGCGCTGGTTGGCACGGCGGTCTGAGCCCGCCGCGCCGTTTCGCTCAGCTGTCGTCAGCCTTTGGCGGCGACGATGATGATCTCGACCTTGTATTTCGGCGCGGCGAGCTTCGCCTCGCCGGTCGCACGGGCCGGCGGGTTGGCCTTGTCGACCCATACGTCCCAGACCGAGTTCATCGCGGCGAAATCCGCCATGTCGGCGAGCCAGATCGTCGCCGAAAGGATGCGTGCCTTGCTGGAGCCGGCCAGCGCGAGCAGCCGGTCGACTTCGCCAAGGGCATATTTCGTCTGCGCAGCGACGTCGTCGCCTTCGCCGACCTGGCCGGCGAGATAGACCATGTCGCCGTAGACCACGGCTTGGCTCATGCGGGCGCCGCTCTCGATCCGGGTGATGGTCGTCATGGGACTCTCCTGTGAATGTCTGTGAATGGGGCAGCGCTGCTATCGGCAAGCCGGCGGTCCCGGTCAAGTCCGGGCGGCATGATCGCAGCAGGAATTGCGGCGGCTAGCGGCCGCGGGTCAGGAAGGCCGCGTCGAACGGCACCGTCAGTGTGGCGCCGCCCTTGTCGGTGACGGTCACGCTGTCCGTGCCGATCTCGACTCCGGCCGCGCGCGTCCAGCCGTCTGGCAGCGGCAGGCCGCCGATGACGTTGCGGACCTCGACCTCGCCTTCGGGATCGAGCACCAGCGCTGTCGGCACGCCGTCTGCCGTCAGCGGGTTCGGCGCGATCGAAGCCTTGTGGCCGGCGCCGCCATAAGTGCGCCCTTCCTCGATGCCCTGCACGCCGATATGGCGGGAATTCCATGGCTTGTAGTCGCGGCCGCCATTGGAGAACCACAGCAGCGTCACCGGCAGATCGGCCGGGTTCTTGAGCGAGAGATAGATGTCGCGCTTGTCGGGGCGGGTCGCTGCGGCCCAGCCGAGCTTCGCGCCCTCGGCCTCGACGAGCATGATGAAATCCTCGTTGCGCTCGGCAAACGGATAGGTTGTGACGTCGGCGAAACGCCCATCGGCCATCGGCACGCGGGTGAGATCGTTGAAGCGCGCCGGATAAGCGAGCGCGGAGCGGCCGAGCTTCGGATCAGGCTCGGGCGCGGTCTCGGGCGTCAGCGCATAGCGCTTTGGCGAGAAGGCGAGCCGGCCGCCAGCCGAGAAGCGCGTCATGCCATGGCTTGCCACCGGAAGGGCGCCTTCGCCGCCATAGAAGATGTGGCGCTGATAGAGGAAGGGATGACCGTCGCGGAGAGCGAATTCCTTGACCAGCCGTGCGCCCATCACCGGCCGCGAAAGCTCATAGCGAGCGATGGTGCCGCCGGCAGGATGCGGCACGGTTTCCAGCACGGTCCAGCGGGCATTCGCAGGCCAGCCATGCGGCAGGCTGCCGTCGAGATCGGCGGTGCTGAACGGGGCGCAGAAGAAGTCGCCGGAGAGATAGCGCAGATTGGGCAGGATGCTTTCGTCGGCCTGGATCGCGGCATCATCAGCCCAGGGCGCCGTATGGGTCGGCTCGATCGTCCGCCCGCCGCCGGCGACGGCGAAGCGCCGGACATGGCCGCCGCGCAGATCGAGAACGGCCTCCGCGCCCTCGGCCGTGATTGTGTGCAGATCGGCGTTCGCCATATCGTCCTCCCGGCGTCCTGGACCTCTCCGGGCCCGCTTCATCGCATCCAGCCGTTAGCATGGCGGGCCGTGTCCCGCACGGCAAAATCGCCCTGGCTTGGAACGCTTTCCCAAACGATGCGTTCTTCTACCGTGTCCCATTCAACACTGGAGAGCATCATGACGAGCAGCACCACCGACAAGATCAAGGGCGTTGCCAACGAGGCCGCCGGTAATGTCAAGCAGGGCGTCGGCAAGGCGGTTGGCAATGACCGCTTGCGGGCCGAAGGCGCCGCCCAGGAAATCAAGGGCGAGACGCAGCAGGCTGTCGGCGAAGCCAAGGACAAGGTCAAGGATACGGCGGACAAGCTGCGCGATTCGGCGCACCGCAATCTCTGACCACACGAATTTCTGATACGAGGGGGCCGCGCATCGCGCGGCCCTTTTCGTTTGTGGTTTTTTGGATGGAAGCGGCGGCGATATCGTGGGACCGTATGCGATCGACCACGCAGATGGCGGTGCGCTGAAAGAGACGCGGCAGGGAGAGACGATGCCCTTCGGCAGGGACTACCATCCGCGCATCGCTGATCCCTCGATGCGCGAACGTGCCGTGCCTGTCCGCGGCTCGGCTGGACGCAATCTGGTCCATGCCGCCGATCACAATGCCCGCGTGACGCTGGAGGCGCTGCGCCGGGCCGTCGCGCTAACACGGCAGGATCTGGCCGAAGTGACCGGCCTCACAGCGCCGGGGATCACCAACATCATCCGCCGCCTCGTCGAGGCTCATCTGATACGTCCGGTCGACGGGGGCCGCGCCGCGCGCTTCGCGATCGAGCCGAACGGCGCCTTCGCGCTCGGCGTCGACCCTTATGGCGATGTCGTCCAGGTCGCGATCGTCGATCTCAAGGGCCGCATTGTCCACCGCGAGCGCCGCCGCGCCGCCTCGGCCGCCATCGAGGATGTCGGGCCGGCGATGCGGGCTGCGGTGGCGAACGCGCTCGATGCGTTCGATCCGGCCTTGCGGGGACGATTGCTCGGCATCGGCGTCGCGACGCCGTTCGACCCCGCAGCGATCACGGCGGCGCTGCCGGGCTCGGTGGTGACGGTCGAGCGCAGTTCGGTGGCGGCGGCGCTCGGCGAGCGGCTGCTCGGCGCCGCGCCGGGCGATGGCAGCTTCGTGCATGTGCTGTTCGGGCGCGAGGTCCGCGCCGGCCTGATGATCCGTGGTCACCTCTTCCACGGCGTTACGGACAGGGCGGGGCGCATCGGCCAGATGCGGACCGGCGAGGACGGCATCCTGCTGGACGAGGCGGCCTCGACAGCCGATCTGCAGCCACTCATCGACCGCCACTTCGATGCCGGCGGCAGCTCCGACGATTTCCTGTCTGAACTCGATAGCGAAGGGCGTGCGGTCGTCGAGCGCTGGGTCGACCGGGCCGTGGTGCATTTCGTCGATGCGGTGATCGCCGTGTCCGGCTTCCTGGCGCCAAGCGGGATCTTTGTTGGCGGCCGGCTGCCGCGCGATCTCGTCAGCCTGTTCACGCACCGCTTCGCCGCCGTGCGCAGTGAGCGCATGGCCCGACCACTCCAGCCGCAATGGCTGCCTGAGATCGTTCCCGCGACGCTTGGGCCGGATTGCGTCCTGCTCGGCGCTGCGATGCTGCCCTTCCTCGAAACGCTGCTGCCCGACCCGCGCGACCCGCCCGAGGTGCAGGTCGCCTGACGATCGAGGCCTGTTTCGATCAGGCCAGCGTATAGACCGCACCCACCGGCGGCAGGCCCGTCAACGGCGAGCGGCTGAGCTGGTCCGGATCGTAGGATTCGAGCCGCAGCACATCGGCGAGCGGCATCGTCGCGGCACCGAGCGCGGTTGCGTCTTCCGAGCCGGCGGCGCGATGGATCGCCGGGGCAGGGCGCCGGTCGCGGCCAAGATGTTCGTTCACATAGAGCAGCATCTCGTCGATCAGCCGCACCGGCAATCGGCCGCCGATCACCACGGCGTCCGGGTCGATCAGCAGCCCGATATGAACCGCGGCCTCGGCGATGTAGCGCGCAGCCTCGCGCAGCCAGTCGGAGACAAGGGCGCGCCCGCGCGTGTCGAGCCCCAAAAGGTCGGAAGGGCGCGCTACGGCAATACCGTGGCGGCCCAGGAATTCGTAGAGGACATAGAGCGAGACCAGCTGTCCGAGCGGCTGGACGCGGCTGCCCTCCGGCTGGTTCTCCGCGAGCGTCGGCAGCCAGCCGATCTCGCCGGAGAGGCCCGTCACGCCATGATGGCACATGCCATCGAGCACGACGGCGCCGCCGAGGCCTGCGCCGATGAAGATATAGAAGAAGCTCCGGCTCTCGACGCCGAGGCCATAGTTCAGCTCGCCCATCGCTGCCGCGATGGCATCGTTCTCGATATAGAGTGGCAGATCGGTGAAGCGCGCGAAGCGTCCGCGCAGGTCATAGCCGGTCCAGGCCGCGTAGCGCTCGGGCATGCCGGGGAATGGAATTTCGCCGAGCCAGTCGGGCAGCGCGAGCCCGACGCCGGCAAGCCGCCGCTCATCGATGGTGCGCCGGCGGTTGAAGGTCGAGATCGCATCCTCGATCAGTGACACCGCCACCTCCGGCAGGGCGAAAGCGATTTCGTGATGAATGCGCCCCCGCACCGCGCCGGAGGCGTCGATGGCAACCACGGTGACATGGTCGCGGGCGACATAGGCGCCGATGGCGTGGCAGCCATCCGGATTGATCTCCAGCTCGATCGCGGGCTGCCCGGGCTGGCCGTGCCGGCGCCGCGCTTCGAGCACGAGCCGCTCGCCGATCAGCCGTTCGGCGATGCGTGTCACGGTCTGCTTGGTGAGGCCCGAGCGGCGCGCCAGCTCGGTGCGCGAGATCGGCTGGTGGCGCTGGATCGCGCGCAGGATCACGCCGCGATTGTGGCTGGCGGCGAGCTCGGAATTGGAGCCGGCGAGGTCATTCATGGTGCGCTCTGCTTGCCGCATCTCACGGGCGGAAGCAAGAAAGAGGCGGCCGGCATCCGCACTTCAGGGAAGGGCGGATGCCAGCCGGAACCGAGGCGCCGCCTTCGCCCCGCGACGTGCCGGGGCGAAGGCGGACGCGCGTCTTATCGCGTCAGCTTGAGGCTGCGGACTTCGAACGGGCGGATGCCGAAATCATCGTTCCGCTCGACGGCCTCCTCGAGCAGGTTCACATCGCCGGCGACCTTCCAGCCGCCGGAAATCGAGACGTCCAGCTTGCCGCGCCCACCGGCCGGCTCGTAGACGCGCAGGACGATGTCGCCCGTATCCTCGGCTGGCTTCAGCCCGGCGATCGCGACCGCATGGCCGTTGAGCCTGACCGGCGTCACCTCGCCCGGCTGCAGGCCGTGCGCGGCGCGCGAGAGCAGAGGCTGATTGAGGTCTTCCGCCTCGCGCAGCACCCCGCCGGCGAAGAGGTCGCCTGCATGCGGCATCAGTGCATAGGTGAAGCTCTGCTCGCCCTCGTCTGCCAACGGGTCGGGATAGATCGGCGACCGCAACAGGCTGAGCCCGAGCACATTGCCGCGCACGCTGTGGCCGTATTTGCCGTCATTGAGCAGTGCGACGCCGAAGCCCGGCTCCGCGAGATCCGCGAAGCGATGACCGGGCACCTCGAACTTCGCCGCGTCCCACGAGGTGTTCTCGTGGGTGGAGCGGCGAACGATGCCGAAGGCGCATTCGAAGGTCGCGAAATTAGAGCGAACCGCGACCGGAGTGAGGGTGCGCAGAAGGACGCGGCGATCATGCCAGTCGAGATGCGTCTTGATGTCGAGACGCGGCGCGTTGGCCCAGAGCGAATAGGTCTGCGTCACCGTCGAATCGCGGAAACGCTTGACGATCCTGATCGCGGCGCGATGCGGCCCCTTCTCGATGATCTCGACCGACTCGACCTCGATCAGTTCATGGCCGTTGGCGGTGTAGTCGTCCTCAAGGTCCCAGGCGTCCCAGTTGCGTGGCTTGTCCATCGGATAGGCAACGAGCTGGTTGCCGCGGCCGGCCAGCGCCTCGCGGCCGGTCTGCTTGTCGATCAGGCTGGTGATCGTGCCATCCTTGCCGATCGTGACGCGGATATGGCTGTTCTCCAGCTTGTCCGCGGTGACCGTCAGTCCAAGCGCAGCGGTGAGGCCGGCCTTGCCGATGACGGAGATGCCGAGCGCCGGGACGTTCGAAGCGGCCGCGACGGGACCATCCGGCCCCTCGAAGCGCACGGGGCGGTCCGAGAGCGTCGGGTTGACGAGGACCATGACGTCCTGCGCCTCGCCCTTTGGCAGCTTCGCGGTGAGGGCGCCGAGCGCTTCCTGCTGGCGGGCAAGACCGGCGTCCCGGGCCGCGGCGAGCTCATTTTCGGCGTCGACATAGACCTCGCGCACGCCTGAGCCCGGCAGGATGTCGTGGAACTCGTTCTTGAGCACCGGCCGCCACTGCGCCTCGAGGCTCTCCGGCTTTTCGGCACCGAGCAGCATGGCGAGCGAGGACACCGTCTCGGCGGTGATCAGCGCGCGCTCGGCTTCGCGGTGCTTCTTCTTGGTCCCGCTCTGCGTCGTCAGCGTCGCGCGATGCAGCTCGAGATAGATCTCGCCAATCCAGGTCGGCACATTGGCCGGCAGGTTGTCATGGATGCGGCCGAAGAAGTCCTCGACGCGCGCCGGGCGCATGGACGGCACCGCAGGGAAATCGGCGAGCTGCTTCTGCCGCTCCAGCATTTCCGGCATCACACCGCCGCCGCCATCGCCATGGCCGACCGCCAGAAGGCTCTCGTCATGGATGACCTTGCCGCGGAAATTCTTCCAGGTGCCGATGATGGCCTTCGGCTCGGTCGAGCCGTTATAGCCGTTGACCGGGTTGTCGAAGGTGTGGGCGAGCACGCGGCTGCCGTCGAGGCCTTCCCACCAGAACAGATCGTAGGGGAAACGGTTGGTCTCCGACCAGTTGACCTTGATCGTGAAGAATGAATCGACGCCGGCCTGGCGCAGCAATTGCGGCAGGGCGCCTGAGAAGCCGAAGCAGTCCGGCAGCCAGCAGACGCGATGGCGCACGCCGAACTTCTGTTCGAAATAGCGCTGCCCATAAAGCAGCTGGCGTACGAAGCTCTCGCCGGTCGGCATGTTGGTGTCGGGCTCGACCCACATCGCGCCGACGGTTTCCCACTGGCCTGCCTTGACCGCGGCCTGGATCTTGGCGAACAGCGCCGGATCGTCTTCCTCGATCTGCGCATAATAAGCGGCGGTCGACTGGTTGAAGACGAAATCCGGGAACTGCTTCATGAGCTGCAGCGCCGTATGGAAGGTGCGGCGTGCCTTGCGCCTCGTCTCGGCATAGGGCCAGAGCCAGGCCAGATCGATATGAGCATGGCCGGTGATCGCGAGCTTGCCCTGCTGCGGGTAGATCGCCTTCAGGGCGCGCAGCTTGCCGCGCAACGCTTCGAGCGCCGCGGCGACGCTGGCGCGCTGATCCTGGCGCAGCGCATCGGGATTTTGCTTCAGCGGCGGCAGCTGCCAGATCCGCTGCTGGCCGCGCTGCGGCGCCGTACGCGAAACATAATCGGCCGTTGCAGAGGGCCAGTCGAGCGCCGCGAAGGTTTCCTCGGCCGCCTTGATGAGATGCGGCACGACGTCGTGATCGCCGAGATACTGCACCGCCTCGGCAACCTGCTGCAGCAGGAGACGCAGCTCATGCACCGGCTTGTCGATCCAGGCGAGATGGGCGCGGGTCAACCGCGGCTCGCGCACCGGCTCGCCGAAGGGCTTCCGCGCCACCGCGTCGATGTCGATCGCGAAGCGCTTGCCAGGAACCGGGAATTCCTCATGGAACGGATCGAGGCCGAAGCGTTCGGCTTCGCCGCTTTCGGGCGTCAGCGCGATCAGGCTCTCGCCGCCGACATTCAGCATCAGCAGCGTTTCGTCGAGCGGCCAATGATCCGGCACCACGGCCTGCGCCGCCAGCTTGCGCACGCCATCGTTGCGCGGCCAGAACCCGCCAAGCGCGATCGGCGCGCCGTCGAACTGCCAGCCTTCGACCGGGACGGTCTCGCGCTCGCGCCAGAATTCGAGTTCCTCGACGCGCACATTGATGCGATCCAGCCGCTGCTGGAGGGTGAGAGACATAAGAGACTACTCCTCAGGGGGCATAAGAATTTCGAGAACGCTCAGCCCTTCACCGCGCCGGCCGTCAACGCACCGACGATCATCCGCTGCAGCAGCAGGAAGGCGACGATGGCAGGGACGACGGCGACGAGACAGGCCGCGGCGAGCACCTGGGTGGACGAGGCATTCGACGTTCCGGCGAAGGTAAAGATCGCGACGGAAATCGGCAGCTTCGAATCGGTGGAAAGCAGCAGGAACGGCACCAGGAACTGGGACCAGTTCAGGATCATGATCAGGATGAAGGCCGAGGCAAGACCGGGCGCCACCAGCGGCAGCGTTATGCGCCAGAAAATGCCGAAGCGCGAGCAGCCGTCGATCTCGGCCGCTTCCTCGAGCGACTTCGGAATGCCGTCGATGGAGCTCTTCAGCAGCCAGACCGCCATCGGCAGGCTGACGGCAATATAAACCATTGTCACACCGAAATGGCCGTCGAGCAGGCCGAGCGTCGACATGTAGCGATAGAGCGGCACCAGGATGACCAGCGGCGATACCATCTGGAACGCCAGGATGCTCATCATCAGGCTGGAGCGGCTGTTGAAATGGAAGCGCGAGAAGGCATAGGCGGCCGGCGCCGCAACCAGCAGGCAGCCGATGCCGCCGAGCGCCGAGAGCTTCAGTCCGTTCCAGAGATAAGTGATGAAGGCGGGATCGGAGAGGATCTGCTCGAAATTCGCCAGCGTCGGATGCTTCGGGATGAAGCGGGCGGCGCCGAGATAGACCTCCTGCCGCGTTCGGAGCGAAAGCGACAGCAGCCAGAGCAGCGGCACGAGGAAGAAGGCGGCGATGACGATCGCGATCAGATAGGTCGCGGTGTCCCAGAGCCGTTCGCGCGCATCGGACGTCATTCGTTGGGCTCCCTGCGCGGCATCATCGAGGCATAGCCGACCGCGAGCAGCAGGCTGATGATCAGCATCAGCACCGAGAGCACGCTGCCGCCGGCAAGATCGAGATTTCGGAACACGGTGTTGAAGGTATAGAGCGACAGCACCTCGGTGGCGCGGCCGGGGCCGCCGCCGGTGAGCGAGATGATGGCGTCGAAGGTGTTGAGCGTCGCGATGGTGATCAGGATCGAATTGACCAGGATCGCCGGCCGCATCTGCGGCAGCGTGATGAAGCGGAAGCGCTGCCAGCCATTGGCGCCATCGACGCTCGCCGCCTCATAGAGCGTGGTGTCGATCGCCTTCAGCGCCGCGTAGAACACGATCATCGAGAAGGCCGTGCCGCGCCAGACATTGGAGATGATCGACGAGAGCATGGCGATGTTCGGATCGGACAGCCAGGCGACCGGCTGGACATGCATCATGCGCAGCACGCTGTTGATGGCGCCAAACGGCGCCTCGCTGAACAGCATCTGCCAGATCAGGCCATTGGCGATACCGGGAATGACCCAGGCGATCAGCACGATCGTGCGCAGCGCGGTCATGCCATAGAGCCGCCGCCGCTCGCCGCGCATTACCAGAACGGCGATGCCGAGGCCGAAAAGCTGCTGGCCGATGACGCTGCCGGCGGTGAAGACGAAGGTCGTCCAGAGAATGTCGAGGAGGATCGGATTGGCGATCAGCGCGTGGATCGAATCCGCGGTGTAGTGCTCCTCGCCGCCGCGCAGGCTCGCATTGGTGAAGGCGAGGCGAAAAACGTCGATGATCGGGTAGAGGTAGAAGACGCCGAGCAGCAGGGCCACCGGCAGCAGCCACGAGAACGGATGGTTCTCGATGCGGCCCCTCAGGCTCGTTCGGGCGATGTCGCCTCGACCGCCCGCCACGGCCGCTCCGGTCATCGTCATGACGGTCATTCCTCCCGCGAAACCAAAGATACGAAGTCCCGGCGAGGCATGCCGGCCGGGACTTCGCGTCGCATCAGATGGTCGTCAGATCTCAGAGCCGCGTATAGGCGGCCTGGACCGCCGCATTGGCGGCGTCGAGAGCAGCTTCCGGCGTCTTGGCACCCGTCAGCACGTCGCCCATCATGACCTGAATCTGGTTGGAGATTTCAGGATAGATCGGCACGCCCGGGCGGGCCTGACCGTCGACCAGCGCGGCGGCGAAGGCCTTGTTGGCGTCGGACTTGAAGACGTCGAACTTGTCGTAGAGCGCCTTCGAGGTCGGGAGCTGCTGCTGGAGAGCATTGCCCTGCCCCGAATAGATCTCCTTGGCGATGCCGGCGCACATGGCGACCTTCTCGGGATCGGACGAGAACGCGCCGATCGTCCAGCCGCCGGTGCCCGTAGAGCGCTGGTCCTTGGTCGGGCCGGGGATCGGCGAGAACGTCCACTTGGCGAACTCTTCCGGCTCCAGCGTGGCCTTGAGCTGGGCAAGCTGCCAGTTGCCGCCGATGAAGAGGGCGGTCGAGCCGGCCGCCGCGGCGGCGTTGAACTCGTCATAATTGACGATCGTGGCGATGCGCTTCGGAGCAGCGCCCGAATCGACGAGATCCTTGAAGTAGTTGACCGCCTTCAGGAACTTCTCGCGGTTCTCGCCTTCGGCGAAGATCGGCTTGCCCTTGTCGTCGACGAGCTTGCCGCCCTGGGCCCAGTAATTCGCCAGCCAGTCGAACGTGGTGCCTTCCCAGCGCCCGCCATTGACGAGGACGCCTTCCATGCCCTTGTCCTTGGACGCGATGGCGGCTGCCTTCAGCTCGTCCCAGGTCTGCGGCGCGTCGGCGACGATGTCCTTGTTGCGGTAGAGAACGCGCAGGTCGGTATCCCACCACCAGGCGTAGACCTTGCCGTCCTTGCCGGTGATGCCCTCACGAACGAAGGGGAACAGGTCGTCGATTTCGGCCTGCGTGAAATATTCGTTGAGCGGCTTCAGCACGCCGGCATTCATGAAGAGCGCGAGAACGAAGCTGTCGACCGCAGCACAGTCCGGGCCGGTGCCCGACTTCGTCTGCTCCAGCATGCGCGCCTGCTCCTGCCCGATATTGTCGGACATGCGCTCAAGCTTGATCTGCCAGCCGGGATGCTTCTGCACGAAGTCGACGAAGAGCTTCTGGTAGCCCTTGGCGATTTCCGGATCGGTATTGCCAGGTCCGTCGCCGGTCAGGCGGAAGGAGAGCGTTTTCGGCGCATCGGCCGGCCCGACGCGATCCTTGGTGATCAGGTCCTGGGCCGAGGCGGCGCCGGCGACGAGCGTCGCCACCGTCGCCAGAAGGGCGACGCGGAACTGTCTTCTCATGTCTCGAACTCCTCAAGAAGCTGTTTCCACCCGGGGCAGCCTTGGCCGGCCCGACACGCCTGTTTGCGGCGCTTGGAGAGGAGTAAATCACTTTGCTTTCGTTTCGGCAACGTGGAATCGAGCCCGCAGCGCGGGGCTGTGGACGCCGGCCGGGGCGCAGCGTTCAGGCCTGCGGCAAGGCGACAATGTACGGCTGCGCCCGCGCCGGGGAGGGCACGGGCGGGCCCGAAAGACGGGAAACGGCCCGCGAGAGGCGCGGGCGAACCGGGGGAGGCGTGGGGCCTCAGCCCCGGCGCACGCCATCAACCAGTCGCGGCAATGTCTCGTCCCTGAGGGTCGCCGGAAGCAGTTCGGTTGGCAGGTTCTGGTAGGAGATCGGCCGCAGGAAGCGGCGGATCGACAACGTGCCGACCGAGGTAAAGCGGCTGTCGGCGGTGGCGGGGTAGGGGCCGCCATGCACCATGGCATGGCTGACCTCGACGCCGGTCGGCCAACCATTGGCGAGGATGCGACCGACCCGCCTTTCGAGGATCGGCAGCAGGCGCCGGGCCGTGTCGATATCATCGGCGTCGAGCTGCAACGTCGCCGTCAACTGGCCTTCCATGCGCTCAGCCGCCTCGAGCATTGCATCGATCGTCTCGCAGCGGACGATCATCGACGAAGCGCCGAAGACTTCGTGGCCGAGCGCCTCGTCGGCCTCGAACCGGACGGCATCGGTGAGGAACACGGCCGGCGCCGTGGCGTTGGCGTCCGTGCCGTCGCGGCCGCGCGCGAGAACCTGGACATCGGGATGAGAGGCGAGCGCGTCGACGCCCTTGTCGAAGGCGGCATGGATGCCGGGCGTCAGCATCGCCTCGGCGTTTTTCAGCGCGAGCGCGGCCTCGACATGACTGAGGAAGGCTTCGAGTTCCGGCCCCTCGACGGCATAGACGAGGCCGGGATTGGTGCAGTACTGGCCGCTGTCGAGCGCGAGCGAATCGACGAAGCTGCGTGCGATGGCCTCGGTGCGCTCCGCGAGTGCCGCCGGCAGGATGAAGACGGGATTGATGCTGCTCATCTCGGCATGAACCGGGATCGGGTCGGGCCGTGCCGCCGCGATCGACATCAGCGCAAGGCCGGCGCCGCGTGAGCCGGTGAATCCGACCGACTTGATCATCGGGTGGCGCACCAGAGCGGTTCCGGTCTCCACCGCGCCGTTCAAAAGCGCGAAGATGCCGGCGGGAAGGCCGGCAGCGGCCACCGCCCGCTGAATGGCGCGCCCGACCAGTTCCCCCGTGCCCGGATGGGCCGGATGACCCTTGACGATCACCGGGCAACCGGCCGCAAAGGCAGCTGCCGTGTCGCCGCCGGCAACCGAAAAGGCAAGCGGGAAATTGCTGGCGCCGAACACCGCGACAGGGCCGACGCCGATCTGGCGCAGGCGGATGTCCGGGCGCGGGAAGGGCGTGCGGTCTGGCAGCGGCGGATCAATCCGGAGGTCAAGCCACTCGCCCGTCCTGACCACCTTTGCGAAGAGCCGCAACTGGTTGGTCGTGCGGTCTCGCTCGATGCCGAGCCGCCGGCGCGAGAGACCGGTCTCCGCCTCGGCCCGATCGATCAGCACATCGCCGAGATCGTCGATCGCCGCGGCAACGCCTTCGAGGAAACGGGCGCGGGTTTCGAGGTCGCTGTCCCGAAAGGCGTCGAACGCGCTCCAGGCGAGCCGTGCGGCCCGATCGACATCGGCCTCGTCGGCAAAGGTGAATGCCGGCTCCAGCGACGCCCCGGTCTTCGGATCGGTCGCGCGGATGCCAGGTAGCCCGCCTGAAGCCGCCTCGCCGCCGACCAGAATCTCGCCCGTGATCGTTGCCATGCTTGCTGCCCTCGCGCTTTTGAACTCCTTCTAGATCGATCGGCGGCAGCGCCTCTGCAACCGGCGACGTGGTCGCACCGTATGAAGCGTCAGCGGAACCATTCCGGACGTTTTCCCGTTGCCTTGTCCAAATGCGCGGACTGGCGGAAAGGAGCATAGCGATGATCGACGGCAGCACCGGGACCATCCTTGTGGTCGAGGATGAGCCGATCCTGCGCATGGTCATGAGCGATCACCTCGGCGATCTCGGCTATGCGACGATCGAAGCCGAAGATGCGAGGGCGGCACTGCCCGTGCTGGGCGGGGATCTTCCCATCGCCCTGATGATCACCGATGTCGATCTGCCCGGCATGGACGGTCGTGCGCTTGCCGATCAGGCGCGCGCGATGCGACCTGGGCTCGGCATCCTGTTCTCGACCGGCGACGTTGCCGGGATCAGGCTTTGGCCTGGCTTCGACGCCGCCACGATGATGGCGATCGGCAAGCCCTTCGAGGTGGAGGACCTGATGCTCGCGATCAGCTCGCTGCTCAGGCAGCCGCCCGAGACGGCGCGCGATGGTCAGTAGGGCGTCTCGCCGGCGTCCGCATTGACCGCCTGGCCGCGGATGAGCATGGCGTCGTCGGTCAAGAGGAACGAGGTGACCCGCGCGACCTCGATCGGCTGCAGATGGCGGATGAGCTGCTGGCTCAGCATCTTGTCGAAAATGGCTGGCGCGCCTTCTCCGGTGAAGCCCGAATAGGCCTCCGAGACCTCGCGCAGCATCGGCGTCGCCACGCCGCCGGGGCAGACGCAGTTCACGTTGATGTCGTGTGGGGCCAGCGATTCCGACAGCATGCGCGTCATCGAGATCAGCGCCGCCTTCGAAGCGCTATAGGCCAGCGATTCCTTGTGGCCTTTCTTGCCCGCTTCCGAGGCGATCGAGACGATCGCGCCGCGCGTGCCTTCATTGATCATGCGCTTGGCGACCAGCCGCGAGGCCTCATAGGCGCCGAAGAGATTGATCTCGAACTGGCGGCGCCAGTCGTCCCAGGTCACCTCGAGCGGATCGGAATGCAGCACGATCGCCGCGCAATTGACGAGGCCGTCGATCGTGCCGAGCGCTTCCGCCGCCGCGTCGATCCCGGCCGTCACCGAGGCTTGCGCGCCGACATCCATCGCGACGCCGAAGCAACCCTTGCCCGCGCCGCCAAGTTCCTCGGCCGTGGCTTCCACGCTTCCGGGTTTGAGATCGGCGACCACGACACGCGCGCCCTGCGCCAGCAAGAGGCCGGCGATCGCCTTGCCGATACCGCCCGAGCCGCCGGTCACGATGAAGCTCTTGCCCTCATGGACGGGCAGGATGCGGGGGGTGCGGACCGGGAGCGGCGCACTCGGGCTGGTGGTCATGTATTTGGACATCGGGAATCCATCTGGGGACAGGTGTTGCCCGGAGGATAGGCATGGCGCCGCGGCGGTCAATCGGAGTTGTCCGCCCGCCCACGACTGGCTAAGTTCCCAACCATCGATTGGCATGAGGAGCGCGAGATGAAGGTTCAAGGCCTGGTGATGAGCGGTGCGGCGATGGTCCTGGCCGTCTCGGCGCTGATGACGCAGCCGGCTGCTGCGGCCGATCCGAAGCTCGTCGTCTTCGTTTCGCCCAATCCGATCGGGGTCAACGACTTCCTGAAGCTGGCCAAGGCCGGCACCGAGAAGGCCGCCGCCGCTCTCGGTGGCACCGCCAAGGCTTATGAGAGCACCGACCCGACCACGATCCGCCAGAATCTCGAGGCCGCCGCCAAGGAGGCGGGGGTCGTCGTTGCGGTCGGCTTCGAGTTCAACGACGTGCTGCCGGAGGTTGCCAAGGCCAATCCGGAGACGAAATTCCTCCTCGTCGACAGCTGCCCGCAGACGCTCGCGCCCAATATCTACTGCTCGGTCTTCCGCGAATATGAGGCGACGTTCCTCGCCGGCGCCGAAGCCGGCCTCACCAGCAAGACCGGCAAGGTCGGCGCCATCGGCGCGCTCGATATTCCGTTCCTGCATCGCTACACCGACCCGTTCCTGGCCGGTGCCAAGCACGTCAAGCCGGATATCCAGACCGCAGAGACCTTGTGGATCGGCGGCAACAATCCCTTCTCCGATCCGGCGCGCGGCCAGCAGCGCGCCGCCGTTCTGGTGTCCGACGACGTCGACCGCGTGATGGCGGCCGGCGCCGGTTCGAATGGCGGCATCTTCAAGGGCCTCGGCGATCTCGATGGCGCCGCGGCCTTCGGCGTCGACGTCAACCAGTGCAAGCAGGCGCCGGGCGCCGTCATGGACAATGTCGAGAAGCGCACCGACGTTGTCATCGAGAAGGGCGTCGCCGGCATCGCCAAGGGCGACCAGCCGCAGGTGGCGGCGCTCGGTCTCGCCGAAGGCGGCATGACGCTGACGGGCCTTGAGGATGGCGTCGCGGAGTCCGGCTGCCTGATCGCCGAATATCCCGACGCCATCGCCAAGGTGAAGGCGCTGCGTGACGAGATCGTCGCCGGCACGCTGAAGGTCGACGATCCGATGCAGCTCGCCAAGTAAGGGCGCATCATGCAGGCGGTGCCGCGATGATGGCCGGGCCGGTGGGCGCGCCGCCCGTCGCCGAGCTTGAAGCGCGCGGCATCGTCAAGCGCTACGGTCCGCTCGTTGCCAATGACCGGATCGATCTCGTCGTTGCACGCGGCGAGGTCCATGCCGTGATGGGCGAGAACGGCGCCGGCAAGTCGACGCTGATGTCGATCCTTTATGGATTGCAGCAGCCCGACGCCGGCGAGATCCTGGTGCGCGGCCGCAAGGTCGAATACCGCTCCGCCCTCGACGCGATCGCCGAGGGCATGGGCATGGTCCATCAGGCCTTCAAGCTGTTCAATTCGCTCACGGTCTGGGAAAATGTCGTCTATGGCATGGAGCCGAGCCGGCATGGCTTCATCGATCGGCGCGCGGCGATCGCCCGCGTCGGCGAGATCGCGGCGCGCTATCGCCTCGCCGTCGATCCGGCGGCTGTGGTCGGCAGTCTTTCGGTTGGCGTGCGCCAGCGCGTCGAGATCCTGAAGGCGCTCTATCGCGACGCGCGGATCCTGATCCTCGACGAACCCACCGCCGTGCTGACGCCGCAGGAGCGCGACGGGCTGTTCGATGTCATCCGCCATCTCGCCGCCGATGGGCGCACGATCCTCTTCGTCACGCACAAGCTGCATGAGGTGATGACGATCACCGATCGCGTCACGGTGCTGCGCGATGGCCGCGTCGTCGAGCGCATGGTGACGGCCGACACCTCGCCGCGCGAGATCATCCGCGCGATGACGGGCCGCGCCGTCAACCTCAAGGTGGAAAAGGCGGTCTCAGCGCCCGGCGCCCCGGTGCTGGTCGCCGAAAAACTCACCGTGCTTTCCGATGATGGCCGGCCGCTGGTCGACCGGGCCTCGCTCACGGTCTGCGGCGGCGAGATCGTCGGCATTGCCGGGGTCGCTGGCAATGGCCAGACCGAGCTGATCGAGGCGCTCGCGGGGCTCAGGCAGCCCTATCGCGGCAGCGTTTCGATCGCCGGCCGCAACGTGACGGCCGCCGGCGTCGATGAACATCGTGTCGCCGGTCTCGCCTACATCCCCGAAGATCGCGCTGTCACCGGAACGGCGCGCGCGGCGAGCGCTGCCGACAATCTCGCCATGGGCTTCCATCGCTATCCGCCACTCGCCCGGCGCGGCCTGCTTGACGGCCGTGCGCTCGCCACCGAAGCGCGGGCGATGATCGCGCGTTTCGGCATCAAGATTGGCTCGGAAAAGCTGGCGGTCGGCACGCTTTCGGGCGGCAACCTGCAGAAAGTGGTCGTCGCTCGTGAGCTGACGCATCGTGCGCCCTTGCTGATCGCCGAGCAACCGACGCGCGGCGTCGATGTCGGCGCGATCGAGTTCATCCATTCGGAGCTGGTCGCCGAGCGTGATCGCGGCGCCGCCGTGCTGCTGGTTTCGGCCGAGCTTTCCGAGATCCTGGCGCTCGCCGACCGGATCCTCGTGATGTATGAGGGCCGCGTCCTCGCAGAGGTCGACGCGGCGACCGCGACCGAGGAGGCGCTCGGCCTTCTGATGGCCGGCCGCGTCCAGGAGGCGGCATGACCGGGGCAAGTGCATGACCGGGGTAGGCGCATGAGCGATATCGCCCGTCCCGCCCGGCGCCTGCCGCGCATTCCGCCCGTGCCGCTGGCGATCCTCGTCGGCGTCGTGCTCGGCGGTCTGCTGGTGCTCGTCTCGGGCGGCAATCCCGTCGAGGCCTATGCCGCGATCGTCACCGGCGCGCTCGCCTTCGACAATCTGCCGAACACGCTCAACTGGGCCGTGCCGCTGGTTGGCATGACGCTGGTCGCAGCGACCCCGCTGCGCGGCGGCATGATCAATCTCGGCGGCGACGGCCAGATGGTGATCGGCGGGCTCGTCGCGGCGCTGGTGCCGCTGTATCTGCCGGGTCCCGGTCCGCTGCTGATCATCGTCGCCATTCTCGCGGCCATGCTCGCGAGCGGCCTCTATGCGACCATCGCCGCCTGGGGCGAGACGCGGCACGGCATCCCCATGCTGATCTCGAGCCTGCTGCTCTCCTATCCGGCGATCGGCATCTGCTCCTATATCGTGGGTTTCCCGCTGCGCGATACCACGACGGGCCTCGCCCAGACGCCGATGATCCCCGAGGCCGCGCGGCTGCCGGTCTTGTCCGGTCCGCTCAATGCCGGCCTGCTGGTCATGATGGTCGTCGCCATTCTGGTCGTGCTCTACGACCGCTTCACCGTCGGCGGCTATGAGCTGCGCATGCGCGGGCTGAATGCCCGCTTCGCCGGCTATGGCGGCGTGCCGCTGGCGCGCCAGATGACCGGCGTCATGTTTGCCAGCGGCGCCATCGCCGGGCTCGTCGGCGCGCTGATCGTGCTCGGCTCGCAGTTCCGCTTCCAGGACGGCGCTCTGCTTTCGCCGGGCTATACCTGGTCGGGCCTGATGGCGGCGCTGCTCGCTGGGGGCGAGCCGCTCGGCGCGATCCTCGCTGGCGCCTTCTTCGCGGCGCTGCAGACCGGCGGCTTCGCCATGCAGCGCGAAACGTCGATCCCGCGCGTGCTGACCATGGTGCTGCAGTCGATCATCATTCTCTTCCTCGCCATTCGCCATGGCGTCGGCCGGCGGCGGGAGACCCGGTGATGCTCGATTTCATCACGCCCTTCCTCGTCAATTCGGCCGTGCAGGCGATCACGCCGATCCTGCTCGCTGCGCTTGCCGGCACGCTGTGCGGCCGCGTCGGCGTCTTCAACATGGCGCTCGAGGGCCAGATGCTCGTCGGCGCCTTCGCCGCTGTCGTCGGCTCCTATGCAACCGGCAGCGCGCTCGGCGGCATCGTCGCGGCGATGCTGGCGACCGTCGCCTTCTCGCTGATCCTCGCTTATGGCGTGACGGTGTTTCGCGGCGATGCCGTCGTCATCTGCGTCGGCATGAACCTGCTCGCCTCCGGCCTGACGGCCTACCTGCTCCGGCAGATGTTCGGCGTCAGCGGCACATTCAGCGATCCCGCCATTGTCGGGCTGGAAAAGATCCGCATCGCCGCCATCAATGGCTGGCCGGTGATCGGCTGGATCTTCTCGCGCCAGACGGCGCTGACATGGGTCGCGTGGATTCTGGTCGCGGTCGTCACGGTGGTGATGTTCCGCACGCCGCTCGGCCTGCGCCTGCGCGGGGTCGGCGAAGACCCCGAGGCGGCCGAAACCATGGGCGTCGACGTCACGCGCTACCGCATCGTCACGGTGCTGGTCGCCGGCGCCATTGTCGGCCTTGCCGGCGCGCAGCTCTCGCTCGGCACGGTCAGCATCTTCTCGGAGGATATGAGCGCTGGCCGCGGCTGGATCGCCGTCGTCGCCGTGATGCTCGGCCGCAATCATCCGCTCTATGCCGCGCTTGCCTGCGTGCTGTTCGGCTTCGCTGACGCCTTCTCTGTCCGCCTGCAGGGCCAGGGCCTGCCCAACCAGGTCACCGACGTCGTGCCTTATGTCGTGACGCTGGTGGCCCTCGTGCTGACCCATACCAAGCGGCGCCGCCGCCAGGACCCGACCATCACCGCTTCGCCTTGAGAAAGACAGCCATGACCGAACCCTGCCGCATCATCCTCGACGTCGACACCGGCATCGACGACGCCATGGCGATCTTCTACGCCCTTCGCCGCCCCGGCATTAGGCTCGAGGCGCTGACCACGACCTTCGGCAATACCGACACGTCGATCGCGACCGAGAACACGCTGAAGATCCTCGAACTGCTCGGCCGCCCGGAGATTCCGGTCGCGCCCGGCGTCGGCCGTTCGCTGATCCGTCCCTACAAGCGCATGGCCGATCACGTCCATGGCTCCAACGGGCTCGGCGATGTCGAACTGCCGGCGCCGAAGATCAAGGCCGTCGACGAGCACGCGATCGACCTGATGATCCGTCTCGTCAAGGAGAACCCCGGCGAGATCACGCTGGTGCCGGTCGGCCCGATCACCAATGTGGCGCTCGCGCTCACCAAGGCGCCCGAGATCGCGAAGCTCGCCAAGGGCATCGTCATCATGGGCTCGACGATCTTCCATCCGGGCATCCACGGCCCGATCGCGCCGATGGTCGACGCCAATTTCGCCAATGATCCCGAGGCGGCGCATATCGTGCTGCAGGCCGGCGCCAATGTGACGCTGGTCGGCATGGACGTCACCATGACGACGCTGCTCTCGACCGACATGATGGCCGACATCGTGGCGGCCGGGGATCCGGCCTCGCAGACTCTGATGAAGATCACCGAGTTCTATGTGAACTCATACAAGACGATGTATCCGGGCATCAAAGGCTGCGGCCTGCACGATCCGCTCGCTGTCGCGATCGCCGAGGATCCAAGCCTCGCGACGATGGAGCGGATGTATGTCGACATCGAGCTGCATGGCGAGCTGACGCGCGGCCAGACCGTCGCCGACCGCCGCCGCACGGCCAACGACATGCACAATGCCAATGTCTGCATGGCGATCGACCGGCCACGATTCGAGGCCGATTTCGTCGCGCTGATGAAGAACGCCGCCTGAGATTTCCTCAGGCCGCGGGCCGGTTCCTATAGCGCCATGCGGCCGATGACATAGCGCGACCCATCGAGCGACAGGTGGCCGTAGTCGGTCTGCATCGGGCTGCCATTTACCATCAGCATGCAGTCGCTCTTGCCGGGCGGGCACTCGATGTCGAGCGCCGAAACATATTCGGCGCCGGCCTTCGTAACCGCCGCGGCGAGCGCGCGTTCGATCTTCCATTGGTCGCCGAGGCGGAACTCGGCAACCGATCCGGTGTCGCCGCGCAGCATGGCGCGCGCCAGGAGTTCTGGGAATTCTCCGTCATACTCGACCGTCAGGCCGATTACGACGATGCGTTGGACCTTCGGCCTGACCGCCTCGATCGTCGCAGCCAGCGGCGCGACGTCGACCATCTTCCAGCGCGCGATGATGATCAGCGTGTCGACGCTACCTGGGTCGATGACCTTGTCGAAGGCTTGATCCATGACGTCGACGCAGCGCTGCTGTCCGCGCGTCGGTTGGACCGGCTTGCAACCTGATGCCGTCGCCTGCATCACATTGTCGTCCGGAAACCGCTCCGCGATCGCGCGCCAGTACTGCGCCGCATGGCTGTCGCCGAGGACGAGCATGTTCGGCTTGGAATCGCTGACCTGCAGGCACGCATTCTCGTCATAGCCTGCGTCCGTTGTCGCAAAGCAGATGCCGTGGCGAAACTGGAACAGCGCCTTCGGACTGTCGCCATAGTCGGCGAAGGCACCGACATGCCGGACATCATCCGGGATCGCGCGCCAGTTGTCGGCGTTCCATGTAACCGTCAGGCCGGTGCCGACCACCACCAGCAGGCCCGCGACGCCGCCCGCCACGATCCGGCGCGCGTCGATCGTCTTGAAGCCGCGCATGAAGGGCACCTCGACGAACTGCCGCGAGGCGATGGCGAGGGCAAACGAGAGCGCCACGAGCCCGACCGTCGCGATCGGCGTGACATGCAGGCCGTTGTGCAACCGATAGAAGGCGATGATCGGCCAGTGCCAGAGATAGAGCGAATAGGAGATCGCGCCGATCGCGGTGAAGGCGCGCAACGAAAGCAATCTGCCGACGAAGGTCGCTTCGCCATAGGCGATAATGAGAGCCGTGCCGAAGCAGGGGAGCATCGCGAGCGGAACCGGGAACATCCGTCCGGGCGCGGCGACCGCATAGCCCGCGATGATGAGCACCACGCCCACGGACGCCGCGATGATCCGGGCCCGTCCTGCGAGCTTCGGAATAAACCCGATCGCGACCAAGGCGCCGAGGCCGAGTTCCCAGACGCGGCTGGGCAGCAGGTAAAAGGCTGCGGCTTGGTCACGGCGCTGCAGGACGATCGCGATCAGGACGGAAAGGATGCAGAGGGCCAGCACGCCGATCCTGACTGACGGGCGCGGCAGGCGGCGGATGGCGAGCAGGACGAGCGGGAAGAAAAGGTAGAACTGCTCCTCGACGCCGAGCGACCATGTGTGCAGCAGCGGCTTCAGATCGGCCGAGCCCGCGAAATAGTCGGCATCGTTGTAGAAGAAGATGTTGGAGACGAAGCTGGCAGCCGCTGCGGCGCTCTGGCCGAGCCCCCGGGCTTCCATCGGAAGCATCGTCGCCGCGCCGACGACCAGAACCGCGACGAGCATCACGAAAAGGGCAGGGACGATGCGCAGGATGCGGCGTCGATAGAATTCGACGATGGAGAAACGCTTCAATTCCATGTCGCGCATGATGATCGAAGTGATCAGGAAGCCTGAAATGACGAAGAATACATCGACCCCGACGAAACCGCCGGAAAGGCCCTTCAATCCTGCATGGAAAAGGACGATGGGCACAATCGCGACGGCACGCATGCCATCGATATCGAAACGAAATCGCACGAAAGCTCCACAACAGGAGGGGCCCTAGTGACCACGACACCATAAATCGCGATGCAGCAAACTGCCATTACACGCCGGCCACAAACGGCGATGATCGCTGCCGCACGGCCAACGACATGCACAATGCCAATGTCTGCATGACGATCGACCGGCCGCGGTTCGAGGCCGATTTCGTCGCGCTGATGAAGAACGCCGCCTGAACGCGCGGGCACGCGGCTTGCTTGGGCGAAGGGATGCCTTCCCTGTTATGAGCCGCGCCTATGCCATCTCCGCCCTTCGATACGATCGCCCTCGCGCCGCGGCCTGACCATATTGCGCCTGATGGCTCCGAGGTCCGGCCCTTGGTGGCCTTGCCCGGTGGCAGCATGGCGCATTTCACGCTGCCGGCTGGAGCCGTCTCGGTGGCGGTCGCGCATCGCGGCCTTGATGAGGCCTGGTACTTCATCTCCGGACGCGGCCGCATGTGGCGCGCTGCGGGCGGGCACGCCGAGATCGTCGACATCGTGCCTGGTCTCTCGATCACCATTCCGGCCGGAACCGGCTTCCAATTCCGTGCCGAGGGGGACGAGCCGTTGACTGCTGTCGGTTTCACGCTTCCGCCCTGGCCGGGTCCCGAGGCCGTTTACGCGGTCGAGGGCGCGTGGCCGGCGACGAGCGCGGGATCCGTCATATGATCGTCACGCGGCCCGGCTTGGTTGACGCCCCGGCCCTGGAGGCAAGCGCGTGAAGTTCATCGAAACCTACGACCATCTGCAATTCCTCGACACGCTCGTCAGCTTCACGGCGGCGTTCCTCCTCGGCGCGCTGATCGGCGCCGAGCGCCAATACAGGCAGCGCACGGCAGGGCTCCGGACCAATGTACTGGTCGCGGTCGGCGCCGCCGCCTTCGTCGATCTGGCGCAGCGCATCGCCGGAACGACCGAGGCGGTGCGTGTCATCTCCTATGTGGTCTCGGGCATCGGCTTTCTCGGTGCCGGCGTGATCATGAAGGAGGGCATGAATGTCCGCGGGCTCAACACGGCAGCGACGCTGTGGTGTTCGGCTGCCGTCGGCGCTTGCACCGGGACGGACATGCTGGCCGAAGCGGCGCTGCTGACGGTGTTCGTCCTCGCCGGCAACACGTTGCTGCACCCGGTCGCGGCGCTGATCAACCGCGCGCCGCTCGCCGACAGCGTCGCCGAGGCGACATACGAGGTGCGCCTTCTCGTCGAGGCCGGCGCCATGGCCGATCTCCGCGACCGCCTCGTCGAGCGGCTGGAAGCGGCGAAATATCCGGTCGGCGATGTCGATGTGGTCGACCGTGACAACGACGTCGTCGAGCTCGTCGCAACGCTTGTCAGCACGTCGGTCGAAAAGAAGGAGCTCGATGCCGTGACGCGGGGCCTGTCGCTGCTGTCGGCGGTGCGCCATGCGAGCTGGGAAGGCAGCACGACGGATTAAGGCGCATCGCCGCGGGGTTACCGCGGCGATGCGGTGATGGAGGTCGGCGTTTAGTCCGACGTCTTCACTTCGCTGCCGTCCTGGCTCCAGCGGGTGTGGAACTTGCCGGGCTTGTCGAGGCGGCCATAGGTGTGCGCGCCGAAATAGTCGCGGAGGCCCTGCAGCAGATTGGCCGGGCCGCGCGCGCGGCGCAGGCCGTCATAATATGCGAGCGACGAGGCGAAGGCCGGAACCGGAATACCCTCGGCGACCGCGAGGCCGACAACCTTGCGCCAGCTCGCCTCGGCCTTGATGACCGCATCGGCGAAATAATCCTGCAGCAGCAGGTTGCCGCCGCCGGTGCCGGAGGCATAGGCCTCGCGAATGCGGTTCAAGAAGCGGGCGCGGATGATGCAGCCGCCGCGCCAGATCGTGGAGATCTCGCCGAGTTTCAGCTCCCAGCCATATTGCTCGGCCGCGACCTGAAGCTGCTCGAAGCCCTGCGCATAGGCGACGATCTTGGACGCATAGAGCGCATCCTTGATCGCGTCGATCTCGGCCTTGGACGGCGTCCGCTTGGCAACCGGGCCATGCGGGAAGCGAGCCTCGACGGCGGCGCGCTCGGTGCGGCGTGCGGAGAGGGCGCGGGCGAACACGGCCTCGGTGATCGAGGTCAAGGGAATGCCGAGATCGAGCGCCGACTGCGCGGTCCAGCGTCCGGTACCCTTCTGCTCGGCTTCATCGACGATCGAATCGACCAGCGGCTTGCCGGTGTCGTCGACCTTGCGCAGCACGGCCGCGGTGATCTCGATCAGATAGGAGTTGAGCTCGCCCTCGTTCCAGTCCGCGAAGATGTCGGCGATGGCGGGGGCTTCAAGGCCGTAGACCGTCTTGAACAGGTCATAGGCCTCGGTGATCAGCTGCATGTCGGCATATTCGATGCCGTTATGCACCATCTTGACGAAATGGCCGGAGCCTTCGGTGCCGATATAGGTGCAGCAGGGTTCACCATCGACCTGCGCCGCCATCTTGGTGACGATCGGCTCGATGCGGGCATAGGCCTCGCGCGTGCCGCCGGGCATCATGCTCGGACCCTCGAGCGCCCCTTCCTCGCCGCCGGAGACGCCCATGCCGATGAAGCGCAGCTTCTTTTCGGTCAGGTAATGGAAGCGGCGATTGGTGTCGGTGAACAGCGAATTGCCGCCATCGATGATGATGTCGCCCTCGTCGAGATGCGGGATCAGCTCCTCGATCACCTGGTCGACCGGCTTGCCGGCCTTGACCATGATGATGATCGGGCGCGGCCGCGCGATCGAGGCGACGAAATCGGGGATCGTCTTGGCAGGGGAGAAGCGGCCCTCGCTGCCATGCTCGGCGATCAGCTCGTCGGTCCGCTCGCCATGCCGGTTGAAGACCGCAACGCCGAAGCCCTTGCGCGCCGCGTTACGGGCGAGATTCGCACCCATCACGGCGAGCCCGAGCACGCCAATATCAGCCAGTTCCTGCACGCTATCCACCCTATAGAGGACGTGATTCCGAAAACTGCCGGGACACTACACCGAAACTCCCGCCCGCGGCTATTCGCTTGGGAGTTTCAATCGCGGTTCGTCCGTTCGCCCTGCCATGCGCGTGCAGCGCCTGGCTCGGCAATAGGAAGCCGCCATATTCATCCGTCGACATATGGAACTCCGATGGAACAAAGACTAGGATAGTGACTCTGATCAAGTACAGTTGCGCAGATGCGAGCATGTGTTGCTCGTCATGTTGCACCTGCAACGCGCGTCAGACATCGTCTGTCAGTCACGGCGGTCAATCTTTCTTGAAAGAACTGGGGATATTATAACGGGAGGAAATCACATGTCATCGCCGATGCGCTCTTCTTCACCGGAAGCCGATCTGGCTTCTGGACCATCGCCGGCCCCCTTCATCGACGCGGTGATGGGGTATCAGCGGACGGCGGCCATCAGGGCAGCAGTCGAGCTCGACTTTTTCACCGCGATCGCGAGCGGAGCCGACACGGCAGTCGCGCTTGCGGAAAGCACGGGCACCGCACCGCGGGGCGCCCGGATTCTCGCCGATTATCTTGCCGTCCTCGGCTTTCTGCAGAAATCCGCTGGCCGCTACAGCCTGACGCCGTCGAGCGCCGTCTTCCTCGATAACCGTTCGCCGGCCTATATGGGGGGCATCGTCGATTTTCTCGCCTCGCCCGAAATGACGAGCCTGCTGGTGCAGGATCCCGCGTCCTATGTCCGTAATGGTGGATCCGTGAGGCTCGCCAATATTGCGCCCGACAATCCGATCTGGGTCAAGTTCGCCGCCGCGATGATGCCGCTGATGGCCGGGACGGCCGATGAACTGGCCGCGCGGGTTGCAGCGTGGCCGACACCGCCGCGAAAAATGCTCGATATCGCCGCCGGCCATGGGCGGTGGGGGATTGCGGTCGCGAAGGCCTTGCCGGAAGCCGAGGTCCATGCCGTCGACTGGAGCGCGGTGCTGCAGCTTGCTCGCCGCCATGCCGAGGCGGCCGGCGTCGGCGCGCGCTATCATCTGGTTCCGGGCAGCGCCTTCGACGTGGATTGGGGAGAGGGCTATGATCTCGTCCTGGTGCCGCATTTCCTGCACCATTTCGATCCGGAAACCTGCGCCGGCGTGCTGCGCCGGGCCCGCGCCAGCCTTTCGCCGGGCGGACAGGTGCTTGCGATCGAGAACGTCGTTTCCGACGATGGACTGTCGCCGCCCTGGCCGGCCGCCTTCTCGTTCCTGATGCTCGCGACGACTCCAAAAGGAGAGGCCTTCACGGCCGCGGGGTATGAGGCGATGGCGCGCGCCGCCGGCTTCAACGGCGTGACGATCGAAGCGATGCCGCCCGCGCCGCACAGCCTGCTGACCTTCCACTGAGGGGGCTCGGAGAAAAAAGTGCAGCGGCGATGTCACAGACGCCGTCGCTGTCTCGTCTCCTGTTCGTCGATCCAATCGGAGATGATCATGAGCGAACGACTGAGCTTCCACACGGCCTCGCCCGAGGCGGTCAAGGCGATGCTGGCCCTGAGTGCCTATGTCGCCGATTGCGGCATCGAGCACAGCCTGGCCGAACTGGTGAAGATCCGCGCCTCGCAGATCAATGGCTGCGCCAACTGCCTGCATATGCACACAGCGGACGCACGAAAGGCCGGCGAGAGCGAGGAGCGCATCTATCTCCTCACCGCCTGGCGCGAATCGCTGCTCTACACGCCGCGCGAGCGGGCGGCGCTCGCCTGGACGGAGGCGCTGACGAAGCTTTCGGAGACGAACGCTCCCGACGCGGACTATGCCGCGCTGGCGGCCCATTTCTCGCCGAAGGAACAGGTGGACTTGACCCTGATCATCAATGTGATCAACAGCTGGAACCGGCTCGCCGTCGGCTTCCGCACGGTGCACCCCAATGATCGGCGTGCCGCCGCGAAAGCCGCTGCATGAGGCAGGAATGATCGACGCATCGGCGCGTGAGTTCGAGCAGCAGCGCCCGTTCCTGACAGGGCTGGCCTATCGCATGCTCGGCTCGCTGGCCGACGCGCAGGATATCGTGCAGGACGCCTTCCTGCGCTGGCATGAACGCGCGAACGGCCACATCGAAAGCCCGCGCGCTTTCCTGGCGACCGTGGTGACGCATCTCTGCCTCGACCGCCTGCGCTCGGCCCGTCATCGCCGCGAGACTTATGTCGGCCCCTGGCTGCCGGAGCCGCTCATCGAGCGCTTCGGCGTCGAAGCCGAACCTCCCGACAACCGCATCGACGCGCCGGTGGCGCTGATGCTGGCGCTGGAGCGGCTGTCGCCGCTGGAACGCGCGGCTTTCGTGCTGCACGATCTCCTCGACATCGATATGGCCGAGCTGGCGGCGGCGCTGCAGAGAAGCCCCACCGCCTGCCGGCAGCTGCTGGCCCGCGCTCGCGGCCATGTCGGCGAGACGAAGGCGCGCTTTCCGATCGGCCGTGACGAGGGAGCTCGCGTCGCGTCGGCCTTCTTCGAGGCGATCCGCACGGGGAGGGTCGAGCCGCTGCGCGATCTGCTGGCCGAGTCCGCTGTGCTTCAGGCGGATGGCGGCGGCAAGGTCATGGCGATCCTCAATCCGATCAATGGTGGTGACCGGATCTTCCGCTTCTTTCGCGGTGTGACCGCCAAGCCGGCCGGCGTACCGCAAGCCTGGTCCGGCCCGCTGCTCGTCTCGGGATTGCCGGGTTACGTCTCGATCGACGCGGCTGGCATCCTGCAGACGACGAGCTTTGCCGTGGAGGCGGGACGGATCGTCGCGATCTACATCATCCGCAACCCCGACAAGCTGTCCGGCCTCGCCGATCTCGCCAGCCGGCCCGCCAACGGAGCGTCCTGAACGGCCTCGACGGCGGCGTGAGCGAAATCCCGCGACATGGCACCGGAAGACATGCCACGCTCGGCCGTTGGAATGACGAACGGGGCTCGAAGTGGATTCGCCGAAATATGATCGCTGGGAACTCGCATCGCTGGTGCTGGCCGGACTCGCCCTCTGGCTCGTGCTCGATCTGCACATTCTCTCGGTGCTGTTGTCTGGATTGCTCGTCTACGAACTCGTCGACCTGACCGTGCCGTCCTTCCGCCGCCTCGGCGTCAACACCGCCGTGGCCAAGACGATCTCGATCGCCGTCATGACCTCGGCGGTCGCCGGGGCGCTGCTCGTGCTCTCGCTCTGGATCGGGTCCTTCATCGCGGCCGGAGGCCAGCCGATCCAGGAACTGATGTCGCAGATGGCCATCGCGCTGGAGCATATCCGGCCGAGCCTGCCCGAGGGCGTCGCCGACTACCTTCCGGCCGATATCAATGCGCTGAAGGCGCTCGGGGTCGAATGGCTGCGCGGCAATGGCCGTCAGGTCGCGTCCATCGGCCAGGATGTCGGCCGGCTGACGATTCACATCATCGTCGGCATCGCGATCGGCGCGCTGGTCGCCTTCTCGCATGAGATGGGCCAGCAGGTGCTTGGCGGCACCGGCGGCCGGCGGGCGCCGCTCGCCGATGCCGGAAGGCGCCGCTGCCGCAACCTCGCCACGGCCTTCCGGCAGGTGGTCTTCTCGCAGGTGCGGATCTCGGCCGTGAACACGGTTCTGACCGGCATCTTCCTCGTGGTGGTGATGCCGCTCTTCGGTGTGCCGCTTCCCCTCGCCAAGACGCTGATCGTGGTGACCTTCGTCGTCGGCCTGCTGCCGGTTATCGGCAACCTCATCTCCAATACGGCGATCGCGCTCGTCGCGCTCAGTGTCTCGCCCTATGCGGCGGTCGGCGCGCTGGCTTTCCTGATCGGCATCCACAAGCTCGAATATTTCCTCAATGCCGCGATCATCGGCTCGCGAATCCACGCCCGCGCCTGGGAACTGCTGGTGGTGATGATCGTGATGGAAGCGGCGTTCGGCATCGCCGGTCTCATCTCCGCCCCGGTCTTCTATGCCTTCGCCAAGCAGGAACTGAAGAACGTCGGAGCCATATAGGCTCAGCCCCTCGCGCTCACGCGGGAGGGACCCGACAAACAAAAAGGGCGCCGCATGTGCGGCGCCCTGATGCATTGATCTCGATCGGCTTCAGTCCGCCTTGAGCGGAACCTTCGGCACCAGGCCGCCGCGCTTCGGCGGGGTCTTTTCCGCCGCCGGCTTCTTGGCTGCGGCTGGCTTGCGCTTCGGACGCGCGGCCTTGGCCTTGGCCTCTTCAGGCTCGGGCTTCGGCGTCACCGGCGCGTCTTCGATCGGCTCCAGCTTCAGTCCGGTCTCGCCGTTCTCCTTCGTCTCGACCGTCACCTTGACCGTGCCGCCCTTGCGCAGCCGGCCGAACAGAACCTCGTCAGCCAGTGGCTGCTTGATGTTCTGCTGGATCACGCGGCCGAGCGGCCGGGCGCCCATCTGGCGGTCATAGCCCTTCTCGGCCAGCCAATCGATCGCCTCGGAGGAGAGATCGAAGGTGACGCCGCGATCGGCGAGCTGAGCCTCCAGCTGCATGACGAACTTCTGCACGACATTGCGGACCACCTCGATCGGCAGATTGCCGAACTGGACGATCGCATCGAGACGGTTGCGGAATTCCGGGGCGAACAGGCGGTTGATCGCCTCCTGATCGTCGGAATCGCGCTGCGAGTTCTTGAAACCGATCGCCGGCTTCGCAAGATCGGCCGCGCCCGCATTGGTCGTCATGATGAGGACGACGTTGCGGAAATCGACCTGCTTGCCGTTGTGGTCGGTCAGCTTGCCGTGATCCATCACCTGCAACAGGATGTTGAACAGGTCCGGATGCGCCTTCTCGATTTCGTCGAGCAGCAGCACGCAATGCGGATGCTGGTCGACGCCGTCGGTCAGGAGGCCGCCCTGGTCGAAGCCTACATAGCCGGGCGGGGCGCCGATCAGCCGCGAGACCGTGTGGCGCTCCATATATTCCGACATGTCGAAGCGGATCAGCTCGACGCCGAGGCTGGCCGCGAGTTGCTTCGCGACTTCGGTCTTGCCGACGCCGGTCGGGCCCGCGAACAGATAGGAACCAATCGGCTTCTCCGGCTCACGGAGACCGGCACGCGCCAGCTTGATCGCCGACGTGACCTGCTCGATCGCGCGGTCCTGGCCGTAGACGACGCGCTTCAACGTCGTCTCGAGCGACTTCAGCACCTCGGAGTCGTTCTTGGAGATCGTCTTCGAAGGGATGCGCGCCATCGTGGCGATCGTGTCCTCGATCTCCTTGACGCCGATCGTCTTCTTCCGCTTGCCCTCGATGACCAGCATCTGCGAGGCGCCGGTCTCGTCGATCACGTCGATCGCCTTGTCCGGCAGCTTGCGGTCATGGATATAGCGCGCCGAAAGCTCGACCGCCGCCTTGATGGCGTCGTTCGTGAAGCGCACGCGATGGAAGTCCTCGAAATAGGGCTTGAGGCCCTTGAGGATCTCGATCGCATCCGGAACCGTCGGCTCGTTGACGTCGATCTTCTGGAAACGGCGGACGAGCGCCCGGTCCTTCTCGAAGAACTGGCGGTATTCCTTGTAGGTGGTCGAGCCGATGCAGCGGATCGAGCCGCCAGCCAGCGCCGGCTTCAGGAGGTTGGACGCGTCCATCGCGCCGCCGGAGGTGGCGCCGGCGCCGATCACCGTATGGATCTCGTCGATGAACAGGATCGAGCCTGGATACTCCTCGATCTCCTTGACGACCTGCTTCAGCCGCTCCTCGAAATCGCCACGATAGCGGGTGCCGGCCAAGAGCGTGCCCATGTCGAGCGAAAAGATCGTCGAGCCGGCGAGCACGTCCGGAACATCGCCTTCGACGATGCGCTTGGCGAGACCTTCGGCGATCGCCGTCTTGCCGACGCCGGGATCACCGACGAAGAGCGGATTGTTCTTCTGGCGGCGGCAGAGGATCTGGATCGTGCGCGCGATCTCGCTGTCACGACCGATCAGCGGGTCGATCTTGCCCTTGCGCGCCTTGTCGTTGAGGTTGACGCAATAGGCATCGAGCGCGTCGGCCTTCTTCTTCGAGTTCTCGTCCCGGCTCTCGACCGTTGCCGCGTCGTCATCGACGCCGCGCACCGGACGGCTCTCGCTCATGCCGGCCCGCTTGGCGATGCCATGCGAGATATAGTTGACGGCGTCATACCGCGTCATGTCCTGCTCCTGCAGGAAATAGGCGGCATGGCTCTCGCGCTCGGCGAAGATCGCGACGAGCACGTTGGCGCCGGTCACTTCTTCGCGACCGGATGACTGGACATGGATCACGGCGCGCTGAATGACGCGCTGGAAGCCGGCGGTGGGCTTCGAATCCTCTTCCGGGCCATGCGCGAGATTGGCAAGCTCGGTGTCGATATAGTCGACGAGGCTGCGCTTCAGCATGTCGAGATCGACATTGCAGGCGCGCATCACCGCCGCCGCGTCCTGATCTTCGATCAGCGCGAGCAGCAGGTGCTCGAGCGTCGCATATTCCTGGTGGCGCTCGTTTGCGAAAGCGAGAGCCTGATGAAGTGCCTTTTCGAGGCTGCGGGAGAATGACGGCACGTTAAGACCTCACTTCCTTTCCATCACGCATTGCAGCGGATGCTGGTGTTTGCGCGCGAAATCCATCACTTGAGTGACCTTGGTCTCGGCCACTTCATAGGTGAAGACCCCACACTCCCCCATGCCATGCTGATGAACGTGCAGCATGATCTGCGTCGCTTCTTCCCTGGTCTTGTTGAAGAACCGCTCGAGTACATGCACGACGAATTCCATCGGTGTGTAGTCGTCGTTGAGCAGCAGCACGCGATAAAGGCTCGGCCGTTTGGTTTTCGGCCGTGTCTTGGTGGCGATGCCGATGGACGGATCGCCATCCTCGGGTCGACGATTATCCTTGCTCATCTGAAACCGATCGCACGTCGCATGAAGGGAATCCTGCCGAGAATCTCGCTGCAGCGCAATCGTTAGTTTGACGATCCGGCGCTGCCTTGCCGAAACGGCCTGACAGGGGGGTGATACGGCCTATATGGGATCGGCGGTCGTCGTTAAAAGAGCCGCCCGACGCACCGCGTCAGAGCGGCGCGATCGCATGGAACCAGCTTCCTGAAACCGAACCGCGCTGCCCGCCCGCTGCGCCGAGCGCGGCGCCCCGCGCGTCCTCGATCATCGCGAAGGGCGCGTCCTGTCCAGCCTCGACGATCGTCGAATAATGGAACTCATGCCCCGCGATCCGCGCGCCGGCGGCTCCGAGGGCGCAATCGGCCGACAGCGTCGCCTTCCGGTAGCCAAGATGCAGCCGCCGCGTCGCAAAACTCGTAACATGATCGAGCAGTCCCGCCATTTCATGGCCGGTCCCCTCGGCATCGATCAGCGCGCGCCCGAGGACCATGTGGCCGCCGCATTCACCGTGCACCCGCCGCGTCGCGCCGAAACGGCGGAGGCCATCGAGGAAGGTCGCGGCTGCCCCGAGCCGTCCGGCATGGAGCTCGGGGTAACCGCCGGGCAGCCAGCAGGCGTCGCATGCGGGTTCAGGTGCCTCGTCGGCAAGCGGCGAGAAGGGAACGATGGTCGCGCCCTGCCGCCGCCATCCCTCCAGCACATGCGGGTAGATGAAGGAAAACGCATCGTCGCGGGCGAGCGCGATGCGCATTCCGGGCGGCGGCAGCGCCGGCATCGCTGCACCGGGCGCTGGGATGTGTGGCGGCCGTGCGAGCGCGACCAGCGCGTCGAGATCGACATGGCTGGCGAGGCAATCGGCGGCGGCACCGATCCGCGCGGCGAGATCGGCCTGTTCGCCCGCCTGGACGAGGCCGAGATGGCGCTCCGGCAGCGCGAGCGCGGCGTCGCGCGGCAGGCTGCCAAGAATCGGCAGGCCGAGCGGCGCCACGGCCTCCGCGATGAGGGCGCGATGGCGCTCGCTGCCGACCCGATTGAGGATCACGCCGGCAACCGAGACATCGGGATCATGCAGCATCAAGCCGCGCAGGATCGCGGCCACGGTCTGCGACTGGCCTGAAACGTCGAGAATGATCACCACCGGCAGGCGGAAGCGCGCCGCGAGATCGGCTGTCGCGCCGCGCCGGCCCGGCGATCCCGCGACACCGTCGAAAAGACCGAGCGCGCCCTCGATCACGACGAGGTCCGCATCTTCGCAGGTCTGCGCCGCGAGGCCGTCCAGAAGGGCCGGCGGCATCGCCCAGCTATCGAGATTGAAGCTCGGCCGGCCGCTGGCCACGGCATGGAAGCTCGGATCGATATAATCAGGACCGTTCTTGGCGCCGCCGACGGCAAGGCCGCGCCGCCGGAGCGCCGCGATCAGCGCCGCGGTGACGATCGTCTTGCCCTCGCCTGAGCGGATCGCGGAAAGGATGAGCCCGCGCGTCGTCATCGGACCTCGAAACGGCGCCGGGTGATGACGATGAGCGCGAGCATGGCGACTTTCGTGACGGACGCGAATACGGGCGGTATAGATGGCGGCGTGTCGGATAATCAACACCCCGTTGACGCGCCGGATCAGGATGGCATCCCCGCCGGACCGCTGAGGCGCGGCTGGACGACGGGGAGTTGCGCCGCCGCCGCCGCCAAGGCCGCCTATACGGCACTTCTCACCGGCGAATTTCCCGATCCTGTCGAAATCCCGCTGCCACGGGGCGGCCGGACCGGCTTTACGCTGGCGCAGACGCGCCTGCAGGCTGGCGCCGCCAGCGCCGGCATCATCAAGGACGCTGGCGATGATCCCGACGTCACGCATGGCGCTCTTGTGATCGCGACCATCCGGGCCCGGCCGGCCGGAAGCGGACTTCGCTTCGAGGCGGGCGAGGGGGTCGGCACCGTGACGCGGCCGGGACTGGCGCTGCAGCCGGGCGAGCCGGCGATCAACCCGGTGCCGCGCGCCATGATTGCGGCGGCGCTCGCCGAAGTGTCAGGCGCCCCGCTCGATCTCGAGGTCGAGATCGCGATTCCCGGCGGCGAAACGCTCGCCGAGCGCACGCTGAACGGCCGACTCGGCATCCTCGGCGGCCTCTCGGTGCTCGGCACCACCGGCATCGTCATCCCCTATTCCTGCTCGTCCTGGATCCACTCGATCCATCGCGGCATCGACGTCGCCCGGGCGACGGGGTTGCAGCATGTCGCCGGCTCGACGGGCTCGACGTCCGAGGCTGCCGTCAGGGCGCTCTACGGGCTGCCCGAGCCGGCGCTGCTCGAGATGGGCGATTTCGTTGGCGGCATGCTCAAATATCTGAAGGCCCATCCGGTCGATCGCGTCACCATCGCCGGCGGCATCGGCAAGATGGCGAAGCTTGGCCAGGGCCTGCTCGATCTCCATTCGAAGCGCGGCAGCGTCGATCTCGATCATCTCGCGCTGCTGGCGGCTGCGGCGGGCGGCAGTGGCGTCCTCGCCGCGCGCATCCGAACGGCCAATGTCGCGGCCGAGGCCTTCGCGCTCGCGACGGCGGAGGGCGTCGATCTCGGCAAGGCGATCGCCGAGGCGGCTTTGACAACCGCCGCCAAGGCTGTCGCGGGCGCCCCGATCCGGCTTGATGTGGTCGTGTTCGATCGCCAGGGACGTCTGGTTGGCCGCGCGGGATGAGACGCCGGGGCGTCAGTCCTCAACGCCGCCGCGATAGCGCCTGACATAATCGGGGCTGTAGAGCGCGCTATCGGCGAAGCCTTCCGCCGCGAGAGCCGGTCCGACAAGGATCGTCGCGGTGCGGTCGATTCCGGTGCCGTCGAGGGCGGCCTCGATCGTGCCGAGCGTCGCGCGGATGATGGTCTCATCCGGCCAGCTCGCGCGGAAGACGACGGCGACCGCGCCCTCCGCGCCATAGAACGGCGAGAGGTCCGCCACGACCTTTGGCAGGGCCGTGATCGCCAGATGCAGCACGAGCGTCGTGCCCGTCGCGGCGAAGGCGGCCAGCGTCTCCCGCTCCGGCATGGCGGAGGCGCGGCCGGAAACGCGGGTGAGCACCACGCTTTGCGCGATGCCGGGCACGGTCAGCTCGCGGCCGAGCGCAGCGGCGGCAGCGGCGAAGGCCGGCACGCCGGGCGTCAGCGTATAGGGAATGCCATGCTTCTCGAGCCGGCGGATCTGCTCGGCGACGGCCGAATAGATCGAGAGATCGCCGGAATGCAGCCGCGCCACATCGAGCCCCGCCTCGTGCGCGGCGACATATTCTGCCTCGATGGCGTCGAGATCGAGCGGAGCGGTGTTCACCTTGCGCGCGCCCGCAGGGCAGAAATCGAGCAACGCCGCCGGCACGATCGATCCGGCATAAAGGCACACGGGGCAGCGCGCGATCAGGTCGCGACCGCGCAGCGTGATGAGGTCTGCGGCTCCCGGCCCGGCGCCGATGAAATGAACCGTCATGATGCGTCCCCCGCGTCCTCGCCGCTGGCTGCGATCGCGCAGGTCGCCATGCCCGCGACGCGGCGCGGCGCGATCAGCCGGGCGCCGTCGCCAGCCGCCGCGAGCGCCGCCGCTTCGGCAACCGAGGGCACCGCGAACAGCGCCACAACCCGCTCGGAGCGGGTGACCGCCTTTTCGCCGGCGATCCGGAGCTCACCTGAGGGCACCAGCACGAGCGGACATCCGAACGCCGCGGCGGCGGCGGCGATGCCGTCCTCGCCGCCCTTTTCGGCCGCCGTTGCAATGAGGTCGAGCCGGTCTGGCGTCAGCATCGCCGCTTCCAATGCGTGCGCGATCGCCGCCAGGATGTCCTCCTGCGGCGCGCCCTTCCGGCAACCGATCCCAGCGACGATCATGGCTTCACCCAGGTCCATTGCGTGATCGGGCGAGCGGGTTCCCAGGCCGTCATACCCGCAAGAGGCAGCGCTCGGTCGATGGCGATGCGGATCAGCGATCCGCCATGCTCGGCATGGGCGGCGAGCACAAGCCGTTCCGTCTCCAGCGTCACCGCGTTGATGACCATCCGGCCACTCGATGCCAGAGCGGCCATGGCTACATCGAGAACGCCGGGCCGCGAGGCGCCGCCGCCAATGAAGATCGCATCCGGTGGAGGCAGACCGGCCAGAGCCTCCGGCGCGCTTCCGTGCACCACGGCCAACCCCGGCACGCCGAAGGCCTCGGCATTGCGGCGGATGCGCTCAGCTCGATCGGCGCGCGGCTCGATCGCGACGGCGTGGAGCGAAGGGCCGGCCAGCATCCATTCGATACCGACCGAGCCGGAGCCGGCGCCGATATCCCAGAGGCGCTGCCCGGGTCGCGGCGCGAGAGCGGACAGCGTCAGGGCGCGGATCTCGCGCTTGGTGATCTGGCCGTCGCTTTCGAAGAGGGCGTCGTCGAGCCCGGCGCTGCGCGCCATGACGCGCGCATCCGCCGCCGCGACGAGTTCGATCGCCAGGAGGTTGAGCGGGTTGATGTCGTCGAGATCGAACGATCCGGCTAGGCCTGAGCGAATCCGCTCGCTGGGACCGCCGAGCGCTTCGAGCAATGTGACACGCGAGGCGCCGAAGCCGCTTTGCGCGAGCAGCGCCGCGATGGCGGCAGGCGCCGCATCGTCCGAGGTCAGCACGAGAAGACGGGCGCCGGGGAAAAGATGCGTCCGGATCAATGCCAGCGGCCGGCCATGCAGCGAAAGCGGTGTCACCTCGGCCAATGCCCAGCCGAGCCGGCTCGCGGCCAGGCTGAAAGCCGAGGGCACCGGCAGCGCGCGATATTCGGCCGGCGGGATGTGCTTGGCGATGACGTTGCCGACGCCGTAGAGAAACGGATCGCCCGAGGCCAGAACCACCGAGGGCAGTCCGCGCCTCGCCATCAAGGGTGCGATCGAGAACGGCGTCGGCCAGGCGATGGCCTCGCCGGTGATGAGCCCGGCCGCCAGCGCCAGATGCCGCTTGCCGCCAAATACGAAGCGCGCCGAAGAAATCGCCCGCGTCGCCTGCGGCGAAAGCCCGTCGGCGCCATCTTCGCCGATGCCGACGATGGACAGCCACCGTCCCGAAGAGGCAGGGTCGGCGCTCACGCGAGGGACCTCCCGGACAAGCAATGGCGACCAGACTGCTCATTCTCGGCGGAACGACGGAAGCACGGGCGCTGGCCGCGCGCATCGCGGCACTGCCCGACTATGACGCCATCCTGTCGCTCGCCGGCCGCACGGCTGCACCGCTGGCGCAGGCCGTGCCGGTTCGCATCGGTGGTTTCGGCGGCGCGGCGGGCCTTGCTGCCTATATCAAGGCCGAGCGGATCGATGCGCTGGTCGTCGCAACGCATCCCTTTGCAGCGCAAATTGCCGCCAATGCCGCCATTGCGGTGCGCGCGACGGGCATTCCCGCCGTCCGGCTGATCCGCCCGCCGTGGCAGGCTGGGCCGGGCGACGATTGGCAAGTCTTTCCGGCGCTCGAAACCCTCGTCGCGGCACTCGGCGCGACGCCGCGTCGCGTGCTGGTCACGATCGGCCGGCAAGAGGCGCATGCCTTCGTGGCCGCGCCGCATCACTATTACTGGTTCCGAAGCATCGAGCCGATCGAGCCGCCGCTCAGGCTTCCCCAGGCTGAATTCCTGCTGGAGCGCGGGCCATTCACGATCGCGGACGAAATCGCGCTTCTCAGCCGGCACAGGATCGACGTTCTCGCCACCAAGAACAGCGGCGGCGAGGCAACACGCGCCAAGCTCGACGCCGCGCGAACGCTCGGCATCCCCGTCATGATGGTCGCACGGCCGCCGGCCAGCGGCCTGCTGGAGGTCGAAACGATCGACGCGGTGCTCGATTTTCTCCGCCATCACGCGCCTCCCGCCGAGCGTGGCGCATAGACGAGCGGCGGCAGGCCCGGCCGCTCGATGACGCGCGTCTCGGCTGAGCCGATGATGACGAGCGTCGCCATGTCGGCCTTCTGCGGGTCGGCCTCGCGAAGCGTCGTGATGACGACCCGTTCGTCCGGCCGGCCGACGGCTCGCCCGAAGATGACCGGAACGCTGGCGGGCAGGACCGCGCGCAACCGATCGAAGGCCGCGCCGAGCTGCCAGGGGCGGGCCCGCGAGATCGGATTATAGAGCGCGATGACGAAGCCGGCCGAGGCGGCGGCGGTGAGGCGCGTCTCGACGAGGCTCCACGGCTTCAGATTGTCCGAAAGCGAGAGCGCGCAGAAATCATGGCCGAGCGGCGCGCCACAGGCAGCCGCCACCGCGAGCATGGCGGTCACGCCCGGGATGATGGCGAGATCGACGCTGCGCCATTCCGCCGGGCCGCGCTCGATCGCCTCGCAAACCGCCGAGGCCATGGCGAAGACGCCGGGATCGCCGCCCGAAACCATCGCGACACGGCCGCCACGCGCCGCATGCGCGAGCGCGGCACCGGCGCGGTCGAGCTCGACGCGGTTGTCGGACGCAAACTTCTCGAGGCCGGGGCGGTCCGCGACGCGGTCCACATAGGGTCCATAGCCGTAGATCGCTTCTGCGCCCGCGAGTTCCGCCTCGGCCTCAGCCGTGCGGTGGCGCGCCTCGCCGGGGCCGAGCCCGATCACGGCGAGCCGTCCGGTCACGGCTGTGTCCCCCAGCCCGGCACCAGCACGATCGAGAAATAAGGCGCGCTGTCGTCGAACTTGTCTGCGAGGCGGATGGTTCGCGCGTTCGCGGTCGTCGCCCGCTCGACATAGAAGGCGCCATCCAGCTTGCCGGCGGCCTGAAGCGCGCGGCGCACCTTGGCGAGGTTGCGGCCGAGCTTCATGACGACGGCGGCGTCGGCGCTGGCGAAACGCGCCGCGAGATCGTTCTCGTCGAGCGTTCCCGGCAACACCATCAGGACATCGTCGCCCTGCGCGATCGGCAGGCCGGCGCCCGACCAGCCGCCCGACATGCCGGTGACGCCCGGAACGACTTCGGTCGCGTAGCGTCCCGCCAGGCGGCAGTGCAGATGCATGTAGGAGCCGTAGAACAGCGGATCGCCCTCGGAGAGCACGGCGACATCGAGCCCGGCATCGAGGGCTGCGGCCACCTGCGTGGCTGCGTCCTCATAAAAGATGCCGATCGCGCTGCGATAGGCCGGATCATGGCGATGGATTTCGGTCGTCACCGGATAGGCGAGGGTGAGTTCGCGTTGCCGTCCGAGCCGATCGGCAACCACGGCGCGAGCGTTCGACGCGCGCCCCTCCTTCGCGAAATAGGCGACGACGTCGGCGGCATCGATGATCCGCGCCGCCTTCAGCGTCAGCAATTCGGGATCGCCGGGGCCGACGCCGACACCGTAGAGCCGGCCCATCGCGCGTGTCGGGGCGCTGCTCATAGCCGGTCGCTCGCCAGCGCATTGACCGCGGCTGCCGCGATGGCGCTGCCGCCGAGCCGGCCTTCGACGATCACATAGGGAATGGCAAGCGGGCTCGCGGCGAGGGCGTCCTTTGATTCCGCGGCGCCGACAAAGCCGACGGGCGCGCCGATGATCGCCGCCGGGCGCGGCGCTCCTGCAGCGACGGCGTCGAGCAGGTGGAACAGCGCCGTCGGCGCATTGCCGATCACGACTAGGCTGCCGGCGAGCCGTTCACCCCAAAAGGAGATCGCTGCCGCCGAGCGCGTGGTCCCGAGCCTCAAGGCTTCATCCGCGGTGCGCGGATCGCGGAGCGTGCAGATCACGTCATTGCCGGCCGGCAGCCGTGCCCGCGTCACGCCGCGCTCGACCATTTCGCTGTCGCAGAAGATTGGCGCCCCGGCCAAAAGCGCCGCGCGGGCGATCTCGGCAAAGCCGTGGCCGAAACGAATGACGTCGCCAAGCGGCACGAACCCCGAGGCATGGATCATGCGCACGGCGACATGCGCTTCGGCCTCTGAAAAGCGCGACAGGTCTGCCTCGGCGCGAATGATCGCGAAGGAACGCTCATAGATGGCGTTGCCGTCACGCAGATAGTCGCTCGCCGCCAGATGATCCCGGCTCTCCGCCATGCCCCGCCGAACCCTCTCCGGTCATCGCGCTGGCGACGCCAGCCCGTCCGATCCGCGTGATCGCTGCGCGGGCCGTCTCGCCGTCCGCCTTCGCGGCTGCAAGGCGTTCGAGCCGCTCGACCAGCTTTTCCGGCGAAGCGAATCCGATCGCTTCGTCGCGCGCCCGTCCGTCAAGCACAAGTGCGGCGCCCTTGTCGATACCGGAAAGGGTGAAGGCCGCCGGATCCGGATGGGCGCAGCCCTTGCCGCAGCCGGAAAAGTGGATCTCGAGCGAGCCGTCGAGCAGGCAGGCGAGCGCGGGCGAAGAGGCGGCGGCCAGCGCGCGCGCCGGAAAATGGCCCGAGGCGCAGCCGGCGCTGCCGATGCAGGCCGAAAGAAAGCGGCGCGGATCGTCTGCCTCGGTGATGAAGCCCAGCGCCGCCGCATGACGGGCTGTCGCCGCGACAGCGGCTTCAGGCCCGGCGAACAGCAGCGCGCGCTCCGGCGCTGGCGCGAAAGCGATAATTCCGGCGGCGCGCGCGGCCTCGGCGAGCTCCGCCAATGCCTCCGCCTCGGCTTGGCCGAAGGGGAAGGCGATGCCTGCCGCCGTCTGCGTCAGGCCGCCGATTGGGCCCACAGGCGCTAGCCGTGGCGGCGCGGCAGGAACGCCGGCCGGCTTCAACACCGGCACCGCTGCGACGATGGCGCTGACATCATGAAGGCCACCGGTCCCAACGAGACGTGCTGCCGGCCCATGTTCCGACAGCGCCCCGAGGATCGCGAGCGCGGCTGGGGCGGCCTCGTTCTGAGAGACTGCGCCGATCCAGCGGGCGCTCTCATGCGTCCCGCCAAGGCCGAAATGAACGCCATCAGGCCGATAGGCGAGCCGAAGATCGGCGGCAACGCCCGTCGGCGCGGTCGGCGTTCCCACGTCGAGCACCATCGCGACCTTGGGCGCGAGCCGCGCCGCCAGCTTTCGTTTCGCGAGACCAGCATGGATGGCCGCGATCACAGGGGTGGCAACGGGCGACCCTGCGAAGAGCGATGCCAGCGGATCGCTGCTGATCGGCAGCCCCTCGGGAAGCATGAGCCCGGCTTCGGCAAGATCGGCGGAAAGCCCGGAAGCGTCCGGGCAGACGAGGCCGCGGATCTGCACATTGCCGCGCTTCGAGATCTCGACGAGCCCATTGCCATGGACGCTCGCCGCAGTTGCGAGCGCTGCCAGTTGAGGCGGCGTCAGTGCCTCGGCGAGCGGCGGCAGCCGCGCGAGGAACCCATCGCCGGTCCGCATCGGCGCGGCGAGGCTTGGACAGGCATTGCGGCGGTCGAAGGTCACGGCTCGAACCTAGAGCCGATAGGCCTTCTTGGCGAGGCCGTAGGCAAGGTCATGCGCGAGTTCGGCCGCCTCGTCCTCGTCGAGGCGATGCGTCACCACGAGTTCGGCGAGATAGGCGCAATCGACGCGGCGCGCGACGTCGTGGCGGGCGGGAATCGAGGGGAAGGCGCGGGTATCGTCGTTGAAGCCGACCGTGTTGTAGAAGCCGGCCGTCTCGGTGACGAGTTCCCGGTAGCGCCGCATGCCCTCGGGCGAATCGTAGAACCACCAGGCCGGGCCGAGCCGGAGCGCCGGATAATGACCGGCGAGGGGCGCGAGTTCGCGCGAATAGGCCGTCTCGTCGAGCGTGAACAGGATGACCGCGAGCGAAGGCTCATTGCCGAAGCGATCGAGCAGCGGCTTCAGCGCGCGGACATAATCTGTTGATGTCGGGATATCCGCGCCCTTGTCGCGGCCGAAACGGGCGAAGAGCTGCGGGTTGTGGTTGCGGAACGAGCCCGGATGGATCTGCATCACCAGCCCGTCCTCGAGGCTCATCGCCGCCATTTCCGTCAGCATCTGCGCGCGGAAGAGTTCGGCATCGGCCGGGCTGACGGCGCCGGCATGGACGCGGTGATAGAGCGCCTCGGCCTCGACAGGAGAAAGATCGGCCGTCGCCGCGGTCGGGTGGCCGTGATCGGTGGAGGTGGCGCCATGCGCCTTGAAGAAGGCGCGGCGGGCGCGATGAGCATCGAGATAGCCGGCGAAGGTCGAGACATCGCAGCCCGTGAGCGCGCCAAAGGCTTCGAGATTGTCGCGGAAGCCATGGAAATCCGGATCGACGACCGGGTCCGGCCGATAGGCCGTGACGACGCGGCCGGACCAGCTCGAGGCGGCGATCGCCTCGTGATGGCGCAGATCGTCGAGCGGGCTTTCCGTGGTGGCGATCACTTCGATGTTGAAGCGCTCGAACAGAGCCCGCGGCCGATAGGCCGGCTGTGCCAGCCTCTCGGCAATCCGGTCATAGGTGGCGTCGGCCGTCGCGGCCGAGAGCCGGTCCTCAATGTCGAACAAAGTTGCGAAGGCATGATCGAGCCACATCCGCGTCGGCGTACCGCGGAAGAGGTGATAATTCTCGGCGAAACGGCGCCAGATCGCGCGCGGATCGGTCTCGACGGGGCTGCCGTCGGCCGTCGGGACGCCCAGCGATTCGAGGCTCACGCCCTGGCTGTAGAGCATGCGGAAGACATAGTGATCCGGCACGACGAAGAGCCGCGCGGGATCCGGGAACGGTTCGTTCTGCGCATACCAGGCCGGATCGGTATGGCCATGCGGCGAGACGATCGGCAGGTCGCGAACCTCGCTATAGAGCCGCCCCGCGACCGAGCGCGTCGCGGGATCGGCGGGAAAGAGGCGGTCGTTGTGGATCAGCATCGGGCGCATCCTTCGAAAGGCGGCCATATCATCACGGATGGACGTCCGCGGCGACAGCAAAGGCGGCGGCGCGTCGTCGCGTGTTGCATGGCTTGATCCCGGCGACGGAAGAGGCAAGTCTGGAGGTCGTCGAAAGAAGAAAAGGATCAGGTGGGAGGATGGAGGATCGCGCGGGTCGCCTTGCGGCAATCATCGAGCGTTTTCAGGGCGTTGAAGGCGCGACGCTGCCGATCCTGCATGCGGTGCAGGAAGCGTTTGGCTATGTTCCGGCCGAATCCGTCCCTGTCATAGCGGCGGCGCTCAATCGATCGCGCGCCGAAATCCACGGCATCGTGACGTTTTATCACGACTTCCGCGACAAGCCGGCCGGCCGCCATCTCGTTCGCGTCTGCCGCGCCGAGGCCTGCAAGTCGATGGGGTCAGACCAGGTGCTGCGGGGTTTCGAACAGGCGCTCGGCATCCCCCTCGGCGAAACCTCGCCCGATGGCGCGGTGACGCTGGAGCCGGTCTATTGCCTTGGCCTCTGCGCCACGGCGCCGAATGCGATGGTCGACGGCAAGCTGTCCGGGCGGCTCGACGGCGCGAAAGCCGCTTATCTCGTTGCGGATCTGACGTCATGAGCGCGCGCCGAATCTTCGTGCCCGGCGATGCCGGAGCGCTCGCCGTCGGTGCCGATGACGTCGCCGCGGCAATTGCCAAGGCAGCGGCTACGGCTGGCGTCGCCGTCGAGATCGTCCGCAACGGGTCGCGCGGCCTCTACTGGCTGGAACCGATGGTCGAGGTCGGGACGCCGACGGGCCGCGTCGCCTTTGGCCCCGTCGCGGCCGAGGACGTGCCGGACCTCATCGCCGCCGGCCTTATCGACGGGAAGGGCGAGCGGCTGTTCCTGGGCCGCACCGACGAAATCCCGTTCCTCAAGGCGCAGACGCGGTTCACCTTCGCCCGCTGCGGCATTGTTGATCCGGCTTCGCTTGCCGATTACCGCGCCCATGGCGGCGGTGTCGGCCTGATGCGTGCCGCCGCTCTCTCGCCTGCCGAGATCGTCACGATGGTCGTGGCGTCTGGGCTGCGCGGGCGCGGCGGGGCAGGTTTCCCGACCGGCATCAAGTGGAAGACGGTGCTGGAGGCAGCGGGGACGCGCAAATTCATCGTCGCCAATGCGGACGAGGGCGATAGCGGCACCTTTGCCGATCGCATGTTGATGGAGGGCGATCCCTTCGTCGTCATCGAGGGCATGGCGATCGCCGGCCTCGCCGTCGGCGCGACACGCGGCTATCTCTACATCCGTTCCGAATATCCGCATGCCATTGCCCGGATGGAGGCCGCGATCGTTACGGCACGGGCGACTGGCTGGCTGGGACCTGATTGCGCTGGCTCCGGCCGCGCCTTCGAGATCGAGCTTCGCGTCGGGGCGGGCGCCTATGTCTGCGGCGAGGAGACGGCACTGCTCGAATCGATCGAGGGCGAGCGCGGCGAGGTGCGAGCCAAGCCGCCGCTTCCTGCCCATAAGGGCCTGTTCGGCGCGCCGACGGCGGTCAACAATCTCGTGACGCTGGCCTCGGTGCCGTTCATCCTTGCCGAGGGCGCCGAAGCCTATGCGGCGATCGGCTTCGGACGGTCCCGTGGCACGATGCCGATCCAGCTTGCCGGCAATATCCGCCATGGCGGCCTCTTCGAGGCGGCATTCGGCGTGACGCTTGGCGAACTCGTCGAGACCATCGGCGGCGGAACGATCACCGGGCGCCCGGTCCGCGCCGTGCAGGTCGGCGGTCCGCTCGGCGCCTATTTCCCGCCGTCGCTGTTCGATACGCCCTTCGATTATGAATCTTTCGCAGCACGCGATGGGCTCATCGGCCATGGCGGCATCGTGGTGTTCGACGATACGGTCGAGATGGCCGCGATGGCGCGTTTCGCGATGGAGTTCTGCGCGCTCGAAAGCTGTGGCAAGTGCACGCCCTGCCGGATCGGCTCGACGCGCGGCGTCGAATTGCTGGATGCGATGATCGCCGGCCGCGAGGTGACAAAAAACGCTGCCCTGCTCGAGGATCTCTGCGATATCATGAAGTTCGGCTCGCTCTGCGCCCTCGGCGGCTTCACGCCCTATCCCGTGATCAGCGCGCTGCGCCATTATCCAGCTGATTTCGGCCTCGTCCCGGCGGCTTCTGCCGAAAAGGAGATCGCGACATGGGCATGATCCACGAGATCGACTTCGGCACGCCGGCCTCGCCCTCCGAAACGCTGGTCAGCCTCACCATCGACGGTCAGAGGGTCACCGCGCCGCTTGGCACCTCGGTCATGCGCGCCGCCGCGGAGATGGGCACCTCGATCCCCAAACTCTGCGCCACAGACCGCGTCGAGGCTTTCGGCTCCTGCCGCCTTTGCCTCGTCGAGGTCGACGGCATGCGCGGCACGCCGGCCTCCTGCACCACGCTCGTCGCGGAAGGCATGGTGGTGCGCACAGAGACCGACCGGCTGCGCAAGCTCCGGCGCGGCGTGATGGAGCTCTATATCTCCGATCATCCGCTCGATTGCCTCACCTGCGCCGCGAATGGCGACTGCGAACTGCAGGACCAGGCCGGGGCGGTTGGCCTCCGTGACGTCCGCTACGAGCCCGGCGCCAATCATGTCGCCAAGAGCGGCAATCCGCTGTTCCAGGCCAAAGACCAGTCGAACCCTTATTTCGACTACGATCCCGCGAAATGCATCGTCTGTTCCCGCTGCGTGCGCGCTTGCGAAGAGGTGCAGGGAACGTTCGCGTTGACGATCGAGGGCCGCGGCTTCGAAAGCCGCGTCTCACCGGGCCAGCATGAGAGCTTCCTTGGCTCCGAATGCGTCTCCTGCGGCGCCTGCGTCTCGGCCTGCCCGACGGCAACGCTGATCGAGAAGAGCGTCGTCGAGAAGGGTACGCCCGAGCATTCGGTGGTCACGACATGCGCCTATTGCGGCGTCGGCTGCTCGTTCAAGGCGGAGATGCGCGGCGAGGAGCTCGTGCGCATGGAGCCGTGGAAGGATGGCAAGGCCAATCACGGCCATTCCTGCGTCAAGGGTCGCTTCGCCTGGGGCTATGCCAATCATCGCGACCGCATCCTGAACCCGATGGTGCGCGAAAAGATCACCGATCCCTGGCGCGAAGTGTCCTGGGACGAGGCGCTCGCAACCGTCGCGACCAGGTTCCGCGCCATCCAGGCGGCGCATGGCAAGGATTCGATCGGCGGCATCACCTCGTCGCGTTGCACCAATGAGGAAACCTATCTGGTGCAGAAGCTGGTCCGCGCCGGCTTCGGCAACAACAATGTCGACACCTGCGCCCGCGTCTGCCACTCGCCGACCGGCTATGGCCTCAAGACGGCGTTCGGCACGTCGGCCGGCACGCAGGATTTCGACAGCGTCGAGCATGCCGATGTCGTGCTCGTCATCGGCGCCAACCCGACCGACGGCCACCCGGTGTTCGCCTCGCGGCTCAAGAAGCGGCTGCGCGAAGGGGCGAAGCTGATCGTCATCGATCCGCGCCGCATCGATCTCGTGCGCTCGCCCCATGTCGAGGCGGCGCATCATCTGGCGCTCCGGCCCGGCACCAATGTCGCCGTGCTCGATGCGATGGCGCATGTCATCGTCACCGAGGGTCTCGTCGACGAGCGCTTCGTCACGGAGCGCTGCGACCGCGATGCTTTCGAGCATTGGGCGAGCTTCATCGCTGAGGAACGCAACAGCCCCGAAGCGGTCGAGCGCGCGTCAGGCGTGCCGGCGGTCGAGATCCGGTCTGCCGCGCGGCTTTATGCGACCGGCGGCAATGGAGCCATCTATTACGGCCTCGGCGTCACCGAGCACAGCCAGGGATCGACCACGGTGATGGCGATCGCCAATCTGGCGATGGCGACCGGCAATCTCGGCCGGCCGGGCGTCGGCGTGAACCCGCTGCGTGGCCAGAACAATGTGCAGGGCTCGTGCGACATGGGCTCGTTCCCGCATGAACTGCCGGGCTATCGCCACATCTCGGACGATGCGACGCGCGCCATCTTCGAGAAGCTCTGGGGCCGGCCGCTTGATAACGAGCCGGGCCTTCGCATCCCCAACATGTTCGATGCGGCGCTCGATGGCTCGTTCCTTGGCCTTTATGTGCAGGGCGAGGACATCGTGCAGTCCGATCCCGATACGCATCACGTGACGTCCGGTCTCTCGGCGATGGAATGCGTCGTCGTGCACGATCTCTTCCTCAACGAGACCGCGAATTACGCCCATGTCTTCCTGCCCGGCTCGACCTTCCTGGAGAAGGACGGCACCTTCACCAATGCCGAGCGGCGCATCAACCGCGTGCGGAAGGTGATGAGTCCCAAGAACGGCGGCGGCGACAAGAACGGCTATGCCGACTGGGAAGTGACGCAGAACCTCGCCAACGCCATGGGCCTTGGCTGGACCTACACCCATCCTTCCGAGATCATGGACGAGATCGCTTTGACGACGCCGAGCTTTGCCGGCGTCTCCTATGAGGCACTCGATCGGCTCGGTTCGGTGCAGTGGCCCTGCAACGAGAAGGCGCCGGAGGGCACGCCTGTGATGCATATCGGCGGTTTCTCGCGCGGTCTTGGCCAGTTCATGATCACCGAATATGTGCCGACCGACGAGCGCACGGGCCCGCGCTTCCCGCTTCTGCTCACGACAGGCCGCATCCTCTCGCAATACAATGTCGGGGCGCAGACGCGGCGCACGGCGAATGTCGTCTGGCATCAGGAGGACCTGCTCGAGATCCATCCGCATGACGCCGAGAATCGCGGCCTCAAGGATGGCGATTTCGTGCGCGTGGCAAGCCGCGCCGGCGAGACGACATTGCGGGCGAAGATCACCGACCGCGTGGCGCCGGGCGTCGTCTATACGACATTCCATCATCCGCTGACGCAGGCGAACGTCATCACGACGGACTATTCCGACTGGGCCACCAATTGCCCGGAATACAAGGTGACGGCGGTGCAGGTATCGCCATCGAATGGACCGAGCGCCTGGCAGGAAGATTATGAGGCGCACACGCATGAGAGCCGCCGCATTGTCGGCCGGCTTGACGCGGCGGAATAGGCGATGGCCGGGATCAGTGCCTCCGGCGATGCTGTCGGGACGCTTGCCTTTCAGCGCGGCGCCCTGCAGCCGGCGAGGCGCACCGTGCCGGTCGAGGTCGCGGTGGCGATCACCTATGGCGGCTCGACCCACGCGGTGTTGATGGCAAGCCCCGATGATCTCGAGGATTTCGCCGTCGGGTTTTCGCTGACCGAGGGCATCGTCGACGATGTCCGGGAAATCGAGGCGATCGAGCGGATCGACAGCGATCTCGGCATCGAGATGCGGCTTCGCCTCGCTATCCCCCGCGAGACGCGGCTGGCGGCGCGCCGCCGGTCGATGGCCGGGCCGGTCGGCTGCGGTCTTTGCGGCATCGAGAGCCTCGAGGCCGCAACGCGCGTCCTGCCGCGCATCGAGGGCGAGGCGACTTTCACGCCGGCCGGTATCCTTGCGGCGATGTCCGGCCTTGCGCCGATGCAGGCCGTGAATGCGGCGACGCATGCGGTGCACGCAGCCGCGTTCTGGCGGCCGGATTGCGGAATCGGCCCCGTGCGGGAGGATATCGGCCGCCACAACGCGCTCGATAAGCTGGCCGGCGCGCTCGCTCGCAACGGGATCAGGGCAGCGGACGGCGCCGTGCTGCTGACCAGCCGCGTCTCCGTGGAGATGGTGCAGAAGACGGCCGTGATCGGCGCTCCGCTGATCGTCGCCGTCTCGGCGCCCTCGGACCTTGCCATTCGAACCGCCGACGCGGCCGGCATCACGCTGGTCGCCGTCGCCCGGGCCGATGGCTTCGAAGTTTTCACGCATGCCCGGCGCATTCTTGCCGAGGGAGCCGCGCGTCATGTCGCCTGACAAGCTGGTCCGCATGGCCAACCAGATCGCGCTGTTCTTCGCGGCCCAGGGCGCGGACGCGGCGCCGGAGGCCGTTGCGACGCATCTGCGGCAGTTCTGGGACCCGCGCATGCGCCGCGCCATCCTCGCTCATGCGGAAGGCGGGGGCGCCGGACTGTCGCCGATTGCCGCTGCCGCTGTTGCTCGCCTTGCTGTTGACGAGCCGGCATGATGCATTGCAAGCAACCGGAAGCGGTGCGGGCAGGAACAGGAAATGGATACGATCAAACTCTCGAATGGCGCGATCTCCGTCGTCATCGCGCGCAAGGGCGCCGAGCTGCAGTCACTGGCCGACGCGCAGGGTCGTGAATGGCTGTGGCAGGCGGATCCGACATTCTGGGGGCGCCACGCGCCGATCCTGTTCCCGATCGTCGGCCGCGCCGCCAATGACCAGGTCCGCATCGACGGCAGCAATTTTCCGATTGGACAGCACGGCTTCGCGCGCGACTGCGAATTCGAGGTTCTGTCGTCAGGCCCGGAACGCGCCGGCCTTCGGTTGATCGCCGATGTCGAGACGCGCCGCCATTATCCGTTCGACTTCGAGCTCGATATCCGCTTCGAACTCGCCGGAACGACGCTTTACCAGACCGTGACCATCCGCAACCAGGGCGCCACGCCGATGCCGGCCTCGGTCGGCTTTCATCCGGGATTCCAGTGGCCGCTTCCGGGCGCCAGCGCCCCGCAGACCGGGCATGTCGTCATCTTCGAACGCGAGGAGTGCGCCGATATCCGCCGCCTGAAGACTGGCGGCGTCGATGCGGCGGGATACCCAACACCGGTCGAAGGCAAGGTCCTGCCGCTCGATCCCTCGCTCTTTCTCGAGGACGCGGTCATCTTCGATGATCTCAAGAGTCGGTCGCTCTGGTTCGGCGCGCCGGGTTCGGATGGCATTCGCGTCGATTTCCCGGATCTTCCGTATCTCGGCATCTGGACTAAGCCGGGCGCACCGTTCCTCTGCCTCGAGCCGTGGCAGGGCCACGCGGCGCCTGCCGGCTTCGATGGCGAGATGGCCGACATGCCGGGCATGGTCGTCGTGCCGCCAACGGGCAGCGTCACGCGCCATATCGCGATCCGCATCGCTGCACCCGCACCTTGAGCGCCCGCCCGCGTCAGTCCTCTCTGGTCAGATTGGAAATCCTGCGATAGGCGCCATGCCAATACAGCAGCGGCTGCGCCTCGGCGGTCAGCACGACCTCGCGCACCGATCCGATCAGGATCGCATGCGAGTGGCGTTCGATCGCCTCCTCGAGGACGCAGTCAAACGCGACCAGCGCGCCCGCAAGGCCAAGGCTGCCGCTCGAAAAGCTGATCCATTGCGCGCCATTATAGCGGTCGGCGCCCTTCAGGCCGCCACGGCCGGCAAAGGCCTCGGCGATCGCCTGCTGGTCTTCAGCGAGAATGTTGACGGCGAAGCGTCCCGTGCGCCGTAACACCGGCCAGGACGACGACGACCTGTTGAGCGAGACGATCAGCGAGGGGCTGTCGGCCGAAAGCGAGGAGACCGACGTTGCCGTAAAGCCGGTGCGGTCTTCGCCGGCGCCGGTCGTGATGACGCTGACGGCGCCGGCGAGATGGCGCATTGCGTGCTTGAAGGCACTGGCGTCGAGACGATCGGGACCGTCAATGACTGCAGCGAGGGACATGGCATTTCTCCCCGGACGCCGCCGCATGCCCATGGAGCGAGGCAGAGAACAGCGATGCGTCGACGTGAATGGCTAACTCAAACTGGTGAAGCCATTCCAGCACGCAAGGGCCGTTCACAGCGAGGCTGCCGCTTGCGCGTGGGCCTTCGCATGGGGATCGCCTTTCCCGAAATCAGCGGCGATGAGAAACACCGCCGCTGACGATCGTGTTTTTCGGTGACGTTACTGCGCCATTTCCAGGCAGTGAGCTGCGGCCATCGCCGAATCGCGCGCGGTGCCGCGCGCGACGGTTCCAGCCATCACGAGGCTCTTGGTCGTCTCGGTGATCAGCGATTTCAGATCGGTGCTGCCGATGCTGCCGGCCGCGGCGGCATAGATCGCCTTCGCTTCGGTATTCAGCGAGCCGGCGCAGGCATCGGCTGCCGCCTGGTCGGCAAGCGCCGCCCCGGTGCCGAAGGCAATGAACAGTGCAGCGGTGATTACAGTCTTCATCATTGGTTTACCCTCCTCGAAGATTTCAGCGGACGCCGATCCGATTGACCGGGCCGCCACGGTTCATGGGCTGAACGCCGACGCCCGGCGCGCCAACGCCGACGCCGCGCGTGACGCCGACACCCGGTGCACCAGCCCCGGCAAAGCAACCGACCGGATAGCCGGGCCGTGTGCAGCGGACTGCGGCTGCGGAAGGCGCCGCGACACAGCCTTTCGGGACGCCGACCGCCTTGCAGTAGACGACAGCCGAAGCCTGCTGCGGGGCCAAAGCTGGCGCCATAGCCACCATCGCTGTAAGAAATGCGAACACGCAGTGACGGACGAATCGCTTCACGATGCCCTCCTTGGAATGACCTACCGCCTTCTTGCAGGAGCCTCCGGCCCTTCCCAATGTCAATTTTTGGCTGCACTTATGTGATGCCGACGGAGTGGGGCCGGGAATGACGAGTACAATCAGAGCCGAAGCGACTTTGGCCGAGCTGCCGCAACTGCTCGGGCCGTCCAGGGCTGCCATTGCCGCGCTACGGGCGCATCCCGCTTTCGATCGCGCCATGATGATCGCGGCCGAGGGAATCATTCGGCATTTCGCGGGCAACCCGATCCTCAATCGGATGATGAACGACCGCGGCCGGGTCCTGTTCGCGCTCGGTTCGCTCTATCTCGACGCCGAACCCGATGCCTCGGGCCGCGGCCTGACGGCGGCTCGGCTGATCGAATTTGCAGGTGTCGGCAAATATGCGAGCCCCGGACGGGCGAAGGCCACGATCGCGCTGCTGCGTTGGGGAGGTTATCTGGAGGATGGACCCCCTTGCGAGGATCGGCGTCAGAGGCCGCTCGTGCCGACCGAAAAGCTCTGGACGATCGTTCTTCAGCGGTGGCGCTCGCTACTGCAGGCATTGGCGGTTCTGAGGCCCATCGGGGCCGAGGCCCTCGTAGCGCTGGATGATCCCGCCGTTCGCGCCTCCATCGCCGTCACGTTGGGGCGCGCGTTCCGTTCCGGCTTCCGTGTCCTTCAGAACACGCCGCGTCTCACGGCGCTTGCCGAGCGGGATGCTGCGATGGTGATGCTGTTCGTCGTGACCGGTGCAACGCTTCAAAAAGACGAAGCGCCGTCCATCTCCGGGCTGGCTGGCCGCTTCGGCGTCTCGCGCGCTCACGCACGCGGCGTGCTCCGCGATGCGGAGCTGGCGGGATTGCTGGCGCTTGAGAAAGCCTCGCCCGGCCGCGAACCGAAAACCGTACTCGAGAGCGAGATGGCCGTCTTCTTCGCGACATTGCTGGCGCTGTTCGAACATGCGGCCACGATTGCGATCGCCACCCGCATGGTTCGGGCCGACGTCGCGGACGCCGCCGGATAAGGCGACGTCCGCGGTTTTGCTGGCTAATGAGCGGCGCGGTGCTCGGCGTTTCGCTTCCGTGTCGCCGCAGCCTTCTTGGCCGAAGCCGAGCGATCGGCGGCCGAGCGGGAGGCCGATGCCTTGCCGCCCTTTTCGCCGCCGCGATGCGATGCAGGATGGCTGGTGTGCTTGCCGCGACCTGAGCCGCCTGGCTCCTTGCCGCCGCCGTCATCCTTGTTGACCGTCGCCCAAGCCCGGCGTTCGGCTTCCTTCTCGGAAATGCCGCGCTCCTCATAGCCCTCGGCTATGTGGTCGGCCTTGCGCTCCTGCTTGTCCGTGTATTTGGACTTGTCACCACGGGGCACGATTGCTTCTCCTTGACAAAAGTCGCGGTCAGCTGGCCGCGCGCAAGTTGACCTTGCTTTCGGCGATCGCGGTCAACTTCTTGTCCGCGGCCTTCTCCTCGTCGAGGTTCTGGCGCAGCAGCGCGGCGCAATCCTCGCGGCCGAGCTGGCGTGCCCATGCGACGAGCGTGCCGTAGCGTGTCATCTCGTAGTGTTCGACAGCCTGCGCCGAGGCCACGAGCGCTGCATCCAGCACATCCTTGTCATCGACTTCGCCGGCAACCTCGTCGGCTTCCTTGATGATGCCGTCGATCGCCGGGCAGTCGACGCCCTTGATCTCGACGCCGTGCTGGCGGAACACCTGCTCCAATCGCTGGACATGGCCCTCGGTCTCGGTGAGGTGCGCCTCGAAGCCGGCCTTGAGGTCGGGTGCGGTCGCCTTGTCGATCATCTTCGGCAGCGCTTTCAGGATCTGCTTCTCGGCGTAATAGATGTCCTGGAGCTGATGCACGAACAGATCGTTCAGCGTCTTGATGTCTTTGGAAAACAAGCCCATTTCGGCCTCCGTCTCATTGTTTGAGCGTGTAGGCCCCCGATAATCCACGCCCCTCCAACGGGGGACCGCCGCCGTCGTTCCGCGCCGTGGCCAAAAAGCCGGCAGGGCCGGGCAGGTGTCTTGCGCGGCCGGTCGATGCTGGTCTATACCAAGCCCGTTGGTCTATACCAGATTGGGCAGCACGCGTGTCTTCGTCTCTTCCGCAATACCGGCGTATCGCCGATGCGCTCGTCGGCGCGATCCGCTCAGGTCAGCTCGAGGTCGGGGGGCGGATGCCATCCGAGCGCGAACTCAGCGCGGAATTCGGGGTCAGCCGCATGACGGCGCGCGGCGCGCTGAAAGCTCTGGTCGACCAAGGCCTCGTTTCCAGCATCGAGGCCAAGGGCTATTTCGTCTCGGCCAGCCGCATCGACCAGCGCCTGCAGACGCTGACCAGCTTTTCCGAGGACATGCGCCGCTCGGGACGCCGGCCCTCCAGCATCGTGCTCGCCGCCCGCACGGTTCCGGCGAGCGGCGAGGTTGCTGCGCGCCTGGCTATAGCCGAAGGGGCGGCGGTGTTTCATCTGCTGCGCCTACGTGAGGCTGACAGCGTGCCGGTCGCGCTTGAAGCGGCGCACATTCCGGAGAGCCTCGCGCCGGGCCTGATGGATGCCGCCGATTTCGCTGCGGATTCGCTTTACGCCACCTTGAAACGGCGCTTCGGGATCCTGCCGGTCGAGGCGGAGCAGAGCTTCGAGGCGAGCGCGGCGGCCGAGTCCGATGCAGCCATCCTTCAGGTCGCTATCGGATCGCCCGTCCTCAGGATGACGCGTCTCAGCCTTGCGGCGGACGGGCGCCCGATCGAGTTCGTCCAATCCGTCTATCGCGGCGATCGCTTCACCATGCGGGTTCGCCTCGCACCCGGCAGCACAGACGCCTGAGGATTTCATGACAGCCGCATCCGATTATCTCGCCAAAGCCGTCTCGCTGCTCCAGATCGCAGCCCGTCGCGAAAGCGCAACGTTGAAGGCCGCAGCGGCGGCTGCCAGCGAAGCTGTCGCCGGGGGCGGGCTCATCTACATCTTCGGCACCGGCCATTCGCATATGATGGCCGAGGAAGGTCATTTCCGCGCTGGCGGGCTCGCCTGCGTCGTGCCGGTGCTGTCCTCGGCTGTCATGCTGCATGAAGGCGCCATGGCGAGCACGCAGCTCGAGCGGCTGACCGGCCTCGCCGATATCGTGCTCGGCCGCTATCCGATCGGCCCGGCCGACGTGCTCATCGTCTTCTCCACATCCGGCGTCAACGCCGCGCCCGTCGAAGCCGCACGCTTTGGTCGCGCACGCGGCGCCAAGGTGATCGCCGTCACGTCGGTCGCCTATTCGACGGCCGCCGCCAACGGGCGCGAGCGCCTCGCCGATCTCGGCGATTTCGTGCTCGACACCGGCGCCCCGCCCGGCGACGCCGTTTCCACCATTCGCGACGGCGTCACCGCCGGCCCGGTTTCGACCGTGCTCGGCGCAGCGCTGCTCAACGCTCTCCTCGTCGCGGTCGCATCCGACCTCGAACGCCAAGGCCACCCCGCCCCGGTCTATCTCAGCGCCAATATGCCGGGCGCGGCGGAGAACAACGCAAAGCTGACGGAGATCTACAAGGCGCGCAATCCGCACCTCTGAAGAGGGCGGCCACAGAGGGAAAAACCATGCGTTTCAAGGGACATGCACTGGCCGGCGCTCTCGCGCTGACCGTTTTCGGCGCCCTGCCGGCCCTGGCGGTGACCGACGTCAAGATCTGGCATATGGAGCAGCCGCCGCATCGCGTTCAGCGCGTGCAGGAACTGATCGATGCCTTCAATGCGGCCAATCCCGATATCAAGGTGAGCCAGGAGCCGCAAAGCTGGGGCGAGGTCTATGCCAAGGTCCCGGCCGCCATGGCAGCCGGCAATGCGCCGGATATCCTGTTCGCCATTCCGGATTTCACGACCGTCATCCGCAAGGCCGGCCAGCTCGACAGTGTTGCCGATTTCGTCAAGGAGCTCGACGCGCAGCACCATTTCATCCCCGCGACCGTCGAGCCCTACAGCTATGACGGCGGCGTCTGGGCGGTCCCGCTCTACAATATGAGCCTCAATTTCTGGTATCATAAGAAGATGTTCGCCGATGCCGGCATTGCCGTGCCGACGACATGGAGCGAGTGGAAGGCAGCCGCCGAAAAGCTGTCCAAGGACGGCGTCGTCGGTGTCGGCCTGCCGGCCAACAAGCAGCTCTATACCGACCAGACGACTTATGCGGTCATGGTCAACAACGGCGCATCCGAACTCTTCAATGCCGACGGCACGCTTCGCTTCGACAATCCGAAGACGGTCGAATCCTATGCGTTCTACAAGGATCTCTACAAGTTCTCGTCGCCAGACGCGGCCAACTGGACCTGGGGCGAGGCGGAAGCCTGCTTCGCGTCGGAAACCTGCGCCTCGATCCTGCAGTTCTCGGTCATCTCGACCTATGACCAGCAGGGCGGCGGCGATGCGGCCGATCTCGGCGTCGCGGCGGTTCCCCATGCCGATGGCGAGAAGAACTCTTCGACCATCGCCTATTCGAACGCCGCGATCATCCTCGCCAAGGACGCTGCCAAGCGCGACGCGGCGAAGAAGTTCATCGCCTTCCTGCTGGAGCCGGAAAACTACGGCAAGTTCCTGAACATGGAGCCGGGCCTCTTTCTGCCGGTCACCACGGACGGCGCGAAGTCGGAGACGTTCTGGAGCGATCCGCTGGTCGTCAAGTACAAGCCGCAGGTCGAGCAGATGATCGCCAATTCGCATGCCGGCATGCTGTTCGGCTTCACCGGCGGTCACGTGTTCCCGGCCATCGGCCCGATCTCGGCGCAGAACATCCTGGCCGAGACGCTGCAGAAGGTCGTGATCTCGGGCGAAGACCCGGCCGCTGCCGTCAAGGCGGGCCAGGCCCAGATGATCGAAGCCACGAAGTAAGCGGACGGCGGCGGGTCGCGAGGCTCGCCGCCTTCCCAGCTTCCTATTGCGCCTGGGTGCGAGGACCGACCAACCGATGGCTTCGAAGCCGATTTCATCTGGCCGTGGCGGCGACGGGCGCATCGCCTTCCTGCTGCTCGTTGTGCCGCTTGGACTGCTCGCTGCGACGCTGATCGTGCCGATGGTTTCGGCCATCACTATCAGCCTGCGTGACATCCGCGTGATCGGCTCGGACGGTCCGTTCGCGGGTCTCGACAATTATGCCCGCGTGCTCGGCGACGGCACCTTCTGGCATGCGCTGGGCATTTCGGTCGTGTGGGTCGTCGGAAACGCCGTTGTCCAGACGATCCTCGCGCTCACCGCCGCGCTGGTGCTCAACGAGAAATTCCCGGGCGTGCGCGTCGCCCGCGTCTGGATCATCCTGACCTGGATCATCCCGACCGTCGTCGTCGTCATCATCTGGCGCTGGCTGCTGTCGCCCTCTGGCGGCATGGTCAATCCGCTGCTGATCCAGCTTGGCATCATCGATCGTCCGATGGGCTTCTTTGCAAGCGGCCCGGCGGCGATGACGAGCCTCATCCTGATCAATTCCTGGCGCTGGTTTCCCTTTGTGGCGATCATGCTGCTTGCCGGCCTCCAGCGCATTCCGAACGATATCTATGAGGCGGCCGCCGTCGACGGCGCCGGCGCCATCGCCCGTTTCCGCGCCATCACCTGGCCGCTGCTGCAGCCGACGCTGCTGGTGCTGACGGTGATGGGGACGCTGCTCTCGTTCAACGTCTTCGACATCATCTGGCTCTTGACCGCGGGCGGGCCGGCCGGGGGCACGGAGACACTGCCCGTTCTCATCTACGAGACGGCCTTCAAGGCCTACCGGATGGGCGATGCCGCCGCGATGTCGGTCGTCGCCAGCGTGCTGATGATCGGCCTCGCTCTTGTGCTGCTGGATCGCCTCGCGCCGAAGGAGACGGCACGATGAAGCGCGGGCCTCTCGGCTGGCTTGTCCTGGCGCTCGCGGTCCTGGCGCTGGCCTTCCTCGTGCTGGCGCCGATGTGGCTGGTCGGCACGTCGTCGTTCAAGCTGCCGCGCGAAATCATCAACCGGGTGCCGACCTGGTTCCCGCGCAGCTTCACGCTGCAGCACTATCAGAAACTGCTGCAGACTTCGGCCTTCCCGACCTATTTCCTCAATTCGGTGCTCGTCGCCGCTTCGTCCGCTTTCGTGACGGTCGTGCTGGCGTTGATGGCCGGCTATGCCTTCTTCCGGCTCGAATTCCGCGGTCGGGATCTGCTCTACCGCCTGATCATGGTCGCCTATGCGTTCCCGTCGATCGTGATCCTGATCCCCATCTATCTGATGTTTGCCAAGGTCGGCTTGATCGACACCGATCTCGCCCTGGTCCTCGTCAATGTGACCTTCGCGCTGCCGTTCTCGATCTGGATGATGCGCACCTTCTTCGCCTCGCTGCCGCGCGAACTCGAGGAGGCCGCAGCCATCGACGGGGCAGGGCGCTGGAAGACGGTCGTGCATGTGCTGATCCCGCTGCTGCGGCCGGGCATCGCGGCGATCGCGATCTTCGCCTTCGTCGCGAGCTGGACCGAATATCTGTTCGCGTCCGTGCTGATCATCTCGGATGCCAAACGCACGCTCCCGGTCGGCCTTTCGGGCATCATCGGCCAGTATCAGATCGACTGGGGCCTGCTGCTCGCCGGCGCCTCGCTCTCGGTGCTGCCGGTGGTCGTGTTCTTCGCCTTTGTCGGGCGCTGGTTCGTGGCCGGCCTCACCGAGGGCGCGGTGAAATAGCGCCCTTGCAGGCCGCGCACGCTGCCTCGACAATCAGCCATCGCCAGAGGGAACAGGCCGCATGACCTCGCATGCAGTTGTCGGCATCGATATCGGCACCTCCTCGGTGAAGGCGGTCATCGTCGATCGCGACGCGAAGGTGCTGGCATCGGGCCGCGCCGCCTATCCCACGCGCCAGCTGCGCGACGGCTGGTCGGAACAGGACCCCGACGATTGGGTCAAGGCGGCGATCGCTGCCTGCCGCGCGGCACTGGCCGCAAGCGACGCGACCATCGAGGCAATCTCGCTCTCCGGCCATATGAGCGCGCCGGTGCTGGTCGACGGCGCCGGCCGGCCGCTCGGCCCGTGCCACACGATCACCGATCGCCGCGCAGGTGCTGAAGCGGAAGGCATCCCCGCCGATGTCGTCGCCGCGCTGGCGGCAAGCTCCGGCAACCTGCCGGCGACGCATCTCATCCTGCCGAAGCTGCTTTGGTGGCGCGCGCATCATCCGGAGATCTGGGCGGCGACGCGTGCCGTGCTGATGCCGAAGGACTTCGTGCGCCTGTTCCTGACCGGCCTCATCGCCAGCGACCCGACCGACTCGGGTAATTCCATGCTGTTCGATCCGGTCCGCTGGACCTGGTCGGAGACCCTGCCGGAGACGGCGGGGATCGACCGCACCAAGCTCGCGCCCCTGCAGGCCTCGCAGTCGATCGCCGGCAAGCTGACGGCCGAGGCCGCCGCAGCGCTCGGCCTGCCGGAAGGGGTGCCCGTCGTGACCGGCGCCGCCGATATGGCCGCGACACTGCTCGCCGCCGGCATCGACCTTGCCGACGATGTCGCGCTGACGATCGGCACCAGCGCGACGGTGATCGCCGGATTGCAGCGCGTCGAGCCGGCCCTGCTCGGCGCCATGAACATCAACGTCTCGCTCGATCCGGGCGTGCTCTACGCGATCGGCTCGCATTTCGGCGGCGGCGGCGCGCTCAACTGGCTGGCGAGCCTCGCGACCGGCCTTGCCGAACCTGATCCGACCTGGTTCGGCCCGGTGACGGCAGAGGCAGGCGCGGTTCCTGAAGGCAGCGAGGGGCTGGTCTTCCTGCCTTATCTCTCCGGCGCCGGCAGTCCGGCCTTCGACACCGAGGCGCGCGGCGCCTTTCTCGGCCTCTCGATGAAGCATGGCCGCGGCCACATGCTGCGCGCCATCGTCGAGGGCGTCACGGCCGATGTCGCGGATTCGATTGATCTGCTTGTTTCGGTCGGCGCGCGCCAGCGGATCGTCTTCACGGGCGGTGGTTCACGCATCCCATTCTGGAGCCAGTTGCTGGCCGATGTCACCGGCTTGCCCGTCGTGAACTCAGCCGCCGCCGACGCCTCGGCGCTCGGCGCCGGCCTCATCGCCGGCGTCGGCATCGGCTGGTATGACGGCGATTTCGCCGTCGCCCGCCGTCTCGTCGCCCCGCGCGGGACGCTGGTCCCGCCGAAGGACATCGAAGCCGGCCGGGCGCTGCGCCAGCGCTTCCACCGCGCCCGCGCCGCGAGGCGGCTGGATCTGCTACCGGAGGGGTAGGGCAGGGCAAGAAAGCCCCCCTCTCCAGCTCTCCCCCACAAGGGGGGAGAGGGCAGGGCAGCCTTCATCGGGACTGGCCGGGGCGTCTGCCGCCCCCTCTCCCGCGAGAGCGGGGGAGGGACGGGGAGGGGGTTCAAGCGCCCCGCCCGTCCAGTTCCGCCAGAACCTCAGCCGTATGCTCGCCCAGCCGCGGCGCGCGGCGGTCCAGCGCGAGGTCCGAGGCCGACATCGCGATCGGCGTGCGCACGCCCGGCACGCCGTGCGGCGCGATCTGCATGCCGCGCGCGATGACCTGCGGATCGGCAAAGACGTCGGCGACGCTGTTGATCGGTCCAGCCGGCACGCCCGCGGCTTCCAGCGCGGCGAGCAAACCGTCGCGCGTCCAGGAAGTGGTCTTCTCCGCGATCAGCTCTGTCAGAGTCGCGCGGTTGGCGACGCGGGCGGCGTTGGACACGAACCGCTCGTCACTCGCCCATTCCGGCGCGCCAACAACGCCTGCGAAACGCGCGAACTGACCGTCATTGCCGATGGCAAGAATGAAATGCCCGTCGGAAACGGCGAAGGTCTGGTAGGGCGCGATGTTGGGATGGGCGTTTCCAAGCCGGGTCGGACTGATGCCGGTGGCGAGAAAGTTCATCGCCTGGTTGGCGAGCACGCCCGTCATGGAGTCGAGCAGCGAGAGATCGATCTGCTGGCCGTGCCCCGTCGCCTCGCGCGCCGCAAGCGCCGCCTGGATGGCGATGACGCCGTAGAGCCCGGTGAAGATGTCGGCGAAGGCGACGCCGATCTTCTGCGGCTCGCCTTGGGGATCGCCGGTCAGGTCCATGATCCCGCCCATGCCCTGGATCAGGAAGTCGTAGCCAGCCCGCGCCGCATAGGGGCCCGTCTGGCCGAAACCGGTGATCGAGCAGTAGACGAGACGCGGATTGAGCCGGGAGAGGCTGGCATAGTCGAGCCCGTATTTGGCGAGGCCGCCGAGCTTGAAATTCTCGATCACCACATCGGCCGAGGCGACCAGCCGTTTCACCAGCGCCGCGCCCTCCGGGGTCGCGAAATCCGCCACGACCGAGCGTTTGCCGCGATTGCAGGCGTGGAAATAGGCCGCCGTCGTCTCGCCGCCATGCGTGATGAAAGGCGGCCCCCAGCGGCGCGTGTCGTCGCCTTCGGGGCTTTCGACCTTGATCACGTCGGCGCCGAGATCGGCCAGCGTCTGGCCGATCCAGGGGCCGGCGAGGATACGGGCAAGCTCGATCACCCGGAGGCCGGAAAGCGGATGCGTCATGGCGCTCAGAAAAAGGCCTGCAGGCCGGTCTGGGCACGGCCGAGGATCAGCGCATGCACATCATGCGTGCCCTCATAGGTGTTCACGGTCTCGAGGTTCTGGGCATGGCGCATCACGTGATATTCGATCTGGATGCCGTTGCCGCCATGCATGTCGCGCGCCTCGCGGGCGATGGCGAGCGCCTTGCCGCAATTGTTGCGCTTGATCAGCGAGATCATCTCCGGCGCCGCCTCGCCCGCGTCCATCAGGCGGCCGACCCGGAGCGACGCCTGCAGCCCGAGCGCGATCTCGGTCTGCATGTCGGCGAGCTTCTTCTGGAAGAGCTGCGTCTGCGCCAGCGGCCGGCCGAACTGCTTGCGGTCGAGCCCATAGCTGCGCGCCCGCAGCCAGCAATCCTCGGCCGCGCCGAGCACGCCCCAGGAAATGCCGTAGCGCGCGCGGTTGAGGCAGCCGAATGGCCCCTTGAGGCCGGAGACGCCGGGAAGAAGCGCCGCCCCGCCGACCTCAACGTCATCCATGACGATTTCGCCGGTGATCGAGGCACGGAGCGACAGCTTGCCGCCGATCTTCGGCGCGGAAAGGCCCCTCATGCCTTTTTCGAGGATGAAGCCGCGGATGGCGCCGTCATGCGCCTCTGACTTCGCCCAGACGATAAAAATGTCGGCGATCGGGCTGTTGGAAATCCAGGTCTTGGCGCCGTTGAGGCGATAGCCGCCTTCTGTCTTTGTCGCGCGGGTGATCATGCCGCCGGGGTCTGAGCCGGCATCAGGCTCCGTCAGGCCGAAGCAGCCGATCAGTTCACCCCGCGCCAGCCTCGGCAGATAGGCCTCGCGCTGTGCCTCGCTGCCATAGGCATAGATCGGATACATCACCAGCGAGGACTGCACTGACATCATCGAGCGATAGCCTGAATCGATCCGCTCGACCTCGCGCGCGACAAGGCCATAGGCGACATAGCCGGCACCAGCGCCGCCATAGGCTTCCGGCACGGTCACGCCGAGCAGGCCCTGCTCGCCCATCTCGCGGAAGATGTCGGGATCGGTGACCTCGTCGAGATAGGCTTCCTCGATGCGCGGCGCTAGGCGATCGGCGGCGAAGGCCGCGGCCGCATCGCGGATCATGCGCTCCTCATCGGTGAGCTGGCTCTCGAAGCGGAACGGATCGGCCCAGTCGAAGCGCGAGAGATCCGGCCGGTCCTTGGCGCGGAGAGGGGCGGTGGCTTCGTTCATGGCACGGCTCGCGTCTGTGGTCTCGCGTCACTTGTAGCAGTCGATCGAGCCGCGACCATAGAGTGGAGATTGCTAGACCATCAACGACTTCAGCTTCGTTCCGGGGTCGGTGAGTTGCATCACCGGCGGCCGGGCGCGGCGGGCGATCAGCATCTCGGCGAGCCTGACGTCGCGCGCGATCCTGCCATTGGGGCCGAGGCCGCTGGCGGAGACGAGGCGGCCATCGGCGGCAAGGTGAAAGTCGATCCGCGCGCCTTCGCCGAGATCGCGCGTCACGGTCCGCGTCGCCAGATCGGAGAGGCCTGCGATCTGCAGCGTCAGATCATACTGGTCGGACCAGAACCATGGCACGGCCTCATAACGCTCGTTCGCGCCGAGCATCGCCTTGGCGACGGCATTGCCCTGATCCTGCGCGTTTCGCCAGGCTTCCAGGCGAATGCGGCGGCCGTCATAAAGCGCATGCGGGAACGAGCAGCAATCGCCGGCGGCAAAGATGTCGGGATCATCGGTGGCAAGATGCGCGTCGACCGCGACGCCGTTGTCGATGGCAAGCCCGGCCGCCTCGGCCAGCGCGGTTTCCGGCAGCGCGCCGACGCCGGCGACGATCGTATCGCCGGTAACGGTGTCGCCATTGCCGAGCACGACGCGGCGGTCCTCTGCTGAGATCTCGATCCGCGCAATCGTGGCGCCGAGCACGAGGCGCACGCCTTCGGCCTCATGCCGCGCGGCGATCAGCGATGCCAGCGCCGCCGGAACCGCACGGCCTAGCAGGCGCGGCGCCATCTCGATGACCGTTGCCGTGGCGCCGCGGGCGCGGGCGGCGGCGGCAAGTTCCAGGCCGATGAAGCCGCCGCCGATCACGACGAGCCGATGGCCGGGCACAAGGCGGCGCCGCAGCGCCAGCGCCTCGGGAAAACTGCGGAGATAATGCACCGTCTTGGCGCCAGCGTCCGGCACGGCGAGGCGCCGCGCGCGGGCGCCGGTAGCGATCAGCAATCGGTCATAGGGCAGGGGATCGTGGCCTTCGAGGGCAACGCGATGCGCGTCGCGATCGATGGCGGTCGCTGCCGTTCCGTGCAGCAGGTCGACGCCATGCGCTGCGAGCTGCGTGTCGTCAAGGATATGCGGCGGCGCCGGTTCATCGGGGCCGGTCAGCACGGCCTTCGAGAGCGGCGGCCGTTCATAGGGCAGGTGATGCTCGTCGCCGATGATGGTGATGGTGCCGGCAAAGCCGTTCTCGCGCAGCGCCACCGCCGCACGCGCACCGGCTTCGCCTGCGCCGATCACCACCATGCGTTCGGTCATGATGCGTTCAATCGAGCCCGATCAGCACTTTTCCGTCTTCGACGCGCACAGGATAGGTCTTGAGGTCGACACAGACCGGGGCGCCCTTGGCCTTGCCGGTGGTGTAGTCGAAGCGGCCATTATGCTTCGGGCATTCGATGATGTTGTCCATCACCAGCCCGTCGGCAAGATGCACCTTTTCATGCGTGCAGAGCCCGTCGGTTGCGAAATAGGCGTCGTCGGGCGAGCGGTAGATCGCGAAGGTGCGGCCGCCTTCATCGAAGCGGATGACGTCTTCCTCGTCGATCTCGTCGGCGGCGCAGGCCTCGACCCAGCGCGTGGCAATGGCGGTCGGCATCGTTCCTCCCAAAGGTCTTATTCGGCGGCGGCAGCGCCGGCCGCGCTGACATCGAGCGGCGCCACATGGCTCGGCAATTGCCGCTTCACATACCAGCCCGGCTCGCGCCGCTGGCGCAGCAGCGCCGGGATGATCTCGCGATAGGCCTCCCAGCAATTCGCGTAGGGCGTCGGGCAGTCATCCTTGATCGCCTCATGCAGGCGTGGCAGGGCGTGATAGGGCACCATCGGGAACATGTGGTGCTCAACATGATAGTTCATGTTGAGATAGAGGAAGCGGAACACCGGGTTCATGTAGATCGTGCGGCTGTTCAGCCGGTGGTCGAGCACGTCCTCGTCGAGCCCGGCATGCTGCGTCAGGCCGAAGAAGATCGTCATGAACCCGCCATAGATGCTCGGCAGGCCGATGAACATCGCTGGCAGGATCGAGCCGATCGCGACGCACCAGACCGCGACGCCGATGAAGATCGCCGCCATGATCCGCGCCTCGCGGAAGACCTTCGGCCGCTCCATCTCGGGGATGAAGGTCGCTTCTTCGGGATCGAGCTTGTCCTGAACATGCAGCGCCAGCTTCTTGGCGAGGCTCCAGGCCGATTTCAGCGCGAAGATGTTGAGGATGAGTCCGAGGATATCCGGCGGCCGCGGCACGGCGATCTCGGGATCGCGGCCAACGATGATCGTGTCGGTGTGGTGGCGTGTATGGCTCCAGCGCCAGACGGTCGGTTCGCGCAGGATCATGAAGCAGGCAATGGCATAGACGACATCGTTCATCCACGTCGTCTTGAAGGCGGTCCGGTGGCCGCATTCGTGCCAGCGGGAATCCGAGGCCGAGCCATAGAGGACGCCGTAGACCAGGAAGAACGGGACTGAGGCCCACGAGCCCCAGAAATACCAGCCGCCAAAGCCTGAAAGCGCCAGCGCCCCGAACCAGATCGCCGTGTCACGCAGCGCCGGCCCATCGGAGCGGCGCATCAGCTCCTTCAGTTCCTTGCGGCCGATCGGACATCGATACCACTTGGCCGTGGCAAGGCCGCGCTCGATCGCGCGCTGCGTCTCGAAGCCGACCAGCGAATAGTCGCGCTTCTGATAGTCGGCTGAAAAGTCCTGAGCTGTCATGGGCTCCTCCTGCCAATGCCGGCCTGGCCTTGCGGCCTTCTTGTTTGGAGGAAATCTAGCGATGCTGCACGGGCGCGGCAATGTCGCTATGATGGTATCTATCAGAGAAGATCAAGAACGCCGGTAGCGCGCATGATAGATTCTATCAAGGAGAAGCCATCTCGTCGGCCGACGATTGACGACGTCGCGCGTGAAGCAGGCGTCGGCGTCGCCACGGTCGACCGGGTGCTCAACAAGCGGGCCCGTGTCCGGCGCGAGACCGCCGCGCGCGTCCTCGCCGCGGCCGAGGCGATCGGCTATCACGGCGCCGGCCTGTTGCGGCGCCGGCTCGACGAAGCGCCTGCCGAGAAGAGCTTCGGCTTCCTGCTGCAGCGGCGGGGCGATGCCTTCTATCGCAACCTCTCTGCCGCGCTGACCGGCGCGACGCGGCGGCTCGATCGGTTGCGCGGCCGGCCGATGGTCGAATTCGTCGACGACATCTCGGCGGCGACCGTTGCGAAGGAGATGCTGGCGCTCGGCGCCCGGGTCGATGGTCTCGCGATCGTTGCCGCCGACCATCCGAAGGTGAATGAGGCGGTGGCCGAACTCGCCGCGCGCGGCATTCCGGTCGTCACGCTGCTGTCGGAATTGTCCGGACCGGTTGCTGGCCATTTCGGCATCGACCATCGCAAGGCTGGCCGCACCGCCGCCTGGATGATCAGCCGCCTTGCGTGCGAGCCAGGTGGCGTCGGCGTGCTGGTCGGCAGCCACCGATTCCTTGGCCATGAATTGTCCGAGATCAGTTTCCGTTCCTATTTCCGCGAGCATGCGCCGCGTTTCCGCCTATTGGAGTCGTTCTCCAATCTCGAGGATCCCGGGCTTGCCTATGAGGGAACGCTGGAACTGGTGAAGCGAAATCCCGATCTCGCTGGCCTCTATCTTCCGGGCGGCGGCATGGCCGGCATGGTCGCGGCGCTGCGCGAGGCGAGTGCGGCTCGTCATATCGTGGCCGTCTGCAATGAACTCATTCCCGAGACGCGTGCGGCTCTGCTCGACGGCGTTCTGGACGCGGTCATCGATACGCCGATCGAGGCCTTGGCCGAGCGGGCGGTCGAGATGCTGGCAGCGCTCGTCTCGGGCGGGCCGGCCGAGGCTGGCGGCACGCATCTGCTGCCGTTCGGGCTCACCGTCTCGGAAAATGTGTGATGCCGGGGCGGCTCTGCGACCGCCCCGGTGCGTTGGTTCAATCGTCGGCGTAGATGTCCCGGTCCTTCGTTTCCGGCAGGAACAGGATGCCGATGACGAAGCAGACGGCCGCGAAGAAGATCGGGTACCAGAGGCCGAAATAGATGTCGCCGGTCTGCGCCACCATGGCGAAGGCGGTTGCCGGCAGCAGGCCACCGAACCAGCCATTGCCGATATGATAGGGCAGCGACATCGATGTGTAGCGGATGCGGGTCGGGAACAATTCGACCAACGCCGCGGCGATCGGGCCGTACACCATCGTGACGAAGAGCACGAGAATGAACAGCAGTCCGATGATGGCGAGGACCTGGCTGTTGAGATCGAACGGGCTCGTCATCTTGACGATGCTGGGATCGCCCGCCTTGGGGTAGCCGGCGGCCTGTAGCGCCGCGATCGTCGCCTTGTCCCAGTCAGCGCGCGCCGCCTTGGGGTCGGCCGCGCCGGTGGGATCGAAGGCGGGGAAGGGCTGGCTGTTGATCATGATCTGGGCCGGGCTGCCCGCCGGCCCGTCCGTCGTCGAATAGCGGATCGAGTTCTTGGCGAGGAAGTCGCGCGCCGTGTCGCAAGGCGCGGTGAACACCCGCGTTCCGACCGGGTTGAACAGCTTGCCGCAACTGGCCGGATCGGCGACGACCTCGACCTTGACGGTATCCAGCGCCTTTTCCAGCGCGGGATTGGCGGCCGTCGTGAGGGCCTGGAACAACGGGAAATAGCAGACTGCGGCGATCAGGCAGCCGGCCATGATGATCGGCTTGCGGCCGATCTTGTCCGAAAGCCAGCCGAAGAACACGAAGAAGCCGGTGCCGAGCACAAGCGACCACGCGATCAGTAGATTGGCGGTATAGCCGTCGACCTTCAGGATCGATTGCATGAAGAACAGGGCGTAGAACTGCCCCGTATACCAGACGACGCCCTGGCCCATGGTGAGGCCGAGCAGCGCCAGCAGCGCGATCTTGGCATTCGACCAGGTTCCGAACGCTTCCTTGAGCGGCGCCTTCGAATGCGTACCCTCCTCCTTCATCTTCAGGAAGGCCGGCGACTCGTTGAGCTGCAGGCGAATCCACAGCGAGATGCCGAGCAGCACGACCGAGACCAGGAAGGGAATGCGCCAGCCCCAGATGGCGAAATTCGCCTCGCCGAGGATCGTGCGCGAGAACAGGATGACGATCAGCGACAGGAACAGGCCGAGCGTCGCGGTGGTCTGGATCCATGACGTATAGAATCCGCGCCGTCCATGCGGCGCGTGTTCGGCGACATAGGTCGCTGCCCCGCCATATTCGCCGCCGAGCGCCAGGCCTTGCAGCAGACGTGCCGCGATCAGGATGATTGGTGCGGCAACGCCGATCTGGTTGTAGCCGGGCAGCAAGCCGACGACGAAGGTCGACAGGCCCATGATCATGATCGTGACGAGGAACGTATATTTGCGGCCGACGAGATCGCCGAGGCGGCCGAAGACCAGGGCCCCGAATGGCCGGACGAGAAAGCCGGCGGCAAAGGCGAGCAGCGCGAAGATGTCGGCGGTCGCCTTCGGAAACTGGCTGAAGAACTGCGCACCGATGATGGTCGCCAGTGATCCGTAGAGATAGAAATCGTACCATTCGAAGACGGTACCGAGCGATGACGCGAAGATGACTTTCTTTTCGCCTCGCGTCATTGGCCGCACAGGATCACCGCCCGTGCTCGGAATTGACTGCGTTGCCATATCCCCTCCCAAGGTTTGGCTTGCTCGTCGAAAGCTGATGGGTCCGTCTTCCCGGCCTCATTGATCGGGCCGCGCCGTTCCTCCCCGGAAGTGTCCCCGAAGCACAGCAAAGATGAGCCGTCGCATATTGTCAATCGTTTCGAGGACGCAAGCCATAAGGTCTTGGCCGAAACCCGTTGGATTGTTCATGGGCCGAACGGAGAGCAGCTTTATCGATGAATTATCCAACGCCCATTGTTGCATTTTACCACAACTCGACAATGGATCTTGCTCCCCGCCCATAGGCAGATCTGCCTGCCCCGCCTCAGCGCGGCGCGGCGCGGCGCGATTCGCAATCGCCCAGCATCTCGCAATTATTTCGAGACGAGCCTCTTCCAGATGTGCCGGAGGATCTCGCGATAGGTCATCGCATCGTGGGCTTTTTTTCGGCCGCAAGCGGCAGGGCGATGCCGCTGCGATTTTCGTCTGCCGGACAGCAGATCGAGCTCAATCTGCGAACCGCGGTCGCGGTCAACGAGAGCACGGCCCACCTCGGCTCTCTCATTCTCGGCCTCGGGATCGGTCAGACCTACCGCTTCATGGCAAGGGACGGCCTGGACCAGGGTGACCTGATCGAAATTCTGAAGCCGTGGCAGCCGGGGAATCAGACCCTGCATCTCGTCTATCCGAAGAGCCGATTTCCCAACCCGAAGCTCCAGGTGTTTTCCGATTGGGTCGCTGAACTTTCCAGAGCGCATGACGCGCGTCGGTCCCGTCATCGTCCATAGGGGTGGATAGTGATTCCATCGTAGGGCGCTTCTCAGGCGCGTCCCGGGCTCCTAGCTCTCGCTCATCGGATGGAGACGCGGCCCTGAACGGACCGCTCCCCTGCGACACCATCATCAACCCGAATTGGCGGCCGGGGTGCGCTCCGGCCGAACCCTTTCGCTCGCCCCTGGAGAAGCACATGACCAATAGGCTCGCAAACAAGGTTGCCGTTGTGACCGGCGGCACCAGCGGCATCGGTCTTGCCACCGCCAAGCTTTTTGCCGACGAAGGCGCTCACGTCTTTATCACCGGCCGCCGCAAGGACCTCCTCGACACAGCCGTAGCGCAGATCGGTCCGAACGCCACCGGCATCCAGGCCGACTCGGGCAGGATGGACGATATCGACAGGCTCTTCGCGCGGATCGAGGCGGAGTACAGCCACATTGACGTCCTCTTCGCCAATGCCGGCGGCGGCAGCATGCTTCCGCTCGGCCGGATCACCGAAGAGCACTACGACGACATCTTCGGACGCAACGTCAAGGGCGTCGTCTTTACCGTGCAGAAGGCTCTGCCCCTTCTCGGCGTCGGCTCCTCGATCATCCTGAACGGCTCGGTCGTCGGCATCGAGGGCAATGCGAATTTCAGCATCTACTCGGCGTCGAAGGCTGCGGTCCGTAATCTCGCCCGCTCCTGGATCCTCGACCTGAAGGACAAGGCCATTCGCGTCAATGTCGTTTCTCCGGGGCCGATCCACACCACCGGGCTGGTGGAACTGGTCGGCGACGACAAGGAGCAGCAGCAGGGACTTCTCGACTATCTGGCGTCGACCATTCCGCTCGGCCGCGTTGGCGAGCCCGAGGAGATCGCCAAGGTCGCGCTCTTCCTTGCAACCGATGAGTCAAGCTTCGTCAACGGAGCAGAGATCTTCGTCGACGGCGGCAAGGCGCAGGTCTGATCACGCTCGTCAGCAGCCACGCTGTCGGGCCTTTGCGGTGAAGCGAGGCGCCGTGCGCGCCTCGCCTTTTCGTGTCAGCGCATCTCGCGAAGGATCTCGCGCTTGCCCGCATGGTTGGCCGGGCCGACGATGCCTTCCTTCTCCATGCGCTCCATGATGGAGGCGGCGCGGTTGTAGCCGATCTGCAGGCGGCGCTGGATGTAGGATGTCGAGGCCTTCTTGTCGCGCAGCACGATTGCCACCGCCTGATCATAGGCATCGGAGCTGTCGTCGCCGAACGAGCCCTTGTCGAACACCGCGCCATCCTCGGCGGGTGCTGCCACCTCGGCCTCGTCGTCCTCGTCCGAGGTGACGGCATCGAGATACTCCGGCCGCGCCTGCATCTTCAGGTGCGCGACGACCTTCTCGACCTCGTGGTCCGAGACGAAGGGGCCGTGCACGCGCTGGATGCGTCCGCCGCCGGCCATATAGAGCATGTCGCCCTGGCCGAGCAGCGTCTCGGCGCCCATTTCGCCGAGAATGGTGCGGCTGTCGATCTTCGACGTTACCTGGAAGGAGATGCGGGTCGGGAAGTTGGCCTTGATCGTTCCGGTGATGACGTCCACCGACGGGCGCTGCGTGGCCATGACGATGTGAATGCCGGCGGCGCGGGCCATCTGCGCGAGACGCTGGATGGCGCCTTCGATGTCCTTGCCGGCGACCATCATCAGGTCGGCCATCTCGTCGACGATGACGACGATATAGGGCAGCGCCGAGAGGTCCATTACCTCTTCTTCATGGGTGATGTCGCCGGTGTCCTTGTCGAAGCCGGTCGCGACCTGGCGCGTGATCACCTCGCCCTTTTCGCGCGCTTCCGCGACACGGGCATTGAAGCCGTCGATGTTGCGGACGCCGAGGCGCGACATCTTGCGATAGCGCTCCTCCATCTCGCGCACCGCCCATTTGAGGGCGACAACGGCCTTCTTGGGGTCGGTCACGACGGGCGTCAGCAGATGCGGGATGCCGTCATAGACGGAGAGTTCCAGCATCTTCGGATCGATCATGATCAGCCGGCACGCCTCGGGGCGATACTGGTAGAGCAGCGACAGGATCATCGTGTTGATGGCGACCGACTTGCCTGAGCCGGTCGTGCCCGCGACGAGCAGATGCGGCATCTTGGCGAGGTCAACGATCACCGACTCGCCGCCGATCGTCTTGCCGAGGCAGATGCCGAGCTTGGCCCGGGCCTCGGTGAATTCATGGCTCTCCAGCAGTTCGCGCAGCCACACCGTCTCGCGGCGATGGTTCGGCAGCTCGATGCCGATGACATTGCGCCCCTCGACCACCGCGACGCGGGCCGAGACCGCGCTCATCGAACGGGCGATGTCAGCCGAGAGCGCGATGACGCGCGAGGACTTGGTCCCGGGCGCCGGCTCCAGCTCATAGAGCGTGACGACAGGGCCGGGATTGGCGTCGATGATCTCGCCGCGCACGCCGAAGTCGCGCAGCGTCTGCTGCAGCGTCGTCGAGTTGCGAACCAGGGCCTCCTCGGAAAGCTCGGAATCCGGCTCGACCAGCGGCGGCTTCGCGAGAAGCTCGAGCGAGGGGAATTCGTATTCGTCGTTGCCGGCGATCACATGCGGACGCGCGACCGTCGTCACCGTTAGCGGGGGAGCTTCGGCAACCAGCGGCGCGGCAGCCTTCGGCGTCTCGACGACAGGCACCATTGGAACAGGCGCCACCGCAACGGGCGTCACGGCAACGGACGCCGCCGGGGCTTCCCGCACCACGGCGGGTCTTGCCGGTGCGGTAGCCACGGGCTGCGGCTTCAGCGGGGGCAGTTCGATCGCCTCGGAGCCGGCGGTATCCATGTCCGGTTCATCCTGTACGCCATCATCGACGGGCCAGACGAAGGAGACGCGGACAGTGGCGCGCAGCGGCGGCTCGATCGGCAGTATGGTCGGCGCGATGCTGTCGGGTAGGCTCATTTCGATCGCGCGCGCCTCGGCGCGCCGCTCGGCATGGCTCTCCGGTGGCAGCGGCTCGTCGTCCTGCTCGGCAATACGGGCCGGCGGCGCCGTGATGTCGGTGCGGATCAGGCGCGCTATGCGGCGGATGGAGGCGGGCGTCTCGGTGCCGTCCATCACGGGCTCCAGCGTTTCGACAGGCATGGCCGGCTCGGCGGAAACGACCGGCTCGGTCGCAGCGATCTCGGCTGCGGGATGGTCCTCGACCACGGGCGGCGTCGGCGGAGCGCGGCGGCTCGGCGCCGCCGGGCCGCGTGCCGGGGGGTGAAGGCGCGTTGACGGCACCGGCGGCTGGCGCGGCGGCATCGGCAGCGGTGCCGCCTCGTCCTCGCGCGGCCGCATCAGATAGTCCGGCGTCCGGGTGAAGCGGCTCGTCGGCGTCGTCGTGAACGGCCGGAGCCAGCTCGGTACGGTGTCGAGCGAGGCCAGATCCTCGGCGCGCAGCTGGAAGGGATCGGGCTTGCCGGCATTCGGCTTGCCCGCATCCGGGCGGGCGTCGATCGGCCGGCGCAGATGCAGCGTGCCGCGCTCGGGGCGGCCCTTGTCGTCGGCTGCGCCGTTCTCGTTGGCGCGGCCGGAGAGCGAAGCGCTCCCGGGAGCCGAACTGTCCGGAGAATGAGGGGGACGCGGTGGAGATCGCATGATGCCGAAGACCTTGCGCTCAGAGGCTCTGGAGTCCGTTGTTGACGCCCAAGGCATAAGGAGCACAGCGTTAACGAAGGGTTGTGAGCCCCTCGGACCCTCCGACGAAAAGCGCTGAATCGCGCGATTCCGCGCTTCCTGCCTGTGGAGAAATCCTCTGGCTGTTGCAGTCTAGCCGCAGACACGAACAGACGCGGCCAAGGCTGACGAACTCTTCAGACTTCGGTGCGAGAATCGCGGTTGTCCGGTTTGACGCAGCCTGCGTCAGGCCGGTCGAGGGCTGGAAGCGCGGGACGGGGACTGCGCCCACAAAGGGAGCTGATCAATGAACATGACGACGGCGGTGAAGACCGTCTTTTCAAAATACGTGACATTCTCGGGCCGCGCCCCGCGGTCCGAATTCTGGTGGTGGGTGCTGTTCACCATCATCGTCAGCATCATCGCCTATGGGCTCGATAGCGCGTTTGGCTGGAACTATGACACGCTGCAATCCGCAGGTCCGATCTCGGGCCTCTGGTCGCTGGCGACCATCCTGCCCAATCTCGCCGTCACCGTCCGCCGTCTGCACGACACCGATCGCAGCGGCTGGTGGATCTTCCTGACGCTCATTCCGCTGATTGGCGCTCTGATCCTGCTCTACTGGTACCTGAAGCCAGGTACGCCGGGCACCAACCGCTTCGGCTGAGGCCCGGATATCAAGAGGGACGGTGGGTCTCGGGCCCACCGCTCCGCCAGATCAGCCGGCGATAGAGCGTCGACCGGTCGATGCCGAGCTGTCTTGCGGCGCGCGAAAGATTGCCGCCGCAGTCCTCGACGGCCCGCGCCATCGCCTCGCGCGTCAGCGCCGAAAGGCTGCCATCCGCGGCGACCGGCTCCGCATGGCGCTCAGCCGGTCGCTCGCCTGCAACCGGCCGCTGGCCGCTGATCTCGGCCGGCAGCGCTGCAAGCGGCAGCGGTTCGCCCGGTTCGGCCAGCGCCAGCAGCGCCTTGAGCATGCCGGCGAGCTGGCGGAAATTCCCCGGCCAGTCATAGGCGGCGAGCGCCGCGAGCGTCTCGTCCGTCAGCGCCACGCCCGCCTCATCTCCGCCAAGCCCGGCCCAGACGCGGCGGATCACTGCCTTGCGGTCGGCGATTGCGCGTAGCGCCGGCAGTTCAACGACATATTGCGCGATGCGGAAATAAAGATCCGAGCGGAAGCCGCCGCTCTCGACCAGAGCGGCGAGCGGCCGATGGGTCGCGCAGAGCAGCGCGAAATCGACCGCGACAGGCGTTCCACCGCCGAGCGGCACCACCTGGCGCTCCTGCAGGACACGCAACAGGCGGCCCTGCGCCGCGAGCGGCATGTCACCGATTTCATCGAGAAAGAGGATGCCGCCGTCGGCCTGGCGCAGCAGCCCGCTTTGGCCCTGTCGCCGCGCGCCGGTGAAGGCGCCTTCCTCATAGCCGAACAGCTCGGCCTCGATCAGGCTTTCCGGAAGCGCGGCGCAATTGACAGCGATGAACGGTCCACTGCCGCGGCGGCTCCCGGCATGGACGCGGCGGGCGAACACTTCCTTGCCGGCGCCGGTCTCGCCATGCACGAGCACCGGGACATCTGCCTCGACAAGCCGTACCGCGCGCTCGAGGGCTGCGCGCGTCGCGTCGTCGAAGACGGGCTCATGAGCGGAAGGGTCCCGTGCCTGCATGGCGGGGCGTCGCGGTGTCGTTTTCGAGGGCGCGGCGAGGCGGCCATGCAGGATGCTGCCGGTGCGGCTGCGCAGCGTCTTGACCTCGTCCGAGACATCGATGGCTTCGAACAGTTCCGGCAGGCGGACGCTGTCGATCGCCAACCAGTCGAGCTTCAAGAGGCCAAGGCCACGCCGGTTGGCGCCGACGAGTCGCTCGCCTTCGAAGACCAGCACGGCCTCGCGCGCCGTTCCGACCAGTTCCGCCTCCTCGTGAAAGCGCAGCACGCTGCAGCCGGCGAAGTCGCGCTCGAACAGGCGGTGCTCGATCTGCTCGACGGCAAGGCGCACCAGCCCAAGCGCATGCACATGGCGGATCGAGGCGTGGCCGGACATGTCGAGCACGCCGGCCAGCGCGCCGCGCGGATCGAAGATCGGTGCCGCGGCGCAGGTGAGGATACGGTGCGGCTCGAAGAAGTGCTCGCCGCCATGCACGCCGATCGGTCGTCGCTCGACCAGCGCAGTGCCGATGGCATTGGTGCCGATCGCCGCTTCATTCCAGGCGACGCCGGGGCGCAAGGCGACGCGCGACGCGCGGCCGGCGAATTCCGGATTGCCGGTCATCTCGAGCACCAGCCCCTCGCCATCAGTCAGGATCACCACGCTGTCGGTGAGCTTTGCCTCCTGCCGCAGCGCCATCATCTCCGGCCGTGTGATCCGGCGCAGCAGATCATGCCGCTCCTGTTCCTCGCGCAGCGCCGTGCTGCTCATTGGCTCGACCTGCGGTCGGTCGCCAACGTCCAGCCCACTCGAAGAGCAACGTTGCCAGGAGCGCAGGATCGGGGCCGCCACCAGTCCTTCCGGCGAGCCGCCTTCGAGGAAGAAACGTCTTCTCGCGGCCTGGACAGTATCGGCCGTCACAATGGGCGCCATGATCGTATCCTCCCAACTGTTGCATCCTGCAACACTTGTCGCATGACGCCCCAGTCCCTCCGGAAACTGTTGCACGCAAATTCACGCAGCGTCCACAGCCAAGCTGGCAAAGTAGGCGAACTGGTCGCGGGGTGCGATTTCTATCAGGCACTTACCGCTTTGCAGCATCGAATGGAGGAGGAGAGCGGCTCCGTCGGCATGGCGGGTGCAGAACGGATGGGCGTGTTCACCATGGGAGGAAACCATGAACAAGCCCGAATTCCTTGGCGCCGCGACCGCCGCTCCGTTCAAGCCGCGCTATGAGAATTTCATCGGCGGCCAGTGGGTCCCGCCGGTCGGTGGTCGCTATTTCGACAACGCCTCGCCGATCAACGGGCGCAAGATCACCGAGATCCCGCGTTCGCAGAAGGAAGACGTCGAACTCGCGCTCGACGCTGCCCATGCGGCCAAGGTTGCCTGGGGCCGCACCAGTGTCGCTGCCCGCGCCTTGATCCTCAACCAGATCGCCGATCGCCTCGAACAGAACCTGGATCTGCTGGCGCTTGCCGAGACCTGGGACAATGGCAAGCCGATCCGCGAAACGACCAATGCCGACATTCCGCTCGCGGTCGACCATTTCCGCTATTTCGCCGGCGCAATCCGCGCGCAGGAAGGATCGCTGTCGGAACTCGACGAGGACACCGTCGCCTATCATTTCCATGAGCCGCTCGGCGTGGTCGGCCAGATCATTCCGTGGAACTTCCCGATCCTGATGGCGGTGTGGAAGCTGGCGCCAGCGCTGGCAGCCGGCAATTGCGTAGTCCTGAAGCCGGCCGAGCAGACACCCGCTTCCATTCTCGTTCTCGCCGAACTGATCGCGGACCTGCTGCCGCCGGGCGTGCTCAATATCGTCAACGGTTTCGGCCTCGAAGCCGGCAAGCCGCTCGCCTCGTCGAACCGCATCGCCAAGATCGCCTTTACCGGCGAGACGACGACCGGCCGCCTGATCATGCAGTATGCCAGCCAGAACCTGATCCCGGTCACGCTGGAGCTCGGCGGCAAGTCGCCGAATATCTTCTTCTCCGATGTCGCCGCGGCTGATGACGACTTCTTCGACAAGGCGATCGAAGGCTTCGTGCTGTTCGCCTTCAACCAAGGCGAGGTCTGCACCTGCCCGAGCCGCGCGCTGATCCAGGAAGATATCTATGATCGCTTCATGGAGCGAGCGCTGCCGCGCATCCGCGCCATCAAGCAGGCCAGCCCGCTCGATGCGTCGACCATGCTGGGCGCGCAGGCCTCCGGCGAGCAGCTCGAAAAGATCCTCTCCTATATCGATATCGGCAAGCAGGAGGGCGCCGAACTGGTCATCGGCGGCGCGCGCGCCGAACTCGAAGGCGAACTCGCGGGCGGCTTCTATGTGCAGCCGACCGTCTTCAAGGGCCACAACAAGATGCGGATCTTCCAGGAGGAGATCTTCGGGCCGGTCGTCTCGGTAACGACCTTCAAGACCGAGGAAGAGGCGCTCGCCATCGCCAACGACACGCTCTATGGCCTCGGCGCCGGCGTGTGGACACGCGATGGCAACCGCGCCTATCGCTTCGGCCGCGGCATCGAGGCTGGCCGCGTCTGGACCAACTGCTACCACGCTTATCCCGCTCACGCGGCTTTTGGCGGCTACAAGCAGTCCGGCATCGGCCGCGAGAACCACAAGGCGATGCTCGATCACTACCAGCAGACCAAGAACCTGCTCGTAAGCTACAGCCCCAAGAAGCTCGGCTTCTTCTAGGGCCCCGCCACCTTGCTGCGGCGTCCTCGCGGACGCCGCGACGTGCTCGCCGGGCCGAATGTCCAGCGGAGCCCGTCCTGCAATCCGGATCAGAACAGGAGGGCTGCCCATGGCCGAAGATCAGGCCGCGTGCATACCCCGCGTCACCGCGACCCCTGCCGCCATCTCCCTCCTCCGCACGCTGCGGCAGGACTACGGCGACATCCTGTTCCACCAGTCCGGCGGCTGCTGCGACGGGTCTTCGCCGATGTGCTACCCGAAAGGGGACTACATCGTCGGCGACAGCGATATCCGGCTCGGCGAGATCGACGGCGTGCCGTTCTTCATGTCGGCATCGCAGTTCGATTACTGGCATCACACCCAGCTGATCATCGATGTCGTGCCGGGGCGCGGCGGCATGTTTTCGCTGGAGAACGGCCGCGAAGTCCGCTTCCACACCCGCTCGCGTCTCTTCGAGGATGCTGAGCTGGGCGCCTTGGCGCCAGTGGTTACGGCCGGTCAGCCGGGGTGAGGGCGGCGTCAAGATCCTTGAGCGTGACCATGAGCATCATTGGGTCAATCGGGGAAGGCAGAAGGCCGAGCGCCAGGTAGAAGGCGCGCGCTTCGTCCGAGAGGGCATGCACCAGCATGGCTCGGATACCGACGATCTCCGCTGCCTGAAGGAGCCGCAGGCCGGCGTCGCGCACCAGCGCCCGGCCGAGACCGCGCCCCTGCCAAGCCTCGTCGACCGCCAATCTGCCGAGGATCGAGACCGGGACCGGATCCGGCATGTTGCGGCGGACGCGGTTCGCCGCCGCCTCGACAGTGACCGAGCCAGCGGCAAGCGCATAATAGGCGACGACCGTCGTGCCTTGGCAGACCACATAGGTGCGGGAGGCGCCCGATGCCTGGTTAGCGAGCGCGCGATGCTTCAGCCAATGATCGAGTTGCGGCACGCCGGATTGAAAGTTCTCGATGCTGTGCCGCTCGTCGAGTGGTTCCGGTGCTGCGAGCGTCACCGCGCCTCCCATGGCGGCCGCGCCGCCATGGTGCGGCGGAGCGCCTCACTCGGCTCCGGCGGAGCATCCAGCTTCGCGACGAACGCGGCAAAGAGCTCTGGCGACACGACAATCGGGTTCTGGTCGAGCAGCACCTCAGCGGCGCGCCGCTCGGCTGCCTCGATCATGAAATCGGTCCGGGTCTTGCCGAGCAGGTCGGCGGCGCGATCGATGAGTGCCCGTGCCCCTGGTCGGATCCGGAAGTTGAGCGGAACAGTCGTCGAGGGGCGCCGGGTCGAGCGGGGTGCGGTCATTCTGTGTCTCCGCACCCAATATAGCGTAACGAAGGGGTCGTTACCACCGCTGGAAGATCGCGTCGGCGCTACCGTGCCATGCGGTTCCAGGCGTCGAGACCGGCGATCTTGTAGGCTTCGGCGAGGGTCGGGTAGTTGAAGGTGTTCTCGATGAAATAATCGATGGTGCCTTTGAGGTTCAGCACCGCCTGGCCGATATGGATCAGCTCCGTGGCGCCCTCGCCGACGATATGGACGCCGAGCAGGCGACGCGACTTGGTCGAGAAGATCATCTTCATCATGCCGGTGTTGAGCCCCATGATGTGGCCGCGCGAGGTTTCGCGGAAGCGCGCGATGCCGCATTCATAGGGAATCTCGCGCTTGCGGACCTCTTCCTCGGTCATGCCGACCGTCGAGATTTCCGGCACCGAATAGATGCCATAGGGGAAGAATTCCGGCGGCGGCGGCGGCTGCAGCCCGAAGGCGTGGCAGGCGGCGACGCGGCCTTGCTCCATCGAGGTCGAGGCGAGGCTGGGAAAGCCGATCACATCGCCCGCTGCATAGATATGAGGCACCGATGTCTGCATCGTGTTCGCCTCGACGACGATCCGGCCGCGATGGTCGGTCTGGATGCCGACCGCTTCCAGATTGAGCATTTCGGTTGCGCCGACCCGTCCGGCCGCGAACAGCAGCATGTCGGTCGTCACCAGCCGTCCGTCGGCGAGCGATGTGAGGACCTTGCCGGCATCGTTGACATTGATCGATTGCACGGCTGCGCCAAGCCGCAAGGCGACGTTCCGGTCGCGAAGCTCGTGCATGAACTCCTCGATCAGTTCCTTGTCGATAAAATCGAGGAAGCTGCTCCGTGGTTCGATCAGCGTCACGGATACATCGAGCGCGCTGAAAATCGTCGCATATTCGACGCCGATGACGCCCGCCCCGATGACGGCGAGGCTGCGTGGCAGCTTCGGCAGTTCGATGATCTCGTCGCTATCGAACACATTGATGCCGTTGAACGGCACATAGTCCGGCCGGAAGGGCCGCGTGCCGCAGGCGATCAGCACATGGCCGGCGTTGTAGACGCGGCTTTCGCCCGTCTCGCTGGTCACTTCGATCTCGTGTGGCGACAGGAAGCGGCCGGAGCCGTTTGCGGTCGAGACGCCGTTGCGGCTGAACTGGTGCTCGAGCACCTCGACTTCATGATCGAGCGTCTTGTGCAGCCGTGCCATCAGGTCGCCCGCGCTGATGTTCTGCTTGACGCGATAGGATCGGCCATAGAAGCCGCGTTCGCGCCAGCCGGAGAGGTTGAGCACCGTCTCGCGCAGCGTCTTCGAAGGGATCGTGCCGGTATGGACGGAAACACCGCCGACGCGTCGGCCCTTCTCCACCACCAGCACGCTCTTGCCTATCTTGGCCGCCTGCACGGCGGCGCGCCGGCCGGACGGGCCGCTGCCGATGACGATCATGTCGAAATCGTTGCTGGCGTTCATGGGATTCCGGTCATCAAGGTTGAGGGGGAGCCACCCATCTGGTCGGGCGAACTGGACGGGGGCAGTGCAGGGAGCTTGCTCGAAACCGGCGGTGCAGGCGCTGGCCTCGCCATAATTCCGAGCAATCGCCGTGCCAGTGAGAGGGAATGCCGAGAACGCGATCATCGGCCGCCATGTTGACAGCCCGATGAACGATGCGGCAGTGCCTTGTCATGACCCTCTCTAAAGATCTTCCACGAGGCGTGGCAGGCCTGCTTGGCGCCGGATTCCGCGGCAAGCCGAGCAGGATGCGTTACCTTGTTCGGATGGCGAGCCTTGGCGCCGTGCTTGGTGCCGGCTTCGCCATGGCTGCCTTTCTGGCGATTGAGCCGATCGAGGCGCATAGCCGCAACGCCCTCGCGCTCTCGGTGGATAGCTGCGTCATCGCCACGCGCACGCTGCATGTTCCCTTTCCCTGCCTGGCGGTCGACCTCGCCGGCGGCAAGGGTGATGGCTACGCCGTGATCCGACCGCCGCTAGGCCGCAGCGAGGTCCTGCTCGTTCCAACCACGCCGATCACCGGCATCGAAAGTCCGGCCCTTCTCAGGGCAGATGCGCCTCCGTTGTTTCAGGATGCTTGGGCAGCCAGGCGCTATGTCGTCGCCACGTTGCCGCGCGATCCTGGTCGCACCGCGCTCGGCATGGCCGTCAATTCGCGGCCGAGCCGCAGCCAGGATCGCCTGCATATTCATGTCGATTGCCTGCGGCCACGCGTCGTCGCGGCCCTGGCCCGCCTTGGCCCGCGAATCGGCGACAGCTGGACCCGCGTTCCCCTTCCGCTTTTCGGCGGCCGCTATTGGGCCCGTCAGGTGAGCGCTTCGTCTTTCGAGACGATGAACCCGTTCAAGCTCATGCATGACGGACTGCCTCTGGCGCGGCAATCAATGGCCGACATGACGCTCGTCATCGCCGGGACGACACTGCCGAACGGCCGGCCCGGCTTCATGCTGCTCGCCGCCAACACCCGTGGGCGCGGGCTGGAGCGCGCTGTCGGCGAAGACCTCCTGGATCACGCTTGCCGGTTGGCCAATGCCGGCTGATGATCACGGCCGGTAGACGAGGCGGCCTTCGCCCTGGTCTCGATGGCTGTTGGGGGGGTGATCTCAAGATGTCGGACCTGATCAGCGGGCTCATCAGGTTCGTGCTCAGCAATTTCACGCTGAGCTTTCTGGTCCTCGGCCTCATCGTTTCGCTTGTCGCGATCGCCAGATTGCCGAAGCCTGTCGCCAGGGCCGTCGTCATCGAGAAGCTTCTGTGCTGGTTCGTGTTCTTCTCGATCGGCGCCAGCTTCTTCTACAACTTCGTCATGCACAGCCTGTTCGGGAAGATCGCGGCTTCCTTCATCGGCTGGCCGGACAGCCCGTTCCAGTTCGAAGTCGGCGTCGCCAGCCTCGGTTTCGCGGTCGTCGGCTTCCTGGCGGCGTTCCGAAGCTACGATCTCCGGCTCGCCGCGATCCTCGGGCCGGCGATCTTCCTGCTGGGCGCGGCCGCGGGCCATATCTACCAGATGGTCACGACAGGCAATTTCGCGCCCGGCAATGCGGGCGCGATCTTCTGGACCGACATCCTGATCCCGGTCATCGGCTTCGGCCTGCTGGCGGCCGCCCGCCGCGCGCCCGTCGATCAGTGAGCCGGGCTCGCGGCATCGGCGCCTTCCTTGTCGTGCACGGCGAAGCGTTCGACCATGCTGGCGCTGGCGGTGTTCAGACCGATGATGTCGACTTCCTTGCCATGGCGCCGGGCCTTGAGCACGACCCGGTCGAGCGCGCCGACGGCTGAGATGTCCCAGAAATGGGCACCGCGGAGATCGAGCACGATCCGGTCGACATCCTCGATGAAATCGATCGCATCGACGAATGTCCCGGCCGAGGCGAAGAACACCTGGCCCTCGACGACATAGATCCGCGTCCTGCCATCTTCCGAGAGCCCGGAGGTCACGCGGCTGAGCTTCGAGACCTTGCCGGCAAAGAAGACGCCCGAGAGCAGCACGCCGACGAGCACGCCCTTGGCAAGGTCATGCGTCGCCACCACGGTCGCGACGGTCGCGAGCATCACGACGGAGGACTGCACCGGGTTGGTGCGCAGCCGCGCCAGCGACCGCCACGAGAAGGTGTTGATCGACACCATGATCATCACGGCGGTGAGCGCCGCGACCGGCACGATGGCGAGAAGGTCCTGCAAGGCCACCAGCAGCACCAGCAGGAAGACGCCGGCGACCAGCGTCGAGAGCCGCCCGCGCGCGCCCGACGAGACATTGATGACCGATTGGCCGATCATCGCGCAGCCGCCCATGCCGCCGAACAGCGCCGAGGCGATATTGGCGAGGCCCTGGCCGCGGCATTCGCGGTTCTTGTCGCTCGGCGTATCCGTCATGTCGTCGACGATCTGCGCCGTCAGCAACGATTCAAGCAGGCCCACCGCCGCCAGCGTCAACGCGATCGGCAGCAGGATGCGCAGCGTCTCGAGCGTGTAGGGCACCTGGGGAAGGCCGAAGCTCGGCAGCGTCGAGGGCAGTTCGCCGAGATCTGACACCGTGCGCACATCGAGATGCAACACCACCGACAGGATCGTCACCACGGCGATGGCGACCAGCGGCGCCGGCACTGCCCGCGTCGCGAGCGGGAACAGATAGATGATGGCGAGACCGAGCGCGATCAGTCCGTAGGTCGCCAGCGGCACGTTGATGAGTTCCGGCAACTGCGCCATGAAGATGAGGATCGCCAAGGCGTTGACAAAGCCGGTCATCACCGATTGCGAAACGAAACGCATCAGCCGGCCGAGCTTCAGATAGCCGGCGGCGATCTGGAAGAGGCCCATCAGGATGGTCGCCGCGAAGAGATAGTGCAGGCCGTGTTCCCGCACAAGCGGGCCCATCAGCACGGCGGTGGCGGCCGTGGCGGCCGAGATCATCGCCGGCCGACCCCCGGTGAAGGCGATGACGATGGCGATGACCACCGAGGCGTAGAGCCCGATCTTGGGATCGACGCCGGCGATGACCGAGAAGCCGATCGCTTCGGGGATCAGCGCAAGGGCCACGACGATGCCGGATAGGATATCGGTGCGCGGGTTGGCGAACCAACCGCGTCGAACGGTATTGAAAGGAGGCATGGATGGTTTCCGCAGCAAACGACCCGCCGGAAAACCGGCGCGGGTTTGTTCTCGTCTTGTGCGTTGTCCGGCGGATTGGCGGCCGGAAGAGCCACCCGGGCTTTCACCGGGTCCGAGCGAATGACCGCTTTTAAAGGACAGGCAAGCAACGATGCAATGTCGAATTGGCGTCTCTTGTAAAGCGTCCGGATCATCGATCAATGCCGTGGCCGATTTGTCATAGTGACGGTTGGACCACGGGCAGCAAAGCGCTGAAATGCCGGGGCGCGGCCAAACGATGTCGCCTCCGGCGACGCTTCGGGTTAGTCTTTCGGAGGAGGCGGAGTTCTGCCGGCGCGGCTCGGCGCGGGGACCGCGAGGGGTCGATTGCTGTTGCTATACCCGGTATTAACCGCAATCACGCATAGCAGGGAGCTGCCGCGATGCGGCCCGGCGATGCTGTTGGACTCGGACAGGTAGGCGTTGCGTTGAGGGATCAGGCGCCCAGAACCAAGGGAAGACAACGCCGATCCGCGCATGGCCGGATGGTGGCGCTGACGCTTGTCCTCGTCGCCGTCGGATCGGGCGCCGCGCTCGCGGCCGACGATTCGCCGAGCTTCATGGATCGCGTGCGCGGCCTGTTCGGTCAGTCGAAGAGCGAGCCGGTCGTCGATGCGACGCCCTATACGGTCACGATCGACGTGGTCGATGCGGGACGGTCGCTGCGCGGCACGATCAAGGGCGCCTCTGGCCTGCAGAGCCTGCGTCGCTCGCCGCCATCGGGCGCTGCGGGCCTCCTGCGCCGCGCGCGGTCCGATTTCGATCTCCTGACCGCGGCGCTCTATTCCGAAGGCTATTATGCCGGGCAGATCGCGATCACGGTCGCCGGCGTCCCGGTTGAAAGCGACGGGGCGCTCGCTGCGATCGAGGCCGCCCGCGCGGCGGGCCCGGTCCCCGTCACTGTGACCGTGAACCCCGGTCCGATCTTCACCTTCGGCACCGTGCGCCTGCTCGATGCCGACAAGGAAAAGCCGATCGCCGACGTGCCGACCTTGCGCGAGCTCGGCATCATTCCAGGCCGGACGGCACAATCGACCGCGATCCTCGCCGCCGAGAGCCGGATCACCAATTTCTACCGCGACCGGGGCTATGCCTTCGCGAAGATCGTCGACAAGGATGTCGTCGCCGACCATGCGCGGCGCATCGTCGACGTGGATTTCTATGTGGCGACCGGCCGACCGGCCACGTTCGGCGCCGTGACCGTGAACGGAACGGACCGGCTGAAGAAGAGCTTCGTCGAAGACCGCGTCCGGATCATTCCGGGCGAGATGTTCTCGCAGAAGCGCCTTGCCGACACGCGTCGCTCGCTGCTGAAATACGATGCGATCTCGGGCGTCCGCATCGTCGAAGGTGACAAGGCCGATGCGCAGGGGCGCGTGCCCGTCGATATCGAGGTCACCGAGCGGAAGCCGCGCTATGTCGGCTTTGGCGCCAAATATTCGACCTCCGACGGCTCCTCGATCAACGCCTATTGGGGGCACCGCAATCTTTTCGGCGGTGCCGAGACGTTGCGGCTCGATGCGCAGGTATCCTGGTTTGGCCAGGTGCCAGACTCCGTGCCCGACGCCAGCCCCTTCGGCTACAAATTCGCCGCCACCTTCACCAAGCCCGGCATCCTCACCACCGCCGACGATCTCGCGGCTGAGGCGGCCGTGCTGCGCGAAGTGACGGACGCCTATGTCCGCGAGGCGGTGGTCTTCAACGCCGCTGTCAAGCGGACGATCAGCGACCAGCTTTCCGTTTCGGCCGGCATCGACCTGGAGACTTCGAGCGTCCAGGACAGCTACGGCACCAACGATTACAATATCGCCGGCGTGCCGCTCTCGGTCACCTATGACAACACCGACAACCTGCTTGACCCCTCCAGGGGCATCCGCGCCACGGCGACGGTGGAGCCGTTCGCCTATCTTGGCGATGCCGGCGCCGGCCCGGCGATGGTCAAGGGGCAGGTTGCGGCCTATCACGCGCTCGACGAGGACAAGCGCTACATCCTGGCCGGGCGCATCGCCGCCGGATCGATCTTTGGCACCGAGCTGTTCTATGTGCCGCCGCAGCGGCGCTTCTATGTCGGCGGCGGCGGCACGCTGCGCGGTTTCAACTATCAGTCGCAGAGCCCGCACAACGAGCGTGGCGATATCATCGGCGGCCTCTCTTATGTCGCGGCATCCGCCGAGGCGCGCATCAAGGTCACCGACACGATCGGCATCGTGCCCTTCGTCGATGTCGGCTCCGCGTCGGCCGGAAGCTCTCCTGATTTCAACGATCTCGGCGTCGGCGTCGGTCTTGGCCTGCGCTATTACACCGCCGTCGGACCTGTACGCCTCGACGTCGCCGTTCCCGTCGCCAACAAGGGTAATGACCAGGCCGGCTACGGCGTCTATCTGAGCCTCGGACAGGCCTTCTGATGAGGATCGCGCGCATCATCGTCGGTTGGCTCGGCGTTGTCGTGATCGGCCTCGTCATCGCGCTGGTCGCGGCCTTCGCATTGATCCAGACGACGCCCGGCAAGCGGATGCTGGCCGACCTGGCGAGCCGGCTTGCGAGCCGTGACGGGTTGACGGTCGAGATTTCCGATCTGACCGGCTTTGTGCCGACGGATATGCGAGTCGGGCAGATCGCCGTTTCCGATACGCGCGGCCAGTTCGTGGTCCTTGGCGGCCTCGAACTCATCTGGCACCCGCTGTCCCTGCTGAGCGGAACCGTCAATGTCGAGCGTCTCGCCGCCGATCGCGTCGCGCTCGATCGGTTGCCCGTCCTCCCGCCTGCAGGGCCGGCGACCCCGTCGTCAGGGTCGGCGATCCCGAATATGCGCGTCGTGCTCGGCAAGCTCCATGTCGGCGAGATCGTGCTTGGCGAACCTGTTGCCGGCATGGCGGCACAGCTCAGCCTTGACGCATCGGCGCGACTGGTCGACCCGGCGGAAGGTCTCGATCTCGATTTTGCGATCGAACGGACCGATGCGCCGGGGCTGCTGCGCGGGAGCGTCGGCTACGCCCCGAGCGGCGGCAAGAACCTGCTGTCGCTCGATATCACGGCCTCGGAGCCGGCCGGAGGCCTGGTGGCCCGTCTTGGCCAGATCGAAGGGCTGCCGCCGCTCGCGCTGACCGTGAAGGGCAGCGCGCCGCTCGATGACTGGAATGGGACATTGGCGCTCGACGCCGGCCCGTCCGGGCAGCTCTCGGGCACGGCCGCCGTTCGGAACATGGCGGATGGCCGCCGCGTGATGCTCGATCTTGGCGGGACCATCGATGGCTTGCTGCCGGCCAATGTCCGGCCGCTCTTCAGTGGCCACACGGCGCTGATCGGTTCTGCTGTCGTCGCCGATGATTTCAAGACCAAGCTTGAGGGGCTCAACCTCACCGCTGCGGGTTTCGGCCTCGCGCTTCTCGGCTCGATCGATCCCGCCCGCGAGACGTCCGACCTCACTTTCGATCTCGTCGGCGGCGATGCCTCGCATTTTGCAGCGCTGGCGCCGGGGATCGCGTGGAAAGGCTGGCGCCTGAACGCGCATGTCGCCGGGCCCTTCGGCTTGCCTGCCATTGATGCGACACTCGCTGCCGAGGACGTCTCCGGCCGCGGCTACGCTGCGAAAACGCTCAACGTGACGGTCAAGGGCACGCCGGCCGACAAGGCGCTCGCCGTGGTCGTCAATGGCGATGTGGCGGGGATGACATCCGACCAGCCCAAGGTCGCCGCGGCCCTCGGCACCAGCGCGCGTTTTTCGGCATCCGGCTCGGTTTCGGCGGGCGCGCAAACGCTGACGGCGGCGACGCTGGACCTCGCGCCGCTCGAACTCGCCTTTGTCGGCACTGCGGCTCCAACCTTCGTAAAGGGCAATTTCAAGCTGCCAAGGCTCGATCTGGCCGCCTTTGCATCCTTCACCGACCGCCCGCTGTCCGGCACCGTTTCGCTTGAAGGCGCCGTCGATACCGGCAAGGATTTCTCGGCCGTATCGGTCAATATCGACGGGACCACCCGCGATGTCAGGGCCGGCATCGATGCGCTGGACGGCTTCCTCGCCGGAACGAGTCGCTTCAAGGGAGCGCTCGCCCGTGCAGCTGACGGCACGATCGCGGTCAGGGATCTGACGCTGGCTGCCAACGGCCTCGATCTTGCTGTGAATGGCGGCATCGCCAAAGAGACCGCCGATCTGACCGCAAAGTTGACGCTGGCCGATCTCGGCCGCCTCGATCCGCGCGTCAAGGGCGGCGCCAAGGCTGAGCTGAACTTTACGGGTGGCCTCGCCGCGCTCGGCCTCAAGGGCCGCGTCGACATCGCCTCGGCCGAAGCGATGGGCAAGCCGATCCGCGACCTCGCCGTCACGCTCGACCTCGCCGACCTGACCGGTCAGCCGCATGGCAGCTTCGCGCTCGACGGCCGCATCGCCGATCGCCCGGCCAAGGGCAGTGCCCGGTTCGCGACCGAGGCGGGCAGCCGCCGCATCGATGATCTCGATCTCTCGGTCGGCAGCGTCCACGCCACCGGATCGGCCGCCATCGGCGCGAACAGCCTCGTTACGGGTCGCTTCACAGTCGCCGCAGGGAATTTAAGCGACCTGGAGCCGTTGATCCTGACGCCGATCAGCGGTCGGCTCGATGGAAGGGTGGTTCTCGACGCCGCAGGCGGTCTGCAGCGCGTCGCCGTCAACGGCCGCGCGCAGAATGTCAGCTTCGCCGGCAATCGGCTCGAAAGTGCGGATATCGACCTCCGTGTCGTCGATCCGGCCGGGACGCCGGTGTTCGACGGCCGTGCGACCCTCGCCGGCCTCGTGGCGGGCAGCCAGCGCATCGACCGCGCGACACTGACGGCCGCAAGCCGTGGCCAGACCACCGACCTGACGCTTGATACCGCCGTGCTCGGGGCGACGCTCACCGCGCGGGCCAATATCGCGCCGGCCGGGGCGGCGACCCGCATTCGCCTCGACCAGTTGCGCATGGCGCGCGGGCCAACGACCGTCACGCTTTCGGCGCCGGCGACGATCACGCTGGCCGATGGCGGCGTCGCCATCGACCGGTTGCAGCTTGCGACCGGCGGCGGCGGCGCGACCATCGCCGGCCGCGTCGGCCAGACGCTCGATCTCACCGCCGATATCCGCAGCCTGCCGCTCTCGATCGCTGCCCTGTTCGCGCCCGATCTAGATCCGCGCGGCACGCTCTCGGGGAGCGCGCGGATCACTGGCACGGCCACCGCGCCGGCCGGCAATTACGACATTCGCGTTGCGGGGCTCTCGACGGCTGATCTCGCGACCAAGGGGATCGGCCCGTTCGAGATCGCGGCGCGTGGCACGCTTGGCGGCGGCAGGGTCAATGTCGACGCGACCATCAATGCGCCATCGGTTTCGGGCCTCACCGTGCGCGGCTCGGCGCCGATCGCTGCTGGCCAGCTCGACCTCCGCATCGCCGGGGCCATCGATCTCGGCATCGCCAATACCTTTCTCGCCAACCAGGGCGCAACGGTCCGTGGACGCGCCACCGTCGACATGGCGCTGCGCGGCACCAGCGCGGCGCCCGCCGCGTCGGGCACGATCCGCGTTGCCGGCGGAAGCTTCACCGACAGCGTCAATGGCGTCACGCTCACCAATATCCAGGCAGTTCTCACCGGGTCGAACAGCCAGATAGTCGTCAGCCAGTTGACGGCCGCAACGCCGCGCGGCGGCTCGCTGAGCGGCAGCGGCACCATCGGCCTCGATGCGGCGCGTGGCTTCCCGGCCAATGTGCGGATCGATCTCAACCGCGCCAACATCCTTGCCAGCGACCTGATGAACCTCGTGGCGAGCGGCAGGATCACGATCGACGGCCCGGTCGCGACGCGGCCGCGAATCGCCGGCAACATCGACGTCATCAGGCTCGACATCAACATCGCCGACCAGCTCCCCGGCGGCGGGCTCGATCCGCTTCAGGTCCGCCATATCAATACCGGCGGCGAGAAGCGCCCGGGGCAGAAGGGCCTCCGTGCGCAGGCGCAGACCCGCGCCGCCGCGACGGCCGAACGCACGGCACGCCGCGCCGCAGCGCCGCCCGCCTTCGTCGCCGATCTCGATCTGACGATCGCGGCGCGCAATTCGGTATTCGTGCGCGGCATGGGCATCGACGCGGAGTTCGGCGGCAATCTGACCTTGAGTGGCACCACGGCCAATATGGTGACGCTGGGCGGCTTCGAGCTGCGCCGGGGCCGGTTCGATCTTCTCGGCCGCCGCCTCGATTTCACGGAAGGCAAGGTGACGTTCGAGGGCAGCACCGACCCGACGCTCGATTTCACCGCCTCCACCACGACCAGCGACGTCACGGCTTCGATCATCGTCACCGGTAGGGCCTCGGCGCCGCAGGTGAGCTTCACCTCGAGCCCGGCGCTGGCGCAGGACGAAGTTCTGTCGCGCATCCTGTTCGGCCGCTCGATCTCGACATTGAACGCCAGCCAGGCGCTCCAGGTGGCGCAGGCCGTCGCGCAGTTTTCCGGTGGCGGCCCCGGCGTCCTCGACCAGGTCCGCCGTTCGCTCGGCGTCGACTCGTTCGATGTCGACGCGACCGGCCAGGTCGGCATCGGCAAGCGCCTCAATGATCGCGTCTATGTCGGCGCGCGGCAGGGTCCGAACGCGTCGTCCGGCAAGGTGACGGTGGATGTCGACGTGACGCGCAACATTCGCCTGCAGGGCGCGGCCGGCGGCGACGGCTCGGGCGAGCTCGGCATCGGCGCGCAGTGGGATTATTGAGAGCGCTCGGCGGGCCGATACTCAGCGGGCCATGAAGCCGATCGCGAAGGCGTTGGCGATGTCGATGAAGAAAGCCGAGACCAGCGGCAGGATGATGAAGGCCCGTGCCGCCGCGCCGTGAACCTTGGTCACCGCGGTCATGTTGGCGATCGCGGTCGGGGTCGCGCCGAGGCTGATGCCGGTGAAGCCTGCCGAGATTACGGCGGCGAGATAGTCGCGCCCCATCGCCGGGAAGACGACGAAGATGATGTAGGCGACGGCGGCCAGTGTCTGCAGCGTCAGGATCACGACGAGCGCCGGCCCGAGTTCGCCCAGCGTCCAGAGCTGCATGCTCATCAGCGACATCGCCAGGAACACGTTGAGCGCGAGGTCCGAGATCAGCGCCAGCCCTTTGGTGCGCGAAGGCCAGGCGAGCCGCGGCAGCAGCCGCGGCACGAGATTGGTGGCGACGATCGCGACCAGCAGGCAGACGACGAACATCGGCAGCTTGATACCCGTCGCCTCGACCGCATCTTCGAGGCCATAGGCGACGAGGATCACGACATTGATCACGAGGATCGAGCGCAGCAGGCTGACATGGCTGATCTCGTCGCGCGTGTCGGCAGGCGCCGCGGGCAATCCGACGACGGGCGCCGTCTCGCCGACCGGCCCGGCAAGGCCATGGCGCTTGATCAGGAAGCCCGCGATCGGGCCGCCGACAAGGCTCGCGATCACCAGCCCGAGCGTTGCCGTGGCGATGCCGACTTCGAGCAGATTGCCGACGCCGAACCGCTCCGAAAGCACCGGCGCCCAGGCGATCGTCGTGCCATGGCCGCCGATCAGCGAGGCCGAGCCGACAAAGGGCGCGAGGCCGGATGGCAGTCCCAGCGCTGCGACGCTGCCGGCGGCGATGGCATTCTGGATGACGAGATAGACGAGCGTCAGCACCAGCAGCACGATCAGCGGCCGCCCGCCGGCGAGGAGATCGGCGAATTTGGCGTTGAGGCCGATGCCGGTGAAGAAATAGAGCAGCAGCATGTCGCGCGCCGCCAGCGTGAAGCTCAGTTCGAGGCCGAAGACCTTGTAGGCGATGAGCGTCGCGAGGGCCGCGATCATGCCGCCCGTCACCGCTTCCGGGATGTTCCAGCGCTGCAGCGGCTTTATCAGCCGGTTGAGGCTGGAGCCGACGAAGAACACCACGATGGCGATCGTGAAGGTGAGCAGTCCGGGGACCTGGATCGCGGTTATCATCGCTTCGCTCAGCTGTGCGCCCCGAGGCGCTGCCTAAGGATCATCCGCCCGCGAATGGTGTCGAGGCGAACAGGTTGAGGCCGAGCCGCTCGGCGAGGAAGCGCGCGGCGAGCTGGCCCTTGACGCTGTTTCCGGCGCTATCGAGCCTTGGGCCAAACGTGCCGAGACCGCCCTTGCCGGGCGCCACCGTCACGATGCCGCCACCGATGCCGCTCTTGCCGGGCAGGCCCACATCGAACAGCCATTCGCCGGATGTCTCGTAAAGCCCCGAGGTCGCCATGACGGCGAGCGCGTCGCGGCTGCCGCTGCTGCTGACCACCGTCGCGCCGGTCAGCGGATGCACGCCGCCATCGGCGAGCGTCGCGCCCATGGCGGCGAGATCCCGCGCCGTGACCTGCAGCGAGCATTGCCGCGTATAGAGCTCGACGGCCGTCACCGGATCGGAGCCGAGCCGGCCGAAGGTCGCGAGCAGATGGCCGATCGCCTTGTTGCGCGTGTTGGTGAGGCTGGCCGAGCGATAGACCGCGTCGTCGATCGCGAGTTCCCGACCGGCGAAACGCTCCAGCCCCGCGCGGATGAAACGCCACTTTGCCTCGACGTCATCGCCTGGAACATGGCTGGTGGTGGCGATCGCTCCGGCATTGACCATCGGATTGGTCCGCCCTTCAGGTCCGTTCTCGATCGCCGCCAATGCGTTGAAGGGAAGGCCCGTCGCGTTGACGCCGATCTCGGCGCGCGCAGCGGCGCTGCCGATGGCGTCGGACAGCAGAGCGAAGACGAACGGCTTCGAGACGCTCATGATCGCAAAGGCATGATCGGCATCGCCGGCCGCATGGATGCGCCCGTTGACCCCGACGACGGCGACGCCGAAAAGGTCCGGCGGCATCGCGGCGAGCGCGGGATAGATCTGGATGTTCTCGCCGTCGCGATCGTCGCTAAACGCGCGATGCGCGGAGGCGACGGCGTCCTCGACCATGGCCGACGAGGGAAGCCGCCCGGTCGAGACCGGCGTGACGGGATCGGCGTGACGGTTCAAGGCACCGCCTCGCCGCCGTGATCCCTGCCATGAACTGCGCGGCCCGTCACCTGGACGTCGACGGAAAGCCCCGCGAAGTCACCATTCCCGCCGATGAACGCGCCGGTGATCGGGCTGGCCTGGCTCGCGATGCGCGTCACGCCGACCCGGATGAGATTGGATCCGGCGACGAGCCCGTTGGTCGGGTCATATTCGACCCAGCCCGCGCCGGGCAGGTAGACGCTGCACCAGGCATGCGTCGAGCCGCCGCCGCGCGTCTCGCCGGAGAGGTCATCATAGAGATAGCCGGTGACGAAGCGGGCCGCGAGGCCGAAGCTTCGGAGCGCCTCGATCATCAGCACGGCGAAGTCGCGGCACGTTCCCGCGCCGAGCGCCAGCGTTTCCGCGGCGGTCTGCGTGCCTTCCTCGTGCCGCGCGCCATAGCGGAATTCTGCCCGGATGGCATGGGTCATCGCCTCGATCATGCCAAGCGTGCGTCCTCCGCCCTCGACGATGAAGCGCTGCGCCCAGGCGGCAACCGTTCCGGCCGGATCGTCATCGGCCGGCGTCACGAGCGCCGCGAGATCCGGCATCTCCTCGGCCGCGTAGGCGAAAGGAAAATCGGTCGCGTCCGGGTCGAGGCTGAAGCGCGGCAGCGGCGGCCCTTCGGGGTGATGCGTGAGGTCCAGCGTCGACACGACCTCGAGATGGCGGGTCAGCATCGACTGCGGCCATTCGAGCAGGCAGATCGAATTGTTGAACGGGTCGTGCGACCAATGGATCGATGACGGCTGCGGGTCGATGTCGAGGCTGGCCCGATGCAAGCGAAGATCGTGGCTGTCGTCCGGCCGCACCATCAAGCGGTGCCGCATCAGGCCGACGGGATTGTGATAGTCGTATCGTGTCGTGTGGACGATCTCGATCCGTGCCATTGTGGTCCCCGCCCGCTGTACTGCCACCCCGGAGGCAGGAAGCAGGTCGGCCTTCCGCGCCCGATGCGAATTGCCGATCGTGATCCCATATCCCGCCCTGCGGGGATTGTCATTCCCGGACCATATCCTTCGTGGCGCCGCGGGCGAATGTCCCGTGCCAATGAGAACAGCATGACCTTTTCAGCCTATGACGTCACCATTCCCGTGTTCGAGCGCGGCTTCGCCAACCTCTCCGCCATTCTGGACAAGGGCGTCGCTTTTGCGGAAGCCGGCGGCTTCGATCCGGCCGATCTGGTCGAAGCGCGTCTGATCGCCGACATGGATCCGCTGGGCGCGCAGGTGCAGCGCGCCAGCGACACCGCCAAGGCGTGCGTCGCCCGCCTGGCCGGCATCACGGCGCCGAGCTTTGCCGACGAGGAGACGAGCTTCCCCGAACTCCAGTCACGCATCGCCAGAACGTTGGACTTTCTCCGGACCGTCGACGCGGCGGCGCTCGCCGGCGCCGAGGATCGCCCGGTCGTGCTGCGCAGCCGCGCCGGTGAAAAGCAGTTCATCGGTCGCGACTATATCTTCCAGCACGCGGTCCCCAACTTCTTCTTCCACGTGACCACCGCCTACGACATCTTGCGTCACAAGGGTGTGCCGATCGGAAAGCGCGATTATCTGGGCTTCTGATCGCGTCGGCCGGCTCGGCCGCGGCGGCGCAGAAACGGCAACGGCCCCCTCCCGGGCAGGAGGGGGCCGCCACATCCTGACTGTCAACCGGGCCGTGGGGCGGTAGCCGGTTGACGTGCCGTCAGGAATTTACCGTGCAGGCGCTTCAGGCGCCTCATCAGGTTCGCCGGGACCGTCCGGCATAGCTTCAGGGCCGGCCTGATCCGGACCGCCACCATCGGCCGGCCCCATCATGGCCGGGCCGTGATCGGCGGGTCCGGGGGTATCCGGACCATGCGGGCCGGGACCACCGTTCCAGCCGCCTCGGCCCATCATTCCGCTGCCCATCATCCCGCGGTCCATCGGGCCGCGGCCTTCAGGCATAGGCCCGCGCATCGGCGGGTGCGGGAAAAGGCTGATCGTGGCGAGCCGGTCAAGCTGCTGCGGCGAAAGCTTGGCGCGAAGCGCCGTGATCGCCTCAAGCAGGGTATCGGCCTTGGCGGCCCGCTCCTTCATCCGCCGCGCGATCTGCTCCTGATGGGCGAAGGCTCTATCCCCGCCGGCATCGGCAGGCGCGGGCATGGGAGGCGCCGGCGGCGGCGCGAACAGATCGATCAGCGCGCTCGTATAGTCGCGCCAGGCGTCGAGCTGGTAGCTCTTGATGCCGATCAGCGTCTCGGCTGCGGCCAGGCGCTCGGCGAGGCGCAGGCTCCAGTCCGGCGCTCCGGGCCGCTGGCCGGGCGGGCGCATCGGATGCCAGCCGGCCTTGTCGCCGCCCGGCTGCGCCATCGGCGCCATGGTCGCGCTGCTTGGTTTTGGAGCCGGTGGCGCCTGGTCGCCGGTCACCGCCAAGGCCGGTGCGCTCATGATGAGCAGCGTTCCGATCGCAACTGATAGGCGTTTCATATTAGTCTCCATGGCTGTTCGACAGCGAGGCCACGCTAGACAACCGCCATTTCCAGACGTCGTCTTTGCATGGCCAAGCCTTGCCTGTGCGGGAAATCTTGTTACGCAACATTGCTGTAGGGCCCTTTGAGAGGTTCGTTTACCAAACCCTCGGCCAAGAGCGCTCTCGAGGCTGTATGCCTCATTTTTGCAACGACCTCCGTTTGAGTGCAGTTCCATAGATGCAGATCACGCCACACGTTCTTGTCGTTGATGACGACCTCGAAATCCGCAAGCTGCTGGGCCGCTATCTCGACCAGCAGGGTCTCCGCGTCACGCTCGCGGCCGACCGGCGCGAGCTCGAGGAGAAGCTGGAGACCCAGCAGATCGATCTCATCGTCCTCGACGTCATGCTGCCAGACGGCTCGGGGCTCGACATCTGCCGCCAGCTACGAGACCGCAAGCCGCATATTCCCGTGATCCTGCTGACGGCGCTGAAGGAGGATGTGGACCGCATCATCGGGCTCGAGATCGGTGCCGACGATTATGTCGGCAAGCCGTTCAATCCGCGCGAGCTGTTGGCGCGCATCCGTGCCGTGCTGCGCCGCGTCGCCGACATTGCCGAGCCGCCGACAGTCGAGAACTATCGTTTCGCGGGCTTCGTCGCGTCCCCGACCAGCCGGTCGGTGATTGATCCCGACGGCGCCGATGTGGTGTTGACGGGCGCCGAATTCGATCTGCTGCGGGTCTTTCTCGATCGGCCGGGCCGCGTGCTTTCGCGAGACCAGCTGCTCGATCTGACGCAGGGCCGCGAGGCGGATCCGCTCGACCGCTCGATCGACGTGTTGATGAGCCGCCTGCGGCGCAAGCTCGGTGATGGCGGCAGCTTCCATATCTTCAAGACGGTGCGCAACGGCGGCTACCAGCTCTCGACCAAGGTGGAGACGATCGAGGCGCCGCGTTGAACACGCTGCGCCTCAGGATCGCGGCCCTCATCGTCTGTGCGATCGTCGCCGTCGTCGGCATGGCGACATCGGTCGCCATCGCGGTGATCGGGAGGCCGGGACCCGAGCGCATGGTTCAGGACGCCGCGCTGCAGATCGATCTGATCTCGCGGCTGGCCGAGCAACTGCCGGATGATTTCGAGCCCGGCATGGTCAATCCGAACCTGCATGGCATGCGCCTGCTGCCTGGCCCCGCGAGCGGCAGCGTGGATGAGCGGCTGACCGAGGTGCTGCGCTCCGAACTCGCCCGTATCGGGCAGCCCCGCCCGGTCCTCGTCAGCCAGTCCGTCTCCAATCAGCCGATGACCGTCTCCGTGCCGATCGCCAGCCAGGGCTGGTGGATCGCGATGCCGCTTTCGGCGCGCCCGCCGCCGCCCCGCACGGCATGGTTCATCCTGCTCGGCTGGATGTCGGCCATCATTCTCGGCGCCGCGGGCATCGCGGTGGTGATCTCGAACCGGTTGACCCGGCCGCTGCAGATGATCGAGGGTGCAATCGCCACGGTGGGGCCGGATGGCACATTGCCGGTATTGCCCGAGCTCGGCACCGGCGAGATGAAGGCGACCGCCCAGGCGCTGAATCGTCTCTCGGCGCGGCTCAAATCGGCCATGGAGAGCCGGATGCGTCTCGTCGCGGCGGCCGGCCACGATCTTCGCACCCCGATGACCCGCATGCGCCTCCGCGCCGAGTTCGTCGGCGACGATGACGAGCGCGCGCTCTGGCTGCGCGATCTCGAGGAACTCGATCGCATTGCCGATAGCGCCATCCGCCTCGTCCGCGAGGAAGCCTCGTCAGGTGCCCGGGAGCGCGTCGAGATCGGCGGGCTGCTGCGGGAGATCACGGGCGAATTGACGATCCAGGGCATGCGGCTCGAACTCGAACAGACTGTCGAGGCCGAGGTGGGCGTTGCCCGTCTGGCGCTGACCCGGGCGCTGCGCAATCTCTTCATCAACGCCGCCACGCATGGCGGCGGCGGCCGGATCGCGGGTGAGATCGACGGCGCCTTTGCCGTGGTCTTCGTCCGGGACAGTGGCCCCGGCATTCCGGAAGACCTGATCGGGAATGTGTTTGAGCCGTTTTTCCGGGTCGATCCTTCGCGGCGCCAAGCGATGCCCGGCGCTGGCCTCGGCCTCGCCATTGCCAAGGAGATCATCGAGCGCAATGGCGGCTCGATCACGGTCAGCAATGGGGCTGTCTGCGGTCTGGTGCAGGAAATCCGCCTGCCGCTCGCCCCGGATCGGCCGTCCGAGTGATCGATTCCCGGCGGATGCCGGGTCAACCGGCGCTGCCCGAAACGGCGCGGCCACCGACCCAGACACAAGCAAGATTGGGCCGCGAGGCCGTATAGACAATCTTCTCGAGCAGGTCCGCTTCTTCGTCGACCTCGTCGAAGAGCCGCATTGTCGAGCCGGGCGCATCGGGATCGACGAGGATGGCGTCGAAATGCCGGCCCGGCGCAAAGCTGCCGACGGGGAGGTCGAGCGCATCGGCGCCGCCTGCGGTCGCGAGATGAAAGGCGAGCGGCACGTCGATGCGCGCGCCCGGCCGTCCCCGCCGCCCGGCCGGCAGGTCGGGATCGACGCCGCCCTCCAGCATGCGCGAGGCGGCGACCGCCATCCGCTGCACCTCCAGCATCGAGGCGCTCGGTCCGCCGGAAATATCGGTGCCGAGACCGACGCGCACCTGCCGCGCCAGCGCCGCGCGGATCGGGAACACGGCATTGGCGAAATAGGCGTTGGAGAGCGGGCAATGCGCGACGGCAGATCCGCGCGCCGCGAGGCGGTCCATATCGGCCGGCGTCAGGAAGTTCGAATGCGCCAGCACCGTGCGGCGGGTCAGCAGCCCGAAGTGATCGAGCATCTCGGCATCGGTGCGGCCGTAGCGTGCCAGCACATGGCCATGCTCCCAGTCGCTCTCCGAGCAATGGGTCTGGACATGGCAGCCGCATGAGGCGGTAAGCGCGCCGAGACCCTCCAGCAAGGCATCGGTGCAGGATGGAATGAAACGCGGCGTCACCACCGCTTTGACGAGACCGCCATTGCCGGGCAGGGCGGCGAGATGGTCGATCAGCGCGCGCGTGCCGTCGATGGCCTCCTGCGCGCTCGCGTCGCGATAGTAGGGCGGGCAGGCCTCGGGATCATCCATCGCTACCTTGCCGACCAGCGCCCGCTGCCCCTTGGCGAGACAGATATCGGCCAGGAGCCGCGTCGCATCCTGATGCACCGTTGCGAAATAGAGCGCCGTCGTCGTGCCACCGGCGAGGAGATCGCCGACGAGAGCCTCGTAGCTCCTCCGCGCGAAGGGGAGATCGGCATACCGGGCTTCGAGCGGAAAAGTGTAGCGATGCAGCCAGACCTCGAGCGGCACGTCGAGCGCCTTGCCGAGCTGGGGATATTGCGGCGCGTGGATGTGGAGATCGACGAAGCCGGGCAGGATCGCGGTGCGGGGCGCCATCTCGGCAAGTGTTCCCGTCCGCCGCGCCTCTGTCCGCCGCTTGGCATAAGCGGGATCGGCGGTCAGCGTGACGCTCGTGATCGTGCCGGTGGCATCGACCGCGACCAGCGCATCGGCGAGGACTTCGGCGCCGTCTGGTCCCGGCGCATGCAGGAACCGGCCGCTGATCACCTTGCCGCGCACATCCATCAGTCCGTCTCCCGCCATTTACGCGCGGCGATCCCGCCGCGCCTGGATGGTACAGGCGATCCGCGAGACGAACAGCCCGCCCGGACGAAGCGCCGCATGGGCGCCATCTTCCTCGGCTCAACTCATCCTTAACCACGATGACCTAGATTTCATCGAGGTTTCGGCCCGATCGCCGATCCCTGCGTTGCGTTGGCGTGGAGTGAGCGTGATGAAAATGAACCCGTCGATCCTGCTGCTGTCGGCTTTGCTGGCGCTCTCGTCGGGCGACGCCGTTGCGCAGGACTATGATGCCCAGCACGGCTATCGCTATCGCGACTATGCTGAGCCTTCCTATGGCTATCGCGACGTCTATCCGCAGATCGAGGCGGCGCCGCAGCCCTATGAGGGCCAGCCGGAGGCCGGGACCTACCAGCTCCAGCAGCCTTACCAGCCCTATGGGCCGAACCAGGCCCTCCAGCAGCCGGCACCCTCGGCGCCGCCGGCCGACGGGCCGCCAATTGCCGCGAACCCGCCCGCAGCCGTGGTGCCGGCGCTCGTTCCGGCAACCTTCATCGCACAGGCGAATGAAGCCATTCTGCCAGACAGCCTCAAGCGCACGGGCAAGCAGGCCATTCCGGCCATCGCGCGGCTCCAGATCCTGCTCGACCGGGCCAATGTCTCGCCCGGCGTCATCGACGGCATGTCCGGCGGCAATCTCGCCAAGGCCGTTTCGGCACTCGAGAACATGAACGGCATGCCCTCGACCGGACGGATGGGGCCGCAGATCGACGCGATCCTGGCCTCGTTCGGCAACAGGCCGGTGCTGGTGCCCTATGTGATCACCGCGGCCGACGCGGCTGGTCCCTTCGTGCCGACCATTCCCAAGGACTACGGCGAGATGGCGCAACTGCCGCGCCTCGCCTATCGCAATGCGGGCGAGGCACTCGCCGAGCGGTTCCACATGGACGAGGGCTTCCTGCGCCGCCTCAATCCCGGTGCCGGGTTCACCGAGGGCGAGACGATCACGGTCGCCGATGTCGGCCCGCCGGCCAAGACCAAGGTCTATCACCTCGTCGCCGATTCCGCGGCGCGCCAGCTGCTCGGCTATGACCAGCAGTGGAACCTCGTCGTCGCCTATCCGGCCACCATCGGCAGCACAGACATGCCCTCGCCGAGCGGTATCCATGCCGTCAAGGCGATCGCCATCGATCCGGTCTACTGGTATCGCCCGAAGGTCAATTTCCAACAGGGCAAGAACGACAAGGCGTTGAAGCTCGCTCCCGGGCCCAATAATCCGGTCGGCTCGGTGTGGATCGGCTTGGACAAGCCGACCTACGGCATCCATGGCACGCCCGAACCGAGCCGCATCGACAAGACCAACAGCCATGGCTGCTTGCGCCTGACCAACTGGGATGCCAACGAATTGGCCCATCTCGTCCGGCCCGGCGTCGATGTCGAGTTCGTCGACCCGACCCGGACCGCTTCGGTCGCGCCGGCGGCGCCCCCCGCCATTGCCCCGGCCGAGCAGCCGATGCCGCCGCCCCTGGCGCAGTAACCGAGCGTCCGGACGCTAGAACGGTCCGCGTGCCGCGATCCGGTTGAAGGCGGCGCTGAGCGCCTTGATCCTGGCGTCATAGGCGTTGTTGAGGCAGGCGATGTCGCTGCCGCAGGAGCGGCGCCATGCGAGCCAGGCTTTCTGGTCGTCGCGCAGATTGCCGGCCGCGCCCATCGGCAGCAATTTCAGCAGCATCTGATAGCGGGTCGCCATCTCGACATCGTCGTCGTTCAAGTCGAGATTGGCGCAGATCGCGACCTCATCCGGCAAGCTGGCCTTGGCGCAGTTGAAGCTCGCCGCTTCCGCCATGCGCGGTGAACCCGCTGCCGCGATCGCCGCCAGTCCCAGCATCGCCCATGTGGCTCTCCGCACCTCTTGCCCCGCCATGTCTCGTCCCCTTTCGCCGGTTCACGCCCGAAGGATAGGCGAGGATGCCGGCAAGGACGAGGGCCGAAGCCCTAGAACCGTGTTGCGAAGCCGACGAGCCAGTCCGGCATCGCTTCGACCAGCGCGCCCTCGACGACCTTGTCGAGACCGGTGACCATGCCGAAGCCGACCAGCGCGAAGGCGAGGCCGAGAAGCGCGCGGCCGATCGATGCCGACCGCCCGGCCGCGATCCGTCCCCGCCGGGCGAGCCTGCCGAGCCCATAGCCGGCGACCAGCAGCGAGGCGGCGGCACCGAGCGCGAACACCACCATCGTGCCCATTGCCGCGGTCAGCGATCCGCCCGCCGCCGCCAGCGTCAGCGCCGCGCCGAGCGTTGGACCGACGCAGGGCGCCCAGGCTATGGCGAGGATGGCGCCGATGCCGGCCTGTGCCGCGAGACCGGCGGCCGGCATGCGCCCGGATTGCCGGTCGGCCCAGGCGCCAAGAGGCGCCATCGCCATCTCGGCACGATGCGCCAGGGCGGGCACCAGCATGATGATGCCGAACACCAGCATCGCCACGCCGAGCACGATCCGCCCCGGTCCGGTATCGCCGAGCTCTGCTCCGAGCGAAGCGAGAATGCCGCCGAAGAGCCCGAAGGTGATGGCGAGCCCGGCGGCAAGCGCCAGGGGCGCCAGCGGATCGCGCGCCCGCGCTCCGGCGACGATGATCGGCGCCAGCGGCAGCACGCAGGGATTGAGGATGGTGAGAAGCCCGGCGATGAAGGGAAAGACGACGGCGGAGAGCATCAGCCGGCAGCGTCGAGGACGGCGACGACCGACGTTTCCGATGTGCCCCACGACATCCGGTCGACCTCCTTGCCGCCGCGGAAGGCGATCAGCGTCGAACGCGGCACGCCGAAGGCTTTCACAATGTCCTTCTGCTTGTCGTAATCGACCTTGAAGAAGGCGATGTCGCCATAGCGCCCGGCCGCCGACAGCCGGTCGAGAATGGAAGCCTGCGCCCGGCATTGCAGGCACCAGGGCGCATAGACATGGATGATCACCGGCTTGCCGGATCTGATCGCAGCGTTGACGGCGGCGGCATCATAGGGCTGCAGCGTGAACGCTGCGGCGGGCGTGATCCCACTGAGGGAGACCGCCGTGGCGGCGGCCAGCGAGAGGGCGAACAGGCGGCGGCGGGTCAGCATCGGAGCATCTCCTCAGAGGAAGGTCATCCGATATACGAGGCGCGACGGCGGCCCGTGTCGCCATCACGGCAAGTTGAGCGGCGCCGTCCGCGCCGGCCGGCGTCAGTTGCCCGCCTGGCAGGTCGTCGTCTTGCCCGAGCGCGTCAGCGTGCCGCCCTGGCCCTTGATCCAGAACTCGGTCTTGCCCTTGACGTAACGGCCGCCATCTGCCGAGACGGCCTGCGGCAGCGTCAGCTTGGGCCCGTGGACAAAGGCCAACGCGACGGAGCCCGGCGTGGTGGTGAAGACCGCGGCGAAGGCCGAGCCGTCCTTGCATTTGTAATGCGCAGACGCGTCGGCGAGCGCAGGCCCGGCGGCGACCATGAGTGCGCCGGCCAACAGGCCCGGGATGGTTCGGCAGAAAATCGTCGTCATGCTTATCCTCGCGATCGCGTGGCCGGCACTATGTCAGATCACCAATGCGCTCGCAAAGAGCCCGACCAGGCCGATCGCGGCCACGGCGCCGGTCCAATAGAGCCTGCGGTGATGATCGCTGCCGAGCGCGGCGGTCGGGCGAATGATCTGGCTGCCGAGTCCGAGCGCGGCGGCGGCGGCCATGTAGATTAGGATAGAAAGCAAACGATCATCCCCCCTTAACGTTTCGTTAAGCTTAGCCAGGGTGATGAGCGAATGTCCATGCCCCCACAGCGCCGAAGCTGCGGGATTCATGCGATATTGTTAAGCGCCAAGGTTAAAATGCGGGCGTTACTGCAGTGCGAGGCGACGTGTTGCACTGCCCTCGGTCCAGATGAGCTCGACGGGGCCGAAATCTCTTGGAATGACCTTTCCGGCGGCATGGCCACGGCCAAGGCCGAGCGCCAATTCGACCAGAAGCCGGGTGAAGATGCCAGGTCCGCTCGAATAGGTCCGCCAGCCGCCATCGACTGCCACCGTCCCGTCCTTGAGGCTTTCCCAGTCGGCTGACGCCTTGTAGCGGTCGGCGAAGCCGGCGTCGGAGGACGAGAAATAGGTGTTGCGCTGACGCAGCGTCGCCTGGTTGAGCACCTCGGTGACGCGGATCGGATTGGCGAGGGCGATCGCGTCCCACAGCGCATCTGCGGCGCCAAGCCTGGCGAGCACCTCAGATTGGCGCAGATGCGCGTGGACATACATCAGCCCGATCTCGCGGCCGAAGAACGACGCGGATTCAGCCCGCCGGAACAGCGTCTCGGGTCCGCCGGCATATTTGACTGGCTTGTCCATCAGCCGCATGCCGTCCGGGAAGGTGAGCGACGCGTCGATCGCGGCGAGCTGCGAGACGGTCTCGTCTTCACCGACAAGGCCGCCGAGCATCGATTGCGTCATCGCGATCAGCGAATAGGAGAGGCCGGTCCGGGTATCGGAAGGGTGCAGCAGCAGTTCCGTGCGATGGCCGCTGGTGTCGAACAGCGCATAGCCGGCCGTGATCCCGCCTGAGACGAGATGGCGGTTGAAATCGCTCCGAATGGCTTCGGCCAGCCGCTCCAGCCGGCGCGCTTCGTCATGCGCCCCGCGATGGGTGTTGCCGTCGGCGCGGGCGAGGATCGCGGCATAGCGCACGATCTGCTCGTGCAGCAGGCCTGCGGTCCAGCTCGAGACCATCCAGTCGCGCAGATGCGGATCATGCGGCTGCAACGAGTCGTTCCAGTCGCCCTCGCCATAGCGGATGAGATGCGTGCCGGGAATGAACCGGCGTTCGGCCTCGGCGATCAGCGCGGCAACATGCTCGGCGATGCTCGCCGTCTCACCAGCCGCGCCGCCGCGCCAGCCGACCTTCTCGGCGAGGATGCCGATATCGCTGCTCGCCTCGATATAATCGGCGAGCGCCTTCAGTGGCCAGATGATGACGTCGCCATGCGCGTCGCCGGCGCGGATGTCGGAATAGGGCGGCAGCATGAACCATTGCGGCCAGTCGGCGCTCTTGCGGTCCTGCTCGGCGAACAGGGCGCGGAGGATCCGGTGCACCGCCGTGTCGTGGCGCATCGCCAGAAGGAACTCGATCGGCCCCTGGCAGACATCGCGCGTGCCCCAGGCGGCGCCGGAATATTGCTCGAGGCCATGCGGCACAGTGAGGTGGACGATCGCGTCATGCGCCAGCCAGGGCAGGATGAGGCTCGCCGCTTCGATGTCGGGATGGCCGCCGGAAAGCGTCATGTCGCGCGTGGCGAGGCTCCAGAACCGCCGCGCCGGCAGAAGCGCTTCCTCTTGCGTGCGGCCGTTCGCATAGCGGTCCGCGAGCCGGTCGGCCTCGGCCGTATCGGTCATCGACCCGGTGACGGCGAAGACGAGCGCGTTCGTATCATGCGTGAGCAGCGTCACCACGGGCCCGCCGCGCGCGACGCCGTCTGGATAAGCGAGCGCGTCACCGCCGACCGCGGCCACGGCCTCCGGCGTCGCCGTGACCAGATCCATCCGCGCTTTCGGGTAGGCCCGTCCCCAGAGCCAGTCCGCGCCCGGCGCAAAGCTCGCCCGCTTGGCCTCCGGATCGATGGTAACCGTGCCGGACTGCTCGAATTCGCGCTCGCCGAGCACGAGATGGCCGATGACGAGGAAGCGGCAAGGCTCGCCTTCCACGTCGACGCGCCATTGCAGCGCCGCGTCATCGCCGGCCGCGACGGCATGAACCGTCACGGTCCGCGCGCCGAGCGCATAGATCCAGCGGCAGTCCGAGAGCCCCATCTCGAACAGCGATGGCACGCCGAGCAGTTCCCAGCCTTCGCCGCGATCGACGAGGATGCGCAGGCCGCTGGCGCGAGTGAGGCCATAGGGGTCGCGCGAAACGGAGAAGAGCTTGTGGAACGAGGTGTTGCCGATCGTCAGCTGCGCGGCGAAGACGCCCTGCATCCAGGCGGTGGATGACAGCGTCTTCTCGTCCAGCATCAGACTGTCGCCCGAGCGGAGGATCGAGCCATGCCGCCGCGCGATCCGCGCTTCCTTGGCGGCGGTGACGACATGGCGGTTCTGGGCGCCGTCCGCGACGAAGAAGGAGAACATGGCGCCGTCCTCTTTCTCCTCGCGCAGCCGAACCGGATAGCGAGCGGCGATCTTCGCCTCGCTGAAGGCAACGGCATGGGCAAGCGGCGCCGTTTCCAGCAGGCAGCGCACCGCCGGCCTGGCTGCGGCGGCCGGATCGGCGAGCGCGACGGCGCGGGCGGCGATCCCCGCGACCAGGGCGAGATCATCGGGGCCGGAGGCCGCAGGATGATCGGGGAGGAAGCGGGCGAAGAAGGTCAGCGTCGCCGTCTCGCCCGGCGCCAGCGTCCGCGCCGCGCTCTGGATCGCCGGGCAGGCGACCTCGTGCTGCAGCACCATCGATGGCAGGCTGACGCCGAAGGGGAGGGCGATCGCGCCGGAGAGGCGAAAGGCCGGCCCGAACAGCTGCATCGCATCGGTTGCATAGGCGCTGGCGCCATCGAGGCAGCCTTGCACCAGCCAGGGATGGCGACCGCCCTGATCGAGATTTTGCCGCGACATCACGACCGGGCCGAAATCCGCATGGGTTTCGACGTGGTGGTCGAGATATTGCGAGGCATAGGCCTCGCTGCCCATCAGGAAGCCGCGCCCGCCGAGCCCGACATCCTGCGCGGCGATGAGATCGAAGGGCACGGTGTCGCGCCCCTCATTGGTGACCGAAACGCGCCAGAACCAGATCGCTTCCTCCGGATCGAGCGCGAGCACAGCGCGATAGGCCAGCGAACCCGCGCGGCCCTCATAGACGAAGGCGTTGTCCGCAGGACCGAACGCCGCGGACGATCCGTTGCCGGCGATGGTCGCGATATCTGGCGAATTGCCGCCCATGCGCAGCAGAAGGCGCCCGATCCCGCCGCCAGTCGGCGCGCCGAGCACCTGGTTGATCATGATCGTGCCCCGCGGCTCGCGATGGGTGATCGCGAACAGCGTGCCGTTCGGCAGCGCCTCGATGGCGAGGCCGGCCGCATTCTCGATCCGGACGAGGCCGAGCCCGTCGTCGCGCGGCGTTGCGAAACGCGTGATGCCGTCGTCCATGTCGCTCTCCAATTGGGTCCCGAGCCTATGCCGCGTCGACCACGGCCTCCGCTTCGATCTCGATTTCATAGGGGCCGACAAGCGCGCCGATTTCCAGCAGCGTGTTGGCCGGGCGGATAGACCCGAAGAAGCGGCCATGCACCCGCGAGGCCGGCTCCCAGGCCGCGGCGTCCTTCAGATAGACCCGCGTGCGCACCACGTCGTCGAGTGCGCCGCCAAGCGCCGTGATCGAAGCCGCGATCTTATCGAGGATATAGGTCGTCTGCCCGGCGACATCGCCCGGACAGACGATGGAGCCGTCGGCATGCGTCGCGGTCGTGCCGCTGACGAGGATGCGCTCCCCGATCCGCACGGCGCGCGAATAGCCGGCGATCGGCTCCCAGATACTGCCGGAATCGACCCGGAGACGGCCTGGTTTCCCAGGCACAGGCTCGGCCTTGTAGATCTGCGGCAGGCTGGCGAGATGATGGCTGAGATCGCCCGAGGCGGTGAGGAACGGCGGCTTTCGATATTCATCGCCGCAATCGCCCGGCAGCGGCGTCGAGGCGGTGAAGGCGGCGTCGAGGCGGGCATGGTCCTCGGCGTCGAGATGAAAGGCGAACGCCTTCAGATTGTCGGCGCGATGTTCGCGCTCGCCGAGCCGCGCGCCGATGATGGCGGCCGCGACCGCCGGATGATCGAGCACCCAGCGCGTCGCGACATTCGAGAGGGAGACGCCGTGCTTCTTCGCAATGTCGGAGGCGGCGCCGAGAATGCCCTGCAAGGCGTCCCAGCCGCCGATCGCATCGACGAAGCGGCGATATTTCATCTTCGACCAGTCGGCCGGCCCCTCCGGCTCGGCCACGCCCAGCCAGCGCTCGGAGAGCCAGCCGCCACCCATGGTGCCATAGGCGAGCACGCGGATGTCGCTTTCGAGGCAGAAGGCGCTCATCTCGCCGGCCGCGCGGCGATCGAGCAGCGAGAACGACACCTGGTTGGTGGCGATCGTGATGCCGTTGCGGACGACGAGCGCCAGATGGTCGGTGTTGAAATTGGTCAGCCCGAGATGGCGGATGATGCCTTCGCTGCGCATCGCCTCCATTTCGGCCAGCGCGTCGAGATAGGCCAGATGCTCGAAGCTCCACCAATGAAACTGCATCAGGTCGACGCTCTCGACCCCGAGCCGGTCAAGGCTGCGCTGAACCCCGGCGCGCACGACCTCGCGCGTCATCGGCCCGGGCGTCGGGCACCATTTCGTCGAGACGAACGGCTTCAGCCCCTCGGCCTGCGCGAGCTTCAGGAAACGGCCAGTGATCAGCTCGGCGCTGCCGTAATGGTCGGCCATGTCGAAGGCGTCGAAGCCGGCGCGAGCATAGGAGAGCATCGACGCGGCTGCGGCGTCGATGTCGACCGTCCTGCCGTCGCGCTCCATATCCGCGATCTGCCAGAGCCCCGTTGCGATGCGCGGCAGTTCGAAGCCGGCAGGAACGGCGATGCGGGGCGGGGCGGAGACGATGGTCAAGGCGGGCTCTTTCAATTCATCGATGCGCCGATGATGTCGTCTGGCGCAGGGTTCTGATCCCTCTCCCGCGAGGCGGGGGAGGGCTGGGGAGGGGGCTCGCGTGCGACGGCCCGGCAGGTGAGAAGGATTCCCCCTCTCCAACTCTCCCCCGCTCACGCGGGAGAGAGGGCCGGCCGTGCCGTGATGACGCCTTACTTCGCGAGGCTGGCCTTCACCTTGTCGATGTCCGCAGTCGACATCGTGCCGACGGTGGTCACCTCGCCGTTCTGGATCCGCCACAGGCGGAACGGACCGGTGATGTCGCCGACGTCGTCGAAGGTGACCGGCCCGATCACGCCTTCATACTTGATCGGCTTGCCGTCCTTGATCAGGGCGAGCGCCTTGGCGAACTCGTCCTTGCCGGCATGGATGACGGCGCCCTGCGGGTCGAGAACCTTGCGGATCGAGGCGAGGATGCCGGCGCTGTCCGCCTTGCCGGTGTCCTTGCTCGCCTCGGCGATCGCGAGGCCGACGATCGCGCCCGCGTCATAGGAGCGGTCGGCGGCGGGGCTTGCCGGATCGAGGCCGGAGAAGGTCTTGTATTCCTCGTTGAAATAGTCGGTCGATGCGGTCGCGTCGGTGCCCGATGAGGTGCCATAGGCATCGTTCAGATATTCCGGGCCGACATTCTTGATGAATTCGGCGCTGTTCATGCCGTCATTCAGCAGGAATTTCTGCGGGCCGCCCTGCGAGATCCAGGCGCGGGCGATGGTCGCCCCGTCGACCGGCGTCGAGACGAGATAGAGCGCCTCGGGCGAGGAGGCGAGGGCCGCCGTCACTTCGGACTGGTAGCTCGACTGCTTTTCGTTATAGGGCGTCGTCGAGGTGATCTCGCCGCCGAGCGCCTTGTAGGCGGTCGCGAACTCGTTGACCATGTTGACGCCGAAGTCGTTGTTGACGTTGATGATCGCGATCTTCTTGATGCCCTGGTCGATGGCGAATTTCGCCGCCGCGACGCCCTGCAGCGCATCGGAGGTGATGGTGCGGAAGAAGACGCCGTTGGTCTTGCCCTCGCGGCCGAGCTTGGTCAGCGTCGGCGAGGACGAGGCCGGCGAGACCTGCGGGATCTTGGCCGGCGCGGTCACCGAGGTGAGGATCGGGATCGAGACCGACGAGATGATGCCGCCGATGATCACCGGAACCTTCTTCACCTGAACCAGCTGCGTCGCGACATCGACCGCGACGGTGCCCTGGCTCTGCGAATCGCGCGTGTCGGTGACGATCTTGCAGCCCGCCACGCCGCCGGCGTCGTTGATATCGCGCAGCGCCATCTCGACCGACTTGGCGCCGGCCTGCCCATATTCGCCGGCCGGGCCCGTCAGTTCCATGACGAGGCCGACGGTGACGTCGCAATCGGCGGCGCGCGCGGCGCCCGTGGCCGTCAGCGCGATGACGCTGCCGAGAAGGGCGGCGCGCAGCATGCGGTTCGATGTCATTGGAAAACTCTCCCTGCCGCTTATGTCGCGGGCTTTGCCCCCCGGCCTTCGAAATCAGTCCGTCTGCAGCCAGGTTTCCTGCAGATGGCGCCACACGACCCCCCGCGGCGCGCTGTCGTCCTTGAGGAACAGCGCCATCGACTGCCGCCGCGTCGTGCGTCCTTCACGATACTGTCGCTCCACATAGATGAGCAAGACGCCATCGGCGCTGACATGGACCGCCTCGACATCCTCGATGCCGATCTCGAACCGCGTCGTCTGCGAGCCCTTCGCGCCGGCGATCCATGTCGTGATCTCCGGCAGGGCCAGCATCGTGCCGCCGGGCGTCGTCAGGCGAAACTCCGGCGCGGTGGTCCGCAGCCAGAGGGTGAATTCGTCGTCGCTCGCGGTTCCGAGAAACCAGCGGACGAAGAAATCATGCGAAGCCTCGATCTCGCGGATCGCGGCGGCGACGAGGGGATGCTGTGCGGTCATTGGGCGTTCAGGTTGTATTTCATGATCGAGCCATGGCGCCCGGTGCGGTCGCGCTCCAGCGTATAGACATCACCCTCCGGCCCCTGCAGCTTGGCCAATACGGCGTCGATCTCGGCGCGGTCGGCGTCCGTCAGGCGCAGCGCGCCGATGGCGAGATTGCGCGGCAGATGGGCGCGGTTGCGGGCACCGACAATCACAGCGGCGACGCCGGGACGGTCGAGCACATGCCGGCTCGCCACCGTCGCGATATCGACGCCATGCCGGCCGCCGACGCGGGCGAGCGTCGCCAGCAGCTCCTGGAACAGCGCCCAGCCGCCGAAATCGTCGATGATCAGCTTGTATTTGGTAAGCGAGCGATTTTCGAGCGGCTCGGCGGGCTCGGGCGCGCCGAGCCAGCGCTCGCCGAGGAAGCCGCCGGCGACGGTGCCGTAGCAGAGAAGGTCGATGCCATGCGCGGCGGCAAAGTCCGTGAGCCCGTTCTCCGGCCGATGATCGAGCACCGAATACTGAACCTGCAGCGTGCGGATCGGCACCCCGGCATCCAGCATTTCCTTGACGCGCGGAACGTCGAAATTGGTGCCGCCGACGAAGCGGATCTTGCCCTCGCGGCGCAGTTCCTCGAGCCAGACCGCCGTCTCGACATAGCGCGGCACGTCATAGTCCCACCAATGGAACTGGACGAGGTCGAGCCGCTCCATCTTCAGCCGTTTCAGCGACTGGTCGATGATCGCGGTGACGTCGGATTTGCGGATGCGGTCGAGGATCGCGAGATCGGGCACGCATTTCGTATGCACATGAATGCGCTCGAGCGCGGCCTTTCCATGCGTGGCGGCATAGGCGGCGCGGAAGTCGCCGATCATGGCCTCGACGCCGGTATAGATGTCGGCGCAGTCGAAGGTGATGATTCCGGCCTCGGCAAAGGCGGTCATGTCGTCGATCGCCGTCATGCGGTCGATGGCGCCATGGCCGCCGGCCAGCTGCCAGCCACCGCGGATGACGCGGGAGATCGTATAATCGGGCGCGAGATCGAATTGGTCCATCGTCGGGTCTTTCATGCGCCCTTCGGCAGCGGCACGGCGGTCGTCTCGGCATGCGAGAAGCGGCGGAGGCCAAGGCGCGTGATGCGCAGGCGCGAGGGGCAGTTGGGATCGGGGCAGGCGATTTCGGCGTCGCTCGTCATCCAGTCATGGGGATGGGTCGGGCGCTGCTTGGCGGCGAGCAGCGGCAGCACCGAGGCGAGCGAATAGATCGAGATGCCCTGCCCAGGCGGCAGATGCAGCATCTCGCCGCGCAGCTCGAAATGATCGCCCACCGTCGCGCCGCAATAGAGCTTCGCCCCCGGCGGCGCCACGACTTCGACGCGGAGGTCGTAGAGTTCGAAGTGATCGTCTGCCGCCCCGCTCATCGCTCCCCGCATCGTCCTGGTCGCCCCCGGCAAGCCGTTCGGGCGATTGGCCCCTTGAGAGTTGGGCCGAGCCATGTAGAAGGAAACGCGAGGGGCCGGACCGGCCCGCCACGCTCCCGCCTCTGGTCTGGCGCACGCATGCTCGAAGTGCAATCGGTTTCCAAGTCCTTCGATGGCTTCCGCGCCGTCGACGACATCAGCTTCGTCGTCCCGGCCGGGGCGATCGTCGGGCTGATCGGGCCGAATGGCGCCGGCAAGACCACGACCTTCAACCTGATCGCCGGCACCTTGCAACCGACCTCGGGCTCGATCCGCCTTGCCGGCCGCCCGGTCGAGCATGAACCGGCGCATCGACGCATCGACGCAGGTCTCGCGCGGACCTTCCAGATTCCGAAACCCTTCGGCGAGATGTCGGTGCTCGAAAACGTGCTCGTCGCCGCGAGGGCGCAGCCCGGCGAGCGTATGCTGGCCAATCTCTTCGCGCGCGCTTCGGTGCGGCGCCAGGAGCAGGCGAATATCGCGCGCGCCCGCGAGATCGTCGCCTTTGTCGACCTCGCCAAGGTCGAGCGGCTTCCGGCCAAGGCGCTTTCGGGCGGCCAGCGCAAGCTTTTGGAACTCGCGCGGGTTTTGATGGCCAAGCCGAGGTTGATCCTGCTCGACGAGCCGGCCGCGGGCGTCAATCCGGCGCTGCTCGAAATCATCATGGCGCGGATCGAGGCGATCAATCGCACCGGCATCACCTTCCTGATCATCGAGCACAATATGGATCTCGTCGCGCGCCTCTGCGGCGAGGTGATCGTGATGGCCGAGGGGCGCGTGCTCGGCCGTGGCGCGCCTGAGGTCATGGCCCGCGATCCGCGCGTCGTCGAGGCCTATCTCGGCGGAGCGGTCGCATGACGGCAGAGGTGGCTCTCGTCGCGCGCGAGATCGAGGCCGGCTACGAGCCCGGCCTGCCGATCGTCAAGGGCGCCAGCATCACGGTCGGCCGCGGCGAGATCGTCGTCCTGCTCGGCCCGAACGGGGCCGGCAAGTCGACCCTGATGAAGGCGATCGCCGGCCTGGTGCCGATTTCGCGCGGCGCCGTCCGGCTCGGCGATGTGGACATTACCCGGACGGCCGCCCACAGGATGGTGCGGCTCGGCCTCGCCTTCGTGCCGCAGACCGAGAACGTGTTCACCACCATGAGCGTCGAGGAAAACCTCGTTCTCGCGGGCCATGTCGCGCCGCCAGCCGCGCGCACCCAGCGCCTTGCCGCGATGTTCGAGCTCTTCCCGGACCTTGCCCGCCAGCGCGGCCTCGCCGCCGGGCGCCTTTCGGGCGGGCAGCGGCAGATGCTGGCCGTCGCCCGCGCGCTGATGATCGAGCCGGAGGTCCTGATGCTGGACGAGCCCTCGGCGGGCCTCTCGCCAAGGCTTGTCGGCGAAGTGTTTGCCAAGCTCGTGGAGATCCGGGCCGGCGGCGTCACCATCCTGATGGTCGAGCAGAACGCCCGCGCCGCGCTCGCCATCGCCGATCGCGCCTATATCCTCGCCGATGGACGCAACCGTCATGAAGGCGCGGCCGTAGCGCTCGCCGCCGATCCCGATATCGCCGCCCATTATCTCGGCCTCGGCGGCGCCGATGCCGGCCTTGGGGGGAGGGCGGCGCCATGAGCCTGCAATTCCTCGCCGATGGTCTCTTCGCCGGTGCGCTGATCGGGCTCGGGGCGGTCGGCCTGACGCTGACCTATTCGATCCTGCGCTTCTCGAACTTCACCCATGGCGACTTCATCTCCTGGGGCGCCTATCTGACGCTCGGCGTCGTCGGCGCGCTGACCGGCTGGCTTGGCCCGGCGGCGCGCTTCATGCCGTTTTCCTTCGGCTGGCCGCTCATCGTTGGCGGGCTTCTCGCGATGGCTTTGACCGGGCTGCTGGCGCTCCTCCTCGACGTGGCGCTGTTCAAGCCGCTCAGGCGCACGGGCCACGGCATCGTCATGGTGATCGCGAGCTTCGGCGCCTCGCTGGCGCTGCGAGCAATGCTCGAATTCCTGTTCACGTCCGAGCCAGCCTATTTCAGCCGCGCCATCCAGATCGCGATCCCGATCGGCCTCGGCATCCGCGTGACGCCTGATCAGGCGGCGATGATGGGTCTCGCCCTCGTCGTCGTCATCGCGATGCATTTTCTTTTGACGCGCACCCATATCGGCCGCTCGATGCGGGCGGTGAGCGAGAACCCGGCGCTCGCGCGCGTCGTCGGCATCGATGTCGCCGCCGTCATCCGCGCCACCTGGCTCATCGGCGGTGCGCTTGCTTGCGTCTCCGGCATCATGCTGGGGCTGACGGTGCAGATCCGGCCGCAGATGGGCTTCGACCTGCTGCTGCCGCTCTTTGCCGCCGCCATTCTCGGCGGCATCGGCAGCGTCTGGGGCGCCATCATCGGCGGCCTCATTGTCGGCATCGCCGAGGCCGGCGCCGTCCAGCTCATCGGTTCTGAATATCGCTCGGCGGTGGCCTTCGTGCTGCTCATCGCCATGCTGCTCGTGCGCCCGCGCGGCCTCTTCGGAGTGCGCGAGGGATGATCGATCTTCTTGGCTATAGCGCCTTCTTCCTGGTCAACGCGCTGATCTTCGGCGTGCTCTGCCTCGGCCTCAACCTGCAATGGGGCCAGACGGGCCTGTTCAATGTCGGCGTCGCCGGTTTCGCGGCGATCGGCGCCTATGCCTCGGCCATCCTGACGACGCCCGAGGCGGCCGAGCGCATCGGTGGCTTCGGCTGGCCGATCCTCGCCGGCTGGCTCGCCGCGATGCTGGTCGCCGGCGCTGTCGCCGCGCTGGTCGGGCTCGCGACGCTGCGTCTTCGTGCCGACTATCTCGCCATGACCACCTTCGGCATCGCCGTCACGATCCAGGTCATCGCGCTCAACGCCACGGCGCTGACCGGCGGCCCGTTCGGCATCGCCTTCATCCCGCGCCCGTTCGTGAGCCTTGCCGAAACGCCGATCGCCTTCAACGCCGCCAATCTGGCGCTGACCGCCGCGGTCGTGCTCGGCCTCTTCCTCGTGCTCGAAACGCTGACCCGCAGCCCCTGGGGCCGGGTGCTGCGCGCCATCCGCGAGGACGAGGCCGCCGCCGCCTCGCTCGGCAAGAGCGTCAATTTCTATCGCCTGCAGGCCTTTGCCTGCGGCGGCGCCATCATGGGTCTCGCTGGCGCGATGCAGGCGCATTTCATTGGCTTCATCGCGCCCGACAATTATCTGTCGATCCTGACCTTCCAGGTCTGGGCGATGCTGATCGTCGGCGGCTCTGGCAATAATCGCGGCGCGCTGATCGGCGCGGTGGTCGTCTGGGCGCTCTGGAGCCTGTCGAGCCTGGCCGTCGGCACATTCGTCGCGCCGGCGTTCCAGGCCCGCGCCGCTGCTCTGCAGATCGTGGCGATCGGCGTGGCGCTGGCTGCTATCCTCCTGATTCGTCCGCGCGGCCTTGTCGGCGAGCGGGCAACCGTCTCGCGCGATGTCGAGGCGCTCGCCGGCGAAAGCGCCGCCCCGCATGAGCCCGTGCGCGATTGAAAGTGAGAGACATGACGCTTCTGCCGATCTTCGATGGCCACAACGACGTGCTGCTGCGGCTCGTTCGGCGCGAGGGCGCGGCACGTGCCTTCCTGGCCGGCACCGAAGATGGCCAGCTCGATCTGCCGCGCGCGCGGACCGGCGGGCTCGTCGGCGGGCTTTTCGCGGTCTTCGCGCCGCCCCCGAGCGGCTTTGCCTATGCCGAGCAGATGATGGGCGCCCATTATGACGTGCCGCTGCCCGGCATGCTGCCGATGAACGAGGCGCGCGAGGCGGCGCTCGCCATGATCGCGCTGCTGCTGCGCATCGAGCGGGAATCGGCTGGAGATGTCGCGATCTGCCGCGATACCGGCGAAATCCGCGCCGCGATCGCGCGCGGCGCTTTCGCCACCGTCCTCCATATCGAGGGCGCCGAGGCGATCGATCCCGAGCTCGAAATGCTCGAGGTGCTCCATGCCGCGGGCCTTCGTTCGATCGGGCCTGTCTGGAGCCGGCCGACGGTGTTCGGCCATGGCGTCCCGTTCCGCTTTCCGGGCTCCCCCGATACCGGCCCCGGCCTCACCGAGGCTGGTGAACGTCTCGTTGCCGCCTGCAATGCGCTGCGCATCCTCATCGATCTTTCGCATCTGAACGAGGCCGGCTTCTGGGATGTCGCGCGCCTCTCGAAGGCGCCGCTGGTCGCGACCCATTCGAACGCGCACGCGATCACGCCGTCGACCCGCAACCTGACCGATCGCCAGCTCGATGCGATCCGCGACAGCGACGGCATGGTCGGGCTCAATTTCGCGACCTGCTTCCTGCGGCCCGACGGGCGCATGCGCATCGACACCGGCCTCGACACGATGCTGCGCCATCTCGACTATCTCATGGAACATGTTGGCGAGAATCGCGTCGGGTTTGGATCGGACTTCGACGGCGCACTGATCCCGGCCGAGATCGGCAGCGCCGCCGGCCTGCCGAACCTCGTCGCAGCGATGCGGGCGCATGGCTATGACGAGGCGCTGCTGACCAAGCTCGGCTCGGAAAACTGGCTGAGCCTCCTGGAGCGGACCATTGGCTGATGCCAGGCTGCGGTGTGGCCCTTATTTGAGAGGAGAAGCGGGGATATGAATTTCGTCCGGCGACTGGCAAGCGCTGCCGCAATCCTGGCTCTCGTCCTCGCCTCTGCGGCGGCGGTCGGATCGAGCGAGGCCCAGGAGCCGGCGCCCGCGACGCCGCCGGCAGCAGGGGCAAACCCGCCGGCCGTCGAGGCGGAGCCGGTCACGCCCGCCGTCGTCGCGCCGCCGCCGAGCGAGCCTGTGCTCGAGGGCATTCCCGAGCCGGCCGTCCCTCCCGACGAAGCTCCAGTCAATCAGGGCGAGGAGGTCGTCCTCGGTCCGCAGCGGCCGATCCGGGTCGGCGTTCATTTGAGCGCGCCCTTCGTCATGAAGCGCGGCAACAAATACACGGGCATGGCGATCGACCTGTGGGAGAGCCTCGCCGGTCAGCTGCAGCGGACATACGCCTATCAGGAATTTCCGACCGTCGGCGCGCTGATCAAGGCTGCCCATGACGACCAGATCGATATCGCGGTTTCCAACATCACCGTGAATGAGAGCCGGGCACGGCGGATCGACTTCACGCAGCCATGGTTCGATGCCGGGCTTCGGATCATGATCAATGAGCGGAGTCACGCCAGCGTCGTCGATGTGATCGGCGAACTGCGCGACGCAGGCTTTCTCACCGCCTATGCCCGGATTGGGCTCGTCCTGCTGATCGCGACCGTGCTGATGACGTTCTTCGACCGTCATTTCGACGCAGCCTTCCCGAAGCGCTGGCGCGACGGCTTCGGCGAGAGCTTCTATACCGTGATGCAGATCGCGACGACCGGGAAGCCGGCGGCGCGCAAGAACCTGTTCGGCTGGATCGGCCGCGTCTGGCAGGGCATCTGGCTGATGGCCGGCGTCGCGGTCATCGCCTATGTGACATCGTCGGTGACGACCGTGATGGCAACGCTCTCGGCTGCCAACCAGATCCGCAATATCGGGGATCTCGAAGGCCATACCATCGGCGTCATCAAGGACACCGTCTCCGACGATTTCGTCCGCGAGCAGGGCCTGCGCAATATCGCCTTTCTCACATTCGATGAGGCGATCGCGGCGCTGCAAAGCGGCGATGTCGACGCCATCATCGAGGATGGCCCTGTCCTGCAATATTACATGTACACGCATCCGCGCGCCGATGTGCGGCTGGTCGGTCCGCGCTTCGAGCCGAGCAAATATGCCTTCGGCACGCCACAGAACAGCGTCCTGCGTCGTCCCGTCACCATCGAGCTGCTCTCGTCCGAGGAGCACGACGAGATCGACAAGCTGCGCGTCAAATATTTCGGGCAGGAGCAATAGAAGCGGCGGCCGGCGCGCGCGCGAACCCCTTGCTCGCGGCCAGCATCGCGCGCGTGTAATCGGCCTTGACCGAACCATCGCGGAGCGCCGCCGCTGTCGTCTCCTCGACCATGCGGCCCTGGCGCAGCACGATCAGCCGCTCGCAAAGATGCGCCACCACGGCGAGGTCGTGACTGACCAGGACATAAGCGAGGCCGAAGGCGCGGCGGAGCTCTTCGAGAAGGTTGAGGATCTCGGCCTGCACCGAGGCATCGAGCGCCGAAGTCGGCTCGTCGAGCAGCACGATCTTCGGCCGCAGGATCAGCGCGCGGGCGATGGCGATGCGCTGGCGCTGTCCGCCGGAAAGCTGGTGCGGATAGCGAAAGCGATAGGACGGCCCGAGCCCGACTTCCCGAAGCGCCGCGACGATCCGCGCCTCGCCATCGGGAATGCGATGGATCGCCAGCGGCTCGGCGAGGATCTGGTCCACCGTGTGCCGCGGATGCAGCGAGGCATAGGGGTCCTGGAACACCATCTGCACGGCGGTGAAGAAGTCCATCCGCCGCGGCGTCGCGACATCGGCGCCAGCAAGGCGGAGGCGGCCGCCTGAAAGCGGCGCAAGGCCGGTAATCGCGCGCAGAACCGTCGATTTGCCCGACCCGCTCTCACCGACAAGGCCGAGCGATTCGCCGGGCGTCAGCGTGAACGAGACATCATCGAGCGCCGCGACCGTGAGCCGCCCGACACCGAACCGCACCGAAAGATTGTCCGCCTCGAGCAGGGGCGCTGTCATGGTCAGCGCGCCCAGGCCGGATCGCGGGCGAGGACCGGCAGCGGATGGCTGTCGCCGGCAAGCTTCGGCAGGCAGCCGATCAGCCCGCGCGTATAGGGATGCCGCGCCTCGCCGAGCGCACCCGAGGCGAGTTCCTCGACGATCTTGCCGGCATACATCACCAGAACGCGGTCGCAGAACGACGCGACCATTTCGAGATCGTGGCTGATCAGGATGAGGCCCATGCCACGCGTCGAGACGAGCTGGTCGAGAATGCGCAGCACCTCGCCGCGCACGGTGACGTCGAGCGCCGAAGTCGGCTCGTCGGCGATGAGCAGTTCCGGCCCGGTGATCAGCATCATCGCGATCATCACGCGCTGGCCCATGCCGCCGGAAAGTTCATGCGGATAAAGCGCCATGACGCGGTCGGGCGCGGTGATGCGGACGTCTTCCAGCATGGCCAGCGCCGCCTGCTTCGCCTCTCGACGCGAGACCGGCTTGTGGGCGCGATAGGATTCGATGATCTGCTGCCCGACGGTCATTACCGGATTGAGCGAATAGCGCGGATCCTGCATCACCATGGTCATGCGACTGCCGCGGAGGCTCCGACGAAGGCCCGGCGGCGCGGCCATGAGATCGACGCCGTCGAAGGCGAGGCGCTCCGCCGTCACCTCGCCGGGCTTCGCCGTCAGCCCAAGAATCGCGCGCCCGGTCTGCGATTTGCCGGAGCCGCTCTCGCCGACGATGCCGAGCCGTTCGCGCCCAAGCGTGAAGGAAATGCCGCGCACCGCCTCGACGGTGCCCTCGGCAAGGGGAAAGCGGACGCGGAGATCCTCGACCTCGAGCAGCGGCGCGGTCATCGCGCGGCCTTCGGATCGAGCGCGTCGCGGAGGCCATCACCCAGGAGGTTGAAGCCGAGGCTGACGACGAAGATCGCAATGCCCGGCACCGCCGCGACCCACCATTGGTCCATGAGGAAGCGCCGGCCCTGCGCGATCATCGTGCCCCATTCGGGCGTCGGCGGCTGCGCGCCGAGCCCGAGGAAGCCAAGGCCAGCAGCGGTCAGGATGATACCGGCCATGTCGAGCGTGACGCGCACCGTCACCGAAGAGAGGCAAAGCGGCACGATATGCTTCACGAGGATGCGCAGCGACGAGCCGCCCTGCAGCCGCACCGCATGGATGAAGTCGCTGTTACGGATAGTCAGCGTCTCGGCGCGGGCAAGGCGCGCATAAGGCGGCCATGCCGTGATGGCGATGGCGATGATCGCATTTTCGATGCCGGGCCCGAGCGCCGCCACGAAGGCGAGCGCCAGGACGAGGCGCGGGAAGGCGAGGAAGATGTCGGTGATCCGCATCAGCACCCGGTCGATCCAGCCGCCGAAATAGCCTGAGATCGTGCCGATCGCGAGGCCGATCGGCGTGGCGATCACCGAGACGAGGATGACGACGGCGAGCGTCAGCCGCGAACCGTACAGAAGCCGCGAATAGATGTCGCGCGCCTGATCGTCGGTGCCGAGCCAGAACACCGGTCCCGGCGGCAGCAGCCGCTCAGTCCGAAGATCGCCACTCGCAATCGGCGAATGGGTGGCGAGCAGCGGCGCGAAGATAGCGACGAAGATCAGCAGTGCGACGATCGCGAGGCCCGCAATGGCCGTCGGATTGCGCGCGAGGCGGCGGAAGCTCTGCCAGGCATGGCCAAGGCGCGCCTGCGTCCGCGATTGCGGCTCGGCGGTGGTCAGCCAGGCGGCGAGCGAAGAGGCGCCGGCCATCAGCGCGTCCTCGGATCGAGCAGGCGATAGAGGAGGTCCGAGATGAGGTTCAGCGTCACGAAGGCGGCGCCGACGACGAGCGTGCCGCCGAGAACGGCGTTGAGATCGGCATTCTGCAGCGAATTGGTGATGTAGGAGCCAATGCCCGGCCAGGCGAACACCGTTTCGGTGAGGACGGAGCCTTCGAGCAGCGTCGCATAGGAGAGCACGACGACGGTCAGAAGCGGCACGGCGGCGTTGCGCAGCGCGTGGCGCCAGATGACGCGCGCCTCGGAAAGGCCCTTGATCCGTGCGGTCACGACATATTCCTGCTGCAGCTCGTTCAGCAGCAGGGCCCGCGTCATGCGGCTGATATAGGCGAGCGAGAAATAGCCGAGCAGCGCGGCCGGCAGGATGATGTGGCTGACAGCGTTCCAGAAGACGTCCACTTGCCCCTGCAAGAGGCTGTCGACCAGGAGCAGGCCGGTGACCGGCGTCACCATATAGTCATAGGCGATGTCGAGCCGGCCGGGGCCGGCGACCCAGTCGAGCTTCGCGTAGAAGAGCAGTAGCGCCATCAGCCCGAGCCAGAAGATCGGTACGGAATAGCCGACCAGCCCGACAATGCGCACGATCTGGTCGAGCAGGCTGCCGGAGCGCACCGCCGCGAACACGCCGAGCGGCACGCCGATCAGCGTCCCGATCAGCGTGCCGAGCGTCGCGAGCTCGATCGTGGCCGGGAAATAGCTGCGGATATCGTCGATGACGGGATTGGTCGTCAGCACCGAGCGGCCGAAATCGCCAGTCACCGCCTTCTTGAGATAGAGCCCGAACTGCTCGACGAGCGGCCGGTCGAGCCCCATCTCGGTGCGGGCGCGCTCATAGACGGCGCCGGATGCGCGGTCGCCGACGACGGCCAGAACCGGGTCGATCGGCACGACGCGGCCGATCACGAAGGTCACGACGACGAGGCCGAACAGCGTGATGCCGAGCGTCAGCAGGAAGCTCCCGACGCCCTGCGCGAGGCCGAGCGCGGCGCGGCCGCGCCGCAGCAGCGGCACGTCGGCGATCACCGGATCGAGACTCAATCCTTGCTCGCCGCGGTCGCCAGGTTGTTGTCGAAGGAGGGGCCCATGATGAAGTTCTTGACGTTCGAGCGCAGCGCCGCGTTCTCCGTCTGCTGGAACATGATCACGAACGGCCCGTCGGCCATGACCTGGCGCTGCATCGCCTCATAGAGCGCGGCGCGCTTGGCCGGGTCCTTTTCGAGGATCGCCGCGTCGACCTCGGGCCCGAGCACCGGCGTCTCCCAGGCATTGCGCCAGGCGAGCGTCTTCGACGAGGCGTCGTCCTTGTTGTCGGGATTGGAGGCGAAGGTTTGCGCGTTGGTGTGCGGGTCCTGATAGTCCGGGCCCCAGACGCCGATATAGATGTCATGCGTGCGGGCTCGGTATTTGGTCAGCGTCTGCTTGCCGTCGCCCGGGATGATCTCGACCTTGACGCCGGCCTTGGCGAAGGTCGCCTGGATCGCCTCGGCGACGCCGGTGATCGGCTGCGTCGAGCGCACATCCATCGTCACCGTGAAGCCGTCCGCCAGCCCTGCCTTGGCGAGCAGCGCCTTGGCCTTGTCGACATCGAGCGCATAGGGCGTGTCGTTGACCGCGCCGAGGAAGCCCTTCGGCAGGAAGGCCTGATGCACCGCGCCCTGGTTCTTCATGATCGTGTCGGCGATGGCGCTGTAGTCGACGAGATATTTCAGCGCCTCTCGCACCTCGGGTTTGGCGAGGTTCGGATTCTTCTGGTTGAGGCCGAGATAATAGAGCGTGCCCTTCGGCGCCGCCTGGATCTTGATGTCGGGATTGCCGGAGATCGCCGCGATCTGTTCCGGCCCGAGATTGCGGGCGATGTCGACATCGCCCTTTTCGAGCAGGATGCGCTGCGTCGCCGTCTCGGGGATGTGGCGATAGATGACGCGGGCCAGCGGCGCCGGCGTGCCGGAATAGTTCGGGTTGCGCTCGAGCACGGCGACTTCATTGGCGCGCCAGTCGCGGATCGTGAACGGGCCCGAGCCGGCATAATGCGTCTTCAGCCATTCATAGCCGAAATCACCATTCGCCTCGTGCTCCAGCACCAGCTTCTTGTCGACCACCGAGGCTACGGAAGAGGTGAGGGCATAGAGCGCGAAGCTCGGCGCATAGGGCCGGTCCATGGTGAAGTCGACCGTATAGTCGCCCGTCGCCTTGATGGAGGTCTTGGCATTGTCCTTGGTGATGCCGAACTGGTTGATGATGAAGGCGGGCGACTTGTCGAGCAGCACGGCCCGCTGCAGCGAGAATTCGACATCGGCGGCGGTGATCGGATTGCCGGAGGCGAATTTCCGCCCCTCGCGGATCTTGAAGGTGATGGTCTTGCCGTCGGGCGACACCGTCCAGCTCTCGGCGACGACGCCGAACATCTTCGAGACGTCGTCGAGATCGTAGCCGATCAGCCGCTCATAGGTGTTGCCGGCGATCTCGGTGGTCGAGATCTCGAAGATCTCGGCCGGATCGAGCGAAATGATGTCGTCGATCTGCCAGGCCTGGACCAGCGTGTCCTTCGGCGTTGCCGCGAACACGCTGGAAGAGGCGAGCGCCACGGCGAGGACCGCCGCTGCGAAACCTGTCCTGACGAATGCCAAACCCATGATCGCTCCCCCGGCTGCATGACGCGGATCGGAGAAGTCTGCCTCGCGGCGTCGCCGCCGTCCATCGTGAACTTCGCCGCGTCCACGCTGCATCCTGCGCGGCTTGCGCGCCACTTGGCCTGTTTCGGGTGCCGGGTTTGTTTGAGAATGGCTTTTCGCGTCGGACCGCGGAAAAGCAAGCCGCGGCGTTCCAACAACCGTGAGGCCCGGATAGCCTTGCATTGTTTACGGGGGACTGTCCGGCAGCCGGATCGGTCCGGTCGAGGTCTTGAAGAAACAGTTCTGCGCCAGTCAAAACAGCGCGGAATTCAACAATTGCAGAGAAATGACCGGGATGACTGCCGTCACCTCGCTTGCACGGCCGCGCGCCGTGGTGCGTGCCGCCGTCGAGTGGCCGACGCTCCTTCTTCTCACCACGCTCTATGGCGCTTTCGCCGCCGTAACCTTCTTCCACGCGCTGTTGCCGTGGCCGGTCGTGAGCGCGGTCGGCGCCGTGCTCATCGCCTTGCATTCCTCGCTGCAGCACGAGCTGATCCATGGTCATCCGACGCGCTGGCGGCGCGCCAACCGTCTTCTGGCGCTGCCGCCGCTCTCGCTCTGGTTGCCCTTCGACAGCTATCGCATCAGCCATCTCATGCATCACCGCGACGAGCGACTGACCGATCCGCTCGACGATCCCGAATCCTATTACTGGACCGATACGGAGTGGCGCCGCCTCGGCGCGTTGCCGCGCCTTCTCGTCCGCATCCAGTCGACCCTGCTCGGCCGTATGCTCATCGGGCCGTTCTGGATCGTCGGCGGTTTCCTGCTCTCGGAAGCGCGCGCCGTGATCGCGGGCGAGGGACCGGCGCGGCATATCTGGACAGGGCATCTCCTCCATCTCGCGCCGCTCCTCGTCTGGCTCGTCTTCGTCGCCAAGATGAACCTGCTCTTCTATGTGTTCGGCATCGTCTATCCGGCGACGGCGATCCTGCTCATCCGCTCCTTCGCGGAACATCGCGCCGAGCACGACGTCGTCCATCGCACCGCGATCGTCGAGGGCTCATGGCTGCTCGGTCCGCTTTTCCTCTTCAACAACCTGCACGCCGTGCACCATGCCAGGCCCACGATGCCCTGGTACCGCATCCCCTCCTGGTACCGGGCGCATCGGACCGAACTGGTGCGGGCGAATGGCGGGCTCGTCTACAAGGGCTATCTCGACGTCGCCCGCCGCTACCTGCTCAGGCCGCATGACGAGCCCGCGCATCCGCATGGCCGCGCGCCGTGAGCCGGCGCGCTTCGCTGCCGATGTATGCCGTCGACCCGGCTGCGGTCGATGCCTTCTGGCGCGGCCTCGTGCCGATCCTGCGCGAGGAAGGCATCGACGGCGTTCCTGACGCGCTCGATTGGCCGGAGGATCTCGCGAGCCACTGGCGCAGGACCGATCTCCTCCTCAGCCAGACCTGCGGCTATCCGCTCGTCGAGGGGCTCGACGCGGCGGTGCGGGTGGTTGGTGCTTTTCGCTATGATGCCGAGGGTGCGGACGGCACTGGCTATCGCAGCCTCGTGGTCGTGCGCGCTGATGATCCCGCCGTCGTGATCGAGGATCTGCGCGGCCGGGCCGTGGCCTATAATGGTCGCGACTCCCATTCGGGCAGCAATGCGCTGCGGGCGCTGGTGGCGCCGCTGGCGGTGCGGGGCCGGTTCTTTGGACCTGCCTTCGAGAGCGGGGCGCATCGCCGCTCGCTCGATTTCGTCCGGGACGGCCATGCCGATGTCGCGGCGATCGACTGTGTGAGCTTTGCCCTCTTCCGCCGGCACGAGCCGGCGGCGGTCGAAGGCCTGCGCGTGCTTGCGCGAACGGAGCTTTCGCCGGGCCTGCCGCTGATCACCGCGCGGGCGACATCGGGTCCCGATCTCGAACGGCTTCGCCGTGCCCTTGAACGGGCAGTCGCGGATCCGCGTCTCGCGGAGGTTCGCGCGGCGCTTCTCATCGCTGGCTTCGAGCGGCTCGGCCGCAGCGATTATGAGCCGATCGCCGCGATGCGCGACGCCGCTGCCGCCGCGGGCTATCCGGAACTCGCCTGACCGCCCTCGGGGTCGATCCGGTAGCGGAAGTCGCAGCGCTTGGCCCCGGACATGATCGTCGTCGTCCGCGTCATGCTGATGCGCGGGTCATAGCCCTGGCAGAAGGTGCCGTCGCGCTGGCAGGAGAGGATGTCGCCGATCTCGCCGAGCCCCATGGCGTGGTACATCTCTGCATAGCGGCAGCGCGTGACGTCATAGTCGAAGCGGTCCGCCGTCTCGGCTAGGATCTCGAAGCGGAGCGCGTCGTCCTGCCGCCATTTCGGCTGCAGCGCGGCGAAGGTCGTGAGGTCCGTCGGTCCAGCCTCGGCTGCGGCGAGACGTCGGCCGCTCTCGATCGCCGCCCGCGTGATGGCGGCGCGAAGCGCCTCGCGGGCCGCATCCTTGCCGAAGCGGGCGACCATCTCCTCGTAGATCGGCTTGATGATCTCGGCCTCGATCTTGCGGCGGGCGAGGATGCCGAGGCCATTGACGGCAGCCTCGACCGTGGCGGCGGGATCATCGGGGTTGCGGGCGTCGGCCATGTCAGGAGGCCGGCTTCAGGTGGCGCACCGGCCGCGCCGGCGCAAGCGCCGAGGCGGCGCGGGCGATCGCCTCGGAGTCGATGCCGTGATGGCGGTAGAGATCGGCGATCGTTCCGGTCTGGCCGAAATGCTCGACGCCGAGCGAGCGCGTGCGATGACCCGCGACCGCGCCGAGCCAGCCGAGCGTCGCCGGATGGCCGTCGATGACCGTGACGAGCCCGCAATGCGCCGGCAGCGCCTCGAACAGCCGCTCGACATGCGAACGGGCATGGACGAGGCCGCGCTCGCGCGCCCGGCCCGCCGCCGTCCAGCCGGCATTGAGCCGGTCGGCCGAGGTCACGGCGAGCAGGCCGATATCGCGCCGGTCCTCGGCGAGAAGCCCGGTCGCCGTGATGGCTTCCGGCGCCACCGCGCCCTGATAGGCGATGACCAGTTCGGGATTGGGGCCCGGCTCGCGCAGCCAATAGGCGCCGTCGACGATGGCGCGCGAGAGCTCCGGCGTCAGCGGCCGCTGCGGCTGCTCGATCGGCCGCGTCGAGAGGCGCAGATAAAGCGAGCCGCCGGTCTCGTCGCGCAGCCAGCTCTGCTCGCCGGGCAGCACGCTGCGCTCGTCCGTCGCGCCATCGTCCTTGGACCGCTGGATATAGTCGAAGCCGAAGGCGAGGATGGTCGCAAGCTCGTCGACGAAGGCCGGCTCGAAGGCGGCGAGGCCGTCCTGCGCCATCCCGATCAGCGGCGTGCCGATCGATTGATGCGCGCCGCCTTCGGGCGCCAGCGTCACGCCGGACGGCGTCGCGACCAGGATGAAGCGCGCATCCTGATAGCAGGCATAGTTGAGCGCATCGGCGCCGCGATAGATGAACGGATCGTAGAGCGTGCCGATCGGCAGCAGCCGCTCGCCATTGATGGCATGCGAAAGCCCGAGCGCCGAGAGCATCAGGAAGAGGTTCATCTCGGCGATGCCGAGTTCGAGATGCTGGCCTTTCGGCGAGAAGTCCCAGTTGAAGGTCGAGGGGATGCGCTCGGACCTGAAGAGGTCGGCCATGCTTTCGCGCGCGAACAGGCCGCGCCGGTTGACGAAGGGGCCGAGATTGGTCGAGACGGTGACGTCGGGCGCGGTGGTGACGATGCGGCTGGCGAAGTCGTCGTCGCGGCGCGCCACCTCGTTGAGGATCTGGCCGAAGCCGGCCTGCGTCGAGAGGAGCTTGCCGCTGGCGGGCGGAAGGGGCAGCGAGGCCGGCACGGCGATCGACGCCGCCGCGCCGCGCGTCCGCCTCCGGGCGAAAGGCGCCGCCGCGATGAAGCGCTCAAGCGCGTCGGCAGGCGTCGAGAGCCCCTCGAACTTCTCCCATTCATGCCCCGGCCGCACATCGAGGCTCTCCCGCAGCGCCTCGATCTGCGCCGGCGTCATCAGGCCGGCATGATTGTCCTTGTGGCCGGCGAGCGGCAGGCCGTAGCCCTTGATCGTATAGGCGATGAAGCAGGTCGGCCGCTCATGTGTCCGCGCCCTGGCGAAGGCCTCGGTCAGCGTCGGCAGGTCGTGGCCGCCGAGATTGGTCATCAGGCGGGCGAGTTCGGCGTCGTCCCGCCGCTCGATAAGCGCGGTGACCACACCTTGGTCGCCGATCTCGTCGAGCAATCGCTTCCGCCACGCCGCGCCGCCCTGGAAGCAGAGCGCGGAATAAAGCTGGTTCGGGCAGGTGTCGATCCAGTGGCGCAGCGCCTCGCCGCCCGGCTCGGCAAAGGCGGCTTCCAGCAGCACGCCATATTTGAGGATGACGACATCCCAGCCGAAATTGGCGAAGACCGCCTCGAAGCGTTGCCAGAGGCCCTCCCGCACCACGGCGTCGAGACTCTGGCGGTTGTAGTCGACCACCCACCAGCAGTTCCGGAGGCCGTGCTTCCAGCCCTCGAGCAGCGCCTCGAAGATGTTGCCCTCGTCCATCTCGGCGTCGCCGACCAGCGCCACCATGCGGCCCGCTTTGCCGCCCGAGGTCCAGCCCTTGGCGCGGACATAATCCTGCACCAGCGCCGAGAACAGCGTCTGAGCCGCCCCGAGGCCGACCGACCCGGTCGAGAAGTCGACGTCGTCGGTGTCCTTGGTGCGCGAAGGATAGCTCTGCGCACCACGAAAAGCGCGGAAATCCTGCAGCTTCTCGAGCGTCTGCCGACCGGAGAGATATTGGATGGCGTGGAAGATCGGGCTCGCATGCGGCTTGACCGCGACGCGGTCCTCCGGCTGCAAGGCGTCGAAATAGAGCGCCGTCATGATCGTCGCGAGCGAGGCGGACGACGCCTGATGGCCGCCGACCTTGATGCCCTCGTCATTGTCGCGCAGGTGATTGGCGTTGTGGATCATCCAGGCCGCCAGCCAGAGCACCTTGCGCTCCAACTCGGCCAGAATGGTGGTGGACGGCGCCCCATCCGTCCCAGTTGCACCCGGCATCGGCATCCTCCCTCGTAGGCCGGACGCGCCCGGCAGGGAAGACTAGCGCCGATGGCGGCGCGCGTCGACGAAGGATGACGGCGGTCGCGCCGGCGTGATAAGGCGGTCGCCGCCTTGATGAGCGTGAAGGGAATGAGCGCGATGACCGTCGATACAGCCACGCGGGAAGCGACCGAATTCCGGGCGAGCGGTGCCGCGGTGCATGCCTTCATCCTTGCAGCGCTGCGCGCGGCGGGAACGGCCGATGATGCCTCGCGCTCGGTCGCCGATGCGCTCACCGAAGCCTCGCTGCGTGGCGTCGACAGCCATGGCGCCCGCCTCGTGCTGCATTATGCCAGGGTCGTACGGACGGGCCGCATCAATCCGGCGCCTCGGCTGGCCGCCAAGGTCACCGGACCCGGCACGGTCATCGTCGATGGCGACAACGGCTTTGGTCATCACGCCAGCTTCTTCGCCGTCGACGAGGCGGTGCGCCTCGCGCGGTCGGCCGGCATCGCGGCGGCTTCCGTGGTCAATTCCTCGCATTTCGGCGCCGCGGGCTGCTATGCGATGCGCGCCGCCGGAGCGGGCATGGCGGGTTTCGCCTTCTGCAATTCAGACAGTTTCGTGCTGCCGCATGATGGCGTCGCGCCGTTTCACGGCACCAATCCGCTCGCCTTCGCGGCGCCGGTTGCCGGCAGCCGGCCTTACCTGCTCGACATGGCGACCAGCATGGTGCCCTGGAACAAGGTCCAGGACATGGCGGTCAAGGGGTTGACGCTGCCGCCGGAGGTCGCGGTCGACTCCGCGGGACAGCCAACCACCGAGCCGCTGCGCTCGGCCGCGCTGCTGCCGCTCGGCGGCCTCGGCTTCGGTCACAAGGGCTCCGGCCTCGCCAGTCTCATGGAGATCCTCTCGGCCGTGATGACCGGCATGCCGCATTGCGCTGACCTGCTCGGCATGGTCGGGCCGGATCAATCGACGCCGCGCCGCCTTGGCCATTTCTTCATCGTCATCGATCCCGAGCGCTTGGTGCCGCGCGCGGTCTATGACGCCGGCATGGCGGCCTATCTCGCCAGCATCAGGGCGGCGCCCGCCCGGCCAGGCAAAAGCGTCATGGCGCCGGGTGACCGCGAATGGGCCGTCGAGATAGAGCGCAGCCGCGACGGCATCCCGCTCGCGCCGGGGCTGAGGCAGGCCTTCGATGCACTCGCGGACGAACTCGCTATTGCGAGGCTGCAGCCGGTCGGTTGAAGCCGCCCGCGTCTCGAGAAAGTCCGGATTGCCGGGTCAAGCCCGGCAATGACAGGGTGAGAGACGGGACCTAAATCAAAAGCTCCAGGCGACATTGGCCTCTAGTGCGTTGTCGCTGACATTGTCGGCGAACTGGCCGATATAGGAGAGGCCGACCCGTGCCTTCGGGTTGATGAGGAGATCGGCGCCGAGTTCCAGCAGCGCCGTGTTCTCGGCAATCGGCACGCCGCTCACCGAGAAGGCAGCGCCGGGCGCGCTGAGGAAGGCGAGATCGGCGCCGGTCGCCGTGTCGCCGAACGCATATTGCCAGGCGAGCGCCGCGCGCGGCTGCAGGACCATGCCGCCGGAGAGGGCGAGATTGGTCGCCGCGCGGATGCCGAGCGTCGAATAGCCGATGCCGAGGCTCTCGGCTGAGCCGGCCAGCCCCGCCGTCGCGCCGCTCTCCGAGAAGTCCTGCGTGTCGACATGGACATAGGCGAGGCCGGCAAACGGCTCGAGCGCCAGCTTGCTGACCGCGAAGCCGTAGCCGACTTCACCGAAGACCTGCGCCGTGCCGCCGTCATATTGCGCGTCCGCCTGCTGCAGCGCGCCGGGATAGGCGATCGTGCGCTCGGCATCGATCTGGTTGAAGGCATAGCTCGTGCCGAAGCGCAGGTTGAAGGGTCCTGCCTCGGTGCCGGCATAGAGCGCGACCAGCAGGCTGTCGACATCGAACGAGCTGCCGAGCGCCGCGACATCGGCATTCGACCGGGAATAGCCAAGCGCGGCGCCCACCCGCCAGCGATCGACATTGACATCGACGCCCGACACGATGCCGCCGATATTGGCGCTGATGTCGGACGTGTTGCCGTCGCCGTCGAGATTGGACCAGCCGCCATAGGTCTGGCCCCAGAGTGTGGCGCCGGATGCGGTGGCGCCCGGCTTGGCGACGGCGCCGGTGACGGTTGGGCCGCCTTCGGAAAGGGCTGCCATGGCGCCAAGCGCCTCGGCATAGCTGCCCTGGCGAAGACGCCCGAGCACGGCCTGCCGGCTATAGAGGCTGTCGCCGGCCAGCACGGATTGTTCGCTGGCGTAGGCCTCGCCGGAAAGCGTGCCGAGGGCGGCCGGAAGCTGGCTGGCGGAGAGCGCATAAAGCGGTTCGAGGCCGGCGGGCAGCGCTGCCAGCGTGTTGTCGCCTGTCGCATTGATCATGAAGTCGATGGCGCGGCCGGCCGCGCGCTGGTTCGCCGTCGTGCCGGGCAGGCGTCCGAGGGCCGCTTCGACATCGAGATTGACCGTCGTCGGGCCGTAATCGAGCGATGCGGCGAAGAGAGCGGGAAGCCCTGATGTCGTGACCGTCGAGAAGGCGCCGCTGACGCCCTGCGTCGCGCCGACAAGGGAATAGGATTTCAGCAGGTCGCTGGTCTGGAACGTCGTTTCGAGCGTTCCGGCCAGCCGTACCGTTCCGGCGACGCCGAGCGAATCGTTGCCGCTATCGGTTATCCGCAGCGAGAGGGTCCCGGCCGCCGTCTGCACGAAGGTGCCGCCGAAAAGGTCGGTGACTGCCAGGCCCGTGCCGCTGATGCCGAGCCAGCCGCTGTTCTCGAACCGCTTGTTCAAGCCCGCCGTCGCGGCGAGACGACCGTCGATAATGCCCGAGTTCACGATCACCGTGCCATTGGCGTCGGGACCGGTGCGCAGCGCGTCCGCGACGAAGGTGGTCTGCAGCGTGCCGCTGTTGATGAGCGTGCCGTAGAGCCCGTGCATCTCGGCGGCGGCGCCTGCGATGCCGGACGCGGTCACCGAGCCGCTATTGGCCACGACGCCATAGGTTTCGCCGCGAAGGCCGATGCCACCATTGCCGGTGGCCGAGATCGAGCCGCTATTGGCCAGGTCGTCGCCCTTGATGCCGGAGAGAACGGCGGCGTTCTCGGCATTGGACGTCAGCACGCCTGTATTGCTGATCGGATTGTACATGCCTGGAATGGTGGCGAGATATCCGTTGATCGCGCCGTCGACGACATAGATGCCGACGACATTCTCGCCATAAGCCGAATTCGACGACACCACGGCGCCGGGAATATCGATGTCATACCATTTGACCGAACCATCGGCGGAAAGATGCATGACCGACGGGTGCGCCACGCCATCGACCGAGGTCCAGTCGACGACCAGATTGTATTCGTTCGCCCGACCGGCGCTGGTGATGCCCTCGAAATGCGTCTGTATCGAGCCTGGATGGTCGTAGGTCGTGTAGGTTCCCGTCGTCTGGTCGTAGATATAGCCGTGCTGCAGCGACAGCCCGCTGCCCGGATCGATGGCGCCAAAGCCGCCGGCGATCTTGTCGCCATAAATGCCATAGGCGGTCGTACTGACGGCGCCGGGAACGTTGTTCGTCGTGTAGCTGCCGGTATCGATATTGTAGATGAAGGCATTGCCGGTCGCGAGATCGGTATCGTAGTCGCCGACGGCCTGGTTGCCGAAATTGCTGTGCGCGATCGTGAACAGCGTGTGTTCGCCCGGTCTGTCCGGATAGGCGAGATAGGTCAGATTTTGACCGGGAGCGGCGGCGGCGTCATAGAGATAGCTGAGATCGTAGGGCGCCGAGGCCTCGGTCTGGTAGCTGCCGACCACGCGCAGGATGCCGTCCGGCGTGCCGAAACTCGGCCCATAGGGCGAGGATCCGATCGCGCCCGGGAAATTCGCGCCATTGGGCGTCGTCTCGGGCAGCGCTGCCCAGGTCCCGGCAGCGATATTGTAATAAAGGCCGCCGGTGTAGTCCGTGCCCGGAATTGTGTAGTTGCCGACGATGTTGTCGCCGCGAATGCCGGTCAGAAACGTACCGTTCGCGCCGTAATTCAGCGGTACATACGTGAAGTCTTGCAGCGGTTCCGCTTTCGCAGAAGAAGCGAAGGCGCCGGCGCCAAGGCCGACCGCCAGGATCTTCAATGCGCGCGTGCGAGGAAAACCGGACAAGACTGGCTTGTTTTTCATGCGTATCACCGTTGGCGCGCGCGATTCGTTTTCGAGTCGCGAGTTTATCTTTCGGATGACACGCAAGCGATGCCGCGGAAGAGATTAATTTCGGCCGTATCCCGGCCGCCTCCGTTTGCCGGCTCGGACGAGACCGAAGCCTAACCCTTGAAGGCCCAGAGATAGTCGGTACGGAACGCGTCGAAGAGCACCTTGGTGCCGTAGGCATTGAGGTGGTTCGAATCGAAGAAGGCGAGCGTGCCGTCCTTGATCGGCATGCAGATGCGCTCGTCGCAGAAGAGATCGAACGGGTCGATCATGCGGGCATTGGGATAGGTCGCGACGATCTCCTGCATGATCGCGACGGTCTCGCGCCGCCAATCCTCCTCGATGGCGCGGGGCACGCCGCAGCGATCGGTCGAAAGCCCGAGCGCCTTCGAGAGATCGAGGCAGTTGAACGGGTCGGTGCGCCAGAACGAGGGCAGCGGCGCAACGACCAGCATGCGCCGGCTGCCATCGCCGGCGAAGGTCTTCATCAGTTCGGCGAAACCCTCGCGCAGCCGTTTCGCGCTCGCGGCGTGGTCATCGCCGGTCTGGCGGAAGCGCGCGTTCCAGTAGCCGTCGAGGATGACGAAATCGGCGCCGCCGACGCGCGGCATGAAGCGGTCGAGCTTTTCGACGAGCGGCCTGCAGAAGCTGTTGGCGGTCGCGGCCGGCCGGTCGAGCATGATGTCGATCGGGTCGCAGCCCGGCATGGCGAGCTGCAGGATCGAGATGCCCAGCTGCTCCGCCTCGAATTCGATGCGCGGCATCATCGCGAAGGCGTGCGAATCGCCGACGAGCAGGCCGCTTGCGCCGATGCCATCGAGGCAGCTCGTCTGGACGGCGATGTCTTCCGAAGCGCATGCGTTCGAGGGATGGACCTCGGAGGCTGCGACGGCGGCGACCATCGGATTGCCGCCGGCATTGCGATAGGCGAGCGCGACGATGCCGCCCGAGACGACCGTGACCGCGATGCAGCCGGCAATGCTGGCGAGAAAGATGCGGATTGGCAGCCGGCGGTCGCTGCCGAGCTTGACGCGGCGGCGCCAGGCGAGGATCGGCAGCTCGATCGCATAGCGCGTCGCTATGGAGAAGAGCACGGCGATGGCGAGTGCGATCGCATCGACGCTCGCCTGCGGCACCTGCAGCGGCAGGAAGCGGCCGAACACCAGCAGCGGCCAGTGCCAGAGATAGAGCGCATAGGAGATCTGGCCGAGATACACGACCGGCGCCAGCGACAGGAGCAGCGCCACGGGCCCGCGCGGTGCGACGAGCCCGCTCCAGATGACCAGCATCGCGCCGACGACCGGCATCAGCGCGGCCGCGCCGGGGAAGCCCATGACGCGGCCGAGCTCGGCATGGCGGACGCCCATCCATTCGAGGCCGGTGAAGGTGATGCTGAGCGCGAGCAGCGCGAGGCCCGCGATGCCGGCGAGCGTGCCCGGCAGGAGGCTTCGCCGCCCTGACACGAACGGTGCGGCCAATGCCGCGAGGATGCCGCCGGCGACGAACTCCCAGGCGCGCCACCAGGTGAGGAAAAAGGCCGGGTTGCGCTCCGCCGCCCAGGGATTGGTGTCGAGCGGCGTCGCCAGGATGCAGCCGATCAGGCTGGCGAGGCCGATGGTCGCGGCAGCGATGGCCAGCAGCTGGCCCATCGGCCACTGGCGCCGCCGCGCGATGAGCGCAAGGCCGATCAGGAGCAGCGGCACGACGAGGTAGAACTGCTCCTCGACGGCGAGCGACCAGGTGTGCAGCAACGGCTTCAGCGCCGAGCCGGTGTCGAAATAGCCGCTGCGGAACAGGAAATAGACATTGGACAGGAACAGCGGCGCGAGCAGCGCCGAGACCGCGTAATTGCCGAGCTCCCCCGGCGAGCGCAACACCAGCGCGGCGCCGAGCACCGTGAACAGCAGCATCGCGCCATAGCTTGGCAGGATGCGCAGCGCCCGGCGGGCATAGAAGTCGAAGATCTCGAAGCGGCCGGCTGCCATCTGGCCGAGGATCTGGTTGATGATCAGATAGCCCGAGATGACGAAGAAGATGTCGACGCCGACAAACCCGCCGGCAAACCACGGAACCTCGGCGTGATAGGCGACGGCGGCGACGATCGCTATGGCGCGGAGGCCATCGACATGCGGCTTGTAGCCGTCTTTGCCGCCGGCCAGGGCTCGGTCGAGGCCGGGTTTTCCCGGTATGGCTTCGGCGCCGAGGCGCATGCGGCAATCCCGCGCTCGCGAATAGGACGCCGCCTTATGCGGCACCGGCCGTGCGACGGCAAGGGCGCTTGCGCTTCCGCCGCGATGCGTCGCAGCCTCGCTGCGTCTGCTAGACTTCGGCGTGAAGTTTGTCATTCGAGGACCGATGATGGCGCATGCAAGGGTGAAGACGCGGCAAGCGGGGGCGGAGGCCGCGCTGGCGAGGGCCGGCCGGGTGGCGCTCACGACCGATACCGGAGGGACGCTCGCGGTCACCACCCATGCGACCGAGGCCGGGTTCAGCCCGCTCGATCTGCTTCATTCCGCGCTTGCGAGCTGCCTCGCCTTGAGCGCCCGTATCGCGGCGAGCCAGCTCGGCGTGCTTGATCGGCTCGAGCATGTCCGCGTCCATGTCTCGGGCGACAAGGCCGAAACCGGGCCGAGCCGCATTGCCCGCTTCCTGGTGCGGTTCGAGATCGAGGGCGATCTCGATGCGGCGACCCGCGAAGCCATCATCGCGGCGGCGGAAGGCGATATCTGCACGGTCAGCAACACGCTGCGCGGCGCGCCCGAGATCATCCTCGCGAAATAGCGGGGCTCAGGGTGCGGAGATGTGGCGCGCCGGCATCCGGCGTGGACAAGCCGGCGAAATCGCCGGTAAATCGCGCGCAATCCACGCCGACGGAACCCTGTCCGCGGCGGCAATCGTTCAGGAATCGCACCGTGTTCGAAGAAATCACCATCCCCGCCGGGGTTGCCGCCCGCCCTCTGGATGTTCGCCTGGCGGCGCTTGCCGCTGCGCGCGCGAGCCAGCCACAGGTTTACGAGCGCGCCGTGGACGAAGCGCGGCGGCTCTTCGTCGAGGCGCGCCTGCCGCTGCGCTCCGGCGATGGGCTCCTGACCGAAGATCGGACCATTACCGGGCCGGCCGGACCGATCCCGGTGCGGCTCTATCGCCGAGCCGGTGCACCCGGACCCTTGCCGATCCTCGTCTATTTCCACGGCGGCGGCTTCGTCCTCGGCAATCTCGATTCGCACGACATCGTCTGCCGCCGCTTTGCGGAACGCGCGGATTGGCTGGTGCTTTCAGTGGATTATCGCCTGGCGCCGGAACATCCCTATCCGGCGGCGGTGGAGGATGCCTATGCCGGCCTGCTCTTCGCCGCGAATGAAGGCGCCTCGATCGGTGGCGATCCGGCGCGGATCGCGCTTGCCGGAGACAGCGCCGGCGGCATGCTCGTGCTCGCGGCGGCGCTTCGCGCCCGCGATGAGAACGGCCCTGCCATTGCCGGCATGGTGCCCTTCTATCCGATGGCCGATCTCGTCGAGATCGGTGAAGGTGCGAGCTACCGTGCCTTCGGCACCGGCGATGCCGGGCTCTCGACCGCCGATATCGCGTGGTTCGTGGCGTGCTATGCGCCTGATCCGGCGCGCCGCTGCGAAGCCTGCGCCTCCCCCGTCCGCGCGGAGAGCCTTGCGGGATTGCCGCCGACCCTCGTCGTCCTTGCCGAGCACGACGTCCTGCTCGACGAGGGCAGGGCGGTTGCGCGGCGCATGAGCGAGGCCGGTGTACCGGGGATGCTCGTCCAGGTCTCCGGCGTCAACCACGGCTTCGTCAGCACGGATATTGGCCTCGCCGAGGTTCCGGCCGTTTTTGACATCGCTGTGCCTTGGCTGGCGCAACGTCTCGCTTTGTGAGGCCTATGGGTGGTTCTCGGGCGGGGCGGAGGCGCCCCAGCGGATGAGATAGGTCCAGGCGGCATAGGCCAGCATGCCGCCGACAATGACCATCCACATCGGATCGCGGATGAACAGGGCCTCATAGCCGAACCATGCGGCGATCAGGGCTACCATGGCGACGCGCCGCCAGAGCGGTCCGAAAAAGGCCCGCTCAGTTTCGCTTTTCATGGTGTCCTCCTTGGCGCCGGCGTCGCGGCCTGTTGTGTGCGTCGGAAATGCAGAGGTCAAGTGGCTGGAGATCGCAAGCTTTTCACCGATTCCGGTCCCGACGGAAACCTTCTGTCATCCATTGAAGTTGTTGACGAAGGTGCTTTGTCCGGTTGCACTGGAACACTGCGGCTTTGCATGTATTGTCAAGGAACTGAATGGGAACCGCACGGGTCTCGGACCGAAATCGGCGTCTCTTGAGGCGAACGAGAGTGACGGCTTGAAAATCGAGGTCGCCATGGGCGAACCGGCCGGATCTGTATTTCAAAGATTCCAGAACGAGATTCTCGAGGCCATCGCGCTTGGAACGCCTTTCGGGGACGTGGCGCTGCTGATCTGCCGCAAGGTGGAGGCGTTGGCGCCACGCGCCAAGTGCACGCTCATCCGCATCAAAGGCGGCCGGCTCGTTCCCATCGCCGCGCCGAGCTTGCCGCCCGCCTATTCCGAGAAGCTGCAAGGTTTGCTCATCGGCCCGAACGTCGGATCGTGCGGCACAGCGGCCTGGACAGGCCGTCCGGTCGAGACCGGTGACATCGAATCCGATCCGCTCTGGGCGGATTATCGTGATTTCGCGGCGCCATTTGGGCTGAAAGCGTGCTGGTCGACCCCGATCATGGCCACTGATGGCAGTGTGCTGGCGACGTTCGCGCTTTATTTCGACGAGCCGCGCGGCCCGACAGCGCGCGAGCGCAGTCTGGTCGAGGCCTGCGTCCATCTCAGCGCCATCGCGATCGAGCGCAGCGATGCCGAGGAAGTGGCCTACCGTCTCGCCAGTTATGATCCGTTGACCGGCCTGCCGAACCGCCGTTCGTTCGATGCAGCCATCGGCAGGCTTTGTGCAACCTCCGGCGCCCTCTTTGGGCTGCTCCTCGTCGGCATAGAGCGTCTCGATATGCTGGATCTCGGCGTCGAGGAGCTGTCGTCGGAAAATGTGCTGAGGGAGCTCTCACTCAGATTGCAGGCGCTGGGTCCCGAGGCATCGGCGTTCGGCCTTGGCGGCAGTCTCTTTGCCGTCATCGTCTCGCCTTGCGTCGATCATGAGCGGCTGCGGGAGGTTGGGCTTGGCGTCCTGTCGGTGCTTCATCAACCTCGCGATTGGCTTTCTGTCGCCGTCGATCGCGGCGTGAGCCTCGGAGGTGCGCTGTTCGGGCCTGACGGGACGACGCCCGAGGTGTTGCGCCAGAACGCCGAGCTTGCCCGGTCCGCCTCGCGGTCGGATCTCCATTCCGGCTATGCCGGCTTCAAGCCGCAGTTGAGGACCGCCGCGCTGAAGCGGCGTGCGATCTTTTCTGATGTCGAGATCGCGCTCGCAGAGGAGCGCATCATCCCTTATTACCAGCCGGTCGTGCGCATCGACAGCGGGCGTATCGTCGGGCTCGAGGCGCTGCTGCGCATGCAGGGGCGCGACGGAAGCATCGTGGCTGCCGCCGATTTTCAGGAAGTGTTTTCGGATCCGCGGCTGGCCTACAACCTGACCGACCGCTTGATCGCTGGCGTGGCCACGGATGTGGCCGGCTGGATGGCGGCGGGAATCGAATGCGGTCATGTCGGCATCAATGTCGCCCCTGCCGATTTCGTAGGAGAGAATTTCGTCGCCAGGCTGGAAGCTGCTCTGGGACTGACGGGCGTGCCGCTGAGCAAGATCATCGTCGAGATCACCGAGATCATCTTCATGGATGATCCGAAGCACAACGTGGCGGATCTCGTTGATGAGTTGAGACTGCGAGGCGTCCGAGTCGCGCTGGACGATTTCGGCACCGGCTTTGCGTCGCTAACGCATCTGCTGAGCTTTCCAAGCGACATCATCAAGATCGATCGGTCCTTCATCGATCGTCTGCTGACGGACAAGCGCAGCGCCGTGATCGTAAAGGCGCTCGTCGATATCGCCCTGAAGCTCGGCAAGCGGGTTGTGGCCGAAGGCATCGAGACACAGGCGCAGGCAGACAGGCTGCTCGAGTTCGGCTGCAAGCTCGGCCAGGGCTACCTCTTTGCGCGGCCCGCCGATGTCGCGGTGACCACGGAGCGCCTGTCCGGCCGCCATGCTGTCGTGAACGCCTGAGCGATCAGCCGGGCTTCCCGCGCGTGCGGCCCGCGACGGCCCAGGTCACCAGGCTCATCAGTGCCACGCCGAGAATGATCCCGACCAGCCGCTGTACCGGAGGCACGATCGATGTCGGTGGTCCGCTATCGACCAGCGTGACCAGGAAGGCGATGGCGGTCTGCGTGCCGATATAGGCATTGGCCGAACCGCCGAGATGGATACGCGCCGAGAGGTATACACCGAGCGTCAGGGCGGCCGTCCACCAGACGAAGCCGGTCGCGTCGATGCCGATCACCGCGAGTCCGGCGGCACCGCCGATGAAACAACCGATGATCCTCTGCAGGCTGCGGTGACGCGTCGCAACGGGATTGGCGTCGATGACGATCAGGCTGGAAACAATGACCTGCGTGAGAGACGGCAGCGAAAACGTGGTCCAGGCGAAGAGGATGGCGAGGGTGCCGAGCGCCGCGGCATAAGCGAGCCGGCGTGCATCGGCCGGGGGCACAGAAGAGGGATGTGACACGATCCGCGTCGTTCCGCCCGCGCCCGGTCCGAGCGCCCAGCTCGCCAGCGTCGCGACACTGACGCCTGTCACGATCTCGTAGCATCGGTTCTGCGCGAAATCATAAAGCCCGCCGGGATCGCCGATGCTGGCGACGATGACGAGCAGGAACGTTACGCCGCCATAGAACCAGGCATAGGCGAAGGCGCTGCGCTGACGCCCATAGATCGCGATGCCCGCGGCGAGCATGGCGGCTCCCGCCTGGCCGATCGCGAAACCTGCGAGAAGCTGAGCTGCGAGATAGCCCGCAAATACGCCGACGAAGGTGCCGGCGATGCGAAGCAGGCCCTTGGTGAAGAGCTCGTCGCGATCGCTGTTGGCGATGACCAGCGCGCTGAGCCCGGCCCAATAGGGGTTCTCGAAGCCGGCCAGCAGGGCGACAAAGACGGCGCCGACGACCCCGACGGTCGTCGCGACGGCCTTGCGCGTCAGCGCATCGTCCGGCCCGGTCTGTGCCGTCGCCGCCGTCATCGTGCGGACCGTGAACCGGATCGACATGCAACCTGGCAGGACGACAGCGAAGGTGCGGGCGGCGGGACCATGAATGTCGATCCGACCTAGAATCGGATCAGCACGCGCGCGTCGGCGCCGAGCGGCAGCGCTTCGTCGGGCGGCACATCGTCAAGGGTGATCTCGACCGGGAAGCGGCGCGGCAGGCGGATCCAGTCCGTGGTCGGTTCGATATAGGGAATGATCCGCTGGGCATCCGGAGAGCGCGCGATGCCGGCCGCAATCCCGCTGACATGGCCGCTGAGGATGTGCCAGGGCCGCGAGCCGATCGTGACCAGGGCAGGCTGGCCGAGGGCAAGGTGCGAGAGATGCCGTTCGGCGACATTGGCGACGATGCGCGGCCTTTCGGCGGTGACGATTGCCATCACCTCGGTTCCGACCGACAACGAGTCGCCGCGCCGGCGTGTGAAGGGGGCGACCCGGCCGGCGATCGGCGCGGCCACCGCGGTCTTGGAGAGCAGATAGCGCGCCTTGGCGAGCGCCGCCTCGGCTGCGCTTTCATCTGCCGTGGCGACCGTCACGCGCTGGTTGGCGACGCCGAGGCTCGACTGCGCCACCAGGCGATTGGCATTGGCCGTCGCGGCATCGCGAATTGCCTCGTCGAGGCTGGCATCGGTCGAGAAGCCTTGTCCGGACAGGCTACGTACTCGCGACAGCGTGGCGTTGGCATTGTCGAGCACCGCCTGCGCCGAGCCGATATCGGCCTTGGCGGCGCCGACCTGGTCGTTTGCGAGCGACAGGCCAGCCTTGGCCTGCGCCAGCATGGCCTCGGCCTCGGTCACCGCCAGCTGGTAGGGCGTCGCCTCGATGGAGAACAGTCCATCGCCCGCAGCGACGGCCTGATTGTTCTCGACATGGATGGCGTCGATCGGCCCGTCGACCTCGGCCGACAGCACGACGACGTCGGTCGTGACATAGGCATCTCCGGTATAGGCGAAGAACTGGACGCTGATCTCGTAGCCGATGAAAAGCGCCAGCGCGATTCCGATGATCAACCGGACGGGATGGTCGAGCAGCCGGCGCAGCATCGTCGTTCGATTCCTACCTCGGGTGGAGTTCGCGGCCATGTTCGCCTGCTGTGATCGCTCTGTCCATTGTCCCCGCAGGCTTTCTCCCAATGGGTCTTGATCCATACAATTTTCGAATGTATGGATATCGAGGCGGCGCCCGTTTCGACGCCGTCAGCCGGGTCTGCGGGGCGAAAACCGGGCGTCCGATGCGGCATGGAAAAGGCGAAATCGGGTTATGTCTGGGTGGAAACCGGTTGTCGATCGTGGGGCCGGGCCGCTGTTCCGCGGCATCGTCGATGCGCTCGCCGCGGACATCGCCTCTGGACGGCTTGCCCCCGGCGACCGCCTGCCGCCCCAGCGCGCGCTGGCCGAGGCGCTCGAGATCGATTTCACCACCGTGACGCGGGCCTATGCCGAAGCGCAGCGGCAGGGGCTGGTCGAGGCGCAGGTCGGGCGCGGCACCTTCGTCCGCCGCCCCCACAAAAGACCGCCCTCCGGCCGGATCGACCTGGCGATGAACATGCCGCCGCGTCCTGCCGATCCGCGTCTCGCCGCCCGGCTCTGGCAAGGCATCGCGGCGCTTGGCGAGACGCAGGGGCTCGATCTGCTGATGCGCTACCAGGCGCCCGGCGGGACGGCCGAGGACCGCGCCGCCGGAGCCGGCTTCCTGGCCGCCCGCGTGCCGGGCGCTGATCCCGGCCGCATCCTGGTCACACCGGGCGCGCAGGGCGCGCTCGCCGTGGTGACCATGCATCTGGCCACCCGCGGCGACGTCATTCTGGCCGATCGCCTGACATATCCCGGGTTTCGCGCGCTCGCCAGCCGGCTCGGCATCTCGCTGGTCGGCGTGCCTGCCGACGAAGGCGGCATGATGCCGGACGCGCTCGAAGACTGGGCCGCGCGGCATGGTCCACGGGCGCTCTACCTCAATCCCACGCTCAACAATCCGACCACGATCACCCTCTCGGCCGAGCGCCGGCAGGCCATCGTCGCGGTGGCGCGCCGGCATGATTTCGCGATCATCGAGGACGATGCCTATGGCGCGCTGCCGGCCAAGCCGCCGGCGAGTTTCGCAGCGCTGGCGCCGGAGCGGACCTATCACGTCGCGGGCCTTGCCAAATGCCTGTCACCGGCGCTGCGCATCGCCTATCTCGCCGTGCCGGACGAGGTGATCGCCGAGCGGCTCGCCGGCTCGATCCGCGCTCTGGCCACCATGGTCTCGCCGCTCACGGCCGCGCTCGCGACCCGCTGGATCGGCGATGGCACCGCCGCCGCGCTGCTCGCCGCCATCCGTTCGGAGACGGCCGCCCTGCAGGCCATCGCGGCCGCGCAGCTTCCGGCCGACCTGTTCCAATCCGATCCGGCCGCCTTCCATGCTTGGCTGAAGCTTCCCCCCGGCTGGACCCGCGCCGCCTTCCTCGAACGCCTCGATGCCCCAGGCCTCGGCCTCGTCGCAAGCGATGCATTCGCCCTCGACGCCGCCCCGGAAGCGCTGCGCATCGGTTTCGGCGCAGCCCCTGACCGAGAGAATTTTAAGGCGGCAATCTTGCAACTTTCGGCACTGATTTCGCGTTTTCCTGGCGAAGAAATGCTGGTCATCTAGCTGCGACGCGATGTCGTGCTTACAATTGGCAATTGTATGCATACATTGCCAGTACATCGTCGCCGCGAAAGGGACCGATCATGACTGCCGGCACGGAGAATGTCATCGGGACGCCTCGTCCTGAGGCAGAATGGCCGCCGCTCAGCCCGCTGCGGACGGGCATTCGTTGCCGCTGCCCGCGCTGCGGCGAAGGGCGATTGTTCAATGGCTTCCTGACGCTGAAGCCTGCCTGCGAGGTTTGCGGCCTCGACTATTCCTTTGCTGATCCGGCTGATGGACCTGCCTTCTTCGTGATCTGCTTCGGCTGCATCCCGAGCGTCGTGCTCGGCCTGTGGATCGAGACCGCGTTTTCGGCGCCCTATTGGGTGCACCTGTTCACGACCTTGCCATTTACGCTCGCAACATGCATTCCGCCGCTGCGGCCGCTGAAGGGCTGGCTGATCGCAAGCCAGTACTACTACAAGGCCGAGGAAGGCCGGATCATCGAGCCGCCGCGATCCGAGCCCTTGCCCTAGACGCCGTCAATCGCGCGCCAACAACCGGTCGGCCGCCAGCCAGAACGGCGGCAGGCAGAGCGGCGTCGAAGATAGCGGGAGGATCGAGGTGGCGGGGGTGACGCCGATTTCATCGCTCATGAACGCGCGCCTTGCGACGATCCGCTCCCAGACGTCCGGATAGAGCTCTGCGAGTTCGCTGCGCAGATCTTCGTCGGCGAAGGTGACGGCGTCCTCGCAATTCAATGCCCAGCCATCCGGCATCGGAACGGGAATCACGTCGATCTGGAACGGCATGCCCGAACGGATCGTCTCGGTGGAACCGGGTCTGACCGGCGAATGCACCCATTCATCATGGCCGACGAGATGGCCCGGATTGAGCGCCGATTCGAGGCCCCCTTCGGCAAGCGCGCCGGTGACGCTGTCGAAAAGCGCGCCGCCGGTGACGCCGATATCGGCGGTCTCGTACCAAGCGATCAGCCCGCGGAAATAGGCTTTGGAAACGTCGAGGAAGGCGTCGTCGCCATCATTGGCAAGGCCGGCCCGCGAAGAAAGCCCGCCCCAATAGCTGACGGCGGTGGTGACGCCATCGCCCGCGCGCACGATGCGCGCCGTCGGGCTGCGAAGGCCGACAACCGGCTCGCCGGCCCGGGCCGAGGCGAACATCACATGCGCGTTGAGCGCCTCGCCGGCATAGCCCATGCGGGCAACGGCCGCATATTCGCTGTCGCCGTCGCGAAGTCCTGAAACGATCCGCCAGACGGCAGCCGAGGCGCGCGCCGCGCCCCATTCCCCGGCCGCGATCTGGTGCGCGTCGACGACGGCGCGAAGCCCTTGCTCCGGATGCATCATCGCCGGCGTCGCATCGACGACAGCAGCCGGATCGCCGGCGGCGAGGCGCAGGGAATCGACGACGAGTGCCGAGGCCTGGAAGCTCGGCAGCGGCCCGCTCCACTCCTCCAGTTCAAGATATTTCCAGCCGACGAGACCGATGCTGGCGCCCCGGCTGATGCCAGCGTCCCTCAATACGGCAAGAAGATTGGGGCGCCGGCCTCGATCCTGGCCCATGAGGCTCATCGTCTGGCAAAGCATCGTCTCGATGCCGGGAAGACCCGCGAGTGGCGCATAAGAGAGGCACTCGTTGCCGACGATGAGGATTCGCAAGTCACCTGGGCCGAGCAGGAACAGTGCTTCTTCGAAGCGCGGTTCGAAACCAGTCAGGAAGGCAATGTTGGCGTTATGCTCGCGATCGGCATAAACGGCGATCCAGTCCGTCCCCACACGCGCCTTCAGCGCTGCGACCCGCTGCTCATAGATCGCTGAGGGAATGGTTGGCCGCTCCAGCGGGATGCCGAAGTCCGGAATGCGGACGGTTCGGAGCGAGATAGCCATGGCGTTTCCTCGATTATCGTTTGTTCAGGAAGCCTAGCCGCTTCGCGCCGCGCGGTCATCAAATTGCCAGCGGGTCCCGGACGGGTTCTTCGACGGCCACGGCCGCGCTCGAGCCGCGGATGATCAACTCGGGCGCAAAGAGCGTGCGCTTGCCCGCCGGCGGTCGCTTGCTGGCGATCTCGTCGAGCAGGGCGCCGATTGCGAATTCGGCCATCGCCACGGCCGGTGTCGCGACGACCGTCATCTGCGGGCTCATGATCTCGGGCCAGTCGAAATCGCCGATGCCGACGAGTGACAGATCGCGCGGACAGGTTCTTCCAGCTGCCAGCAGGGCTCGCATGGCGCCGATCAGCATCAGGTTGCTGAGCGCGAAGATGGCTGTCGGCGGATCGTCGCGGGCCAGCAGCCTTTGACCGGCCTCGAAGGCAAGCTGCTGAACGAAATCGGCGGCGATGATCAGGTCCTCGTGGAGGGCGATGCCGCGCTGCTGCAGCGTCTCGATGCAGGCGGCGAGCCGCTCGTCATGGGTCGAAACGCCTGGGCGGCCTGCAATGATGGCGATGCGCCGATGGCCGAGCTCGACCAGATGATCGATGGCGAGGGCGCCCGCCTTGCGGTCGTCGAGCGTGATGACGTCATAGGGCGTGCCTTCGACATTGGAGCCGAACAGGACCGTCGGCACATTGATCGCTGCCATCAGCCGCCGCCCATGCGCGGCGTCCGAGCGGGTCGAGATCAGGATCATGCCGGCCACGCGCTGCATGCGCATCATCTGGAGAATCCGCATCTCGTGCTCGGGATCCTCGTCGGTATTGTAGACGAAGGTCATGTAGCCGGCCTTCATGCAGACCGTCTCGATGACCCGCGCCACCATCGAGAAGAATGGATTGGTGATGTCGGGCAGAATCACCCCGATCAACCGCGAATTGCCGCTTCGCAGGGCCTTGGCAGCACCATGTGGCAGGTAGCCGATGGCGGCGATCGCCGCCTCGACACGGGCGATCACATCCTCGCTCACCGGCGCCGACCGGTTGATGACCGCCGATACCGTCGAGATGGCGACTCCGGCCTTGATAGCGACGTCTTTGATGGTGGCCACGATTCCTCACTTGCCTTCCGCGCCTCGCAGTGTATGACTCGAAACGTTTCGTGCAAGCGCCATGACGCTGCCGGTCCGGCGAGGAGGCTGGACCGCGGCCTCTCTGTCGAGTTGTGCACGAAACGTTTCGACCCACGATGGATCAGCCATCGGAGCCGGCCATGATGCCGGCGGCGGAGGGAGGAGAGGAACGTGCTGAAGAAACTTGCGAAACTTGCACTGTCGGCTGCGATCGGCTTGGCCGCGATGTCCGCTGCCCATGCCCAGTCCGACGAGAAGGCAACGCTGAAGCTGATGTCGTTCGGCGGCGAGGCTCAAACATCGGCGATCAAGAACGCCATTGCCCGCTTCAACAAGAGCTACCCCAACGTCACCGTCGAGTTGACGATGGATCCAATCTCGACCGGCTGGGGCGATTATGTCACCCGCGTCCTCAGCCAGTACAACGCCCGCAATGCCGCTGACGTCTACGGCACGGCGATCGAGACGTTCCGCACTTTCGAGACCAAGAAGCTGTTTATCCCGCTCGACGATTACATCGCCAAGAATCCGGGATATTCCGACTTCGCACCCAGCCTGTTCGAGCAGTCGTCCTATGAAGGGAAGACTTATTTCATTCCGATCGGCTGGAACAACATCATGATCAACTACAACCGCGCCTTGTTCAAGGAAGCGGGTGTTGATTATCCGAAGCCGGAATGGACATGGGATCAGTTCCGCGAGACAGCCAAGAAGCTGACGAAGCGGGATGCCGCCGGCAATGCGACGCAGTTTGGCTATGAGGTTCCCAACCAGTTCTTCTTCGTCCAGCCCTGGTTCTTCTCGAACGGCACGTCGATCCTGACCAAGGATTGGTCGGGCTCGAACATGCTGGACCCGAAAGTCGCGGAATCGCTGCAGTTCCTGCATGACCTTATTCACGTCGACAAGGTTTCGCCGATCCCCGGCAAGGATACGATGGACAACCAGTTCAATGCCGGGCAGGTCGCCATGATCTCGCGTGGGCACTGGATCGTCGAAAATGCCAAGCGCGCCAAGCTCGACATGGACGTGACCTTCCCGCCGCAGAAGGAAACCGGCATCACGGTGATCGGCTTCGGCGGCTATGCCGTGTCGCGCACGTCGAAGAATCCGGAACTCGCCAAGGCTCTCGTCACGGAACTGACCAGCTTCGAGACGCAGAAGGAAGAAGGCGAGGGCGGTGGCGGCGTGCCCGGACGCAAATCAGCAGCGGACACCGAGGCGTTCCTGGCATTCCCGCCGAGCGCAGCGCTCTATTACAAATCGCTGCCGAACACGTTGCCCGTGCCCTCACCGGCGAACTTCCAGGAAGTCGAGAAGATCTTCATCCGCAACTATCAGGCCATGATGGCGGACGAGATCTCGATTCCGGAAGGCGTGAAGAAGACGCATGAGGAACTCGAAGCCTCCTTCAAGCGCCTCTCCGCCAAGGGCGGCTGAGGGCTGAGGGCTGCGGCCGAGCCCAATCTTCCCCCTCTCCCGCTTGCGGGAGAGGGCCGGGGTGGGACGCTCCCAGGGTCGCCGTCGCCGGCAGCCACATCAAGACCCTCACCCGACCCTCTCCAGCGGGCGGGAGAGGGCTCTCGCCGGTGCGACGGCGAAGACCAAGCACAATTGCCATCGATCAGGAACGGGACATGACCGCCATAGCTGCAAATCGACGGTCCGAACTCAGACGGGCGCAGGCGCGGGCCGGCTATCTCTTCATTTTGCCGTCCTTCGCGCTCTATCTCACATTCGTGCTGGCGCCGGTCATCGTCACCTTTCTGCTGGCCTTCACCTATTATGATGCGATCGACGGCGCGAGCTTCGTCGGGCTCGACAATTTCAAACGCTTCTTCACCGATGGCCGCTCGCTCGAAATCTTCTGGAATACGCTGCGCTTCGCCTTCTTCGCCGTGACCTTCAATGTCGGCGTCGGTCTGGCGCTGGCGCTGGCGCTCAACCGGGCCATGCCGGCCTTTCTGCTTTATTTCTTCCGTCTCGCCTTCTTCCTGCCGGTGATCATCGCCGCCGCTTTCGTGTCGATCGTCTGGGGATACTTCTATGGCGATGATCTCGGCATCATCAATTACTACCTGATCCGCCTCGGGATCACGCCGGTTCGCTGGCTGACCTCGTCGTCGACCGCGATGATGTCGATCATCATCATGGACGTCTGGAAGAACACCGGGTTCTTCATGATCATCTTCATCGCTGCGCTGCAGGGCGTGCCGAAGACGATCATGGATGCGGCGATTATGGATGGCGCCTCCTATTGGCGGCGTTTCTCGCGCATCATCCTGCCGTGGATCTCGCCGGTCATCTTCTTCAACATCGTCTATGCCTCGATCGGCGCGATGCAGGTCTATGAATCCATCGTCATCCTGACCTCAGGCGGCCCCGGCGACTCGACCCGATCGATGTCGATCTACATCGTCGAGGAAGCGTTCGGCTCGTTCGAGATCGGCTATGCCGCCTCGGTCTCGGTCATTCTCACCGTCGTCATTCTCATTTTGACCTCGCTGCAGCTTATCGCATCGCGGCGTTGGGTCAGCTACTAGGGGGCCGCCGATGCAGACCCGCTCGCGTCAGAAATGGACCGATCGCGCCATCATCGCCATCATGGCCGTGCTCGGCATCTTCATGCTGCTGCCCTTCATGTGGCTGTTCTCGATGTCGTTCCGCCCGGTGGCGGACGCCTACAAGATGCCGCCGAGCTTTCTGCCGCCAACCTTCGATCTGACCAATTATCGGGCCGTGCTGGCCTCGGAAATCCCGTTCCTCCAGATCTATTGGAACTCGATCCAGATCGCGGTGCTGGTCACGGTTGGCCAACTGATCACCTGCACGCTCGCCGCCTTCGCCTTCGCTCGCCTCGATTTTCCCGGCCGCGACAGCCTGTTCTTCATCATGCTGGTCGGGCTGATGTTCCCGGCCCAGGTCACGATCATCCCGATCTATCTCGGCTATGCCGAGGCGGGGCTGCTCAACCGGCCGATCGGGCTGGCGCTCATGTATCTGACCTCGAGCTTCGGCGTCTTCCTGGTGCGGCAGTTCATGCGTTCGCAGCCGAAGGCGCTGGAAGAGGCCGCGCTCATGGATGGCGCCGGCTATTTCAAGATCTTCTTTCGTATTTCACTGCCGCAGTTGCGGCCGGCACTGTCGGCGCTCGGCATCATCACCTTCACGCAGACCTGGAACTACTACTTCCAGGCCCGCGTCCTGCTTGAACCACAGGAATCGATGACCCTGCCGGTCGCCATGGACATGCTCCGCGGCTTCATGGGCCAGGGCAACCTCTCGATGGTCATGGCCGCGATGAGCATGGCCGTGCTGCCGGTGATCCTCATCTTCCTCCTGGCGCAGAAGCTGGTGATCGAGGGCGTGACGATGAGCGGCATCAAGAACTGACGCGGGCCGTCACCCGCGCGATCTCTTCAAGGAACAGGAACCCAGGGAATGCTGAACGATCTCGCTTCGATCGACCCCCGCTTCGTCTATCGCGATGCGCGGCGCCGCTATGCCATCTTCCCGCTTGGCGGCATCGGCGCCGGCGGGTTCTCGATCACCGGCGCCGGCCGCATGGTCGACTGGTCGATCCGCAACCGGCCCGAATTGCACCAGTTCAACGGCTACAGCCATTTTGCCATCAAGGCCGAGCAAGACGGCAAGCTGCTGAAGGCGCTGGTGTTGAACGGGCCTTATGAAGGGACGCCGACAGGATCGCCCTCGGTCCGCAAGTTCGACGGCTTCGGCTTCGGCGCCAACCGCGATTCCATGGCCGGGGTGCCGCATTTCGCCGATGTCACCTTTGTCGGCCGCTTCCCGGTCGCCGAATTCGCCTTCCATGACGAACGTTTCCCGGGCGATGTGCGCATGCAGGCACTCTCGCCCTTCATTCCGCACAATGATCGCGACAGTTCGCTGCCGGTCGCGATGTTCGCCTTCGAGGTCGAGAACACCACAGCCGCGCCGATCGACTACACGATCGCCGGAACGCTCGGCAATTTCGGCTGCGACAGCGGCATCCATCACTTCGTGCAGGCGGATGGCACCTCGGCGCTGCATCTGACTTCAGCCGATGAGCACCGTGCCGCCGACCAGCGCGGTGATCTCGCGATCATGACCGACGCCGAGGACGTCGAGCATGTCGACTATCATTTCCGCGGCCAGTGGTTCGACAGCCTCAGCCTCTATTGGCGCGAGTTCGCGCGCGCCGGTCGCATGCCCGAGCGGCACTATGACAAGCCGCGCCAGGTGAAGAACATGTTCGCGCAGCCCGAGCATGGCACGCTGGCCGCGCGGATCACCGTCGCGCCCGGCGAAAAGCGCACCATCCGCTTCGCCATTGCCTGGAACTATCCCCTCGGCAACATCTACTGGTATCGCCGCGACAAGCCGGACAGCCAGGCGACCGAGGGGTCGAAGCCGACCTGGAAGAACTATTACGCCACGCAATGGGCGGATTCGCTGGCCAGCGCCCGCGACGCCTTTGCCCGCTGGGACAGCCTTGCCGAAGCAACGCTTGCCTTCCGCGATTCGATCTTCGGGTCGGCGCTGCCATCCGAGATCATCGATGCCGCGACTGGCACGATGGGGCTGCTGCGCACCGCCACGGTCATCCGCCTCGAAGGCGGCGAGCTGTGGGGATGGGAGGGGCAGCACGAGCGCGAGGGCTCATGCGAGGGGTCCTGCACCCATGTCTGGAACTACCAGCAGGCGCTCGCCTCGCTGTTCCCGGCGCTGGAGCGCAGCCTTCGCGACACCGAGTGGCAGTATAACCAGCTGCCGAATGGCGGGCTGACATTCCGCCAGCGCCTGCCGCTCGGCTCCGGCTTCGATATCATCGGCCCGTGCGCGGACGGGCATTTCGGCGCGATCATCAAGACGTTCCGCGAATGGCGGCAATCGGGCGACGATGAATGGCTGGCGCAATGGTGGCCGAACATCCGCCGCGCGCTCGACTATGCCTGGTCGCCTGACAATCCCGATCTCTGGGACCCGGAAAAGACCGGCATTCTCTGGGGCCGCCAGCACCACACGCTCGACATGGAGCTGTTCGGGCCAAACTCCTGGCTGTCGTCGATCTATGTCGCGGCGCTGAAGGCTGCGTCCGAAATGGCCACCGCCATGGGCGAGGCGGATTTCGCGACCGAGCTTGCCGGCATGGCCGCGAAGGGCGGTGCCTATATCGACCAGCATCTCTTCAACGGCCGCTGGTTCGCGCAGGGTCTCGATCTCTCGGACAAGGCCTTCATCCAGCGTTTCGACACCGGCCGGGCAGCCGGCGTGCTGGCTGACAGCTTCATGGACGCCTACTGGTCGGACGAATATTCCGAGATCAAATACCAGATTGGCCAGGGCTGCCTGACCGACCAGATCCTCGGCCAGTGGCATGCCGATATCGCCGGCATTGGCGATATCCTGGCGCCGGACAAGGTCACCACCGCGCTGAAATCGATCTTCGCCGAGAACCACCGCGCCTCGCTCGTCGATCACTTCAACCCCTGCCGCGTCTATGCCTATGAGAATGAGGGCGGCACGCTGCTCTGTTCCTATCCTGAAGGCACGCATGAGCCGGCCGTTCCAGCCCCCTATGCGGAGGAGGTGTGGACCGGGCTCGAATATATGGTCGCCTCGCACATGATTCTGCGCGGTCTGGCCGAGGAGGGGCTGACCATCGTCCGCGCGGCGCGCGCCCGTCATGACGGCTCCAACCGGAGCCCCTGGAACGAGATCGAATGCGGCAGCTATTATGCGCGCTCGCTGTCGAGCTATGCGCTGGTCAATGCCTGGACCGGGCAGACCTTCGACCAGCGCAGCGGCATGATCGGCCTCGCACCCAAGGGTGAAACCCGCGGCACGCATTTCTGGTCGGCCGGCAAGGGCTGGGGCGAACTCGCCGTCGAGGGCGGCAGGGTGACGCTGAAGGTCCTAGGCGGAGAACTCTCCGTCGGCCGCGTTTCACTGCCTTTCCTCAAGGGGGCCGTGACCGTGAATGGCAGGGCGGCCGGCCGGGAAGGCGACGTCATCGTGCTGCCGACGGCCGCCAGCCTCAAGGCCGGCGAGGCGCTCGTCATTGAGGCAGAAGGCTGAGAGGGGCGGAGATGGCAAGGCTCGAACTCAAATCCGTCCGCAAGAGCTACCAGCAGGTCGAGGTGATCCACGGCATCGACCTTGCGGTCGAGGATGCGTCCTTCACGGTATTCGTTGGCCCCTCCGGCTGTGGAAAATCGACGCTGCTGCGGATGATTGCGGGTCTCGAAGAGGTGACGTCGGGCGAGGTCCATCTCGCCGGCAGGCGGTGTGATCATCTGCTGCCATCGGCGCGCGGCATGGCGATGGTGTTCCAGTCCTATGCGCTCTATCCGCATATGAGCGTCTATGAAAATCTCCGCTTCGGCCTCGTCAACCAGAAGACGCCAAAGCCGGAGATCGAACGCCGCATCAATGAGGCGGCGGATATCCTGCAGATCGGCCATCTTCTGCAGCGCCGCCCCTCGCAGCTTTCAGGCGGCCAGAGCCAGCGCGTCGCCATCGGCCGCGCCATCGTCAAGGAGCCGCAGGCCTTCCTGTTCGACGAGCCGCTCTCCAATCTCGATGCGGAGCTGCGGGTGAAGATGCGCAGCGAGATCGTGGCGCTGCATCGGCGGCTGAAATCGACCATGGTCTATGTCACGCATGACCAGGTAGAGGCAATGACCATGGCCGACCGGATCGTCGTGCTGCGCGATGGCATCGTCGAGCAGACCGGCGCGCCGATCGAGCTTTATGCCCGGCCGCGAAACCGCTTCGTCGCCGGCTTCCTCGGCGCGCCACAGATGAACTTCCTGGCGGCGCGGGTCGAGGCGGTCTCAGGCGAGGGGCTTCGACTGACCGTCGATGAGGGCCGCGCAACGCTCCGCGCCGCAGTCGCAGGCACGGGCGATCTCGTCGGCAAGACCGTCACGGTCGGCATTCGGCCCGAGCACCTGATCCATGTCGCAGACGGACCGCTGCAGTGCCAACTGACGGCGCGCGAGCTGCTTGGCGCTGAAACCATCCTGTTCTCGGCCCTCGCGTCGGGCGAGCGGGTGATCGCCTCGCTACGCGGCATCCACGACATTGCCGAAGGCGCGGTCGTCGCCTATGACGCGGCCCCCGGCTATGTCCATGTCTTCGACGCGGACGGCACGGCGCTCGCGCCGCTGCGCTCCTGGCGCGAGGACTATGGCGCGGTCGGCCGCGCCTCGGCAGCGTAGCGATCGGCTTCCGGCACGTTTACCGCGCCCAGATGTCCGATTGCAGCAGGTAATCGCGCGTCGAGCGGTCGAGCGGGTAGACCATGACGCCGTCGCGGCCGAACCACTTGTCGTGGATGTCCATGTAGCGGCCGCGATAATCGGCGAGCCCGTCTTCGAGATCGATGATGGTGTGATTGACGAGATCGCGCCAGGCGCTGTCGTCCTGCGGCAGGATGCACGACATCGTCTCGTTGCCGTATGGCGCCGAGCGCGGCAGCAAGACGACGCTGCGGTTCGGCTCGAACTTGCGGGAGAGACCGAGCAGGACGACGCCGATATTGGCGACGCCCTGAATCTCGCCCTTGCCGAGCGCCTTGAAGGCGGCATCCATCGACGGGAAGTTCTTGATGCGGACGCCCGGCAGCGCTTCCTGGAGGATCGTTGCGGTCGTGGTCCCCTCGGCGACGCCGATCAGCATGTCCTTCGGGTTGGGAACGGTGCGCAGCGTGTCGCGGAAGGTCAGGATGCGGGTGCCGTCGCGGAAGATCGGGATCGAAAAGTCGACCAGTTTCTCGCGGGCCCAGGTCGGCGTCGTGATCTCGCAGACGATGTCGAGCTTGCCTTCGGCGACGAGTTGCACTCGATTGGCCGGCGTCACCACGGAAAGATCGACTTTGATCGGCTTTCCGATGGCCTTCTCGGCCGCCGCCCGGATTTCCTCGATGAGATCGACCGAGAAGCCGACCGGCTTGCCGCTGCCATTGTCGAAGGCGAAGGGAATGGCATCGGTACGGGTGCCGGCGCGGATGACGCCCGTCTCCGCGATGCGATCCAGCGTTCCGCCGCTCGCCGGAGCAAGGCCGGCAAGGCTCATCATCAGCGCGAGTGCCAACGCGATCGTCGATTGCTTCGAGGCCACGCCGCAATGCTCCTGTCGCTCTGGAGAAGGCTTTGGTGACGGGATAGCGTTTATCGTCGCTGCCGACAATCGGACGGTGCGTGGGGAAGGGCGGAAGTTCAATGGCGGATCGTGCTGCTGTGCGATGGGCGGGGCTGTTGGGAATTCTTGCCAGGCTTCTTTTGGCGACGATGCTGGTCGCCGGCTTTGCCATGGCGGCGCGTGCTGAAAGGCTCGACGATATCGAGGCGCGTGGCAGTCTCATCGTCGGCGTCAAGACGGACTACGAGCCATTCGGCTTTCGCGACGCAGCCGGCGACACCGTCGGCTATGATGTTGACGTCGCTGCGGGCCTCGCCGAATCGCTTGGCGTCAAGCTCGTGCTGGTTCCGGTGACGAGCGCCAACCGGCTACAGAAGCTCGTCGCGGGCGAGATTGACGCCGTCGTCGCGACGCTCGGCGATACGGTCGATCGTCGCCGCCTCGTGCGCATGATCGAGCCCGGTTATTATGGTGGCGGCGCCAGCGTCCTGTTGCCCGAGCAAAGCCCGATCAGGGCCTGGACCGATCTGCGCAACCGCGCGCTCTGCGCCGTTCAGGGCGCGCTGTGGAATCGTCTGGTCGCAACGCGGCTGAACGCGCGCATCGAAGCCTTTGGCAGCATTCGCGATGCCGAGCTCGCCCTCCGAGACGGCGCCTGCGATGGCTGGCTCTATGACGAAGCGGCCCTGCAGCGCCAGATCACCAGCGGAGATTGGCCGGGCTACCGTCTGTTGCCCCCCGATTTCGTGTCGCCCTGGGCCGTGGCCGTGGCGAGCGAGGGGCGCCTCGCGGTCCGGCTGGACGACACCATTGCGACATGGCTGCGCGATGGCCGCCTCGCCGCGCTCGAGGCCAAGTGGAAGCTGCCGCCCTCCGCCTATCTCCGCGACGCGGGCGCCCTGTGGTCGGCCCACGATGCTGATGGGCGCTTGACCTGCCGGCGGCAGGACGATGGCAGCTGGACGCTTGCCTGCCGTGAGCTCGACCTGATCGAGGCGCAGGAGGTCGTGGGCCTCGCCGGCTTCACGCTCATGCTGCGCGACCGCTTCGGCATCGACGTGACGCCATTTTATGACCGCTATCACCGCGCCGGACTGATCGAGGGGCTGCAGGTGACGCTCGCGCTGGCCGTCGCGGTGCTGGTCGGCAGCATCGGCATCGGGGCTGGCGGCGCGATCGTGTTGCGCCGGCGGGTTCCGCTGCTGACGCCGCTCCTTCATCTGACGCTGACATTGATGCGGATGACGCCGCCGCTGCTGCAGCTCTACCTGGTGTTTTTCGGGATCGGCGGGTTGGTCGCGATCCACGGGCTGACGCTCTCGGCCTTCTGGAGTGCGGTTGCCGTCCTCTCCTTCTATGCTGGGGCCGCCAATGCCGCGGCCCTCGCCGAGGCCGCCGCAACCATCGGCGCCGCGCCGCAACACCGTTTGAAGCGAACCCTGCGGCTCGCGCACCCCGCCATCATGGGCAGCTCGATCAATGTGGTGAAGGCAACGGCCATGGCGAGCGCCATCGCGGTGCCCGAACTGGTCCATGCCAGCACGGCGATCGCCGCCGACTACGGCAACGGCCCCGTGATGATGAACATCCTGCTCGTCGTCTATGTCGTCATCGTCCTCGCCGTGGCGCATCTGTTCACCGTGTTCGAGCGCCGGGTGCTTGCGAAATGAGCGCGCGAGAGATCCTGCCGATGCTGCTCACCTGGACGCCCTATCTCGGCGTCGGGTTCCTGATCAATATCGGCATATCGCTGCTGACCATGGCGATCGGCACGGCGCTCGGCTTCCTGCTCGCTCGCCAGCGCCAGCGTGGTTCAGGCGTCGCGGGGTTCCTGACCGCGGCGGCGCGTGTCCCGCCGACTTTCGTGCTGATCTATTATCTCGCTTATGTGGTCCCGCCCGAGATCGCTTTGGGCGGCTTTTCGCTGCCGCTGCCCGACTGGCTCAAGGCGTCGCTTGCCCTTGCCGTGGCCGTCACCGGCTTCGTTTCCGACAACGCGCTCTCCGCGCTCCGACATCTTGAGCGCGGCGAACGTGTGGAGGCGCTCTATTTCATACCCGCCTGGACGACCTATCTGCTGATCATCATCATGGCATCGTCGACCGCATCGGTGATCGGCGTGCCGGAGATCGTGCAGCGGGCCAATACGGTGATCGCCGCCGTCGGCGATCCCCGCGCGATCCTCTGGATCTATCTTTATACGATGCTGTGGTTTCTCGTGCTGTGCTGGCCGTTGGCTCGGCTCATGGGCTATGCCAAGCTGCGGCTCAGCCAGAGGGCCGGGAGCGCGGCCGGCGCGCGGGTCGACCTCGGCGAGCGAAGCGCGCTGGCCGAGGACAGCTTGCAGGCCCTGCCTGAGGGAGACACATTCGTGAGCGGCCAATCCGTGCTGGATCTCACCTTCGACCTGCCGGTCTCGAACGATTCGATCGCGACGATCCAGTCGGGCGTCGAGGAGGCGGGGGAGGGCGTGCTTGATTCGGCGGCCGTGTTCCGCCTGTCGCTCGCCGTCGAGGAATTGGTGACCAATGTCGTCAAATATGCCGGGGCTTCGGACGGACGGCTGGCGGTCGCGATCTACCGCCGGCCGGACCAGGTGACCGTCGAACTCGGCTATGGCGGCGACGCCTTCGATCCTTTCCGCGACGCACCCGAACCCGATCTCGACGCCTCGCTGGAAACAAGGCCGATCGGCGGGCTCGGCGTCCATCTCATCAGCAACATGATCGACCGGGCCTATTATCGCCGCCAGGGCGACCGCAACACGCTGAGTCTCGTCATGATGCGAAGCGGTGCGACCGACGGCGGTATCGTGCCGTGACTCTGACCCGCCGCCTCATCATCCTCGCGGCGAGCTGCATCGCTTTCGCCATTCTGGTCGTATCGCTTGTCTTCGGCATGCTCGGCCGCAACGCCCTCATCGAGCAGGCCGAGGGCCAGGCGCAGGTGGTGGCGCGCATCATTGCCGAGAGCGCGCGTCTCTCCGAAGTGGCGCTCGAGGAGTCGCAGGAAATCGTCACCGATGTGCTGACGACGCTGGCACTGACGGCGGATCACGTCGGGCAGGTTTCCATCCCCGATGTCAGCGACCGCTTCGCGGAAATCGTTGCGCGCGGCAACCTCGATTCCATCTGGCTGGTCGACAGCGATCTGCACATCCTCGCGAGTTCCGTCGGCGACTACGGCTCGGTGATCAATGGCCAGACGCTGCCGGAAACGCTGTCGCACGACGCGTTGCTCGGGCTGGTTTCGGGGCGGCGATACAGTGTGGATTTCGGCCCCGCCGTCGATGGCGTCCGCTATGTCGGTGTCCGCGCCGGGCCGGGCCGGGCGCTGATTGTCGGCCAGTCCGTTCGCGCGCTCGATGGCGTCCGCGCCGCCAATTCGGTGCCGGTGCTGATGCAGGCCATGCTCAACCGCAACGACATCATCTCGATCGAGGTGCTCGACGACCAGCAGAAGTCGCTGGCGCAGGTCGGCGCGGAGAAGACGCCGAAGGACCTCGTCGATCTGCCGGCCGAGACGATATCGACCGGGGCGGCGACGTCCGAGCTGAAAGGTCACCATCTCTGGGTGTCGGCGCCGATCAGGGACACGGCGGGTATCGTCATCGGGGCGGTGATGATCCAGATGTCGAACCAGCGTCTCGACGCGCTGCTCTCCAATCTGCTCATCTACGGCGTCGGATCGGCTGCCCTCGTCTTCGCGGCCGGCGCCACCATCGCGTCGGTCTCGGCGCGGCGCATCGCCCGCCCCGTGCTGGCAATGACGACGGCGGCTCGCGAAATCGAGGCGCGGAGCTTCCACCCCGAGAGCCTTGATCGGATGACCCGGCGGCAGGACGAGATCGGCACGCTCGCGCGCGTCTTTCAGGATATGGCCGTCCAGGTGCAGCGGCGCGAGGAAGATCTCGAGGCGGAGGTCCGGGCGAGAACGCTGGAGCTCGAGCAGAAGAATGCACTGCTTGAGGACTCCGCCCGCCGCGTCGAGGCGGAACTGCAGGCCGCGAAGACCCTGCAGGCCGCGATGCTGCCCGAATCACTGCCGGCGAGCCAGGCCTATGCCGGCAAGGCGTCGATGGTGCCGGCGCGCGAGATGGGCGGCGATTTCTATGATTTCTTCCCCCTCGACGAACGTCGCCTCGGTCTCGTCATCGCCGACGTTTCGGGCAAGGGCGTGCCGGCCGCCTTCTTCATGGCGATTTCCCGCACCGTTCTCCAGGCGAGCGCCATGGATGGCGGCTCACCCGGCGATTGTCTCGCGCGCGCCAATGAGGTGTTGTGCGCCCGAAACCCGATGGAGATGTTCGTCACGGCCTTCTACGCCATCCTCGATATCGAGACCGGCGAGCTTGCCTATGCCAATGGCGGCCATAATCCGCCGCTGATCATTCGCCGCGCCGATGGCAGCGTTGCCGGGCTGCCGGGCACGGGCGGCATGGCGCTTGGCGTGATGCCGGACATGCCCTACGGCGACAAGCTTGCGCGTCTTGCCGCCGGTGACACGCTGTTCCTCTATACCGACGGCATCTCCGAGGCGATGGACAGCGCGGGGCGCGAATTCGGCGAAGCCCGCATCGAGGCGACGCTGCGCGATGCGGCCATGCGACCCGTCGAGGCGGTGCTGTCGGCCGTCACGGGCGCCGTCTCGGCCTTCGTCGCCGGCGCCCCGCAATCGGATGACATCACCTGTCTCGTGGTGCGTTATCTCGGCCCGCCCGCCGAGACGATCATCTCGTAGTAGAGCGAAGGAGATCCGACATGGCCGATCAGCCCGGCGATGGCCGCCTCACCGGAGGATGCCAGTGTGGCGCGGTGCGTTTCACCTGCGACACGCCGCCGAGCAATGTGCATGTCTGCCATTGCCGCATGTGCCAGAAGGCGGTCGGCGGTCCGTTCGCGGTGATCTGCCCGGTACAGAAGTCGGACTTTCGCGTGACGCGCGGCGCGCTCTCCTGGTTCCGAAGCTCGGCGCTCGCCCGTCGCGGTTTCTGCAGCGCATGCGGCACGCCGATGATCTTCGACTATCCGGAATTCCCGGATATCGGCGTGATGGCCGGGTCCTTCGACGAACCTTCGCGCGTCCCGCCGGTCGTCCAGTATGGCAATGAAAGCCGCGTCGAATGGTTCGCCGGGCTCGTCGCGCTGCCGGGCGATCGGCCGACCTATTCGCATGATCCCATGGGCTATCTCCCGCGGATCAAGGCAAGCAACCGTCAGCACCCCGATCATGACACGACGGATTGGCCGCCCACCGACCGGGAAGAATCCTGACGTTCAGCCCTCGGTTCGCTTCACGGCTTCCGCGCGCGAGGGCGCGACGTCGAGGATGTTGAGGAAGCCGCTGATTTCGAACACGTCCTTGATGTTCGACTGGAAGCCTGTGAGCACGAGCTTGCGGCCGGCCTGCTTCATGCGCTTGGCCACGACCAGCACGATCCTGAGGCCGGCGCTGGAAATGTAATCGAGCCGCTGGAAATCGATCACGACGCCGCCGCTGCCTTCCGAGAGATAGGAAAGGAGCTCGGCTTCGACCGTTGCCGCATTGGCGCTGTCGAGGCGGCCGAGGAGGTCGATGACCGAGGCAGTGCCAACGCTCTCGAACGTGACGTTCATCTCAACTCCAGTTTCTTGGTCGGGTTGCGCGCAATCCGTGATCAGGATGGCGCCCGAGGCAAAAATGACTTTGCAGGCCACCAGCGACCGGGCAATGTAGCGCGGGGCGAGGCCGAGGCGAGGAACAGCATGCATCGATCGGATTGTCGCGGCAATGACCGCTGCGCAAGAGGCGGACAAGCCGAACGATGATTGCGTTGAAAATGCCACCGTCGCGGCCGCGACGGCGCCCGCATGAGCTCTCTTTCTCCGCCGACGAGAAGCCGCCGCTGGCCACGGCGATCACGCTCGGGTTCCAGCATGCCGTGATGGCGCTCGGCCTGCTGGCATACACGCTGGCGCTCGCCCGCTACGCCAATCTCTCGGTCGACCAGACGCGCAATCTTCTTGCCGTCACCATCATCGCCATGGCGATCGGCACGGCACTGCAGGCCTGGGGCGGTCGCCTCGGCTCAGGGTCGCTGATGATCCATATGCCCTCGGTGTTCATGGTCCCGCTGGCCGGGCCGATCCTCGCCGTGACCGGCCCTGGCGGCATGGTGACGATGACCGTGGTCTCGGCGGTGGCAACGCTGGCGATCGCGCCGCTCCTGCCGCGCCTTCGCGGCCTGTTCCCACCGATCGTCGCTGGCCTGGTCGTGCTTATCGGCGGCATGTCGCTGGTCGGCGAGGCGGTCGAGCACTCCTGGAGCCTCGGCGAAGACTTCGTCATCGATGGTCCCAGCCTGATCATGTCTTCGATTACGCTGGCGCTGATCGTCGGGCTCTCGGTATGGGGTAACCGGCGACTGAAGCTGCTGGCGCTTCTGATCGGTGTCGTTGCAGGCGTTGCCGCGGCCTTCTTCATGGGTCGGCTCGAAGGCGGCGCGGTTCTGATGTCCGCAGCGCCGGTCGCGATGCCCGATCTCGTGAGGCCGGTCGTCGACATTCCGGTCGGCCTGCTGCTCGGCCTCGCTTTCATCGCTATCCTAACCCAGATCGACACCGTCGGCAGCCTGATCCTGCTCGACAGGATGGATGATGCCGACTGGCGCCGCCCGGACATGAAGCAGGCGAGCCGCGGCGTGCTCGGCGCCGGCATTGCCGATCTGATCGGCGGTGTCCTCGGGTCGATGCCGACCGCCACCTCCTCGGCCAATATCGGCCTTTGCCATGCGAGCGCCGTCACCAGCCGCACAGTCGGGCTCGCCACGGCGGCGATCCTGATGCTGGTCGCGTTCCTGCCGCAGGCGACCCTGGCGCTGACGCTGATTCCGACGCCGGTGATCGGCGCGATCGAGCTTTATGCGGCTGCCTTCCTGATGGCGGCGGGCATCGACCTCATCGCTTCGCGCGAACTCGATACGCGCGGCATCTTTATCGTCGGCATCTCGCTGCTTGGCGGCGTCACGGTGCTCCTGATGCCGGGCCTTGCCGAGCGGGCGCATCCGGCGCTGCGCCATCTCGTCGGTTCGGGCTTCATCGTCACCGGCGTCATCGCGATCGTGCTCAACCTCGTCTTCCGGCTCGGCATCCGCCGCCAATTGGCGATCAAGCTCGCCGCGGGCGGCCCGCCGGTGTCGATCCAGATAACCGATTTCATCGAGGAGGCCGGTGGCTCCTGGGCGGCACGGCGCGATGTCGTCCGCCGCGCTGCGCTCGCCGCAGTCGAGGCCGCTGAGGCGATCGATCAGGCCGGAGGCGACCGCCGCGTCATCGGCATCGGCGGCAGCTTCGACGAACTCAACCTCGATATCGAGCTGGTCCATTCCGGCGCTCCGATGCCCGTCGGCGACGTCGCGGTGGCAGACCTCGAAAGTCTGCTCGATGGCGATGACGACTCGGCCATCGACGCCGCCATGTCGAGCATTTCGGGCACGCTGCTGCGCCGTCTCGCCGACCGGCTGTCGAGCCGGGCCGGGCCCGAGCCCGGGACTTCGATCCTCAGGCTGCATTTCGAACATTGACGTGACGTCTTGAGCCCGCAGCCCGGTGGACACCGGAAGGCCATGCCCGTGACCGCTTGCCCATCGGACGGGGCGCTCCCGCTCCCCGACATGGCGGAGAGCTACGACGCTTATTTCTCGTCAGGCCTCTATCAGAGCCGCTATCCGCGCCCGAACCGTCGCACGATGCGCTTTCTGCGCGCGGCGCTGCCGGTCGGCGGGCGCCTGCTCGACTATGGCGCGGGCGAAGGGCGCTATTGCCTCGCGCTGGCGCGCGAGCGGGAGGCCGAGATTGTCGCGGTCGATATCAGCCCGGTGGCGCGCAACCATTTGACAGCGACCGTGGCCGAAGCGGGGCTCGCTGATCGGATTGCGGTCGTCGATGCCAGCGGCACCGAATATCGGCGGCTCGTCGACGGTTCGGGTCGGTTCGATGCTGTTCTGCTTGGCTTCGGCGTTCTCGGCCATGTCGCGGGTCGCGCAAACCGGCTTGCCCTTTTGAACGAACTGCGCGGCAATCTGGCGCCGGGTGGCCGGCTTGTCCTCGGACTGCCGAATGCCCGGCGGCGGTTCCGCGCGGCACAGGCGGAAGCGGCCGCCTTTCCGGGCCTCGAACCCGGCGATATCCGCTATAATCGCGACGCGGGCAATGACACGATCGCGCTGTTCTATCATCTCTATCGCCGCGAGGAGATCGTCGCCGAGCTTGCCGAGGCCGGCTTTGCGATCGAGCATCTGACCAGCGAGAGCGTACTTCCCGAATATGCCGTGACGCATCGCGCGCTGATCGGCTGGATCGACGACCGTCTCTCGGGCATTCTGCCGGCGGATTGGAGCTATGGGTATCTCGTCGTGGCTGTTGCGCGGCGCTGAGCGCCGGCAGTCCTTGGAGCCAGGGAAATGACCATGACGAAGTTGCCGAGTTTCGACCTGACGGGCCGCGTCGCGCTGGTGACGGGGGCAGGGAGAGGACTCGGCCGGGCCTCGGCGCTGGCGCTGGCCGCTGCGGGCGCCGATGTCGCGCTCGGCCTGCGCGATGCCGCCGACGACCATGGTCTCGTCGCGGAGATCGCGGATTTCGGTCGCCGCGCGGTCGCTTTGCAGCTCGATGTGCGCGATCTTGACGAGGCGCGACTCGCGGTCGACAAGGCGCTCGCCGCGTTCGGGCAGATCGACATTCTCGTCAACAATGCCGGCGGGGGCATCCCGATGGCGCCGATCGAGAGCGTCAGCGAGGCGGATTTCGCCGCCGTCATGGACGTCAATGTCCGTTCGACCTTCTTCATGTCGCAATATGTCGGGCGCCACATGATCGCGCGCCGAAACGGCGCGATCATCAACATCGGCTCGCAGGCAGGCGCCGTGGCGCTGCCGGGCGAGGGCGTCTACTGCCTTTCGAAAGCCGCCGTGGCCCATATGACGAAGTGCTTCGCGGTCGAATGGGGCATCTACGACGTGCGCGTCAATTGCATCGCGCCGACCTTCATCCGAACCGACGGGACCGCGGACATGCTGGCCGACGAAGCCTTTCGTGCCGATGTCATCGACAGGATCGCGGCGCTGCACCGGATCGGTGAGCCGCATGAAGTCTCGGGCGTCGTCGCCTTCCTGGCTTCGGACGCTGCCGCGATGATCACGGGCCAGACCATCCTCGTCGATGGCGGCTGGACGTCGCGCTGATTGCGATGTTCCGGCGCCGCCAGCCGCTTCAAGGGGCGCCGAACGCCCCTCTCGTCCAGCTCAGTGATCCGATCTCGATCGCCGTGGCCGCTTAGGGAACTCGACGCCGGCCTCAATCGTCAGGCCGCTTTGATCGATGAGGAATAGGTCCGCCGGCATCGCGCCGACGGCCCTTCATTCGGCTACCAAGGGTAAGGTTCGTTGACAGATCCAGTGAAAGTGCCGGTCGGGCTGTCACTCCCGAGGAGCGCCACACGGACGGCTTCGGCGGCGCCCTGCTGCACCGTTTCGGTGCCTTCGTAGTTGTTGAGCGCTGTGCTGGTGAAGCCCGGTGTCACCGCGTTGACCTTGATGCGGTCGGCCTCGAGATCAATGGCAAACGCCACCGTAATGGCATTCAGCGCGGTCTTGGAGGCGCCATAGCCGGGGTTGAACGCCGCGCGATAGGGGTGTGGCGTGGAGTTGATGGAGAGCGAGCCGAGGCCGCTCGAGACGTTGACGATGCGGGCGTCTTTCGACTTGCGCAGCAGCGGTACGAAGGCCTGCGTCACAGCGAGGACGCCAAAAACGTTGGTATCCCAGATCGTCCTTACTTCGTCGATCGGAATCAGCGTCGCCCGCGAGCGCTGGATATAGTCCTGCATCGTCTCGACGTCCTGGCCATTGGCTCGGGAAATGGCGGCATTGTTGACAAGAATGTCGAGGCGACCAAACTGCCGGTCGACATGCGCGACGGCGGCGCGGATCGAAGCCTCGTCGGTGACGTCGAGCTGGATGGGATGGATGTCGCCGTCAATGGTTTCGGCTGCTGATCTGCCGCGGTCGAGATTGCGGGAGGCGAGGAGCACCGTCAGGCCGTTGGCGGCGAGGTCGGTCGCGATCTGAAGCCCGATGCCCTGATTGGCGCCCGTGACGAGGGCGATGCGTGAGTTCTCAGTCATGGAAGAATCCTGCTCCTGGTTGGCCAACAGGAGATGGTCATTGCTGCCCGGACGTTCTATGTCTCATCGTCCACGAATATTTCGAATGAGTCCGGAATGGCAGACCCCCTCACTCAAATAGTCGGCTTGCTGCAGCCCGGCGCGCCGTTTTCCAAATGCGTTACAGGATCGGGGCCGTGGCGTGTTCGCCGGACGCAATCGCCCAATCCGTATTACGTCGCGGTACTCAAGGGGAGCCTGCGCTATGCGGACAACAAAAGTGGCGAGGTCATCGTCAATGCAGGCGATTTCATTCTGATCCCCTTCGCTCAGGACTTCATCATGTGGAGCGGCATGCCAAGTGGCGACGGTGACATTGTGATCGATCCTGTCGTCTTGCCGGGAGGCGGATATCGCGTCGGCAGCATTGATGGTCCGATCGATATGCGCGCGCTGGTGGGCTACTGCATCTTCAATTCCGACGATGCGGCCTTGCTGTCGTCACTGCTGCCCGGGCTTGTCGTGGTGCGGGGCGAGTATCGCCTGGCCACGCTGATGCAGTTACTGGGGGACGAGGCCGTGGGCATCAAGCCGGGTCGCGACGTGGTGTTGCAGCATCTGCTGGAGGTGTTGCTGATCGAGGCGCTGCGATCGACAGGCGGGTTGGGTGCTTCACCGGGATTGTTGCGCGGCCTCGCGGATGACCGACTGGCGGTGGCGATAAGGGCTATGCACGCGAGGCCAGAGCGCACCTGGACGGTGGCCGAACTCGCACGAGAGGCAGCTTTGTCTCGGTCGGCCTTTTATGAGCGGTTTCAGAGCGCGGTGGGCATGGCGCCGATGGAGTATCTCAAGTCCTGGCGGCTGGCTTTGGCCAAGGACCTGTTGCGGAAGCGTGAGGCGAGTATCGGGGAAATTGCCCGGCGCATTGGATATCGCTCTGCAAGCGCCTTCAGCGTGGCTTTCACGCGCGACGTCGGCGTGTCGCCAGCACGTTTCACGCGCGACGCAGTTTCGGCCGCGTCAGGTATGGCCGCAGAAGAATTTGAAGGCGCCATCGCTTGATGGAGCTCGCCAGGCGTGTCGCTTGAGACAGGGACGCGCCAATGGCGGGGGCCAGCGCGTCAGACCAACCTGCCGGGACCATCGAGACGGCGGCCCCGGCCGGGAGTAGCCGTGATCACGCCGTCGAGAAAGATGGTCTCGCCGCGGCTGATCGTCCGCCGCACGGCCCCCCGGAAATGCGCGCCGACATAGGCGCTGTGCGGGTTGCGGTAGTGGAGATCGCCGGCCGCGAGAACCGTCTCCGCCTCGGGATCAACGAGAACGAGATCGGCATCGGCGCCGACCGTGATTGCGCCCTTCTGCGGATCAAGCCCGAACAGCCGGGCCGGGTCGGTTGCGGTCATCCTGGCGATCGCGGCGAGCGACAGGCCGCGCTTCGGTCCCTCCGTGAGAAGCACCGGCAGGGTCGATTGCAGCCCGGAGATGCCGCCCCAGGCCTTGAAGATGTCTGCATCGCCGGCGGTCTTCTCCTCGATCAGGCAGGGGGAATGATCGGACGCGATGACGTCGACGGCGCCGGCGAGCACGCGTTCCCAGAGCGCCTCCCGCTCGGCAGGCGCGCGCAGTGGCGGCGCGCATTTGGCGAGCGGCCCGATCCTTTCGAGATCGGTCTCGTCGAAGAACAGGTAGTGCGGACAGGTCTCGGCGGTGACCCTGACGCCGCGCGCCTTGGCGGCACTGATGCGGTCAATGCCGGCAGCCGATGAGACATGGACGATATGCAGCCGCGCTCCGGTCTCGGCCGCGATGCTGATCGCCTGGTCGATGGCGGCAAGTTCGGCGGCGATCGGCCGCGCTTCGCCCCAGGCTGCACGATCGGTGCGGCCAGCGGCGCGCAGCGTCGCCGTCAGCCCGTCGGTCATCGCCTCGTCCTCGGCATGAACGGCGAGGAAGGAGCCGAAGCCGGCGATGGCGGCCATTCCAGCCCGCATCAGCCTTGCATCGACGCGCGGGAAATCCGACGCGGTGCACATGAAGGCCTTGAAGCCGGCGACGCCGCCGTCCTGCAGGCCGGCGAGATCGGCGAGATTGTCGTCGACGAGCCCGCCCCAGAGCGCATAGTCGACGACGCTCTTCTCGGCCGCCTGTTGCTTGAGTGCCAGCGCCGCTGCATCGACCGTCGGCGGGTGCGCATTGAGCGGCATCTCGACGAATGTGGTGATCCCTCCCGCCGCCGCAGCGCGGCTGCCGGTCTCGAAGCCCTCCCAATGGCCACGGCCGGGTTCGGAGAAATGCACGTGACCATCGACGAGACCCGGCATCAAGACGAGGCCATCCGCATCGATCATGTCGGTCGCCGGCAAATCGCTTTCGCCTTCGAAGATCTCCGTGATCCGCCCGTCGCTGACCGCGACGCCGCCTCGGAAATCGCGATCATCGGCGACGACGCGAGCGTTGCGGATGACGAGATCGGCTGGCGCCATGGCTGGACTGCTCCGGGCTGCATGGCCGGGTCGAGGCCACGCCTCGATCATCTGTTCCCGGCAGGGACATGACGCGGGCCGCTCCGCGCAACCCGCATCCTTCGCGACGGCAATATCCGAGGCGGTGCGGCGATGCGAGCCTGATTTGCGAGCAGTGGTGTCGTTGGGAAGATCGGCAGCCATCATTCCCGTTGACCCCGGCGGTGGCGGCCTGCAAAGAGCGGAGGTCGCCGCCCTTCGAACCGCCTCGCTCAGGACCCTTCGATGACCGAACTCGACTGCCGCCGGGACATCATCGCCCATTGCCTCAAGATGAACGGCAACGGTCTCAATCAGGGCGTATCCGGCAATATCTCGGTCCGCTTCGAGGATCGCATGCTAATCACGCCGACCTCGGTCCCCTATGATCGCATGCTACCAGAAGAGATCGTCTCGATGTCGCTCGGCGCGGATGACGGCCAATGGGAAGGGCCGAAGCCGCCCTCGACCGAATGGCGCTTCCACCGCGACATCATGCGCGCGCGGCCCGAAGTCGGCGCGATCGTCCACGCGCACCCGATGTATTGCACCAGCCTCGCGATGACGCGGCGTGCGATTCCCGCCTGCCACTACATGATCGCCGTGTTCGGCGGCGACGACGTGCGCTGTGCCGACTATGCGACCTATGGAACCGAGCAGCTTTCGCTGAACGTGCTGAAGGCGATGGAAGGGCGCTCGGCGGTCCTTTTGGCCAATCATGGCGCGATCGCGACAGGCTATGACCTGCCCAACGCTATGTGGCGTGCTGTCGAACTCGAGACGATCGCGCAGCAATATTTCAACGCACTGCTGATCGGCGGCCCGGTCCTGCTGTCCGAGGACGAAATGCGCGAGACCTTCGACAAGGGCCTTGCCGCGAATTACGGCGGCGTCGCGCGCAAGATCTGGTGAGCCGCGGCGCGGATCGCGTCGAAACGGGCCAGAACCGCCGGCAGTTCATCCATATGTTCGAACACGATGTGCGGTTCGAGCGCCAGAGCAACCGGCTGCAGCTTTCCAGGCGCGATATGCGAGCCGCCGAGAAAGGCCGCGACGATCATCCCGGCCGCCTTGCCGGCTTCGATGCCGGCAGGGCTGTCCTCGATGACGAGGCAGTCGGCCGGCTCGAACCCCATCGCGTCGGCCGCATGGAGGAAGAGGTCCGGCGCCGGCTTGCCACGCTTGACGAGCGAGGCGCTGAAGACATGCGGCATGAAACGCTCGCGAAGCCCCGCCTTGCCGAGCGAAACGTCGAGTCGCTCAGGCGTACTCGACGAGGCGACGCAGACCGGGTGCTGCAGCGCCGCGATGGCTGCGGCGATGCCAGGCATCGGCTCGACTCGCGTACGGATGCGATCGAACAGCAGTTCCTTGTAGGCCTCGATCTCTTCATCCGAGAGGCGGATGGCGAAGTCGCGGGCGAGCAGCGCGGTGACGGTCGCCCAGCTCCGTCCGAGGAAGTTGCGATAGACGTAATCCGCCGCGACCGGCAGGCCGATGCCCTGGAGGAATTCGGCCAAAGCCGCGATCGCGACGGGTTCGCTGTCGACGACGACGCCGTCGCAGTCGAGGATCACCAGCCCGAGATCGCGCACCTCCTCGCCCTGCGTCAGGCGGAGAGATAGCGCGTCAGCGTCGTGGCCGTCCCGTCGCGCCAGAGCGCGGTGAGAGCTTCCGAGAACGCCTTGCGGAACACTTCGTTCTGTCCGACCGCGCCATAGAGGTCTTCCATCGCCAGCCAGGCGAGAGGGTCGTCCTTGGCAAGCGCTGCCGTCGCCGTCAGGCGCTCCCAGTTTGGATCGTTCGGCGCGATCGTTGCCCCGCTATCGGTCGTGCCGAAGCAATAGCGGCACCAGAGCGCCGATTCGAGTGCGAGGCCCGTGATCGGGAGACCATCCGACAGGCGATCCGCGATCGTCGGGATGATGAATTTCGGCTGCCGATTGGAACCGTCGAGGCAGAGGCGGCGGACGGTGTCGCCAATCTTCGGATTGGCGAAGCGATGCTTGATCAGCTCGAAATAGGCGGAGGTGTCGGTATCGGGGACCGGCGGCACCACGGGGACGATTTCCTCGGTCTCGATCTTCTCGAGGAAGCCGGCAACCAGCGGATGCTCCATGGCTTCATGAACGAAATGAATGTCGAGCAGTCCGGCCGGATAGGCGATCACGGCGTGGCCGCCATTGAGGATGCGGATCTTCATCATCTCAAAAGGCGTCACGTCTGGCACGAACTGCACGCCGACATCTTCGAGATGGGGCCGGCCGGCCGGGAAGTTGTCCTCCAGCACCCATTGCCGGAAGTCTTCGCAGAAGACCGGCCAGGCATCCTCGATACCGAACTGGTCGGCGAGCAACTGCTTTTCGCGGTCTCCGGTCGCGGGCGTGATCCGGTCGACCATGCCGTTCGGGAAAGCGACATTGTCCTTGATCCAGGCCGCGAAGGCGGCATCGGACAGAGCCGCAAGGCCGACGACAGCGTTGCGTGCCACGGCTCCGTTATGCGGGAGGTTGTCGCAGGACATCACGGTGAACGGGATGATGCCTGCGTCGCGGCGGCGCCTGAGGCCGGCGATGATCAGGCCGAACACTGTCTTCGCGTGAGCAGGATCAGCGGCGTCGGCGACGATCTGCGGATTCTGGGGGTCGAAGGCTGCGGTGGCGGCATTGATGAAGTAGCCGCCCTCAGTGACGGTGAGCGAGACGATGCGGATCGCCGGGTCGGCGAGAGTCTGGAGAATTTTCTCGCGATCGCTTGGCGCAATGGTGGCGATCATCGATCCGGTGACGCGGGCGAGCGAACTCGTCGCCTCCTGCTCGACCAGCGTCGTCAGCAGGTCCTGGTCCGCGAGCAGGGCGGCGATGCGGCCATCATGCTCGGTGACGCCGGTGCCGATGATGGCGAAATCGAAATCGCGCCCGGTGGAGAACAGATCGTCGAGATAGGCGGCCTGATGCGCGCGATGAAAATTGCCGATGCCGAAATGCAGGATGCCGGGGCTGAGCGCCGCGCGGTCATATTGGGGCACGCGCGCCTTGGCGGCGATCTCGGGCAGGGTGCTGGTGGTCAGTTTGATCGCCATTTCGGTGTTCTTCTCGCTAGTCGACGCGTTGCCGCTCGATTCTCCGCCGGCGGCGGGCCGGATCATCCATGGCCGCGCGCCGACATTCAACCATGGCCATGACGGCGACGGCGCTCAGTTGCGGATCGCCCGGCCGTTCTTGTCGAAACGGTGCAGTCGCGCCGGGTCAGGTCGCAACATCACGTGTTCGCCTGCTTGGAATGCCACCTCGCCCTGCGTTCGCGCCGTGAGGAGACCGACTTTGGGCACCTCGACATAGAGGAACGTGTCGCTGCCGAGATGTTCGGCGACGCCGATGGTGCCCGCCCAACCCTCGCCGTCACGCGCGACGGCGAGATGTTCGGGACGGATTCCGATCGTCGCGGCGCCATAGGGTTCGGCCGTCGCTCCGCCGATCAGGTTCATCTTCGGCGAACCGATGAAGCCGGCGACGAAGAGATTGTCGGGCCGTTCGTAGAGTTCGAGCGGAGAACCGACCTGCTCGACCGAACCGGCATTCAGCACGACGATCTTGTCGGCCATCGTCATGGCTTCGACCTGGTCATGCGTCACATAGATCGCGGTGGTCGCGAGGCTTTTCTGCAGCCGCGCGATCTCGATGCGCATGTTGACCCTCAGAGCCGCGTCGAGATTGCTGAGCGGTTCGTCGAACAGGAAGCCCTTGGGCTCGCGGACAATGGCTCGTCCGATGGCGACGCGCTGGCGCTGGCCGCCGGAAAGCATGCGCGGCTTGCGCTCGAGATAGGGTGTCAGGTTCAGCGTCGCCGCAGCCGCGTCGACCTTCTTCCTGATTTCCTCCTTCGGCATGCCGGCCATCTTGAGGCCGAAACCGATATTCCCGCGCACGCTCATATGCGGATAGAGCGCATAGGACTGGAACACCATCGAGAGGCCGCGCTTGGCCGGCGGCAAGTCGACGACATTCACGCCGTCGATATAGATCTTGCCGGAGGTGACGTCCTCAAGCCCGGCGATCAGCCTGAGCAGCGTGGACTTGCCGCAGCCCGACGGGCCGACAAAGACGACGAACGCGCCGTCTTCGACCGTGAGGCTGACATTCGAAATGACCTTCACATTGCCGAAGTGCTTCTCGACGCCTTCAAGGACGATCTTGCCCATTGTTTCTCTCCCCGTCGTCTATTTCACTGCGCCGAAAGTCACTTTACTGCGCCGAAAGTCATGCCACGCACCAACTGCTTCTGGCTGAACCAGCCGAGGATCAGGATGGGCGCGATGGCGAGCGTCGAGGCCGCGGACAATTTCGCCCAGAACAGGCCCTCGGGGCTCGAATAGGAGGCGATGAAGGCCGTGAGCGGTGCCGCGTTCGCCGCCGAAAGATTCAGCGTCCAGAACGCTTCGTTCCAGGCGAGAATGACGTTGAGCAGCAACGTCGAGGCGATACCCGGGATCGCCATCGGAAGGAGGACATAGACGATCTCTTTCCAGAGCGACGCGCCGTCCATCCGCGAGGCCTCGAGGATGTCGATCGGTATCTCGCGGAAATAGGTGTAGAGCATCCAGACCATGATCGGCAGGTTGATCAGCATCAGGATGCCGGTGAGGCCACCGAGCGTGTCGAGCAGGCCAAGATTCTTGAAGATGAGAAAGATCGGCACGAGCACGCCGACGGCCGGCATCATCTTGGTGGAGAGCATCCACATCAGGATGTCCTTGGTCCGCTTGGTCGGCGCGAAGGCCATCGACCAGGCGGCGGGCACCGCGATGACCAGGCCGATCAGCGTCGAGCCGACCGAGATGACGACCGAATTGAAGAAGTGCTTGAAGTAATTCGATCGGGTCTGGACCTCGAAGAAGTTCTCCAGCGTCCAGTGCGGCGGCAGGAAGGCCGGCGGAAAGAGAATGGCGTCGCCTTCGGTCTTGAAGGCGGTCAGGAATGTCCACAGGATCGGGAAGAAGATGATGAGCGCCACGATCCAGGCGAGGATCGTGAAGGTCCATTTCTTCTGCGGGCTGATTGCGCGGGCCATGGTTCTCTCTCCTCACGCGTCGAGGTTCTTGCCGACAAGGCGGACGAGGAAGATGGCGACGATGTTGGCGAGGATGACCGCCACGACACCGCCTGCCGAGGCGCCGCCGACGTCATAATCGAGCAAGGCCTGGTGATAGATCAGATAGGCGATATTGGTGGAGGCATAGCCCGGCCCGCCGCTGGTCGTGACCAAAATCTCCGCGAACACCGACAGCAGGAAGATCGTCTCGATGAGGATGACGACCGTGATCGCGCGGGCGAGATGCGGCAGCGTGATGTAGACGAACAGGCTGGCGAAATTGGCGCCGTCCATGCCGGCGGCTTCCTTCTGCTCCTCGTCGAGCGACTGCAGCGCCGTCAAGAGGATGAGCGTCGCAAAGGGCAGCCACTGCCAGGCGACAATCAGGATGATCGACAGCAGGGGAAAGGTCTCGAGCCACGCAACGGGCGCAAATCCGAGCCGGGTCGCGATCCAGGCGAAAATGCCGTAGTTCGGGTTCATCAGCATGTTCTTCCAGACCAGCGCCGCGACGGTTGGCATGATGAAGAACGGCGAGATCACGAGAATGCGGACAATGCCCTGGCCATAGATGAACTGATCGAGCAGCAGGCCGAGCAAAATGCCGCCGATCACGGTGATCGCCAGGACCGAAAGGGTCAGGATCAGCGTGTTGGCGAAGGCCTGGAAGAAGGCCGGGTCGGTCAGGAAGTATTTGTAGTTTGACCAGCCGGCAAAACCGGCATTGACAGGGTTCAGAAGATTATAGTTCTGGAAAGAGTACCAGATGGTCAATAGCAGCGGCACGATCATCCAGATGAAGAGAATGATCACTGCCGGCATCAGCATGGTCCGCGCCAGCTTGCGCGTATTGACGGTCGCCGCCATTCCTGCCTCCCACCAGCCCTGTCTTCTTGGATAAGGCGCCTGCTCGCGCTCCGTGCCTGTTCAGGCCGGAGCTGGCGCGCGGCTCCTCATCGAAGATCCCGTTCAAGACGAGTGCCCGGAGCCGAAGCCTCGGGCACTCGATGCTTGTGCTACTTGATGTAGCCGGCCTTGGTCATGGTGCGCGTCGAGACGTCCTGCGCCTGCTTCAGCGCATCATCGACGCTGGTCTGGCCGGCGAGGGCCGCCGAGAAGATCTGCCCCACGGTGTCGCCGAGCCCCTGGAACTCGGGGATGGCGACGAACTGCACGCCGGTATAGGGCACAGGCTTGACCGTCGGCTTCGTCGGGTCCGCCGAATTGATCGAGTCGATCGTCATCTGGGCGAACGGCGCCGCCTTCAGATAGTCGGCGTTCTTGTAGAGCGAGGTGCGCGTGCCCGGAGGAACATTGGCCCAGCCTTCCTTGGCCGCAACGAGCTCGGTGTAGTGCTTCGAAGTCGCCCAGCCGATAAACTTCTCGGCCGCCTCGACTTTGGCGGAGCCGGCCGGAACCGCGAGCGACCACGCCCAGAGCCAGTTGCCGCGCTTGCCGAGGCCGGTATCGGGTGCGAGCGCGAAGCCGACCTTGTCGGCGACGGTCGAGGCCTTCGGATCGGTCACGAACGAGCCGGCGACCGTGGCATCGATCCACATGCCGCACTTGCCCTGCTGGAACAAAGTGAGGTTTTCATTGAAGCCGTTCGAAGACGCGCCGGACGGGCCATCGGCCTTCATGAGGTCGACATAGAACTGCAGCGTGTTCTTCCATTCCGGCTGGTCGAACTGCGGCTGCCACTTCTCGTCGAACCAGCGCGCGCCGAACGAGTTCGACATCGCGGTGAGGAACGCCATGTTCTCGCCCCAGCCGGCCTTGCCGCGGAGGCAGACGCCGTTGATGCCATTGGCACGGTCGGTCATCTTGTCGGCCGCCTGGCGGATGAAGTCCCAGGTCGGCGCGTCGGGCATCGTCAGCCCGGCCTTCTCCATCAGGTCCTTGCGGTACATGACATAGCTCGACTCGCCATAGAACGGCGCGGCGTAGAGCTTGCCATCCGTCGAGAGGCCCGAGCGGATGGCCGGGAGTAGGTCATCGACGTCATAGTCGGCGCCGAGATTGTCGAGCGGCACCAGCCAGCCGTTCTTCGACCAGATCGGAACCTCATAGGTGCCGATGGTGAGCACGTCATATTGCCCACCCTTGGTGGCGATATCCGTCGTCACCTTCTGGCGCAGCTGGTTTTCCTCGAGGGTGACCCACTGCAGCTTGATGTCAGGATTGGCCTTGGTGAAATCGTCCGTCATGGTCTGCATGCGGACCATGTCGCCATTGTTGACGGTTGCGATGGTGAGCGTGGTCTCGGCCAGAGCCGGTCCAGCCGCTGCGATCGCGACCAGCGAGGCAAAGCCCGCAAGGTGTCGGTTGAGTTTCATTGCATCCTCCCTGTATCGGGCATTTGCCCGACGAACGGGAAAATACTCACAATAAGGCAGCCGTGGTCAATGAAATTCGATCTTGCGCTGCACCATGCGAGAGAGTTGAGCGGGCGGACTATCCGTCCGCGAGCAGCATCGCGGCCATGGCTTCGTCGGTGACGAGGCCGTTGACCAGGCGACCGGTCAAGGCCGCGCCGATCGCCTGGCGCTTGCGTGCGCCCGCGGCGATGCCGATCACCAGCCCGAGATCGCGGTCTGGCACCGGGGCCGAAGCGATCCGGTCATTGGTCCCGATATCGAGAATGCGGCCTTCGGCATCGAATGCCCAACCGATGATTTCGCCGACGGCGCCGGACCGCTCCAGCAGTATCTGCTCGCTGCCACTGAGGAAGCCATCGAGAACCATGGCTGAGTCGCTCGCCATGTCGCCAATGCCGATGAAGGTGACCTCGGCGCGTTCGGCGAGGGCGAGCGTCGGCTTGATCATCGACTGTGCGTGCAGCGTCTCCCGCTCATGGCTTGACGATGCGACGACGGGGAAGGGGAGCGGGAAGGTGGCGCCGGTGATCCGGCCTGCCAGCGAATAGATCACGCTGTGATGCGACGTGCTGCCATCCGGCAGGATGCTGCCGGTCAGCGAGACGACGCGATGCTGCGGGCAGTCGATATGCAGCATCTGGTCGACCGAGGCCTGTAGCGAGCGCCCCGTCCCGATGGCCATCACCAGCGGGTCGGTCCGCGACAGCCAGCGCTCCATTTCCGCCGCCGCCGCGCGGGCGATGCCGCCAAGCGCTCCGGGCGCCGCCGGGTCGGCCGGCACGATCTCGCAATGTCGAAGCTGGAAGCGGTCGGTGAGGCGGCGCGCGAGTTCGAGGCAGGCGGCGATCGGGTGATCGATGCGCACCTTGACGAGGCCCTCGGCAACGGCGAGCGAGACGAGACGCTGCGCGGCCTGACGGGAGACACCGAGCTTCTGGGCGATCTGATCCTGCGTGTTCTCGGCGACGTAGTAGAGCCACGCTGCCCGTGACGCGTCCTCGAGCCTCTCGGACGAAACCATGGTCGATCGACCCCTGCTCAACTGGCTCGGCGCCAATGCCATGCCTTCCGCTGCCGGCCCCTGCGGAAAGCCGCGGCAGGCTAGCGGTGCGGACCGGCGAAATCCATGGTCGATTGAAAGTCGTTCAATACCAGCCGGGCTTCAGCCCGCTGCCGAGCATCTCGTCATAGACGTCGCGGCGGCGGTCGCGCATGACCTGGTTGAAATCGTTCCAGTTCCGCTTCCGACGCGCATCGGCGAGATTGACGGTCGCGATCAGGATTTCCTCGCCGTCATAACTGGCAGGTCCGGCGACCGGCCATCCCGTCTGGCCGACGATGAGGCTCTGTCCGATGAAGGGCTGGCCCCGCTCCGTTCCGACGCGGTCGGCGCAGACGACGAAGACCGAGTTCGAATGGGCCGCGCCCATGACGATGATGTTGGCCATCGCCTCGCGTTTCGGATCCTGTCCGGGGATCGGCACCCAGTTCGTGGGCACGCAGACGATTTCAGCACCTTGCAGCGCCGCGAGGCGGAAGCTCTCCGGAAACCAGCAATCATAGCAGATGTGGCAGCCGATCCGGCCGAACGGCGTATCGAAGACCGGAAAGCCGAGATTGCCCGGCGCGAAATACAGCGCCTCGTCGCCCCACAGATGCACCTTGCGATAGCGTCCGATCAGCCCGTCCGGTCCGACGATGACGGCTGAATTGTAGAGCAGGGCGCCGTCGCGCTCGGTGATGCCGGCGACGATGACGAGCCCAAGCCTGCGGGCCACATCGAGCCAGGCGCGGGTCGAAGGGCCGTCCGGAATGGTCTCGGCGAGCCCCTGCGCCTCTGTCCGGCTCTCGAACACATAACCGGTGTTGCACAGTTCAGGCAGAACGACGAGCCGCGCCCCTTTGGCAGCCGCTTCCTCGATCAACGCCACCGAGCGCGCGACATTGCGTTCGGTGGCGCCGATCAGCGGCTCCATCTGGATCGATGCGACCGTCAGCGGCGCTTCCTTGACGCGGGTGGCGGGCATCGTCCGGGCTCCCTTGGTGCTGCGCTATCAGGTCCGGGCGACGGCCCAGGTGATCATCTGCTCGAAGAGCCGGCCATAGCCTTCCCAGGCAACGAATTCCGGCGGCAGCCAATGCGGGCCGACATCGGAGGTCCACACGACCGTGCGGCCCTCGCCATGGCGACGCGTCGCCAGCAGCGGCAGCGCGCCATATTCGGTCGAGACCGTGGCGAGGATTTCGGCGTCCGGCTTGACCATCACCTCGTTGAAGCCGAGCAGCGGCGGCCATTCGGCTCCAAGACCGGCAAGGATCGGATGCGCGGCATTGCCGGTGACGACAGGGGTGAAGCCCTCGGGAACCTCGACGCGATCGTCATAGGGATGGCAGGTGACCGGCAGCGTCGCCTCGACTGCGGTACCGCGATAGCGCGCGGCACCGTTGATGCCCTGGAAGCTGTAGTAGCCGCCGAGCATGAGCAGTGCGCCGCCCTTGGCAACCCAGTCGCGCAGCGCGATGAGACGGTTCGGCGTCCGCTTCGAATTGAGCCAGGTGTCGGGATGCAGCAGCAGCGTGTTGGCGCCGATATCGGACAGGATCACCGCGTCATAGGCGTCCAGCGCCTCGACCGTCTGCGGGAAGTCGCGCTGCGCCTCATGCGAGGGCATGAACGTGACCTCGAACCCGCGTTCGCGCAGAAGGGCGAGCAGCGGGTCGGCGCCGGTATGATAGGTGACCGAGTTGAACTGGTCGAAGCCCTTGAAATGCGTTGCCGACGAGACCCAGGACTCGCCCGCCAGAAGAACCTTCAACCCCGTCATGACCCGTTTCCTCATCTGTTGCAGCGCAAGACGTCCGGAATTGCGCAATGATTGTCAAGAGACTTGAATAAACGCTAGAAAGTCGGCGGCGTGTTGACCCAGAAGATGCTCGCGCGCTCGGTTCCGACATTGCGATAGTGATGCGGCAGCTCCGATTCGAAAACGAAGCTGTCGCCGGGCTTCAGGTGGAAGCTGCGATCACCGACGCTGAGCTCCACCTCGCCGCAAATGACATAGCCGACTTCCTCGCCGACATGGCGGATTGGCCCGGCGCTGGCGCCGCCTTCGTCGACATGGTGGATGTTGCATTGGAGCAGATGGCCCGGCGAATAGGGAATGACGCGTTCCAGCGTGATCCCGTCGCCCTGGCGCAGCGGATCCAGGGCGATCAGCGGTCGCGCGCCGGCTCGGAAGATGATGCCTTCCTCGCCGTCCACTTCCTCGAACATCCAGCCGATATTGGTTTCCAGCACCTGGACGAGCCGATGCAGCATCGGCAGCGACGGCGACGCCTTGCCGTTCTCGATCTTCGAGAGAAGGCTCTCGGAACAGCTCGCCGCGTCGGCAACTTCCTTGAGCGTCATGCCCCGGATCTGCCGCGCCAGCTTCACGCGCATACCGAGCCGCATCTCCGCCGTGTGAGCCAGTTCGTCCGCGACCTTCGCCCGCTTCGCCATCGTCATTCCAATCAATTCCGCCGGTCCGCGCCCGGGATCGGAAGCACATCTTCCACCGTTGGCGGCGCGCACGCAACCGCATTGACATCAGTTCAAGTCTCTTGAATGATGTTGCGAAATCCGGGCCTCGCCGAAACGGACGAAGCGCGAAAGTAGCAGGGGGCCTGGGCAATGTCGCCCGTTTCAAACCGCTTTCAGATCATCGTCGGCGCAGGTTTCGCTCCATGAGCGCCGCTCACGTCGATGGTGCCCGTCTTCTGTCGCGGCTCGATGCCTTCGCCGCGATCGGCGGCCTTGCCAATGGCGGTGTCGATCGCCCGGCCTTCTCGCCTGCGGACCAGCAGGCGCGCCGCCTGATCGCGGATCTCGCACTGGCGCGCGGCTTTTCGGTCGCGCAGGACAGCCTTGCTAATCTGTTCATCCGCCGCGGCGCCGATATGGGTCCACCGCTGCTGATTGGAAGCCATCTCGACAGCCAGCCGACGGGCGGGCGCTTCGATGGCGCGCTCGGCACGCTCACCGCGTTTGAAGTGCTGGAAGCGCTGGAGGACGCCGGCGCCGGGACGGATATACCGGTTGAGCTGGTGATCTGGTCGAATGAGGAGGGCAGCAGGTTTGCTCCCGGCGCCATGGGATCGCAGGCTTTCGCTGTTGGTGTGATGCCTTCCGGCGAAAAACGCGGCGTGGATGGAGCGGAGCTTCTCGTCGCCATCGCCGAGACGCGAGCAGCCCTTGCTGGAGCGGCGGATCGGCCGCTTGGATTCCCGATCGCCGGTTACCTCGAACTGCATATCGAACAGGGGCCGATCCTCGAGCGTGCGGGCATTCCCATCGGTGCCGTCGAGGGTATCCAGGGCACCACCTGGCTCTCCGTTACGATGACCGGCGAGAGCAGCCATGCCGGCACCACGCCGCTCGATGCGCGCCGTGACGCCGCGGCAGCCATCATCGCAGCGCTCGCCCGGCTTCAGGAAACCATCATGCCGGGCGATGCGGCGGCGCGGTTCACGGCCGGCCGCCTGGTCTCGCGTCCGGATTCGATCAACGTCGTCGCACAGCGGGCGTCCTGCACGCTGGACATGCGCCATCCGCAGGCCGACCGGCTCGCCGCGATGGAAGCGGAGGTCCGGGCCGTGCTCTCGGAGGCCGCCATCACCCATGGCTGCAGCCTCGATATCGAACGGCTGCTTGACGTGCCACCGGCCGCTTTCGACGCCGAGATGGTCGGCGCGGTCGAGGCCGCGGCGGAGCGGTTGCGGCTGTCATCGCGTCGCATGGTCTCAGGCGCTTTTCATGATGCGCTGTCGATAGCCGCGATCGCGCCGAGCGCGATGATCTTCGTGCCGTGCCGCGGCGGCATCAGTCACAATGAGCGGGAATTCGTCGAGCCGGACCATATCGTGGCCGGCGCGGCGGTCCTGCTGGGCGCCACGATCGAAGCGGCGCGCCGACTGGCCCAAAGAGGTCCGGCGGGTGCCGCGCTGAACCAGAGGAAGAGGATCGGAACATGAGCATGAAGCTGACGAGACGTGCGGTGCTGGGTGGCCTTGCCGTTGCCACCGCGCTGATGGGCGCTCCGCTGCCCGGCAATGCGGCCGAACTGACGAAGCTGACCTTCGTTCAGGAATGGCCGACGCCGGACGGCTTCTGGATTCCGTGGATCCTCGGATCCAAGCAGGGCTTCTATGCCGAGGAGGGTCTCGAGCTCGAGATCGTCGTGCCGCCGACGGTGGCCGACACGATGAAGTTCCTCGGCACGGGCCGCGCGCAGGTGGCCTTCACCACCGTCATGGACGTGATCTTCGCGCGCGGCGAGCAGGCGCCGGTGACGGCCATTGCCCGTTATGGGCGCGGCAACAACTGGGGTATCATCAGTGCCGAAGGGAAGCCGCTGACGGTCGCCGACCTCAAGGGCAAGCGCATCGGCATCTACAATGACGCCTGGACCAAGGCGCAGCTCGGCATGATGCTCGCCGACGCCAAGCTGACGCTCGACGATGTCGAGATGGTCGCGGCGGCCGACGATACCGTTCCGCTGCTGCTGCAGAACCGTGTCGACGCGATCACCGGCATCACCAATGCCGAGGGCACCGAGATGATGACGGCCGGCAACCAGAAGGCGTCCTTCCTGCCGGCAACGGAACATGGCGTGCCGAACACGCCGATCTTCATGCTCGCCGGCAACGACGATTGGCTAAAGGCGCATCCGGATCAGGCGAAGGCCTTCCTGCGCGCCACCGCGAAGAGCATCCGCTATGCCGCAGAGCATCCGGCCGAGGGCGTTGCTGCATTCCACGAACTCTATGCCAAGGCCTTCGACGAGAAGTACATCACGCAGCAGTGGACCGATACGATCCCGCTGTTCGGCGCGATGGGCGACGACCTGATGGTCAATAACGAGGCCGACTGGACCGCGCTTCTGGCTGCGCTGACCAAGTTCGGTGTCGTTAAGGAGGTCGCTGCGCCCTCGACCTATTTCACGAACGCCTATCTCGCCAAGTAGTCGGCGCACACAAGAACAAGAATCAAGGGAGTCAGTCGATGTCCGGACCCGTCGCCGTTAAGCGCATTACACCCGCCTGGAGCTACAAGCCGGGCCCGGATGTCTCCGACACGCCTCCGCCCGGCCTCGTCCGGGCGCAGGCCCTCGCAAGGCAGGCTTGTGCCGTCGGGCTCGCCGCGCTGGAGCCGGGGATGAGCGAACAGGACATCGACCTGGTCGTCAGCGACTTCCTCGCCCGCAATGGGATCGAGCATGTCTGGACGATCACGGTGGTGGGACTCGGCGAGAACGCCAAGGTGTGCTTCCCCACCAACGGCCCCGGCGCCATGAAGGCGGCGGAGCGCGACGTGTTGATGCTCGACGTTCATCCGATCACGCCGGATGGCTCCTGGGGCGATTGCACGCGTTGCCGCGTTCTCGGCGATTATCCCGAGGCAAGGACCGCGCTGACCGATCTCGAGCGCATCCACGCCAAGACGCTCGATTTCTGCCGGCCCGGCATGCCGGCCAAGGAATTGTTCGGCTTCTGCCACGAGTTGCTGGTCGCCGACGGCTTCGTGCTGCTCGATCTCCTCGGCAATATCGGCCATTCGCTGACGGCCGGCGCCGCCTATCTTCACAACTTCATCGATGCCGGCAACGACGCGGCGATGTGGGGCGCCTGGGCGATCGAGCCTTTCGCCTCGCGCGATGATATCGCCGTCAAGGTCGAAGACCTCGTCTGGTTCGGCCGCGATACGTGCACGGTCATTTGAGGACCGGCCCGATACGATGACCGCAGCCGCTCCCCCCAAGCTCGCCCTCAAGGCCGTCACGCAGCGCTTCGGCGAGACGCTGGCGCTTTCTCCGACCGATCTTTCCGTCCGCGCCGGCGAATTCGTCTCGGTCGTCGGCCCGTCCGGCTGCGGCAAGAGCACGATGTTCAACATCATCGCCGGCGTGCTGCAGCCAAGTGGGGGGAGCGTGCTCATCGATGGCCGCGACGTCACGGGCAGGGCCGGCGAGGTCGGCTATATGCTGCAGAAGGACCTGCTGCTGCCTTGGCGCACGGTCCTCGACAATATCGTGCTCGGGGCGCTGCTGAAGGGCAAGGCCGGGCCGAAGGAGCGGGCCGAGGGCGTGGCGCTCGCTCGCCGCTACGGGCTCGGCGATTTCATCAATCACTATCCCTCGGCGCTTTCGGGCGGCATGCGCCAGCGGGCGGCGCTGATGCGGACCCTCGCCATGCATCGCGACGTGCTGCTGCTCGATGAACCGTTCGGCGCGCTCGATTCGCAGACCCGCTTTGCCATGCAGCAATGGCTGCTCAGCGTCTGGGAGCGCGAACGGCGCACCATCGTTTTCGTCACGCACGACATCGACGAGGCGGTGTTCCTCTCCGACCGGGTGGTGGTCATGTCGCCGCGGCCCGGCCGCATCCGCGAGGTGATCGAGGTTCCGATCCCGCGCCCGCGCCCGGTCTCGGCGCTGACCAGCCCCGTCTTCAGCACGATCAAGCAGCGGATCATCGACCTGATCTACGAGAACACCCCCGCTTTGGAGCCTGCGCATGTCTGAACGCTACGCGCTGCTGCTGAAGATCCTCTATCCCGTGGTCGCCCTGGTTCTGGTGATCGCCGGCTGGGCGCTCGCGGTCGATGCCTTCGAGATCCCGCGCTACGTCATGCCCTCGCCAATGGATGTCGCGAACCACATCGCCGACGACTGGCCGGCGCTGGTGAAGGGGTTCGGGCAGACCTTCATGGAGTTCCTGCTCGGGTTTCTCTTCGGCGCGATCGCCGGTTTCGTCTTCGCCGTGCTGATGGACGCCTCGCGGCCGGTCCGCGGCATCCTCTACCCGGTCCTGATCACCAGCCAGGCGATCCCGATCGTCGCCATCTCCGCAGCGCTGACGATCTGGCTCGGCTTCGGCCTCGCGCCGAAGCTCGTCATCGTGGCGCTGGTCGTGTTCTTCCCGGTCGTCGTCAATGTTCTCGATGGCCTCGCCTCGGTCGACAAGGACATCCTCAATCTCGTCCGCTCGATGGGCGCCTCGCGCTTCAGCATCTTCCGCCACGTGAAGCTGCCCGCGACCTATACGCCGCTGTTCTCCGCGCTGAAGCTCTCGGCGACGTTCTCGGTGACCGGCGCTGTGATCGCGGAATGGACCGCTTCGACCAGCGGCGGTATCGGCGCCTATCTGCTGCAGGCCAATTCCCGCCTCAACACCGCCGGCACCTTCGCCGCGATCGTGTTCCTGGCGCTGCTCGGCCTGGTCAGCTTCCTGCTCGTCATCGCAGCCGAATATTGGCTGACACCCTGGCGCTCCGGCTCGAAGGCGCGCCGCTGGTCGCCAAGCTACTGGAAGGATTGACGCCGGACGCCGCGAAGCGCCCGGCCACCATCTTCGAGCGGATCAGGTTCGCTCAGTCGGCTACCTGGTCGAAGAATCCCGGCTCGTTCGGGAAGGCTGGGTCGGGATGCTCTCGTCCGAGATAGGCCTTCATCGTCGCCTGCATGAACTGCGACTTGGCCATCTCGCCGGCGAGTTCCTGGATTCGCTTCTGGAGGCTCGCAACGTCGGCGGGCCGCTCGGCGGCAAGATTGGTCTTCTCGGATGGGTCCTTGGCGAGATCGTAAAGCTCGAGGCGCTGCGGCAGCGGCGTCTGCCAGATGAGCTTCATATCGCCCTCCCGGACCGCGCCGCGGAACATCTCGACATTGTAGACGATCTCGTTGCGGGGTGATGGCGCATTGGTCGCGATCGTGTTCCAGACATCCATCCCATCAAGTGGCTTGGTGCCCGTAGTCGAGCCACCGGCACGGCCGAGGATCGTCGGCAGCATGTCGACGACATGCATCATGCCGTCCACCTTCTCCGGCTGGATGTGGCCCGGCCAGTTGGCGAGCGCCACGACATGCGTACCGCCTTCGTAAAGCGAGCCCTTGCCGTCCCGCCAAGGGGCGTTGGAGGCGGGGAGGTCGCCGTTCGTTGCGATCTCTCCCGCGAACATCGCGTCGCGCACGCCGCCATTGTCGCTCTGGAAAAAGACGAGCGTGTTGTCGCGGAGCCCCTTCTTGTCGAGCGCTGCAAGAACGTCGCCGATCTGGTCGTCCATCGCCGAGATCATGGCGGCATAGGCGCGGCGGTTCGGGTCGGCGATATCCTTGTAGCGGTCGAGATAAGCGGACGGCGCCTGGAACGGCGTGTGCGGCGCGTTGAAGGCCAGATAGAGAAAGAACGGCTTATCGGCACTACGGCTATCGATGTAGCGCACCGCGTCCTCGCCGATCAGCGTCGTCGAATAGCCCTCCTCATGCAGCGGCTTGCCATCGCGGTACCAGTCGAGCGCGCCGTGCACCTTGTGGGTGTTGTAGTCGATCTCACCGATCAGCGGCCCGTACTGATAGTCGAAGCCACGCGCGTCGGGAAAAAGCGCCTTGTCGGCATGGCCGAGATGCCATTTGCCGATGATCGCCGTGTCATAGCCCGCCCGCTTGAGCAATTGCGGCATCAGCGTCTCGTCTGCCGGAATGCCATAGGTCTGCTCGGGCAGGATGACGAAGCTCTGCAGTCCGTAGCGCAGCGGATAACGCCCGGTCATCAGCGCCGCGCGCGTCGGCGTGCACATCGGCTGGGCATAGAACTGCTCGAGTCTCGCGCCGCCGGCGGCAAGGTCGTCGATGCTCGGCGTCCTGATGTTCGAACCATGGAAGCCGACATCGGCGTAACCGAGATCGTCGGCGACGATATAGACGATATTGGGCTTGGTCTCGGCGGCCAGCCCGGTCGTCGCGGTTGCCGCGAGGGCGAGAGCCGCCAGCGCTGATCTCAGCAGATGTGACACGATGATCCCCCGATTAACGGCCGCCTGGGCGGCGAGATTCCCACTCCTCCAGTTGTCCGCGCCATGAGGGCTTTCTGAAGGCAGCATCACTTTCGCTAGCGCCGGCTTCTGGCTGAATCATGGCCGGGACACGACGCGTCAGGGCTCGTTGGCGGCGGGATCGCTTAATGGGGACGGACCGATCCGACTCGCGGTCGCCGGTCGCGGCCCCGGAGAAAGAGGTGCGCACGGCCTCCTTTTGCAACGACCACGACCCCGTCTCCGGCTTGCGACCAGCGCATTGATGGTATAATGAGTATCTCAATATCTGGTCGAACGACAGCCGGCCGTGCGGGGAGGAGCCGCGCGGCGTGACCGTGAGGTCCGGCGGATCGAGAGCCGAGTTCATCGGCTGCCTGCGAGGATATTTTGGAGGAGGAGAACTCATGCGAGGATTGAAGATCTTTGCGGCGACGGCCCTGGCCGGGTTTGTCGCCTTCTCGGGGGGAGCCGAGGCAAAAGACACGCTCCGCCTGATGACCGTTTTCGACGCGCCGACGGTCAAGCTCTGGGAGCCGGTTCTGGCGGCCTATAACGCTGCCAATCCCGATGTCGAGGTGAAGATGGAGACGGTCGCCGGTTCCGGCGCTGCCGTCTATCCGGACGTGCTGCGCACCTCGATGGCCAGCGGTGATCCGCCAGACGTCTTCTTCATGTGGGGCGGCGAGATCGCCGGGCCCTTCATCAAGGCCGGCCAGGTCGAACCGCTCGACGCCTATTATGAGAAATACGGCTGGGACAAGGTGGTCGCGCCCTGGACGATCGAGCGCATCACGCGCGACGGTCACAAATATGGCGTGCCGTTCCATGCCCGTGGCATGGGTCTGTGGTACCGGGTCGACCTGTTCGAGAAATATGGCCTCTCGGAGCCGAAGACCTATGATGATCTCGCCAATATCTGCTCGACCTTCAAGAAGGACGGCATCTATTGCGCTTCGTTCGGCGGCAAGTTCGGCTGGCAGACCATGCGCCTGCTGGACTATTTCACCGAGACGACATGCGGGCCTGAAGAGCACGACAAGCTGAATGCGCTGCAGTCGAGCTGGAACCAGCCTTGTGTCGTCGCAGCCTATGACCGCCTTGCGCAATGGGTGAAGGATGGCTGGCTGGTGCCCGACTTCCTCAACGTCGCGCCGAACGATGCCCGCATGCCCGTCTATTCGGGTGACGCGGCGATGGTGTTCGAAGGCGGCTGGTTCGAAGGCGTGCTGAAGAGCGACGAGCAACCGCTGGAAAACTACAAGTTCTTCCTGCCGCCGACCGGTCAAACGCCGGTGCGCTATTCCGCGTTCCCGGAACAGTGGATGATCCCGACATCCTCCAAGCACAAGGACCAGGCGGCGGCGCTCATCAACTGGATGACGATTGCCGACACCCAGAAGCAATATCCCGAGGCCTTCACGGCTTCGGCGACGATCGGGGTCGAGTCCGACTGCACGGTGGCCCCGCGCGACTGCGAGTGGAAGAAGCTGCTGACCTCCGATTCGGCGACCTATCCGCCGACCGACCAGGCCTTCACCAAGGAACTGATCGACGGCTTCTTCGAGGTCCAGGACGGTGTAGTCGCCGGCAAGATCACGCCCGCCGACGCGGCGGCGCAGATGCAGGCCAAGGCCGAGGCCTGGAAGGCGAAGCAGAAGTCCTGACCTCCCGGGACTGATGAGGTGTGGCGGGCGGCGCGTCCTGCGCCGTCCGACCACCGTCCCGCAAGACGAGAGAACCGATGTCCGAGATCACTCTTGGCGCGCGCCGGCCCGTCATTGTCCGCCGCAGGCGCTGGCGGATTCCGGTCACCGCCATCCCCTATCTGTTCCTGGCGCCCGCGACGCTCTGGTATGCGGCCTTTCTCGTCTATCCGATGCTGCAATCGCTCTATGTCTCGTTCTTCGATTGGGACGGGCTTTCGCCGACGATGACCTTTGTCGGCCTCGAGAACTACATCAACATTTTCGCGGTCGATGAGGTCGCCCGCCTTGCTCTGTGGAACAACATCCTCTGGACGGTCGGCGCGCTCGTCCTGCCGACATTCTTCGGGCTCATGCTGGCGCTGGCGCTGAACCGCCGCGCTCCCGCCTCGACGCTTTTCCGCACCATCTTCTACAGCCCGGCCGTGTTGCCGCTCGTCGCTGTCGGCCTGATCTGGGCCTGGATGTATAATCCGCATTTCGGCGTCGTGAATGTCACGCTGAAGGCGGTGGGCCTCCGCAGCTGGACCAATGGCTGGCTGTCGAACTACGAGATGGCGCTGCCGGCGACCTTCGTGACCTTCATCTGGTCGCATGTCGGTTTTCCCATGATCTTCTATCTCGCCGGGCTGCAGGCGATCTCGAAGGACTATTACGAGGCAGCGACGATCGACGGCGCCAATGCCTTCCAGCGCTTTCGCCACGTCACGATGCCGGGTCTCGCCGAGACGCATGTGATCGTGCTGTCGCTCGCCGTCATCAACGGCTTCAAGGTGTTCGACCTCGTCTACACCATGACCTATGGCGGCCCCGGCCGCTCGACCCAGGTGCTCGGCACCTGGATGTATTTCCAGACCTTCCAGTATTACCACGCCGGCTATGGATCGGCGCTGGCATGGGTCATCGCCGCGATCGTGCTCGTGATCGCCATTCCCTATATTCGCCGCATGTCGCGCGGCTGAGGGCACGCGCCATGATGTCAGACGTTCGCCGCCAGCGCCGCCTCGAGCAGACCGTGATCTTTCTCGGTCTCCTGGCGCTCTCCCTGATCTGGTTGACGCCATTCGCCACGGTGGTGCTTTCGGCCATCCGCGGGCAGGGCGATCTGCTCGCCCGCGGTGTGTTCTCGCTGCCGAAGAAGATCGCATGGAGCAATTTCGCCGAGGCCTGGAGCACGGGTGATTTCTCGATCTATTTCCGCAACAGCCTGCTGCTGATCGCGATGAAGGTTCCGCTCGGCATCTTCATCGCCGCGCTGGCAGCTTATCCGCTCGCCAAGCTTCGGTTCCGTTTTTCCGGCGCCATTTTCATCTTCTTCCTGGCCGGCCTCGCCGTGCCCGTTCAGGTGACGCTGCAGCCGCTGCTGGTGATGATGAAGCAGCTCGGCATCGCCAACAGCCTGTTCGCGCTGGTGCCGCCCTATGTCGCTTTCGGGCTGCCGTTCCAGATCTTCGTGCTGCGCGGCTTCTTCCGCTTGATCCCGTCGGAGCTTCTCGAGGCGGCGCGGCTCGATGGTGCGTCCGAATGGACCGCGTTCCTGCGCGTGATGCTGCCGCTTTCCGTTCCGGCGCTGGCAACGCTCTGCATCATCGACGTGCTGGCGACGTGGAATGAGTTCCTGATCGCCCTCGTGCTGATCAGCGCCAAGGAATCCCGCACGGTGCCGGTCGGCCTGCTGCAATTCCAGGGCGAATACTCATCGCAATACACCTTGCTGATGGCCGGTATCCTGATCTCGATCGTTCCGGTCATCGCGATCTTCATCTTCCTGCAGCGCTATTTCGTCGCCGGGCTGACCGCCGGCGCGGTCAAGGGCTGATCAGCGTTCGACATCCACTCTCCGGAGCCGATCCCATGACGAACCCAAGCGTTCTCCCACGCCGCAGCGTCGGTGAATGGCAGTTCAAGAGCACGCGCGCCTATAAGGCACCGTTCGCCGATGTGCGTGTCGATGGCATTTTCACCAGCCCTTCCGGCAGGGAATTCGTCATGCCGGGCTTCCATGACGGCGACGGCGTCTGGAAGCTCCGCTTCAATCCCGGCCAGGCCGGCCGCTGGACCTTCCGTATCGCCTCGGTTCCGCATGATCCGGAACTCGCCGGCGAGGGCAGCTTCGAGGTCGAGCAGCGCGAGACGCGCGGCTTCCTGAAGGCCACACCGGGAAAAGCCTGGGGCTTCCACTACGAAAACGGTGAACCTGTCTTCTTCCTCGGTGACACCGTCTATGACCTGTTCGGCATGGCCTATTGCGGTGGCGACGTCGAGGGCTTCCTGAAGCGGCGCCAGAAGCTCGGCTTCAACCTGTTCCGTTGCCGCCTGCCGATCAGTCGCTTCCATCCGCCGGAAGGCTATAGCGACTGGCACACCAAGCGGCTCTGGCCATGGGGCGGCAGCGAGACGGCGCCGCGTTTTGACATCTTCAATCTCGATTACTTCCGCTCCGTCGACGAGACGGTCGCGCTCATGGATGACATGGGCCTCGGCATCGAGATGATCATGGAGGGCTGGGGCTTCGAGTTTCCGTTCAATCACCGCGCCTGGTTCACGCCCGAATGGGAAGAGCTGTGGATGCGCTACCTGATCGCGCGCTACGACGCCTATGCCGCGGTGCATTTCTGGACGCCGCTCAACGAATACGAATACTACTCGAACGGTGATTGGCACCATAAGCCGGCGGCCGACCGCTGGGCGCTGTGGATCGCGCGCTGGATCAAGCGGACCGCGCCGCATGGCCATGTGCTCTCGATGCATAATGGCCCCGTGATGCCGCCCTTCGCCGAGCGCTTTCATGCCGATCCCGAGGCGGTCGACGCCATCATGTTCCAGGAATGGGGCGCGCGCGACCGGGACAATGGCTGGCTGGCGACGGGGATCGAGGAGCAGATCGAGAAGAGCCTCAAGGGCTGGCGCGGCAGCGCGATCTTCGCCGAATGGGGCTATGAGCGGAATCCGGACTTTTATCTCAAGCTGCCGAGCCACGAATTCTGCGATCGAAACCACACGCGCCGCAGCGCCTGGCGCGGCGTGATGTCGGGGCTCGGCATCATCGCCGGCTTCGAGAATTCCTGGGCGCCCTGGATGGAACTCGGCTCTGATCAGCCCGGCGTCGCGGACCTCGATGTCGTCCAGCATTTCTTCCGCGCCGAGGTGCCGTTTGCCGATATTGCGCCGGCAAATGACATTGTCAGTGGAGACTATGAGCGCGGCACGCGCCCGCTTGCGCTGGCAAACGCCGACCGCTCGTTGATCATCGTTTACTTCCCGGCGGCCGGTGTCGCCCGGCTCGATCTGCACGGGGCCAGCAACCTCTCCTGGTTCGATCCACGCACGGGCGCGAAGACGCCCATCAGCTGGTCGCCGGGCGATCGGATATCGGCGCCGCCGGGCGAGGATGACGACGGCCATCCGCTCGACGCCGTCCTCGTCGCGCGCCGCTGACCAGACGCGCAGCGCCCCATGATTTCGGGGACAGGATCACCCCTGTCCCAAACTGTCCAACCTCGAAGGAACGCCTATGCCGTTGCCGCCTGAAAAGCTCACCCGGATCATCGTCAATACGGATGCCAAGAACGAGGCTGACGACCAGTATTGCGTCGTGCAGGCGCTGCTCTCGCCGTCCTTTGAACTGCACGGCATCATCCCGGCCCATTTCGGGACCCGCCGTACGACGCGTTCGATGGAGGAGAGCCGCGAGGAGGTCGATCTGCTGCTCGATCTCATGGGCCTTGCGGGCAAGGTCACCGTCGCAAACGGCGCGGCGGAGGCGCTGCCCGACGAGACGACCGCGCGTCCCTCGCCGGGCGCCGAATTGATCATTCGCGAGGCGATGAAGGACGATCCGCGTCCGCTGCATATCGCCTTTCTCGGGCCGTTGACCGATATGGCGGCGGCGCTCCTGATGGAGCCGCGCATCGCTGAGCGGAATGTCCGCGTGGTCTGGATCGGCGGTGGCCGCTGGCCGGTCGGCGGCTCGGAGTTCAATCTCTCGAACGACATTCATGCGGCCAATGTCGTCTTCAAGTCGAAGGTCGAACTCTGGCAGATCCCGATGACGATCTACCAGATGATCTCGGTGTCCTATGCCGAGCTTTACGAGAAGGTCCATCCGCAGGGCAAGCTCGGCGCCTATCTCGTCGACCAGTTGATCGACTTCAACACGCGCTTCCACCAGGGGCCGATCGAATATCGCTCGCTTGGCGATACGCCGTCGCTCTCGGTCATCATGAATCCGAGCGGTGGGACCTGGCGTTATGAAGCAGCGCCGGAGTTCAGCCCGCTGATGAACTATGTCCATACGGGTCATAACCGGCCGGTGAAGGTCTATGACACGATCGACGTGCGCTTCATCCTCGAGGACATGTTTGCCAAGATCGCCCGTTTCCATCGCGGCGAACAGGAAACGGCCGTGTTCTCGTAGGTCGCGGACCGGCGGGGCAGCCCGCCGACCGGATTGATTGCGGCAATGCGCCGGGGCTGCGAGGCCCCGGCGTTCTTGTCTTCGCTACGCCGCTTCGCGCGGATTGCAGATGTCCTTGACCGAAGCCATCACGGCCTCAGGGCTGAACACCGCCTGCAGCCAGTTCTCCTTGAAGATCAGCGGCCGTGCCTCGCGGATCGCGTGCAGCGCTCCATCGGAAAACTTGCCTTCCTTGAAGATGTTGAAGGCGATGGCGAGCTCGATCTGGATATGGCCGAGCATGAAATCCATTGCGGCCGCTTCAGGAACGCCGCGCCGCACCGCCTCGTCGGTCGCTTCGCGAAGCGCGAGACAGAGCGTCGCGCCGACCGTCTCCGACATCGCCGGCTCCATGACAGCGATGTTCTCCAGCGTGCAGCGATGGGCGCGGTTGACGGGCGCGTAGATCGTGCGCGCGACCTCCTCGCACAGTGCGTAGTGCGCCTCGGGTCCCTGGATCAGCGCGCAGACGATCGCCTGCGGATCGCTGACGCCACCGAAGTGATCGCGCTCGCCATCCTTGACGTTCTGGGGGAACACCGAGGGATGGCAGGGATGGGTCACGAAATAGGTGACGTCGGCGCGGACAGGCATCTCGCCGGCATAGGGCGCCGCGGCGTCGAGAACGATCAGCGCCGCACCGGGCCTGACGCGCGCGATGATCGAATGGGCAATCTTGCCGATCAGCCGGTCGGGCACGGCCAGAACGATGACCTCGGCCTCGGCGAGCGCTGCATCCTCGCTGACGCAGTCGGCGCCGATGGCGTCCTTGAGGCGCTGGCGACCCTCGGCGGAAACCTCGACATGGTCGACGGTGAAGCGCGAACCCTTGAGATTGGCGGCGAGGCGGACGCCCATTTTGCCGCCGGCGCCCAGAAGTGCGATCTTGGTCATGCTGCCTTGCTCCTCATCCGGGCGGGTCCGCCGCCCTCCTTGATCCATGTGAAATAATCGGGCGAGCCCATCTGGCCGCCCTTCAGCGCAATCTCGAGCGGAGGCCGCGCGGGATCATCGAAATGAGCGCGGCAGAGCGCTGCGCCCGGAACGGTCGGGGCGAGCGCCGTCAGCGCGCGGATGCCGAGCGCGAGGGCGCCATGGCCCGAAGTGTCGCCACCGGCGATCACGGCCCGCCTGATGCGGGCCTCGCTGATGATGCGATCCAGAGCCGACCCAAGGCCGTGCCCGATCCGCTCGTTGACGGTCGCGGCCGGAATGCCGCTGGCAATGATCGCGGCATCGACAGCGCCGATCGCGGGATCATCGGGTCCTGAGGCGGTTGCGATCAGCGGATCGCGGCCGCGTCCGATCGCGGCGAGCGCCGCATCGACGGCGCGTCCGATCTCGCTTCGCCACCGGGCCTCGTCGACCGCCAGCGCGGCGTCTACGGCGATGAGTTCGAACCCGCTCGCGGTGGCATGGGCGATCTGCGCGGCGGTCTGGGGCGCGCATGAGCCCGAGACGACCGCGATCGGTCCGGCGCGTCCGGCACTGGCAAGCGGCGGTGACGCGCCGAGCGCCCCGCTCTGGCGCCAATGCTCGACCAGCGCATATTCGACGCCCTGCGAGCCGATAGCGAACTGCCGGGCTCCGCGCTGCTCCCAGATCAGTTTGCCCGCCAATGCGAGGTCGCCGGCGTCCATGATGTCGATGGCGATGATCTCGCCGCCGTCGGCTCGTGCTCTCGCGAGCGCCGCGCCGGCATCGGCATGGAGACCGAGACGGTCGACGAGGCCAAAGCGTCGCGAGGTCTGCGCGGCGAGATGGCGCCGGACATCCGCCTCATGCATCGGCGTCACCGGATGGCGGCTCATGGTCGGATGGCGATCGAGCCGGTAGACCGCGCCGTCATAGAGCGCATAGAGATCGCCAAACGCCTGATAGCGTCCGATCGGCGGCGCCGCCACGACGAGCGGATGCCAACTTCCGCCCAGCAACGGCGCGGCGATGTCGATCGCGCGGCCGATCGAGCCGACATGCGGCGCGGAATCGAGCGTCGAGCAGATCTTGTAATGGCTGATCGGCGCGCCGATCTCGGCAAGCGCCGCGAAGACCGGCGGCAGATGCTCGTCCATCCATTCCGGCGGCTTGGAACGTGCGATGCCGGCAATGCCGATGCCGCGCATGCCGGCGAAGCGCGCACGATCCTCAGGCGTCGGAATCCCCAGAAACAACACGGAGGGCAGTCCGGCAAAGGCCAGCGCTTCCATCGTGGCGGCCGATCCCGTGAAATCATCGCCATACCAGGCGATGAGCACGCCATCTGGAAGCGCGGCAGCGGTCATGCGCCTGCTCCGAGCGCCCTGGCGAGTTCGGGATGCGTCCTGGCCTGCACGTCCAGCGGGATGCCCGCGATGGCCGCGTCCCAGGACTGGCGGAGGCTGGCGACGCCCGCTGCCGGCCCGTCCGGATGGGCCATGATGCCGCCACCCGCCGCATAGATGAGGTCGATCGAGCCAAGCGCGGCAAAGGTCGCGGGCGGCTGCTTCGCCGTTTGGCCCGATGAGAACACTGGCATGGCGATGCAGGGCTTGCCGGCGAACATCGGCGAAAGGCAGGCCCGCGCCGAGGCGATGACGCTGTCGTCGGGCTCGGAGAACTTGTTGGCGAGGCCGTTCACATGCATGTGGTCGGCGCCGGCAAGACGCCAGAATTTTTGCCAGGCGACATAGGACCAGCCGAGCATCGGCGCCCGCGAGAGGGTGCCCCAGCCATTGCGGTGCGCATGGATCGGCAGCGCGCTATGGCGGCCGAGCGCGATCATGCCGGCGAGCCCGACCGAATTGAGGCTCGCCATCACGCAGGTGCCACCCTCGGCCAGCACGAGATCATGCCGTCGACGCATCTCGTCGATCTCGCCGGTCAGGTTGAAGGCGAACATCACCTTCTTGCCCGTGCGGTCAGCGGTCTCGTTGATGACCCGCATCACCGCGCGGACGCGCTGGTCGAACGGGCAATGCGGCCCGTCGGCCTGCAATTCGTCGTCCTTGATGAAATCGATGCCGGCCTCGGCGAGCAGGCGAATGAGATCGGCCGTTTCCTCGGGTCCGAAGCCGACGCTCGGCTTGACGATGGTGCCGATCAGCGGCCGGCCTTCGACGCCGGCGAGCCGACGCGTTCCTTCGATGCCGAATTTCGGGCCGGGATAGGCGTCCGCGAATGCCGTCGGCAGGCGGATATCGAGGATGCGAAGGCCCGAGAACTGCTTCAGCTCGAAGAGATTGCCGCCGACGGTCGCCATCAGGTTTGGCAGCGATGGTCCCATATTGGCCAGTGGCCATGAGAGCGTCGCCCGCACGCGCTGGATCCGGCTGCCGGCGGGGCGTCCGGCGCCCGGAAGGCTGGGCGTCTCGACCTCGCCGAGCATTTCGAGCGCCTCGATCCGCGCGGCTGAGCGTTCCTTCAATTCCGGCGTCTCGCCCGGCACGGGCACGAATGTGCCGGACGATTGCTCGCCCGCCATGGCTTCGATGGCCGTGCGCGGATCATAAGCCGTCTCGACGAGATAGTCGGCTTCGATACGCTCGGGCGAGATGAGAGCCTCAGCCACGGCCGCCCTCCCGCCAGTCCTTCATGCGGATGGTGCTGCCGGTCGCGGCCGACTCGTAGGACGCCAGCGCCAGCGCCATCGTGCCGAGATTATGCGCGCCAGAAGGCTGAGCCGCGGACTTGCCGTTCAGCACGTCGATGAAATGGCGCTCGAAGGCGACGACGCTCTGCTGGACCACCTGCCACGGCTTCTCGCCCCAGGCGGGGACGGCAACGTCGACATCGGTTTCGGTGACCGAACCGGGGTGATGCTCGAACAGCCGATAGCCGCGGGTCAGCTCGAGAGTGCCCTCGGTGCCCTCGACCACCGCCGTGGTCTGCGGGAAGGGATCCGGCTCGTATTTCGCAAAGGCCGAGCATTCGACGACGGAGACGGCGCCGCCGGTATGGCCGAGCAGCGAGGTGAAGGCGTCCTCGCCGCGCACGATCGGGTTCACGCGCTGCGTCAGGCAGGAGAGCGTCTCGACCTCGCCGAGGAGATGGCGGGCAAGATCATAGAGATGCAGCCCGATATCCATCAGGCTGAGCCGCTCCACCTCGGCGAGATAAGGCTGGTTCTTGTAATAGTCGAAGCCATGCCGGAACGAGATCCGCGCAAAGGTTGGCTTGCCGATGCGGCCCTTGGCGACGCGATCGGCGATCTCGATGAAAGGCTGCTGCCAGCGGAAGTTCTCGTGCACGGCGAGCGGCACGCCTGCCTTCTCGCAGGCGCTGACCATCGCCTCGGCATCCGCCTGGCTGTCGGCGAAGGGCTTCTGGCAGATCGCCGCGACGCCATGGCGCGCGGCGAGTTCGACGAGCGGACGATGGAAGGGCGAGGTCGTCACGACGTCGACGAAGTCGAGCTTTTCGGCGCGCAGCATTTCCTCGGCGTCGGCATAGGCATGCGAAACCTTGAAATCTGCCTGCATGCGCTCGGCCTTGGCGAAGTCTCGGTCGCAGACGGCGACGATCTCGGCGCCCTCGACTTCCGCCCAGCCGTTCATGTGATTACGCGCGAAGAAGCCGCATCCGATCAGGGCGCCGCGACGGACAGTCATGGGAGATCTCCAGTGAAAGTGAGAAAGGCGACCGAATAGGCGCCCATCATGATTTGATCAGCCGTGTCACCCGGCCGGTCAAGCCACAGCGGATCGGCCGCTGCCGCCGTGAAGCTGTCCGTATCGAGAAGGCGGATTGCCGCCTGTCCCGGCAGCGCGAGTTCGCGCATCTCCGCCGACAGATTGGCGAGGACGAGCATCGGACCGGCCGCGACGGCCGCCATGCCGGCCGGCAGGCCGCCGACCGGGCGCCGCGGCAGGCCGGAAAGTCCAGCGAGTGCGCGCACGACATGGAACAGCGGATAGACCGCCGCTTCGGCATGATCGTCGAAAAATGGCTGCGGCCAGGGTGTGGCGCTGTGGATCATGCCGAATGGACCAGTGGGCGCCGCGAGCGCCATGGCCTCGACATCGGTGCCATCGGTCGCCGCGACGGCGCCCACCGCGAAGCTGGCTGCGAACAGGCCGCGCTGGCGTGGATCGACCTTGGCCATGGCCAGTCGGCGCCCCTCGGGATCGGCCGACCGCTCGGGACCATAAGCATTGGAGCGCATGCCAATCGAGACGAGGCCGAGCCTGTACGGCTTATCCGGCGCCAGCGCCGCGACACTCTTGAAGACCGCCGGCAGCGCCTCGAGCGTTTCCATCACCGAACGATCGTCGGCGGCGTGAACAATCGCCGTCGTGCCATGGCTGACGAAATCCGCGAGCGCGAGGTCTGGCGGGCAGCGGTTGAATTCGGTGAAGCTCGTCAGCATGCCGCCGCCGATCTCCGCATCCGGAAACGCCGCCCGTGCCGCGACTGCGGCATCGGCCGGGGTCGCCCCTTGCGGCCACGGACCGGAAGGCTGGTGCGAGGCGAGATAGGGTGCCGGCAGGGCGAGCACGCGGCGCGGCATGATGCCGGCGGCGTCAAGGCGCGCCCGCAATGCCGCCAGTGCTGCGAAAGGATCGGCACCATCGGCGATCACGGCTTCGATCGACACCGTGCGGTTGCCGATCAGGGCACGAAGCGCTGCGAGTCGTTCCGCATCGATATTGGCTGGAAGGCGAAGCGCGACGGATCGGACGCGGGCCTTGTCGAGAAGGTCGGCTGCCTCCGCCACGATCGGCTCGGCCGCATCGAGCGCCAGCACGATCTCGGGCAGCCTGCGTCCCTCAGGGCCGAGCGCGAGCGTATTCGCGCGGTCGATGACCTCGCCGCGACGGCGGATTGCTCCGTCGCAGCGGATGACGATCTGCTGCCGCAGTGTCGATCCCGCGTCGAGGCGATAGGGCGTCGGCAGCGCGAGTGGCCGGCAATAGGTCTTGAACGAGGCATCGGTCCAGTTGCGCTGGTCCTCCATCTCGAAAATCTCGCCGGCGAAATCGATCGCAACCGCGATTCCGTCGACGACGTGCTCGATGCCGATGATGTCGAACGCCGGCTGCGAAGGCATCACCTGGGCTGGGAAGCTGCGGTCTTCGCTGGTGCCATCGCTGTGGTGGACGGTGAGCGGCATGCCCGCGACGCCGGCGATCGGATGCAGAAGCGTCAGCCCGGCCCGGTTGGTCTCCACGTCACAAAGCGCCACGATCTCGGCGGTCACGATCAGCTTGGCGCCACCGTCCGCGGATGCCGTCAGCCGGCATTGCGCAGCGCCATCGGCAACCGCGAAGCGGCGCTCATAGCTGAAACCCTCGCCATCCTGCGTGACCGTTTCGAGAGGGGTTTCGGCCGGGAGCGTGCCCCAATGCGCATCCCGCACCAGGAGGTTGATACCGCGCACGACCTCGGCGCCGTGCCAGCGGATCCCGCGCAGGGCGCCGTCGGCAACATCGAGCGTATAGCCGCCAGCTGCCAGCAGACGGGTCGTACCCGCTGGCTCGGCGGTGCCGCAGGCGAAGATCTGGGATCGAACGTCGCCCATCATCCTCCCCGCGGTTCGATCTTATGATGGAACAGTCATTATACCAGAAGATGACATGCCACAAGCGCCTTGCGGCATTGCCAGCGAGCGCGGGACGTTAGGGAGTGGTGATGAGCGGGCCAGGACCGGTCACGCTCAATTGAGCGAAAGGCCGGTGATCGCTCCGTCGATCTATCGCTACGCTTCCTGTCATTGCCGGGCTTGACCCGGCAATCCAGCCTCCCTTCCCCTACACGGAGGTCGCGTCGCTCATTCAACGCGCCGGAATCCGCCGTTGCCTCTGCGTTGGTTCAGCGGCCAAAGCCGAAGGCTGGATTGCCGGGTCAAGCCCGGCAATGACAGGAGATGGATCGGCAGTGAGAGGCGCTGTAGAAGATCAGCCGGCGTCGTTCCGCGAGAGATTGTCCTGATGATAGAGGTCGTTGGCGCGATAGAGGTGGTCGCGCATCGCCTTGGCGGCGCCCTCGACATTGCCGGCCTCGATCTCGTCGACGATCTGGCGGTGTTCCGCGAGCGTCAGCTTTTCGAGGCCCTGCACCCGCATCAGCCCGACATGGAAGCTCTGCAGCCAGCGCAGCAGCGCTTCGCTGAGCGAGGTGAAGATCGGATTGCCGCTGATCGCCGCGATCTCGCGATGGAAGCGGGCATCGAATTGCAGGAAGTTGGCCGGATTGCTCCGCTGCGCTTCCTGGCTGTCGATCGTGCGCCGAAGTCGCGCCACATCGGCCGGGCCGGCGCGCTGGGCGGCAATCCGCGCCATCTCCATCTCGAAGGTGGCGCGCGCTTCTTTCAGATGGGCGAGGCTCGCCGGCGAATGCGACAGGATGTGCCGCATCGAATCCGACATCTGCTCGACCATGCGGCCGAAGGAAGGCTCGGCGATGCGCGCGCGCTCGCCATGGCGGATCTCCACCAGTCCCATGCGCTGCAGGCTCTGCATCGCCTCGCGGATCGCCGGGCGGCCGACGCCGAACGCCGTCATCAGATCACGCTCGGAGGGGAGGGGGTCGCCAGGGCCGAGGCGGTCGCTTTCGATGATTGCGAGCAGCCGCTCCTGCACCTCGTCGGAAAGCTTGCGCCGCTTGATCGGATCATGTTCAGTCGTCATACCAGTATCATCTGCCGACCGACGCGGCTTGGCAAGCGCGGCGGCAGCAACGGAACGCTCGCAGTCGAAACCAAGGCCGCCGGACGGCCATCGGACTGGCGATGCCCGGGCGTGATGGTGTATTGCGCAGCATCAATCGTGGCGTGATCGACAGATGCTTGCCCGTCGCGCGCCACCCTGTCGCCCGCCCGATCGTGGTTGTTGGCCGAGGAGCATGTCATGACGGCGGACGAACTGCCCGCGCGCGAGATGATGGAATTCGACGTGGTGATCGTCGGAGCTGGCCCTGCCGGCCTCGCGGCGGCCATCCGCCTGAAGCAGATCGATCCCGAGATCTCCGTCGTCGTCGTCGAGAAGGGCTCGGAGGTTGGCGCTCACATCCTCTCGGGCGCCGTGATCGATCCGGTCGCGCTGGATCGCCTGCTGCCGGAATGGCGCGGTGAGGACACTCCGATCAAGACGGCCGTGACCGAGGATCGGTTCCTGTTTCTCGGGCCCGCCGGTTCCGTACGGCTGCCGAATTTCATCATGCCGCCGCTGATGTCGAATCACGGCAATTTCGTCGTCTCGCTCGGCAATGTCTGCCGCTGGCTCGCCGGCAAGGCTGAGGCCCTTGGCGTCGAGATCTATCCGGGCTTTGCAGCGGCCGAGCTTCTGTTTGACGAGGCCGGCGCTGTGACGGGCATCGCCACCGGCGATATGGGCGTTGGCCGCGACGGCGAGCCGGGTCCGAACTACCAGCGCGGCATGGAACTGCGCGGCCGCTACACGCTGATCGGCGAGGGTGCGCGCGGCTCGCTCGCGAAGCAGCTCATCGAGCGATTCGGCCTCTCGAATGATCGTGAGCCGCAGAAATTCGGCCTCGGCATCAAGGAACTCTGGCAGATCCACCCGGCGCTGCACCGGCCCGGCCTGATCCAGCACACATTCGGCTGGCCGCTCGGCAACGGGACCGGCGGCGGCTCGTTCCTCTATCACCTCGAGGACAATCAGGTGGTGGTCGGCATCGTCGTCCATCTCAATTACGACAATCCGTATCTCTCGCCGTTCCGCGAGTTCCAGCGCTTCAAGACGCATCCGGCGATCGCGCCGCTGTTCGCCGGCGGCAAACGCATTTCCTATGGCGCGCGCGCGATCACTGAGGGCGGCTTTCAATCCGTGCCGAAGCTCGTCTTTCCGGGTGGCGCGCTGATCGGCTGCTCGGCTGGCTTCGTGAACCTGCCGCGCATCAAGGGCAGCCATAACGCCATGCTCTCGGGCATGCTCGCCGCCGATCATCTCGGTGCGGCGCTATCCGCCGGCCGATCGCACGATGAACTTGCAGGCTACGAGGCGGCGTGGCCGGGCTCGGAGATCGGCGCGGACCTTCGCAAGGTGCGCAACGTCAAGCCGCTGTGGTCGAAGCTCGGCACGATCGGCGGCATTCTCGCTGGCGGCATCGACATGTGGGCCAATACATTCGGCTTCTCGGTGTTCGGCACGCTGAAGCACGGCAAGGCGGACTTCGCGACGACGAAGCCAGCCGCATCCGTCCGCCCGATCGACTATCCGAAGCCGGACGGGATCGTAAGCTTCGATCTTCCCTCGTCGGTGTTCCTCTCGAACACCAATCACGAGGAAGACCAGCCTGTTCATCTGAAGGTCGGCGACCTCGCCCTGCAGAAGACGTCCGAGCACGACGTCTATGCCGGGCTCTCGCAGCGATACTGTCCGGCCGGCGTCTATGAGTGGCTCGAGGAGCCGGATGGGCCGCGCTACCAGATCAACGCGCAGAACTGCGTCCACTGCAAGACCTGCGATATCAAGGATCCGAACCGCAACATCACCTGGACCGTTCCGGAAGGCGGGGGCGGACCGAACTATCCGAACATGTAGCGGCGCGTGTCGGCCGCTGCGGCCAACGCGGACGCGGCGCGGATTCGCCTTGTCACCGCACGGCACCGCCGTGATGCTGGACCGCCGAAGACCAAAGCGAGTCGACCATGCCGATCTATGATTTCAGCCTCAAGGACCTGCGCGCCTATCACAGCGATGTCGTGCCGCCGCAGGATTTCGACGCCTTCTGGCAGCGGACGTTGGACGAGACGCGGGCCTTTCCGCTCGCCGCGACCTTCGAGCCGTTCGAGTGCGGATTGAAGCTGGTCGAAGTGTTCGATGTGACATTCGCAGGATTTGGCGGCCATCCGGTCAAGGCCTGGCTGATCCTGCCGCGCCAGCGCTCCGCTCCGCTCCCAGCCGTCGTCAAGTTCATCGGCTATGGGGGCGGGCGCGGCTTTCCTCAGGATCACCTGCTCTGGCCGACCGCCGGCTATGCGACGCTGGTCATGGACACGCGCGGGCAGGGCAGCACCTGGTCGAAGGGCGACACGCCGGACCCCGTCGGCTCGGATTCGGCCCATCCAGGTTCAATGACGCGCGGCATTTTGAGCCCCGAAACCTACTACTACCGCCGCGTCTTCACCGATGCGGTCCGGGCGATCGAGACGGCCCGCAGCCATGAGGCGATCGACGGCAGCCGCATCGCGGTCACCGGCGGCAGCCAGGGCGGCGGCATCGCCATCGCTGCGGCCGCGCTCGGTCCTGACGTCAAGGCACTGATGCCGGACGTGCCGTTCCTCTGCGATTTCCCGCGCGCGGTCAGCATCACGCCGCGCGATCCGTTTCCGGAGATTTCGCGTTTTCTCGCCGTCCACCGCGACCGTGTCGAGGACGTGTTCAGGACGCTCAACTATTTCGACGGCGTCTGCTTTGCGGGCAAGATCAAGGCTGCGGCGCTCATGTCGGTCGCGATCATGGACACCGTATGTCCGCCGTCGACGATCTTTGCCGCCTTCAATGCGCTGGCATCGTCCGACAAGACGCTGCGCGAATACGGTTTCAACGATCACGAAGGCGGCGGCGCCTTCCAGGAGCGGGCGCAGCTCGCGTGGCTGGCAGAGCGTCTCTGACGCGCGGCTGAAGCACAGGCCTGAAATGCCAGAGGCCTCGCCACATCCGTGACGAGGCCGCTGATCATGTGTGGGACCGTTTCTCAGCTGTGGCGGATTTCAGTGCCGAGAACCTTGAGGCATTCGCGGATGAACGCCGCAAGCGCCGTCCAGCCCTTGGCGGAAACCATGGTGCCGTCGACATAGGCGTCGGTCGGCGACAGGTCGATATAGGTGCCGCCGGCCAGGATGACTTCCGGCTCGCAGGCGCCGAGCGCCGCCACCTTCTTGCCGCGCACGACGCCATCGACCGCAATCAGGATCTGCACGCCGTGGCAGATCGTGAAGATCGGTTTCTGGGCCTCGTGGAAGTGGCGAACGATCGCCTGAACGCGCTTGTCGGTGCGGATATATTCGGGACCGCGTCCGCCGGCGCAATAGACGGCGTGATACTGGTCGAGCTGGCGCTCGGCTTCCGAGAAGGTCTTGTTGATGTCGGCATAGTGGCCGAGCTTCTCGGTATAGGTCTGGTCGCCCTCGAAATCATGCAGCGACGTCTTGATCCGGTCGCCGGCGTTCTTGTCGGGGCACACGACATGCACGGTGTGTCCCACGGCTTCCATCGCCTGCTGGTAGACGAAGATCTCGTATTCTTCGGTGAATTCACCGGTGAGCATCAGAATTTTCTTGCCGGGCATGGGTATCCTCCGCGGGTCTGGAAATGAGCGGGCGGATCAGGTCCGCCCGCGCTGATGGTTTTAGAACGGCGAGTCGGGGAAGTAGAACTCGGCCGCGTTATCCTTCGTGATCAGCGGCGCGTCGAGCTTGACGTTGCCGCGCACCGGCGCGTGGCCGACGAGATTGGCAACCGTCATGTAGATCGCGGTCTTGATCATCGACGGCGGATAGGGGGTCTCGACCGGCGTCATCGCGTCGCCGTCGATCACCTTCTTGACGATGTCCTTCATGCCATTGCCGCCGAGCGCGAACTTGATGTCGGTCCGGCCGGATTCTTTGACCGCCTCGAGCACGCCGAGCAGCATGTCGTCGTCATTGGCCCAGACGGCGTCGATCTGCGGATATTTCGCGAGATAATCCTGCATCAGCTTGAAGGCGTCGTCACTGTTCCAGTTGGCATACTGGATGTCGAGGATCTTGAGGTCCGTGCCGGCGATGCCGTCTTGGAAGCCCTTGATGCGCTCGTCGTCGATGACGGTCGGGATGCCCCTGAGCACGACGAGGTTGCCCTTGCCGCCGAGCTTGTCGACGAGGAACTTGGCCGTGTTCTTGCCGACGGCGATATTATCGCCTGCGACATAGAGATCCTGGATCGCCGGGTCGTTGAGGCCGCGATCGACCACGGTGATGAAGGCGCCGCTATCCTTGACCGCCTTGACCGGCATGGTCAGCTCTTCCGAGGTCTGTGGCAGGATCACCAGTGCGTCGAGCTTGCGGCCGGCCGAGAGATCCTCGAGCGCGCTGACCTGCGCCGTTGCCGAGGGCGAAGTCTTGACGATCACCTCGACATCAGGGAACGCGGCGTTGATTTCCTTGGCGGCCGCCTGGGCATGATAGACGACGCCTGCCGTCCAGCCATGGTCGGCCGCCGGGATCGATACCGCGACAACCTTCTTGTCCGCAGCCGAAGCCTCACCGGCCACGAGAAGCGCACCGAGGGCCGCTGCTGCGATCCACTTGTTTCTGGTCAATTGAATATCCTCCCAATAGATGGACCGGTCGAGATCGGCACCCGCGTGGTCCGGACGCGGGGCTATTTCGAGAAGCGCTGGATGAGCATCGCGATGATGATGATGACGCCCTGTACGGCAGCGACGAGGTATTCGGAGACGAAGTCCGAAAGCACCATCAGGTTGGCGATCAGCTCGAGAATGACGCCGCCGGCGACGGTGCCCCAGATGTGACCCTTGCCGCCGCGCAGCGCCGTGCCGCCGATCACCACCGCGGTGATGACCTGCAGTTCCCACAAGACGCCGGTCGTCGGCGTCGCCGCACCGAGCCGTGGCACATAGCAGATCGCGGCGATGGCGACGCAGGCGCCCTGGATCAGATAGGCGATGGTCCGTGTCTTGATGATGGAGATGCCGGAATAGCGCGCGACATCGGCATTGGCGCCGACGGCAGCGCATTTGCGGCCATATTTGGTCTTGTAGAGGATGAAGGATCCGATCGCCGCGACAGCCAGCGAGATCATGATCGGGATCGGAATGCCCGTGACGGTGCCGAAATAGACTGGCCGATAGACGTCACGCAGCGAGCGGTCGATCGGGATCGTGCCGCCATCCGACAGATAGGTGATGAGCGCGCGAAAGATGCCCATCGTGCCGAGCGTCGCGATGAACGGCTCGATCTTACCGACGGTGACGATGAGCCCGTTGAGCAGGCCGCAGGCAATGCCGGCGAAAAGCGCGACCGCCATGCCGGCTGGCACCGACCAGGTTCCGAGGTGAGGAACCATGCCGTTCATGAACATGATGGTCACGCCGGTGATGAACGCCGCCATCGAACCGACAGAAAGATCCAGTCCGCCGGAAGAAATGACGAATGTCGCGCCGACCGCGATGATGGCGATGAAGGCGCTGCGCGTGATGACGTTCGAGAGATTGGTGGCCGAGAGGAAATCCGGGTTGATGAGGAAACCGATGACCAGCAGGGCGGCGAGCGCGATGAACGGCCCGGCATCGGCCCAGCCTATGGCGAAGCTTCTCTCCCGTCGGGGCGGAGCGGATTGGATGACGGCACTCATGATAGTCCTCCCAGGGCCGCGCGGCCGACATCCGCTTCCGCGGTGGCGAGCAGCGCGATATTGCTTTCGGTCATGGCCTCGCCGGAGACCTCGCCATTGATGCGGCCCTGCCGCATGACCAGGATGCGGTCGCAGATGCCGATCAGCTCCTGCATCTCCGATGAAATGACGATGCATGCCTTCCCTTCGCCCACGAGCTGGCGGATGAAGGTGTAGATCTGCGCCTTGTTGGCGATGTCGATGCCGCGCGTCGGTTCGTCGATGATCACGACCGAAGGGTTGGTGAGCAGGACCTTCGCGAGCAGGAGCTTCTGCTGGTTGCCACCGGAGAGCTGGCCGGCATTCACCTTGAGGTTCTTGACGCGGATGTCGTAGCTCTGGATCGCGCCCTCGAGGGCATCCGTCTCGCGACGCTTGTTCATGGCGAGGCCAGGGTGGAAGCGTCCTAAGGCGGAGAGCGTCAGATTGGGCGCCAGCCGTTCTTGCAGCAGAAGGCCCTTGGCCTTGCGGTCCTCGGTCAGGTAGCCGATGCCGGCATCGATCGCCTCGCGCTGCGAACGGATATGAACCGGCGCGCCGTCGAGCTCGACGCTCGCATGGGCCGGCCTCAGCCCGACAATGCCCTCGAACAGCTCGGTCCGGCCGGCGCCGATCATCCCGGCAAAGCCGAGCACTTCGCCCTTGTGCACGGTGAACGAGATATCCTCGGCATAGCCCGGCACCGTGGCGTTGCGGACGCGCAGCATCGGAGCGCCCCGGGCTTCCTTCCCGCGTGGCGGATAGAGCGCGGCGAGCTCACGCCCGACCATCAGCTCCGCCATGTCCATCTGGCTGAGACTTTGGCCTGGATAGGTGCCGACCATCTTGCCGTCGCGCAGAACCGTCAGCCTGTCGGCGAGCCGCTGAACCTCGTCGAGGCGGTGGCTGATATAGAGGACGCCGATCCCCTGCGCCTTGAGGCGGAGGATGATCTCGAGCAACCGTTCCACCTCGTCGCCCGTGAGGACGGCCGTCGGTTCGTCGAAGATCACCAGCTTGTGCGCGTCGAGCAGCGCGCGGCCGATCTGGATCAACTGGCGATCGGCGAGGGCGACATCGCGGACCAGCGCATTCGGCGAGACATGGCAGCCGAGTTCCGCGAGCTTTTCGGCCGCGATCCGCCGCATGGTGCGATCATCGACGACGCCGTTCCGCGTCAGTTCCCGGCCAAGGAAGAGGTTTTCGGCAACCGTCAGCCCCTCGGCGAGCAGGATTTCCTGATGCACGAGTACGATGCCTGCATCCTGCGCCTGATGCGGCGTCGAGAAGCGCATCGGTTCGCCATCCACGAACAGGTGGCCGCTGCTTGGATGCACATAGCCCGATATCAGCCGCATCAGCGTCGACTTGCCGGCGCCGTTCTCGCCGATGATGGCGTGGATCTCGCCCGCATGAACGTCGATCGTGACGTCGGCGAGCACCGTGACCGGCCCGTATTGCTTTGACAGCGCTTCGGCCCTGAGCACGGGCGGCCTGGCCGGCATTTCGGCGTGAAGCTGCGACGGGCGTTCCATGGAGCGGTCGTGTCCGAGTGCGATCGAGGGTGGCCGTGTCACTCGAATGCCGGCAGCAGCCGGTCACGCGAGTGTTCGATATGGATGCGCATCGCATTGGCGGCGGCTTCGGAGTCGCCGAGCGCGAACGCGTCGAGCAGCGCCTGATGCTCGTGCAGCGCCTCTTCCGTGACGCGCCAATGGAACATCAGGCGGAAGATGTGGAAGTGCGTGTGCTGGAAGCTCAGCATTTCGCGGATGAGCTGGTTTCCAGCGAATTCCATGATGCGGTCATGAAAGATGCCGTCCTGCCGGGCAAAGGTCGAATAGTGGACGCGCTCGTCCTTGCCTTCGCGGCCGGCCATCACGCCCGCGGCTTCGCGCAGGATCTCGATCTTCTCGGAATCGATCGCCGCGGCTGCCTTGGCGGCGGCAGCCGGCTCCAGCAGGAGGCGGAGTTCATATAGCTCGTCAAAGCGGCGCCGGGTGATCTGCGGGGCGGCGCGATAGCCGACGAGATGCGTCTTGAGCACCAGCCCTTCGCCTTCCAGCCGGCCGAGCGCTTCGCGGATCGGCGTCTGCGAAACGTTGAATTCCTTCACCAGGCTATCGACGGTGATGCGCGCGCCCGGCGCGATCTTGAGCGACATCAGCTGGTTGAAGATCGCCTCATAGACGTCCCCTGCCAGGCTGTTGGCCCGGGGGATCTGGGTGCCGCCTGTGGTTGTGTCCGTCAGCCGAGATGAGTTCATTTTGTGCCGTCTTTGCCCTTGACAGGGGAGAGACCTAGCAGGATGTTGCGGCCTCTGCAATACTATATCCTATAGGATTTGATATAGAGGCGGCCTTGTGAAAATCAGCGAACCCTCAGCGATGGCTCTGGCCACCCGCCTGCTCATCCAGCGCAACGCATTGATCGGACACGCTGAATGCCAGGCGCGGGTGCTGGTCGAGGCGGAGTTGAAGGGGCACCCGTCACACGGGCTTCAGCGACTGCCGCGTATTATTGCGCGTATCGAGCGTGGCCTCATCGACCCGCGAACCAAGGGCGAGGGCTTCTGGCGAGCGGAAGCCGTCTGGGACGTCGACGGACGAAACGGGCTCGGTCCGGTTGTAGCGATGACGGCGTTGGAGCGTCTCGCCGAACGGGTCGCGACGGCCGGCATCGCCGTCGCGACCATCCGCAACAACAATCATCTCGGTATGCTGGCGCACTATGTCGAGCACATCGCGGAGCGAGGCCATGTCGGCGTCGCGATGTCGTCGAGCGAGGCACTCGTGCATCCCTTTGGCGGGACGCGCGCCATGCTGGGCACCAATCCGATCGCCATCGCTGTGCCCACCGCCGGTCGCCCGCTGGTGCTCGATCTCGCGACCAGCACCGTCTCGATGGGCAAGATCCACCACTACGCGGCAACCGGACGACCGATGCCGGAAGGCTGGGCGCGCGATGCCGAGGGAAATCCGACCACCGATGCGGAGCGCGCCAAATCCGGATCGATCGCGCCGTTCGGCGATGCCAAGGGCTACGGCCTCGGCATTGCCATCGAAGTGCTGATCGCCGCGCTTGCCGGCTCAGCCCTCGCCCCCGACATTCGCGGCACGCTCGACGCGGAGGCGCTCTGCAACAAGGGCGACATCCTGATCGTCGTCAATCCGAAGGCCGCGCCTCAGCTGGCGGAGCGGCTTTCGGACTATCTCGACAGCGTCCGCACGTCCCCGCCGGCCGAAGCCGGTCGGCCCGTCGCCATCCCCGGCGATGGCGCAAGCCTGCGGCGCGCGGCTGCGCTCCGGGGAGGTTTCGACATCGAGCCGACCCTCTGGGACGCGCTCAACGCCTTGTCTTTATCCCCATCATCCGTTCTTGAAGGACAATCATTTTGAGCCTTTTCGCTGCCTTGAGGCTACCGCGCGAGATCCTCTTCGGCACGGGCCAGCGCCATGCGCTGCCCACCGTCGCGGCGAGGCTCGGCAAGCGCGCCCTGATCTGCACCGATAGCCGGCTTGCGGCCACCGTTATGTTCGGCGAGATCCTGTCGCAACTCGAGGCCGCGGGCATCGCCGTGATGGTCCATGACCGTGTGCAGCCCGACGTGCCGCGCGACACCGTGGCGGTCTGCGCCGAGGAGGCGAGGGCATTTCATCCCGACATGGTGATCGGCATCGGCGGCGGCAGCTGTCTCGACATGGCGAAATGCGCGGCTCTGCTGCTGTCGCATGGCGGTGCGCTGCAGGATTATTACGGGGAGTTCAAGGTTCCGGCGCCGGTCCTGCCGATCATTGCCGTGCCGACGACCGCGGGCACCGGCTCGGAGGTGACCCCGGTCGCCGTCATCTCCGATCCCGACCGCACGCTGAAGGTCGGCATTTCCAGCCCGCATCTGATTGCGACCGTTGCGATCTGCGATCCCGACCTGACCATGACCTGTCCGCGCGGTCTGACGGCGATTGCTGGGGCCGATGCGCTGACCCATGCGATCGAGGCCTTTACGGCGGCGCGGCGCCCTGCCGATCACGAACTGGCGCAGCAGCATGTCTTTGTCGGCAAGAGCGCGCTCACCGATCATTTCGCGCTGATGGCGATCGAGCTGCTCGGCCGCAGCCTCGAGCGCGCCGTCACCGACGGCAGCGACGCGGCGGCCCGCGCCGATGTCATGATGGGCGCGCTTGCCGCCGGCTGCGCGTTCGGCACCGCCGGCACGGCGGCTGCCCATGCCGTGCAATATCCGGCCGGCGCGCTGACGCACACCCCGCATGGGCTCGGCGTCGCGACCATGCTGCCCTATGTGATGACGTATAACCGCGCCGCCGCGATGCCGGAGATGGCGGCGATCGCGCGCGCCCTTGGTCTCGGCCAGCAGGGCCAGGCCGACGAAGAACTCGCCGATGCGGCGATTGCCGAAGTGAGCCGCCTGTTTGCGGCGATCGGGATCACGCCGACCCTGGCCGGCCTCGGGCTTGCGGCCGACAAGCTCGACTGGACGGCAGAGCAGGCGCTCGGCATCGGCCGCCTGATCAAGAACAATCCCCGCAGCCTCGATCTTCCCGCCATGCGACGCCTCGTCCAGGCCGCCTATGACGGCGACCTTGCCGCCGCAGCGCAGTAGCCCTTTCAGGAATGACGTGATGACCGCCATCTACCAGACCAGCCCATCGCAAGACGAAAACGCACCCGATCTCCGCGCCGCCGCACGCGGGCTCCATATCGACGGCGCCTGGCGTCCTTCGGCGAGCGGGCGCAGCATCAACGTGACCGACCCATCCACGGAAGCAGTGCTGGCGTCCGTTCCCGACGCGACGATCGAGGATGCCACCGCCGCTGTCGAAGCCGCCGCCAAGGCTGCGGAAGGCTGGCGCAACACGGCACCGCGCAAGCGCTCGGAAATCCTCCGGCGCTGTTTCGAGCTGATGGTCGAGCGCTCCGAGATGCTGGCGCGCCTGATCTCGCTCGAAAATGGCAAGGCGTTGCGCGATGCGCGCGGCGAGGTCGCCTATGCAGCCGAGTTCTTCCGCTGGAACGCGGAGGAAGCGGTTCGCATCACCGGCGAGTTCGGCATCGCTCCGGCCGGAACCAATCGCATCATCGTCGACTATCAGCCGATCGGTATCTGCTTCCTGATCACGCCCTGGAACTTCCCGGCGGCCATGGCGACCCGCAAGATCGCCCCGGCGCTTGCCGCCGGCTGCACCGTGATCCTGAAGCCGGCCAGCGAAACGCCGCTGACCGCATATGCTCTGGCTGCGCTCTATGCCGAAGCCGGCGTGCCGCCTGGCGTCGTCAATGTCCTGACCACCACCAGCCCGGGTCCGCTGACTGCCGCCATCCTGGCCGACCCTCGGGTGCGGAAGCTCTCGTTCACGGGCTCGACCGGCGTTGGCCGCGCTTTGCTGGCCGAAGCCTCGAAGCACGTCATCTCATGCTCGATGGAACTCGGCGGCAACGCGCCCTTCCTCGTCTTCGACGACGCCGATCTCGAGGTCGCGCTTGACGGCGCGATGGTCGCCAAGATGCGGAATGCTGGGGAGGCGTGCACGGCAGCCAACCGGATCTATGTCCAGTCCGGCATCTATGACGCCTTTGCCGAGGGCCTGAGCCGCCGGATGGCGGCGATGGCCGTCGGGTCCGGCGTCGAGGAAGGGACCGAGTGCGGCCCCATGATCACACGGAAGGCCGTCGACAAGATCGACCGTCTCGTCAAGGACGCGACGGCGCGCGGAGCGCGGCTGCTTTGTGGCGGCGCAGTCTCGACCGGGCAGGGCTTCTTCTATCCGCCGACGGTGCTCGCCGACGTCCCCGCCGACGCGGAGATGGCGCATGAGGAAATCTTCGGACCCGTCGCCCCGCTGTCGCGCTTCGAGAGCGAAAGCGAAGTCATCGCGCGGGCGAACGATACCGAATACGGGCTCGCCGCCTATATCTTCACGCGGGATCTCGCGCGCGGCATGCGCGTCGCGTCGCGCATCGAAGCCGGCATGATCGCCCTCAACCGCGGCCTCGTATCCGACCCGGCCGCCCCGTTCGGCGGCGTCAAGCAGAGCGGGCTCGGACGCGAGGGCGGCCAGCATCACGGCATCGCCGAGTTCATGGAGGCGAAATACATTGCTGCAAACTTCTGACGGAGGCGGAACGATGGCGCCTGATCCCTTCCGCATCCGCGATCATGTCGGCGATTTCGACGCCATCGTTGCGGATATCAGGGCGCGCAGCCAGGCGGCCTGCGCGAACCTGCCGATGGAAACGCACATCGCCTATGGCTCCGATCCCACCGAGACGCTCGACCTTTTCTTCCCGGCCGGAGCGCGCGCCAATCTGCCCGTGCATGTCTTCATCCATGGCGGTTATTGGCGCATGTTCTCGAAGCGCGACTATTCCTATGTCGCGGAAACGGTGACCCGGGCCGGCGCCATTGCAGTGATCGTCGACTATGCGCTGATGCCGGCTGTCCGCATGTCGACGATCGTTGATCAGGTCCGGCGGGCCAAGCGCTGGGTGATCGATCATATCGCCGAGCATGGTGGGCATCCCGGCCGCCTGACGGTCAGTGGCCATTCGGCCGGCGCGCATCTCGCGACCTTCCTGTTCAATGAGACGGAAACGCCGTCCGGCATCCGTGGGGCGTTGCTGCTTGGCGGGCTCTATGAGTTGAAGCCGCTGCAGTCATCGTTCCTGCGCGAGGAAATCGCCATCACGGACGCGGAGGTCGCCGCCTTCTCGCCGGCGACCCATGGGCATGATCGCTCGACGGCGGTCAATATCCTGGTCGGCGCCGAAGAAACGGCGCCTTTCCATCATCAGGCCGATACGTTCGCCAGCCAATTGCGCGGGCAGCGGGTGGCCGTTTCGCGCTGCGATCTCGTCGGGCGCAATCATATGAGCAGCGTTCGGGACCTTGGAATTGCCGGGTCGGCGGCAGCGCGGCACCTTGCCGCGCTGATCGAGGCGCGCTGACGGGACGTCCTCGCAGGGGGCGTGGTGATCCGCCCGGCCTGCCAGCGTGGGAAGGCGCAGGGCGCGGATTCGGTCTTGCGTCCGTCATGAAGTGCGGCCATCAAGGGTCGATCAAATCGATTCAAAAGGGCCATCGCCATGAACACCGTACCGCTTGGACGCAGCGGCAAATCAGCCTCGCGCGTCATCCTGGGCCTGATGCGCATTGCCGCGCTCGATGACGCCGCCATCCGCGCGCTCTATACCGCCGCCCGCGATGCCGGCATCGACATCTTCGATCATGCCGATGTCTACGGACCGGAACTGCATGGCTGCGAAACCCGGTTCGGCAAGGCCGTGACACTGTCGAGCGAAGAGCGCGCCAGCATCGTCGTGCAGAGCAAGGTGGGAATCCGCAAGGGGTTCTTCGACTTCTCGAAGGAGCACATCCTCAGCACGGTCGATGGCTCGCTTGCCGCGCTCAAGACCGACTATCTCGATATCCTGTTGCTGCATCGCCCCGATGCGCTGGTCGAGCCGGAGGAAGTCGCGGCGGCGTTCGACGCGCTGCACGCTGCTGGTAAGGTCCGCCATTTCGGCGTTTCGAACCACACGCCCGGCCAGGTCGATCTCCTGAAGACGGCGGTGACCCAGCCGCTGATCGTCAACCAGATCCAGCTCAGCATCACCCATGCGCCGACGATCGCCTCCGGCGTTGCGAGCAACATGGCCGGCCTTGACCAGTCGATCGATCGCGACAACGAGATGATCAACTACGCCCGCATCAACGGCATCACGCTGCAGGCCTGGTCGCCATTCCAGAAGCAGTTCTTCAATGGCGTGTTCCTCGGCGATCGCGAGACCTATGCCGAGCTCAATGACATCCTCGACGAACTGGCGGCGCGATATGGCGTGACGCCGGCCGCGATCGCTGTCGCATGGATCGCGCGCCACCCCGCCGGCATCCAGATCGTGCTCGGCACCTCGAATGCCGAGCGTGTCACCGAAGCCGCCAGCGGCGCCGATATCGAGCTCAGCCGCGAGGACTGGTATCGCCTGTTCCGCGCCGCCGGATATGTGCTGCCGTAGCACCGCATGGCTTGTCAGTTGCCGGGAGAGGCCTTGCCCTCCCGGCAACTGCGCCGCAGCTAGAGGCTTTGCAGGTCGAGACTGCTGATGCGGAGCGCGCGGCCGTCCTTCGCCGCGATCGCTTCCATGTCCTGCTCGAGCGCATCGCGATCATCGACGCCGCGCAGCATGCGACCGGCCAATGCGTCGAACCGCCCTGCTGCGATGTCGGCGATGAGAGCTGCGGCGCGGCTCGGCGGGACATTGATGCCATCGTCGAACAGCTGCTGGATGTTTGGCAGATGGGCCTTGCCAGCGTCGGAGTTCAGCTGCAATTCCGTCATCGCGGTGCGCACGAGGCCCGGATCGACAGCGAAGGCCCGCACGCCGCCGGCCTTGGTGGTGTCGTCGAGGCACTCCGTGAACCGCATGATGGCCGCCTTGCTCGACGCATAGCCCGAACCGTTCGGAAAGCTCGTGCCCGTGCCGCCGCCTACCAGATTGACGATACGGCCGCGGCCGCGCGTCAGCATCGCCGGCGCCGCGACGCGGCAGGTGTTGAACGTGCCGCGCAGATTGATCTCGACATCACTCCACCAGATCGCCGGATCGCACTCCCAGATCGGGCCGAAGGCGCGGAACGAGCCGTGATTGTTGACGAGCGTGTCGATCGGCCCGAGCGCGTCGACCACGCCGGCCAGCGCCTTTTCGACGGCATCGGTATCCACGAGATCGACGGCGACGGCAATCGCCGTTCCGCCTTCCTGCCCGATCAGGCCCGCCGTCTCCTCAATTTCGCGTGCGGTTCGCGCGAGAACCGCCACCTTCGCCCCGCCGCGCGCCTGGTGGAGCGCGATCTCGCGGCCGATGCCGCGGCCGCCGCCGGTCACGACGGCAACGGTTCCTTGCAGATTGGTCATGGTCTTCTCCTCGAGAAATGGAAATCGGGATGGCCGCATGGGCAGGCGCAGAGGCAGCGTCGCCGGGCTCTGTGGGCTTGCCGTCGCCTTCAGCGCCGCACCATCAGCGCGCGAAGGCCTCGAATGGGTTGGTGTGGGTCAGGAGCTTGATCACCGCCTCGTCGACGCCGCGGCGTGTCAGCTCCGGCAGCAGCGCCTCGGACAGAGGCGTGTAGGGCTGCGGAACGCCGCCGCCCGGCTGCGCCGGGTCGAACCAGCCGCGGTCATGGCTGAGCAGCAACTGACCGCCAAGCCCGGCCTCGAGCGCCCGCATTACCAGATCGGCGACCTCGCCGTCGGGCGCGCGGCCGACATGGTCATATTCGATCCAGGCGCCACGCGCGGCGACCGCGCGTTTAAGGCCGAAATCCCGCTCCTCCTGGGTGTGGATCGAAATGAAGCGATCGGCGCGATAACCCTCCGCCTCGATGATATCGAGCTGGTCCATGACGACGCGGCCCTTGATCGTATGGCTGCCGATGACGGCACCCGTCTTGATGCCGGCGCGCGCCGCTGCGCGCAGGATCTTCGCCTCCAGCGGCGTGATGCCGTCGTCGCCGGTGCTGAGCTTGATCCAGCCGGCGCGAAACCCGGTCTCCTCGATCTGTTCGTCCAGTTCCCGCAGCATCCAAGCCTCGAGCGCATCGTCGCTGGCGGTCTGGACCCAGTCCGGAATCCAGGGCTCGCGGTAATTGCCGGTTGGCACGACGATCGGGAAATCGGTCGCGCGGGAGACGGCGAGATCGAGATCGGCGCGCCTTCCAACGCCGCCCGTCGAGCATTCGACAAGCGCCGTCACGCCGAGCGCCTTGATGCGCTCGATCTGCGGCGCCATCAACCGCACGACATCGCTCGCCTCCGCCTCGGCATAACCTGGCTGGTCCGGCGTCCTGAGATCGACGAAGACATGCTCGTGCGGAAGGATCATGCCGAGATCCGATTTCAGCCGCGGCCCAAGCGTCGTAAAGAGCTGTTTCAATGATCCTCCCAAAGATCGTGATCGTCCCGACGGGATTCCTCGTGGCCCGTCGGGGATGTCAGGCGACAGCGTTGGTCCTGACATAATAGGTTCGAAGACGATACCATCTGCGAGCGGCTGATCAATGCTTCGACAACCGGATGGCGCTATCGCGCCGTTGGTCCGGGCTTCGGCAACGACCGCTGCAATCAACCATAGGGGCGGAGGTGTGGATGAGCCACCTGCTGGCAGATTTCGATGTCGGGCTGCTACTGACCTTCGATGCGCTCTTGAAGGACAAGAACGTCACCCATGCCGCCGCGCGGCTGAACATCACGCAATCGGCGCTGTCGGCGCGGCTGACTCGGCTGCGGCACCTGCTGGGCGATCCCCTGTTCATCCCTTCGACTTCGGGCCGAGGGATGGTCGCGTCGCCGCATGCATTGTCGCTGCAGCCGGAACTCGGGCGGCTGCTGGAACACCTCCACGATTTCATCGGCACGGCGAGGCTGTTCGAGCCGGCTACGAGCAAGCGTGTCTTTCGGATCGCCGCGACCGACAATCCGGTCTCGATCCTGGCGCCGGATCTGATCCCGCTCGTCACATCCGCAGCGCCGAAGGTGAAACTGGCCTTCACCATGCCCAACAAGGCGCGGATCGCGGAGGATCTGGAGAAGGGCGAGATCGACGTGTTCATCGGCGTCGCCGAGGAAGGCGCGCCGGGGTTGATCAGCCGGAAGCTGTTCCAGGAGGCGTTCGTCACGGCGCAGAGGCGTGGTCATCCGCGAGGGAAGGCGCCCATGACAATCGATGCGTTCTGCGCGCTTGATCATCTGCTGATCTCGACGAGCGGCGGTCATCTCGCCGGCATGGTCGACAGTGTGCTGGCAGGTCTCGGACGTGCGCGCAATGTCTCCGTCTCGGTGCAGAGCTATGCGCTCGCACCGTTGATCCTCGCCAGCACCGACCTGGTCTGCACGCTGCCGCGCCGCTTCCTGCAGCGGTTCGAGGATGTGCTCGATCTGGTCGAGGCGCCGGTCGAACTGGCGCCCTTCGAGATGCATCTCTTCTGGCATCCCCGCATGAGCGCCGACGCTGCGCATGGCTGGCTGCGCAAGATGGTGCTTCGGAGCGCTCGCGCTCGGCTGGACGAACGATAAGGGAGGCCGGGCAGGGCGCCTGGCCTCCCGGCCGGCCCTAGAACTGTTGCAGCAGATAGCTGCCGACCTTGTCCGCCTTCGGATCGAGCAGCGTATCGAGGCGCGCGTTGAGGATATAGATGGCGTCGCCCGCGGTTGTTGCCGCTGTTGGCATCGACAGCTTGGCGGGCTCGGTCCGGACGATCGAGGCCGACATCCATCCGTCATTCGAGGTGAGTTCGACTGTTCGATCCGCGCCCGCATTTTGCACCACCAGCAAATGCTCGCCGTCGATCAAGTGAATGCCATCGGCGCCGACGAGTGGCTCGGGCAGCTTGACCGTTCTGATGTCAGTCGGGTTCTTCGTGCTGACGCGGAAGAGTTCGCCGCTATTGTACTTGCCGACCAGCAGATAGCCATCTTCGTGCCAGGCGATGCCGTTCAGATTGAAGCCCTTTCCGCTGAGGAAGATCGGATTCTCGGCGAATATGGACGCCTTGCCCTTGGCGTCGATCTTGTAGATGACCGGCGCGAAGCTGTCGGTCACATAGGCATTGCCGTCGGCGTCAAGAGCGATGTCATTGGCGAAATGGGCGCCGCCGCTGAGCCCGCCGAGGTCATAATAGGCTTTGCGTGCCCCGGTCGTGGCATCGTAGGTGGCGACGGCGGCCAATCGGCCCTGAGTGGTGGCGCTGGTCTTCACTCCAGCGCCGGGGTCGGAGCTGGTCACCCAGAGGGTGTTGCTGTGGTCGTCGACGAGCAGCCCGACGGTGGAAACCAGCCTGACGTCGGTGATGAAAGGCGTATAGGTACCCTCCTTGTCGACCTTGGCGACGAGACCCTTGGTGACCGAACCGAGCAGGAAGACGCCCTGCTTGGCTGAATAGGTGACGCTCTCAGGATAGGACATGTCCGACGTGAAGGTGATGTCCTGTGCGAAGGCGGAGCCGGCAAGGGCGAGGATTGCGGCTGCCGCTCGAGCGGCCAGATGATTGCGGCGAAGCATTTTGAGATCCTTTCGATCATCGATTGCGGTGATCTAGAGGTTCGAGCGGGGCCTCGGAAATTCCGATGACCGATGGGACGGATCGATCCGATCAATAGCTCGACTCCTTGAACGATGGCTGTCGGGTCGCATGGCCAAAGCCATCGATCGTCTCGATCGCACCAAGTCGCAGCTTCGATTGGCCGAGCTTTCGCTATCGGCGCAGGTTCTTCCCGCCCTCGACCGCCGAGCAGACGGGTTCGTGCGGCGGGCACAAGGGAACCACAGGAATGCTCGACTTCTACTTTCATGCGACGCCCAACTCGATGAAGGTCGCACTGCTGCTCCAGGAGCTTGAGTTGCCTTTTGCGATCAAGCCGATCGACATCTTTAAGGGCGAGCAGCATGCCGATGCCTTCAGGGCAATCAATCCGAACGCCAAGGTTCCGGCGATCGTCGACGGCCAGACGATCGTCTTCGATTCACATGCGATCCTGCTCTATCTTGCCGAGAAGCACGGCGTTTTCGCCCCGGAGCACCGCGCGCAATATGCGGTGATGCTGTCCTGGCTCCAGTTGGTGGCGACGGGGCTCTCGCCTTTCTCGGGCCAGGCCATTCACTTCCTGCACTACGCGCCCGAGCGGCTGCCCTATGCCATCAACCGCTATACCAAGGAGGTGGCACGGCACTATGCAGTGCTCGACGAGCGCTTGGGACGGTCCCGATATCTTGCGGGAGATCGCTATACCATCGCCGACATGGCGCTTTGGGGCTGGGCGGCGTCAGCGGGCTTCATCTTCGGCGCCGACGGCCTGACCACTTACCCGAACGTCGAGCGGTTCATGAATGAAATGGCGGCTCGTCCCGCGGTGAAACGAGCGCTGGCGATGAAGGCGGCGCATCTGTTCAAGGCCGAACTCGATGACGAGTCCCGGCGGGCGATGTTTCCGCAGAACGTGGGTCACGCAGCTTGACGCAAGGAGGTGGCGGGAAGCGATCCCGCCGCCGCTTTCCGGCTGGCCGGACGGATGGCCGCGGCGCGTTCGAACGCTGAATGTGGCCGCCCGAAAAGCGGGATCATGGCCTATGCGCAGCTCGAAACCAATGCCGCCAAAGAGAGAAGCGCAGCCGAAGCCGCAATGCCTGCCGTCACTACGCCCGCGGGCGTCCATCGCGCGCTGCCTTGAAGAGTGATGCTCGTGCCGACCTTAAGGTCCCACGTCGCCCGCATCTCTTCCGGGTGATTGGACGCGGCGCCCTTAGGGTATCCTGCCGTGTCCGTCATTGACGGCTCCAGCTGATACTGACGCTGCGGTCAGCGGGACGAAATCGAACGCTGGTTGCGTATGCTGTCAGCCGCATCATAGGCCCGTATTGCGTCTCCGGCGGCGCGCTGCTCCCCGAAGCGCGCAAGAGAAGCCGGATGGTCCGCGTCGATGCCAAGCGCCGTTCCTGCGGTCATCATGGACCGTGCCCCCGGCGGGATGACACAGGCAATCCTGTCGGTCCTGCCGGCGCGATTGGCTCAGCCACCATCCGTCAGTTCCGTTTCAAGGGCGCGCAGCTCTCGCCGAGGACGAGGGCGGGTTGGAAGACGACGTTTCGCGGCGGCTTGTCCTTGCCGCGCTGGATGCGATCGACCAGGAGACGCAGCGCCTCGTTGGTCATCTCGATAATGGGGTGTTCAGTGCGTGTCAGCCGCGGCCTGAGGCCGCCAATGCCGGAGATCGTGTCCGTGGAGGCGATCGAGATGTCGTTGGGGCAATGGATCGAGAGATCGGCCAAGGCTCGCATCACGCCGAGTGCCATCACCCCGTTGGCGACATACAGGGCCGTTGGCCGGTCCGGACGATCGAGCATTTCCCGCGCCACGGAATAGGCGACGTCCTCGCGGAACTCGCCCGAGCGGACGTGGCCCGGCTCGGGCGCGACGCCGCGCTGCGCCATCGCCTGCAGCATGCCGTCGAGGCGGCCGCGACCCGTGGTCAGATGGAGCGGGCCAGTAATCGAGCCGATCCGCGTGTGGCCGAGATCGAGCAGATAGTTCGTCACCTGGCTCGCCGCGGCAACGTTGTCGATGGTGACGGTATCCGAATGTCGATCATCCACGACGCGCCCGAACAGCACCGTCGGAAAGCCGCGCCCCTCCGCGTCGCGCTGGGCGTATTGGGCAGGTAGGCCCACAGGAACGACCAGCGCGCCATCGCAGGACAGAGCCCGGATGCGCGCCAGCGCCTTCCTCTCGTTCTCGGGCTTCTCATCGCTGTTGAACACGACCAGCGAATAGCCCCAGGCCGCCACAGCCGCCTCCGCTGCCCAGACCATGCGCGCGAAGAACGGATTGGCGAGATCAGCCACGATCAGCGCAATCAACTCGCTGCGGCCCTTCTTGAGGTTCCGCGCCATCTGCGACGGCTCGTATTTCAGATCATGGATCGCCGCCTGCACGCGGGCCCTGAGCGCAGGGCTGACATAGGCGGAATCGTTGATCACCGCCGACACCGTCGCGGTGGAAACTGCCGCGGCCTTCGCCACATCCTTGATGGTCGTCATTCGACACCGAGCTAATCGTTTCGCTGTATTTTATCTCACGAAATTGGCTTGTCTAGGCCATTAATCTGCCGCTCCCTCTTGCCAGAGGCGACGATATGGGTGCACATAGCAAAACGGTTAGTCCGCGTTCGCTGGATGTCGGCGCACGCCAAAGCGGTCTTTTGGGGAGGAATCCAATGACCAGAATGACATTCGGAATCTCGCTGCTGGCGAGCCTCGTGCTCTCGACCGGCGTTGCGGCGGCGCAGGAAAAGCCGTTGCTCGGCATCGTTTCGATCGCCGCAACCGAGGCGAACAATGTTCGCTACATCACCGGTGCGAAGGCAGCCGGCGAGGAGCTCGGCTGGGAAGTGTCGGTCATCGACGCGGCCGGAAACGCGGATCAGGCCAACTCGGCGATCCAGAATTTCGCCCAGCGCGGCGCTGTCGCCGTCATCGATATGGTGTTTCCGTATTCCTCGATCGGCGCCGGCCTCGAAGCCGCGAAGACTGCGGGCATCCCGGTCGTCACCTGGGGCGGCGGAATCGGCAGCTCGGTTGCCGCGACCAACGGTTCCGGCGCGCCGATCGCGTTGCCGGTCATCGAAAAGATGGTCGCCGACCTCGGTGAGAATGCGAGCCTGCTGGCCCTGACCTACCGCACGGGCGAAGTCTGCCGCAATCGCGAAGCGCTGCTGGACGAAGTCCTTGCCAAGCACCCTGGCATCAAGGTGACCAAGAACGAAGTCCGCATCCCCGGCTATTTCGAGGACGGCGCGCAATATGCCAACGCCTGGCTCGCCTCTAACCCGGCCGGCGACGGCAACCTCGCCATCTGGGGCTGCTGGGACGATCCGGCCATCGGCGCCATCGGCTCGCTGCGCCAGCAGGACCGGACCGAGGTCAAGGTTTACGGCGTCAACGGCAACGCGCAGGCGATCGAGAACATCAAGAACGGCCATATGACCGCGACGGCCTGGGAAGATAGCCGCAAGGAAGGCTACGACATGGTCAAGCTGCTTCCCGAGATCATCAAGGCCAAGGCCGACTGGCAGCCCAAGGCGGTCGAAGTTCCGGCTGTTCTGATCTCGGCCGACAATGTTGCGGCGTTCATCGCCGAGCATCCCGAAGCTGTCGGCAACTGATCGTCGAGCCGCGGGTCTATGCTTTCATCCGACACATTCGTTTCGGCCACGATGAAGCCTTTCATCGTGGCCGAAAATATCGCCAAGGCTTACGGAGGCGTGCAGGCTTTGACGGGTGTGTCGCTGTCGATCGCACCCGGCGAGGTGCATGGTCTTGTCGGCGCCAATGGCGCGGGTAAATCGACGCTGATCAAGGTTCTGGCTGGCCTCGTCCAGCCGGACGCCGGCCGGATCGTGGTCGACGACGTGCCGGTATCCCTGCCGACGCCGCACCACGCCACGAATTTGGGCATGAGCTTCATCCATCAAGAGCTCGCCTTCATTCCCGGCATGAACGTGTTGCAGAACATCCTGCTCGGCGTTCCGAAAAAGACGCGGTTCGGCATGGTCGACTGGCAGGCGGCGGCGCGCGACGTTGCCCCGATTGCCGAGCGCGTCGGCATCAAGGCGCCGCTCTTTGCCAGCGTGAAGGGCCTCTCGACGGCCGAAAACTGGCTGATCAATATCTGCCGGGCTCTAGTCCGAAACGCCCGGCTGATCGTCATGGACGAGCCTACAGCCTCGCTTTCGGCAGCCGAAGCCGAGAAGCTGTTCGCGATCGTCGAAGACCTGTCGGCATCCGGCGTCGCGGTCCTCTATGTGTCGCATCGGCTCGACGAGATCATGCGTCTTTGCAGTCGCGTCAGCATCTTCCGCGATGGCCGGTCCGTCGGCTGCCTGGAAGGCGCCGCGATCACCCGCCCGGCACTGATCGAAGCGATCGTCGGCGGCAAGGTCGAGTCCCTGGCGGCGGCGGCGCGCCATCCGGTCGCCCGGCGGGACGTCGCCCTGACCGTAAAGGCGCTCACCCGTGCGCCAAAGGTCAACAGCGTGTGCTTCGAACTCCGCCGGGGCGAAGTGCTCGGCATCGGCGGGCTCGTCGGCGCGGGACGGACGGAACTGGCGCGGCTGATCTATGGCGCGGACCGGCCCGATTCCGGGGTCATGACGCTGGACGGCGCCGCCTTCTCGCCGCGCAACCCGACCCAAGCCGTCAAGGCGGGGCTCGGCCTTGTGCCGGAGGAACGTCGCGCCGAAGGCCTGCTGATCACGAAGAGCGTCGCGTTCAATCTGCAGATCGCGAACCTCGCCAATATTGTCCGCAGCCCAGCCTGGCCACTGATCCATCGCCGCAAGCGCGAGGCGCTTTCGCTGCAGATTGTCCGCGATCTGGCGGTCAAGACGCCGAACATCGACACGCCGGTTGGACGCCTCTCGGGCGGCAACCAGCAGAAGGTGGTGATCGGACGCTGGCTGCTGCGGGCGCCGAAGGTTCTCATCCTCGACGAGCCGACGCGCGGCGTGGACATCGGCGCCAGAAGCGAGATCCACCGCCTGGTGCGCGAGCTTGCCGCCAGAGGCATGGCGGTCATTGTCATTTCTTCCGAGCCCGACGAGCTTCCCGATCTTTGCGACCGCGTCCTGATCATGGTCGAGGGCCGCGTCGTCAGCACGCTCGAAGGCGAAGCCATCACCCGCAACGCCGTTGTCGAGGCGAGCTATTTCGTCGGTGGCCAGCCGACCCAGGAGACTACGATATGAGCATGGTGATGAGCGGCGGGCGGCGACTTTCGCCGGCATCGAAGGCCGCACTCGGCTTCTTCGCCCGCTACGCGACCATTATCGGCCTGCTGCTGATGATCGCCGTCTTTGCCTTCCTGTCGCCGCGGGCGTTTCCAACGCTGAGCAATTTCACCAATGTGCTGAACCAGGCGTCGCTCGCCATGATCATCGCCGGCGGACTGACGCTCGCGGTCATCGTCGGCGAACTCGATCTGTCGATCGGTTTCGCGGCGAGCCTGCACGGCGTGCTCGTCACCGGCCTGATCGTCGCCAACAAGCTGCCGATCCCGCTGGCCATCGTGATCGTCATTGCGCTCGGGGCGCTGATCGGCTTGGTCAATGGCCTCATCGTGACCAAGGCGAAGGTCAATTCGGTGATCGCGACGCTGGGTGTCGGCACGATCCTGACCGGCCTTGCTTTTGCCTATTCGGCCGGCGTGCCGATTGTCGCCGGCGTGCCGGAGGCCTTCCTGCAGCTTTCGCTCGGCCGCTGGCTTTTCGGCATCCCCAACAACATCATCATCATGGCCGTCGTGCTAGGCGGTCTCTGGATCCTGGTCGAGCGCACCGCTCTTGGCCAGGAGATCCAGGCCGTCGGCGGCAATCCGGCAGCGGCCCGTCTCGCCGGCATCAATGTCGACCGGATCAAGATCCTCGGCTTCGTCGTCTCCGGAATGTGCGCGGCGCTGACCGGCATCCTGCTCGCCTCGCGCCTTGGCAGCGGCACGACCAGCGCGGCTGACAGCTATCTGCTCACCGCCTTCGCCGCCGTCTTCCTCGGCTCGGCAACGATGCGCGACGGCGAGTTCCATGTGCTCGGCACGTTTGTCGGCGTGCTGATCATCGCGTTCGGCTTCAACGGCCTCAATATCTTCGGCGCCCCGACTTTCTCGCAGTACATATTCCAGGGCGCGATCCTGATCGTCGCCGTGGGCCTGGCCAGCCTTGGCCGCATGATTTCCGAGAGCTGAGGAGAAGACGATGACCGACGTTCAAGCGCTCTGGGAAGTCCATATCCTCGAATTCGCGCGCTCGAAGGACCAGCTGGTCGCCGGCCTGATCCTCGGCGCGCATGATGCCGGCGTCGTCGATCTGCCCTTCTCCTTCATCCTCGCGCGCCGGGACGACCGGGTTGTCCTGATCGATACCGGCTTCATGCGCGAAGGCAGCGGCGCCGCATTCAGCGAAAAGTTCGGCATCCCCGACTGGATTTCGCCGCTCACCATGCTGGGGGCGCTCGGCGTCGAGGCGGAGGACGTTACCGACATCGTGCTGAGCCACGCGCATTTCGACCATATGGGCTCGATCGGCAAATTCCCGAACGCGATGATCCATGTGCAGAAGCAGGAGATCCTGAGCTGGGTCGAATTGCTGGCGCTGCCGCCACGGTTCGGAGGCCTGACCGCGATCATCAATCCGGACGATATGCGCCGGGCCTTCGACGCCTCGATCGAGCATCGGCTCGACCTCCTGGATGGCGATCGCGACAATCTTCTCCCCGGCCTGCATGTGAGGACCGGTCCGGGCCATACGATCGGCCAGCAATTCATCATCCTCGAGACGGCGCGGGGCCGGTTGGTCGTGGCTGGCGATTGCATCTATACGACCGCCAATATCTGCGGTCACAATCACGACGGCGTCTATGTCCCGCTCGCCAATGCCGTCGGCAGCACCTGGGACCAGCTCAAAACGATCGACCGGATCAACACCGAGATCGGCGGCGATCTCGACCGCCTCATTATCCTGCACGATACCAAGCGCTGGGCCGGGCTGCCTGTTGTCGAGGAGATCGATGGCTTCCGGATCGTGAAGGCTGCCTAACCAACACTCCTGACGGCACGGCCTCACGTGAACGACGTCACGCCGAGGCCGCCTTTGCCGCGCGGCCGGAACTGATCTGGGCGCGAAGCTCCGATCCTTCGGCGAGGCTTGCCGGCGACAGCATCCAGGACCCGCCGGCCGCCACGACATTGGCCAGCGCGAGATAGGAAGGCAGCGAGGCCGCATCGATCTTGCCGGTCGGCACGAAGCCGATATCGGGAAAGATGTTGGCGTAGTCGGCAAGCACCATGGCCCCGTTGGAGGCCTGCGCCGGATAGAACTTCATCAGGCTATAGCCGTAATGCACGGCGGTCATCACTTCCGACGCAGTCTGCACGCCGGGAATGTGTGTCAGGCCCGTCGGCCGCACGAGATCGACCAGCCAAGGCGTGAGCCCCGGACTCACCAGGAAATCGGCGCCTGCCGTAACGGCCTCGGCGGCGGCTTCGGCGGTCATGATCGTGCCGGCGCCGAAAAGGGTCGCGGAATGACGCGCCTTCGCGGCCGCAAGTGCGCCGGCCGCTTCGGGCGTGCGAAACACGACCTCGATGGCGGCGATACCGCACGCAACCAGCCGATCGATCTGCTGCATTGTTGTTTCGAGGGCGCGCACGGTCAGGATCGGCAGGATTGGCGCATCCGCGAGCCGCGCGCGCAATTCCGTGGGGTTCATCATCTCGTCTCCATCGTGGCGAGGACGGCTTCGACTTCCGCGCGCTCCGGCGTCCCCATCCGGCCACCGAAGGTCCTGCATTTCAGCGCCGCCGCGACATTGGCGAAGGCGATCGCAGCCGGGATCGTCACTTTTTCGGCGATGGCGAGCGCAAAGGCGCCATGGAAGACATCGCCGGCCGCGAGCGTGTCGACGGCGGTCACCTTGGGCGGAGCCAAGTGTCGGATGGCACCGGTCGCGCGCTCCAACCAGAAGCAGCCTTCCGGGCCTGCGGTGACGGCGAGGAAGCCGGCAAGGCGCGGCGCAAGAGCCTCCAGCGCGGCGCGGGGATCGGTCTCACCGGACAGGAGCGTCGCCGCAGGTTCGGAGAAGACGACATGGGTCGCGCGCGCGGCGAGGTCTTCGATGATCTCGACCGGACCGACATCGGCATCGAGGATCGCCGGAATTCCGGCTGCGCGGGCGGCATCCAGCACAGCCGCTGCGCCTTCGGGCCAGCGCACATCCGCCAACGCAGCATCGGCCTCGGCGACCAGATCGAGCGGCAGCCAGGCGGGGTCCTTGCCGAGCCGCGGATCATAGAAGGGGATAACGAGCCGCTCGCCCTCGGCATCGATCAGCACGGTGCAGATCGGCGAGCGCACGCCATCGGCGCGGCGGATATGGTTGCAGTCGACGCCAGCTTCGGTTAGGTCGGCAATGATCCGCGCGCCAACGCCGTCGTTTCCGACCCGTGAGAACAGCGTGCTGGCCCCGCCGAGCTTCGCGACCGTCGCTGCGGCGCTTGCGGCCATGCCATGCGCAACCTCGATCGCATCGAGCGGCAGAACCTTGCCGGGTCCGGTCGGCAGGAGGGCCATGCGGAAGATGGAATCGAAGGTCGCCGCCCCGATGCAGACGACGCGCGGCCGCGCTGCGGTTCGCCCTGTCATGATCTCTCCCCGAAACGATCCGCCCGAACCTTAGCCCTCGAACGGGACTTCGGGCAGGCCCTTCACGCCGACATCGATTGCGAAGAGCCCGCCGGCAAGCGCCGCACCATTGATCTTTTCCGGCGGTCGCTTGAGCACGGCGGACGTGCAGTAGAGGACGTCGAGATCCTCGCCGCCGAAGCCGACACAGGTCGGCAGGTCGGTCGGCAGCATGATCGTGCGCATCAGCCTGCCGTCTGGATCGTAGCGGCAGATCTTGCTGGTCACGGGGATCGTCGCCCAGTAGCAGCCCTCGACATCAACAGTCGCGCCATCGACGATACCGCCAGTATCGGCAACATCGGTGAAGACACGCCGGTTTTCGACATTGCCCGTCGCGGGATCGAAATCGAAGGCCCAGACGATCGTGGTGTGGCTGTCGGAATAGTACATCGTGCGGCTGTCGGGGCTCCAGGCCAGGCCATTGGAGCAGCCGATCCCCTCGACCATCTTGTGCACCGAGAGGTCCGCGTCCATCCGGTAGAGCGAGCCGATCATGCGCGCCGGCCCCGCGGCCTCGAACATCGAGCCGGACCAGAAACGGCCCTGGCGGTCGGTCTTGCCGTCGTTGAAGCGCGTGTCCGGAATATGCGGTTCCGGATCGACGATCTCATCGAAGCGGCCGGTTTCAGGGTCGAAGAAGTAGAAGCCGCTCGCCATGGTGAGGATGAGGCCGCCGCTGCGGCGCGTCGCCAGGCAGCCGAGATATTCCGGCGCCTCGTAGATGCGGTCCTCGCCTGTCTTGGGATCGAAGCGGTGGATGTTGGGCGCCCAGATGTCGATCCACCAGAGCACGTTCTCCCGTGTATCCCAGAACGTGCCCTCGCCGAGAATGGCCTTGGCGTCGACCACACATGCGATGTCGGTCATGGCGTCCCTTTTATGATTGAGCGTTGTCCCGCCGACCGAAGGATCGCGCGATCACGGCGAAGAAATCCGAAACGGCGTCGCTTGCGAGCGACACCGTCACCAGGATGACCACGCCATAGACGACGAGCAGCGCGCCGTTGGAAAGATTGAGCGCCGGCAGGAGGCCGGTGAGGATCGTGAGCACCAGAGCGCCGGCGATCGTGCCGATATAGCTGCCGCTGCCGCCGAGGATCGATGCGCCGCCGATCGCGACCGCCGCGATGGAGGTGAAGAGATAGGGGTCGCCCATCCCGAGATAGGCCTGCGCGGTATAGCCCGTGAGAAGCACGCCTGCCGCCGCGGCCGTGAAGCCGGACAGCGTGTAGGCGAGAACCGTGATGCGCAGCGTCGGGACGCCGGAGAATTCGGCGACGGTCGCGCTGGTGCCCTGCGCATAGAGATAGCGGCCGAAGGCGGTTCGCGAGAGCAACAGCGTCGCGGCGACGGCGAGCGCCGCCCAGATCAGCACGACGACGGGGAGGGGGCCAATCCGCCCGACCGCAAGGAACTGGATCAGCGGCGGAGCCGAGGCGGTGGGGGCGCCGCCGGTATAGATCAGGATGCCGCCCTGCAGGATGACATTGACGGCAAGCGTCATGATGATCGGCGGCACGCCGAACAGCGCGATGCCGAACCCGTTCAGCGCGCCGACCAGCGCTCCACCGGCAAGCGCGATCGGAATGGCATAGATGAGCGGCCCGTCGGCGCCGTTCGCCATGAGCGTCACCAGCACCGCGGCGCAGTTCAGCACCCAGGGCACCGAAAGGTCGATGCCGCCGCCGATGATGACGAAGGTCTGGCCGAGCGCGACGATGCCGATGAAGGCGGAAAGCACCGCCATCGTTCGGAGATGGCTGCCGGAGAGGAAGCCCTGCGACACGAAGGAGGTGAGCAGGAGCAGGACGATCATGCCGAGATAGGCGAGCAGGACGGCCCGGTGGCGGGCGAGCAGGGCGTTCATGACAGGCTCCTCCGCGCGGATTTCTCGGCAAGCGAACTGGCCAATACGGCGACGAGCAGGATCACGCCGGAGACGACGGGCTGCCAGTAGCTCGAAACCTGGAGGACGAAGACGAGATTGCCGATGATCGTCAGGATGAAAGCGCCGACGATCGTTCCGATCATGCCGCCCCGCCCGCCGAACAGGCTGATGCCGCCGATCACCGCCGCTGCCACCGAGGGCAGGATGTAGTCCTTGCCGATTGTGGGCGAGCCGGTTCCGGTCTGCGTTGTCAGATAAAGCGCCGCCAGCGCCGCGAAGAGGCCCGAAAGGCCGTAGGCCAGGAGGTTGATGCGAAGGATCGAGACGCCCGACAATTCGGCCGAGCGCTGATTGGAGCCGGTGGCGCGGATCTCGATGCCAAGACGCGTGCTGCGGAACCACACCCAGAAGAGCACTAGGAGCACGAGCAGCCCGACTGAGGATGAGACGCCAAGCAATGAGGCGTTGCCGAACGCCATCCAGAAATCTGGCAACTGGCCGCCATCGGTCGGCAGGATCATCAGTGCCGTGCCGGACAGGATCGACCAGGTGGCGAGCGTGACGAGAAAAGGCTGTAGCCGCAGCACCGAGATCAGAAGGCCGTTGCAGACGCCGATCGCGAAGCCGAGCAGGGCGATCATCACCGCGGCGAAGGCGACCTGCAGCGGGCTGCCGCCGAACTGGGTGGCGGCGAGGACGGTTCCAAGGCTGATCATGCCGCCGATCGACAGGTCGATGCCGCCGCGCAGCAGCACGATCGTCTGACCCGTCGCGGCAAGCAGCAGCGTCATAGCGGCGGCCGTATCGAGGTTGAGTTCCTCGAAGGAGAAGACGCCTTCGCGCAGCGTGCCATAGATGGCGATGAGCACCGCCAGCATTCCGCAGGCAATGAGGAATGGCGCGCGGTCGATCAGCCAGGTGGAACGGTCGCGCGCGTGGTCGCCGTCGCGCTTGGCCACGGGCTTGGCCGCGGAGGGAAGCGTCATCGTCATGCCGCCCGCGCCTCGACCATTGCTTCGCGGAGAATGCGGTGCTCCGAAATGTCGTCGCCGGAAAGGATCGCGGCGAGCTTGCCGTTGCGCAGCACGGCGACCCGGTCGGCGACATTCACGATTTCCGGCAGGTCACTGGAATAGAACAGGATCGCGTATCCCTTCGCCGCCAGGTCCCGCATCAGGCGGAAGATCTCGCCCTTGGTGCCGACATCGATGCCGCGCGTCGGATCGTAGAGCAGCAGGATTCGCGATTGGGTGAGAAGCATCTTGCCGAAGATGACCTTCTGCTGGTTGCCGCCGGACAGCGTTCCGGCCATTTGGTCTGGCGTTCCCGCCTTGATCTGGAGCGTGCGCAACTGTTCATCGACGAGGGCGCGCTCGCGGCTGCGGCTGAGAAAGCCGAAGCGGGTGAACCGCGGCACGACCGACAAGGTCAGGTTTTCGCGAACGCTTTTCGAGAGGAGCAGCCCATGGCTGCGCCGGTCCTCCGGCACCAGCGCGATGCCGTCGCGCCCGACAAGCGCATCGCGCGGACTGCGGATCGCGATGGGTTTCCCCCAGACCTCGACGGCGCCGCGCGACCGGCTGACCCCGAACAGCGCCTGGAAGAGCTCGCGCTGCCCATGTCCCTGCAGGCCCGCGACGCCCATGACCTCGCCCTCCTTGAGGTCCAGGTCGATATCGGCGAGCCGGTCTCCGACCGAGAGCCCGCGCAGCTTCAGCGCCGTGCGGTCGGTCGCCGTCGCGATGCGCGGCGGATAGAGCCGGTCCATGCGGCGTCCCAGCATGTCGGCGATGATCGTTTCGTCGTCGACGGCTGCCGTGTCGTGGGTCGCGACCGTAGCGCCGTTGCGGAAGATGGTGACGCGCTGCGCGATCTGCCGGATTTCGGCGAGGCGGTGCGAGATATAGATGACGAGCTTGCCCTCGGCTGCGAGGTCTTGCGAAAGCTGCAGCAGCCAGTCGGTCTCGCGGGGTGGCAGCGCGGAGGTCGCCTCATCGAGGATGATCACCGATGGATCGCGCGAGAGGGCCTTGGCGATCTCGACGATCTGCCGCTCGGCGAGTGTAAGCCGCCGCACCTCGCGCGTCGGAGCCGGCGCAGGAATGCGGTAGCGTTCGAACAGAGCAAGGGTGGCGTCGCGTTCGCGGCGCTTTCGGACCGTGCCGATCAGCGACAGCGGCTCGCGGCGGAACCAGACGTTCTCGGCGACGGTGAGGTCCGGGACGAGCGACAGTTCCTGGAAGACGGCTGCGATGCCGGCGGCCTCGGCGGCGCGGGCATTGGCCGGTTGATAGGCCTGGCCGGCAAGATGGAGCGTGCCGCCATTTGGCCTGACGATGCCGGCCAGGATCTGGATGAAGGTGCTTTTCCCGGCGCCGTTCTCGCCGAGAAGCGCGTGTACCTCGCCCGCATCGGCCCGGAAATCGGCCCGCGACAGCGCGACGATGCCGCCATAGCGCTTGCTGATTCCGACAGCCTCGATCAGTTCCATCTGTCCAACGCCCGTCTACCGCAGGAATGACAGGCCCGCGGCGTCGCCGCCGCGGGCAGGGTCCGACGCGGTCCGATCAGGAGCCGGACGCTTCTGCGGCCGTAATGGTCACCCAGTCCGGCGTGATCGGCAGCGTCAGTCCCGGCGGAGCATCGGGGAAGGCGTTCTTGCCGATCTCGATGATCTGCGTCACAGCGTCGGGATAGAGTTCCGACTTGAACGGGGCGGTCGCCAGGAAGTCGCCGTTCACCAGCACGTGGCGTTCGGCCGGCTTCTTGCCGGTGTCGAGAATGTCGACGGCGAGCTTGATCGCCTCCGACGACAGATAGGCCGGGTTGGAGCCGAGGATGCACTTGGCGCCTTCGGTCTTGGCGCAGGCAAGCGCAGAGGAATTATAGGTGAAGCCGACGACCGGCACGATCGCCCGTCCGGCGTCCTGCAGCGCCTTGATGGCGCCCGAGCCGTAGCCCTGCGTCAGGATCCCGTCGACCTCAGGATGCGCGGCGAGGAGGCTGGCGACGCCAGCCTGTTCCGGCCCGAGGGCGTATTCCCCGTTGTAGCTGCCGACGACCTCGATGCCGGGATATTTCTTCAGGACGTCGAGATAACCCTTCTCGAGCGCGGCCGAGATCGGCGCGCCGGCGAGGCCGCGGTCGACGAAGACCTTGCCCTTGCCGCCGAGTTGCTGTGCCATCCATTCGGCCATCACAGCAGGGATGCGCTTCCAGTCGGATTCGAGCGCATAGGCGCAAGGCTCGGTGACCACCTGGTCGAAGCTGATCACCACGATGCCGGCATCGCAGGCCTTCTTGATGGTCGGGTTCAGCGCGGTATCCGAGCCGGCGTCGATAAGGATCGCGTCGGGCTTGGAGCGGATGATGTTGTTCAGCGAGTTGATCTGCGCCTGGACCGTGTTCTCGACATTCTCGATCTTGAGGTCCACGCGACCTTCAAGCGGCCCTTTACTGACGGAGACGTTTGCGACGCGCTCCATCTGCTGGCGCCAGTCATTGCCGACGAAGTTGTTCGACAGATAGATCTTGTACTTCTTGGCCTCGGCTTCGGCATGGCCGGCGATACCGGCCATCAGGCCGATCGCCGTCGCGGCGAGCGCGACTGTGTGCGCTATGTGTCTCAAGGTCGTCCCTCCCAGAATTGGACACGTTTCCTCGGATGCATGGTCCGGTGGTATGGCCCACCGTTGTGGTAACGTTATCATAGTGACCGTCCGGCCGCGTACTGGCAAGCCGTCGGTCATACTCATATGCTATTATAATCGTATAGGCCTGTCCAGCGAGGCTAGAGGCCTGTGCGGAGGTCTGGAGCCTTCACACGATGTCGTTCGGAGCATCGAAAATCAGGCTGAAATAGTCGGCCCGGTTCTTGTTGATCGTCAGCTCGACCGGCTCGCCATCCGCCGAGCGATAGACCATTTCCGTGACGAGGATCGGATCGCCGGCCTTGCAGTCGAGGCTGCGGGCGAGGGGGGCATCGGCGAGTTCGGCACGAACGCTGACGCGGGCGCCGGAGAGCTTGATGCCGAGATGGCGCTGCACCGAGCGAAACACCACCACATCGTCGAAATCGGAGCGTCGGAGCCGACTGCCGATGGCGAGCGGGAAGTAGAAGGTGCACTGGCAGGCAGGCTGGTCGCCGACGAACAGCACGGCGCGCAGGCAATAGAGGCTTTCGTCCTCCGGCAGGCCGAAAACGGCGCTCGCCTGCACCGACTTCTCCTTGCGGTAGCTCCGGATCTCGATGCGGCGGTCCTTGGTCGATTCGGCGATCGCCGCGAGGCTGGAGAAGCCGAAGCTCGCCTTCGAGCGCGGCGTCTGCGCGACCACGACCGCGGGCTTTGCCGCGCGCTTACGGATATAACCCTCATTTTCAAGCTCGCGCAGCGCCTGGCGCACGGTGATGAGGCTGATGCCGAAGCGCTCGGCGATGTCCGCCTCGCGGGGCAGGGAACTTCCAGCAACGAGTTGGCCGCCGCGAATGGGCTCCCGCAGCAGGTCGGTCACCTGCCTGTAGAGCGGGCCGTCGTCGCGCGAGAGGATACGGGCTGGCAGCAGCGTCAGCGCCGTACCGTCCATATCAGCCAGGTCGCTGCTCGCCGCCATTTCGCGTTCCATCACTTCAGCCTCTTTCCGGGCGATGTCTTCACCTCGATCGCAGCGCTCCACAGCGCAGATCCTGCGAATTATTCCAACCGAATCCGATTGGCGACAATAGCCTGCATCGCGCCGGTGCGCTCACGCAGATTGCCATGATCCGCAGAGAGATTATACTATCACAATAATAAGAGGCCGCCTGCCGGTGGCCCGGGAGGATTCATGCAGACCGATCTTTCGGACAAAGTCGCGTTCGTCACCGGTGCGGCCAACGGCATCGGCAGCGCCATCGCTCGTCGGCTGGCCGATAACGGTGCCGCGCTGGTGATCGCCGATATCGACATCGCCAATGCCGAGCGCATCGCAGCCGGATTGCCGCGCGCCATTGCCTGCCATGTCGATATCCGCGACGAAGCCGCCATCGACCGGGCGGTCGACCGCGCGGTGGAGCGCTTTGGACGGATCGACATTCTCGTCAACAATGCCGGCGTGAACACATTCGCGCACCGTGTTGATATCGACGCCTTTCCGACCGAGGAATGGCACCGGATCATCTCGGTCGACCTCGACGGCCTCTTTCTCGTTTCACGCAGCGCGCTCAGGCCGATGCTGGCGCGCGGCGACGGCGGGGCGATCGTCAATATCGCCTCGGTCGTCGGTCTCGCTGCGATGCGGCTGCAGAGCCCGTTCGTCGCCGCCAAGGCGGGGATCATTCACCTGACCCGGTCGATGGCGCTGGAGCTCGGCGCCAAGGGCATCAGGACGAATGCGGTCGCGCCCGGTTCGATCATGACCGAGGGAACGAAGAAGCTCTTCTACGGCGAAAACGGTCAGTTCCACGCCCGCACGCAGGCCTTCATGGATCATATCCCGCTCGGGCGGCCGGGAACGCTCGACGAGATCGCCGAGGCGGTACTGTTCCTGGCGGCGCCGGAAAGCCGCTACGTCAACGGCCATATCATGACCGTCGATGGCGGCTGGACGGCTGGCTATATGATGTGAGCGGCGGCGGGCGATGTGAGGATCGCCCGTCCAGTGCTGTTCCTAGACGAGCAGCCGGAGCGGCACCGCGAGGCAATCGCGGAGCGCGCCGAGAAACCGCGCCGCCGCGGCATCCGTGATCTCTGCCTCGTCGAAGACGATCAGTGCCTCGGCAATATCCGCTTCCGCAACGGCAAGCGTCAGGCGGAGCGGCACGTTTGGATCGAGCGCTGCCGTCACGGGCCTCAGGCCATCCTCGCGAATGCGCGACACGATGATGGAGGCACCCCGCGCGGCATCCGTCTCGGTGCCGGATCGGAGCGCGGCGATGCGCGAGGGCGACAGCCCGTCGGCGCGGGGGATGATCGCCTGGACGGCGGTCGCCTTGTCCCGCCAGTCGATCGTCTCGACCGGCAGGTCGGCAACCCTCAGCGCGCGGCCGATTGCCTTCAGAACGAGATCGTCGATCGTCACATCCGGTGCAACATCCGCGATCGTTGGCAGGAGCGCACGCAGCGGCGACAGGTCGAGGCTGGCCGCAAAGCCGGAGATCGCCCGCTGGGGCGCGGCTTCCCTCAATGGCGCCGCTGCTGGCTGCGCCAGTTCGGTCTGTGAAACGACGGGTGGTGCCGCTGCGGCAACGGCAGCCGGAAGCACCATCGCCGCGAGGTCCGCGGCGACGATGCGCCCGTTCGGGCCGGAGCCGCGGCGGCCGGCAAGGGAAAGGCCGCGCTCACGTGCGAGCCGGCGTGCATAGGGGGAGGCGGCGATCCGCTCAAAGGTTTGTGCTGACATCGGCGCCGCTCACTTTCCGCCGATCACGGAGCCGATGCGGCCGCCCATCGGCACGACCGCGCCGACGTCCTGCTCGATCGGACCGAGCGTGCCGGCGACCGGCGCCTCGATCTCGACGACGGCCTTGTCCGTCTCGATTTCCGCAACCAGATCGCCCGCCTTGACCGGATCACCTGCCGCCTTCAGCCAGCGTACGATCGTGCCCTCGCTGATGGTGAGATCGCCGAACGGCATGGTGATCGCTTCGCCTTCGCCGATCACGGCCTGCGCCGCCGCTTTCGGCGTCTCGGGGGCAGCCTTGACGGGCTCGGGCACGGCCGGAGCGCCGGCGTTCGCTGCAGCGGGCTGTCCGCCGATCGAATACCATTGGCGCGGCAGGAGCGGACGACCCGCGATGACGCCCTCAGCCGCTGCGACGATGCGCTCGGCGTCGACAATCATCGCCCGTTCGAGCGAGGGGGCGAGCGGGTGCGACATCGCTTCGGTGTGGACGCGGCCGACCGGAGCATCGAGGTCGTCGAAGGCGAGCTCGTTGATCGCCTGCGCGATCTCGCCGCCGACGCCGAACGGGCCGTAGCCCTCGTCCGCGACCAGAAGGCGATGTGTGCGTGCCACCGAAGCGGCGATGGTGTTGACGTCGAGCGGCATGATCGTCCTGAGGTCGATGACCTCGGCCTCGATGCCGCGCGCGGCGAGGTTTTCCGCTGCCTCGAGCGCGCGATGCACGATCTGGCCGGCTGCGGCGATCGTGATGTCGCGGCCGGGGCGGGCGATCCTCGCCACGCCAAACGGCACCAGATGCTCGCCGGTCGGCACTTCGCCCTTCGAGGCGAACAGCGCCTTCGGTTCCAGCATGATGACGGGATCGCCGGCCCTGAGCGCCGTCTTCATCAGGCCCTTGGCGTCGGCGGGCGTTGCCGGCATGCAGACGATGAGCCCCGGAATATGCGCCCAGACGGGGTGATAGGTGCCGCTGTGATGCGGGCCGGCGCTGCGCACGGTGCCGGCGCCGACGCGGACCACGAAGGGCGCGTTCATCTGTCCGTTCGACATGTAGCGCAGCTTCGAGCCCTGCAGCACGATCTGACCGGCCGCCTCGAACATGAAATCGGCGAACATCAGGTCGGCAATGGCGCGTGCTCCGGTCGCCGCAGCGCCGATCGCCGCGCCCGTGAAGCCCTGTTCTGAGATCGGCGTATCGATCATCCGCTCCGGCCCGAACTCGGTCCAGAGGCCCTTGGTATGCGCGAAGGTTCCGCCGCGTTCACCTGTGCCCTCGCCAAAATAGATGAGGTTCGGATCGCGCCGCATCTCCTCGGCGATGCCGTCGCGCACCGCATCGAGCCAGCTCTGCGTCCTGGTCGCGGCGGGCGCCGCCTGCACCAGCGCATCGCCGGGATTGATCGGATCGGCATAGATGTGGAGGCCGACCGTCGCCGGATCGGGCTCGGGCGAATTCCGCGCGAATTCGAGCGCATGCTGCACGATGGCGTCGATCCGCGCATCGATCGCGTCGAGATCGTCGTCGGCCACGAGGGCAAAGTCCTCGAGGAGGCGCCGGCGGTAGAGCTTGATCGGATCGCGCGCCAGCCATTCATCCACTTCGGCCTGGGTGCGATAGGTGCCGGTGACGTGGTCGCCTTCGTGATGTCCAACGGTGCGATAGGTCTTGGCCTCGAAGAGGGTCGGGCCCTTGCCCGAGCGGGCCCGCGCAACGGCTTCGCCCGCCGCCTCATAGACGGCGATGACGTCATTGCCGTCGACCGCGACGCCCGGAATGCCGTAGGCGGCAGCTTTCGTGGCGATTTCGGGATTGAGCGTCGCCGTGGCTAGCGGCGTCGCCGTCGCATAGAGATTGTTCTCGCAGACAAGCAGCGCCGGAGCGCGCATGATCCCGGCAAAATTCAACGACTCGTGGAAACCGCCATGGTTCGTCGCGCCGTCCCCGAAAAATGCGACGCCGATATCATCCGTGCCGCGCGTCCGCGCGCTGATGCCGGCGCCGACCGCATGGCTGATGCCGGCCGCGACGATGCCATTGGTGCCGAAAAGGCCGATCGAGCGGTCATAGAGATGCATCGTGCCACCGCGGCCGCCGCAGCAGCCATCGACGCGGCCGTAGAGTTCCGCCATCAGCACGTCGGGGGACATGCCCTTGGCGAGCGCATGGCCGTGGCCGCGATGGGTCGAGGTTACCCAGTCGGACCGGCGCAGATGCGCGCAGATGCCGACCGCGGTGGCCTCTTGCCCGATATAGAGGTGGAAGAATCCGGGCGTTTCGCCCTTGCGGCAGGCCATCTGGGCGACGGTTTCGAACTTCCGCAGCAGGACCATGCTCTCATAGAGCTCGATCATCGCATCGGCCGTCAGCCCGGCAGGGAGATTGTGCGTTTTCTCACCGGAGCCCGCCCTGCGGGATCCTGCGGAGGGACGGGAAACCTGGACGCTCATGCCTTCTCCCTCTGTGCCGTCCGTGCCAACCCGCTGAAGCGGAGCGACCAAACGAGCATCTATGATTATAATAGCATGATGTTATGTTGGTCTCCGGGAAGATGCAAAAGAAAATCACGTCTCGGGAGGAATGCATGAGAGTGGAGCTCGACGGGCGCCTGGCGCTGGTCGTGGGCCAGGACGGGCCTGTCGTCGACCAGGTTGTGGCCGCTCTGACGGAGAACGGCGCTAAGGTCTTGCGCCGCCTGCCGGTCGAAGCCTCGGACCCAAATGCAACGGCACCTCCTGATCTCGCGGTGATCGCGCATGACCTCTCGGCTGACGGCGCGGCCGAGGACATCGAATGGCTGATTGCCGCTGCCGAGACCCTTGGTGAAGCCATGGTAGAGCGGGGCGGGCGGCTTGTCGTGCTGACGACCTCGTTCGGGCTCCTGCCGTCACGCCGGCATGCTGCGCAGTCGGTCGCGACGGCCCGGACGGTCGCGGCGATGCGAACACTGGCGATGCGGCTCGGCCCGGCGGTTCTCGTCAATGCCGTTGGTGCCGGCTCGATCCTGGATGGGGAGGGCGACTATGTGGCGGGCGGGCCGGCGTTGCTCAGTCATGTGCCGACCGGCAGTGCGGGCACGATCGCCGATCTTGTGAATGCGGTGCTTTTCCTCGCAGATCCGATGAACACTTATCTGACCGGTCAGGTGCTGGCGGTCGATGGCGGTTGGGGAGCGGGTTATGGCCGTAACTTCTGAGAGACTGAAGCGCGTGCAACTGAGCGCGGGCGATCTCGTGCTGACGCTCGTGCCAGAACTCGGCGGCAGCATCGCGACCTTTACAAAGGGCGGCGTCGATATCATGCGGCCCCTCTCCGCGGAGGCCGAGGAGGAGCGGAATGTCCTCGGCGTCGCCAGCTTCCCGATGATCCCCTATGCGAACCGCATCGACGGTAACGGCTTCATCTTCGAGGGCGTGACCTACGCGTTTCTACCGAACAACCCGCCTGAACGCTTCAACGTGCATGGCACTGCGTGGCACTCCTCGTGGGAGGTCGCGGCGGCCGACACGCGATCGGCGACGCTGACGCTTGATCGGCGGATCGCGGGAGAGCCCTATCTCTACCGGGCGACGCAGCGTTTCGATCTGGCGCCGGACGGACTGACGCTCGACACCATTGTGGAGAATGTCGGTCCATTGCCGATGCCGTTTGGCTTCGGCCATCATCCCTGGTTCGAGCGCGACGCCGACGCCACGCTGCGCTTTGCCGCCTCGCATGTGTGGGAATCCGGACCCGATGGCACCTCCGGCGCGCGAATCCCGGTGCCGCCGGAGCTTGACTTCAGCGCCGGACCCATGCTGCCGCCCGCGCTTCGGAACAACTGTTATTCAGGCTGGGACGGCATCGCCGAGATCACCTTTCCCGCGCGCGGGCTGACACTCAGGATGGAAGCGGACCCGATCCTCGGCAAGATCATGACCTATGCCGATCCGCAGAAGCCCTTCTTCTGCGCCGAGCCGCAGAGCAATGTCCCCTGCGCCGCCAACAAGCTGGAGCATGGCGAGGAAGATCTCGGCATCCTCGTGCTGGCGCCGGGCGAGTCCATCGTTGGCGCTGTCCGCTTCATCGTCACGGATGGCTGACGCTTGGCGAAACGCAGGGATCTGCTAGACGGGTACAACTGCTGGCAACGAAGGTCGCTACAGAAGCCGCGCCGTCATGCCGCCGTCGATGACGAAGCCGCTGCCCGTGACGAAGGATGCCGCGTCGGAGAGCAGGAACGCGATGCCGGTCGCGATCTCGCGCGGATCGGCGATGCGGGCGATCCGGTTGGTGGCGAAGGAGAGCCCGGCCGCCTCGGCGCCGCCGGCCTCGTCGAGCCCGTCCAGCGTCATGCGTGTCGCCACCGACCCGACGATCAGGGCGTTCACGCGGATATGGTCGACCGCATAGTCGAGCGCCATCTGGCGGGAGAGCCCGAGCACGGCCGCTTTCGAAGCTGCATAGGCGGGCACGCCCGGAACAGTCGCGAGCGCGTGGACGGACGCGATATTGACGACGCTGCCGCCGCCCGCAGCGCGCAAATGCGGCAGCGTCGCCCGGCACACCCGGAAGATGGCCGTCAGATTGACCGCGATCGTCCGGTCCCATTCCGCGTCGGACAGGTCCTCGAGCCGCTTGCCCGTCATGTAGATGCCGGCGGCATTCACCACCCCGTCGAGCCGTCCATAGGCCGACAAGGCAGCTTCCACGGCCGCGCGAACCTCGGAATCATCCGTGACATCGGTCTCGCGGAAGATCAGCGCTGTGCCCGCCTCGGCATGTTTCCGGCCGAGGTCCGAGCCTTCCTGGCCGTCGAGGCCGATGCCGAAGACGCGCGCGCCCTGGGCAACAAGATGTTCGGCGGTCGCGCGCCCGATGCCGGTGCCGGCGCCGGTCACGAGGATGCTGCGCCCCTCGACTGAAGGCGATCCGGGGACGGTCCAGTTCACGTCGCCACTCCCGTTCTCAAGGCTGTCTGGCCCGTCAACTCGGCCTGTGCGGCGGCGATGATGCGTAGCACCTGCTCTTCGTCGCGCTCGCCGCGCTGGAACTCGTCCACCTGCCGCCCATCGGCCACCACGACGCAGCGGTCGCTGAGCCCGATCACCTCCTCGAGTTCCGAGGCGACGATAACGAGGGCGACGCCGTTGTCGGCAAGCTCGGTGATCAGGCGGTAGATCTCGTGGCGCGTGGCGGCATCGACGCCCTTGGTCGGCTCGTCGAGAAGCAGCACCCGCGGCCCGTTCATCAACACGCGCGCGAAGAGCAGCTTCTGCTGATTGCCGCCCGAGAGATGGGCGACGCTCGCCTGCGGGGACCGGGCCTTCACATTGAGCGCGCGCATCGCCTGCACCACGGCCTTCGACTCGTTCGTCCGGCTGATGAGCTGGTGATGCGCGAATTTCTCGAGGTTGCCTATCGTGATGTTGCCGCCGACCGGAAGGTTGAACAGGAGGCCGTCGCGTTTCCGATCTTCCGTCAGGAGCGCGATGCCGGCCCGGCGCGCATCCGAAATGCTGCGGATCGGCCCGTCATGGTTCGCGACCTTGACGTCCCCGCTGCAGGGGATGCGTCCATAGATGGCATGCAGGATTTCCGTGCGCCCCGAGCCGAGCAGGCCGACCAGGCCGAGAATCTCGCCGGCGCGGACGTTGAAATTGATGCCGGAGATCCGGCGATGCACGCCGATCCGGCCTTCGACCGAGAGGTCGCGGACGCTGAGCAGCACCTCCGATGTCGTCGGCGCCGCATGATGGGGATAGAGGCGCTGCAGCTTCTGCCCGGACATCGCATAGATGATGCGTTCCTCATTGAAGTCGGCGCGATCGATCTCGGCAACAACCCGTCCGTCGCGGAGGATCGTCGCGCGATCGCAGATCGCCATCACCTCGGGCAGGCGATGGGTGATGTAGATCATCGTCGTCCCCTGCGCCCTCAAACGGCGCAGCACGGCGAACAACTGGTCGACTTCGGCGCCGGAGAGCGACGCCGTCGGCTCGTCCAGCATCAGGACCTTGGGGCGCATTGAGAGCGCTCGTGCGATCATCACGAGATGGCGCTGCGCCGCGGTGAGCATCGCCACCAGCGAGCGCGGATTGATGGCAAGACCGAGCTCCGCGAACAGCGCCTCGGTGCGCTTGTTGAGCAGCCGGCGGTTCAGGAGAACGCCGCGGCCGAGCCCCGTATGGCCGGCGAAGACGTTCTCCGCGACCGAGAGTTGCTCCAGCACCTCGATCTCCTGCGGCACATAGCCGACGCCTTCGGCGCGCGCGGCCAGCGGTGAGCGGAAGGAGACGTCCTTGTCGCCGAGCAGGATCGAGCCCTTGTAGCTGCCGGCGCGGTGCACGCCGTTGAGGATCTTGACGAGGGTCGACTTGCCGGCGCCGTTCTGGCCGAGTAGCGCATGGATTTCGCCGCGGCGCACGGAGAAATCGACGCCGCGCAGCGCGGGCACGCCCGCGAAGCTCTTCGCGATGCCGATCGTGCGAATGGCGGTCTCGTCGCTCATGGTCTCCTCCCGGAGCGAAATCCTGGAAACCGACCCTATGCCGGGCTTCGGGGGCCGAGGCGGAGTGGTAGCTCCGCCCCGGCAGGATGGCAGGACTTACTGGCCCGCGGATTCGAGGATCTTGTAATAGGGGTCGAGATCCGATGCGGTGATCACCTTGGCGGGGAGAGTGTTCACATAAGCGAGCTTCTTGCCCTCGGCCGCTTCGCCGGCGAGTTCGGCCGCCTTGGCGCCCTCCTCGTAGAGCGGCTGCGCCACGAGGCCGTAGACATCGCCGGATTTCACGAGATCGAGGTTCTGGCGCGTGTAGTCCATCGAGATGATGACGAGGTCGCGGCCGGTCGCGCGCTTGGCGCCGGACCACGTCATCGGGCCGTAGCCAGTCGTCGAGAAGGCGCCCGTCACGTCGGGATTTGCCTGCAGGATGCCGACGGCCTTGGCACGCGCCGCGCCGGGCTCGACGCCCTCATACTGGACGTCGAGCACCTTGATGTCAGGGTATTTGTCGTTCAGTGCCTTCTTGAACGAGGCAGCCATCTCGTTCTCGGTGACGTTGGAGCCGGACTGTGTCACTGCGACCGTGCCCTTGCCGCCAAGCTTCTCGCCCATGGCGACGCCTGCATTCGTGCCGGCCTCGGTGACGTTCTCGGCGGTGGTGGCGAGAAGGCCCTTCACGGTGCCTTCTTCGGGCACCATGTGCCACGTGACCACCGGCAGGCCCTCGCCGGAGATCTTGCCGATGAACGGATAGATCGCCGGGTCGGGCGTATAGACGGCGACGGCGTCGAACTTCTTGGAAGCGAGCGCCGCTTCAGCGAGCGGCAGCGTCGCCGGAACATCCCAGGTCGAGGCCGACGGATTGCCGACGACTTCGCAGGTGTAGCCGAGTTCCTTGCACTTGTTGAGGAAGCCCGCCTGCATCAGCTTGTGCACTGGATGGTCACGCAGCGGCTGGACCCACAGGATGGTCTTGCCGCTATCGGCATAAGCGGTGGACCCGAGCGCGAGCAGGAGCGCGAGAGCCCCTGCCGAATGTGCGAATTTCATTTCATTCCCTCCTCTGTTCGCCCGTCGACAATCGCGGGCGTTATTATGTGAGCCGGCTGGCCTCAGTCGGCAGCGCGGGCCGGGACGATGGCTGGCGGCTCGAGAGTGACGGCCGCATCCGGGCCATTTCCAGTCGGTGCGCCCTCGCCGCCGATGAACACGCGGCGGCGAAGGAGATCGAGGCCAACGGCGAGGACCATGATCGTGCCGACGGCGATCTGCTGCCAGTTGGCGCCGACGCCGATCACGACGAGGCCGCTCTGGATGACCTGCAGGAGCAGCATGCCGAGCAGGCCGCCGACGATCGTTCCCGCGCCTCCGAACAGGCTGACGCCGCCGACGACGACGCCGGCGATGACTGTCAGTTCCCAGCCGGTGCCGATCGAGGTGATGCCGCTCGCAAGATCGGCCATGACGAACATGCCCGAGATCGAGGCCATCACCGACACGAAGACGAAGGCGCAGATCTTGTAGAGGCTCGCATTGATGCCGACGAGCCGCGCCACCTCGACATTGCCGCCGGTCGCATAGAGATTGCGCCCGAGCACCGTGCGCCGGAGCACGAAGTCGGCGATCACTCCCGCGATGAAGAAGAACACGAAGCTCCAGCCGAGGCCGAAGATCACGCGTGTCGCGCCGAAATCGCCAACGGAGGCGGGCAGCGGATAGACCGGATTGCCGCCGGTCACCACCTGGATCAGGCCTTGCCCGATGAAGAGCATGCCGAGCGTTTGGATGAAGGCGGGGATCTTCAGCTTGACGACCACGAGCCCGTTGACCAGGCCGACCGCGGCGCCGAGGAGCAGTCCGCCGATGATCGCGACGAAGATGGGCAGGTGAGCGTCCTTCATCAGCATCGCGGTCACGCAGGCCGAGAGGCCCGCGATCGAGCCAACCGAAAGATCGAACTCGCCACCGATCAGCAGGATCGTCTGGCCGATCGCGATGATGCCGACGAACGAGACGAAATTGACAATGGCGCGGATGTTCTGCGCCGACAGGAAGGCCGGCGCGATGCTGTAGAAGATGAGGCTGATCGCGATCACGGCGACCAGCACGCCGAGTTCGCTCACCGAGAGCAGGACTCTCATCTTGTTGGCGAATCCGCCAGCGCGCGCCGCATCGTCCTGCGTAGCCAAGGTCATAGCGCTCCTCCCGCCGTGCCGCTCTCTCGACGAGAATTCGTCGGGGCCGCTTCGGCAAACCGCCCCGACGCACCACATCGGGATGTATCGATATAAAAACATGATATTATAATGTTGTCACGCCAAACCGAGCGAGCGACGCAGTTTTTTCCGGCCCGGTTTCCGTCCATGGCGGGGGACGCGCGTGGCGCTAGACTTGGCGGGTGATTCCTCTTTACCGGCGATGCAGCCACCGATGGCGAAACGCACCCCTCACTCGGGATCCGAGCCTGCCGGCAAGCTGGGCATCAAGGAGATCGCCCGCCGCGCTGGCGTTGCGCCGATGACCGTTTCGCGCGCGCTCAACGACCCCGACAAGGTGTCGATCGAGACGCGCGCCCGCATCATGGAGGTCGTCGCCCGCGAGGGGTTCATTCCCAATCAGCTCGCCTCCAGCATGCGAAGCGCCCGCCGGATCATCGGCACCATGGTGCCGCCGCTCATCAACTCGGGCATTGCCGAGCAGGTGCAGGGCATGTCCGACGCCTGCCAGGCGAGCGGGCACCAGCTCCTCCTGATCCAGGGCGATTTCGCCCCGGGCGCCGAGGAAAGCGCCATCCGCACCTTGCTCGGCTGGCAACCCGCCGGCCTGATCCTCCAAGCCTTCGTGCAATCGGATGCGGCGCGGCAGTTTCTCGTCACCGGGCGTGTGCCGATCGTCGAGATCAGCGAGGTGCGCGGTCGCGATCCGATCGACATGGCGCTCGGCGTCTCCAATTTCGACACCGCCTATGCCATGACCTCGCATCTCCTGGACAAGGGCTATCGCCGGATCGGTTTCGTCTCGACGCCGGTCCACGGCAATGACCGCCTGCAGCAGCGCCGCATCGGCTATCGCCAGGCGCTCGCCGATCGCGGCCATGCCTATGAGAAGCCGCTCGAGGTCGAACTTCCGATCACGCCGGCCGGTGGCGCGGATGCGGTCCGCATCCTGACGGAACGGGATGCCGCGCTCGACGTGATCTTCTGCTCGAGCGACACGCTGGCGATCGGCGCGGTCCAGGAGTGCCATCGCCGCGGCTGGCGCATTCCGGAGCGGCTGGCGATCGCCGGCTATGGCGACGTCGATCTTGCGGCGCAGCTCTTTCCGCGTCTCACCACCGTTCATGTCGATCGCTACGCTATGGGCCGCCGCGCCGTCGAACAACTGGTGAAGAGCTTCAGCGGCGAAGACATCCAGAAGGTCGAGACGATCGGCTTCGAAATCATCGACCGGGAAAGTGCGTGAGAGCCGGTCGCCCAAGGAATGACCACCTGATCGCGGCGTCCAGTCAGTTGCCGCTCGATCCGCTTTCAGTCGTTCGCGTCCCGAGCCGCTTCTCCCACCCAGGCTGATGGATGTTGAGGAAGGCGTCGGGATCGTAGGGATGGGCGCGCGCGACCGCGTCATCGAGTTCGACGCCAAGGCCGGGCGCGTCGGGCAGGGAGAGATGGCCCGTCCGGGCATCGATCGTCGGATGCCAGGAGACGAGATCCTGCGTCCACGGCTCGTTGAAGGCGTCAAAATGTTCCTGGATCAGGAAGTTCGGCACGGCCGCGGCGAGTTGCAGGCACACGGAGGTCGCGACCGGTCCGCCGCTCTGGTGTGGCGCGATATAGCTGCCATGGGCGAGCGCGACATTGGCAACCGCCAGTGTGTTGGTGATGCCACCCAGCGACATCGGTTCCGGCTGGAAGATGTTGACGCCGCCGCCCTCGGCGAGCGTGAAGAACTGGCCGAGCGTATCGTACATCTCGCCAGTGGCGACGCGGATGGGCGAGACGCGCGCGACCGGATGGACGGTCTCCTGCCGGTCGCGGGTGGTCGGCTCCTCCCACCAATAGAGATCGAGCGGGGCAAGCCGCTGCGCCGCCCGGATCGCCTCCGTCTCCGTGAAGCGCGCATGGACATCGATCAGGAGGCGCGTGCCCTTCGGCAGCTTCTCGCGCAGTGTCCTGAGGATGTCATAGGCGATATCGAGCTCGTCATCGTCGATGAAGCCCTGAGCCGTGCCGAAGGGATCGAGCTTCATAGCCTTGAAGCCCTTATCGATCACGGCCTCGGCCGCGGCGAGGAAGGCCTCGGGCGTTCGCTCGGTACGGTACCAGCCATTGGCATAGCCGAGCACGCTGTCGCGCATGCGTCCGCCGATGAGCTGATGGATCGGCACACCGAGCGATTTGCCGAGGATATCCCAGCAGGCGACCTCGACCGCGGCGATCGCCGTCCGATGGATGTGTCCGCCATCGAGCGAGACGCCGTCCAGCATCGCCTTGGCCAGACGGTTCACCTGGCGCGGGTCCTTGCCGATGGCAAAATGCTCGAGTTCGCGAACCGCTGCTTCCGTCGTGCGGATGAAGCCGTTCAGCGTGCCCTCGCCAAGGCCTGAGATTCCCTTGTCGGTATGGACGCGCACGAAAAGCCAGTTCTTCCATCCCGCGCCGACCGTGAAGGTCTCGATCCCCTCGATCCTCATGATGTGATCCTTCCTTCGGCGGCCCACACGATGTGCTCGACGGTGATGCCGTAGCGCCTCTGCAAGGTGGGCACGGCGCCGCATTCGATGAACCGGTCGGGCAGGCCGATGCGCGCGAGCGGCCTCGTCACGCCGGCGTCGAACAGCGTCTCGGCGACGAGCGAGGCGAGACCGCCGCGCATCACATGGTTCTCCGCCGTGACCACACGGGACACCGAGGCGGCGAAGTCCGCGACGGCGTCGCTGTCGAACGGCTTCAAAGTCGGGACATGCAGCACGCCGGTCCTTATGCCGCGCGTATCGAGGCGGGCGGCGGCATCGAGCGCGCGTTCGCTCATGAAGCCGCTGGCGACGATGCCGACATCGGTGCCTTCGCAGAGGCGGACGGCTTTGCCGATCTCGAAGTGGTAGGTCGCCGGATCGAGCACGACGGGAACATTGCCGCGCAGGAGGCGCATATAGACGGGGCCATCATGCGCCGCGGCCGCGCGCGTCGCCGCCGCGATATCGGTCGCGTCGCAGGGGTCGATGACGACGAGGCCGGGGATCATGCGCATCAAGGCGAGGTCCTCGATCGCCTGATGCGTGCCGCCATAGCCCGTGGTGAGGCCGGGCAGGCCGGCGACGATCTTCACATTCTGCCGCGCATGCGCGACGGCGATGGCGACATAGTCATAGGCCCGGCGGCTGGCGAACACGCCATAAGTGGTCGCAAAGGGCGTAAAACCGGTCTGCGCAAGGCCCGCCGCTACGGCGACGAGGTTCTGTTCGGCCATGCCGACATTGAAGAAGCGATCCGGAAATGCATCGCGAAACGGCAGGATGTCGGTGTATTTGCCGAGATCAGCCGTGAGACCGAGCACATCCGGACGCTCCCGCCCGATTGCGACCAGCGCCTTTCCGAACGGCGCGGCGACGATCGGCCGTTCGCCGCCTGCCTCGTCGACGCCCATGGCTAATGTGCGCGCCACCTCAGCCATGGGAGACCTCCGCTTCACGTTCGAGTTCGGCTCGCAGCGCGGCCCACTCGCCGGCATCAACCCGGACGAAATGCGCCTTTTCACGATTTTCCAGCGTTGGCACGCCCTTGCCGGGTCGGGTGCGCAGCACGATGGCATGCGGTCGTCCTTCGGCCCGACGCGCCTCTTCGAGCGCGGTGAGGACCGCCGCAAGATCGTTGCCGTCGATCTCCTGCGTCGCGAAGCCGAAGGCGCGCCATTTCTCCGCGACGGGCTCCATGTCGAGCACGACAGGCCCATCGGCCTGGATGCCGTTGCAGTCGATCAGGGCGACCAGGTTGTCGAGGCCGAAATGGCCGGCCGACATGGCCGCTTCCCAGGTCGCGCCCTCCTGCATCTCGCCGTCGGAGAGTTCGACGAAGACCCGCGCCGCCGATTGCTTGAGCCGCAGCCCGAGCGCCATGCCAACGCCCTGGCCGAGGCCGTGGCCAAGCGAGCCGCCGATGATCTCGACGCCCGGCGTCGTATCGAGCGTCGACATGTCGAGCCGGCTGTCGTCGGCGCCATAGGTCGACAGCTCGGCGAGGGGGATGACGCCCGCTTCGGCCAACGCTGCCCAGAGCGCAATGGAATAATGCCCGGTCGAGAGCAGGAAGCGGTCCCGGTCCGGCGCCCTGGTATCGGCGGGGTCGTGCCGCAATTCATGGAAATAGAGTGCTGCGAGGACGTCGGCGATGCCGAGCCCCTGGCCGACATAGCCCTGGCCCGGTCCTTCGGCCATCAAGAGGATGTGCCGCCGCATGTTGGTCGCATGCGCGCGGATCGCGGCGATGTCCGGCGCCTCAGGCGGATGGTTGCGGAGCGCCATGGTCAGTCCTTGTCGAGCCCGCCCGAGGCGTTGAGGCGCTCGGCGGTGATGTAGGAGGGGGCATCGAGCGCCAGCCAGACGACGACTGCGGAGACCTCGCTGATCTCGGCGCGGCGGCCGACCGGCACGCGGCGCGTCCGCTCGTCGAGGAAGGCGGCGACATCGCTGCGGCCCTCGATCGCGGCGAGCTTCTCCTCCGTCGAGCGCTGCATCTCGGTATCCATCATGCCGGGCGCGACGCTGTTGACCCGCACCCCCGAAGGGGCGAGGGCGACTGCGGCGGCGCGCGTAATGGAATCGACCGCCGCCTTGCTCGCCGCATAGGCGGTGTAGTTCGGCAGCGCCATGCGCGAGGCCGGGGAGGTGAGGTTGACGATCCGGCCCGACCCCTGCTTAGCCATCACCCGGCCGGCGGCGGCGGTGAGGAGGGCGAGCGCCTTGACGTTGATGGAAAACGTCCGGTCCCACAGCGCGGCCGTCATCTCGAGGAACCGCTCGATGCCGCCATAGCCGGCATTGTTGACGAGGATGTCGAGCCCGCCCCAGCGCGCGACGACGGCATCAACCGCTGCCTGCGGCGCGTCGTCGGCTGTGAGGTCGCCGATGATGGCGAGCGTGCTGGCACCAGGGCCGCAGAGAGCTACCGTCTCCTCGACACTCTTGGCGTTGAGGTCGGCGAGTGCGACCGCAACGCCGCGCGCTGCAAGATCGATGGCGACCTGGCGGCCGAGGCCACCGCCGGCGCCCGTGATCAGGGCGCGCGGCGCGGCGCCTCCGCCTCTCCCGTCTTCATCCATATCGACCATGGTTCCATCCCTGTTTTGAACGCTATGGTAACGTTATCATTATAATACCGTCAAGCCTGGGAGGGCCATCCGATCGACGCCTAACTGCCGCTGTGGAGCAGCCAATCCCGATATTCCACGCGTCCTAACACTGGGTGCGAGGGGGATCTGAAGTGGCGGCGAAGCGCGCGAGCTTGGCGCGGAATCCTGGACGGTCGAGCACATCGCGGTTCAGCACATTGGCCGGAACGAGACCCTCTGCGGCGCGGATGATCCCGTTCGCCATCGTCGTCATGGTCAGCCGCGCCGCATCGAGGGTCGACGGCAGCCAGTGCGGCGTCAGGATGACGTTGTCCAAAGAGACGAGCGGATCGTCGGCGGGGAGGGGCTCGTGCTCGAAGACATCGAGCCCCGCGCCGGCAAACCACCGCTCGCGAAGCGCCGTGACGAGGGCCGCCTGATCGACGATCTCGCCGCGCGCGACATTGATGAAATAGGCCGAGGCCCGCATCAGCCGGAGTTCGTGCGCGCCGATCAGGCCGCGTGTCGACGCATCGAGGCGATTGTGAAGGCTCACGAAATCCGATTGGCGGAACACCTCGTCGAGCGAGCCGACCAGAGCGATGCCGAGGGCCTTGGCCTCGGCGGCGTCAGCGCGCGGCGAAAAAGCGATGATGCGCATGCCCCATGGCGCGGCGAGGCGCGCAAGCTCGCGTCCGCTGGCACCGAGCCCGACGATGCCGAGCGTCTTTCCGGGGAGGTCGATGCCCATGGCGGCAGCTTGCTGGTCCCAGCGCCCGCTGCGAACGATCCGCTCCTGCTGCGGCAGCCGCTTGGCGAGCGCGATCATCAGCAGGAAGGCCGAGGAAGCTGTCGCATGCGTCAGCGTGTCGGGCGCGTTGAACACGGCGACATCATTCGCCGTGCAGGCGGCAAGGTCGATCTTGTCATAGCCGGCGCCGGCCCGCCCGATGACGGTGAGCCGTTCCGCGCCGTTGGCGAAGGTCGATGCCTTCACCCAGGGCCGGAAGATGACGATGCCATCGGCGTCGGCGATATCGGCGGCGCTCACCTCAAGTGAATAGAGGCGGCTCTGATAGGTCTCATCATCAGCTCGCGGCGACTGGCTGCGGAGATAGTCGACGCGAATAGCCGGATGGGGGTCATAGAGATCGAGCGCGATATCGGGCACGGCGAGCCGTCCGTCCGCGTCGAGATAGTCGCCGGTGTAGCAGACGGTGAAGGGCATCATCTCACCACCGCTTCAGCGTCTCTTCAGTGCTGACTTCCACCTGAGCATTCGGGCGCGAGAACAGATCTTCCCGGAGTGCTGTGCCGAGGCCGGGCCGGGCCGGCAGCAGGATATGCCCGTCGCGAACCTCGATGCGATCGGTGACCACATCGTCATACCAGCCATCGATATAGCCGCGGACCGTCTCCATGATCAGCGCGTTCGGGATGTGGTGCATCAGATGCGTCGCTGCCCAGAGCGCGACAGGGCCGATCGTGTCGTGACAGGTGACGGGCAGGAAATAGGTATCCGCTATCGACGCGATCTTGCGGCCCTCGGTGAGGCCGCCGCCCCAGGAGAGATCCGGCATGACGATGTCGGCGGCGCCCTTCTCGATCCACGGCCGGAAACCGAACCGCGTGAAGACGCGCTCGCTTTGGCAGATCGGGATGTTCGTCGCCTGCTTCAGCCTGAGATAGGGCTCGACATTGTCAGGCGGCATGATCTCCTCGAGCCACAGGATGTCGAGCGGCTCGATCGCGCGGGCGATCCTCACCGCGGTGCCGAGATCCCAGCGCGCGTGACCTTCGATCGCGATCTCCATACGGTCGCCGACAGCGCGGCGGATGTCCTCGATGATCGCGACGCCGGCCTTCAATTCGTCCTGCGTGATCGAATGTCCGCGCGGGCCGGCGGCGGTCTGCGCGCCCCAGATCACCATCGGCTTCCGGCTGTCGACTGGTCCCGAAAGGGTGGGGCCAAACTGGTCGAACGGCCAGATCTTCATCGCCGTGATGCCCTGGGCGAGCAGATCGGCGGCAAGCTCTCCGGCCTTGCCGTTCAGCCAGGCATTGAGGTCGTCATATTTTCCGTAGCCGACGCAGGTGTTATAGGCGCGGATGCGGTCGCGGCTGCGCCCGCCGAGCATCGTGTAGATCGGCTCGCCGGCATTCTGGCCCGCAAGATCCCAGAGCGCGACATCGATCGCCGAGATGGCCCGCATTTCCGCGCCATAGGGCCCGCAGAAATTCACCAGCGCGAACATGTTCTGCCAGTGGTTCTCGATGTCGCGCGCATCGCGTCCGACGAGGAGCGGGGCGAAGATGTCGTGAATGATCGCGGCAACGGCGCGCGGCAGGTAATAGGTCTCGCCGATGCCGACGAGGCCCTTGTCGGTGTGGATGCGGACCCAGAGATTGTTCGGCAGTGCCTGGCGGGCCTTCGGGTTGAGCTTCGCCCATTCGGTCTGCGGCAGCGCCTCGAACCAGAGTGTCTCGATCTTCGTGATCTTCATCTTTGCCCTCAGCCTTTCACCGCTCCGGCCGTCAGCCCACGCAGGAGGTGTCGCTGGATGGCCATGTAGAAGAACACCGGCAGGATCGAGAACGTGACGCCGGCCGCCATCAGCACGAAGAGCGGCGTGTCGAGCTGCGTCATCAGCGTCGCGAGGCCGAGCGAGGCGGTGTAGAGCCCATTCCGCGTGATGAGCGTCGAGGCGAACAGATACTCGTTCCACGATGCGAAGAAGGCGATGACGCTGACGGCGACGAGGCCCGGCCGTGTGAGGGGCAGCACGACGAGCCAGAGCACCTTCCAGCGATCACAGCCGTCGATGAGCGCCGCTTCCACGATCTCCTTCGGCACGGCGTCGAACGACGTCTTCAGCACCCAGGCGCAGAGCGGAACGACGAAGGCCGTATGCAGCAGAGCGAGCGTGAGAAGATTGTCGGTCCAGCCGAGCTGCCGGTAGAGCGTGAGCACGGGTGCAACGACGACGGCGCCCGGCATCATCTGCGTGAAGAGCAGCACAAGGCCGACGGCCGTGCGCCCCGGCCAATAGAGGCGCGAAAGCGCATAGGCGGCGGGGATGACGAGGATGACGGTGCCGATCACTGTCAGCGTAGCGACCAGCGTCGAAAGTAGCAGCCAGTGGCCGATCGGCTTGTCGGTGAAGAGCTGCAGGTAGGCCGAAAGATCGATGCCATGCGGCAGGAGCGGCGGCGGGAAGGACAGTGATTCCGCCGAGGATCGAAGCGAGGACAGCACCATCCAATAGACCGGGAACAGGATGACCGCCGACGCGAACACGATCGCGGCAAAGCGTGCCGCCGTCTCGATGCGGCCGCCCGTGCCGGGTCGATCGCTGTCGCGGGCGGTCGTCACTCCGGCACCTGATGGCGGCGCTGGACCGCGACGAAGGCAACCGTCGATACGGCCGAGATGAGGAAGCCGATCACCGCGATCACGCCGGCATAGTTGAAATTGTAGAAGCGGAAGGCCTGCATGTAGATCGCGGGCGCGAGCGTCGTCGTGGCATCGACGGGGCCGCCGCCGGTGATCAGCCAGATCAGCGTGAACTGCTGCGTCGAATAGATGAAGCCGAGCACCGCGAGCAGCGCGAGCGAACTGCTGATGCCGGGAACGGTGATGTAGCGGAACTGCGCGATGCGCCCCGCGCCGTCGATGCGCGCCGCCTCGTAGAGCTCGTCCGGCACGGCTTGAAGGGCCGAGAGCAGGACGAGCGAATAGAAGGGGAAGCCCTTCCAGACGGTGACAACGATGATGATGCCCATCGCGAGCGTCGGGTCGAGCAGCCATTGCGGGCTTTCGTCGGCGCCGGAAAAGAAGCGGACAAAGGCGTTGATGACGCCGAAACTCGGATCGAGCATCAGCACGAAGGTGATGGCGACCGGAACCTCGGGAATGGCCCATGGAATGGTCAGGAGGCTGCGGAACAGCCCGCGGCCGCGGAAGCTCCAGTTCATGAGGAGCGCGAGCGACAGGCCGACCGAGAGGATGATGACGTCGACCGAGATGGTGAAGACGAGCGTCCGGCCGATCATGCGCCAGAAGTCGGGATCGACCAGCATCTGCGCATAGTTATCGAGGCCGAGACCATCAGGCGTCTCGAGGCTGTAAAGCGCGCCGCGCACGATCGGATAGAGGATCAGCGCACCCTCGAGGAGCAGCATCGGAAGGACCAAGAGATAGGGAAAGCTGCGGCTGCCCACGACGCCGCTCGGCGTCCTCGGACGGCGAGCGCGGCGGATGGCCGTCTCGGGGAGCGCCGTAGCCAATGCCAACTGATCCTCCTGATAGCGGCGGCAGGACCGGTCGCCCGGCATCCAGCCGCCTCCGCTCGCTGCGGCGGCGCTTCCGCCTTCTTGGACTTCGCATCGCGCCGGCGCGGAATAGGCGAATTCGGCGAGTGAGCGCCGGCCGAATTGCCATGCCTTGCGTGGCGCGATGCGGAGGCCTCAAGCCCGTGCTGGGCTCGAGCGGGCGGTTTGTTCGCGTCAGATACGCGTCGCGAGCTGTTCGAGCTGCTTCTGGGCGGCGTCCATCGCGGACTTCACCGAGCCGCCCGGACGGAGCGCACTCTGGAAATTCTGCATGATGATGCGTCCGAACTGATCGTCGACGAATGCGAAGTCGCCCATCACGTCGATCGGCGAGACCTGCTTCGCTTCGTTGAAGCCGGTGATCCACGGCTTGTCAGCCAGGAACTGCTTGAACTTCTCGGACTTCGCGGCGAGGTCGTAGGGCGGCATGACATAGAGGTTGGTGATCATGAGATCGGCCATCACATCCGGCGTCATGGCGAACTTGATGAATTCCTTCGCGCCCTCCGAATTCGCGCCCTTGAGGGCGATCAGCGGATGGATGCGGTCGAGTGACCGGCGGCTCGGCCATGGCGGCGGAGCGGAGAGCAGGTCGGGATAGATCGCGGGGTTCGTGGCGCGCAGCACGACCACGGTCGGGTTGACGCCGAAGGCTTGGGCGACGCGGCCATCGGCTGCGAGCTTCATGATCGCGCTCTGGGCCGTGCCCTGCGGCACGCCGGCCTCGTAGAGGCTCTTCCAGAGTTCGAGCCCCTTTACCACCTCGGGTGAATTGGCCAGCGGCGTCTTGCCTTCCGCCCACTTGCCGTCGAAGGGCAGGCAGAAATTCTGCAGCTGGAACCACCACTCACCGGAATCGGCGATGACGTTTGTCAGCGCGATGCCGAACTGCTCGGGCCGCTTCGTCAGCTTCGCAGTGGTGTCGATCCACTCCTCGGGCGTCGTCGCGGGCTTGAGGCCGGCCTTGGCGAACAGTGCCTTGTTGTAGACGAGGGCGAAATTCACATCGATGGCCGAGAGGCCATAGAGCTTGCCGTCGACGGTGAGGAACGCGTGGCCGGCGCTCGGTGTGATGCCGAGCGCGGAGACCACATCGTCGAGCGGCTCGGCGAGCTTGAACTTGCGGATGACTTGCGCGGCGAGATCCGGCATCGCCATCAACACGTCGGCGTCGATGCCGCCGGCCTGGGCCTGGATCACGACATTGGAGACGTACTGGCTCGCCGGCCAGCCCGTCCAGTCGACCGTGTATTTGGATTGGGACTCGTTGAACTTCTTGAAGAGCGCGTTCCACCCTTCCTTCTCGCCCGGCTGGAACTGCTCCCAGCTCATGACTTTCAGCGGAATGCGGTCGGCGGCGCGTGCCTGACGCACCAGCGGGCCGGCAACGAGCGCACCGCCGACGACGGCTGCGCCGCCGAGGAGCTGGCGCCGGGTCGGGCGCGTCCGAAATGTCGGGCTTCGAGCCCCGCCACCTTCTGGTCTGCTCATGGTCGTCTCCTCCCTGGCTCGTGCCGAAGCGACACGGCGACGTGGCCTTTTTGACCACTTGTTGATTGTTAACAATATGACGATAACAGGTGATCCTCTTCTGTCAAGCGATGGACCTCGCGCTCAGTTGGCTTCGATACGGAGGATGCTGCGCTCGGCCATATGAGCCTTCAGCCGCTCATAGGCACCGCCGATATGCTCCTCGATACAGGCGCCGGCCGCTTCGACATCGTGGCTGCGGATGAGGTCGAGCAGGCGGGAATGGTCGCTGTACCAGGACGTCAGATAGTCGTTGGGCAGGCCGTCGCGCAGCAGTAGGAAGACGAAGATCTGTGAGCGCAGCGACTCCCAGGCCTTGTAGAGTCGCCCATGGTGAGAGGCGCGGAACAGCGCATCGTGGAAGTCGATATCGAGTTCGGCGACGCGCCGACGCGTCATGGATGCGCGCGGAATAGATTGAAATAATGTAAGAATTGCATCAAGCGGCACAAAATCGGCTTCTGTGGCGCGCTCGCAGGCGACTGTGACGGCAAGCCGCTCGAGTGCCCCGCGTAACGTGTAGATCTCGGCGGCGTCCTCGACGGAGACCTGAGCCACCGTTGCCCCGCGATGGGTCTCGTGGATGACGAGGCCCTCCTGCTCCAGCCGGAAGATCGCCTGGCGGATCGGACCGCGACTGACATTGAGGCTCTCGGCTAGTTCGTCCTCTATCAGCCGGTCGCCACCCTTGAGTCGCCCCGAGAGGATGGCCTCCCGGATCGAGTCCGAGACATCGTCGGTCAGCACCCGACGTTCACGGCGATGAAGGTGGGGCGCAACTGGACTCTTGCTCATGCACATAGCCTACTGTTAACAATCTGGAGAGCGCCAGCAAAAAGCAGACGGACAAACGGCAGGAACATTATGCGCATCTTCAAGGTCAATTGGTATCCGCCTCAGAGCGAGGAGCTGGAGCACCTGTACGGCAAGACCGTCGAATTCGACATCGACCCGATCCCCACCGATCCCGGCTACACGATTGCGCGCGAGCGCAGTCGGGCCGCCGACGCGCTCATCAACTGTTCGGCGACGCATCTTCTGCCGGCTGAGATCAGCGATTTCGAGAACGTCCGCATCGTCGTGCGCGAGGGCGTCGGCTACGACAATCTCGACCTGGAGGGCTGGGGCGCACGCGGGATTCCGGTCTGTAACGTTCCCGACTACGGCACCACCGAGGTCGCCGATCATGCGATCGCGCTGATGCTCGCATTGACGCGCGGCACGGTCACCTATGGCGACGTTCTGCGCAGCGACCCGCTCGGCAACTGGCGCTTTGCCGCGGCGCCGCTCGTTCGCCGCCACAAGGGGGCAACCTTCGGCGTGATCGGGCTTGGCCGGATCGGCCTCGCAGCGGCTCGCCGGGCCGCCGCCTTCGACATGCGTGTGGTGTTTTACGATCCGTATCTGCCGAATGGCACGGAACTCTCGGTCGGCTATGAACGCGTGCACAGCCTCGCGGAACTCATGGCGATGAGCGACATCGTCAGCGTCCACACGCCGCTCAATGACGAGACGCGCGGCTTCGTCGGCGAGGCGGCTTTTGCTGCAGCGAAGCCCGGGCTCGTGCTCGTCAATACCGCCCGCGGCCCGATCGTCGATCTCGACGCGTTGCATGACGCGCTCAAGGATGGCCGCGTTGCCGGCGCCGGTCTCGATGTGCTGCCGAAGGAGCCGGCGGACGGCGACCATCCACTCGTCAAGGCGTGGACAAGCCGCGAAGCCTGGCTCGACGGGCGGCTCATCCTGACCCCGCATGCCGCCTTCTACAGTCCAGCCGCCATGCACGACATGCAGCGCAAGGCCGTCGAGGTCATCCTCGCTTATACCGAGGAAGGCCGGCTGACCAACTGCGTCAACCGTCAATATCTCAAGGCCCCGGCACCGGTGCGTCGGGCTTCCTGAAGCGCGCGGGCAGGGGCGGCATGCCGTTCCTGTCCGAACGCAGGCTTCAGCCGATCACGGCTGGCGTCTTGATCTTGTAGCGGGTCGCGAACTCCTGCAGCGCGGCCCAGGTCACGAGGTCGACCGGCAGGCCCTCGATGGCACGGCGCTTCGCCTCCGCCTTCTCGATGTCGCCGGGCGCATGCACCTGCATGCCGGCCTTCGCCGGCTGCGCGCGAATGTCGGCCAGAAAGGATGCGATCCGCGCGTCGAACAGCGACAGCGCCTGGAAGACGGCCGGCGCCATGATGATGAAGAAATGGCCGATCCGGATCGGTTGCGCGAAATCCGGTCCGCCAAACGACGCCAGCGTATGGCCGTGCCCCATGCCGGTAAACGCCGAGCAGAGCAGGTCGATCATCGCGGCGAGGCCGCTACCCTTGTAGCCGAACACGGCGCCGCCGACGGGCGCCACCGCGACGGCATGATGCGGGTTGATGGTGAAGTCGCCTTCACGGTCGACGGCAACGGTCTCGGGCAGCGGCGTGCCGGTCGCGCGGCGCAGTTCGACGCGATTGAAGGGGACGGCGCTGGTCGCCATGTCGAGCAGGAGGGGGTCTTCGCCGGGCGCGGGCAGGGCGAAGCTGAGTGGATTGGTGCCGAAAAACGCCGAGGTTCCACCATGCGGAATGACCATGCTGTCGGCATGGGTCATGCCGATCGCAGCGAAGCCCCGCGTCGCCGCAAGGCGCGTATAGCAGCCCGTCGCGCCGTGATGCGACGATCGGCCGACCGTGACGACGGCGACGCCGGTCTCGGCGGCGATCGCGCATCCTTCGTCGATGGCGCGGTAGCTCGCCAGATGGCCGAGCCCGTCATCGGCATCGACATGGGCGACGGCAGCGGCCTTGCGCTCGACCGCGAGTTGCGGCGTGCGATTGATACGGCCGCCGGCGAGCCCGCGCATGTAGAAGGGCACCAGGCGGACGCCATGCGTGTCAAAGGCGCGGGACGAGGCATCGACCACGGCGGTCGCCACGGCGGCCGCACTGGCGCGATCCGCACCTGCCGCGCTGAAGATGGCTGTGATGAAAGGCTCCAGATCGCTCGCCGCGATCTGCACCCCGTCGATCTTTTCGAGTGCCAAGACATCCTCCCCGGATCGGCTGAACGACGCGTGGCTGATCGTCGCCTGATGATTGTGAGTTTATACTGTTATAATCATTAGGTCGGATTCTCAGCAAGCCGCGTGCGAGGAGCCGGGAGGCGCGTGCAGGCCTTGTCCCGTCTGTCAAAGGGCATGCGCGGAGGCCTCAGCGGGCGGCCGTCGTGTTCAGATATACCGCATAGAGGCGCTGTGTCGCGCAGATGAACAGGCGGTTGCGGAAACGGCCGCCGAATTCGACATTGGCGGCGACCTCGGGCAGCACGATCCGGCCGAGCAGCGTGCCGTCGGGCGCGAGGCAATGCACGCCGTCTTCGGCGCTGGTCCAGATATGGCCATGCCGATCGATCCTGAAGCCATCATAGATTCCGACCTCCGCCTCGCGGAGCTGCCGTGGGGCGCCAAGCCGGCCATCGGCGCCGAGTGGATAGGCCAGGAGACGCGACGGGCTCGACCCACTGTCGGCCACGTAGAGACTGCTCTCATCGGGCGAGAGCGCGAGGCCGTTCGGCTGCACGAGGTCGGTGATGACAGCCTCGGTTCGGCCGTCAGCGCCGACGCGATAGAGATTATTGCTGCCGATCTCGCTTGCGATCCGCGCGCCTTCATATTCGGTGGCGATGCCATAGGTCGGATCGGTGAACCAGACCGTCCCGTCGCGAGCGACGATCACGTCGTTGGGCGAGTTCAGGCGGCGTCCGTCATGGCTGTCGGCGACCGTCGTCACCGAGCCATCATGCTCGAAACGCGCCACGCGGCGGTTCTGGTGCTCGCAGGCGACCACGCGGCCGGCGGGATCGAGCGTGTGGCCGTTCGTGAAGAAGGAGGGCGACTGGAACGGGGTAACCGCACCCGTCACCTCGTCGTAGCGCAGCACACGGTCGTTCGGGATGTCGGAGAAGAGGAGGTGTCGCGCGGCCGGCACGTAGACTGGCCCCTCGAGCCAGCGCCCGCCCTCATAGAGCACATCGACATGCACATTCGGCAGGATCAGCGCCCTGAAGCGCTCGTCGCTTATATCGAACCAGTGCGTGATCATCGCTCTCTCCGAAGGGGAGCGGCACGCGTCGCGTGCCGCCCCGTCTTGTTCAGGCGTAGTTGTTGTAGAGGGTCTTCTTGCGCAGATAGCCCTCAATGCCGTGCTTGCCGTCCTCGCCGCCGATGCCGCTCTTGCGATAGCCGACATGATGGGCATGCGGGCTCTCGCCGGAAGCGCGGTTGAGGTAGATCTCGCCGAATTCGAGTTCGTTCACGCTGCGCATGATCCTGCGATGATCACGGGTGAACACATAGGCCGACAAGCCGAAATCGGAGTCGTTGGCATAAGCAAGCGCCTGCTCGAAATCATCCACCGCGAGCGCCGCGATGACAGGGCCGAAAGTCTCCTGCTTCATGATGTCGAGATCGTTCGAATCCACCGAGAGGATGGTCGGATAGAACCAGTGGCCCCGCGCCTCGGCCTTGAGCGGCGTCCCGTCGACAAGCTTTGCCGCGTTCTGCTTCAGCGCCTGTTCGACCATCGACTTCAGCTTCGTGACTTCGCTCGCATTGATGCGCGGTCCGATATCGACGGCGGTCGTCGGATCGCCGACCGTCAGCTTCTGAACCCGCGCGATGAACTTCTCCATGAATTCATCATGGATGGCGCGGTGCAGATACATCCGGTCATTGCAGGTGCAGACCGCGCCGCCGGCGAAGAACTTCGACGCGACAGCCGCCTCGACGGCCTCGTCGATGTCGGCGTCCTCCATGACGATGAACGGAGCCTTGCCGCCAAGCTCGAGACGCACGGGCTTGATGTGCTCCGCGCCGAGAGCATAGATCTCGCCGCCGGCCCGCACGCTGCCCGTCATCGAGATGATGTCCGTGCCTTTGTGCGCGACGAGATGGGCGCCGACGGTGCGACCATCGCCGACGATCACATTGATCACGCCCTCGGGAATTCCGGCGCGGCGTGAAAGCTCGGCGAGCACCAGCGTGGCGAGCGGCGTCTGTTCATGTGGCTTGATGATGATCGTGTTGCCGGTGACGAGCGCCGGGCCGACCTTGCGCGCAAAGAGCGCGGCCGGGAAATTCCAGGCGGTGATGCCGACGGCGACACCGTAGGGAACGCGCTGGATCCAGATCTGCTCGTCCGGGTTCTCGCCCGGCATGATCTCGCCCTGGATATGGCGGGCGCTCTCCGCCGCATAGCGCAGCAGGAGGGCGGAGAAGGCGACGTCGATGCGCGAGTCGCGCAGGATCTTGCCGCCCTCGGCCGTCAGCAGCTGTGCCAGCGTCTCGGCGTTCTCGTCGATGAGGGCGGCGAAGCGGTTGAGCAGCGCCGCGCGCTGAGCGGCAGTGGTCCGCCGCCAGAGCGGCTGCGCCTTGCGCGCCGCAGCGATGGCGCGGTCGGCGTCCTCAATCGTGCTCGAGGCGACAGTGGCGACGATGCTCTGGTCCTTCGGGTTCTCGATCTCGCGCCGCTCGCGGCTTGCTGAATCGACCCACCGGCCGCCGATGAACAGCTGGCCCTCGCCGATGCCGAAATCACGCATGGTCTGGATCGTCATGATCGCTTTCTCCTGTATCCCTGCTCGCAGATCTCGTGGATCACTTAATGATGCCGATCTTCTTGCGGTCGATCGTGACGAACACCGAAAGGACCAGCACCAGTCCCTTGACGATGTTCTGGAAATAGGGATCGAGGCCGACGATGTTCATGCCATTCGATAAAATGGTGATGATGAGCGCGCCGAGGATCGTCCCCTGGATGCTGCCGACGCCGCCGGTCAGCGGTGTCCCGCCCACGACGACAGCGGCGATGGCATCAAGTTCGAGCCCCTCGCCGAGCTGCGCGGTCGCCGCCATTGCGCGAGCGCCCTGAAGCAGGCCAGCCATGCCGCACATCAGCCCCGACAGGACGAAGATCGCGATCTTGACGCGGTCGACGCGGATGCCCGTCAGGAGCGCGATCCGCTCACCGCCGCCGACCGCCCGCACTTCGCGGCCGAAAACCGTCAGGTTGAGCATCACTGCTGCAATGGCGATCAGCAGGATCGCGATCAATACGGAATGGGGAATGCCGGCCGTGCGGCCCGAATAGAGATCGAGGAAGCGCTCGTCGTCGATGGAGATCGGCGCGCCACGGGTGAAGAAGAGCACGATACCGCGATAGACGACCATCGCGCCGAGCGTGACGATGAAGGAGGGCACCTTGCCCTTGGCAACGACCACGCCGTTCACGAGTCCGGCCGCAGCGCCGACCAGGCAGGCGGGAACGATGGCATAGATGCCGAGGCTCGCCGATGTGGCGGCCGCCACGAGCGCCGCAAGGGCGACGATGGCGCCGACTGACAGGTCGATCGAGCCGGCGATGATCACGAAGGTCATGCCGAGGGCCGCGACCAGCAGCACGACGGCCTGCTGGGCGACGATCATCAGATTGTTGAACTGGAGGAAGCGCGGCGATGCGAAGGAGAATACCGCGACGAGGACAAGCAGCAGCAGGATCGGGAAGAAGCGCCGGATGTCGTCGCGACGCGAGCGCGCATCGGGCGCCTGCTGCGTGGTTTCGGCACGTTCCGTGACCGTGGGTTTTGCGGAGGACATTGGGTTTCCCTCAGGTCATGTGCCGGATGATGGCGTCTTCGGATGTCGCGGCCGGATCATCGATCGACGCCGCAATGCGTTTTTCGCGCATGACCAGGATGCGGTCGCTGAGCCCGATGAGCTCGTTGAGGTCCTCGCTGACCATCACGATGGAGAGTCCTTCCTTCGCGGCCTCGCGCAGAGAGCGATAGATTTCGGTGCGTGCACCCACATCGACGCCCCGCGTCGGATTGTTGAGGAGCAGCACGCGCGGATCGATGGCGAGACATTTGCCCAGCACGACCTTTTGCAGGTTGCCGCCGCTGAGCGAGCCGGAACGCGCTTTTTCGGAACTCGCCTTGATCAGCAGCCGGGCGATCATCGCCTGCGCCATTGCGCGCGCCTTGGCGCGATCGAAGAACGGTCCGCGTCGCGGCGGTTTTGCCATGACAAGATTGTCGAGCACGCTGGCATCGACGATGAGTCCCTCGGTCGTGCGTTCGCCCGGCAGATAGGCAATGCGCGCGGCCCAGCCCTCGGCAGGCGTCTTCGCGGCGAGCGGCGCGCCGCCGACCGTGATGCTGCCGCCCCGCGGCCGGACGACGCCGGCCGCAACTTCGAGGATGCGCTCGCCGCCGGCGCCCTTGAGGCCCGCGATACCGAGGATTTCCCCCGGAGCGACCGAAAGACTGGTCGGCTCGAGCCCGTCGGCTGCAACATTGCTGAAACGCAGCATCGGCTCGCCGGAAGCCCGCGTCGCTGGACGGGGAGGGTAGAGACCCCGCGAGAGGTCGCGCCCGACCATACGGCTTTGGATGCCCTCGCGGTCGAGTTCTCCGGCTGTGAAATCGCCCACCTTGCGGCCGTCCTTCAGGATGGTGAGCTGGTCGGCCACCGCGTCGATCTCGGCCAGGTGATGCGAGACGAAGGCGACGACGAGGCCGCGATCGCCGAGCGCGCGCATGGCGGCGAGCAACTGGTCAGCCTCGCGGTGATTGAGGAAGGCGGTGGATTCATCGAACAGGACGGCGCGGGGTTCGGTAGAGAGCGCGCGTGCGACCTCTATGCATTTCCATTGGCCGAGATCGAGCCGCGCGAGCGGCTGCGCGACCGAGACATCGACTGCGAGCGTGTCGAGCAGGGCCTGCGCGGCGCGGTTCATGGCAGCCTGGTTGAGAAGGCCGCGCTTGCGGAACCGCGCCAACTGGCCCGAGAACACGTTCTCGGCGATCGAGAGCGACGGATTGATGGTGATTTCCTGGAACACCAGGCGGACGCCCAGCGCCGTCGCCTCGGCCAGTGACCGCGGCGCATAGGCCCGGCCGTCGATGGCGATGCTGCCAGCATCGGAACGCTCGGCACCGGCGAGAATCTTGAGCAATGTCGACTTGCCGGCACCATTCTCGCCGACAAGCGCATGGACGCGGCCGGGTTCAAGCGTGATCGAGACGCCGGAAAGGGCCCGCGTGCTGCCGAAGCTTCTAGCGATGTCGGTGGCGACGATCTTCAAGGTCGTATTCCCGGACAGCCCAGCGAGAGAGCAGGGCGAGACGGTGCGAAGAGAGGTCGCGGCCCGGACGGAGGCTCCGCCGGGCCGCGACCCATGTGTGCTGGACTTACTTCGAGTATTTCAGCTCGAACGTGGCCGCGCCGGCGCTCGGCGTGTAGCTCTGCGAGTGAGCCTTGAAGTCATAGGGCGGGACGCCGCCGGGGAAATCGGCCTCGAACTGGGCGACGCGGTCCTGCGTCAGCGGCAAGAGCTTCAGCTTGACGTTGTCCTGATCCTTGGGGATCGGATGGCCCTTGATCTGGTCGTAGAGCATGACGAGAGCAAAGCCGCCCTGCAGCCAGTGACCGCCGATGTCGAACAGCAGCTCGCCGTTCTTCACCGCGGTGACATTCTCGGGGTTGAGATCCATGGCGACGACCATGACATCCTTGCCGGGCTGCTTGCCGGCGTTCTTCAGCGCCGTCATCACGCCCGTCGCGGTGCCGCCATTGGCGGCCCAGACGCCCTTGATCTCCGGGTTGCCCTGATAGAGCGATTCGAACACCGTCTGCGAGGTATCACGGACGAAATTGCCGTCGACTTCGCCCGCGATCACCACTTCAGGATGATCCTTCAGCGCGTCCTCGAGACCCTTGCGGCGATCGATAGCGACCGAGGTTCCGGCCGTGCCATTGACGACGCCGATGACCTTCTTGCCGTTCGCGTCGGCGGGAATGGCGGCAAAGAGCGCCTCGGCCATCTGCTTGCCGGCATCCTCGTCGCTCGGGCCGACAAAGGCGCTATAGTTCGGGAAGCGATCGCTCTGAGGCTGGAAGTCGGGATAGCTGTCGGTCAGGATCACCGGGATATTGGCGTCCTTCGCAAGCGTCAGGCCGCGGGCCGCAGTCGCCCAGTAGGGCGTGAAGATGATGCCGTCGACCGGCTGCGCGACGAGGTCCTCAAGCGACTTCACCATCTGATCGGGCTTGTTGTCGGCGTTGAGCACGACAAGATTGACCCCGAGCTCGTCCGAGCCCTTCTTCATGAAGTCGATGTAGTTGTTCCAGAACTGCGCGGCGAGCGTCGGAACGACGACGCCGATGGTCGGCTTGTCGGCCGCCGCGAAGGCCGGTCCGGCCAGCGCGACGGCAAGCGGCGCCGCCATCGCCAGCATGAGGGTACGTCTAGAGATCATGAGGTCCTCCCCGGGGCCGACATTGTCAAAGTGCGACCGGGCCGGCCCGAACCGGTCGCTATGATGGTTGCGCCGACGGGCCTTTTAGCCCGCTCCTCCGGCGTCAGGCGCTTCGCGATCGCGCGAAGGATGTGGCAAGCTCGATCGCCTCGATGAGGCTCGTTTCGCTGGCGATGCCGCGGCCGGCGATGTCGAAGGCCGTGCCGTGATCGACCGATGTGCGGATGATCGGCAGGCCGAGCGTGACATTGACTCCGCTCAGCGCCTCCCAGCGGCCGGTCTTCTCGTCTACCGAGAAGCCGAGCAGCTTGACCGGGATGTGCCCCTGGTCGTGATACATCGCGATCACCGCATCGAACTGACGGGCGCGCAGCTTCACGAAGACCGTATCGCCTGGGACCGGCCCCTCGACATCGAAGCCCTCGTCGCGAAGCTTGCGGATGGTCGGCTCGACGATGTCGATATCCTGCCGGCCAAACAGGCCGCCTTCGCCGGCATGCGGGTTCAGCGCGGCAATCGCGATCTTGCGGCGCGGCAGGTCGAGCGCCTTGAGTGCCTCGTCCGTGAGCACCACGACCCGGCTGATCCGCTCGGGGGTGACGCGGCGCGGCACGTCTTCAAGGGCGACATGCGTGGTGATGTGGCTGACGCGCATATTGCCGTGAGCGAGCAGCATAACGCTGTCGCGGGCGCCAGTGAGGTCCGCCAGAAGTTCGGTATGGCCGCTGTAGTGATGACCGGCGAAGTTCAGCGCTTCCTTGCTGATCGGCCCGGTGCAGATGGCATCGGCACGTCCGTCCATCGCGAAATCGACGGCCTTCGCAATCGCATCATAGGCGATGCGGCCCCCCTCGGCGGTTGAACGCCCGACCGGAACCTCGAGCCGCGCGGCATCGACGTCGACAAAGGCAATGGCGGGCGCTTCCGGCTCGGCGAGCTGTGCCGGATCAACGGATACCGCCGGATCATCAAAGCCGAGGGCTTTCACGGCATTGCGATGGGCCGAGGCCGATCCGACGAGCACCAGAGAGAACTCGCCCGAGGCGATGCGTGGGCGCAGCACTGAGGCTGCGCGTGCCATGATCTCCGGTCCGATTCCGGCCGGGTCTCCCGATGTGACGGCAATCCTGGGTCGAGACACTGGTGCACCTGATCTTGTTTGAGCGGAAGCTAGCGAAGGCTCGCGGCGTTGGGAAGTCAGATAATTCCACTTTCTATCAGAAAACGTCACTGCACTGCACAAAAGCGGATGAGACTGCGCGACTGACCCCGATAGTGCGATGAATGGGTGTTGACAGTTCTCGAAATCTCTCACTTTCTACCATCGGCGAGTGAAAACGAGCGCGGGCTGCTGCGCCTCACTCGATCTGAAAGGGAGGATTTGCCATGGTATCCGTGAAATTCGTCACCCGGCTCCTGGGCGCGGCGTCGATCGCCGCGCTGACCTGCGGCGCCCATGCCGACACCTACAAGCCGGAGTGCTTCAGCCCGGCCAAGGACAATCAGAAGACGATCCAGTACGATGCCAAGAAGGGCCCGTACAAGATCGCGCTGGTCAACGGCTATGTCGGCAATGATTGGCGCATCACCGCCATCCAGTCAGCCAAGGCATGGGGCGCGCGCCCTGACAATGCCAAGCAGCTGTCCGAATTCAAGGTGATCTCGGTCGGCAACGATTCCGCCGCACAGATCGCCGCGATCGATAACTACATCGCTGCCGGCTATGACGCGATCGTCATCAATGCCGTGAACCCGACCGCCTTCGACGCGGTCGTGAAGCGCGCACAGCGCGCCGGCGTGGTGCTCGTCACGTTCGACAACGTTCTGGATTCCGACAAGATCGTGCAGGTCAACGAGGACCAGTTCGACCTCGGCCGCATGAAGGCGCAGGCTGTCGTTGATGGCATCAAGGCTGCCAAGGGCGACGTGAAGGGTCAAGTTCTCGAGATTTCAGGCCTGCCGGGCAACAGCGTCGATCGCGACAACCATGAAGGCATGCATTCGGTGCTCGACCAGTACAAGGACCTGAAGGTCGTTCAGGTCGTCGGCAACTGGGATGCGGGCACCGCCGAGAAGGGCACCGCCGACGCGATCGCCACCAATGGCAACTTCGACGGTGTGATGGTCCAGGAAGGCGCGATCGGCGCGCTCCATGCGATGCAGGCCGCCAAGCACCCGGTCGTCCCGATCGGCGTCGACGCCGGTAACGGCACGCGCCAGCTCGCCGTCGAGGGCAAGTATCCGGGCATCACCGCTGCGCAGGCACCGGCGATGTCGGCACTGGCTCTGGAGGCGGCCGTCGTTCTGCTCGGTGGCAATTCACTGCCGCAGAAGGTCTTCCTGCCGATCCCGAACAAGAACAATGCCGATCTCGTTTCCGGCAAGGACTACTTCCCGGACCTGCCTCCGAACTTCTATACAACGACTGGCTATCCGCAGTGCTTCCCGGTCTTCACGCCGCAGGAACTGCTGGGACAGACCGCCCAGAACGCGGAGTGATCCGCCTGAGCGGGACATCGGAAGGCCAGTTGGAATGACATCTCTCGTCGAATTCTCCGCCGTATCCAAGAGCTATGGCGGGATTCCGGCCCTGACCGACGTCTCGCTGACGATCGAAGCGGGCGCCGTTCACGCCATTCTCGGCGAGAACGGCGCCGGCAAGTCGACCCTGATGAAGCTGCTGGCGGGCGTGATCACGCCCAATGGCGGCACCATCAAGGTCGACGGCATCGAGCGGCAGTTCGCGACGCCGCGCGACGCGACGGCGCTCGGCATCGTCTGCATGTTCCAGGAACTGTCGCTGATGCCGCATCTGACGGTTCGCGACAATCTCCTGCTCGGTGACGGCGGACCGATGCTGCGCCTCATTGGCGGCGCCGCCGTCAAGGCCGTGCGCGCCTCGCTCGACAGCGTCGGCGGCAGCCATATCGGTCTCTCCGCGCTGGTCTCCGAACTTCCGCTTGCCGATCGGCAACTCGTCGAGATCGCCAAGGCCATCCATCGGCGGCCGCGTTTGTTGATCCTTGACGAAGCCACGGCGGCGTTGACGGCCGAGCGTGTGGAGACGGTGTTCGCCGTGATCCGCAAGCTGCGCGATGAAGGCTGCGCGATCCTTTTCATCTCCCATCGGATGTATGAGATCGACGCCGTGGCCGACCGCGTCTCGGTGTTTCGCAATGGCCGCCATGTCGAGACCTTCGCGGCCGGCACGCGCAACCGCGACGAGATGATCGGCCTCATGGTCGGGCAGCCGCTGACCGAACTGTTTCCCCCGCGAGTCGCGGCGCCAGCCCTGAGCGTCGCGCCGCTGCTTTCAGGCCGCGGCCTCAGCTGGGAGCGCGGGCTCGACGGCGTCGACTTCGACGTCAGGCCCGGCGAGATCATCGGACTTGGCGGCCTCGACGGTCAGGGCCAGCAATATCTGATGCATGCCGTTTTCGGCGTCCTGAAGGGTGTGCAGGGAACGCTGACGCTCGACGGCAAGCCGCTTGGCGGTATCACCCCGCGCCGCGCAAAGGCGCCGGGCGTCGACATCGCTCTCGTTCCCGAGGACCGCAAGACCGAGGGCCTGATCCTCGATATGTCGATCCGCGAGAATCTCGGCCTCGCCGCGCTCAGCCGCAAGCCCTATGGGCTGACAAACGCGGCGGGCCCTGCAGACGCAGCCATCGCGCGCCTTACGGAACGGCTGGAGATCAAGCTGAAGAGCCTTGACGACCCGGTCAAGGTGCTCTCAGGCGGCAACCAGCAGAAGGTCGTGCTCGCCAAATGGCTGGCGCTGTCGCCGCGCTGCTTGCTTCTGATGGATCCGACGCGTGGCATTGATGTGCGCACCAAGGCGCAGATCTACCGCCTGCTCCAGGAACTGGCAGGCGAGGGCCTCGCGATTATCCTTCAGTCGACCGACTACGAGGAACTGATCCATCTCTGCCATCGCATCTATGTCTTCTATCGCGGGCGGGTTGTCCGCGAGATGAGCGGCGACGAGGTCACGCCCGATGCCCTGATCGCCGCAGCACTCAACGCCCACTCGAACACGGCCTCGACATGACAAAAATCGGCTCATCCCGAAGCGGCAGGTTCAAGGTGCCGCGCGTCGTGATTTCGGCGGTGCTGCTCGCAATCCTGTTCGCGCTCTATATCAGCATCCAGCCGCGCGGCTTCTCGACCTATGTGCTGACCATCTGGTCGAACCAGGGTCTGCTGCTGGCGCTTGCGGCCATCGCGCAGTTCTTCGTCGTGCTGGTGCGCGGCATCGATCTCTCGGTCGGCCCCATGATCGCGCTGACCAATGTCGCCGCCTCCTACCTTCTTTCGGGTTCGCCGGGCCAGGTCGCGCTGGGAGTCGTGTTGGTCATGGTCGTCGGCATCGGCTGTGGTTTGCTCAACGGCCTCGCTGTCGTCGTCGGCCGTATTCCCCCGATCGTGGCGACGCTCGCGCTCGGCAGCCTCTATTCAGGCGTCGCTCTGCTGCTGCGCCCGACGCCGGGTGGGGCGATCGATGAGACGCTCTCCGACGCCTTGACCTATGACGTCTATGGTGTGCCCACGGCGCTGATCGCACTCGCGATCGTCTTGATTCTGGTGGCAATCCCGCTGCGGCGGAGCCGGTTCGGCATGAGCCTCTACGCCATTGGCTCCTCGCGCGACGCTTCGGTGATGACCGGAATTCGGGTGCCTCAGGTGACGCTTGCGGCCTATTCGCTCGGCGGCTTCTTTGCGGCGCTGGCCGGCCTCTATGTCAGCATGCTGACGCTGACGGGCGATCCGAATATCGGACCGTCCTACACCCTGAATTCGATCGCCGCGGTCGTCATCGGCGGCGTTGCCTTGTCAGGCGGGGTCGGCTCGCCGCTCGGGGCCGCGCTCGGCGCCTTCATCCTCAAGACGATTTCGGCTCTCATGTTTTTCTCCAACCTTCCGCCGCTGGCCCAGCCCTTCTTCGAGGGCGCCATCCTCGCGATCGCCATCGTCCTTGGCTCGCTGGGCATGCTTCGCGTGCGGTCCCGCCTGGAGCGGTTCCTCTGATGTCGGCACCTTCATCCTCAACAGCCGACTCGGGCCGCAAGGCGTCGTGGAGCGTCGATCGCTCGGTGGTCATCCTCTTGGTCGCGAGCGTAGTGGTGCTGGCCGGGGCCGCGCTCGAATCCCCAGGCGTGCTCTCGCTCAACTATCTGCTGCAGCAGCTCCAGATCGCGTCGATCGTCGGCATTCTCGCGACAGGTGCGATGCTGGTCATCCTGCTCGGCCAGATCGACCTCTCTGTGCCGCTGACCATCACCGGCACGGCGATCCTCGCCACCTCGCTCGCAGGCTCGGGCAACCCGACGCTCGCCTTCATCGCGATCCCTGCCGGGCTCGTCGGCGGGCTTCTCATTGGGGCGGTCAACGGCCTCGGCGTTGCGATCTTCCGGATCCCGGCGATGGTGTGGACCCTCGCGGTCAACGCGATGCTGCTCGGGCTCACGGTGTTCTATACCAGCGGCGCCAAGCCGGCCGGCGCGCCGCCATCGCTGATGGTCTTCCTCGCTCGCGAGCGGACCCTCGGCATTCCGAATGCCTTCCTGCTCTGGCTCGTCGTTGGCGCCTTGGTGCTGTTCATGCTGCGGCGCACCGTCTTCGGCAATTATATCTATGCGCTCGGCCAGTCGCCGCGGGCTCTGTTCCTCGCTGGCGCGCCGGTCGAGCGGATCATCGTCGGCGTCTTTGCGCTGGCCGGCCTCCTTTCAGCCCTCGGTGGGCTGTTGCTCGTCGGCTATGCCAACCAGGCGTATCAGGGCATGGGCGACAGCTATCTGATGCCGGTCATCGCCGCAGTCGTCCTCGGCGGCACGTCGATCTTTGGCGGCAGCGGCAATTATTCGGGAACCTTCATGGGCGCCATCTTCATCACGCTGCTCGCCTCGGTTCTTTCGCTGATGCAGGTCCCTGATGCGTTGCGGCAGATGGTGTTCGGCGCCATCATCCTCGCGATGCTATTGATCGACCGCGCCCGCCGCGCCCCCTAAACTCTGTCCGAAATCAATGAGCCAGCCCCGACGCCCCGAACTCATCCCCGCCCAGCGCCGCGCGACGATGCTGGAGCTCATCCGCAAGCGCGGTGCCGCCTCTATCCAGGATCTGGCCGAGGCGATCGGCATCTCGATGTCGACGGTCCGCCGCGATCTGGAGCATCTCGAGGAGCGTGGCTATCTGGAGCGCTCGCATGGCGGCGCCGTGATCCAGAAGCAGTTGCAATCGACCTTCGAGCCGGAGGCGGCGATCACCGCCGAATTCGACCGATTCGAGAAGGAAGCGATCGGCTCCGCCGCCGCGGCCACGTTGAAATCGGGCGCCAGCGTGCTGTTCGACAGCAGCTCGACCGTCCTGGCCGCCGCCCGCGCCTGTGTCGAACGGGCCCTTCCGCTGACCGCCGTCACCAATGATCTCGGCATCGGCCAGGTGCTGGCGGGTGCCAACAACATGCGGGTCGTCGTGCTCGGCGGCACCGTGCGCGCGGGCTCGCTGACCATGGTCGGTGAGCCCGGCGAGGGGTTGCTCCGCGAGCTTTCGGCCGATGTTGCCTTGATCGGCACGCATGCCATCACGGCGCTTGGGCTCAGCGAAACCTCGCTCGAGGCTGCTGCCATGAAGCGCGCCATGATCGCGGCGGCGCGGCGCGTCGTTCTGCTCGCCGACGCATCGAAGTTCCGCGCGGCAGCGTTCTGCAGGATCTGCGAACTCACCGATATCCACGAGCTCTTCACCGACGACCGAGCCGACCCCTCAGAGATCGAGCGCGTGCGCAATATCGGCGTCTCGGTGACGGTGGTGCCATCGAGAGCCGCGACGATCGCCGCCGCATGACGCTATTTCGCCTCGTCGCTGACGATTTGACCGGAGCGCTCGACACCAGCGCGCAGTTTGCAGCCCTGATCGGCCCCGTTCCGGTTCTCGTCGATCCAAAGACGGCGCGTCCGGGCGGATCCTTCGCGATCAACATGTCCTGCCGCGACGGACAGGAGGCGGCCGCGATCGCGTCGACGCGGGATACTGCCACGGCGCTTGCAGGGGCCGACATCGCCTTTAAAAAGATCGACAGCCTCCTGCGCGGCCATTGGGCGGCCGAACTCGCGGAGATCGTGCGGTCGGGACTGTTTCGCCGCATCATCCTGGCACCGGCCTTTCCGGCGCAGCGGCGCATGACGATCGGCGGTCGCCAAATATTGGCCGATGCCACCGGGGCGATCACGCTCGTCGCAGAGCCGGCGGCGGCTCTCGCCCGCCACGGGATCACCGTGAGAGGCGAAACTGCTGGCCCGCTCGGCGATCACGGCACGGAGGTCCTGCTGCTCGACGCAGCGACAGATGCCGACCTCGAGGGCATCGTCGCTCGCCACCGCGGCACAGCCGGCGTGCTTTGGTGTGGCGCCGCCGGGCTCGCCCGCGCACTCGCCGGCCGCCCGGTGCCGATTATCGCCCCGCCATCAGGGGCGCATCTCGTGCTGGTCGGCTCGCATCATCACGTCACGCTTCGCCAGATCACGGCCTTCTCCGCAAGCAGCCTGGAGCCAATCGCCCGCTATGGCGCGGACGCGGCGGCGAGCGGCCGGGTCATCACGGCACTGATATCCGCACATGGCCGCTGCGTCGCCATTCCGGACCTGCCCGATGCGCTTGATGGTGGCGAGGCGGCGCGGCTCATCGCGCGCTGGATCGGCGCGCTCGCGGATGAAATGGCACCGCCCGATGCGCTGACCGTCGTTGGCGGCGAGACATTCGCTGCGCTCTGCGCCGCACTCGGCGCCGTGCGCCTCCTCGTGGAGGGCGAAAGCGAACCCGGGATCCCTGCCTCGCGGATGGATGTTGGCCGATGGAGCGGGGTGTCCTGCTTCTCGAAGTCCGGGGCGTTTGGCGGCGAGGACTGGCTGATACGGCAACTCGCCGTCGCGTGATCTGCTTGAGCATCGCGGTGATGATGAGCGCGTTCAAGTATACCGAAGCCGTTCAAAGGGACACTCCGTGCGACTGGTATCCGCGATCGGGCCGGCCGCCGAGCCGATGAATTTCTGAAGCCGCTATGCCGCCCGATCACCAGCGATGATAAGGAGGCCGATACTGCGGACGCAGTGGAACAATGGGAAACTGGTTGGCGTCCTCAAGGCTGTCGAGCCAGGCCTCATCTTGGTGGCGTAGCCGCTGGCGATCGATCGCTGCAGCCTTCCGCAGACAGTCATAGTAGCGTTTAGATTGATTGTTGGCCTGCTCTCGGCAGTTTTTCTCGACCGACGCTTGATAGTTCTGCCAAGTATTGCACCCCGACAAGAGCGCTAAGGCAAGCGCCCCAGGGATCCATCGTCGCCACAACATGGAGACCTCCGTCCTCGCTCGTATGCGCGGGAGTGTCACGGCCAGATCAACGTCAACGCCGTTCGATCCGCCGCCGTTCCCTCTCGTCAATAATCTCACCGCGGCAACCGCGCTGCTAGCGCCCGGCCCTTGGCGTCGTCGAAGACGTCAAGGTGACCCGATAACGGGCGAATCGGTAGGATGCCCGGCCGGGAGCTCAATTCGATCTGCCACATGGTCTCGCGAAACGGATCCCGCTCGGTGCATGCCTGTTGAAGCGGCAACCTGCCTCCCGGAATGTCAATAATCCGCTGTTTCGAAGCCGGACATTCCACATAGTGAAATTCCCGACCAAATGTGAAGATGTCATCCCGCAGCTCGTCTAGCCCTAACGTAAAGGGAGAGCCTGATGAGCGATACAATCAAGTCTGCGGAGGCGTTCCAGCTCGCCTGGAAGCCCGGCAGTTCGCGACTGGCCAACAGCGGTTGGGTGCGGGTTGAAACCGAGGGTGGCATCATCGGCTACGGCGAGGTTTCGCCGATGCTGGGCGGCGAGCACTCGATCGACATCATCAATCGCTATATCGCGCCGATGATCGTCGGCGCCGATCCGCTCGATCATGCCGTTCTCTACGATCGGGCGCTGCACCGGCTGGTCAAGCTCGGCCCGGAAGGCGCGGTAACCGGCGCTTTGGCTGGCATAGACATCGCGCTTTGGGATATCAAGGGCAAGCTGCTCGGCGAGCCGATCTACAAGCTTCTCGGCGGGGCGTGGCGCACCGAGTTGCCCTTCTATTCCTCGATCGGCGGCAACCAGGACACGAGTGTCGAGGAAACGCTGGCTCGCGTCGAACGGCGTTGGCGCAATGAGCAACCCTCCGCGATCAAGATCAGGCTCGATGGCGACCGGACCCGTCAGGACTACGATCTTCCCGGCGACATCGCGAAGGTGAAAGCTGTTCGCGCGCTGGTCGGTCCCGACATGCCGCTCGCCTTCGATGCCAATAATCAATATTCGATCAGCGGCGCCATGCGGGTCGGCCGTGTGCTCGAAGACCTCGGCTATGCCTGGTTCGAAGAGCCCGTGCAGCATTACCATGTGCATGCCATGGGCGAGGTGGCGCAAAGGTTGAGCATCACCGTCTCGGCGGGCGAGCAGACCTATACGACCCAGGCGCTCGTCGACCTGATCCGCTCAGGTGTCCGCATGGTGCAGCCCGATATCGTCAAGATGGGCGGCATCACCGGCCTCATGCAATGCGCCGCCATCTGCTTCGCGCATGGCGTGGAGTTCGTGCCGCACCAGACCCAGCCCGGCATCGGCCACATGGCCAATCTTCATGTGCTCTCGACGGTCATGCACATGACCAAGCCGGCCGAATATGCCGACGACACGGGGCGGACCGACATCGCGTTCACGCATCCTATCGGGCCAGAAAACGGCCGGTTCCGGCTGCCCGGCCGTCCGGGGCTCGGCCTCGACATCAATGAAGATGAAATCGCCCAACGTCGCGTCTGATGAGGGTTCGCCGAGGCATGACGTGATTCCGGGAGGAGGGGACCAATGACACTATCGCGCAGGACATTCCTTGGCGCTGCCGGCGCTGCGGGCGCCGCCGCAGGGCTCGGCCTCAGCTTCGAGGCGAAGGCGCAGGCTGCCGGAGCCATCACCATGGCGCTTGCGGTCCGCGGGCTCAACGGACTAAGCCCGCAGCAGCCTGGTACGGTCGGGGCCGACAACTGGGTGATGTTCCAGATCTACGAGGGTCTCGTGAAGGTGCCAGACGGCAACTATGCGAACCGGCCTGAGGATTTTCTGCCTTCGCTCGCCAAGAGCTGGGAGGCGACGAGCGACGCGCTGACCTGGACCTACCATCTGCGCAAGGGCGTCCAGTTCCATAAAGGCTATGGCGAGATGACGGCCGAGGACGTGCTGTTCTGCTACAACCGCCAGCTCGATCCGAAGACGGTCACCGTCAACAAGCTCTACTTCAAGAACATCGCGTCGATCGAGGCGCCGGATGCCTATACGGTTGTCATCAAGCTGAAGCAGCCCGATCCGATGTTCAACGGCACGGTCGTCTCGACCCTGTCGGCTGGAATCATGAGCAGAAAGGCCTTCGAGGAGAAGGGCGCCGGCTTCAATTTCGATCCGATCGGCACCGGCCCTTTCCAGCTCGAAAGCTATGACGACGCGCAGGGCGCGATGCTCGTCGCCTTCCCGGACTTCCATGGAGAGAAGGCCGCGGCGGAGCGCCTGACCTTCACCTTCATCGCCGACACCACCGCCCGCACGCTGGCATTTGCCTCCGGTCAGATCGACATGATCGACGGTGTCCGCTCGCCGGGCTGGATCGAATCCATGCAGCAAAGGTCCGCCGCTACCAAGTTCGACGTGACCTCGCCCGGCAGCTTCAATTTCCTGCATCTGAACCTGACGCGGAAGCCGCTTGACGACATCCGCGTGCGGCAGGCGATCCGTTATGCGATCGACAACGAGCAGATCGCGCAGGCCTATGGCGCTGTGGCGAAACCAATGGTTGGCCTCATCGCCAGCCAGTTCGAGGGCTCGGTCACCAGGGACGAACTGCCCGCGGATCTCAAATACGCCTACGATCCGGAGAAGGCCAAGGCGCTGCTTGCCGAAGCCGGTCTCGGCGGCGGGGTCACAATCCCCTGTTATGTCAGCCAGCGCGAAGACTATCAGACGATCATGCTGATCGTTCAGGAACAACTGCGCACGGTCGGTATTAGTCTCGACATGCCGGTCATCGAGCACAATACGTTCCATGCGGACAACCGCAACGACAAGAACGCCATGCCGCTGAATTCGACCAGCTATCCTCCGTTGCCGCTGAACATCTTCGCCCAGCAGGTGTCGGGGCCAGCGGCGGTCCAGGCCGACGGTACCGGCGGCGGCAATTACAGCCATTACGGCGAGGTGATTCCGGGCATCGATCAGCTTCTGGAGCAGGCACGTCAGGAGCCGAGCTTCGAGGCCCGCATCGCCATCTTCAAACAGATCGAGACCAAGATCCTGACCGATCTTCCCTGTCTCGGGATCATCACGCTCGGCTATGTCGTGGCGCGAAATCCGCGTGTCGATCTTGGATATGAAGTCGTATCGGGCGGGGCCGCCTGGGCTCTCTGGCGCGCGCGTCGCGCGAGCTGACGATGAGGATGGCGCGTCGCCGTGCCATCCAAGGCTGACGATGCACCGGTAACCGGAGAAAGCGGCTCGTGGGGCGTACTCTGATCTTGCGATTGCTCGATGCAATCGCGACCGTCTTCCTGGTGCTGGTGCTCGTCTTTTTCGCCATGCGCATCCTGCCGGGCGATCCGGCATTGGCGGCGCTCGGCGATATGGCGACGCCCGAGCAACTCGCGATCCTGCGCGAGCAGATGGGGCTGAACGATCCGCTCTGGCTGCAATTCGTGAACTTCGTCCGCGGCGTGTTCACGCTGGACTTCGGTACATCCGTATCGAACGGTCGACAGGTCACCCAGCTCATCGCGTATAATCTGCCCTATACGATCGAACTGACGATCGTGGCCATGATCATGGGCGTCCTCGCCGGGGTGCCGCTCGGTGTCATGGCGGCGACGCATCGCAACAAGCTGCCGGACAGCGGCGTCCGCGTGTTCTCGCTGATCGGCTATGCGATCCCTGATTTCTATCTCGGTGCGCTGCTGCTCATCACCTTCGCGCTCAATCTTGGATGGTTTCCGATCAATGGCGGCGGCGAAGGATTTGCTGACCGATTATACCACGTCTTCCTGCCTGCGCTGACGCTCGCCTTCGTCAAGGCGGCCTTCATCGGCCGGCTCACCAGAACCTCTCTCCTCGAGGTTCTCGGGAAGGATTTCGTGCGCACCGCCCGCGCCAAGGGCGCGACGGAAAGCCGGGTCATCTATCGTCACGGCCTGCGTAACGCGCTCCTGCCGATCACGACCGGTCTCGGGCTGAGCCTTCTCGCAACGCTCTCGGGATCGGTCGCTATCGAACTGGTCTTCAATCGTCCCGGCATCGGCAAATTGCTCGTCAATGCCATTTCGGAACGCGATTACGCGGTCATCCAGGGCGGGGTCGTGGTCTTCGCGATCATCGTCGTGGCGGTCAACCTCATCATGGACCTCGTCTACATCATGGTCGACCCCCGTATGCGAGGAAACTCATGAGCCTCATCAGCGATACGCGGCCGATCCTGCCGCCCCAGCCGACGACGCTCGACTTGCTGCGCACGACGCTTTTCAGCAAGCCGGGAACGATATTCGCCGTCGCCATCATCGTCGTTTTCGTGTTCGTCGCGGCCTTCGCGCCGTTTCTCGCGCCTTACGATCCGCTCTCGCAATCGATGATCAAGATCAACCGGCTGCCGAGCGCCGCAAATTGGCTCGGCACCGACCAGTTCGGGCGCGACGTCCTTTCGCGTATCATCTACGGGTCGAGAAACTCCCTGCTGTTCGGTCTGATCTCGCCCTTCTGCGCGGCGGTGGTGGGCAGCGCCCTTGGCATCCTCGCCGGCTATTTCGGCGGCATCGTCGACCGCGTCATCTCGCGGGTCGTCGACCTCTTGCTCGCCTTCCCCGAACTGCTCCTCGCCATCCTTATCGCGGCGGTGCTCGGTGGCGGCTTCTGGAACGTCATCTTCGTCATCACGGTCGCCTTCGTCCCCGGCTTCGCCCGCGTCGCCCGCGCGCAGACCATGGCCGCCAAGCGCGAGCCCTATGTCGAAGCGGCCATCGCTGTGGGGGTGCGAACGCACGTCATCATCCTCAGGCACATCATTCCGAACATCATGGCGCCCATCGTGGTGCTCGCGATGCTCTGGGTCGCTTCGGCGATCCGCCTCGAGGCGTCGCTCAGCTTCCTCGGCATCGGCACGCAGCCGCCAAATCCGAGCTGGGGCAACATCATCCGCGACGGGCTCAACAATATCTTCGGTTCGCCATGGCCCATCATCGGCGCGGGCGCAGCCATCACGCTCGTCGTCCTCGCCTTCAACCTGGTCGGGGATGCGGTCCGCGATGCGCTCGATCCATCCACGTCGTCCGAGTGAGGCGGGAGCGATCATGACGGCTACGAATTCCGCGCCGGTTCTCTCGGTTCGCGATCTGAGGACCAGCTTCCGTTCCCCGGCCGGGTGGACCGAGATCGTCAAGGGCATCTCCTTCGACGTCGAATCGAGCCGGACCTTGGCGGTGGTCGGTGAATCGGGCTCGGGCAAGAGCGTCACCGCGCTCTCGATCATGCGCCTTCTCGATCCGGCCTCGAGCCGGATCGAGGGATCGGTTTCGCTTGCCGGCCAGGAACTGATCGGCCTTCCCGAGCCGCAGATGCGCCTTGTGCGCGGCCGAAAGATCGGCATGGTCTTCCAGGAGGCGCTGACCAGTCTCAATCCACTGGCCCGCATCGGCGAACAGATCGCTGAAGTGCTGACCATCCATGGCCAGACGAGCCGCGCCGCCGCAAGGGCCGAAGCCGTGCGGCTGCTCGAACGCGTCAGGATCCCGGCCGCCAGGGCGCGCGCCGAGGACCTTCCGCATAGCCTTTCGGGAGGCATGCGCCAGCGCGTCATGATCGCGATGGCGCTTGCCTGCAAGCCGAAGCTCCTGATTGCCGACGAACCGACCACCGCGCTCGACGTCACCATTCAGGCCCAAATCCTGCAGCTCATCAAGGAATTGCAGCAGGAAGAGAAGATGGGCGTCCTCTTCATCACGCATGACATGGGCGTCGTGGCCGAGATCGCGGATCGGACCGTGGTCATGCTCGGCGGCGAGGTCGTCGAGCAAGGTCCGACGGGCGGCATCTTCACGTCGGCCAGAAGCGCTTACACCCGGAGCCTGATTGCCGCCGTGCCTCAGCTCGGCAGCGCTCTCAGCGGACAGCCGGAACATTTTCCGCTGATCGACAAGGCGACGGGACAACTGCGTGTCTCCGCACCGCGTCCCGACACGGTCGAGCGCGCGGCGACCCCGGCGCTTTCAGTCCGTAATCTCGTCAAGCGCTTCGACATTCCCTCCGGCTTCTTCGGCGGCATCAAGGGCCGGGTGCATGCCGTCGAGAACGTATCGTTCGATCTCCTGCCCGGAGAGACACTGTCGCTCGTCGGGGAGTCGGGGTGCGGAAAATCGACGACCGGCCGTACGATCATGCGCCTGACCGAGCCGCAGGGCGGCGAGGTTCGCATCGGCGGCACCGATGTGCTTGCCCTCGACGCCGAGCGCATGCGCGACATGCGCCGTCATATCCAGATGATCTTCCAGGATCCGTTCGCCAGCCTCAATCCGCGCATCCGCGTGGGGGAGGCGGTTGCGGAGCCGTTTCTGACGCACAAGCTCGGGACGCGGGGCGAGGCGAAGGCGATGGTTGCGGATCTTCTGCAACGCGTCGGGCTCGATCCGCAGGTCGCCAATCGCTATCCGCAGCAATTCTCGGGCGGCCAGCGCCAGCGTATCTGCATCGCGCGCGCTTTGTCCCTGTCGCCGAAAGTCATCGTGGCGGACGAGTCCGTGTCCGGCCTCGATGTTTCCATCAAGGCTCAGGTGGTCAACCTGCTGCTGGATCTGCAACAGCAACTGGGGCTCAGCTACCTTTTCATCTCGCATGACATGGCCGTCGTGGAGCGCATGAGCCACCGGGTGGCGGTCATGTATCTCGGCGAGATCGTCGAACTGGGCCCGACCAGGTCCGTGTTCGCCAATCCGCAGCACCCTTATACGAAGCGGCTGATCGCCGCCGTGCCCGTCCCTGATCCGGCACGACGTAATCAATTGCGCGGTGTCGATAATTTCGAGATCAAAAGTCCGATCCGCAGCGTGGATTATGTGCCGCCAATGCGCCAGTATAGGAACCTCGGTGAAGGTCATCTGGTCCAGGAATGGTCGGGAGACTGGTCGAGCCTGGCGCCGGCCGCCTAGCGATCTATGATGTGGCGATTGAGGCAGCGTGCGCTGAAAGTGGCTGCAACGCTGGAAAAGAAGGGCGGAATTGGGCTTTGGCGGCAAGAGCCCGGGTCGCCGCCGCAACGGTGGTTCGTTCTGGAGTGACCGCCGATCGGAGACGGGCAGGCCCTATCGGCCGCGCCGCCGACTGTCGATCGCAAGGAGTCGACTGTGAGCCGCCGCGGCCGCAGATTATTGACACTGACGCGGAATAGCCTGCCGATCGCGTTCCGGATATGGGCGCGTGACATCACCGCCGCAGGGCGAGAAGCGGCCGACCTTGAGGGAGGACTTTGATATGGCTTCCGTATCGCCTGGCAAGACGGCGGCTCGCGAACCGACCAGCCGGTCGGGAAGCGTGCAGTCGGTCGATCGCGCGCTCTCGCTGCTGGAAGCTCTCGGTGAGGATGAGGAGGGGTGCCGGCTGATCGATCTGGCGGGCCGGACCAATCTCTCGCCATCGACTGCCCACCGGCTGTTGACGACGTTGCAGAAGCGGCAGTTTGTCCAGTTCGATTCCACGGAGGGCCTCTGGCATGTCGGGCGTCAGAGCTTCATCGTGGGGGCGCACTTCGTGCGCCGGCGTAATTTCGTCGCGACGGCGCTACCGTATCTGAGGCGGCTGCGCGACGTGACGCGCGAGACGGCCAATCTCGGCTATATCGAGGATGGCGAAGTCGTCGTGCTGTCGCAGGTGGAGAGCCGCGAGATCATGCGTGCCATCACCCGCGTCGGTGGGCATGTGCCGATCGTGAATTCGGGGCTGGGGAAGGCCATTCTCGCCACCTATTCGCCGGCGGAGGTCGCGGCCAGCGTGGCCGTGCGCGGCATGCAGCGTTTTACGCACAAGTCCATCCTGCGCATGTCGGCGCTGAAGCAGGAGCTCGAGCGCGTGCGCAGCTCGGGTTATGCGGTCGACGACGAGGAATATCAGGTCGGGCTGCGCTGCATCGCGGCCACTGTCTACGATTCCCATTCGGAAGTTCTCTGCGCCGTTTCCGTATCCGGCCTGACCGCGCGCCTTACCGACGAACGCGTCGAGCCGGTCGGCGAAGTCGTCGCGCAGATAGCGCGGGAGTTAACGATCTCGCTCGGCGGACGCGCGCCGGGAAACGAATAGAGGACGCCGCAGAGGCGCGAGCCGGCGGCAAGTTGATTTCACGATGTGGAATGCTGCTGCATCGTGAAAAGCGAGATTAATGCGGGCCGACGCGATGAGCGCCTCGAATAACCTGTGTCCAGCGCGTCCATGTATGTGCATCGGGGCGGGAGGGAAACGATGATAAACCGGCGGACATTTCTGAAAGTTGGTGCGGCGGGCGCGTTCATCGCCAGTGGTGCAGGTCGATCTGCCTTCGCCGCGGCCGAGAGCGGGACGTTGCGGGTCGCCTTTGCAGCGGGCGGGCCGCGCAATTTCGACGCCGCGAAGATCAACCAGGGCGCCGATGCCTGGACCATCAATCATGTCTACGATCGTCTGGTGACGGCGCCCCTCGGGCGATATCCAAAGAGCCTCGACGAATTGCAGCCGAGCCTCGCATTGTCCTGGACGGTTTCGGAGGATGCGCGGACCTGGACCTTCAAGCTGCGCGAAGGCGTGCAGTTCCAGAAGGGTTATGGCGAGCTGACGTCGGACGACGTCAAATATTCGCTGGAGCGGATGCTGGATCCGAAGCGCTCGGGCACCACCCGCGCGGTCTTCGAGAATATCGACAGCATCGAGCCGGACGGGCCCCACGGCGTCGTCTTCAAGCTGAAACGCCCCGATCCGCTGTTTCCGATAAGTTCGCTGCTCGGCTATTCCACCAACATCATGTCGCGGAAGGCGATAGAGGAAAAGGGCGAGAAGGCCATCGAGTTCGATCCGATCGGTACCGGGCCCTATCAGGTGGAGAAGATCTACGAAAACCCTGCTGATGGCGTCATGCTGACGGCCAATCCGCAGTTCTGGGGCCAGCAGCCGGCGACGCCGCGCATCCATTTCAGCTATGTCGCGGATACCACCGCGCGCACGCTGGCACTGCTCTCGGGCGATCTCGACATGATAGAAGGTGTGCGTGCGCCGGGCTGGGTGCCCTCGCTCCAGCAGAAGCAGCCGGGTCTCGGGTTCGACGTTTCCAGGCCCGGCAGTTTCTTCGGCATGCATGTCAATCTGAAGATCAAGCCCTTCGACGATCTGCGCGTGCGCCAGGGCATCTTCTATGCCATCGACCGCAAGGAGATCGCAGACGCGATGGCTCCGTTCGGGGCCGAGACCTTCGGCGTCAATCCGCCGAGTTTCCTTGGCGCCTTTACGGCCGAGACCATTCCGGCCGATATCCGCTACAACCTGGACATCGACAAATCCAAGGCGTTGCTGGCCGAAGCGGGTCTGCCGAATTTCACCTTCGACGCCTATACATCGCAGCGCGAGGACTATTCCTCGATCGCCCTGATGATCCAGGAGCAGCTTCGCCGCGCCGGCATCACCATGAACCTGACGGTCAAGGAACATACGACGTTCCATGCCAATCAGGTCTCCGGCACGAATACACTCTCGATGCTGTCGGCGGCGTTTCCGCCCGTTCCGACCATGCCTCTGCTGCAGTATCTCTCCTCGACCAGCGCCGAGCCGGGCGGGCAGAATCTGAGCCGTTACGGTCTCGCAATGCCGGGCATCGACGACAAGATCGAGGCGGCCCTCTCCGAAGCCAATCTCGACAAGCGCCTCGAACTGGTGCGCGAGGCCGAGGCGCAGGTTCTGCGCGACGCCGTCTATCTGCCGATCTGCACCAATGGATTCCTGATGGTGCGAAGGGACGGCGTCGAGCTCGGCTACGAGGTGGTGTCGGGCGGCTCCGACTGGGATCTGACGCGGACGACGATCACTTGACCAGAGAATGCGGCCGCTGACGATCTCTCATCGGCCATGACTGCGCCGCCCGTCCGGGCGGCGCCTTTTTCCCCGGAGTTGGATATCCATGGCCTGTCCGAATGCCGTGCGTCTTGCCGTCTCGCACTCGTCGTCCCCCGTCCTCTGGGCGCTGGGAGAGCTGCAGTCGAGCCTCAGGAAGCGCAAGATCGCTCTCGACGCCGACGCGCCTTTCGAAATCGCGCTTGCCGAGGCTGGACCCGCGACGCTTGCGACATCCGATCGACCGGAGAGCTACGCGCTTTTCGAGACGAAGGGCGGCATCGGCATCTGGGGGGCGGACGAGCGGGGCCTCGTCTACGCGCTGACCGAGCTGGCCGATCGCGTCTCGCATGCGGTGCCGGGCGAAGCGCTTTTCGGTCAATTGCCGATTGCTGAGACGCCGACCGCGACGGTGCGCTCCATCGCAAGGCTTTTCTGCAGTGAGGAAGAGGACAAGATCTGGTTCTACGACCGGAACCAGTGGTGCGCCTATCTCGACATGCTGGCCTCCAACCGGATCAACCGGTTCTCGCTGACCCTCGGCATGGGCTACAACTATCCGGGTCACAATCTCTGGATCACCGACGTCTATTTCTACTTCGCCTATCCTTACCTGCTCGATATGCCTGGCTATGGCGTGGAAGTGGAAGGACTGAGCGGAGCCGAGCGCCGCCATAATCTCGAGACCTTGCAGTTCGTCGCTCGGGAGACGGCAAGGCGCGGCATGGAATTCCAGCTCGCGCTCTGGACGCAGCGCTACGATTTCGACGATGTCCCGCGCGCGCGCCAGGCCGTGACGGGCGTGACCGCCGACAATCTCGCACCCTATTGCCGGGACGCCGTTACCGCGCTGCTGACCGAAGTGCCCGAGATCACGGGGATCACCTTCCGCGTTCATGTCGAGGGCGGTATTTCAGAAGGTGACTATCACTTCTGGGAGGAAGTCTTCGGCGGTGTGGCGGCTGCGGGCCGGCCCGTCGAGATCGACATGCACGGCAAGGGTCTCGACTACGAGATGCTCGATGTCGCCCGCCGGAGCGGCATGCCCTTCGCGGCCTCGCCCAAATACATGTCCGAGCATCTGGGCCTGCCCTATCATCAATCCGCGATCCGCAATCGCGAATATCCGAAGAACCCGCAGCGCAGCGATCGCGAGCGGATCAGCGCCGGGTCCCGCAGTTTTCTGCGCTACAGCTATGGCGATCTTCTTCAGAAGGATAAGGACTACAAGGTCATCTTCCGCATCTGGCCGGGGACGCAGCGTGTGCTGCTCTGGGGAGATCCGGAACTGGCGGCGGGCTACGGGCGCAGTTCGATGTTCGCCGGTGCCGATGGCGTGGAGCTTTGCGAACCGCTGAGCTTCAAGGGACGCATGGGAACGGGCATACCCGGCGGGCGCCTCAACTATCAGCGCCAGGACCTGCTGCCGCGCTATGACTGGGAGAAATATCGCTATCAGTACCGCGTCTGGGGGCGGCTGCTCTACAATCCCGAAGCGCCGCGCGACAGCTGGATGCGTGAACTGCGCAGCGAATGCGGCGACGCGGCCGATCTATGCGAACGAGCCCTCGGCCTCGCGAGCCGTGTTCTGCCGCTCGTCTCGATCGCGCACGCGCCCTCCGCGTCCAACAACCATTACTGGCCGGAAATCTATACGAATATCAGCCTCATCCCGGGCAATAACGGCCGCGCCTATGCGTTCGATATCGAGGGCGAGGCCCGTTTCGGGAACGTCGCCACATTCGATTCCGAGCTCTTCTCCAGTCCGCGCGAATATGCGGAGAGCCTTCTGGCGGGCCGATCGGATCATCGCTATTCGCCGCTCGATGTTGCGGACTGGCTCGAGGAAATCGCCGCCGGCGTCGAGCACGCCCTCATCGATATCAAGGCCTGCCGTGCGGCCGGCAGGGTCGCTGTCCAGCGCCTGGTCATCGATGCCGGCATCGCGGCCGGCCTCGCGCGGTTCTTCGCCGAGCGTTTCCGCGCCGCCATCTATGCAGAGATATGGCTCGCGACCCATGTGACCTCGGTGATCGACACGGCGCTCGACTATGTCCGTCGCTCCGTGACGGCCTGGGAAGGCATCGCCGCGATCAGCCGCGAGGTTTATGACAACGACATCACCTATGGGCCGCAGAGCTGGATGAGGGGCTCGTGGCACACGCGGCTCGACGAAATCAGGGCCGAAATCCTCGATATCGAGGCCTCGCGGGGGGCGGTCAAGAATTATACCGGGGCCGGACAGGGCAACACCACGCCCATGACACCTGCGGTCGAGGCAGCACTCGCCGCCATTGCGAGCCGCCGGCCGGTCGCCGGAAGGCGGCTCGCGACGAAGGCTCCTGAGCGGGTCAATGCCGGCCAGCCCTTCGAGGTGCGCGTCGAGGGGCGTTTCGACGACCCGCCGATGCTGCATTATCGTCACGTCAACCAGGCCGAACGCTGGGCGACATTGCCGATGACGCTTTCCGAAGGCGCCTTTGTCGCGGTGATTCCGGCCGATTACACGGAGAGCCGCTTCCATCTCCAGTATTTCGTCACGGCCGCCGTCGACGATACGCCCGTCATCTCGCCGGGGCTGGACGGCAATCTTGCCAACGAGCCCTACGACACCGCTCTGCAGGTCTGAGCGGCGGTAGAACGGCTGGCCGAAAATGGCGTGACCAGCTCCAGGAGCCGGTCGCTCGAATGCGCCCTAAAGTCCCGCGCGTTCGGCCAGACCCTCCTGGCGGATGTCGACATATTGGCCGGCGAGGTCGTCGCCGGCGCCCGAGGCGAGCCAGGTGATGATGCGAGTCGGGCGCTCTGGCGGGGCCAGGTTCTCGCGCGGGATGTTCGAGATATCGTTGATCCGGGCGGCGCGGATATCCGCCTGCATGCCGGTATCGACGAGGCCTGGCGCGAAAGCGAAGCCGCGAATGCCGAGCCCTGCGCCTTCAAGCTCAGTCGAGCGCGTCAGCATCAGCAGGGCCGCCTTGGAGGCGCAATAGGCGGCCCAGCCGAGCAGCGGCTGGTTCGAAGCGCCGCTGACGACGTTGATGACTCGCCCGCCCTTGGCCGAGAAGTGTGGCCAGAGCGCCGAGGTCAGTGCGGCCGGTCCGCTGATATTGACGGTCATGGCGTGATCGAACGCGACCGCGTCGAGCTCGCCGAGCGTTGCCATCGGCGCGATCGTCGCGGCATTGTTGACGAGAATGTCGATGCCGCCGGCCAGTGCCAGCGCCGCCTCGATCCTGGCCGGAATGGCCCGGATATCAGCCACATCGAGCGCAAGATCGAAGGCGCGCCCGCCTGATTTTGTCACCGTGTCGACGGTGGCGTTGCAATCGCCTGTCTTGCGGCCGCAGGCGATCACCGTCGCGCCCGCCTTGGCCAAGGCCTCGACCGTTGCTGCACCGAGACCGCTGCGCGCGCCGGTGACGAGCGCAACCTTGCCTTCAAGGCTCATCATGATTTCGGTCCCTTTTCTGCCGCCATGCGGACGTCATCGTCGCCAGGGGCCGACGCATATGCCTGGAAGCCGCCGGTGATGTTGATCATCTCGCCGGTCACGAACGACGTATCCGGTCCGAGCAGCCAGGCGACGCCGCCAGCGACATCCTCCGGTGTGCACCAGCGGCCAATCGGGATGGTCGAGATCACCTGCCGTTCGAAATCCTCCCAACTCTTGCCCAGCTTGTCGGCCTTGGCGCGGAAGGCGGCTTCCATGCCGGTGCCGGGGCCGACATGCCCGGGCGCGATTGCGTTCACCCGCACACCACTCGACGCCATCTCGACAGCGAGACACTGGGTCAGGCCCCAGACGGCATTCTTCGACGACACATAGACCGAGGAGAACGGATTGCCGAAACCGAGCTTGGTGATGATGTTGACGATCTGGCCGGAGCGCTGCTGGGCCATGATCCGCGCCGCCTCGCGGCACATCAGGAAGGTGCCGCGGCTGTTGACGCGGAAGATGCGGTCCCAATCGTCGGCGCTGGTCTCGACGACGAGTGACTGCATGTGGATGCCGGCATTGTTGATGACGGCTTTCAGCCCGCCATGGCGCTCCGCCACGGCTTTGACGCCGACGACGACCGAGGCTTCCTCGCCGATATCGAGTTCCTCGAAATCGCAGCCGATCAATTCGGCCGTCGCCTTGGCGGCGGCGCGGTCGCGGTCGGCCACGACGACCTTGTTGCCGTCGCGATGCAGGCGTGTGCAGATAGCTCGGCCAATGCCGCCGGCGCCTCCGGTGACGATGACGGCGCTCATGCTGCGCTCCAGGCGCGGAACAGATCGCGCATCTTGATGGTCTCCGTCAGCACGTCCTCGTGCATCGTGTCGAAATAGCCCTGGTGAACATATTCCGCCGAAAGCCAGCCCTGATAGCCGGCATCGCGGAAGGTCGAGAACATGGCCGGGAAGTTCATCGTCCCTTCCTCCAGCTTTGCTTGCAATGCACCCGGGCGCGCCTGGCGCAGATGCGCATGGCCGAACCACGGTGCGAGGACGTTGATCTCCTCCTGCCGGTATCCGGAGACTGCGAAATGGGCGTAGTCGATCGCGAGCTTCACGCCTGGCGCGCGTTCGCACATCTCGGCTGTGATCGCCGGGCTTTCGAGATAGGAATGGACATGCGGCTCGACGCAGACCGTGACACCGGCCTTGGCGCCGGCCTCGACCAGCGGCTTCAGCGATTCCACCGTCTCGGCGAGCGCCTGACTGCGGCTCTGCGCGCCGTTGATGATGCCCGGCAGGATGAAGATGGTCGGCGAACCGATCGCGGCGCAGAATTCCAGCGCCTTGGCGAAATCAGCCTCGTTCTCCCTGCGCCACGCCGGACTGGCGAGGTTGCGCTCTTCCACCGAGTTGCCGAACAGATGATAGAGGTTGGAGACCGCGACCGGCAGCCGCGCCTTTATTTCGTCCGCGTATGACCTCGGTTCGGCCAGCAGGCGCTGCTTGTCGAGAGCCGAGCGGTAGAAGTAGCCGATGTCGATCGCCTCGATACCGAGCACCTTGGCGAGGCCGCCGACCTCGTCGAGGGTCAGCTGGGGAAACGACCAGCTGGTCACGCTGAAGCGGATCATCCTACCTTCTCCATCTGGCCGCTTGCGGCCGAGCGATACATGGCGTCGAGCAGCAGGCTCGCTCGCATGCCGACCGTGCCATTGGCGGGATTGATGACATCCGCGCCGCGGCAGAGATCGACGAGCAGCGCGATCGGCGCGACGGATTCGTAAGCGCCCGCATCGGCAGGCAGCTTCTCGATATGCGTCCTGCCATCATGGCGGATGACTTCGCAGCGTGCGCGCTCGACGTCGAAGAGCAGCATGCCTTCCGTACCGAAAATGCGGATGTCCATCTGGTAGCTGCGCGATTTCGGTACGGTCGCCGCGCCGGAGAGCGAGATGGTGGCACCGTTTTCCAGTTCGACCACGGCAGCATCGTAGAAATCGACGCCAGCCGGAGAGAGGCCGATTTTGGCGAAGACGCGCACCGGATCGAGATCGACCATGCTGAACAGCGCGCCGAGGCCGTGGGTCAGTTGGCCCCAGCCATAGCCGCCGGCCCTCGCGGGATCGGCCCAGGTCGAAGCCGGCGGGCGGAACAGATGATCTTTGGTCTCGACCATCTGCTGGCCGCCAAAGAGATCGGAGAGCGCCGAGGCCATCTGCGCAACGACATGGCGAACCTCGCCGACCCAGCCGTCGGCGACGAGGCGATGGGCAACCGCCGTGATCGGCTTGAAGTTCCAGCCATAGGGCAGGACGATCTCGACGCCGTTCGCCTGCGCGGTCTCAACCAGCATGCGGGCATCTGCAGCATTGGTCGCCATCGGCTTTTCGATGAGCGTGTGCAGGCCACGCGACAGCGCCATACGGCCATGCTCGGCGTGGAAGATGTGCGGCGATGCGACGACGACGCCATGCAACGTCTCGCTCGCCAGCATTTCGGCCGTATCGAGATAGGGCCTCACCTGCGGAAATTCCGCCGCGACCTTGGCAAGACCGTCCGCATCGGGGCGGCTGACTGCGACCGTACCGACATGCGGATTGGCCAGCAGCGCCGGAATGTGGCTGAGCGTCGCCCACCAGCCGGCGCCGATGACGCCGATATTGATCTTCTCGGGCATGGGCTCCTCCCTCCCATTTCTCATGAACGCTTGAGGACGCAGAGCCTCCTCCGGCTATGCGTCCCGATGGGCGGCCGCCGGCTTCAGCCGGTGGCGCCGAGATAATCATGGATGATTTCGCCCGCGACGAGCGTGAAATCGGCGCGCCAGAAGAAGGCCTCCAACGGCTCGACCACGGGCAGGCGGAAGACCGGCGCCTGCGCATTTGGCCTTAGCTCGACCGTCGCCGGGCCCTGCCAGCATTCGTGAACGACGACATCGGTCAGCTTGCGCGAGGTGATCTGGCGAATGGCCGGGCGGCCATCGATATGGTTGATCGCCTTCAGATTGAGATTGGTGGCGAAATCGAAATGGCCGCGCATTTCCGAAGGATCGACGGCGCGCTGCTTGTAGGGCGTCGTCACCGTCAGCACGTCGATGCCGTTGCGCGCCACCGTCCCGACGATCAGGTCGCCGCGGGCCTCCAGCGTCGGCTCGGCGAATTTCTTCGGCTGGCCATGCACTTCGCGGCCATGGGCGACGCCGCCATCCGACGCCAGGAACAGATAGGGCGAATAGGCGCCCGAGCGGCCGTTTGGCAGCTTCGCGCCGAACATGACATTCGCCTCGTGATAGGGCCCTATCCAGCTCGTATCGTTCATCTTGTAGATATGGACTGCGACAACATCGCCGATCGCCTGGATCGGAGGCGGCGCGAGGAAGGCGATGGCGTCAGGATCCGTCCGCCAGAAGACAGTCAGGATCTCGGCGTTGCGGAAGGTAAACGGGAATGGCGGGATGAACGGCGCATCCCACGGCGTCGAGAAACCGCCGCCCAGAATGTCGTCTTCCGTGACCTTGGGGATACCCCAGCGGCGCTCAGTCATTTTGGCTCTTCATCATCATTGGGGCCGCGACGTCATCAAGGCCTGGGTTGAGGTGAGCACGTGGTTCATGTGCAGGATCATGGCTGCTCGCGCGCCCGCGGGATCCCGCCCCTTGATCGCTGCGATGATGGCGCGGTGATCCTCGATCGAGGTCGTGATCACGTCAGGCGTTTCCGAAGCGACCTTGCGGAATTCGAGGCCAAGCACATTGAGGCTCTGCGCAGCGCGGGCGAGGAAGTCGTTCTCGGCAAGTTCGGCCAGGCGACGGTGGAAGGCGGTGTCGATTTCGCGATAACGCTCCGGATCATCCTTGGCCGTTTCCTGCGCCACAATCGACGCCTCGAGTTCGGGTAGGGCGACCGGGTCTCCGCGCTCGGCGGCCAGCGCCGCAATCTCGCCCTCGATCAACCGGCGCGCCTCATAGAGCTTGCCGACTTCCGTGCCGCGGAGCGTCAGGAAGAAAGCGAGCGGCGCGAGCAGATCGCCCGCCTGGAGCTGCGAGACGAACACTCCGCCGCCATGGCGCACTTCCAGCACGCCGAGGACCGCCAGCGCACGTAGCGCCTCGCGTAGGGTCGGACGTGAAATCTCGAATGTTTCCGCGAGCTTACGCTCCGATGGCAGCTGATCGCCAGCCTTCAGATTTCCCGTCGTTACGAGGCCGAGGATGCGCGCGACCAAAAGGTCGGTCAGCCCCGTCCGCTTCAGCGGCATCTGCCAACTGAGATCGTTCGCAACCAAGCGCACCCACTCCTCATTCACCGCGTCAGGCCACCGTCATCAGTGACAATTGGCCAAGTGGTCTGACCAATTATTGACCTAGCAGCCGTCCCGGTGCTAGTCAATCGATCACCGGAAGTGGTCACTTGAAACGCTGTCATCCAGAGCCATGCCCATGCGCCTCGGCCCGATCAGGACCTATGTCATTCGCTATCGCGACACCAATGATCACGGCAATTGGCGCCAGACGGTGCTGGTGCGGGTGGAAACGGTGGACGGCGTCGTCGGCTGGGGTGAGGGCATCGCCATGTGGCCGGAGGCGTGCTGGGCGACCAAGGTCCTGATCGACGGTGCTTTCGCGCAGCTGTTGCAAGGGGCCGGCGAGATCAGCATCGCCGATGCCTGGGCGATGATGCGCGGCCATGCCTGGTGGTATGGCGAAGGCGGGATCGCCTGCTTCGCCTATTCCGCGCTCGACATGGCGCTGTGGGACATCGAGGGCAAGATCGAAGGAAAGCCGCTCTACGCGCTGCTCGGCGGCAAGGTGCATGACAGCCTTCCTGCCTATGCGAGTTGCCACGTCAATAAGGTGACCCGCGCGGCGAATGTCGAGGCGGTCGTCGAGTATCAGCAGGCGGGTTTCGTCGGCGTCAAGCTCGGCTTCGGCAAGCGCGGTTTTTCGGATATCGGCCAGAATCCGGAGAACGACATCGCCTTCGTGCGCGAACTCCGTGAGGCCGTCGGCCCCGATTTCGAGATCATCGTGGACGCCGGCAACGGCGTGAAGTGGGATCGCGCCACTGCGATCGACACGGTGAGCCGGATGGCCGAGTTTGGCATCGGCTGGATCGAGGAGCCGTTCTATCCGACGCAGATCGACGACTACCAGGCGCTGAAGGCAGCGGTCGCGGTGCCGATCGGCACCGGTGAGCGCGAATTCACCGTCTCCGGCTACCAGCGGCTGATCGAGACCGGCACGGTCGACGTGCTCGGCGTGGATCCGTCCCGCGCCGAGGGCGTCACAGGCTTCCGCAAGATCGATGCGCTCTGCAGCGCCGCTGGCATCACCATCAACGCCCATGCCTGGAGCACAGCGATCCTCAGCGCCGCCAGCCTGCATCTGTCGCTCGCCTCGCCGAATGCGCGTCTTTTCGAACTGAAGCCGACCCGCGTAATCGTCCAGGCCGACCTCGTCGACAGGCCGATCTGGCTGGAAGGCGGCGTCGTTCGCGCGCCCGCTGGCCCCGGCCTCGGCATCGAAGTCGATGAGGCCCTCATCGAGCATCTGCTGCTGCGTTAGCCAGAAGCGACCCATTCAGCGGACGCGTCGCAGCGACATCTCAAACAGCGTCACCACGCCCGAGGGCTTCGGCATGGGACCCGGACGCATCACGCCGATGCGCGGCCTTGCCGTGATCGCCATTCATCTCCCTCCCAAGGCCCCATGCAGATTTCGGCCTGTCACTTGCAAACTTGACTGACAAGTTGCGAAGTGAGATGAGTCCCCCGCTGCATCGTCTCGGAGGAGGGAGGCAGCGGGGAGTTGTAGGCGGCGCTGACCGCCTTGGGAGGATTAGAGCTATGAAGAAACTTGCCAGGGCGCTCGCGCTCGGGGTGGCCTCGGGCCTGCTGTTCTCGGCCGCCGCTCTTGCTGATGATTTCCACGGCTTCGACCCGGCCAAGTATGACGGCACGCGCCTTTCAGCGGACCAGTACAAGGCGATGGTCGCCGATGCGATCGCGGCGAAGCCGCCCCGCAACGGCAAGAAATATGTGATCGGCTTCGCAAACCTGCAGCGCGACATGACCTTCGGCGTCGTCGTCGAGAAGTCGATCCAGGACAATGCAGATCTCGCCGGCGTCGACCTGCTCATCGCCGACAACCGCCTCGACGGCCCGACCGCGCTCGCGAATGCCCAGTCTTTCGTGCAGCGCAATGTCGACTATGTCATCGAATTCCAGACCGACAGCAATTTCGGTCAGACAGTCATGAACGTCTTCAACGAGGACGGCACCAAGGTCGTCGCTATCGACATCCCGATGCCGGGCGCCACCTTCTTCGGCGCCAACAATCCGAAGTCGGGCTATATGAGCGGCTCCTATCTCGGCCAGGCCGCGATCGCCAAGTTCGGCAAGGACAAGGCGATGACGGGCTATTTCGTCGTCGGCGAGCTGCCGCAGTCGGGTGCGATCCCGAAAATGCGCACCGAGGGCCAGGTCAACGGCTTCCTCTCCGCGCTGCCCGATTTCGACAAGACCAAGATGCTGCGCATCGACACCAAGAATACGCTGCAGGAATCCTACGCGCAGATGACGAACGTCCTCAGCCGCATTCCCGATGGCGTTCCGATCATGGTGACGGCAATCAACGACCAGTCGGCGATCGGCATGCTCCGCGCCATCAAGCAGGCCGGCCGCGAGGCGGATGCCGTGGTGGTCGGCAACGGCGCCGACGAGACCAAGGCGTTGGTCGACGAGCCGCAGCTCTATGGCGCGACGGGCTACTTCCCGGAGACCTACGGCAACTATCTGCTGCCGATCGCCCTGTCCTCACTCGCCGGCAAGCCGCTGCCGCCGGCCGTGCTGGTCAATCATGTGATGATCACCAAGGCCAATGTCTGCAAGTATTATCCGGACTACAAATGCGCGGATAAGGCCGAGTTCGACTATGTGTTCCCGCAGGCGGCCTTCGAGGCCTATCTGTCGGAACTGCGGAAGGAGCCTTTCCTGAAGGGCTTCGAGGACCTCGTCCCCGCCAACTGATCATGACCTCCGGGATGCGCGGCCCGCCGCGCATCCCCCATCCAATCCTTCAGCGAGTTGAGGCGATGGCCGGCAGCAGACTTCTCGACATGAGCGGCATTCGCAAGTCGTTCGGCGGTGTCCCTGTCCTCGTCGATGTCGACTTCCATCTCGATGCCGGCGAAGTGGTCGCGCTGCTCGGCGCGAACGGCGCCGGCAAGTCGACGCTGATGAAGATTCTGTCCGGCAACTACACCCGCGACGCCGGTTTGATTGCCATCGACGGAAGCCCGGCCGAGATCCGCGCGCCGGCCGATGCGCTGGCGCTCGGCATTCGCATGTTGCCGCAGGAACTCTCGATTTTCCCCGATATGACCGTCGCCGAAAACATCATGATCGGCGCGATGCCGCGGAAGGGCCTGCATGTCGATGCGGCAGCGATGGAAGCGCGCGCGACGCAGCTCCTGAAGCGCCTTGGCCTCGACTGGCTGTCGCCGCGCACCCGCATGGGCACGCTCTCACATCATGTCCAGCGCATCGTCGAGATCGCCCGCGCCATGAATGGCAATGCGCGCGTCCTCATCATGGATGAGCCGACCGCCTCCCTCGCCGCCGAGGAGGTGCAGTTGCTGTTCGACATCATCCGCCGCCTCCAGGCGGAGGGCATCTCGATCATCTACATCTCGCATTACCTGAAAGAGGTGTTCGCCATCTCCGGCCGGGTCGTCGTCCTCCGTGACGGTCGCAATGCCGGCGATTTCGTCACTGCGCGCACCGATGTCGACGAGGTGCTGCACGCCATTGTCGGCAATCGGGTCGGCGATCTCTATCCGGCCTTCTCCGCATCGTCTGGCGCCGGCGACGACGTCGTCACCGTCGAGGGGCTTACAGTCGAAGGCTGGCTGCGTGGCGTCGATTTCACTGTTCGCCGCGGGACCATCACCGGCGTGCATGGGTTGATCGGCTCGGGCGCCGAAATGATCGGCCGCTCGCTGTTTGGCGCCGTGCCGCGCACAAAGATCGCGAGCGCCACAGTCGGCGGCAAGCCCTACGCCATCACGACGCCCGGCAGGGCGGTCGAGGCCGGTCTTGGCCTCGTTGCAGCGGAGCGCAAGCGCGAAGGCATCATCGCAATGCTGACGCTGCGCGAGAATCTCTCGATCGCCAACATGCCGCTGTTCACGCGCGGCGTGACCGTCGACCGCGAGAAGGAAGCGACGACGGCCGCCGAATGGATCCGCAGGCTCTCCATCCGGGCCCGCGGTCCCGAACAACCGATCGGCACGCTTTCGGGCGGCAACCAGCAAAAGGTCTGCCTCGCCCGCTGGCTGCTCGGCGATCCCAGCGTACTCATTCTCGAGGAGCCGACCCGTGGCGTCGATGTCGGCGCTCGCCTGGAAATTTACCGCCAGATCCGGCAATTGGCCGACCAGGGTCTCGGCATCTTGCTGATCTCCTCCGACGCCGAGGAAGTCGCCGGTCTTGCCGATCGCAGCATCGTGCTCGCCGGCGGCGTCGTCACCGAGACCTACGAGCAGCCGACCGATGCGTCGGCGCTCATGAGCGCGGCCAGCAAGCCGGCCGTCGCAGCCTGATTTCCAAGGATCGCCCCATGTCGCAGCACGTCAACACCGCCGCCGCCGAACACAAGGCCATAACGACAGCGCAACGCTCGCGCAATCTGCTTGGCCATCCCTATGCGGGCGTCGTCATGCTGCTGGTCTTCTACCTGATCCTGGCCGGCGTCTTCACGACGCTTTCGCCCTACTTCCTGACCTTCAAGAATCTGGTCTCGATCGGCTCGAACATGGCCTTCATCGGCCTGATGGCGGCGGCCGGCACGCCGCTGATCATTGCCGGCGGCCTCGATCTCTCGGTCGCCGCCGTCGCCGGCATTTCCGGTGTCATCGTGGCGATGTGCTATGCCAACGGCATCGACATCTGGCTCTCTTGCGGCATCGCGCTAGTGATCGGAGCCGGCATTGGCGCCGGCAATGGCGCGCTGACGAACGGGCTTCGCCTCAATCCCTTCATCGTCACGCTCGGCACCATGTCGATCATCACCGGCCTGTCGCTGGTGTTGACCGGAGGCCTGACGCAGCCGCTCCTCACGGAAGGCTTCAACTGGATCGGCTCAGGCAAGATCTACGGCATGCCGGTGCCGCTGATCATCATGCTCGTCATCTTCGTCCTGATCTGGTGGGTGATGGCGTTCACGCCGTTCGGGCGCTTCATCTACGCGTCGGGCGGCAACCCGGAAGCCTCGCGCATGCTCGGCATTCCCGTCGATCGGACGCAGATGATCCTCTACGTCCTCTCGGGCCTCTCCGGTGCGCTCGCCGGCATCATCGTCGCAGCCATGCTTGGTGCCGCCGCCCCCGATTCGGTCGGCAAGCACCTTCTGACCGTCATCGCCGCGATTATCCTTGGCGGTACGTCGCTGTTCGGTGGACGTGGTTCGGTCTGGGGCACGCTGCTCGCCGTGCTGATCCTCGGGACGCTCAATAACGGACTGACGCTTCTTAACGTTTCGAGCTTCTGGCAGGACGTCACCAAGGGCACAGTGCTGCTCCTCGCCGTTGGCCTCGACCAGCTGCGCGTCCGTTCGCAGAACTGAGGACGATGTCCATGAACCCGCTCGACCAGTTGAAGCCGATCGATACCAAGCCCTCCGCCTCCGAACGGGTCGCCGAGCGTCTGATGGCGCTGATCGCATCCGGCAATATCGCGCCGGGAGACAAGCTCCCGAGCGAGAACGAACTGACCAAGGCGCTGCATGTCTCGCGGCCTGTGGTTCGCGAGGCGCTGCGCGGGCTTGCCATGCTCGGCGTCGTCGAGAGCAAGCAGGGCGGCGGCTGCTATGTCACCGACCTGAAGCCGAACCGACTGATGGCGCCGCTCTCCTTCGTGCTGAGCCTGCAGGATTACAGCCTCGACAGCCTGTTCGCCGCCAGGACCGTGATCGATTGCGGCCTCGCGGCAAGCGCTGCACGCAACGTCACGGCATCTCAAATGGAGCGCTTCGCCGAGCTGATCGAAGTTGCCTACCAGACCGTCGGTGACCCGGTCGCGTTTCGACTGGCCGACAGCGAGTTCCACGAACTGATCGGCACAGCGTCAGACAACGCCTTCCTCGATCGCGTCTCGCGCTCGCTCTATGGCTTGGCCATCGACCAACGTCGCAAGGCGTCAGAAACGCCCGGTGTCCTCGATCAGTCGGCTCGCGACCACGACGCCATCGTCAAGGCGCTGGCGGCGCGCGACCCCGAAGCCGCAGAAGTCGCCATGGCCGAGCATGTCGAGCACATTCGCAAGACCACGCTCGATGTGATGGGTGACTTGCCGCCCATTCCCTTCCGATCGCGATAGGAGGTCGCCATGCTTCTCGAGGGCAAGCGTGCCATCGTTACCGGCGGCTCCCGCGGCATCGGTCGCGGCATCTCGCTGGAACTCGCCCGGCAGGGCTGCGATGTCGTGATCAACTATTTTGGCGCCGCCGATCACGGCGTGACCTATGCGGATGCCGCGGAGGAGGTCGTCGCCGAAATCGAGGCGCTCGGCCGAAAGGCGATTGCAGTCGAAGGCGATATCGCTGATCCGCAGGTCAGCCGTGATCTGGTGAAAGTCGCTGTTGAGGCCTTTGGCGGCGTCGACGTGCTCTCGTCGAATGCCGGCATCTGCCCATTCCACAGCTTCCTCGACATGCCGCCGGAGCTTTTGCAGAGCGTCATCGGCGTCAATCTCACCGGCGCCTTCTACATCACGCAGGCTGCCGCGAACCGCATGAAAGACCAGGGCGAGGGCGGTGCAATCGTGGCGACCTCCTCGATCTCTGCTCTTGTCGGTGGCGCCATGCAGACGCATTACACGCCCACCAAAGCCGGCGTGCACTCACTGATGCAATCCGTCGCCATTGCGCTTGGACCCTATGGCATTCGCTGCAATTCGGTCATGCCGGGCGCGATCGCCACCGACATCAACAGGGATGATTGGTCGGACCCGGCGAAGCGCGACTATCTGAACGGCCGCATCCCGCTCGGCCGCTTCGGCCAGCCGGCCGATGTCGCCAATGTCGTCGCGTTCCTCGCCTCCGACATGGCCGCCTATGTCACCGGCGCATCGCTGCTGGTCGATGGCGGCCTTTACGTGAACCTGCAATAGGAGCGCCGCCATGGCCGAGCGCATCGCCTTCCGCATGAAGGTCCATCCTGGCAAGATTGCCGAATACAAGAAGCGCCATGACGAACTCTGGCCCGATCTCGCCAAGGCGCTGAAAGATGCCGGCGTGTCGGATTATTCGATCTGGCACGATCCCGAGACGAACTATCTGTTCGCCACGCTGATCCGGAGCGACGACCACACCATGGCCGATCTGCCCGCGACCGACGCCAACAAGCGCTGGTGGGCATTCATGGATGACGTCATGGATTACGATGACGACGGCACGCCGACGGCCGTCAACCTTACCCAAGTCTTTCATCTTTCCTGACAAACGCTGGACGGACGCGCCTCATGGCCAATCAATTCGAGATCAAAGACGTCCGGGTCTATCTCGTCGAGAGCGAAGGCAATGGCGGCGATTATTTCCAACAGGGCAGGGGCCACTGGCTGATCGACACGCTGATCGCCAATCCGATGTCCGGCTATGAGAAATACAAGGCGTCGCGCTCCTCATGGGGCATCGGCGTGATGGGCTCTATCGTGGTCGAGATCGAGACGGCGAGCGGCGCATGCGGCATCGCTACAGGCTTTGGCGGTCATCCGGCGGCATGGCTGGTGAAGAACCATTTCAGGCGCTTCCTCGTCGGCGAGGATGCACGCAACGTCAACAAGATCTGGGATCAGCTGTTCCGCGCCTCGATGCCCTATGGCCGCAAGGGCATGCCGATCGCGACGATCTCGGTCGTCGATCTCGCGCTGTGGGACCTCATCGGCAAGGTCCGCGGCGAACCGGTCTTCAATCTCATCGGCGGCCTCTGCCATGACGAGATCACCTTCTATTGCACCGGGCCGGAGCCTGCCGCCGTGCGTGACCTCGGTTTCTGGGGCTCGAAGGTGCCACTGCCGCACAGCCATTTCGATGGCGAGGCCGGACTGGTCAAGAACATCGAATATCTCGCCGCGCAGCGCGCCAAGGTCGGCCCTGACTTCCCGCTGATGGTCGACTGCTACATGTCGCTGACCGTCCCCTATGCCATCCGCCTGGCGGAGGCGGCGAAACCACTTGGCATCTATTGGTGGGAAGAGGTGCTTCACCCCGACGACATCGAGGGCTACCGGCTGCTGAAGCAGGCGCACCCAACGCTGACATGGACGACGGGCGAGCATGAATATACCCGTTACGGCTTCCGCCAGCTGATTGCGGAGCGCACGATCGATATCCTTCAGCCCGACGTGATGTGGGTCGGCGGCATGACCGCGCTGCTGCAGATCGCGGCACAGGCCGCCGCCTATGACCTGCCGATCATCCCGCATGGCAGCGGGCCCTACGCCTATCATTTCATCGGCAGCCAGCCGAATCGGCCACTTTGCGAATATGTCGCGGCGAGCCCTGATGGCCGCTCGATCCGTCCGGTGTTCGGCAATCTGTTCACGGGCGAAGACCTGCCACAGAACGGGCGCCTCAAGATCAGCGACGCACCCGGGTTCGGTATGGAAATCGCCGACCGCGGCTTGCTCAAGCTTTTCGAATAGTTCTTTTGGTAAACGTCGCGACGAGAACGAAATCCGGAGGATTTGACGTTTAGCTAGTCGTCTACCTGGAATATGCGGGGGACGGGTCGAAACTCCTCGTCGTCCTGGGTGCCATCAACAAAAGTCACGACAGCAAACGAGCCCGGCCTGTCGAGCGTCCGCATCGGATGATGCCAGGTGTTGGCCCGATAGATGATGCCGAGCGTGCCGGGAACGATAAACGCTCGAATGGCAGAGAGCTCAGGCGCCGTCGGGCCCGGCGGGGCGACGAGGATCAGGTACCGCGAGACCTCTCGCGGGACGAAGGCTTGCGACGAAAAGGCATGGCGCTCCATTTCCTCGACCCGCAGCGGCAGGCCGATCGGCTCGACCGTCGCGAGGCTCAACCGGGCGCGAGCGCCCGGTCTCAGATTCTGCAATTCGTCGAGCAGCGTGAGGCTGGGCGCCGAGAGGTCCAGCACATGGCCGAAGGGCGCGAAGGACGCGGCGTCCAGCGGTTCGGCTTTCAGGGTGTCCATAGGTTCAGCCTTTGTAGGGGTGCGTGGCGAGCCAGTGCCTGGCGATGTCGAGACGCCGGCAGACCCAGACATTCTCGTAGCTCTTCACATAATCGAGGAAGCGGGCGAGCCCGCTGGCGCGCGCGGGGTGACCGAGGAAGCGCATATGCATGCCGACCGACATCATCTTTGGCTGTGTCGCGCCTTCCTCATAGAGCATGTCGAACGCTTCCTTCAGATAGGTGAAGAAGTCGCTGCCCGTGCCAAGCGAGCCATTGGCGAGTCTTGAGTCATTGTTGGTGAGCGAATAGGGAACGACGAGCTGCGGCTTGTCGCCCATTTTCACGTAGTAGGGCAACTCGTCATTATAGGCGTCGCTGTCATAGACGAAGCCGCCTTCCTCCATCACCAGCCGCCGCGTGTTGACGCTTGGCGAATAGCGGCAGTACCAGCCGAGCGGCCGCGTGCCGACAGTCCTCTGTAGGCTCTCGATCGCCAGCGCGATGTGCTTGCGCTCTTCTTCCTCGGTCAGCTTGTAGTGCTCGATCCAGCGCCAGCCATGGCAGCAGATGTCGTGGTCGGAGGCGCGGATCGCGGCGGCGGCCTCGGGATTCCGCTCCAGCGCAAGCGCGCAGGCGAACACCGTCATCGGCAGGTCGCGCTCCTTGAACAGTCGCATCAGCCGCCAGAAGCCGACGCGGCTGCCATATTCGAACATGGTTTCTGCCGCGAGGTCGCGCCCGTTTTCGGGAATGAGCGAGCCGCCGACTTCGGTGAGCGCGGCATCGGTTTTGCCGTCGCCGTCCATGTAGGAATATTCGGATCCTTCCTCATAATTCATGACGAAATTCACGGCGATACGCGCACCGCCCGGCCATTTGGGATCGGGCGGCGTGGCGCCATAGCCGACGAAATCTCGTTCATACGCGTTCATGGAAGATCTCCGGTGAGTCTGGGGTCGGGCAGTGGCGCAATGCGGTCGGCTCAGCCGGCATGACCATGAGGGCATGCCGGAAGATGCCGGGTGGAGGTCAGGAGCTGGGAGCGGCGACGATGCGGTGGAAGCGCCTGGCGAAATAGACGGACGCTTCCTGCCCCTCGGAGAGATGAACGGCATCGACGCGAACGATCAGGATCCGATGTGTGCCGACCGTCTTGCCGTCGACGACATGGCCATCGAAGGCCACCAGCGCATCGGCGAGGATCGGCGCGCCGGACAGGCCGGATGTCCAGCCCGTCGCGGTGAAGCGATCCTGCATCGGCGTCTTGCCGCCGAATAGCCGGGCCAGATCCTCATGCAGCGGCGCCAGCGTGTTGACGCAGATCGCCCGGTTTTCCTGGATCGCAGTGCCGATGGAACTGCTCAGCTTGGCGCAGACAAGCAGCGTTGGGGGACTGTCCGTGATGCTGCAGACGGCCGAGGCCGTGAAGCCCGCGGGCCCGGCCGAACCGTTCATCGTCACGATCGAGACCGCGCCGGCGAGGCGGGACATGCCGTCGCGATAGAGTTCCGCCGTGACCGGGGAAACGCCGGGCTCCGGGACCGTCTGTTGAACCTGTGCCATCTCATTCATGCCCATCATGCCGCGGGGCGACGCGGAGCGGCGCACCCTGGAAATAAACCAGCGGCGTGAGGCCGCCGGCAGAGTGGAAGGCGACGATCCGTCCGATCAGGATCATCGTGCCATGCCGCTGGATCGCCTCGTCCAGCTCGCAATCCAGAGCGCCGACCGCATCCTTCAGGACCGGAGCACCGGTCTTCAGCACGTCCCAGCGGGCGGGTTCGAAGCGCTCGGCCCCCTTGAGCGCAGTTCGTCCACCGAAGCGCTCGGCGACGTCGCCCTGGTCCTCGGAAAGGAAGCTGATGGCGAAATGGCCGGCTTCGAGGATCGTTGACAGGGCCGAGGTGGTCAGGCCGACGGCACAGGTCATGGTCGGCGGCGATTGCGACAGGTGCGCCGTCGAAAGCGCCAGCAATCCGGCCGGGCCATCGGCATTGCGGGCGGCGACGACGGCTGCCCCGATGGCGCGGAAGCCCACGGCTCTCCAGAAATTTGCCGGCTCGATCGTGTTCATGCCCCGTCAATGCCTTGTTCAGCCGCGCGGTGTTGCAGCAGTAGCCGGGTCCGGGAGAACGACGCGATACCGCCTCGAAATGCGCCGTTGCCGCGTGCAGGCCGCCTAAACACTGGACTCGACTCTGAAACGGACCGGCCGATAGTCTTGGTGCATCGCAGCAAAGTGAGATGCACGGCCAGTTCGCACCAGTGGAGCCATACGCCATGAACTCGCGTTCCCCCCAACGCGAAGCGCATCGCCTCGACGGAGTACTCGACCTCGTCAAAGAGGCGCTGAATGCCTCGGCGGCGCTGATCTATTGGATCGACTCGACCTACGGATCGCCGCTGGCGTCCGACAGCGGCGCAGCCCGGTTCATCGCGGGCTATAATGACGGCATGGGCCGCTTCGACCCGATCAACGTCCATTCCGTCGTCGAGGACGGGAGGCCCGTCGCATTTCTCCAGCAGCGCCTCGGCGGTTCCGTCACGCCCGATACCGCGCGCTACGCCAAATTCATGCGCGACACCGGCTTTGCCAATGCGGCGACGATCGTCCTGCGCGACGAGGGCGAGCCGCTGATCGGCATCGGCGTGATGAAGACGCTCGCCGACCCCCCGGCCACGGCCGAGACCGAGGTGGTCGCCGATGCGATCCGCCGCTATCTCGAGCGCGAACTGATCTTCAATCCAGCCGTGCGGCAGCGCTATCTCGCGCGCAAGCTCACCACCCGCTTCGGACTGTCGCCGCGCGAGGTGGAGGTCATGAACCTGATCGCAGACGGCGCCGCGAACCATGACATTTCGGTGGCGCTTGGCATCGGCGCCGCGACGGTGAAGACCCATCTGCAGCGCTCCTTCGACAAGCTCGGCGTTGGCAGCCGGGCGGCCGCCATGCGCATGCTGCTGGAGCCGAAATCCTGGCTGCGGCCGGGCTGAGGTCCTGGTGGAACAGGCGTTTGCCATGGCTCAGGTCCGCATCCGTGGGTCGACGAACAGATAGAGGATGTCGACGGCGAGGAAGGCGAGCACGTAGAGCAGCGAGGCGTAGATCACGAAGCCTTGCAGGGCGGCGAAGTCGGATTGCTCGATCGCCTGCAGCGCATACTGCCCGACGCCCGGCCAGCCGAAGATCGCCTCGATCAGCACGGCGCCACCGAAGATGAAGCCGATGATGCCGCCGATCAGCGTGATGATCGGCAAGAGCGCATTACGCAGGCAGTAGCGGAACCAGACGACGCGGTTGCTGTGGCCCATCGCATAGGCAGTGCGGACATAATCGCTCTGCAGCGCCTCGACCATCGCCGAGCGGGTGACGCGGGCGATCGGCGCCAGGGTGCACATGGCAAGCGTCAGCGTCGGCAGGACCAGCGCGCGCAACGCTTGCCAGAACTTGGCGGGCTCGCCCGCGACCAGCGTATCAATGAGCATGAAGCCGGTGACCGTGGGCGGCGGATCGATGCCGAGCGGCAAGCGTCCGACCGGACCCGGTAGCCATTTCAGATTGACGAAGAAGATGAACAGCAGCATGAGGCCGATCCAGAATTGCGGGATCGCCATGCCGGTGAGCGTCACGCAGCGGATCAGGAAATCGGGCCATCGCTCTCGCCTGACGGCGGCGATGACGCCAAGCGGCAGACCGCAGGCGATCGCCATCAGCAGGCCGAGCATGCCGAGTTCGAGCGTGGCCGGCAGCCGGTTGCTGAGATCGGCGGCGACGCTGTTGCCGGTCGAGAAGGACTTGCCGAGATCGCCATGCAGCAGGTTGCCGAGATAGCGAACGAACTGCACGGGCAGCGGGTCGTCCAACCCCATGTCGTGCCGGATCATCGCCAGCAGTTCCGCCGTCGCCTCAGGCGGCGCATAGAGCTCCGCCGGATCGCCATTGAAGACCCGCGCCGTGAAGAAGGTGATCGTGACCACGCCGAAGGCGACCGGGATCACCCAGAGCAGGCGTTTCAGCAGCATGCGGGCGAAGGCCATGAGACGAACTCCTTCTCGACGATCGGGGGCAGGGCACGCGGCGGCTGCACGCTCAGAATTCCATCAGCGTTTCGCGGAAGGTGCTGGAGCTGTAAGCCTTGCGCGACAGCCCGCGACGCTGCAGCGCCGGCACCAGACCCTCCGTGATCTCGGCGATGTAGCGGCGGTTCATCGGCCCGGCGATCATGAAGCCGTCGCCGCCGACCTCCTCCATCATCTCGGCCATCTGCGCCGCCACCGTCTCCGGCGTGCCGGCGACATCTTCCAACCCAAAGCGGAACTTGTTGGCGATTTCGCGCAGCGTGCTTCCCATCGACATGAAACGCTTGAACGTGCCCTGCTGGCCGTTGGTCGCCATTTCGGCCAGGGGTTCGTCGAGATCGATGCAGGCGAAGTCGATGTCGAAGAGGCTGCCCATGCCGGCGAGAATCACGGCCGGATCCCTGGACTTGCGCCGCTCCTCCAAAATGCTCTTCGCCTCCGCGTCGCTGTCGGCGATGACGGGCACGATCTGATACAGGACCTTGCAACTGTCCGGATCGCGGCCATGCGCGGCGACGCGCTTGCGGATGTCGTCGCGGAATTCCTTCATCTCTTCGACCGTGCCGACGGCGGCCATGACGATGTCCATGTGCTTGGAGGCAAAGGCCCGGCCCTGCGGCGACCCGCCAGCCTGCACCAGCACCGGATCGCCCTGCGGCCGCGCCGTGTTCAGCGGTCCGCGCGAGGAGAAATATCGACCTTCGAAGTTGATCGGCCGCACCTTGGCCGGATCGACGAACATCTCGGCTGCCTCGTCGCAGACGACGGCGTCCGCGTCCCAGGAGTTCCAGAGCTGTTTGACGACCTCGACGAACTCGTCGGCCATCTCGTAGCGGACATGATGGTCGATATGCTCCGTCAGCCCGAAATTCTGCGCCGCTCGTTCGGAGGTCGAGGTCACGAAATTGCAGCCGACACGCCCGTCCGACATCAGGTCGAGCGTCGCCACCAGGCGCGCCAGCAGATAGGGCGGATAGAACGAGGTCGAAATCGTGGGAACGATGCCGACATGCTTGGTCGCCTGGGTCATCAGCGGGACCAGCGGCAGCGGATCGTTCTTCGGCGCCCGCATGGCGCGCTTCAGGTAGAAATCCATCGAACTCCCGTAATTGTCGGGCACGAAGGACGAGTCCTCCAACAGCACCATGTCGAAGCAGGCGCGCTCGATGGCCCGAGCCAGATCGATCTGCAGGCTGGGGTTGGCCCAATCGCGGGCGGTCGTCCCACCCCATGGATCGTTCCAGCCGTGAACGCCGAAGCTGTTTCCGAGGAACCAGCCGAGATGGAAAGGTTTACGAGGCACGTCCTGAACTCCCTGACTGGATCGCGATCGGACGACGCTTTCGCGCACGTGCACGGGAGAGGACACCCCCGGCGACCCGTGATGGTCTCGCCCGCCGAACGGGCTGATCTGTTCGATTGACTTACGGCAGGAGCCGGGGCCGGCGCCTCGACTCCTGAGGCTCGAACGTTGGGTCGGAGCGGCCGGCGCAAGGTTGGCCGGCCACTCCGCCGCCGTCAGTTCTTCAGCTGGAGGTAGGTGTAGCGGGCGTAGGGTTCCTGCGAGAACGTCACGCCGCTGAGCCTTTTGCTGGTGGCGACCGTACGGCCCATGATCACGAGCGGGATCTGGTTGGCGGCCTGGTCCGCCATGATGTCCTGGATCTTGTGATAGGCCTCGTTTCGGGCCTTGGTGTCGCCCGAGTTGCGGAAGGTATAGTGCAGCTCGTCGATGACCGGATCGTCATAGCGCGACCAGTTTCCGCTGCCGCCCTTGTCGCTCCAGCTGACGACGCAGCAATTGGTCTGGGTCACCGGATCAGGCAGCCAGAACACGCCGTCGAAGAGATACATTCCCGACATAGTGTCGTTTTCGCGGTAGGTACGGTTGCGCACGGCCGTCGCCAGCTGCACTTCCGGGGTTGGCTTCAGGTTGGCAGTGACGCCGATCTTGGAAAGCGAGCTCTTGATCAGGATCGCAACGTCGTTGTTGTAGGGAAGCGCCGAGCTGTACCAGAAGTCGAAGGCGATATTCTTCTTGCCCGACTGCTCGATCAGCGCCTTGGCCTTTTCAAGATCGTAGGTGTAGCGGCCGAAGCTGTCATTGCAGGTCACGTCGCCTGCATTGTACATGCACGGTGACGGCTCGCCCCGGCCGCCGAGGGCAACGTTGATGATCTGCTTGACCGGCACGGCGTAGAGGATCGCCTGGCGCACGAGCTTATCGTCGAACGGGGCCTTGTCGACCGCCATGGCGAGGCGCAGCAGGTTGGGCGTCGGCCCGAACATCACCGGGAAGCCGGCATCCTCGATCGACTTGTACTGTCGACCGGTCAGTCCTTCGCCGGCATAATCGACCACGCCGCCCTTGATGAGCGAGACGACGTCTGCATCGCCGGTAACGCGCAAAATGATCTTGTCGACCTTGGGCTGCGGACCCCAGGGGCGGTTCGGCACGGCGGTCAGCGTGATCTGCTGGTTCGGCGTGTGCTCGGAGATGTAATACGGACCGGAGCTCGCCTGGTTCTTCTGCAGCCATTCGCGCGCCCAGGGGTCGCTTTCGGTCGCGTGCTTCTTGACCTCGACCGAGTCCAGGATCCCGAACTGCAGGAACTTCATCGACGTGAGGCGGACCGCGACTTCCGCCGGCTTGCCCCCGGGGCCATCCTTGGAGGTGATCCGGACCGTGTGATCGTCGATCTTCTCGAACTGGTCTGCCGTGTACAGCCCGGCGACACCGGTCTGGTTCTTGCCGTTGGCGGGAATCTCGACCAGGCGCGTGAAACTGTAGATCACGTCGTCGGCCGTCATCGGATTGCCGGTCGGATAGAACTTCACGTCCTTGCGCAGGTGGAAGGTGACGGCGGGTCCGTCGACCTCCCACGATTCCGCCAGGCTCGGCACCACCTCCATGGGATCGCCATCGAAGGAGCCGTCGGCCCGTTCGGTGAACTTGGTCTCCACCAGCTTGTCGTAGAGGTTCAGCACCAGGTCCTGGTCCTGCATGCTGCGCGTGTCGGCGGGGTCGATGCTGTTGAAGTCGGCGGCGACCGCGCGAACGAGCGGCGGGGTGTTCTGCGCCTGCGCCACGGATGCCGCCGACAGCAGGAGCAGCGAGTATATGAGGGCCTTTGCGGCCCTCTTTACTTTGAGAAAGCTTACCATCGGCGACGAAGTCTCCAATTATGTTTCTGCTGCGGGGGCTGTTTCAGCCAATAGGTGCGATCAGTACCGGGTCTGCTTCCACATGAGCAATACTGGTCGCGCAATAATATAGAGGCGCTGATGCGCCCTGAATTGCAACATCCAGACTATTTGTTCAATCGCGGCAGACAATCATACTTTTGGTGGACAGCTTAGCCGGGTATCAAAAATTGGGCGGTGCCATCTGCAGTTTCTTCAGGGTTTTCGGCTTTCCGAGCACAGCGTGAGCCTAAAAATCATTCGATTAACGGGAAATATGCCTACTATCCAAGCAATAACTCGAAATGTGCAACGTAGATTGATGTAGTCGTCAAATATTGCGATTGCCGAGGCGAGTTTCGCGCTCTAGCGTGACGGTCATGGTGCGCCTTGTCGCGCCGACACCATCGCCGGCAGTTGTTCCGGTCTGGCCGTGCAGTGCGTGGCGATGGCATCGGCGTCGAGTCTTGGAAACGGACCCAGGCGCGGCTTCCTGCGAACGGCCCTTCCCGATCAGCAGTCGAGACGTATGACACATGGAAATGCTTGAAAGACGCCGTTTCGGCCTCGCCAGGTTCCGGACGCTCAGCCCGGCAGGACCTGGAGCCGATCCGCAGCAGAGGGCTGAGGAAAATCCCGGACGGATGCTTAGCCGCCCGGAGGCCGCGCCCAAGCCCCGCCGCAAGCGGCGGTTCTCGCGCCTGACCCTGTCCGGCAAGGTGGGCGCCACCCTGCTCGCCTTCTATGTGGGCGTGACCATCCTGTCGTTCTTCTGGACGCCGTATGACCCGACCATGCCGGGCGCCGGCATGCCCTATGAGGCGCCCAGTCTCGCCTTTCCGCTCGGCACCGACCGGCTTGGCACCGACATCCTGTCGATGCTGATGATGGGCACCCGCTACGACCTCGGCATTTGCCTTGCCGCCGTCTTCATCGCGTTCAGCATCGGCACGATTCTCGGCACCATCGCCGGCTATTTCGGCGGCACGGTCGACACGGTGATCATGCGCCTGATCGAGATCGTCCAGGCCTTTCCCGGTCTGCTGTTCGCGATGCTGATCGTGCAGGCAGCCGGCCCGGGGGTGGTCAACGTCATCGCGGTCCTCTCGTTCGTCGGTATGCCGGACTATCTCCGCCTCGCCCGCGCCGAGATTCGCTCGCGCCGGGAATGGCAGTTCGCCGAAGCCGCGCGGCTGGTCGGCAATCTCTGGTTCGGGGTCGCGTTCAAGCATCTGCTGCCGAACAGCATGGGCCCGCTGCTGGCCTTCACCTCGCTCAACGCCGCCTTCTCGGTCCTGATCATCGGCAGTCTCGGATTTCTGGGGCTGGGCCTCAGTCCGGACTCGCCTGAATGGGGCAACATGATCGCGCGCGGCCAGGATGGCGTCATGACCGGCCAGTGGTGGGTGTCGCTTTTTCCCGGTATTGCCGTGCTCGGCATGACGGCGGCCTTCTACATGCTCGGCGACGCGATTGCTGACATCACCGATCCGAGGAGGCGCCGATGAGCGACGTCATCCTCGAGATCGAGGGCTATAGCGGCGCATTTCGGGGCCGCGAGTCGGGCGAGATGGAGCCTGTCCTGTTCGATGTCAGCTATCGGCTGAAGCCGAAAGCGATCACCGCGGTCGTCGGCGAAACCGGCAGCGGCAAGTCGCTGATGGCGCTATCGGTGCTCGGCCTGCAGCCGCCGACCTTCCGGCGGACTGCCGGCAGCATCCGCTTCAAAGGCGAGGAGATCCTCGGCCTCGACGACAGGGCCTTGCGCCGGATCCGGGGCAGGCGCATCAGCATGGTGTTCCAGGACGCGCGGGCAGCGCTCAACCCGGTTTTCACCGTCGGCGACCAGTTGGCCGATACCGACAGGCTGCACAGCGGCCGCTCCCGGCACGCGGCCATGGCAAAGGCGATCGAGGCGCTGCGTCGCGTCCAAATTCCCGAGCCGGAGCGTCGGGCGCGGCAATATCCGCATGAATATTCCGGCGGCATGGCCCAGCGCGCCATGATCGCCATGGCGGCGCTGATCTGCGAGCCGGAACTGCTGATCATGGACGAGCCGACAACCGGACTCGACGTCACCACTCAGGCCGAAATCATGGAGCTGATCGTCGACCTCGCGAAGAGCCGTGGTTTGACGGTCTGCCTGATCACGCACGATCTCGGCGTCGTCGCCGAGACCTGCGATGAAGTCATCGTCATGAATAAGGGCCGCGTCGTCGAAACCGGCGCGACGGAACAGATCTTCACCGCGCCGGCGCACGCCTATACGCGCCGGCTGCTCGCGGCCAGCCAACTCGGGGAAGAGGGAGCATGAGGCACTATCCGGCCGACTATCCCATCATCCAGGTCAGAAACCTGCGCAAACTCTTTCCCGTGCGTGGCGGTCGCAAGCTGCACGCCATCGACGGCGTCGATTTCGACCTGCAGCCGGGCAAGACCCTCGCTTTGGTCGGCGAGAGCGGCTCGGGCAAGTCGACCGTCGCGCGTTGCATCACCCGGCTGGTTGAGCCGACCAGCGGTGACATCATCGTCCATGGCAGTTCGATCCTGGAGCTGACCGCCCTGGAGATGTCGCGCACCTACCGGCTGGTGCAGATGGTGTTCCAGGACCCCAATGCCTCGCTGAACCCGCGCATGACGGTGCGCGGCATCCTGGAGGAGCCGCTCAAGCTGCATCTGAACCTGACCAGAGCGGAGCGCGACGAGCGGCTGCGCGAACTGATCGAGATCATCGGCCTGACGGTCGCGCATCTCGACCGTTATCCGAACGAGCTGAGCGGCGGCCAGCGGCAGCGGATCGGCATCGCCCGCGCCGTGGCGATCAGTCCCGAAGTCGTCCTGCTCGACGAGCCCACGGCCTCGCTCGACGTTTCGGTCCGGGGCCAGATCCTGGAGCTACTGAAGCGGCTGCAGCAGGAATTCAACCTCGCCTATCTCTTCATCAGCCACGACCTGCAGGTTGTCAAGCATATGTCGGATGAAGTTGCCGTGATGTATCTCGGCAAGATCGTCGAACGCGGGCCCACGGAAGAGGTCTTCTCACACCCGAAACACCCTTATACCCGTGCACTGATGTCAGCGGCGCCTGTAGCGCGCTGGGGTGGAAGGCGGGAGCGGACCAAGCTCGCTGGAGAAATCGGCACCCCCATTGATCCCCGGCCAGCCTGCCGTCTGGTCGGGCGGTGCCCGATCGAACGTCCCGAATGTGGGGAGAGCCCAATGCCACTTCGCGATATCGGCGGTGGCCACCAGGTGGCGTGCCCGTTCCACCAGAGCATTCAGCAGTAGACCTACCAGAGGAGGATGTTGATCCCAGAAGAGGGCGTACCATTATGGTGCAGCGCCGAGACGGCGCCCGACTCGCGTCGGGCATTCCAGGGCTTCCGCCACAGCCGCACGCGCTGTTGAAGATCGGCAATGATGTGGTCGGGGAGGCGGGAATCGTGATCTTGCCGGCATCTGTCCTCGGCCGGCCTTGTCCTCGCGGATCGAGCGATCCCTGCAGGAAAGGCTTATCAGCTGAGGGCCCGGACGCGGCCTGAGCAACAAGTCAACGCGCGGTCGCCGGTGAGCCCGACTCAGTGCCGCTCCGGGCCTCGGCAGAAGGCTCTTCATGCCGGTTTTTCTTCCGGAGAGATGGAGCAAACGCGGGCGCGACCGCCACGTCCTGAGTGCGGCACGCTGGCTCCATGCTCACGGCTGCGCGCACCAATGGACCTGCGCAAAGTGTTGGAGCGGGCGCGTCATCGCCATGCAGGCGTCGCGTTGGCTCACGGGCTATCCCTTGTGATCGACGTGCCGCCCCGGCCGGTAACGGCTGTGACGGATGGGGAAGCGGTCGATCAGATTCTCGACAATCTGCTCTCCAATGCCATCCGCTTTTCGCCAGCGGGGACAACTATTCACCTGCGTGCGGGACATCGTGACCTTCTCTTGATCGAGGTGGAGGACGCTGGCCTCGGGGTGCCGGAAGCGGAGCGCGCGCAGCTCTTCGGCAAGTTCCAGCGCGGCTCCACCCGCCCCGTGAACGGGCCGCGGGGATCCGGGCTCGGCCTTACATCGTTCGTACCCTCGCGCAGGCCATGGATGGGGATGTGACCTACAGGCCTGTCGCCACGGGAGGCTCGATCTTCAGTCTGCTCCTCCCGGCCCGATCAAGCTGACATGCTGGCCCAAACAGAGCGTTCTTCAGCACGACTGATCCCGGTTCGCACCGAGAAGACACATCAAGCCAATCATCTGGAGCATCCGCCAGTCCGCGAGACGAGGAGGTTCACCTCTGTTGGCAGAAATCCGGATGAAAGGCCCATGCGATTGCGCGCAGGGGACTTTCACCGGAAGCGATGCTTGATCTCCGCTCGGCAGCGAACACCTCTCATCGTCAGAAGCGGTAGCTCATCTGGCCAAGGCCAGCCTGTGAGAGATAGCCGTCGCCGACCTCGGCACTGTAGCGAAACGTCAGATCCCAGTTCTTGCTGGTCACCAACGATGCGCCGACATTGAAGCGGCCGAGCATATCCGGCACCGGGACCGTCGTCTCGAAGTCGGTGCCGTCAGGCTGTCCGGCGAAGCGGGCTCCCGTCGTCCAGTCGTTGTTCGCTGAAATCTCGAGGCCTGCGCTGATGAACGGCCGGAGCACCGCTCCATTGGGGAGCGCCACCTCGCCACCGAACTCGAGGGTCGGCTCGGTGACAAAGACGGTGTAGCCGTGCCCCTCGATCGAGAGGTCGAACGGACCGGCGCCCGTTTCAGTATATGCGGCGCTGGACACCTGCATCAGATGCAGATCGACGCGCGGCTGCAGGTACCAGCCACCCAAGGGAATCTGATAGGCAACGCGGCCATGCGCCCCGATCTGCCACAGAGACGGATCCGCACTGGCAGCCGCGCGGAAGTTACCAACCTGAACATATCTCTGACTGTCATATCGGCCATAGCTGGCATCGAGCGCGCCGGAAATTTCCCAAGGGCCAGTTTGGTAGCGCAGCGTCGTGCCGAGCAGGAAGGTGTCGCCATTCACAGCAGCGAAACCGCCATCGCTGCGGAACGCGCTGTTTTCATAGGCCATCGATCCGCCAAGGGACCAGCCGGGCGCGATTTCCTGTTGGGCGCCGGCCTGGAGTGTCCATGACGTCGCCGCGTAGCCCAGCGCATCGAAGCTTGTATCCTGATCGGCATGGCTGGTGAACGCACGGCCCCAAATACACGTGTCTTCAGTCGAGCATTCGTCGAACATGTTGGCGACGAAGGCATGGCTCGCGCTGTAGCGGACGCCGCGACGGTACCGGCCGTTTCCCCGCCCACGCTGCTCAGTGCGCTGGCATAATCTGCGACACCGCCGATGCCGGCCAGCGCCGTGAAGCCGATCCCGAGATCGGCACCGGAATCCCAAAGATGCTGAAGATGAGCAGCGACGCTCCTCTGATTGGCGCCGAGGCCGGAAGCCGCCTCAGCGAACTCCGCGACCGGCTTGATCACCAGATTGCTGCCGACCCGCTCGGCATTGGAGCGGAACAGGTTGGCGCGGGTGGTGGCAAGACCAGGATCGACCGTCAGATCTCCGCTCGCCGTCAGCACCGTGACCGGGCGGTTCGCGACGCTCTCTGCGTTCACATCGATGGTGCCCGCGAGGTCCGCGTTGCCCTTGACCACCAACAGGTCGCTCGCACCTTTGGCATGATCGGTGTCCACGACGAGGTGGCCCCTCGCGCCCTGATCCAGATTGCCGACGATCGTGGTCGTCGCGATGCGGTGTCCAGCGCCGATGGCGAGCGTACCCTCATTGTCCAGCTTGCCGCGGGCGCCGAGGTTGATCTGCGATCCCGCCACGATCCGTCCGGTGTTTTCGATCGTTGCCGTCCCACCGCCATTTCCGAGGTTCACGCTGCCGATGATGCTTCCCGAATTGTTGACCGTCGTGTAGCCCTGAGTGCCATAGATCGCCGTTCCGACGTCACCCCGGATCGAGGTGATCACGCCGGAATTGTCGACGACGTTTGCTGTAGCCAACGTGGTGCCGCCGCCGACCAGATAGACGCCCGCGCCATAGCCGTCGCCGACGCTGAAGTCCGTGCCTCCGGAAACGAAGCCGCCCTGATGGACCGTTACCGTGATGAGCGATGCGCCCTGACCGGCGCTTTCCGCGAAAATGGCCGATGAAGCGGACCCCGTCGCCGAAACGGTACCGTCGACGCTCACCGCTCCCCCGGAGCCACTGCGCCCGCCGTTCCGTCAAAGGCGCCATAGATGCTGTTGGTGACGCGGCCGCCGCCGCCGCCAATGCTCTGAAGCAGCAGCGCCGGTGCGTTCGCACCGTTCGTGGTGACCGACGAACCGGCCTCCACGGTGACCGCCACGGTCTGGCCGCTGCCGTTCTGGTCGGAGGACTGCGCAAAAGCGGAGCGCTGCGCCGTCAAGCCGGTGTCGCCAGCAAGGCCGCCGCCGCCGCCGATGCTCTGGGCGAAGATGCCGACCGCGCCCTGGCCAGAGGTCGTGAGGGACGCGCCGTTCCTGATGTCGATGGCGATGTTGCCACCGTCTCCCGACAACGTCCCGGAACCGAAGAAGCTGCTGCCCTGGGGCGTTCCGCCCAGCACTACCCCACCGCCGCCGCCGATGCTCTGCGCCAGGATGCCGTAAGCATCATTTCCCTGGGTGGATATGGCCCCCGCGGACGCGGTCACGGTGACGTCGCCGGCATGGCCACTCGACCCGCCCGAGCCACCGAAGTGGAAGGCGTTCAGACCGAAGCTGCCCCCGCTTACGTCGGCCCCGCCGCCATTGTTGTCGTCGGTGAACGAGAAGGTCTGCAGCAGGCCGCCGCCACCGCCGACCGACGACCAGCCGCTCGAATTTCCACCGGCGCCGCCTCCGCCGCCGATGCTCTGCGCAACGATCCCCGTGCTTCCCGTGCCGGTCGTGTTGATGACGGTGGTCGGATTGGCGAAGATCGAAACCGCGCCGCCATTTCCGCCACCGCCGCCACCGCCGCCGCCGCTGGCACCCCAGCCGCCGTCCTTCCCGCCATCGGCACCGACCCCGCCGAGGGACTGCCCAAGGACGCCGTAGGAGTAGTCGCCATTCGTGTAGATGATCGCCCTCGGCGCGAAACCCAGGAGGGGCAGCAGGTCGACCTCGACGTTTCCTCCGTCGCCACCGATGCCGGCCTCGCCGCCGCTGGCGTCGCCGCTGCCCCCGCCGCCGGTTCCGCCCTGTCCGCCATACGAGGCCGCGGCAATTCCGGCGCTCGCGTAGCCGGTCACGTTGAGCGTGCCCTGTATTGAACGAGGACGTCGCCGCCGTTTCCGCCGTTCCCTCCAGCGCTGCCATTGGCGTCGGCCACGCTGCCTTCATAGGGCTCGCCCCCGTGGCCCCCTTCGCCGCCGGCAGAAAGAGCGGTGATGCCCGGGCCGCCGAATACTCCCGTTCCCGGAAGGCCAGCGGTCCCGGCGTTGCCGTAGACGTAGAGACTGACGGCGCCCCCCTTGCCGCCGGAGCCGGCATCGCCGCCGTCATCATTCGAGCCGTCGGGACCGCTGGAATTATGGTCGACCCCGTCATGGCCGTTGCCGCCGACGGCGCTTGCCCTGATCAGCGAGCCGGCCGGATAGGGGCCCGGCGCATTGACGATCATGAAATCTAGACTGCGGCCGCCGTCGATGTCGCCGCCGGCGCCGCCGTTGCCCGCCGTTCCATTCGTGCTCCCGTGCGAGCCGCGGCCAGCGCTGCCGCCCTCGCCGCCGAGGGTGCTGAGCGTGACGAGCGTGCCGAGACCGTTCTGTGTGGGAGTCAGAACCGCATACATATCGACGGACAAGGTGCTCGCATTGCCACCCCTGCCGCCATCGCCGCCGCTCGCGCCGTAGTCGCTGTAATGGCTGTTGTGGCCATCGCCGCCTTCGCCGCCGACAATGCCGAGGAACACGCCACTGGAAGGCACGGCTGACAGGTCTGAGAAGCTGATCTGCGCCGCCGAGGCATCGACGCCCGGCGATCCGGGGTCGCCGTGGTTCGGGCCGTCGGCCGCCTTCGGATAGTTCTGATTATACAGACAGAGATATCCGAAGAGGGTGGAGCAGTCATCGGCCCGGGCGTCGATCGGCGTCAGGCCGTTCAGGAGCAATCCGGTGAATGCGGAGGAGGACAGCAGCGCAAATCGGACGCCGAGCCACCTCGAGCGCGCCGCCCTATGATTGGGCGCGGTCCGTCCTGCCGTAGAAGACGGGGGATATCATTTGAAAGATGAGAGTTCATCGAACCGCTGCCCCACAACTGGCGTCGTTGACGCCATTCCCGGAAGGAAAGTCTCACGCAGGAGCTATAGAGCCGCCTTCGGAGACTGTATGTCGGACACCGCCCTACAAGCGGGCAGTCGCCGTTGCGGGCTACGGTTCGGCGTCGGCAGATGCTCTACCGGCGTGCGCCGCCGCGAGGTCGGGAAGCAGGCCTCCGTACAGAACATCTGTCGGCGTTGTCTTGAAGTGCGCGTTCATTGCAAAGCAGCATCAGGCCACGGCGGTCTGCGCGCGACCAAGTCGTCCGTCCATCAGAGTCAGGAAATCGGCACTCGGCACAATCCTTGGAAAAAACGATCCCGAGACCTCAGACAGAGGTGCGGAAATGCGCCGCTCGGTTGCCGAGGTGCTAGCTCGAACCGTTTCAACGCTACGCGCGTCCACTAACCCCCGGAACACCGGAGGAATTCCAAAGGCTGGAAGGCGGACATCGATCAGCCTGATGCCAAGGTCGCGATCCGGCGGAGGAGATGACTGTCACGGCCGGCTCCATCTGCGCTCGACAGCACCGGTGTCCGCTCCGCGATCGAGGACCAGAATTGGGCCAATTCGATCTGGAACGCCGTTGCGCCACGCGGGTCGAACTGCTCGGTCAGCACGTCGCGGTGGGCACTGCTCGTCGTCACGGTCAGGACCGCCGACTGTCCCTTCAGATAGGGCGGCGGGAAATCAATTCGCATGCTGCCGTGATCGCCATAGATCTCCAGCCATTCCTGATATTCGGGAAAATGTGTCAGCCAGTTCCATGAGATCGACCAGTCGGGCCCGCCGGGCAGGCGGCCGACGATCTGGAGCTTGGGCGGCTCCGTTCGGACAGAGCCTGGCGCATCCTGATGAACTGAGATCACTTCGGGCGCTGCGTCGGGGAACAGCGCCCGCAGCACGGAAACCTGATGGCAGACCGAGCCATGCAGGACATTACGGAACAGCACCTCGTCAAGGCCGGGAAGATCAGCAAGGGCTGCCCTGACATCACGCCAGATTTCCGCGCGAGCTTGTTCCAGAATGCCAGGTTCGACATCGTTGAAGCGCTTGAGCGAGAGGTCCTTGGTCTGGTTCTCGTCGGAGGGATGCAGCACCGTCATCCGCACCAGCCGCAGAGGGCCGATCGCCGCCATCCGCGCGCGGGCGGCGGCAAGCGCCGGCTCGTACATCTTCATGTAGCCGACTTGCAGGACGAGGCCCTGCTGGTCGGCAAAATCCTGATCAGTGACAGCAATCGCGGGATCATAGGAATAAGGCTTCTCGGCAAAGACATGCTTGCCTCTTTCGAGTGCCTTGCGGGCGAGGGGGGAATGGGCGCCCGGCGTGCAGATCAGCACGGCCTCGACATCGGGATCGTTGAGCAGCACTTCGATATCGGTGCCATGGCGCGCGCCGAGTTCGCCGCCGATCGCCGTCGCCAGCCCGGGCGAGAGGTCGCAGACATGGACGATGCGAAAGCGCTCGGCGAGCGGGCCGGTGATGTTGGGGATATGGACCGATTGCGCGATCAGTCCGAGCCCGATCACGCCCAGTCGGATCGGACGGCTTGCTTCATTGCCACTCACTTCACGGCCCCTTCGAGCAGTCCCTTCATGAACCGCCTCTGCAAGATGAAATAGGCGATCACCACGGGCAGGGCGACGAGCACGGCCGCCGCGGCGATCACTTCGGGTTCGGTAGTCCGCTCGTTGCCTGCAAAGAACGACAGTGAGAGCGGCGCGGTCTGGACGCTCGCATCGTCCGGCATCAGCACCAGAGCGAGCATGAATTCGTTCCAGGTGTAGAGGAAGACCAGGCAGCTCAGCGTAGCAACCGCTGTCATGCCCAACGGCGCATAGACGTGGCGCAACGTGGCGAACTCGCCAGCGCCATCAAGGGCCGCCGCCTCCTGCAGGCTCTTCGGCAACTGGGCGAAATAGTTCGACATCCAGAACGCCGCGAGCGGGAACGAACTGGCGACCTGCGGCAGGATCAGCGCCAGGCGCGTGTTCAGGAGTCCGAGGCTCTGGAACATGCTGTAGAGGGGGATGATGCGGGATTCCGACGGCATCACCAGGCCGACCAGCAGCACGCCGAAGACGATGGTCCGGAACCGGAAGCGCAGCACCGATAATGCATAGCCGGCCAGGACAGCGACCACAGCTGTCAGCAGCACGACGATGATCGCGACGACGGCACTGTTCAGGAGCGACCGGCTGAAGCCGCCACGTGTCCAGGCGCCGACGAAATTCTCGAGCGTCAGACCCTGCGCGGTGCTGCCGGGCGCCGGTGTCAACGCCTGAAACAGGATCGACCCGAAGGGATAGAGCGCGATCAGCGCGCCGATGACCAGCACGACATGGCCGAGGAAGACTTCCTTGCGCGATTCCATGCTCAGTGCCTTTGCCGCATGGTTCGACCGATCGCGCCTGTCATCAGGAGGATCACGAGGGTCAGCAGCACAGCCGCTGCCGACGCCAGGCCGACATTGCGGACGATGAACGCCGCCTCGTAAATGAAATAGCTTGGCACCAGCGTCGAGGTGCCGGGTCCGCCGGATGTCGTGTTCCAGACGATGTCGAAATTCCTGAGCGCATTGGTGACGCCGAGGATCAGCGCGATCGAGATTTCGCCCTGAAGGCTCGGCAACGTGATCGCCATGAACTCGCGGAACGGTCCGGCGCCGTCGAGGCGGGCGGCCTCATAGAGACCCCGGTCGATCCGCTGCACGCCACCAATGAACAGGACCATGCAGAGGCCGAAGGAGACCCAGGTGCCGATCAGGCCGACCGCCGGCAGCGCTGTGTCGAAATCGCCGAGCCAGGCGCGGCTCAGGAAGCCGAGGCCGAGGAAATCGAGCACACCGTTGATCGGGCCGTCATTGGCATAGATCCAACGCCACGCGACCGCGACGACCACCGTCGCTAGGATCTGCGGCAGAAACAGCACGGTGCGGAAGAAGCCGAGTAGCCGAATCCGCACCCGCGTCATGATCGCGACGATGAAGAGTGCGATCAGCGTCGGCAGCACAGCATAGAACAGGATCATGACGAGGCCATGCCCGAAGGTCGACAGCGTCTTGGGGTTTGTCAGGAGCGCGACGTAGTTGCGCATGCCGACCCAGCGGGCCGGCGTGATGCCGTCCCAGCGATAGAACGAATATTCGAGCGTCTGCAGGATCGGCACGATGCTGAAGACGATGTAGATCGCCAGGCCGGGCAGGAGATAGAGGAGATGGCGAGCCTTGAATGGCGACAGCGCCTCTCCGGCGGCGGGCCGTTTCGCGGCCCGCCGGGAATTGGTGGAAGACGATCTGGACGGACTGTCCGTCATTGACCCTGACGCTCTGCCTGATAGGCGTCCCAATCAGCCTGCACCGTCGCGATGAAGGCGTCGACATCGGTGCGGCCGGCCAGCAGTTCCTGCGCGCTGGCGCCCATGGTGCGCTGCATGGTCGGCGTCGCCCAGTCGAGATAGCCGACGAAATCACCATGGCCAAACAGGTCGCGCGCGGCGGCGAGCTGCGAGGCGTGCATCGAGCCGGTCGGCTTCACGTCAGTGAGATCGGCAACCGGTAGGCGGCTGACATCGGCATAGGCCTGCGCGAAATCCTTGCTCAGCATCATGCCGAGGAAAGCCAGCGCTGCAGGCTCGAGCTTCGTCTTGGAGCTGACATGCCAGGGCGTGCCGAACGTGCCGGTCGTGACATAGGAGCCGCTATCGCCCTGCAGCAACAGGAAGCCGAATCCATCGGGATCGACTGCCGCGAGCTTGGCGCCGTTGAACGAGCCGCCGAGGAAAAACACGCCTTCGCCCTTGCCGAAGGCGGCGACGGCGTCGTCGAGCGAGCGGCCGTTATAGCCCTTTCCGAAATAGCCGAGGTCACCCCAGGACTTGAGCATCTCCAACGCCTTGCGGATGCCGGCGGTGTCGAATGTCGAGCCCTTCTCGCCGGCGATCCAGGCATTGGTCTCGTCGGTCTTCGAATACATGTCGATCAGGATACCCAGCACGTGCGAGCCGAGCGGATATTGCGAGGCATTGCCGAGCATGATCGGCAATTGACCTGCGTCCTGGGCCTTCTTGAGCGCCGCTTCGAGTTCGCCGATCGTCTTCGGCGGCTCGATGCCCAATTCCTTGAGCTTGGCGACATTGTAGAACAGGCCGAGCGGCTGCGTCGCGCCGCCCATGCCGTAAATGTTGCCGACTCCCCAATCCGTGCCGGTTTCGTTCCAGCGATAGGAGGCGAAGCCGCCCGGCGGAACGCCCTTGTCGATGCCATAGACGGAGATGAAATCATCGAGCGGGCGGATGAGCTTGGCCTTAACCATGGTGCCCATGATGGCGAAGCCCTGGTTGCCATTGGTGACATCCGGCGGCGTCGCGCTGTTCATGGCATTGACGACGGTTCCCATCAGGTCGTCCCAGCCCTTCAGCGTCACCTCGACCTTCACATTCGGATAGGCCTTCTCGAATTTGGGAATCAGCTTGTCGAGCGTTGTCTCTTCGCCCGCATCGGCCCAGACGCGCAGCGTGACATCGCCGAGTGCCGAAACCTCGTCCTGGGTCACGGGCGCGGTCAGTTCGGCGGCCCCGACCTGCGCGAGTGCGCCCAGCGAAAGTACTGAGGCAGCTATCAGACGTCGTAGTGATCGTTTCATGACTATTCCCCTGCTTTGTATTGCATGGCTATTCACCTGCATTGATTATGAACGGTCGTTCGAGCGAACCGAGACGGGCCTTCACCCAATCAAGATTGTGGCGTTGTTCCCGGTCGACTTCGGCATGGTCGTGTCCACCGTCCGGCCGACGGTCTTCTTCAACGACGATCCACCCGGAATAGTTGAGCTGCCCCAATCTCTGCATGAAGCTGTCGAGATCAAGGTCGCCGGCGCCCAGCGCGGCAGAGGCGCGCGCGATGCCGAATTCCTCATTGTCCGCACTGGCCCGTTCGATCGGTGCCAGATGCACGTCCTTGAGATGGATATGGTTTACACGTGATCCCCAGCGAGCAAGCAACGCGAGCGGATCATCTCCGCCGGCCGCGGCATGGCCGGTGTCGAGAGTGAAGCCGAGATCGATCTCCTGCAGCAGCCGATCAACCTCATGCGGTTGCTCGATATGGGTGCCAGTATGGGGATGGAAGGAGACGGACAGGCCGTAGCCGGTGGCGATCCGCTCGGCGGCCTTGATAGTATCGATCAGGCGGCGCCAGTCGGAGGCGGACAGGTCCAGTTCGGGATGGCGATTGCCGCGCCGCAGATGGCGCTTCAATTCGGGATAGGTCTCCTCGGCGAGGATCACCGGACCAGGGTTCGGGAATGCCAGCAGGATTTTGCAGATCACTCGAAGCGCCGCGAAGTCTTGTTCGACGAGTTCGGCCGCTTCGAGCGCGCGCAGTGGCACATAGGCACCGGCGCAGGCGAGACCATATTCACCGAGCGTCGCCGATACGGCGGCGGCATCGGCACCGAAGAAGCCGAGCGGCCCCAGTTCGACGCCGGCATAGCCCGCATCCGCGAGCGCATGCAGGATGTCGCGCGGTGTCCGTCCGGCCGGAAGGCTGTTGGCGCCCCAGATCCCCCATGAGACGGGTGCATTGGCGAGGCGTATCGTCATGTCGATATCACCGTTCGTTCCTTGTCTCCCGTGGATGACACGACCTGCCGTGCCAGATGGATTGCGCCTGCGACCGGGGGCCCGGTCAGAAGCACGACGTTGGATTGGTGACCGAAACGGGCTTTCATCGCGCCAGCAAAGGCGTCGAAGAGTGCTGGTTGCCTCGTCATGAGGCCGCCACCACAGACGACCGTGCGGATGTCGCCGCCACGTCGCGCAAGAAGCGCGACCATGGCGGCCAGCGCCTGTCCATGGCTCTCTATGACTTCTCTGGCGCGTGGTGATCCATCGGCCGAGGCGTCGAATACCAGATGCGCGATGCGTGCCCAAAGGCGGGGATCTGTCGTCGCCAGCTTTCGTCCGAGGCCATGAGGATGCTCAACCCCGAGCGCCGCCAACAGGCGTGCGGAGAGGAGGTCGCTTTCGTCATTGTCATAGGCCGAGAGCACCTGCTTCGCGGCGTCACGAACGATGCCGACTGCACCGCCCTCGTCGCCAAGGACCCAGCCCCAACCGCCCACCGTCAGTGCGTGGCCGGACGCCTCGCTGGCGGTCGCGGAAGATCCCGTTCCTGCCGTCACCCCGGTGCCTGACGAAAGACCGTAGGCCGGAACCAGCAAGCTCGAATCGTTGATGACGCTTGCAATGGGCGCGAAGGGCGCCAGCGCGCTTCGGAGGATCGCGGCTTGCTGCGGGCTGTCGCTGCCATGCACCCCGGCGACGATAGCGGCAATGCCACTTTTGTCTCTCAGGATGTCGTGCAGCAATGCGCCGAGAACGGCGGCGCGATCGAGATCTGTCAGCGCGGCCCAGCCGGTGTTCGATCTAACAACGTCGCTGATCATGGCGCCGGTTGCCAGGTCCTCGATGCGGACATGCGACTTGCTGCCGCCAATGTCCATGCCGACGATGAGGCCGCCTGATCCAGAGGCGCTCATCGGGCCGGACCTGCGCTATCGGTCTTGGTGTCCAGTCGCACGAAGACCGGCTCATTGATGTCGATGCCGCGCAATTCCGACACCAGGACGGTCAGCCGCTGCGCGACAAAGCTTGCGACGATCGAGAAGCGGATCCCGTCGTCGACTGCGATCGGCAGCATGATTACCGATGAGAGGGCCGTCGTCGGCGTCGCTTGGCCGGTTCCGGTGACATAGACGAGGTTTTTTGTCTGCTCGGCCAATTGGTTGATCAGCAGCGCCTCGCGCGCTGTGCCGAACACGACATGGCCGGCGCGGCCCGCGGCATCCATGGGGCCATGCAGATATTGCCGCGTCTCCATAGCCGTGGCCATCATGCGCGGCCCTTCGCGGAACATCAGTGCCGCTTCTTCGGCTACCGATAGGATTGGCGCCGGCGCCACGAAATCGACCGACGGACATCCGGCCAGCATCGCGGCAATGGCGCGTAGTTGGTCATCCTGCGCGGCGACGGCGGCCAATCCGTCGGAAATGGCATCGCTCCAGCGCCCGGCATCGCCGCGGCCGGCCCAGTGATCGTTCAACAATCCGAGCGCGAGCAATGTGCCCGTGAATGACACGAAGGAGACCGAGCTATCCGGCACATTGCCGAGATTGAGGCCGCTGGCGCAGACCTGCCCGAGCGGGGACGGGTCGTAGTTGGTGATCGCAAAGGTCCGCCGAGCATCGATATTGTTGGCAAGATTGACGATCTCGGCGCTGCGGCCGCTTTGCGATACCAGGATGGCGAGCCCGTCATGCCCGATCTCGTTCGCTGGCAATTCGCTCGGCAGCGCCCGAACGGCGTCGATGCCGTCGGCTCGCGCTGCATAAACCGGCGCTGCCGCTGCGGCATGGCTGGCGCCGATGCCGATCACCGACAACCGCGATGGACGGGCGGGGATGTGGGCCTGCGCCAGCGCTGCCGACAGGCGATCGACCATTTCTGCAAGCCGTTCACCCTGACTGGCGAAGGATTGCTCCGCCGGGATCCAGGCACGCTTCGGGAAAAGGGTCTCGGTCGTCACAAGCGGCACCATCCTGCTGTTTCTAATAAAGTCACAGACTTTAATAATCCAGTCAAGCGGTGATCGATTGGTTTGTGATAAGAGCAGGCAGGGTTCGAGATCGGTGCGCGGTGTCCGGCGCTCCCGTGATGGGCGATGGGCCGCCCTTGCCGCTCAAGCCTGTTGCCGCGGAGTTTTTCGGCACAATGTGCGTGCGATATGGGGGGGCGATGCCAAGGGACGAGATTGGAAGAGACCTGTCAGACGTTGCCAAGGCGGTCTTTTCGGCCCTTCTTCGCCAAGGCGAGGCAACCCGTCGTTCGCTTGCGACGGAGGCCGAGGTCAGCTTCCCGACGGTGACGGCGGCGCTTGCGGAACTTGACGGCCTTTCATTCGTCGAGGAATTGCGCCGCGAGCAGGGCGCGCGGGGACGAGCCACGATCGTCTATGGCGCCAGCCGCCGCGCCGGCTGGGTACTGGGCCTTGATATCGGCTCGACACAGGTGAGTTTCCTGGCGCAATCGCTGAAGGGCGAGGTCCTGGAGCGCGGCAGCGTTCCGCATCATGGCGATGTCCGCCTTTCCGCGACGCTGGCGGGCAAGATAGCGGCCGATTTCCTCAAGCTGCGCCCGAAGGAAGGCCGGCCCCTTGTCGTTGCGCTGGCGCTGAACCAGATCGTGCCGCGTCATCTCGAATCGCGGGCGCCGGATTCGCCGCGACCCGTCGCGCTGGACGTGATCGAGCATTTCTCGGCGAGCGCACGGATCGACCCTGCGGTGCCGCTTCTGGTCGAGAACAACGTCAATTGCGCGGCCGTCGCCGAACATCACGACGGGATGATGCAGGGCATCGACGATGCCGCCTATATGCAGATCGGCGTCGGCATCGGCCTTGGATTTTTCAGCGACGGCGCCCTGATCAGGGGCGGCTATGGCGCCAGCGGCGAACTGGCACAAATCCCGCTCTCTTGGTCGGCTGACGTTGAATCGCCCCGCAACGCCATCGAAATGGCCTACGGTTCGACGGGATTGATCGACGCGGCACGGCAGGCGTGGTCGGAGAAGGATACAGCGCCGCAGTCAGCCGAGGCGCTGTTTGCAAAGGCCGAAGCTGGCAACGTTGTCGCGCATGCCTTGATGCGCCGTCAGGCCGCGGCGCTTGGCCGTATCGCGGCCGCGTGCGTAACGATCGTGGACCCAACGGTACTCGTCATCGGCGGTGGCCTTACGCGAAATCAGACGTTCGCGGGATTGATCATCGACGAGTTCCAGAGCCGCAACGGCCGCACCGACATCCGGGTTTCAGCAAAGGGCGCCGACGCGACGGTGCAAGGTGTCGCAATTCTGGCTCGTGATTTCGCTCTGAAGGCCATGTTGGGGCCCTATCACCAACCCCTGCTGTCTCGTCCAACGATCTGGAGATCGGGCAGTTGACGGCGGTCCCGGCGGACGAAGGCCTTAGGTCACGGTCGTTCAGTCTTCGAAATCGTCGCGGCTGAAGACTTGCGCCATGTTTCGGTCGGAACAGTCGAGATGGCGCATGAGTCTGCGGTCGGCTCCGCTCGGCGAGACGATCGGATCGTCCGGGGTGCCGCCGGGTCGCAGCCCCAGCGCGTCGTGGAGGTTCGCGGCGCCGGTGGGGAACCGGTCCTCGCAGCGCTTCAGCGACATGTGGTAATCTCGGACTGGAAGCCCCGAGCGATGGCCGCTCGAAGCGGGGGCGGTTGCCGAAGGCCCCGATCGGCCTCGATACGGCGAACTCGTCGCCAAACCTCAACGTTGCGGTCGCCGACATGACTGAGGAAGCAAGGGGCGGCCGAGGCGGCGCAAGCGGCTGCTCACGCCAGAGCGCTGACCATCGTCAGTCTGCGGACATCGACCGGCTTTGCCAGCAGGTGATCTGCCTCAGCCAGAAGTGGCACCAGATGCGCCATCTTCATATGCGCCGCATGATCAGCCTCGCTGCGCCAGTTCTCATAGAAGACGAAAACACAAGGGTCCGCGGCATCGACATGGAAGTCATAGTTGATGCAGCCGGGCTCCGCTCGCGTCGGTGCCACCATCGCGGTGAGGATGCGGTAGAGATCCTCGCGCCGTTCCGGTCGCGCCGTAAGGGTCCCGATGACGGTGACGGTCATGTCAGGTCCTCTTCTGGCTGAGCGCGACGGCGAGGATGATGATGGCGCCGCGGGCGATCAGCTGCTGGCTGAATTCGAGCCCCATGAGGATCAGGCCGTTGTTGATGAGGCCGATCATCAGCGCGCCGACGATCGTCCCGATCACCGTGCCGCGCCCGCCGAACAGGCTGGTCCCGCCAAGCACCGCAGCCGCGATGACCGAAAGCTCGTCGCCCTCGCCGAGCTGGAAGCGGCCGGATTGCAGGCGGCCGGCATAGAGCATTCCGGCGAGCGCCGCGGCCGAGGACGAGATGACCAGCACCTTGAACTTGATCGCTTTGGTGTCGATGCCCGAATAGCGAGCCGCTGTCTCGCCGCCGCCCGTCGCCAGCACCCGCCGGCCAAAGCCGGTCCGGCGCAGCACGATATGGCCGATCGCGCCGAGGATCACCATCCACAGCAGCAGGACCGGCACCGGCCCGATATTGCCGCCGCCGAACAGCCAGGAATAGCCAGGCGAGAGGATCGGCACGGCCGCCGTCGCGGAAATCCACATCGCAACGCCCTTGGCGATCCCCATCATCGCGAGCGTAGTGAGGAAGGAGGGGATGCCGACGCGGGTGGTCAGCCAGCCATTGAACATGCCGACGGCAAGGCCCGTGGCAAGGCCGGCGATCACGCCGACGACGGGGCCGCCCACGGCGATCGCCATGGCGACCGTGACCGTGCTCAGGCCCGCGACGGCACCGACCGAAAGGTCGATCTCGCCGGCCGACAGCACGAAGGTCATGGCAATGGCCATCACCGCGATCATCGCCGTCTGGCGCACGATGTTGAGCAGGTTGTTGGGGTTCAGGAACCCCTTGTCGGCCAACGTCGCCGCAAACACGACGAAGATCACCAGGAAGCCGATATAGATGATGTTCTGCCGCCAGTTGGCGAAGAAGGCGCTAGCCATATTAGTTCTCCTCACCCGCAAGGGCCTTCTGGATTTCGATCTGCAGCCGCTGCTCCGCCGCCTGGAGGCGGTGCGCGAGGTCATCCGCCGGGACCGCCGGATCCTCCAGCGCCTCGCGCGGCAGGTCCTGATAGACGCGCCCGTCCGCCATCACGAGGATGCGGTCGCAGGCGGTCAGCAATTCTGACAGCTCGGAGGAGATCATGATGATCCCCTTTCCGGACGCTGCCAGTTCGCGCACGAGGCGGATGATCTCGGCCTTGGAGCCGATGTCGATGCCGGCCGTCGGCTCGTCGAGAATGAGGATCTCGGGATCGGTGGCGAGCCACTTGCCGATCACGACCTTCTGCTGGTTGCCGCCGGAGAGCGTCGCGACGGCATGGTCGCGGCTGGCTGTCTTTACCTTCAGGCGCTCGATTTGCGCGTCGGTGAGCGCATTGGCCGCCTTGGTGTCGACGAAGCCGGCCTTCGAGAGGCGTCCGATGACCGCGAGGATCATGTTGGAGCCGACCGAATGGGCGGGAATGATGCCCTGCGTCGCTCGCGCTTCCGGCACCAGCGCCACGCCGGCCGCGATCGCGTCGCTCGGCTTGCGGATGACGATGGCCCGGCCCTTGATACGAATTTCGCCGCTGGCGACGGGATCGATGCCCGCCATCACACGCGCCAGCGACGAGCGGCCCGAGCCAAGCAGGCCAGCAAGGCCGAGCACTTCGCCGCGATGCAGCGTCAGCGAGACGTGCTCCGGCTTGTGAGCGCCGCTGACATCCTTCAACTCGAGCAGTACCTCGCCCTTGGTTGCCTGGATGCGCGCGACGTCAGCGAGTCCCTTCGAGCGCTTGCCGACGATATGCTCGATCATCGTATCGATCGGTAGTTCGGACAGCGGCGCCGTGATGACATGGCGGCCGTCTCGCAGGATGGTCGCGCGATCGGCGATGCGGGCGATCTCGTCCATGCGATGGCTGACATAGATGATCGCGACGCCCTTGGCCTTCAGCTTGCGTAGGAAGACAAACAGCCGCTCGACGTCGGAAACGGCAAGCGCCGTCGAAGGCTCGTCGAGCACCAGCACCTTGGCGTCCTGAGAGATCGCCTTGGCGATCTCGGTCAGCTGCTTCTGGCCGGCGCCGAGATCGCCGACGATCGCCTTCGGATCGACGAAGACTTCGAGCATCGCGAAGATTTCGGCGGCCCGGCGCTCGGCCTCGGCGTCGTCGATGAAGCCGATGCCGTCGCGCCATTCGCGCGTCAGGAAGATGTTCTGGGCCACGGTCAAGGTCGGGACCAGGCTCATTTCCTGATAGTTCATGGCAATGCCGGCGGCGCGTGAGGCCTCCGGCGTATGCGTCGTGAGCGGCACGCCGCCGACCTCGATCGTGCCCTGATCGGGGCGATGAACCCCGTTCAGGACCTTGAGGATCGTCGACTTGCCGGCGCCGTTGCCGCCGAGCAGCGCATGGACCTCGCCCGGCAGGATCTCGAGGCTGACGTCGTCAAGCGCGCGCACACCCCCGAAAGCCTTGGAGATGCCGGTCATGCGGACTGCGGCGGCGGTGGCGTTCATCCAACCTTCTCCCAAACGCCGCTTGCGCCCGAGCGGATAAAGGCGTCGGCGACGAGTTCCGTCAGCAGGCCATCATCGAAGTTCGGGCTCGGCTGCTGCTTCTTCGCGATTGCGGAGAAGAAGTCATAGCACTCGACGATCTTGGTTTCCGAATAACCGATGCCAAGGCCGGGGATCGGCCAGAGGCCGGAGCCATAGGGATGGGCCGGGCCGGTATAGATGGTGCGGAAGCCGCGTGCATCCGCCGGATCGTCGGCGAACATCACCTGGAGCTCGTCGCGGCGCTCGTAGTTGAAATGGATCGAGCCCTTGGTGCCGTGGATTTCCAGCGTGATGAAGTTGTTGCGGCCATAGGCATTGCGCGTTGCCTCGAGGCTGCCGATCGCACCGTCCCTGAAGCGCAGCATCGAGACGAGTTCGTCGTCGACATCGACCTCGCCGCGCTCGGCATCGGCTGATTTCTCGGCGGCACCCAGTCTGTCGACGCCGCCCTGCTGCAGCGGGCGGGACTTGTTGTAGGTCGGCGTCATCGCGATCACCTCGGCGATCGGGCCGACGAGATAATGCGCGAGATCGACCACATGCGTGCCGATGTCGCCGACGGAACCGGAACCGGCGATCTTCTTCTGGAATCGCCAGGAGAGCGGCGAATCCGGATCGGCCGACCAATCCTGCAGATAGGTGCCGCGGAAGTTCAGGATACGGCCGATCCGGCCTTCATCGATGAACTTCTTGGCAAGCGCCACGGCAGGCGTGCGTCGATAATTGAAGGCGACCATGTGGATGACGCCGGCGGCTTTGACCGCCTCGACCATCGCCCGCGCTTCCTCGACGGTGCGGGCCAGCGGCTTCTCGCAGATGATGTGCTTGCCGGCCTTGGCCGCAGCGATGGCGATCTCGGCATGGACGTTGTTAGGCGTGCAGATATCGACGACGTCGATGTCTGGCCGGGCGACGACGGCGCGCCAGTCCGACGATGCCTCTTCGAATCCATAGCGGCGACGGGCTTCCTCGGCCGTGCCATCGGTCACGTCGACCACGACCTTGCGGTGGGGAATGGCCGGAGCCGGCCAGAAGAACATCGGCATGGACGCATAGGCCATGGCATGCGCCTTGCCCATGAACCCGCCGCCGATCATGGCGACGTTCATCACTTTGGTCATCGGTTTTCTCCTGAAAGAGAGCGGCTTTGGCAAGCAGCAGCCGTCCGCTGCTCGGGCTGGAGGCCGGCGCAGGTCGGACCGTTCGAATGCGGCACGGGGCGCGTTCTGGCGCCCCGTGCGCCCGGGCCTTACTGGCCGAGGCTCTTCTTGATGTTGTCGGTCGCGTCGGTCGAATAGACCGCCTTCCAGCCTTCGAGCAGCGTGTCGCGTGTCACCGGGAGAGCCGGCAGCGCAACGAAGGCGGGGGCTTCCTTGCCGAGAAGACCGTAGCCGGCAAGCTTTGCCTCCACGACGCCGGCGTCATAGGGACGCTGCGCGCCGAGGCCCTTCACGAAGCCGTTCTGGGCCATCGAGATCGCGACATTCTCGCCGAGATCGATGGTGGTGATGACGAGATCGTCGCGGCCGGCATTGCGCGCCGCCGAGATCACGCCCTCGGCCGGCACGTCCCAGACCGCCCAGATGCCCTTGACGTTCGGGTTGGAGGTCAGGATGGCCGAAGCGGCCTTCTCGGCATCGCCCGAGAAATCGGGGCCGCCGATGCCCTGCTCGGCGACGATCTTGATGTCCGGATAGTCGGAAGCGATCGTCGCCTTGAAGGCGTCGTAACGCTGCTTGGTGACGAAGAAGTCAGCAGCGTGGAACACCACGCCGATCTCGCCCTTGCCGCCCAGCGCCTTGGCCATCAGATGCGCCGAGGCGACGCCATTGCCGTAATTGTCGGCCGAGACGACGGACACATAATCCTTGCCCGCAGCGAAGCCGGTCGGGACGTTGTCCATGAAGACCAGCTTGGTCCCGGCTTCAGCCGCTGCCTTGTAGGCCGCAGCCGTCGCGGTCGGATCGGTCGGGATCGAGACGATGATATTCGGCTTCTGGGCCATGATCGTCTCGAGATCGGCGACCTGCTTCTCCGGCTTGAAGCCGGCATCGGTCACAGCGAGCACCTTGATGCCCATGTCCGCGAACTGCTTCTGCAGGCCATTGATCTGGGCGCGCGACCAGTCATTGCCGCCATAATGCATGACGATCGCGGCGGTTGCATGCATGTCCTTGATCTTGGCGAGCTCCTCCGGCGACAGCACGATGCTGGAAGCCGGCGAGGGCGCCTCGCCGGAGGGGCCCTTGGAAAGAACCGTCTTCTGCAGGTCGGCGAGCGCCTGGTCGGGATCGGCGAGCGCCGGTCCGGCATAGGCGAGAGCGAGCGTCAGCGCGGCGGCCGAGCCCAACAGGGTTCGTCTGGAGATCATGTTCTTCCTCCCGGAATTGGGGCTTTGCCCCGGTCGCGGCCCTCAGGCCGATTCGAGATAGCTCCTGCTGGCCTTCGCGCCCTCCAGCGGATCGGCCCAGGAATCGAGTTCAGTGCACACCCAGCCGTCGAACTTGATCTCGCGCAGTGCTGCGATGATCGCGTCGGTCGGGATATCGCCCCGGTCGAGCGGCGTGAAGGCGAAGGGCTCCTTCTGGAAGCCCTTGAGATGCACGTAGGAAATGCGTGCCGCATGCTCGCGGATCAGCGCTGCCGGATCGCCGCCGGCGGCCGCGAGATGCGCGGTGTCTGGGCAGAAGTCGATGCCGGTCAGGCTGAAGATCTTGCGAACCTCCTCGGGCCCTTCGACGATGGTCGAGAGATGCGGGTGATAATGGGCGGTGAGCCCGCGTTCTTCGGCGATTTCCTTGACGCGGTCGAGCGCCGCGGCAAGGCGCGGATAGTCCGCCTCGCGAATGCCGTCGAAGCGTTTGGCGCCGCCGCCGACCACGAGATGGGGCGCGCCGAGTTCAGCTGCCCGGTCCGCCGCGCGGATGATGCGGGCGAGCTCTTCCGGCAGGATGTCGTCGAAGATGAAATTGCCGCCGGCATAGGTCGCGACGAGGCTCAAGCCGTTGTCGGCGAGGAGATCGCGCATCTCGCCGGCGCTGAAATCAAGAAGATTGCCGTCGAAGAGCTCGACGCCCTCATAGCCGGCCGTCGCGATGTCGGCGATGGCCCGGCGCATGTCGCCGAAGGTGCGATAGGCGAGGTTGGTGATCGATGTGACGCCGACAGCGTCCCCACCGAGACTTCCCCAGCAATTCGCGTGATAGGCGAGCTTGAAGCTCGACATCGGCATCTCCTCCCAGTGCTTGCCTCGAACCGTGATGATGGCTTAAGGCGAGAAAAAATCGATGTCAACGATTTATAGTCATATCGACCGCATCTTTTGCTGATTTAACGCATAAGTGCGGCGTTGCCAGTCGAAACGGCCGGTCTTATGAAGGGAGCGAACGCGACGCGGCAAAGAGGACGAGACATGTCGACGCCGGCCCTTGCGGAAGACGCCTCCCAACCGCGCCGGAAAGGCCGCCCGCGCGTGTCCGAGACGGCCTCGCCGAGCCTCGTCCAAATCCTCAATCTGGTCCGCTCCGAGCAGGCCACCACGCGCCAGGAGATCGAGCGCCACAGCGAGCTTGGGCGTGCGGTTGTGGCGGACCGGCTCGGCACGCTGGCCGAACTCGGGCTGATCAACGAAAGCGAGCTTGGAACGGCGACCGGTGGCCGCGCTCCGCGCCTTGTCCGCTTCAGCGCGGATCGCGGCAGGATCCTCGTCGCGACGCTGGATCAGACCGCGCTCGGCGTCGGCATCGCCGATCTCGATGGCGCCTTGCTGATGGAGCATCACGAGGCGAGTGAACTGACCCAGCCCGTTTCGGCGCTGGCCGAGCGGCTGATCACACTGTTCCGCTGGATCCTCGAACGGCAGGGCAATCCGCAGCTCTTCGGCATCTCGATCTCGGTGCCCGGCGCCGTGCCGGATGGCGGCGAAGCGCTCTTCCTCGGTACCACGCCGGCGGTGCTGCCCGGCTGGGAGAGCTTCCCGCTCGTCGAGGCGCTGGTCGAGGCGTTCGATGCACCAGTCTGGCTCCGCTCCAGCGTCGAGACGATGACGATGGGCGAACTGCATGCCGGCGTGGGCAGCGGCCACCGGACCATCCTCTTCGTCAAGGTCGGCAAGCGCATCGGCGCCGGCCTCGGCAGTGATGGCGCGCTGTTCCGCGGTGCGCAGGGTGCCGTCGGCCTTATCGGCTCCGTGCCGATTTCGGGGCCCGGAGGCAGCGGCACGCTGGAGGCCATGGCCGGCTCGGACCATATCGCCCAGGAAGGCAGGAGCGCTGCGGAGCGCGGCGCGAGCCCGATCCTTGCCGAGCACATGCGCCGTGGCGGCGAGATCACGGCGCTCGAAGTGGCGCAGGCAGCGCAGGTCGGCGACGCTGCCGCGATCGAGATTCTCTCGCAGAGCGGCCGGTTGATCGGCCAGGTCGTCGCGACCCTCGCGAACATGCTTAATCCGGCACTCATCGTGCTTTCGGGCTCGATCGCACAGACGAACGACATTCTTCTCGCCGCCGCGCGCGAAGCGATCTACGGCGCCTGCCATCCGCTGGTAAGCCGGGACCTGCAGGTCGTCCGCTCGCAGATGGGAAGCTCGGCGGGCCTCGTTGGCGCGGCCATCGTCGCGGTCGAAGGCGTGTTCTCGCCCGCCATCCTGCGCGACTGGATCATGGCCGGCCGGCCCCAGGCGCATCCACTTTTTCAGAGGATGAAAGACGAGATCGCGCGAAAGAGGCGCGCGGAGGAGCACATCGTCCGGCCGCCGGACGCGTGAGGAGGAAGGACATGGCGATTTCTGGTCTCGGCCCCCATGGAGAGCGGGCGTCGGCTCCCGAACGGGTCCTCCTGCTGCCGGAGGACATGGCGCGGGCGCGGGCGCGCGGCTTCCGCGTCGCCATTGTCTTGCACACGCTGGCGAGCGACTGGGCCAAGCAGCAGCTCTCCGGCATGATCGGCATGCTCGGCGATTGCGGCGTCGCGGTCATCGACGTCGTCGACTGCGCCTTCACGCCGGAGGTGCAGATCGAGGCGCTCGACCGGCTGATCGCCGAAGCGCCGGACGCGATCGTCTCGCTGCCGGTCGCCAACGCCAAGGTCGCCGCCGCCCACGCGCGCGTCGCGGCAGCCGGCATCAAGCTGGTGCTGCTCGACAATGTGCCGACCGGGCTCCTGCCGGGCAAGGATTACACCTCGCTCATTTCGGCGGACAATTTCGGTCTCGGCAAGATCGCGGCCGAATGCCTGTCGCCGCATGTTGCCGAGGGAAGCGAGGTCGGCGTGCTCGGCTATGAGGCGGACTTCTTCGCGACCAACGAGCGCGAAATCGCTTTCGTGAAGTGGATGCGGATCAATCGTCCAGATGTGCGGCTGCAGGTTCGCCGCTTCCCTTCGCTCGCCGATGCCGCCCGCGTCACGCGCGGTCTTTTCGACGATCACCCTAGCATCGCCGGGCTTTTCGTCGTCTGGGATACACCGTCGATCGCGTCTGCCGGCGTGCTGACCGCGCTCGATCGCAAAATTCCGATGGTAACGGTCGATCTCGGCCAGGAGGCCGCGATCGGCCTTGCGGCCAACAATTCGCTCGTCGCCATCGCCGCGCAGCAGCCGTTCCGCCAGGGGGAGACGGCCGCCTCGGTCACTGTCAGCGCGCTTCTCGGACGCCTGACGCCGGATTGGGTCGCGCTTCCCGGCCTTGCGGTCACCGCCGAGAACGTCGTCGAATGCTTCCAGACTGTCTGGCGCAAGCCAGCTCCCCGGGAGGTGCTGCGGATGCTGAGCCTCGTCAGTCCAGCGCTGCCCCGGACCACGCCATCGTAGCAAGAAAGGAGCGGGGGCTTTCGCTGGAATACCCTCGCGAAATGATGAGGGCCACCGGCGCCTCATTTGCTTGGCATAACGGCGCTGCAATCGGGGGCACCGGGGCTGCGGCAGGAGGGGTAGCGGGAGCAGCCGCCGCGCAGGTACAGCTGCCGGTGGTGCCGGTGCTGCCGGTGCCGGGAAGGCCATTGCGGCGGGCGCAAACGGTGCCGGATGGATGGGAAAGGTCCTCCAATTTGGCGACAAGGCGCTCGGCTGGCGCTGAGCATTGCTCACCGCAGCCGACTTCGCGACGCAGCTCGGCGAGGGCGTCAAGAGTCCCAGGAGTTCAGAGAGTGAGGCCGCGGCGCGCGATGCCGCTCTGCAGGCTGTAATGCAAGCGGACATCGCGACGTCCGGGAACTACAGCGGCCGCGACTTTACGCTCTGCGCCTTCGGCGGCTTCCAGCATGCTGACCGAGGTGCTTACCGCCAACCGCGATCCAGACACGGCCTTCATTCTGAAGGGAAGGGCAGTGCTCAGCCAGGCCATCTTGGTCGAGAAGGCCTACCCGTCTTCAACGATCGCAGCTGGCACATGATCGTCGTGACCTGATCGCCGGGTGATTTCCTGCGCGGGACGTCGCGACCTTCGCCGCGAGTTTTCTAATGCGATTTAGATCGTTACCAGATTCTCGCACTGCCGCATAAATCGCTGCATTACAGCGATTATGGCATAGCGCTTGACAGCGCCGCATTTCTCCGTCACCTATTATCTAAAGCGCTTTAGTAGTTTGCGCGATCAGGGAGGATGCGATGTTCAAGTACAGCTACGACGCTCTCGTCTATTATGGCGAGGATATCTCCACGAGCATCGACCGCGTCGCGCGGTACGGCTATGACGCCATCGAGCTGGTCGGTGAGCCGGATGCCTTTGATGGCTCGGCGATCAAGCGTATGGTCGGCGACGCTGGAATCGGCGTTTCCTCGATCTGCTCGATCTTCACCGGTGCCGAGCGCGACTTCACCAACAAGAGCGCCGCCAATCGCCAGAAGGCGCTGGATTACACCAACCGGGTCGCCGATTTCGCGGCGGCGTCCGGGGCGCCGATCATTATCGTCGCGCCGAGCCCGGTCGGCAAAATGGCGCCGGAGTCGGATCCGGACCAGGAGTGGGCCTGGGCCGTCGAAGGGATTCAGAAGGCTGCTGACTACGCCGCCTCGCAGAATGTCCGGCTCTGCATCGAGGCTTGGAACCGCTATGAGACGCATTTCCTCAATCGCATTCCGCAATGCATCGAACTGATGAACGATGTCGGACGGCCGAATGTCGGCGTCATGGGCGACACGTTCCACATGAACATCGACGATCCCGACATCGCAGGCGCCGTCCGCAATGCCGGCGCGGCGATGATCCATATTCATTTCGCCGATTCCAACCGGGCGGCTCCCGGCCAGGGTCACACCGACTTCCGTCCCGTCATGCAGGCATTGAAGGAAGTCGGCTATGAGGGCCATATCACCTTCGAGCTGCTTCCCGCCGGCTCTGATCCCTTTGCCACGCTGCGTCGCGGCGGTGGACGCGAGTTCTATGACGAATACACGCGTCAGGCGATCGCGGTGATCAAGCAAATCGAAGCCACGCTCTGAGGTGTCGTCATGAAATTCGGTGCCAGCACCTTCATCTGGGCTTCGCCCTTCTCCAACAAGACCCTCGAACTGATCGATCGGGCCAAGGCGTTCGGCTTCGACATTATCGAGATCTGCGTCGAAGATCCGTCGACCATCGACACCGCCGCGATCAAGCCGCGGCTTGAACAGGCCGGTATCGCGTCGACGGTGTGCGGCGCCTTCGGGCCCGACCGGGATCTGTCGTCCGACGACGAAGCAATCCGCGAGAACGGTATCGCCTACGTTCAGCGCTGTGCCGATATCGCCGCCGATCTCGGCGCCGATATCGTGGTCGGCCCGATGTATTCAGCCGTCGGCCGGACGCGGATGGCGGAACCGGCAGAGCGCGATGCCCAGCGCCGGCTCGCCGCCGCCAGCATCCGGCGTGCCGCCGACTATGCCGCCGAGCGGGGCGTGCGGCTCGGCATCGAGCCGCTCAACCGCTTCGAGACCGACTTGGTCAATACGGTCGATCAGGCGCTCGTGCTGCTCGACGAGATCGGCCGCGCCAATGTCGGGCTTCTTCTCGATACCTTCCACATGAACATCGAAGAGAAAGACATCCCGGCTGCGCTTCGTCGGGCCAAGGGCCGGATCTTCGAATTCCATGCTTGCTCGAGCGATCGTGGCACGCCGGGCGAGGATCATCTGCCTTGGGCGGAAATCGTCAGGGCGCTGAAGGAAACCGACTATCGCGACGCGGTCGTCATCGAAGCTTTCACGCCGGAGATCAAGGAGATCGCCCGTGCCGTCTCGATCTGGCGCCCGCTTGCGGAAAGCCAGAACGCGCTCGCCAGGAACGGGCTGGATTTTCTCAAGCGAGCCTTTGCCTGACCGAAGCGAGCCGGCGACGCTTCGGCGCCGTCGGCCTGCAGGGATCACGCGGCGTGCCGCCCAGGCGGCGCGATCCTGCACGCCCGGAATGTCGGGGCCACGGAGGAGCGCCCATGCGCGAGACTATTCTTGAAGCCAGTGGCATCACCAAGCGCTTCGCCGGCGTCACCGCCGTCAATCGCCTTGATCTGACCATTGCCGCCGGTGAAGTCCATTGCCTCGTCGGCGAGAACGGCGCCGGCAAGTCGACCATGATCAAGATGATATCGGGCCAATATGTGCCCGACGAAGGCGAGCTGCGGCTGTTCGGCAAGCCGGTCCATTTCCGCGGCCCGCTCGCCGCGCGCGACGCCGGCATTTCCGTCATCCATCAGGAGCTGCAACTGATCCCGCAGATGACGATCGCGGAGAACATCGTGCTCGGCCGCTGGCCGAGGCGGGCCGGCGCCGTCGATTTCGACAAGGCGCGATCGATCGCCGCGTCGATCCTGCCGACGATCGGACTCGAGATCTCCGTCGACACGCGCGTCGAGGAGCTGTCGACAGGTCAGCAGCAACTGGTCGAGATAGCACGCGCGCTGGCGTTTCAATCGAAACTGCTGATCCTCGACGAGCCGACGGCGTCGCTGTCCAACGCCGAGGCCGATCGCCTGATGGAACTCGTCGGCGAACTGCGCCGGCGCAACCTCGGCATTCTCTATGTTTCGCATAGGCTCGAGGAGGTCTTCGAGCTCGGCGACCGGGTGACAGTCGTGCGGGACGGCAAGCGCATCGGAACGGAACCGATCGGCGCGCTCGACCAGGCCAAGGTCGTCGCCATGATGGTCGGCGACCAGCGCTCGCTTCAGGTCGCCAAGGATCGCCGACCCGGCGCGACGATCCTCAAGGTCGACGGCCTGACGCGGAACGGCATCTTCAGCGATATCTCCCTCGAAGTCCGCCGCGGCGAGATCGTGGGCCTCGCCGGCCTCATCGGTGCCGGCAGAACGGACGTCGCCCGCTGCCTGTTCGGCGTCGAGCAGCCCGATGCTGGTCGGATCGAGGTCGACGGCAAGGCGGTATCGATCGCCTCGCCGCGCGCCGCGATCGATCTCGGCTTTGCCCTGGTCCCGGAGGACCGGAAGACGCAGGGGCTGATCCTGATAGGCAGCGTCACCGACAATCTGGCGCTCAGCGTTCATCCGAAGATAAGCCATGCCGGCTGGATCTCCGCAAAGGCGGAGGGTGAGCTCGTCGCCGGCTACATCAGGAAGCTGCAGATTCGCGCGCCCTCGCCGAACCATGCGGTCGAGACGCTGTCGGGCGGAAACCAGCAGAAGGTCGTCCTCGCGCGCTGGCTTGCCACCGGCCCGCGCCTGATGATTCTCGACGAGCCAACGCGCGGGGTCGATGTCGGCGCCAAGGCCGAAATCCACCGCGTCATCGAGGAACTCGTCCGCGAGGGCCTCGGCGTCCTGCTGATTTCCTCCGAACTGCCCGAGCTCATGGCGATGAGCGATCGCGTCTACGTCATGCGTGCCGGCCGCATCGCCGCCGAACTCGTCGGACCCGACATCAACGAAGAAATCATCATGAAGCACGCTGCCGGGGCGACCCAATGAGCGTGCGGGAGGAAACAATGACCGTTGCTTCGGAAAGCGCTTTGGCCCGAAAGGGCAGCGGCCGCGTCAAAGGCCTGATCAGTCGCCTGGGCCTGCTGCTCGTGATCGTGCTGTTCATGATCATCATGTCGTTCCTGTCGCCAGTGTTCCTGACCGTCGCGAACTTCAAGAATCTGTTCATTCAGTCGACGATCCTGGCCGTACTCGCACTTGGGCAGACCTATGTCATCATGACGCGCGGCATCGACCTTTCAATTGGGGGCACGATGGCGCTGAGTTCAGCCCTCTGCATCGGTCTCGTGACGTATAGCGGTGTCCCGGTGCCGCTCGCCCTACTGATCGCGGTCTCGGTCGGTGCCGGCGTCGGCTTCGTCAACGGCTTCTCGGTCACCAAGATCGGCATCACGCCGCTGATCGTCACGCTTGCAACGCTGTCGATCGCGCGCGGCGCCACCTTCGTCTACACCAACGGCGCCAATATCACCCCGGTCCCGGATGTCATCGCCGCCTTCGGCCGCGGCCAGCTGTTCGGCGTTCCCTACTCCGTCATCCTGCTTGTTGTGCTGGCCGTCGGCTGCCACGCAATCTTGACCCGCTCGGTGTTCGGCCGCTCGGTCTATGCGACCGGCGGCAACGAGCTTGCCTCGCGGCTCGCCGGCATCCCGACGAGCCGGATCATCATCATAACCTACGTTATCTCCGGACTGATGGCCGCGATCGCCGGGCTTATCCTGACGGCACGGCTCGAATCCGCCGGTCCGCGCGCCGGCGTTGGCATCGAACTTACCGTGATCGCGGCCTGCGTCATCGGCGGCACCAGCCTGTTCGGCGGTGCCGGTTCGATCATCGGCACGCTACTTGGCGTCGCGCTGATCTCGCTCGTTTCCAATGCCATCAATCTGCTCGGCGTGCCGCCGGCCTGGGACGATCTCGTCAAGGGCCTGGTGATCTTCATCGCCGCCGTCGTCGACGTCTACCGGCGCAAATACGCCCGTAGCTGATCGATCCGCACCGCCGCCAAGGGATGGAGCCACAGGAGCGGCGATGCGGCCGACTACGTTGAATATCCAACTTCACCAAGGGAGGAAGACCATGAAGCTCAGACAGACCATCGCCAAGCTCCTGCTCGGCGCGAGCTTTGCCATCGCACTGACTGCCGGCGCCCAGGCCGCGGACAAGCCGGAAATCGCTTTGCTGCTCTACAGCCGCGGCTTCGAATTCATGGTGGCCCTGGATCAGGGCGCCCGGGCCGAGGCCGAGAAACAGGGCGTCAACCTGACGGTCCTCGACGGTCAGTCGAGTTCCGAAGTTCAGACGCGCCAGATCGAGGATCTCCTCGTCAAGGGAATCGGCGCCATTGTGATCAGCCCGGCCAACTCGAACGAGATCGTGCCGGCCGTGCGTAAGGCCAATCAGGCCAAGGTGCCGGTTGTCGCCCTCGACGCGATCGTCGGCGATGGCGCCGACGTCGTGACCTATGTCGGCTTCGACAACGCCGAAGGCGGCAAGGTCGCGGCCCAATACCTGGCCGATCACGGCGGCATCACCAAGGTGCTGGAACTCCAGGGCGCCCTCGGCGCATACCATGCCCAGAAGCGCGGCGGCGGCTTTGCCGAGGGCGCCAAGGGTCATTTCGAGGTGATGCCCCGCCCGGCGGAATGGCTGGCCGAGAACGCCCAATCGATCACGGCCGACATGCTGACCGCCAATCCCGACATCAATGCGATCTTCTCTCATAATGACGAGATGGTTCGCGGCATCCAGGCTGGCCTGCGCCAGATCGGCAAGGAAACCAAGGTCGGCGACCCCGGGCACATTGTTATCGTCGGCATCGACGGTACGCCGCTGGCCCTCCAGCGCATCCGCGCCGGCGAGCAAGACGCCACGGTTAATCAGGACCCCTTCGAGATGGGTGCGCTCGCGGTGCGCTCGGCACTCAGTGCCATGAAGGGCGGGACCGTGCCGCCGCAGCAACTGCTGCCGCCGACGCTGGTGACGAAAGCCAATGTCGACGACGCATCGCTCTGGGGCAATCGGTTCAAGCCCTAGTCGACCAGGCGCGCCGAGGTCATTCCCCGGCGCGCATCCCCGAACGCGCAAATCAATGGGTGGATCCATGCCTCCGAAGAAGAAACTCGTCCAGGTGGGCCTCGGCGGCTGGGGCTGGAGCTGGCTCGACATCGTCAAGAACTCGCCAGACTGGGAGCTGTCCGCAGTCGTCGACATCGATCCGGCCCGATTGAAGACGGCCGGCGAACGCTACGGTCTCGCCGAGCATCAGCGCCAGAACTCGCTGAAGGCGGCCGTCGATGCCGTGGCGCCCGATGCCTGTCTCGTCGTCGTTCCGCCCGAGGTACACGCGCCGGTCGCGATCGAGGCGGCCACTCTCGGCCTGCATGCGCTTGTCGAGAAGCCCATTGCGGAGACGATCGCCGATGCCCGGGTGATGATCGCGACGGCCAAGCTGCACGACGTGGTGCTGATGGTCAACCAGAACTACCGCTTCCGGCGTGCACCGGCGACGGTTCGCAAGCTGATCGCCGACGGGTTAATCGGCGAGATCGGCTCGATTTTCATCAATTTCCAGAAGGCGCCGCATTTCGGCGGCGGCTTCCGCGAGAAGATGGCGCATCCACTGGTCGTCGACATGGCGATCCATCATTTCGACCAACTGCGAGGTACAGCCGGCTTCGAGCCAGTCGAGGTCACGGCGCGCAGCTGGAACCCGAAATGGAGCTGGTTTGACGGCGACGCTTCAGCAACGGCTACCTTCCGTTCGGCGAGCGGTGCGGTCGCCGTCTATTCAGGGTCATGGGTGTCGCAGGGTTGGCAGACGACCTGGGACGGCGACTGGCGCATCCAGGGAACCGAAGGCGAGATTCACTGGGCCGACAACCGCATCGAACTGCTGCCGAAAAGCGTCTTCACCTCGGTCTTCATGTCGGGCGCGCGGGAAGCCGGCGGCCGGCTCGATTTCGACCTGTTGCCGCTCGCGGTCGAGGACCGCCTTGCCAGTCTGCACGAGTTTCATCAGGCCATCGCTGAAGGGCGCGCCCCGGCAACGTCGGGCGAAGACAACCTCAATACGATCGCAACCGTGCTCGCAACTCGGTTGTCGATCGAACGCGGCGAGACCGTGACGCTTGCGGAAGTCCTTTCCTGATGCGCGAGCGCGTGCCAATCCTGTAGCCGGCGTCGAGAGCAGATCGGATTCGAGCGGGGTGAATTCATGGCGACACTGAAGGACGTCGCTGCGTTGGCCGGCGTATCAACTGCGACTGTTTCACTGGCGCTGAATGGTGGGCCAGTCAATGCCAAGACGCGCCAGCTCGTCCTGAAGGCCGCCAAGCAACTGCACTATGTCCCGAACCGTATCGGCCAGATGTTGACCACCGGCCGCAGCAACATGATCGGACTGATCATTCTGACCGGGAGCGAATTCCCCGACATCGTTCGCAAGACATCGCTGTTCTACTATCTCATGGAGGGCGTCCTCGCAGTCGCCGACAAAGAAGGATTCGGCGTCAGCTTTGCCGTCAAGTCTCACGACGACCCGCTGCTGCCTCAGTATTTTGCCGAGATCATCGGCAGCGGTACCATCGACGGGATTGCCGTCATCCCGCAATTCGCGCGCGAGTACCGCTTCACCAACCTGCTGCAAGAAGCGAACTATCCCTACGTCCTTCTACGCCCGTCCCGCTTCGGCATTGACGCCAATCACGTCGACATGGGCAACTTCGAAGGTGGCAAGATGGTTGCTGAACTGCTGGTCGACTCCGGCGCGAGGCGGATCGGCATCATCAACGGCCCAAGCAGCCATGTCGACGCGATCGAGCGCGAACGCGGCTTCGGCGAGGCACTGCTCGATCGCGGTGGCATGATCGTTGCCAGGCAATATGGCGAATTCACCATTGAAAGCGGCCACGCGGCGATGCGCAAGATTGCGGAGCGTGGCCTGCCGGAAGCGGTGTTCTGCGGCAATGACTACATGGCGGCCGGCGCCCTGCGCTTTCTGCGCTCGATCGGCGCGAACTGCCCGAAGGACATCGCCATCGTCGGTTATGACAACAACGATGTCGCCATCGCCACGGACCCCCAACTGACGACGGTCGACAATCGCTTCTTTGACCTGGGCTATATCATGGCCGATGAAGTCATCGGCCTGATCCGGGGTAACACCAGCCATGTCGCGAGGGTCGTCCTTCCGGAGATGAAGCTCCGCGAATCGCATCTCTTCGGCCGGAGCAGCGCGAACGCCCAACCGACATCCGCATCTGCTTGAGGAAGCAGCCCGCTATAGATGTGAGTCTCAATAGGTTGGCCATCCGATCCGGACCCGGAAATTGAGATTGCGAGGCTTCAGTGCCAACGAAGTGATCGGATGCTCTGGGCGAACATGGGCTTTGTGAAGCGCAGTTCCTCGCGGCGAAGGAAACGCCAGATCGCAGGCCCTGGGCGTCGATCGAAGCAGCGTGCGCTACCGCAATGTACCTTCCGATGACGCCGCCTGCGGGAAGCCATGCGGGCCGTGGCCGGTGAGCGCCACCGCTTCGGCTACGGGCATCCACGTTATGCTAAGGCGCCAGGGCATCGTCATGAACCAGAAGAAGCTCCGGCGGCTGTATCTGGAAGGAAGCTCCAAGTCCGCCGCCGCGGAGGACGCAAGCGAGCGCTGGCATAAGGCGTCCCATCCTAGTCCCGGATCGGGTGAACGTCCGCCGGAGCTTTGACTCCGTGTCGGATGCCTTCACAGACGGCCGGCGCTCCGGGTTCTGGCCGCCATCGACGACTTCGACCGGAAGTGCCTGGCGCTGGTGACGCGATCACGTCTGTGCGATCTCTTGCGGCAGGTCTTGGACGCAGGACAGGCTGCAGACCTCGTTCGAGCGCCTCTAGAGCCTTTCCGCCTTTGACAGAATCGTGGGGATTCCGGTGGCGCTGAGTTTGTGATTCAAGATGCTGGCTGGGCGGAGGCCAGCATCGATGGTCCGAGCACTTTCGAATGATCTGCGCGAGCGTGTGGTGGCGGCGGTTTGTCTGGCGAGACGAGCCGTGCAGTGGCTGCGCGGTTCGGGGTTGCGGTGTCGCCGGTCGTGAAGTGGTCGCAGCGGCAGCGGTCGACGGGATCGGTGGCCCCGGGCAAGATGGGCGGGCATCGCAAGTGGGTGCTGGAGCCGCACCGCGCCTTCATTGCAGAGCGGATCGGCCAGAACCCGAACCTGACCCTGCATGGCCTCAAGGCGGAACTGGCCGCGCGCGGGGTGGCGGTCTCGCATGATGCGATCTGGCGTTTCCTGCGTCGCGAGGGACTGCGCTTCAATAACTGAGGAGGAATAGGAATTGATCCGGTGGATCAATTTACCGACGAAGGATGTTCGCCCTTGAGCGGGCGCGCGCCGATATCGCACGCCGCCGTCGGCGCTGGGGGGCGTGGCGGAGCAGGCTCGATCCGGACTGCCTCGTCTTCGTCGACGAGACCTGGATCAAGACCAACATGGCGCCGATCCGCGGCTGGGGACCGAAGGGCAAGCGGCTCAAGGGCTTTGCACCTCAAGGCCACTGGCGAACCCTGACCTTCCTCGCGGCACTCCGCGCTGATGCACTCACCGCACCCTGCGTCTTCGACGGCCCGATCAACGGCCGTTCCTTCCGCGCCTGGATCGAGCAGCAGCTCGTCCCCACGCTCAGGGCAGGCGACATCGTCATCATGGATAATCTCGGCAGCCACAAATCCGCGGCTGTCCGTCAGGCCATCAAAGCAGCCGGTGCCAGGCTGTGGTTCCTGCCGCCCTACTCCCCCGATCTGAATCCGATCGAACAGACCTTCGCCAAGACCAAGCACTGGATGCGCAGCGCCCAGAAGCGAACTGTCGAGGACACATGGCGCCAGGTCGGCGCACTCGTCGGCTCCATCGGTCCGGCACAATGCTCCAACTATCTCGCCAATGCCGGCTACGCTTCAATCAAAACAGCAACACGATCCCTTCGTCAGGCTAACGCATTCTCGCAGGCGATAACGGGCCCACCGGCACGACTGTCGTTACCAAGGAATGGCTAGACCGCAACCGATCTCCGCCTCCGAAGAGGCGCAGACCAGCAGAAGGAAGAGGCCATGACTTCTGGCAGCAAGACCCTCTACACCGCCAAGGTGCACACGACCGGCGGCCGGGACGGCGCCGCGCGCAGCTCCGACGGTCGTCTCGACATCAGGCTCTCGGTGCCTGGCGGGCCCGGTACGGGGACCAACCCTGAGCAACTGCTCGCCGCCGGCTGGTCGGCGTGCTTCGAAGGCGCCATGGCGATTGCGGCGAAGGCGATGCATATCCCGCTGCCGCCGGAAATCGCCATCGATGCCGAGATCGATCTCTGCCATGGCGACAGCGGTTATTCCCTGCGCGCGCGGCTCAACGTGTCCATACCCGGCATGGAGCGCGACCTCGCCCAGTCCATCGTCGAGGCCGCCGATCGGACCTGCCCTTATTCGAAGGCACTGCGCGGCAATGTCGACGTCAGCGTCGTCCTCGCCTGAGCGCATCGACCGCTGCATTCCGATACCCATTCGAGGATCATCATCATGAAAACCCATCTGTTCGTGGCGGCGCTCGCTGCCCTGCTCCTCGGCGCTTCAGGAGCCGGGGCAAGCCCGGCCGAAGGCAAGCCGACCATCGTTCTCGTGCATGGCGCGTTCGCCGACGGCTCGAGCTGGAACGGCGTCGCCGAGCGCCTGGAACGCGACGGATTTCCCGTGGTCGCCGTCGCCAACCCACTGCGGAGCGTCCGCGGCGACGCAACCTATGTCGCCGACATCCTGGCGGGGATTGCCGGACCGACCGTTCTGGTCGGACATTCCTATGGCGGGTCCGTCATCAGCGAGGCTGCCGGCAGCAAGACGAATGTCAAGGCCCTCGTCTATGTGAGCGCCTTCGCACCCGACATCGGCGAGTCCGCTTCAGGCCTCGCCTGCCTCAATCCTGGCGGCACCCTCGGACCGGCGTTGGCGGCGCCCGTGCATCTCTCCACCGGCGGCTCGGACCTCTACATCCAGCAAGAGAACTTTGCCGCCCAGTTCGCAGCCGACGTCCCGGCCGCGGAAGCGCGGCTGATGGCGGTGGCACAGCGTCCGGTCGCGGAGGCTGCACTGACCGAGAAGGCGACGGATGCCGCGTGGAAGCGGATCCCGTCCTGGTTCGTCTATGGCGAGGCCGATCTCAACATTCCGCCCGCGACCATCAAGTTCATGGCGGAGCGCGCCCATGCGCGGGAAGCGATCGCGATCCCCGGCGGCTCGCATGTGGTGATGGTGTCCCACCCCGATATCGTTGCGGAGGTCATCGAGCGAGCGGCAGCCGATCGATAGCTCTTCCGCGCCCTCGACGAGCGAGCTGGACGGCATTAGATGCCCATGCCTCAATCCCCGTTGCCAGAGCGGCGCGTGCTCGGTTTCGTTCGCGCCACCGAGGATGCCTGGAATATGCGCGATCTCGACGGGCTGCTGTTCGGCAGCTCGATCGACTGCCAGTGGCGGATCAAGTCGGAATTCCTGTGGGGCAGGGAACAGATCCGCCATTTCCTGCACAGGCGGTGGCGGAAGGAGATCGAATTCCGGACGCAGAGCGAACTCTGGGCCCACCGGGAGATGCGGGTTGCCATCCGCTTCTCGTCCGAGTTCCGCGACGAGAACGGCACCTGGGTCCGGACCTTCGGCAACGAGAACTGGGAACTCGACGACAATGGACTGGTGAGGCGCCGCCTCACCAGCGCCAACAGCTACGCAATCGAAAGCCATGAACGCCTGTTGCTGTGGCCTGCGGGAAGGCGACCGGAGGATCATCCGAGCCTCTCGGAACTCGGACTCTAGGCATTCAGTCGCGCGGCTGGATCGGGGGCGCGGAACCTCCGGGATCGAGCCGACGCCCGCGCGTCTCCGGCAACAGAATTGCGGCGACGACGACAAGCCCATAGGCCGACGTGACGTAGAATCCGAGCGCATGACCGAGGCCGAGCGCGGTGCTCGTGCTGCCGACGAAGAACGGTGTCGCCCCCGCCAGGCCGCGGCCGAAATTGTAGCAGAAGCCGAGGCCCGACCCGCGCATCTCGGTCGGGAACAGTTCTGTGAGCACCGCGCCGATGACGCTGAACATGCCCAGCGCGAAGAAACCGAGCGGGAAGGCCAGAACCAGGAGCGCGGTATCGGATAGTGACAGCTCCGTGCAGATCAGGATCATCGCCGCACCGCCGATCGCAAAGCCGGCCAGCATCATGCGCCGCCCTGCGAAATCGGCGAGCCAGGCGCCGACAAAATAGCCCAGCAATGAGCCGGCGATCAGCGCGCCCAGATGAAGGGCGCTCGCCGTTGCCGACAGCTGGCGTTCGGTGCGCAGGATGGTCGGCCACCATGTGGCGACTGCCCAATAGCCGCCGTGCATGCCGCTTGCCAAAAGGCTCCCTTTGATCGTCGATCCGACGATCGGCTTCGCGAAGATCGCCGAGATCGGAGAGCGAAGGCGATCGGCCTGAAAGACAGGAGACTCCTTCAGTCGCAGTCGCAGACGAAAGATCACGATCGCCGGGACGATCCCGACGAAGAAGGTCGCCCGCCAGCCGAGATCCGGCGGAAGCACGGCAAGCGCGACCAGTGAGATCGCCCCCGCAAGCCCCCAGCCGATCGCCCAGCCGCTCTGCACGGCTCCGACCATCCTGCCACGGCTGTCCGGCGATGCCGTTTCGGCGATGAACACGGCCGCGATCGTCCATTCCGCGCCAAAACTGAAGCCCTGCAGAATGCGCGCGAGGAACAACTGGTCGAAGTCGGCCGCAAGTCCACAAAGCGCTGTCGCACTGGCGAGCCCGAGAATCGTGGCCCGCAAGAGACGGATCCGTCCTAACCTGTCGGCCAGAAAGCCGCCGACCCAGCCGCCGACGGCGGACGCCACGAGCGCGACCGTGGTCAGCAGTCCTGCCGCCCCATGCGTCATCTGCCAAAGGCCGAGGATCGTCGGCAGCACGAAAGCGTATAGCTGAACGTCCAGGGAATTCAGGCAGAAGCCGGCAAACGTCGTCCGGAAGGCGCGTCGATCATTCGCGCCAAGCGCGGCATACCATCTTGGCGTCATGGTCGTCGGTCATCCGGCCTTTGCCGATCGGAACGCAACATGACCATCGATCGACGCGTATGGCTGCAGCGTCGCCAGCAGGTCGTCCGCGGCACGGAGATCGGTGGTGTCGAACCCCTCCAAGAACGCCGATCGAACCTCCGAGAGAAGCTGGAAAGCCTCAGCGGACCGGCCATGCTCATGCCAGAGACGCGCCAGATCGACGGCCGATCGCAATTCCCAGGCAAGTGCGCCTTGGCGTCGACTCCAGGCCAGCGCTTCGGTCAGCAGCGTTTCGACACTGCCGATGCGTTCGCGGGAGGTGGCACGGAGCGCACGCGCCTTGACACGCAGCAACTCAGGCATCGCGAAGAGATCACCATTGGCGGTGCAGCGGTCGATCGTCTCGTCCAGAAGCTCGACCGCCTCCTCATAGCGGGCGGCAAGGCAGAGACCGTGGGCGAGAACGAGCGAGAAGGTGGTGGTGAGCAGTTCGTAGCGAGCCGCGCGGAGGCGTGCAAGGCTCTCCTCAAGCCAGTCCACCGGACCCTCGGTTTCACCTTGCTGGATCGCCATCTCGCCCTTGAAGCCACACGCTGCTGCGATGTAGGGGCCGAGCGCATTGAGTTCGGCAAGCTCGGAGAAGGCGTCGAGGCTTGTTCGCGCCTTGGCGAGATCACCCGTCCAGAAATGGACGGAAAGCGTCCAGATGAGGGCGATGCAATGGGTCGTCGGGTGCTGGAGCGCCGCGGCCTCTCGCATCGTCTGCTCGACGAGTCGGCGCGACCTGTCGGCATGCCCCTCCAGCCACAGCGTGCGGGCGAGCGCTATTCCCGAACGGTTCCGATGATCGAAGCCGTAGTGGATCGTGCGTGCGCGGTCAGAGGGTAGGCTCTGCCGCAACGAGAGCTCCAGTGCACGCCGCGCCGCCGGCTGGTCTCCGGCGAGGTGATGGGAAATTCCGGCGAGCGAGGCCGCTATGGCGGCAGCTTCGGGCTCGCCGATCGATTGCGCCACGGCGACTGCCCGGTCTGCCCATGCAGATGCCGCCGCGAAATCCCCGATGCGCTCCCGGAAGATGTGGAGCCGCCCGAGGATCCGCAGCTGCGCCCAGCGGTCGTCCAGATCGGCCGCGATATCGAGAGCGCGGTGTAAAGCGGCTTCCGCGACGTCACTGTTGCCGCGCGTGAACATCAGGCAAAGGCCGATCGCCGCCTGCAGCTCGAGCTCGATCGCCGTGCCAGCGCAATGTTCGTCGAGCGCTGCCACGGCATGCGCACACCAGACACGGCACTCAGCGAGCATCGAGAGGCTGAGGAAGATCGGCGCCGCTGCCGCCGTCAGCCGGACGCCAAGGCCGAGGTTGCCATCAGGGCTGAAGCTCCAGTCCAGCGCCGCACGGATATTGCCAAGCTGGCGAGAGAGGATCGCCATTTCCTGCTGCGAACCAAGCGTCGCCGGATCGATCTGCTCCAGCCGCGCGAGGAAGTAGGCGGCGTGCCGGCGCGCGATGGCCTGATCGTATTCCCTGCCACGCCGACGAAGCCGTTCGCGCGCATAGGCGCGGGTCATCTCGAGCAGACGGGACAGGGAATTGTCGTCCAGTCGTTGCGGGGCGATCAGCGACTTTGTCGTCAATTGATCGAGCAGGGCTGTGACCTTCTCGTTCGACATCCCCTCATCGGCCGCCACTGCAACAGCCGCGGCGATCGAGAACGGACCGACAAAGACCGACAGGCATTCGAGGAGACGACGCTCGTCGTCGTTGAGGAGCTCGAAGCTCCAGTCGAGCGCCGCCTGAAGGGTCTGTTGACGCGGCAGCGCTGTCCGGCGCCCCGTCCAGTTGAGGCTGAACCGTTCGCCGATCAGCTTTGCCGTCGTGTCGATACCATGCGCGGCAGCGCGCATGGCCGCCAGTTCGATCGGCAGCGCCATCCCGTCGAGACGTCGGCACATATCGGCAACGAGAGCCAATGAAGCGCCGTCGACACTCAGCTGGCTGTTGGCCGCGGAGGCTCGCTCAACGAACAGTTCTACGGCCGCGAATGACATCAGGTCGTTTTCGGAAAGCCCGCGCGTGTCCTCGGGAAAGGCGAGGGAATCCAGCCAGTGCACATGTTCGCTGCGCACACGCAACGGCTCGCGGCTCGTGGCGAGGATGCTCACCCGCGGCGATGTCTCGCTGATCCGCTCGACGATGTCCGATACGGCATGGATGAGATGCTCGCAATTGTCGAGCAGCAGCAGACGGTGAGCATTCCGCAGATGGCCGAGCAGGACGGTCATCGGATCCTCTGTCTGCACGCTGATTCCGAGCGCGTTGGCGATCGCGGAGGCGACGAGGTCCGGCTTCTCGATCGCAGCGAGATCGACGAAGCTGGCCCCTTCCTCGAAGCGTCCGGCGGAGAGATGGGCGACTTCGAGGGCGACGGATGTCTTGCCGACGCCGGCGGCCCCGACAATCGTGAAGACGCGTGTCTCGGCGATCCGCCCGCAGAGAAGCTGCAGATCGGCCGACCGTCCGATCAGCCGGTCAAGCCGTCGGGGCAGCTGGACGGACCGATCCGGTTGAGGCTCGATCGGCAGTTGCAGGAGCGCTCCGGATGCGGTCTCGACCACGGGGGGAATTGTCACAGCGGCGACCCGGGTCACTGGCGCTACGAAGGCGTAGCCCACGCCGACCTGGGTCGCGATGTAGCGAGCGCTGTCCTCGCCATCGCCGAGGATCCGGCGCAGGCTCGCCATGTGAAAGCGCAGGCTGCCATCCTCGACCACCACGTCGGGCCAGACTGCCTTCAGCAGTTCGCGCTTCGAGAGAACGCGGCCCGGGCGCTCGGCGAGGGTCGTCAACAGATCGAACGAACGACCGCCGATCTCGACGGGCCGGCCGTCGCGGGTGATCAGCCGCTCGCTGGGCGAGAGGCAGAAGGCTCCGAACAGAAGCCGTACCGGTGAAGGCGTCGGGGCGGTCATGCTGCCTCCCTGGGCTGAGTGCGGACATTTGGTGACCGTCGCGGCGAGGGGCGCCGCAGCGCTGCTCCACCGACCAGATATTAATAGCACAATACCGTGCCGTTATTCAAATCGAGACCGTTGCGCACTAATGTCGTCATTCTTGACTCATTGTTCCAGAATAGCTAGATGTCGGGTCATGGCAAGACCCAAAGAGTTCGAGAAGGCAGCGGCCCTGGAGGCGGCGATCGGCGTGTTCCGCGAGCACGGCTTCGCGCATACATCGGCGAGCATGCTGACCGACGCCATGAAGATCGGCCGGCAGAGCCTCTACGATACGTTCGGCGACAAATGGCAGCTCTATTGCGCGGCCGTGGACCAGTACGGATTGGATGAGCGCGCAGCCCATCTGGCGGCGCTCGAGACGGGACCGCGCGCCATCGACGGTGTCGCGCGCATGATCGAGCGCATTGTCGCCGAAGCGCGACGCCCTTGCCTCGGCGTGGGATCGACGAGCGAGTTCGGCGACGGTCAGGCCGATCTCAACGCCATCCGCGACAGGCATGGTCGCGTGCTCCGCGATGCCATCGCCGCCAGGATCCGTGCCGCCCGGACCGCCGGTGACATGCCTTCAGACGTCGATCCCGAGGAGGCCGCGGGGTTCCTTCTCGCCAGCATCGCCGCCGTCCGGCTCGCGGCGCGCGGCGGCGCCAGCGATGCCGAGTTGGCGAGCATCGGACGCATGGCGTTGCGGGCGCTGACATAGGGGCGCTTCATGTCTTGATGGATGCGCGTCACGGGATGTGCCGCCGGCCTGCAGAGCAGGTTCGCTCCATCGTGCCGGTCTCGCCGCAGCCCCAGACGACGGCGCGGTGGCCACCAGCGTCACACTCTGCTGGCAGCTGCTAACAGCACATCACGGCGCATAACGGGCGTTCTCGGCGCGCTCCGTCTACGTGTCGAGGCATCGATGGGCGCATCCGAAGCAAGTGCCGATGAATAGCGCCTCTCAAACGGAACTCGGAACGATCTGCTCGAAGGCGGACTTCAGTGAGCGAGGCAACGCTGCGTGGCGTCAAACGTGCCGCCTAGCGTGTTCGGTGGCCTGTCCGCTTGAGTGCAGGTCGATCAAGATTGTTGGAAGGTCAGAACAATGTCACAGCGATGGCTGATTACTGGAAGCTCACGCGGGATCGGCCGCGCCTTGTCCGAAGCGGTCCTTGCCGCCGGTCATCGTCTCGTTGCAACGGCCCGCGAACCTGCGCAACTCGCCGATCTTGAGGAACGCCACGGCGAGGCCGTCAGGATCGCCAGACTCGATGTCACCGATCCGGTGGAGGCCGAGGCGGCTGTCCGCATCGCGGTGGAGAGCTTTGGCGGGCTCGACGTGCTGGTCAACAATGCCGGCTACGGCAATGTCAATTCTGTCGAGGATACGGAGCTTGACGATTTTCGTCGGGAGATCGAGACGAATCTCTTTGGAACGATCATCGTCACCAAGGCCGCAATCCCCGTCATGCGCGAGCAGCGCAGCGGCCACATCATCCAGTTCTCCTCGGTTGGTGGTCGGGTCGGTGCTCCGGGTCGGGCGCCTTATTCGGCTGCCAAGTGGGGTGTTGAAGGGTTCTCCGAAGTGCTTGCTCGCGAGATGAATCTCATCGGGGTCAAGGTGACTGTCATCGAGCCCGGCGGCTTTCGGACCGATTTCGCCGGATCGTCGACGTCGCTGCAGGAAGGACGGCCCGAATACGACCAGGTCGTCGGCGCGGCAGCGCGCATGCAGCGCGCCTATGACGGCCGGCAATCCGGCGATCCGGCGCGCGCCGCACAGGTCATTCTCAAGATCGCGGCGATGGACCGGCCACCGTTCCGCCTTCCGCTTGGAAGCGATGCGTTGACGATCATCGAACAGGCCGATCTTGTGAAGTTGGATGAACTCCGGCGTTGGCACGAGCTGAGCAGCTCCACCGACTTCCCGAAGGAAGACTAGACGACGCTCTCTCCGTTCTCTGCGCCCGTCGTCGTCTCGATCCAGCCAGCCAAAGTGGTGACGCACGACGGAGACTTGGCGCCAAGCGCTCGCATCGAACTTCCCGAAGCTGCGAGCGCGATTCCCTGATCACGCGCCAGCGTCCCTGGACGAGCTGCCCGTCCGGCCTGGCTCTCATCTTTCAATGCGAGGGGCAGCCGCAGCCCGGCAATGACCGGCCGCTTGTCGCGGCTATTTTTGGAACGATCAGTCTATAATGGAGACAAGACGATGAAATCCGTTGTGATGACCGCAGTCGGCGGACCCGAGACTTTGGCCTATGTCGATGTTCCCGATCCGGCGCCGGGGCCGGGCGAGGTGGTGGTCGCCGTCGGCGCCGCCGGCGTGAACTTCATGGATACAGGCGTTCGGCAGGGCCTGGCCTGGTCCGATGTCCCCGATCCCAAGACGATCGGGGTCGAGGGGGCCGGCAAGGTCGTGGCGATCGGCCTGGGGGTAGAGGACGTCGCCATTGGCGAGCGCGTCGCGTGGGCCTATGCGCCGGGCAGCTATGCCGAGAAGGTGGCGATCCCCGCCACGTCGCTCGTGCCCATCCCTGACGACATCGACGACCGGACCGCCGCATCGCTGATGATGCAGGGCCTGACGGCAAGCCATTTCGCGACCGATTTCTATCCCGTGCAGCCGGGTGATATCGCTCTCGTCCACGCGGCCGCCGGCGGCCTCGGGCTGTTGCTGACCCAGATCATCAAGATGAGGGGCGGCCGTGTGATCGGCCGCGTCTCCTCGCCGGAGAAGGCCGGGGCGGCCAAGGCCGCGGGCGCCGATCATGTGATCGTCGACAAGGCGGGGCAATTCGCGGACGAGTCGATCCGTCTATCCGGCGGAGATGGCGTGCATGTCGTCTATGATGGCTCCGGACCTACGACGTTCCAGGGTTCCCTTGCTTCGCTGCGGCGGTCGGGCACCTTCTGCTGGTACGGACCGGTGCTGGGGGGGCCCGGACCCATCGATCTCATGAGCCTGCCGAAGAGCATCAAGATCGGCTACGCGGTCTTCTCCGATCACATCCCGACCCCGGCGCTGCTTCGCAGCCGATCCGCCGCATTGTTCGACTGGGTGCTCGCGGGCAAGGTCAGAGTGGGATCTGCCACGAGCTATCCTCTTTCGGAGGCGGCCCGGGCTCATGCCGACATGGAGAGCCGTCGCACGACCGGCAAGCTGCTCCTGATCCCCTAGATGTCTCGCGGCGGAGGACGCGCCGCCACGGTCACTCCACGGAGCGAGGCGGCGCCTCGCTCCGTCCGGCGCGAAATTGCGCGCCTCACGGACGCCTCGCGAGCTCGATCCGTCTGTCGATGCCCACCGCATCGAGGAAGCGCTCGTCATGGCTGACCACGAGCAGGGCGCCGTCATAGGCCGCAAGCGCGGTCTCGATAGCCTCGACCGACTCGATATCGAGGTGGTTGGTCGGCTCATCCAGCATGAGCAACTGGGGCGGGTTCGCGCCTCCGAGCACGCAGGCGAGGCCCGCGCGCAGGAGCTGCCCGCCGCTGAGCATCCCGACGGCCTGCAGGGCGGCATCGGCGCGAAACAGGAAGCCCGCCAGCGCTGCGCGACAATCGTTCTCGGTCGAGCCCGGATTGAGCCGCCTGAAATTCTCCGCGATCGACGCGGCGGGGTCGAGCACTGTCACCGACTGATCCAGGAAGGCCCAGCCGGCGGCGAGCGAAATCGCTCCTCGGAACGGCGGCAGGCTTCCGGTGACCGCTCTCAGCAGGGTCGACTTGCCCGATCCATTCGGCCCCGTGAGCGCGACGCGCTCCGGTCCATGGATCGAGAATGACATGCCCGTGATGATGGGCGCGTGCGGATCATAGCCGGCGACGAGATCGCCGACCCTCAGCACCATGCGGCCGGCAGACAGGCGGCTGGGCGGCAGCACCACCGCAAGCTTCTGCAGGCGCTCGACCTTCGCCCTTGCGGCCGACAGCGAGTCGCCAGCCTGCCGCTTCTGCCGCTCGATGAGACGCATGCCTTCACCCTGACTGGACTCGGCGGCGCTCTTGCGCGCACCGATCAGGATGCGCGGCAGGTCGCCGCGGGCGCCTTTCCGCGCGCCGGCGGCCGCGCTGCGCGCCGCACGCTCGGACGCCCGCTGCGCCTGCCTTTCGATCCGGTCGGCGCGCCCCTGCGCCTGAGCCAGATCGCGTTGGGCGGCCGCCAGTTCGAAGCCTTTCTGCTGGCGGTACCGGCTCCATCCCCCGCCGTAGCGCGCGGCCCCAAGCGATGTCAGCTCGACGATCGCGTCCATCTGCTCGAGCAATTCGCGATCATGGCTGACGATGATGGCACCGGCCTTCCAGGCCGAAAGGACCTCAATGACCAGCCGGCGACCGGCACGGTCCAGATTGTTGGTCGGCTCGTCCCACAGCAGGAAGTCCGGCTGGGCGAACAGGGCAGCCGCCAGACCGGCCCGCGTGCGCTGCCCGCCCGAAAGCGCGTCCAGCGGAGTATCGAGCCCGACATCGAGCGCGACACTTCCGATCGCTGCTGCGAAACGCTCCGGCAGCGTCCAGTCCGCCGCCTCGAGATCGGCGATGCTGGCTTCGCCGCGTTCGGCCCGCCGCAGGATCGAAACGGCGTCCTCCAGCCCGAAGAGGTCGGCGACACTGCCGCCTGGCTCGAGCGCCATCCTCTGGTCGAGAAGACTCAGCGTTCCCTCGCGCACCACCGTCCCTGACAGCGGCTTCAACGTGCCTGCGATGAGCCGAAGGAGCGTGCTCTTCCCGATGCCGTTCCGTCCGACAAGGCCCGTCCGCTCACAGCCGAAGGTCATGTCGAGATCGGCGATGACGCTCCGTCCATCGGTTGTCGACCAGTTGACATGGGTGAGGGAAATCGAAGTCATGGCTGGTCGCCGCTTCCAGAGATGGCTATAATGGCACGATATAGTGCCGATATTGATCGATCGCAACGGGACGGTCCGCTGGCGGCGACGCACCGGTCGGCGCAGTCGCGGCAGGAGAGGGAATTCGATGAGATCCAGCGCGCGTCGCTCGAGCGGTCGCCCGACGAAGGAGCAGGCGGCGGCCCTCGACGATCGCGTCCTCGACGGCGCCCGCGCCGCTTTCTGCCGGAACGGCATCGCCAACAGCTCCGTCGATCAGCTAGCGCAGGATCTCGGCGTCTCCAAGCACACGATCTATCGTCGCTACCGCAACAAGGAAGCGCTGCTCGACGCCGTGGTCCACCGCGACGTGCTGAGGTTCCGCGAAGCCCTTGTCACCGCCGGCGCCGAGACGGCGGATCCGCTCGCTTCGCTCGAAGCCATCGCACGGCGCTATTTCGAGATCGGATCCTCGCGCGAGTATGCCGCCTTCTATCTGTCCCTGATCGCGGAGTCCGCGCTGTCGATCGACCTGCGCGGGCGGCTTTCCGCCTGGGCGAGGCTGTCGCTGGAGCCGCTTCTGCGCGCGGTCGGTGATGTCCACCGCGCGGGCTTCGGCGGCGGCAGCCCGCCGGCCGTCCTGAGTGAGACGCTGATCGACCTGCTGGAAGGCGCCTGCAACAGTATCCGCCTGCATGACGACAGCCATGGACTTCATGCCGATCCGCAGAGCGCCTTTGCGCAGCGCTGGGCTGCCTATCTCGTGATCCTCGACGCTTGCGCTGCCGACCAGGAAACCCGAACCGGGGTGTCGGACGGCTAGCCGAAGGTGAAGACATAGGCTCGGACGCCGGGCCGCCCGAAGGTAATAGTGAGGGTGCGATCGCCGACCGCTCCGGACTGTCGAACAAGCTGGTACAGACGATCGTCCCTTATCTCGCCCCTCCCATCGGCATCTGTATCGGCGCCATGATCCGCGCCGGGGGCGGCGCCATCGAGGGTCACCCGGAACGGGATCGGCTGTTCTCCGGCATCGCTGCCGAGGACGAGATGCGCATCGCGCGCATGGAAACGGATGCTGATCGCCCCTTCGGCACCACCGAGCGCGGCGAATTCCGGTCCGACCGTCCAGAATCCGGCAAGATCCCACGTATTCTGCGCAAGGCGCGATGCGGCGGCGTATCTGTGACCGCCATCGGAAACGAACCCGCCCGGCGACCGGAAGCCCCGCGCCTTCTCATATCCGAGATAGGTTTCCGGGGAACGGAGATCGTTCCAGTCAGCGTCGGCCTCTATCCCGTAGCCTGCCGCCGCGGAAAGCGGCAGGCCCGACACATCGCGCCCGTTTTCGGACAGCAAGTGCCGGATCAACTGCTCGGACTCCGCATATTCACCTTCGCCGAGCCGGTATCCGCGGAGCTTGCCGGCGGCATCGATGAAGATGAAGCCCGGCCAGCCTTCGTTGCCGAACCGCCGCCAGATGGCGTAGTCGTTGTCCTGGATGGTGGGATAACCGGGATTGAGCCTGGCAAGCGCTTGCCGGACTTTTCCCGTGTCCTTCTCGAAGCCGAATTCCGGTGCGTGAACGCCGAGGACGACGAGACCGCTGTCCCGGTAGCGCTCGATCCAGGCGCGCAGATAGGGCAGCGCCCTCAGCGAATTGATGCAGGAATAGGTCCAGAAGTTGACCACGACGACCTTGCCGCGAAGCGAGGGCGCGACAGCCCCGTCGCCATCGATCCAGGGCGCGGCCTCGAGCGGCGCGAGATAATCGTAGGCATCCGATGCGCCGGCTCTTGTGGCCGCCGCCCGGTCACTGCCGACGAGGACGGAGCCGAGCGTCTCGCCGAAGCAGGCGATCGCGGTGGCGCCTGCGCCGGCGAGTGCGACGGCGATGACGGCGATCGAACGGAGATGCGACATGGTCGGGCTTGCCTCATGTGAGCGGACTGGACCGGCCCTGGACGGGTGAGCGTCAGGCGTCTTCCAGCCGTGTCGGATGGCTGTTGCTTGCAGTGAAAGGCGGGACGAGGCGTCCGTTGGCGCTGTGGCGCCTGTCCCGCGGCTTGGTTCGCCGCTTGCGGCTTTCAGGAACCGTGATCGGAGCGGATCATCGCCGCGGCACGCTCGCCGATGACGACGCACGGCGCCATCGTGTTGCCGGAGGTGATGCGCGGCATGATCGAGCCATCAGCGATCCTGAGCCCGTCGATGCCGTAGACCTTGAGGCTGCCGTCGACGACCGACATATCGTCTCGTCCCATCTTGGCGGTACAGGTCAGGTGCCAGAAGCTCGTCGCGGCATTGCGGACGAAGTCCCCGATCGCGGCGCCCTTGAGGTTGCCAGGCATGACCTCGCGCCGGGCGAAGGGCCGCAGCGGCGCTGCGTTGCCGATCTCGCGGCAGAGTTCGACGCAGGCCAGTGCAGTCTTGAAGTCATCCGGATCTGCGAGCGTGTTTGCCTCGATGAGGATGGGATCGCCGGGATCGCGACCGGTAAGGCGGAGCCGTCCACGCCCTTTCGGCTGCGCGACGGCACCGAACAGCGACCATCCGGCCGCAGGCAGGCCGAATTGGACGGCATTCTCCGGCGTGGATTTCGGAACCTCCGCCTCGCAGATGAGCAGATCCGGCGCATCGAGCCCGGCGCGGCTCTTCCAGTAGATAATCGCTTCCGAAAGATTGTTGCGCGGCGCCAGCGGCTGCTCATATTCCCAGACGCAGTCGAAGGCGACATGATCCTGCAGATTGCGACCGACGCCCGGCAGGTGCTGGACGACCGGAATCGACAGCGCTTCCAGTTCGGCCCGGGCACCGATGCCGGACTGCATCAGAACCTTCGGTGTGTTAACGGCGCCGAGCGACAGAATGACCTCCGCGCGCGCGGCGACCTGGATCATCCGCCCATCGAGGAAAATCTCGACGCCGCTGGCGCGCCGACCGTCGAATAGCACGCGGGTGACGAGCGCTTCCGTAACGACCGTGAGGTTCGGCCGGGCCATCATCGGCCAGACATAGGAGCGGAAGATCGATTGCCGCTGGCCCGTACGGACGCGCACATCGCTGATCGCGGCGCCGCCGTGGCCCTCCATCAGCCGCCCATTGGCATTCTCGAAGGTCGGTATGCCGAGCGAACGCGCGGCTTCGATCGTGGCGGGCGCCAGCGGGTTCGGCCCCGGCGCCGGCTGGACGAAGACCGGTCCGCCGCTGCCGCGGTGGTCGGGATCGGCCGCGCCGTGCCAGTCCTCGATGCGGCGATAGATGTCGAGGACGCTGTCATAGCCCCAGGCTGGATCGCCGCTCTCTACAGCGAAGTGATCCCAGTCGCGCTTGTGACCGCGCGCCCACACCATCACATTGATGCTGGAGCCGCCTCCCAGGACTTTGCCCATCGAGAAGAGAATGGATCGACCGTTGATGTGAGCGCCTGGCTGGCCGTGGAACGCCCAATCGGTCTCGCTTGCGATGTTGGTCGGCCATTGCATGGCCTCCGTGACCGAGGCTCGCTTATCGGAGCCGCCGGCCTCAAGCAGCAGCACGGACACATCCGGATTCTCCGCCAGCCGGCTCGCGACGACCGAGCCGGACGAACCCGAGCCGCACACGATGAAATCGTAGGAGGAACGGGCAAGCGAGTCCCGGAGCGTTTCCTGGTTCAGGCGGATGCGCGCTTCCAAAGCGTCGGTTTCGAGATAGTAGGGCATGTGAACCTCATTGAAGGCGAGCGACATCCTCTGGCGCGGGGGCGCCAGCCATAGTCGCGGCGGTTGGGGTGATTGCGGCTCGGCCTAAGGCGCGTAGCGCGTGAAGACGAAGTCGTGATCGGATGCGCGCGCCTGATGACAGGCCCAGCAGGTTTCGTGCTGCGCCCAGTCGACGGGCTCGCCATCGATGAAGCGGCCGAAGCCCCAGCCGCCGGTGGACGGAAAGCGCTTCGAGTCCTTCACCATCACCTGGACTGTTGTCGCGGCCCCGGGCACGGTTGCCGGATCGAAATCCGGCGACTGCTTGCGCTTCCAGGCAAGCTTGACGAACACGGTCCCATCAGGGAAGCGAGGCGCATCGGCCCGCGACGAAGCGATTGCGGCCGGGTTGCCGAGCACCGCGCGCAATTCGTCGAGAGGCGCTTCTTCGGTCGCCGGCGCCACGAATTCCCAGTGCCGATAGCCCGATGGGATCGCGACGCCGTAGATGGGCGACAGATCGGACGAAGACGGCGCTTCGGCAGTCGGGTCGTTCTCGATGCCGGCTCCCATCGCCATCGGCGCGAGAATGAAGACGACCGTGGTCGGAAATGCGAGCGGCTTCATCTCACAGCCCTCCTTCCGAGAGTCGATCGGCATCGATCACTGCCTGGACGAAAGCCGCCGGCGCTTCCTGCGGCAGGTTGTGGCCGATGCCGCCGGCGATCGTTCGATGCCCGTATGGGCCGATGAACTTCGCCGCATAGGTCGCGGGTTCGGGGTGTGGAGCGCCATTGGCGTCGCCCTCCAGCGTGATGCTTGCCACGCCGATCAGGGGGAACGCAGCGAGGCTTGTCTCAATTGAATCGTAGCGCGCCTCGCCATCGGCGAGACCGAGCCGCCAGCGGTAGTTGCTGATCGTGATGGCGACATGATCGGGATTGTCCAGAGCCGCTGCCGATCGCCGGAAGACGGCGTCGTCGAATCGCCACTGCGGAGAGGCGAGCGCCCAGATCAGCCGAGCGAAATCATGTGTGTTCTGTCGGTAGCCGGCCTCGCCCCGCTCGGTGGCGAAATAGTACTGATACCACCACAGCAGTTCGGCCTTGGGCGGCAAGGGCATCCGGTTTTGGGCCTGGCTGCCGATCAAATAGCCGCTCACCGAAACCAGCGCCTTGCAGCGCTCCGGCCAGAGCGCGGCCACGATGCAGGCCGTCCTTGCTCCCCAGTCGAAGCCTCCGACGACAGCCTTCGCGATGCCGAGCGCATCCATGAGCGCGACCATATCGGTCGCAAGCGCGGCCTGCTGCCCGTTGCGCGGCGTCTCCTCCAGGAGGAAGCGGGTCGTCCCGTAGCCGCGGAGATGGGGAATGATCACGCGGTAGCCCGCAGCGGCCAGCATCGGTGCGACATCGGCGAAGGCGTGGATATCATACGGCCAACCATGCAGCAGTAGGACGACCGGCCCGTCGGCAGGGCCTGCTTCGGCGTAGCCGACATTGAGCACCCCCGCTTCGACCTGACGGATGGTCGCGAAGGGGATCAGACCATCGCTGCCAGCCGCCCTTGCGGGCCGACTTCGGCTGTCGCTCGCCTGCGCCGGCGCCGCGCCGAAAAGGAGGCTGGCGGTCATCGCGAAGGTGGCGGTGCCGATCAGAGTTCGCCGATCCTGGTTGATACGGTCGGACGGGATGGCAGGGGTCATGACACACTCCATAAGGATGGGCGCGGTCAGCCGGTGACGCCGGGGAGGCGGCGGTTCAGCGAGGCGCCGGGAACGAAGAAAGGGAGAGCCGCCCGCTGCAGGACCGGATAGCCGGTCCTGCAGCGGCCATCGCTGCCGTTTCAGTCGACGTCGATGTTCATCTGGTGTGCGGGGTGCGGGTCAAAGGCGGCGATGCCGTCGGCGCCGTCATGGCTGACGCCGACGCGTTCGCCCGGAAGAAGGCCATACAGCACGGCCGGGTTGGCGAACGTGAAGGTCTCTCCCGACTGCAGCCGAAGCGTGCCGCGGCTGGCGTCGACCTGCTCGACGATCCCCTTGGTCTGTTCGGCCGCGACTGCCGCAACCGAGCTCCCTGCCAGAGCGGCAGCAACGAGGGCGATCATCCTGAGATTCGATCTGGTCATATGCATTCTCCTGTCGGGTCATCTGGGTTAAAATCCGGAGTTCCGCCTCTGACAGAAGCCAGCATGTCCGATCTGTCCGGATTCTGCTGTCGTCCGCCGATATGAATACTCCGGAAGGATCGACGTGCCTCATTGCCCGTCGGTCCTATCCTTCATCGATCAATCGGACGTCGAATGCTTGTTAGTGTGTGTGAGCGGACATGAGCCTGTGCAGCGCCGGTCGGGGTCTCGATCTGCTGCAGGCGTTCCGTGCTCGGCCGGGTCCAGACGGGGGAGGGCAGCGCCCATCCGATCCCGATGGACGGGTCCGCGCTCAATCGTCTCTGCTCGCTGGGGATCGAGCAGCTCTGCGAACCGCGATCGCAATCGTGTCCGGACCGAGCTGCTAACGTGGGGCCGCACCGCCGTCAGCTCGTGGAAGAATGATTGCCCACTACACCGATCCCGCTCGAGCCCCAGCAACATCACGCCAGCCGGCTCGCCCTCCAATCTCTGCTGGAGAAACAGGCCGCCTGGGCCGGACCTCCAACCTCGGCGTCTTCCATACACCGGCGAAGAAGGGGGGCTCAGTTCATCGGCTGGGTCTAGTCTCGAACTGGGCAACCTGGACTCGACCTTGAAGTCGATCGGAACCGAAAACTGGTGATCCAGGATCTCGGCGCCGTGCCATCGATCGGTGCCGCAACGTCGAAATGACGAAGTCGACCTGGTCAGTTCCAAATTTGACGGACGGCCCAACACAGAACGGGGCGCGTTACGCCGGTCGAGTTCAGAGGTCGGGCGTTCGCCTCGCCCTATTGTGCCCGCTGAAGCTCGAGCATGCGCAATGACCTGCTATCCGCCACATTTAATCCCGCCAGGAAGGCCGGTAGGGGATCCAAAGGGCCTCCCAGGGAGTGGTGGCCTTCACGACCCTCACAGTGAGCGCGACTAAACTCTAAATTTAGGCTCTGAACCAACGACGCAGGCGGCCAAGACGGACGACGGCCATCGGTCGGAAGACCCTCACTGTTTGAAGCAGTTCTCGCGATGCCAGGCGAGGAAGTGCGGATGCGGTCGGTCCGAGGCACGCGAAGGTGCCAGCGCACGGCCGTTGCGGTTGATGAAGGCTCGAATGCCATCCGGGTCGTTAGCCTGTCGCGAGACGAGAATCTCGAGATCATCGGCGAGGCTGATCAATCCGCGGTCGAACATCCAATGCGCTGTTCCCGACAGTGCGAGGCCGTTGCTGACAATGTCGGGGCCGCTCGCTTCGACCGGCCTGATATGCGCGGCATCGACCTCGGCGCGGCCGCCACCATTGATGAGCTTCAGTCCACTGATCGCGCAGCGCTCGTCATAGGCACGCAGCACCACGCGGCGAAAGACGCGGTCACGGAGGATGCGCGATGTCAGCGACTGGAATCGCTCGCCGGCACTATGCGAAGGGGGCCGATCTGAGACAGCAGATGCGGGATACCGTGGCGTCGTTCGATGCCGAGATGAACAAGCGTGGAATGAAGCCTGTCAATCCTGAGTGACGAAACGGTCAAACCGCCGCTCCCTGCAGGAAACGTCCATCGAAAATGCGTAGCATTCTCTATGACTTGCTTTGGTACAGCTGGGTGGTCTCGAACCACCGACCTCCGGAGCCACAATCCGACGCTCTAACCAACTGAGCTACAGCTGCCTATCCCAAAGCGAGCGGAACCTAGAAGTAATGCCGCTGCGTTTCAAGCCCTATCCGCGTCGTCGTCAACTGCTTTCGCAAAGCGTTGGCCGACTTGGACTTTTTGTGGCCGCGACACAAAAAGGGCGCCGCGGCCGATGCCTGCGGCGCCCGATCCGGTTGGTCGCGACTGGCTCAGTTGAGCGTCGCGCCCTTGAAGGCCTTCTCGACACTTGCCTTCACCGGGCGCGTCGCCTCGGTGACGAACTTCTGCGAGAAATCCTGCAGGTCCTTCACCTGGGCGGTCAGGGCTTCGGTCTGCTTGCGGGCAAAGGCCATCTGAAGCTCGAGCGCTTCGGCGAAGGTCTTGGCGCCGATGAGTTCCTTGTAGAACGCGAAGGTCGCGTCCGAATTCTGCTTGGCGGCGTCAAGCGACTTGTGGCCAAGTTCGACGGCACCCGAGCGAGCGGTCTCGATCGTGTCCTCGAACGCCTCGGTCGCCTCTTCGGCGGCAGCCTTCATCTTGGCGTAGGCTTCCTTGCTGCCCGTCAGCGACTTCTCGGCGAAATCACGGAAAGCGGCCGGCATCTCGGCGCTCGGGATATTGAAGCTGAATGCCTCGAACGGCGCTTCAAAAGCCTTGGCAGCCTTGGCGGCGGCAGTCTTGGCGGGCTTGGTGGCGGGGGTATCGGTCATGGGGCTCTCCTTGAGAATGCATGGATCTCGAGAGCGCGGCAGCCGCACACAGTCGTGATAGGCATCCGATCGAGATGCATCCTATATAGCCACGACCTTTGTGCGTTGCAACATCATTTTGCGACGCACAAGCGGAAAATCGTGAACGGCAGCTGGCGGAAAGCCCCAATTTGCTTGGCATCCAAATTAATACATGCCGACTTGGGCCGTTCGGCATGTTGCAGTGCGGTGCACAAGAATGAGGCGCGGCTGAGCGAGGCCGCGCCAGATCCTCAGGGCTTGATCTTCTGCGCTGCGTCCGTGGCGACTTTTGTCAGCGCTTCGCCGACGGTCTTGGTCTGGGCTTGCGCGGTGGCGACCTGGCGCTGCAGGAAGTCGCGATGGATCGACTGCAGTTCCTCGACCGTCCGCGCGCGCACCAGCTTCTGCGCGAATTCGAATGACGCGGCGACATTTTCTTCAAGGAAGCCAATCGCCTGGCGGTTGACGTCGCGCGCGCCTTCCTGGATCGACTTGGTCGATGTCTCGGCCTTGTCGACGGCCTTGACGGTCGCCGACATGAAGTCGTCGAATGCCTTGCGGGCCTGATCGACGCTCTTGTCGGCGAATGCGCGCATCGGCTCGGGAATCTCGAAAACGGTCTCGTCGGCCATGATTGTCCTCCTGCCCGGTTGGGGAAAGGGAGCATAGCCCGATCCGGCCGGACTGGAAATGTGGATCGCGGATTAACCACGCGCTGCAAGACTGCGGTGGGTGAGGCGCCCAGTACGTGGACCTTGGAGCGCTGCGGCTTTATTAGAGTATTGTTAAGCAAAGGTACACGCCAACGCGGCGTGGGCCCTTGGCGGGGAGCGCGACGCAGCATGAACGGACGCGACTATGCCTTTCTGGATCTGGCGGCGCTGCCGGCGGTCGGATCGGCGCTGCTTGCGCCGCGGCCGACTCTGCTGTTCCAGGCCGATGGGCGACGCATCCTGTTTGCCAATGCCGCCGGTGCCGCCTTCTTCGGCGAGCGGCGGATGGAAGCCCTGCTCGACCGCACGTTTTCGGTGGCGCTGCCGGCGACGGATCAGATCGCTCGCGCCGCGCGAAGCCTCGCTCCTGGCGCGAGCCGCCTCGAGCGCATCCGCTTTGCCGGCAGCGCCGGCTTCTCGAGCGTTGCAGCGGAATGTGTTCGCTTGACCCTGCCGGGCGGCGAGCCGGCTGTGCTCGTCCGCCTGCCGGAGGCGCGCGGAGCGGGTGACACTCAGGAAGCGGCGCGCCGCCTGGTCGATCTGCTCGCCGCCGAGGATTGCCTTGTCGCCGTGCTCGATGCGAATGGCGCGACGATGGCCGACAGCGGCGATTTCGATGTCTTTGTCGGCGAAGCCGCGATCGCCGATCTGGTCGCCGCTTCGGCCCGTGTTCCGGGACGACCGTTGAAGCGGGCAATCCGGATCGGGGATAGTCGCCGACCCGCGGGTCTAGTGGCCGTCGAAACCGTCGCCGGTCTCGTGCATCTCCTCGTGGTTGGCCCTGGCGAACGCATCGAATGGGAGGGCGCTGAAACGTTGCCGCCCGCGGAGGTACAGACTGTGGCGCCGGCGGAGGTCGCCGTATCCGAGCCTGCGCCTTCAGCTGAACATCACGCGGCGGAACAGCCCGCCGCGGAGCCGGAATCGATCGACGCAAGCGACGAAACCACCGAACCAGTGCCTGCGCCTGTGCAGGCCGCCGAGCCAGAGCACCTCGAACCGGCTGTTGCCGAGGGCTTTGCCTTCGTTGAGCCGGCCGGCCCGGTTCGCTTCGTGTTCCAGATGGACGAAGCCGGACGCTTCACCTTCGTCTCGCCGAACTTCGCCGAGATCGTCGGCCCTGCCGCTGCCATCGCGGTCGGCGAAAGCTGGGGCGAGATGGCCGCCCGGCTCGGCCTCGATCCGACGGGCGCCGTGGCCAGCCTGATCGCCCGCCGGGATACCTGGAGTGGTGTCTCGCTCGACTGGCCCGTCGAAGGAACCAACCGGCTGATTGCTGTCGATTTCGCTGCATTGCCGGCGTTTTCACGCGAGCGTCTTTTCGAAGGCTATCGTGGCTTCGGCGTCATCCGTCCGATGGAGCGGCGCGAACCCGCGACCGTGCAGTCGCGACCGCCGCTTCCAAGCGCATCCGTTCCCCCGAGCGCGGCGCCTTCCAACGTGATCCGCCTCGCCCGCGCGGCCCCGGAGCAGGAGCGGCTCTCGCCGCCCGAGCAGGATGCTTTCCGCCGCATTGCCGCGGCGCTGGGCGGAACGCCGGCCAGCCGCCCAACAGCCGAAGCGGCCTTGAGCCCGCCCGCTGCCGCTAGCGCCGGCATCGAGATTGCTCCGCCTGTCGAAGAGATTGCAGGCGGCGAGGCCGCCGGGACGGAGCGGGCGGCGACAGAAATTGCGGCCGAAGCGCATCAGGAAGAACAGCAGGTCCGGGCAGAACCGGCACCCGTCGCGCCCGCCCCGGAGGTGGGATCGGAGCCGGCCGCAGAGCCCGGCGCCATCGAAATCCAGCCGGAAGCTTCTTCCGTCGCCGATCTGCCTGCAGGCGACGCGACGGCTCAGGACAGCGCGCTTGCGGTGCCGGATGCCGAGGATCAGCCGGCGCCGGAGTTGATGCTGCCTACAGAAGCCCCGGATGCACCATTTGTCGAAGCGCGGTCCGAGGCTGCGGCTGCACCTGACCTGGTGCCCCAACAGGATCGGCGACCAGTTGCGACAGCCGGATCGAAGTCCGAGCCCGAAGCGCGTTTCATTTCGTCCGATAGCGCGCTGCTGCCGCTAATGCGGAGAGCCGAAACGGAGCTGGTCGGCGCGCGGCAGCGGATCGTCGAACTCGAGGCTATCCTCGATACGGCGACCGATGGCATCATCGTCGTCGACGAGGACGCGCGCATCGAGCGGATCAATCGGAGCGCCGAGGCGCTGTTCGGCGTCGAATCAGCCTCCGTCACGGGCCTCCGCCTGCCGGACCTGCTCGCCGAGGAGAGTCGCCAGTCGGCCCTCGACTACCTTGACGGATTGGCGCGGAACGGCGTCGCCAGCGTGCTCAATGACGGCCGCGAGGTCATCGGCCGCGTGCCGCAGGGCGGTCTCATCCCGCTCTTCATGACGATGGGGCGCCTGCCCGAAACCGGCAAATTCTGCGCCGTGCTGCGCGACATCACGCAGTGGAAGAATGCCGAAGGCGAACTGATCAATGCGAAGCGCGCCGCGGAAAGCGCGTCGATGCAGAAGTCGGATTTCCTCGCCAAGGTCAGCCACGAGATCCGGACGCCGCTCAATGCCATCATCGGCTTTTCCGAGGTGATGATGGAAGAGCGTTTCGGCCCGATCGGCACCGAGCGCTACAAGGAATATCTGCGCGACATCCATCTGTCCGGCGCGCATCTGATGAGCCTGCTGAATGACCTGCTCGATCTTTCCAAGATCGAGGCCGGCAAGCTCGACCTGACCTTCGAGGCGGTGGCGCTCAACGAGATCGTGATGGAATGCGTCGCGCTGATGCAGCCGCAGGCCAATCGCGAGCGGATCATCATCCGTACCTCGCTGTCAGGCCAGGTGCCCAATATCGTCGCCGATCCGCGCTCGATCCGGCAGATCGTGCTGAATCTCGTTTCGAATGCGGTGAAGTTCACGCTTGCCGGAGGGCAGGTGATCGTCTCGACCGCGATGGAGCCGCATGGCGAGGTGACGCTGCGCATCCGCGATACCGGCATCGGCATGTCGGAAAAGGACATCGAGACGGCGCTAAAGCCGTTCCGCCAGCTTTCGTCCTCGCGCGAGCGGCGCAGCGATGGCACCGGGCTCGGCCTGCCGCTCACCAAGGCGCTGGTCGAGGCCAATCGCGCGGCCTTCGCGATCGACTCGTCGGTCGGGCAGGGCACGCTGATCCGGATTACTTTCCCGGCGACCCGCGTGCTGGCTGGATAGACGCGCCGCCCCGATTGTCGCATTTTCGGGATCGCGAGCGCTCCGCTCGAAAATGCTCCGGGAATTCATGCCAGACCTTCAGACCGTCCTCGACGAGATCGCCGCCGATTTGAAGACCGCGAGCGAGCGCGGCGCCGTCGCAAGCTATATTCCGGAGCTTGCCAAGGTCGATCCGGGCCATTTCGGCATCGCGGTGCTGACACCCGATGGTGCTGTCCATTCAGCCGGCGACGCCGATGTGCCTTTTTCGATCCAGAGCATTTCGAAGGTATTCACGCTGACGCTCGCGCTCGGGCAGGTCGGCGACACTCTCTGGAACCGCGTCGGGCGCGAGCCGTCGGGCAATCCGTTCAATTCGATCGTCCAGCTCGAGTATGAGCACGGTATTCCGCGCAATCCGCTGATCAATGCGGGCGCGCTGGTCGTGACGGATGTGATCCTTGCCGGCTACAGGCCGCGCGAGGCAATTGGCCTCATCCTCAGCTTCATGCGCTCGCTGGCCGGCGACGACAGCATCGTCATCGATGTCGATGTGGCTCGTTCCGAGGAGGAGACCGGATTCCGCAATCGGGCGCTCGCCAACTACATGAAGGCCTATGACAATATCCGCCATCCGGTCGAACTGACGACGGGCGTCTATTTCCATCAATGCGCCATCGCCATGAGCTGCCGCCAGCTTGCGGTCGCAGGCAGCTTCCTGGCCGGGCAGGGGCGGCATCCTCTGACCGGCAACAAGGTCGTCTCGGCCGAACGGGCGCGGCGGATCAATGCGGTGATGCTGACCTGTGGCCATTATGACGGCTCTGGCGAGTTCGCCTTTCGCGTCGGCATCCCCGGCAAGAGCGGCGTCGGCGGCGGCATCCTCGCGATCGTGCCCGGCAAGGCCTCGATCGCGGTCTGGTCACCGGGCCTCAACACGGTTGGCAACTCGCTGCTCGGCTCGCGTGCGCTGGAGCGGCTCGCCAAGGCGATGGATTGGTCGGTGTTCGGGCCTTAGGGCGGAGAGGGGATCGTGCGGTCCTGGCGTTGCGTCTTCACGGTCATCGGCCTGCTGCTCGCGGCGGACGTCGCGCTTGCAGGCGAGAGCGCCGAGATCCCGCTGAAGAAGCGCCCCGACAAGAGCGGCTTTGCCAATTTCGTCACCGTCGCGGTCGGCGGTGGCGCTCCGGGCGATGTGCTGCTCGATACCGGGTCGACGGGCCTCAGGATCCTCGAAAGCGCTGTTGGACCCGATGTCCGCCTGACCGACATTCCGGTCACCTATTCCTATACCAGCGGCAATCTCCTGACCGGCGTGCTCGGCTATGCGAAGGTCGCCTTCCCGGGCTCGGAACCGGCGGTGGCGACGTCCACGGAGATCGCGATCCAGGTTGTCCGCTCGGTCGGCTGCAAGCCGGAAAAGCCGCATTGCCCCGGCTGGCACAAGGGCGAAGTCGGCGTGATGGGCGTCGCCTACCGGGGCGGACGCGCCTTCAATCCGCTGGCGCAACTGCCGGGCAACCTCGGCAACGGCTTCATCGTCGTCGCGAACGACGTCACGCGGCCGGACGTCGCGCCGCATCTCACTGTCGGGCTCACCGAGGCCAATACGGCCGGCTTTTCCTTCGCGCCGTTCGACCGCATGCCGGATGGCGAGCAGCCCGCCGGCCTCGAGGCCTGGGACACCAAGAGCATCGACACCTGCTTCGCGGTCGATGGCGGACCCGAGGGCTGCTACGGGACGGTGTTCGATACCGGTGCGGGGCTCTGCAGTTTCGAGGTGCCGAACCACGCCGTCGGCGCCCCGGTGCGGCCGGGTTCCGTGGTGACCATCCGCGTGCGCGAGGCGGGCATCACGCTCTCCGTGGTGGCAGGAACCGAGATCTGGCTCGATCGCTTCCGCTATGAGCCCCCGCATGGCAGCGTGCTCGGCTTCAACTCTGGCGGCCTCGTTTTCCGCCGTATGGAGATCGCCTTCGACGCGGTCAACGGTCGCATCGGCTTCAAGAAGTGACGGCCGCTGCCGTCACCGTCAGGCGCCCTGCGCAAGCCGCGTGAAGGCTGAAGGCTCGGAGATGCCGGCAGCGAAGGCCGCGAGGATCGCGTCGGCGCAGTGATCGGGCGTGAGCGCCGCGGTATCGAGTTCGAGATCGTAGATGCCGTGCGCATGTACGGCCTCCTGCCATCGCTGGACCGGCTGAGGGACCGGAATATCTGCGCTGCCGCGCGCATAAAGCCCTTCGCGGCCAGGCACCGCGATCTCGCGTCGCGTCATGATCACGTCAACGGGGCAACGCACGCCGACGAGCAGCGCCGGCAGTCCGGCGAGGCGACGGGCGCAATCGGTCAGGATGCAGAGCGGCTGCGAATGGGCGTCGTGATGGCCAAGATCTGCGACCACATCGAGGCCGAGCCGGCTATGCGCTGCGATCGATTCGTAGAGCGCCGCATAGAGGCGCGGCAGCAGCGGCTCGAGATCCGGCCGTTCGCCACCGGGTCTGAGGCCGATCCCGGGCGAGAGACGCGGCGGCAGCATGCCGGCCATATGCGTATCGACACCGAGATTGATCCAGATGCCGTCCTCGCGCGCCTGTAGGGCCCTGACGATCGAGGATTTCCCTGATCGCGGCGCGCCGTTGAGGACGACGATGCGGCCGGGTGGCGTGGCGTTCACTCGGCCGCGATCCGCATCGAGAGATTGTCCAGCGAGGACACGATGTGTTCTGCCAACGCTTCGACCAGCGGTGACGAGGGCCGGTTTGGCGCCCGCATCAGGCCGATTTCGCAGGGCGAAAGGCGCGGCAGGCCTTCCGACTCGCCGAGCACGCGCATGCCGGGCCGCAAGGCCGATTCCGGCAGAACCGATATCGCGAGACCCGCGAGAACGGCGGCGGCAAGGGCGGTCGAATTGTTGGAGGCATAGAGCAGGCGGTTCTTGCGCCCGATCGTTCCAAGCGCTTCCATGGCGTCCTTCCGCCAGCAGCAGGTATCGCGGCCTAGCGCCAGCGGCAGCACGTCCTCTTCCTCCAGGCGATGCTGGTTGGAAACCACCCAGAGCAAGGGTTCCCGCCGCACGACTTCGGCCGTGGATGTCTCCTTGATATTGGTGATGATGCCGAGATCAAGCGTTCCGCTGCGCAGGCATTCGACCAACTGGATGGTCGGCTCACACACCACCGTCACTTCGACACGGGGGTTGGAGCGCGAGAAGCGGGCGAGGATCTCAGGCAGAAACCGGTCGGCATAGTCATCCGGCGTGCCGAGGCGAACGCGGCCCGAAAGTTCCTCGTCATCGAACGCTGCAACGGTCTCGTCGGAAAGCCGGATCAGCCGGCGGGCATAGCCGAGCAGCCGCTCGCCTTCCTCGGTCAGCTTGGCGCTGCGGCCGTCGCGGCCGAAGATCGGCTTGCCGATCCGCTCCTCCAGCCGCCGCATCTGCATCGAGACGGCCGACTGGGTTTTGTGCACCGTTTCTGCGGCCCGCGTGAAGCTGCCGGCGTCGCAGATCGCGACAAAAGTGCGGAGCTGGTCGAGATCGAGCATGGCGGCCATGTGCGATACCTCACATTTGCCCATCGCGTGGGCGATTGCCGAGCAAATTGCGCCACTTGGCAGGAAACGGGTGGCTGGCTGCCGCCGGGCGGTGCATCAAGACAACAACGGCGCTGTCAAGCATCATCAATTCCGATGGCTGATATTAGAAACATTCGTTGGAATGATCAATGCGAATGCGCCAATGTTCGATTGTTCCCAGGGCGCATGCCGAGCAGCCCCTCCCGAAGAGCGGGAGGACCTCGAAGCGTCAGCCGATGGAGGCACACCATGACGACATTCGAGACGTTCACCACCGAGAGCCGTTCGACGGCGCGCCACGGCATCGCGGGTCTAATCGCGAACGCCTGCGCATCAGCGATGCTTCGTATCCGCGTCTGGAAAAATCGTCGCCAGGTGGCCCGCCTGCTGAGCTGGGACGATCACATGCTGCGCGATATCGGTCTGACACAGGGCGATGTCTATTGCGCCATGGCGACCCGCGTCGACGAGGATGCCTCGGTGCAGCTTTCGATGCTCTCGCTCGAGCGGCGCTTCGCCCGCAACGCGCAGATGCGCGAGCGCCTCGCCCATGGCGCTGAACTCCATGTCGGATCGGCGCGCTACCGGGCCAAGGCCTAACCTCTCGCGCGGCGGCCGCCTCTCGCTTCGCCGCGAAATCCACCCATCGGACGCCGGTTCCCGGCGTCCTGTTCCCTGCAGCCGGAACCCTCTCGATCCCCGGGGCGGTTCCGCACTTGGCCCGCCGTTCATCGGCGGGCCTTTTTCGTTTAGGTCAGTCCTTCTTCTGCGGCGAGAACTGATCGAAGATGTGCTCCATCGACTTCCAGTAGGCGTCGGTCATCGACCGGTTCGCATCGAACAGCCGGTCGATGACTTCCTCATTGCTGGCGGGCGCATCGGCAGCCGGCTCCGGCTCCTTCTCGGGCTCGGCCGTCTTACCGAGAAAGCTGTTCATCAGCACGACGAATGGCAGATCGGGTTGTTTCTGGGCCTTGGGCTTCGGCGGCTGCGTCATGTCCTGCATAAAGCGCATGAACGGATTTTCGACCGCTTCGGTCTGCCGCTGCAGCCCGCCCATCATCATGTTGGCAACGACGGGCATCATGCGCCGCACGACGTCCTGCGTGATGCCGGTGGCAGCCTCGACCTGGAGCGAGACGGCCCGCGCGATCTCGGGCGAACCGAACAGCTTTTCCAGCATGCCATTGCCATCATCCATCGCCTTGGGCGACATCGCGGCGAAGGGATTGTCGAAATAGGATTGGTAGGGACCGCTGCCGAGTGCCTGCCAGAATGCGGCGACGCCAAACGGGTCGGCGGCGTTCTTGCGCATGCCGAGCCAGAAGGCCGGCATCATGGCCTCGACGGCACGCGCCTGCTGTTCGGACGACAGTCCGAACTCCTTCTGCATCATCGTGCCGAAAGAGCTCTGCTGAGCTTCCCGCATCAGATCGTAGAAGGTTTTCATCGCATGCTCCCCTTGGAGCCGTCATGATCGGACCGCGCCGACCATTCGTCAAATCGTCACCGCGCCGGCTGCGTCAGCCGGCGCTCCCGTTGACCGGGCGCCTCAATGCGCCATGAGAATCGGGATCGACTGCTTGTGCAGCATGCCGCGAGTCGCGCCGCCGAGAATCCATTCGAGCAGGCGGCTGTGACCATAGGCGCCCATCACGATGAGGCCGGCGCCGGTTTCGGTTGCCTGCTGGCGAAGGGCCGCGGCGACATCCTTTTGCGGGTTGGCAATCGTGTGGGTCGCCGCCGCAATGCCGTGCCGGGCCAGATAGCCAGTCACGCGCTGGCCGGTCGGCAGATCCTTGCCGTCATCGACGATGACGATGTCGACGGCGTCCGCGGCGGCGAGGAACGGGAGCGCCGAGCGAACGGCGCGGGCCGCGGTGATGGTGCCGTCCCAGGCGATGATGACGCGGCCAAGGTTAAGGCTCGCCGGCGGCGCAGCGCGCGGAATGATCAGCAGCGGTGCGCCGGCATGGAAGAGAATTGATTCGATCAGCGGCTCGCGCACGGGCTCGGGCTGGTCGCGATCGTCTTCGGCGACGATGACGAGATCGGCGAGCCGCAGTTCATGCACGACTTCGTCGAGCCCGCCGGACGAGATAATCTCGACCGAGCGCGTCTCTGCCGTGACGCCGCTCGCCTGGACCGCCGCCAGAAAAGCCTCATCGGCCGCCTTGGCGCCCCTCACGGCTTCGTTGCGGGCGCTGACCATGAAATCGACCGGGACCGGGGCGACGGCATAGCCAGGAACGACGGGATCATAGACGAGGGTGAGTCCCGTCAGATGGCCGCCGAACCGCTTGGTGAGATCGATCGCCACGGGAAGAGCCGGCCGCGCGCCGCGCTGGTCGACGACGACGGTAATGTCCTTGATATCCATCCTGGCTCTCCTCGATCGATGCCGGCTCCCGGCCGTCAGACGTCAATAGGCATGCCGCCTGAATACTTCGCCAATATCGCCGTGCCAATCGCCATGATAGGCGGCGAGCAGGCGCTCCGCCGGCGTCATGCCGCTGGCGACCGTTTCCTGCAACGGCGAGAGATAGACACTTTCATCGACGCCTTCGCTGTTGAGTCGTGCGCGGCGCGACAGCCCGGCGCGGGCGATCTCCACCATCTCGCCGGCAATCTCGCGCACTGTCCGCGTGCGGAGCGGCGTCTTGAGACCTAGGCGAGGAACCATGTCGCGCAGCGACTGACGCTCTTCGGCGGTCCAGTCGGCAATGAGATCGTAAGCGGCGTCGAGCGCCGTCTGGTCATAGAGGAGGCCGACCCAGAGCGCCGGCAAGGCCGTCAGCGTCCGCCACGGGCCGGCGTCGGCGCCGCGCATCTCGATATATTTCTTCAGCCGCACGTCTGGGAACAGCGTCGTCAGATGGTTGTTCCAGTCCGAGAGGGTGGCGCGCTCGCCCGGCAGTCCGGGCAGGCGGCCATCGAGCAGGTCGCGGAACGACTGCCCGGCGACGTCGTGGTAGAAGTCGCCCCGCTTCACGAAATACATCGGCACGTCGAGCGCCCATTCGACATAGGACTCGAAGCCGAAGCCCGCGTCGAACACGAAGGGAATGAGGCCCGAACGCTGGTTGTCGGTGTCGCGCCAGATTTCTGCGCGGTTCGAAAGCAGTCCGTTGGCGGCATTGTCGATGAAAGGCGAATTCGCGAAAAGCGCGGTCGCAACCGGCTGCAAAGCCAGCGAGACGCGCATCTTCTTGACCATGTCCGCCTCGTCGGCGAAGTCGAGATTGACCTGCACCGTCGACGTCCGGAACATCATGTCGAGCCCGCGCGTGCCGACCTTCGGCATATAGCGCGCCATGATCTCGTAACGCGACTTCGGCATGATCGGCGTCTCGGCCAGCGACCAGATCGGCGACGCGCCGAGGCCGATGAAGCCGATTCCGAGCGGCTCGGCGCATTCGCGCAACTGCGCGAGATGGGCATGGAGTTCGCGGCAGGTCTGATGCACGGTCTCGAGCGGCGCGCCGGAAAGCTCGAACTGCCCGCCGGGCTCCAGCGAAATGGCGCCGCCACCGACCGGATCGACCAGGCCGATGATCAGGCCGCGATCCTCGATCGGCTGCCAGCCGAGCAGGCCTTCCATGAGCCGCAGGATGCGCTCGATCCCGCGCGGACCCTCATAGGGAACCGGCGTGAGGTCATCCTTGTAGAAGCCGAATTTCTCGTGTTCGGTGCCGATGCGCCATTGGCTCTCCGGCTTGCCGCCTGACGCGATCGCCCCGATGAGATCGTCGCGAGATTCGACGATCGTGGAATCGGACACGTCGCGGGCCATGATGTCTCCGGCTTCGAAAAGGATCGGCACATTAGCTACGCCCTCGACGCTCGGCAAGGAAGGCCGTGACGGCAAATTCGCCGCGGCCTCGCATGGCTGGCTGTGGATCGCCGAATGGACGCACGATGCGAAATCATGCAGCGATAGCTCTGAGCCAGAACAGGAGGAACCCATGGCAATGGATGAACGGCAGGTCGCGGTCATCACCGGCGGAACGCGCGGCATTGGGGCGGCAATCGCAAGGGCCTTGGCGGCGCGCGGTGTCGATCTTGTCCTGTTCGGGCGGAACCGCGACGCCGAAGTCGATGCGCTGCTGACCGAGCTTAGCGCCGTAACCACGGTTCTTTTCGAATCGGGCGACGCCGGCGATCCCGAGACCGCCGAACGCCTCGTCGCAGCGACGCTCGCGAAATTCGGCCGCATCGACTACCTGATCCCCGCGGCTGGCGGAGCGGTGCCCGGCACGGCGGTCTCGATCAGCCTCGATGCTTGGGACGAGGCGTTCCGCGTCCACGTCCACGCGCCGTTTCACCTGTTCCGCGCCGCGCATGCCGCGCTCGCAAAGCAGGGCGGGGCAATGCTGCTCGTCTCTTCGGTGGCCGGCTTGCGAGGTTGCCCGGGTACGGTTGCCTATCAGACGGTGAAGGGCGCGCTGCCGCAGATGGGCCGTGCGCTTGCCCGCGACCATGGCCACGAAAACATCCGCGTCAACACCATCTGCCCCGGCATTATCGAGACGCGGTTCCACGCCGCGATGACGCCCGAGGCGCGGCAGAACAATCTCGACAACCGCATTCCGCTGCATCGCTTTGGAACATCCGAGGACGTCGCCCGCGCCGCGATCGAACTGCTGACAAACCCCTTCATCACCGGTGAAACGCTGGTGGTCGATGGCGGCATGAGCATGCGGATGGTCTGAGGGCGAAGCGGCGCTCCGGAACGAAAAAGCCCCGAGGGGCGTTCTTGTCTACGATCGGTGGCCGTGGTGCCGCCAGAACGACAAGGATAAAAGCCATGAAATTCCGCAGCTTGATCGGTTCTGCCGTCTTCGCCGTCGGCCTCGTGGCGGCAACCGCTGCCGGTGCCCAGGGCATCATCATCGACCAGGGCGGCGTGCGCGTCGTGCCGCCATCACAGGAGGTGGCACCACCTCCTCCCGGCCGTTGGGACCGCGGTCCCGACTATGGCGCCAATGATCAGCAAATCGGCCCGCGTGAAGCGCGCCGCATCGCCCGGTCCGCCGGGCTGATCGAGACCTATGGCGTCGATCGCCAAGGTCGCGTCTGGGTCGTGGAAGGTGCCGATCGGCGCGGCCGCCCCATGCGGGTCGTGATCAGCGCCCGCTCGGGCGACATCGTCAACGTCGACCGCGCCCGAAGGGGCTGATCACGGGCGTGGGCCAGATAGGCGATTTGCCTACCCGGAAGGCCCGGTGTCACCGTCTGGCGCGGGATCCTTCCTGCGGATAGGCCGCGTCGCGGCCGCCCGTTCTTCGAACTGGAGCAGGCGAAGCGAGCTGATTTCAGCCCGCGCGCCTGCTTCCGCATCAGCCCTCAGCGCTGCCTCGACATAGGCGATATGCGCCCTTGCCGCCTGACGGGCGACGTCGCTCTCGCCCGCCACGATCGCGGAAAGCAGCCCCCGATGCTGGGCGAGCAGCTCATCCCGCGAACCCGAATGGCCATAGAGCCGGCTGCGGCTGTAGAAGACGCCATCCGCGAGGAGGCGGTAGCAGGCCCTCAGCACATGGATTATGACGATGTTGTGTGAGGCTTCGCCGATCGCCTGGTGAAACTCCACGTCGAGAGCCGCCTCGCGCCTGAAATCCGCCTCGCCATGCGCCGCCTCCATGGCCGAGAAGATCCGCGCGAGAATGGTGCGATCCGATTCGGTCGCGCGCACCGCCGCCATGGCCGCTGCCGTTGCCTCCACCTCGCGCCGGAATTCGAGATAGTCGGCGCCAGCCTTCTGTGAGCCGGCGATGAGGTCGATCACCGGGCCGGCAAAGAGCGTCCCCTCGATCGGCGCGACATAATTGCCGCCGCCATGCCGGCTTTCGATCAGGCCGCGCCCCTCCAGCCCCTTCAACGCTTCGCGCAGCACAGGCCGTGAAACGTCCAGTCGCGCCGCCAGGTCCCGCTCTCCCGGCAGCCGGTCGCCCGGATGCAGGACGCCTTCCAGGATGAGCAGCTCGATCTGACGGCTGACCTCCTCGGCGGTGGGGCGGGATTGGATGGGTTGAAACGGCATGAAGATGAGATTATGAGCATCGGAAGGAGTGGTCAATTAAATGATCCAGTTGTCCGCCGCGCTGTCTGAAGCGGCGGGTTTCCCAGTCAATGGATGGCATCCATGTCTATCGCGACCGCGACTTCGATCGATGATCTCCGGCTGATGGCGAAGCGGCGCGTTCCCCGGGCCTTCTTCGAATATTGCGATCACGGCTCCTATGCCGAGGAGACGCTGAGCGCCAACCGCGCCGACCTGAAGGCGCTGAGGCTGCGCCAGCGCGTCATGGTCGATGTCGCCAATCGCTCGACCGAGACGACCATCCTCGGCGAGAAGGCGGCATTCCCTTTTGCGCTCGCCCCGACCGGCCTCACCGGAATGCAGCATGCCGATGGCGAGATCCTCGCCGCGCGCGCTGCCGAGCGGGTCGGCATTCCGTTCTGCCTCTCCACCATGTCGATCTGCTCGATCGAGGACGTCGCCGCCGGGACCACGAAGCCGTTCTGGTTCCAGCTCTATGTCATGAAGGATCGCGGCTTCGCCAAGTCGCTCGTCGACCGCGCGATCGCCGCCAAATGCAGCGCATTGGTGCTGACCGTCGATCTGCAGGTTCAGGGCCAGCGTCATCGCGACATCAAGAACGGCATGACCGTGCCGCCGCGCGTCACGCTGGCCAATGTCATCGATATCGCCACCAAGCCGGACTGGGCGTTGAAAGTCCTGCGCGGCAAGCGCAAGACATTCGGCAATCTCGACGGCTTCGTGAAGGGCATGTCCGGCGTCAAGTCGCTCGGCCAATGGATCGCGGGTCAATTCGATCCCGCGCTCAACTGGAACGACGTCGCCTGGATCCGCTCGATCTGGCCCGGCAAGCTGATCATCAAGGGCGTGCTCGACGTCGATGATGCGCGCGCTGCCGCCGGGACGGGCGCCGATGCCATCGTCGTATCCAATCATGGCGGCCGTCAGCTCGACGGCGCGCCCTCGGCCATCTCGACCCTGCCGCGCATCGTCGAGGCCGTCGGCGGCGATACGGAAGTGATGTTCGACAGCGGCATCCGTTCGGGCCAGGACGTGCTGCGCGCTCTCGCGCTCGGCGCGAAGAGCTGCATGATCGGTCGCGCTTTCCTCTATGGCCTCGGCGCTGGCGGCGAGGCGGGGGTGGCCAAGGCCATCGACATCATCGGCCGCGAACTGGACGTGTCGATGGCGCTGACCGGCCGCCGCACGATTGCCGAGATCGACGGAACGGTCATCGATCGCGGCTGACGCTGCGGTCTTTCACCACCCGAATTAAGTCCATCGCCGATTGCGCTTCCCGAATGCTGCTGCCTAACTGGGTCCGCAGCAACCGGGGGGCGGAATGCGCGAAGGGCCGAGGCGGTTTGCCGATCATCCATTGCGGAATGCCGCGCTGCACGAGGTGCATGCGCGGCCGTTCCACATGATCGAGGCGCCGCGCCTCGTCCTCCACTATGCGTTCATGACAGACACCGCGCAGTCGGATGCGGCGCGCCACGATCTCGCGGCGCTCTGCCGCAGGATTGGCGAGCCGCAGCCGGGGCCGGAGGCGCGCCATCATGTGATGACGATCGCGGGCGGCTTCCTGCGCTGGGAAAGCCATGCCGAATTCACCACCTATAGCTGGGACGTGCGGGGAGGGACCGGCGCGCTGCCGGCGGAGACGCCGTTCGGGATTGCCTTCGAGCCTCCGGGGCCGCTGATGGTCGCGGTGCGGCTCGATCTCGTTGCCGACCTGCGTCCGCCGGCCGAACTCTTCGCAGCCTTCGACCCCGGATCGCTCGCCGCGTCACAGGCAGCAGGCGGCCGCGCCCTGATCGCCACGGATTTTCGCGAGGATGGCAATGGCTTCACGCGCCTGCTCGTGGTCGATCGCGGCCTCGGCCCGCAGGAGGCCGGCCCGCTCGTCCAGCGCCTGCTGGAGACCGAGACCTATCGCGTCATGGCCATGCTGGGACTTCCCGAGGCGCAGCGGCTGCAACCCGAGATCCGCCGCATCGAGACTCAGCTCGTCGACGATACGCGCCGCTTCCGCAACAGCGGCGGCTTCGATACCAACCGTCTCCTGCTCGATGACCTGACGGCGCTCGCCGGCGATCTCGAGGCCGGCGCGGCGGAATCGGCTTTTCGCTTCGGCGCGAGCCGTGCCTATGCAGAGATCGTTAGCCTCCGCCTCAATGCCCTGGATGAGCAGCCGATCGAGGGGTATTCGAGTTTCACTGCGTTCCTGGCCCGCCGCATGGCGCCGGCGATGCGCACCTGCCTGACGCTGGAGCAACGCCAGCAGGATCTCTCGCGCAAGCTCGCCCGCGCCGCCGCGCTCCTGCGCGCCCGCGTCGATGTCGAGCTTTCGCAGCAAAATCGCGCGCTGCTCGATTCGATGAACCGCCGCGCCCGCCTGCAATTGCGGTTGCAGCAGACCGTCGAAGGGCTCTCGGTTGCGGCCGTCAGCTATTATGTCGTCGGCCTCATCAGCCATCTCGCCGAGGGCGCACCGATCATCGGCCTTCATATCGAAGCCGGCGAACTCGCAGCGCTCGCCGTCATTCCCGTCGCACTCGCCGTCTGGTTCATGGTGCGCCGCATTCGCTCGCACCATTCGGCCGCGGCAGACGAGGAATAGCCCAGCGATCGAGCGCCGGGACGTCAACCGGCGAGCATCGCCTCCAGCCCGTCGTCCCATGCCGGATGTTCGCCATAGAGACCCGCGAGATAGTCGATGAACAGCCGGACTTTGGCCGCGAGATAGCGACGGCTCGGATAGACGGCGTGGACGGCAACGCGGCGCGAGGTGCGATAGGCCGGCAGCACATGCACGAGCTGTCCGGTGCGAAGCTCCGGCCCGACATCCCATGTCGAACGCAGCGCGATGCCGAGGCCGCCGAGCACGGCCGCACGCACCACTTCGTTTGAATTGGTCCGGAGCCGCCCGTCGATATGCACGGTCACCGGACCGTCGCTGCCCTCAAGGCGCCAGGGATCCTGCCCGGCGGTGGCGAGGAGGGCGTGGCGCGAGAGATCGGCAATGCTGGTCGGCGTGCCATGCCCCGCGAGATAGCCCGGCGTCGCGCAGAGCAGGCGGTGATTGGGCGCCAGGCGGCGGGCGACGAGGCTCGAATCGGTCAGTTCCGCGATGCGGATCGCGACATCGACGCCCTCCTTCACGAGGTCGACGAAATCGTCCGAGAGCGCAAGATTGACGGTGAGGCCCGGATTGGCTTCGAGGAAGCGGCCGAGATGCGGCGCGACATGCAGGCGGCCGAACGACGTCGGCGCCGAGATCTTGAGCGTGCCGCGCGCGACATCCGAGCGGCGACTGACATAGGCCTCGGCCTCCTCGATCGAGGCGAGGATTTGCACAACGCGGTCATGGAAGCCGCGTCCGGCCTCGGTCAGCGCGATCTGCCGCGTCGTGCGCTGCAGGAGCCGCGTGCCGAGCCGCTCTTCGAGCCGCTTCAGCCGCTTGGACACGACGGCCGGCGAAAGGCCGAGCTCGCGCCCCGCCGCCGAAAGGCTGCCGGCGGTGATCACCCGCGCAAAGATTTCCATGTCGGTGAAGGCGCTCATGGCCGGCATCGTGGCAATAAAAGTCGGCGATTTTCAACCCCAGGGAAACGATGATTGTTGGCGGCGCGGCTTTAGGCGATGGTGGCTCCGTCCTAGAGTGTTCATGCCGTTGCCGACCGGCGGGAGGAACTCATGTCAGCTATCCTGATGCCGAAACCGGACGAGCGGGTACTGGCCCGTCGCGACGCGATCATCGCCGGGCTCGCGGCGCTCTTGCCGCCCGAGGCGTTGATCACGTCCGAGGACGAGCGCCGCGCCTATGAGACCGATGCGCTCACCGCCTATCGACAGATGCCGCTTGCGGTGGTCCTGCCGCAAACGACCGCGCAGGTCGCGGCCATCCTTGCCTTCTTGAATGCCGAGGGCGTCAAGGTGGTGGCGCGCGGGGCGGGGACGTCGCTGGCCGGCGGCGCGCTGCCGACGGCCGATGCCGTGGTGCTCGGCGTCTCCAAGATGAACCGGGTTCTGGGCGTCGATATCGCCAACCGCACCATTCGCGTCGAAGCCGGCGTCACCAATCTCGGCGTTTCCGCCGCGGTCCAGCATCTCGGCTTCTTCTATGCGCCCGATCCGTCGAGCCAGCTCGCCTGCACGATTGCCGGCAATATCGGCATGAATTCCGGCGGCGCGCATTGCCTCAAATATGGTGTCACCACCAACAATGTGCTCGGCGTGAAGATGGTGATGATCGACGGCACCATCGTCGAGATCGGCGGCGAGGCGCTCGACGCGGCGGGGCTCGACCTGCTGGGCCTCATCGTCGGCTCGGAAGGGCAGATCGGCGTCGTGACGGAGGCGACGCTGCGCATCCTGCCACTCGCGGAAGGCGCGCGGCCCATGCTGATGGGCTTCCAGTCGGCCGAGGCCTGCGGCGCCTGTGTCGCGGCGATCATCGGCTCGGGCATCATTCCTGTCGCGATCGAATATATGGACCGTCCCGCCATCCGCGTCTGCGAAGCCTTCGCCCATGCCGGCTATCCACTCGATGTCGAGGCGCTGCTGATCATCGAGGTCGAGGGGTCGGAAGAGGAGATTGCCGATCTCATCTCCCGCATCACCGCCATCGCCGCCGACTACAATCCCGCGACGATGAAGGTGTCGCAATCCGAAGCCGAGAGCGCCGCGATCTGGAAGGGTCGCAAGTCGGCTTTCGGCGCCATGGGACGCATCGCCGACTATATGTGCATGGACGGCACCATCCCGACCGGACAGCTCCCCCGCGTCCTCACCGGTATTGCGGATATCTGCAACGGATACGGTCTCGAGGTCGCCAATATCTTCCACGCCGGCGACGGCAACCTGCATCCGCTAGTGCTTTTCAACGCCAACAAGCCGGGCGAGCTTGAGAAGGCGGAAGCGGCCGGTGCCGACATCCTGAAGCTCTGCGTCGAGGTCGGCGGCTGCCTGACCGGCGAACACGGCGTCGGCGTCGAGAAGCGCGAATTGATGGTGCACCAGTTCAACACGATCGACTTGGACCAACAGATGCGCATCAAGACCGCGCTCGATCCGCAATGGCTGCTCAATCCGCACAAGGTCTTCCCACTCGAAGGACGACCAGTTTGACGTCTATTCTTCTCCCCGACAGCGAGGCCGAGCTCGAGGCGATCATTACCGAGGCCGCCGCAACCGCTTCGCCGATCGCCATTCATGGCGGCGGCAGCCGCGATATCGGCCGGCCCGTCCAGGCGGCGCGTGTGCTTTCGACCCAGGCGATGACCGGTGTCACGCTCTATGAGCCAAGCGAGTTGGTCTTGTCCGCCCGCGCCGGCACGCCGCTTGCCGAGATCGAGGCGCTGCTCGACCAGAACCGCCAGCGCCTCGCTTTCGAGCCGATCGATTATCGGCCGTTGCTCGGCACGCACGGCGAACCGACGATCGGCGGTGTCACGGCGTCGAATGCGAGCGGCCCGCGCCGCATCCAGGCCGGAGCGGCACGCGATCAGCTTATCGGGATCCGCGTCACCACCGGGCGCGGCGAAACGATCAAGTCCGGCGGCCGCGTGATGAAGAATGTCACCGGCTATGACTTCGTGAAGCTGCTCGCCGGCTCATGGGGCACGCTCGGCGTGCTGACCGAAGTGACCTACAAGCTGCTGCCGAAAGCGGAGACGGAGACGACGCTCATTTTCGAGGGTCTCGACGATATCCGCGCCGTCGAGGCGATGACCACGGCGCTCGGAACGCCGTTCGAGATCACCGGCGCCGCGCATCTGCCGGGCGCGCTATCGCAGACGCTGCTGCGCTTCGAGGGCTTCGCGAATTCCTGCGAATATCGCATCGCGCGGCTGCGCGATCTGCTCTCCGCCTTCGGCGATGCTGAGGCGGTGCGCGATGGCGCATCTGCCGATCTCTGGCGAGCGATCCGCGATGCGGGCCCGCTCGATGCCGGCGAGGACGACGTCGTCTGGCGCATTTCGGTCAAGCCGACCGACGGCCCTGCCGTAGCTGCGCGGCTGCATGCGGAACTCGGCGCGCGCTACTTCTTTGACTGGTCAGGCGGCCTCGTCTGGGCGGCGATCGCAGGCCCGGCAGATGGTGGCGCGGCCAGCGTGCGCAGCCTGATGGCGGTGTTCGGAGGGCATGCGACCATGATCCGCGCGCCGCACGGCCTGCGCGCCGCGATCCCGCCCTTCCAGCCGGAAGCGCCGGCCGTCACAGCCATCACGCGCCGCATCCGCGAAAGCTTCGATCCGGCCGGCGTGCTCAATCCGGGACGGATGGGATGATGGCTTCACCTCCTGGCGTGAGCGCGGACCCCCCTCTCCATCTCTCCCCCACAAGGCGGGAGAGGGCCGGTTCCGCTCTTCATCGACGCTACGCGCGACGCCTCAGTCCTCCCTCTCCCGCGCAGCGGGGGAGGGTCGGGGAGGGGGTGCTTCCGCCATGATTGGCAATGCCGACGTCTTGCGCCAGCGCGCCCGCGCAATGCGATCAGAAATGCCCCTGCCGGAGCAGCGATTCTGGCAAGCCGTTCGTGCTCATCGCTTCCATGGCCTGGGCTTCCGCCGCCAAGTCTCGATTGCGGGATATATCGTCGACTTCGTCTGCCACGAGATGCGACTCGTCGTCGAGATCGACGGCGCGACGCATGGGAGCGATGCGGCGTCGCGGCGCGATGCGCTTCGCACGAGCCTGATCGAGGCGGAGGGATACCGGGTCCTCCGCTTCTGGAACAACGACGTGATGATCAATCCTGAAGGCGTGTTTCAGCGTCTCGCCGAGGCGGTCGGCCGAGGCGCCGAACCGGCCGGCCGGACTTTGGAATAGACCATGCAAACCTCGTTCACCCTGGCCCAGCTTGCCGATCCCGACACGCGCGAGTCGGAGAAGATCCTCCGGACCTGCGTGCATTGCGGCTTCTGCACCGCGACCTGTCCGACGTATCTGCTGCTGGGCGATGAGCTCGACAGTCCGCGCGGGCGCATCTACCTGATCAAGGACATGCTGGAGGGCGGCAAGCCGGCGAATGACGAAGTGGTCAAGCATGTCGACCGCTGTCTCTCCTGCCTCTCCTGCATGACGACCTGCCCCTCGGGCGTCCACTACATGCATCTCGTCGATCATGCGCGCGTGCATATCGAGGAGACCTATCGCAGGCCCTTCGCTGATCGCGTGATGCGCAGCTTGATCGCGCATGTGCTGCCCTATCGCAGCCGCTTTCGCCTGGCGCTGGTCGGCGCCGCGGCGGCGCGACCGTTTGCGCGCAGCATTGGCCGCATGCCGGGCCTCGCGCGAATCGGCGCGATGCTGGCACTCGCGCCGCGATTCCCCTCGGGACGCAGCGCCTCCGAAGTGCCGGGCACCTTCGCTGCCGAGGGGCAGCGGCGGGGGCGCGTCGCGTTGCTCGCCGGCTGCGTCCAGCCGGTGCTGGATCCTGCCATCAACGAGGCGGCGGTCCGCCTCCTGACGCGGATTGGCGTCGAAGTGGTCATCGCCAAGGGCGACAAATGCTGCGGTTCGCTGGCCCATCACATGGGCCGTTCCGACGATGCGCATGCGACCGCCAAGGCGACGATCGACGGCTGGATCGCCGAGATGGATGGCGAGGGCCTCGACGCCATCATCGTCACCGCGTCCGGCTGCGGCACGACGATCAAGGATTACGGCTTCATGTTTCGCGAGGATTCGGCCTATGCCGAAAAGGCGGCGCGCGTCTCGGCCATCGCCCGCGACATCACCGAATATCTCGAAAGCCTGAAACTGGAGCGTGCCGCGCCGCCGGAGCCGCTGACGGTCGCCTACCATTCGGCCTGCTCGTTGCAGCATGGCCAGCAGATCAAGGTGACGCCGAAGACGCTGTTGCAGCGCGCCGGTTTCACGGTGCGCGACGTACCCGAGGGGCATATTTGCTGCGGCTCTGCCGGAACATACAACATGCTACAGCCCGAGATTTCGGGCCAGCTCAAGGCGAGGAAGCTCGCCAACATCGCCAAGGTCAAGCCCGATATCATCGCCGCCGGCAATATTGGCTGCATGACGCAGTTGGCCTCGGGCACGGCGACACCCGTCGTGCATACGATCGAACTGCTCGACTGGGCCTATGGCGGGCCGAAGCCCGAGGGCATCGCGTAAGCCGGTCTGCGAGAACGCGGCATCCTGGAGAATGCCGCGTTCTCGCGATGGCTGCGTCAGCGCCAGCCGAGCGCCGGCGCCACATGCTTCAGGATGGCCTCGATCACATGGGCGTTGTAGTCGACGCCGAGCTGGTTCGGGACCGTGAGCAGCAGCGTATCGGCCGCCGCGACGGCCTCGTCCTGCTTCAGTTCCGCGATCAGCGCGTCCGGCTCCGCCGCATAGCTGCGGCCGAAGATCGCCCTTGTGTTCTCGTCGATGAAGCCGACCTGATCGCGGTCCTGCCCGCTGCGGCCGAAATAGGCGCGGTCGCGGTCGTCCATGATCGCGAAGATGCTGCGGCTCACCGAGACGCGCGGCGTCCGCTCATGGCCAGCTTCCTTCCAGGCCTCGCGATAGGCCTCGATCTGCTTGGCCTGCTGGATATGGAACGGCTCGCCGGTCTCATCGTCTTTCAAGGTCGAACTTTGCAGGTTCATGCCCTTCTGCGCCGCCCAGCGCGCGGTCGCATTCGAGCCGGCACCCCACCAGATCCGCTCGCGGAGGCCTTCCGAGAACGGCTCGAGCCGTAACAGGCCAGGCGGATTGGGGAACATCGGCCGCGGATTGGGCTTGGCGAAGCCTTCGCCGCGGATGACGTCGAGGAACACCTCGGCATGACGGCGGCCCATATCGGCGTCGGTCTGACCCTCTTCGGGCGCATAGCCGAAATGGCGCCAGCCATCGATCACCTGCTCGGGCGAGCCACGGCTGATGCCGAGTTGCAGGCGGCCGCCGGAGATGACGTCAGCGGCGCCGGCGTCTTCCGCCATGTAGAGCGGGTTCTCATAGCGCATGTCGATGACGGCCGTGCCGATCTCGATGCGGCTTGTCTTCGCGCCGACGGCGGCGAGCAGCGGGAAGGGCGAGGCGAGCTGGCGCGCAAAGTGATGCACGCGGAAATACGCGCCATCCGCACCGAGTTCTTCAGCGGCGACGGCAAGCTCGATCGATTGCAGCAGCGTATCGGAGGCCGATCGCGTGCCCGACTGGGGCGAAGGCGACCAGTGCCCGAACGAGAGAAAGCCGATTTTCTTCATGAAATGAACGTCCGTTGCGTGTGCCTTGATGTGGCACACACATGGCGGTTACCGCTGCGCCGGGCAAGTCATGCGGGCCTCCGCTCCCGGCGCATTTCGATGGACTGTCTGTTCACTGCCGGGTGGTGCAGCGCTGGCTATTCGATTTTGTCAGCGTGCCGCTCGCAAAATCGAAGGTGACGAGCGTTTCGACCATGGGCGTCAGCTGGTTCTTCATGATCGTGGCGAGATCCTTGCAGTTCTTCTTCGTCGGCTTCTCGGGGCTGTCGGTCCAGAAGACCGCCTTTGAGGCATCGATCTTGATATCCTCGTCCGAATAGCCGCCGGAAAAGACCTCCTTCTTGCTGGCGAGGTCATAGATAACCAGGCCGCGGTCCGGGCCCGTCCCCGCGTCGATCAGCAAATGGTGGCCGACCAGCTTGAGCAGGAAGAATGCATCGTCGCGGGAGCCGACGACATAGTCGGTCTTGAGCTTCTTGGCGCTGCACGCCGGCTTCGGCGAGGCCGTGTTGTCGCGCACGAGATAGGAACTGCCGACATCCCCGTCATGGGGAACCTCGACGATCAGATAGGACGCGTTCGAGGTACAGGTCGGCGCCGCCAGCGCTGGCGTTGCGGCAGCCAGCGCGAAGCCAATGGTCGCGATGGCCGCAGCGCAAACGCCCGCGTTCCTCGTCATGGTCCAGGCAAGCATTTCAGGTCTTTCCAGTTGGATTGATCGACGAGGCCATGCTCGCATACCGAGCGTCAGGAGGCACCCCCTTCCTGTTGGTCTCGGCTTGCTACAGTCAAGATTTCGTTGATGGCCTCGGATCGCGAGAACCGAGAACGGCAGCGAAAACGGCGCGCTAGTCGCTTGCCTTGCGGATCGCGGTGACGGTCAGGTCAATGAGGGCACTCGTGGTCGTCTTGGCCGGACGGCGCATATAGGTGACGAGATCATCGCCGATGGGGCTGGTCCAGCGCGTGTCGATCGCAGCCATGCCCTTGGCCGCGCCGATGGCCGACAGGATCTGCGCCGCGTTGCAGTCGACATCGTGCCCGCAGCCGCCGATGATCGCCAGCGTCTCGTCGAAATCGCCATTGCCGAACCAGAGCGCGACGACCTGCGCCGCGGCGTTCGGATAGGCGTGGATCCAGTTATATTCGACATATTCCTTGTCGCAGAGCGCCCAAGCGGCTTCCCAGTCCGCTGACGATTTGGCAGCGTCGAGTGCGAAGCGGACCACCGCGCCATATTCGGTGTCGGCAGGCATCAGCGCGACCGTCTCTTCCGTTAGTGTGCGGAAATCGGTGGTCACAAAAGCGCGCGCAACGAGCACGGCGTTGAAGACTTCGCCGAGAATGCCGTTGCCGGTGTGCGAGACTTCGGCGTCCAGCCAGGCGAGACGCGCGGCCTCGCGGGCGCGACCGGGCGCGACCATGCCGCAGATCGCGCCGCGCATCTGCGCGCCGATCCACTCGTCGAACGGATTGCCATCCTCGGCCGAAAGCGGCGGATAGAGGCCGCGCTTCAGATTGTCGAGGGCGATCGCTTCAGCCGACCAGGCGACGGGAATGAGCCCCACCCAGCGATCGGCGACATCGGCGCTGGTCACGGCATAGCCCTTGTCCTCGAAGGCATAGAGGAAGGCGAGCTCGAAGGTGATGTCGTCATTATAGGTGTTCGGCGGCCGCATATAGCGGTCGATCCGTCCGAAGGCGGCTTTCAGCTTTTCGGCCGTATAGCCTTCGAGCGCCGTGCCGACGGCAGCGCCGATGATCTGGCCCCACCAGGCGCCGGCGATCCGGTCGCGGAACGCATCCGCCGCGATATCGACGGCGACGTCGGCCGGAAAGCTGGCGCCGGCGGCGAAATCCTCGAAGCGGGCGATGCGGCGCGTCTGCTGCGAGGGATGGTCCGGGTCAGGCGCAGCGGCGCGCAGCACGGCCTTGAGGCGGGCGTGGATCGCATGCAGCCTTTCAAAATCGCCGCGCGCGCAGGCCTCAAGGCCGGACTTGAGCAGGTCCTCATGCGGCGGCACGCGCCAGCCCTTGTTTTCGAGCGACTGCACGGCTGCGACGGCGAGGCTCTCGGGCGCGCCCGAGCCGGGCACATTCGATTGCCAGAACAGCTTCAGCCAGAAATCCTGTTCGCGAATCGCCGCCGACGCATCCCAGGTCTGCTCCTCTTCGGCCAAGAGAACAGGCTCGGCATTGCGGAGAAGGTCGCGGGCGTATTCCCAGGCTTTCATCGAGGATCCTGCTGGTGAATGTTTCGCGGGCGTTTCCGCGAGCCGGCAGAGGTTAAGGGATTTCATCGGCCTGTCGACTGCCAGGCCGTTCGATATCGAGGAGTTTTCAACGATGGCGAGCTATGTCGCGCTGCTTTATTCGATCGTCCTCGGCGAGGGGCGGAGGCTCGTGATGGCCGATTTGCGCGCGATGGCCGCCGAACTTGGCCTGGGCAATCCGCAGACCGTGGTCGCCACCGGCAATCTCGTCTTCGACGCCGACGACACGCCGATCGCCACGCTGGAGCAGCAGTTGGAAGCAGTCTTCGCCGACCGGTTCGGCAAGCGGATCGATTTCATCCTGCGCCGCGCCGAGGACTGGCATCGCCTCGCGGCCGGCAATCCGTTCCGCGAAGCGGCTGCTGCCGACGGAAGTCTCGTGCATGTCCGCGTGATGCGGGAAAAGCTGACCGAGGCAGAGCTGGACCGCCTCGCGCCCTATGCGGTTGGGGGCGAGCAGATGCGTGTCGTCGATGGCGATCTCTGGATCCATTTCGCCGGCCAGCGGCCGAGCGAGGGCCGAATGCTGGGCCAGCTCACGGCACGGCGCGGCGGTATTGGAACGGTCCGCAACTGGAACACCGTCGTCAGGATCGCCGCGATGCTCGAGGCGCGTGGATGAGTGCGGCGAAACCCTAGTGGTCATGCTCTGCGAAGGCGAGCGCCGCGGCCGTGTCGCCGCTGATATGCGCCTTCAGGAAAGCCTCGGTCTCCGGCAGTGCCAGATGAAAATTGGTCAGCGGTTCGACCTGCAGCATCAGGCGATCGGCCTTGATGTCGAGCACATGTCCGCCCTTCAGGCGATCGCGCGAGATGAAATGAAAATGATAGCCGGCGACGCTGAACGGCCCTGAGAATTCCGGCGACCAGATGCCGACCAGCGTCCCCTCGATATCCGTCAGCGTGAACTCGTGCTGGGTCTTCACCGCATCGACGAGCTCGGTCCCCGGCGGCGGCGGGCTGACCGCGCGGGCCTTCACGGCGGCGAAGCGGCCATCGAGCCGCATCGCGTAGAAGATGTTGCCGGAAGCGCGGAACGGGTCGCAGAGCGCTTCGAGATGGGCGAAGCTCGTCACGTCGGCGATCGTCGCCTGCTGCTCCGGGGCGAAGCGCGTGACGATCGCGAAGGGCACGCCGGCGTCTGCGGGCGCTTCGGTGACGGTGCCCGAAACATCGGCATGAAAGGCGCGGCCCTCGAGGATGATCATCTCGCCGTCGAGCCCGGTAAAGGTGCCGAGCCCGAAATCGCCATGGTCGAGGATCGTCGCGACGCTGGCCTCGCGGTCATAGACACCGGCGACGAGTGCGCCTGACGTCGACACCTGGAACACGGTGTGCAGCGATGTCTCGAAATAGGCGGCAAGCGCATCGCGAACGATGCCGTCGAGGCTTCGGCCGGACCGCGCGCTCTCCGCATGGATGGACGCGCGCAGAGAGGCCGGGAGCTTGATGTGCATGATGTCCGTGAGCCGGTTCGAGTTGGAGCCGGCCGCAGAGTGCGGCGCGGCGCCCTTCCTGGCAAGGCGCGCGGCAACGTTGCGCGCCTTTCTGCTCAGCCGTTCTCGGCCAGCTGTTTCAGCTTCGCCACTCGCGTCGGCTGGTCCTCTTCCAGCGAGATCGTGCTGGCGAGCGCGCCCTTGCCGTCCATCAGGTAGACGGTTGCCGTGTGGTTCATCGTGTAGTCCCCGCCCTCCGTCGGCACCTTCTCGTAGAAGACGCGATAGGCCTTGGCGAGACTGGCGATCTCGGCCGGTGTCCCCGAAAGACCGGTGATCCGCGGGTCGAAGGCCGAGAGGTAGTCCTTGAGCGTTTCCGGCGTGTCACGTTCCGGGTCGACGCTCACGAACAGCACCTTGAGCTTGTCGGCGAGGGGGCCGAGCTGCTCGAGATCGAGTGTCAGGTCCGAAAGCGTCGTCGGGCAGACATTGGGGCAGCGCGTGAAGCCGAAGAAAACGGCGAAGGGCTTGCCGCCGAGATCGGCATTGGTGAACCGGCGACCGTCTTCCGCCGTCAGATCGATCGGTCCGCCGACGGCATAGCGTGGCGCCGATGGCGCCCCGCCATGCGTCAGCTGATAGCCGATCACGCCGGAGACGCCGAGGGCAACGACTGCCGCCAGCGCCATGAGGGCGAGCCGCGTCCGGCCAGCCATCTCAGTGATCCATCTTCATGCCGGGCATGGCGTCGCCGCCGTCGTGCTTCATCGGCTTGGGGTTGGCGCCGATCGCATCGACGGCGAAGTCGACCTCGACCGTGCCCGCCTTTTCGAAGGTGAGCGAGCCGTGCATCTTGGTGCCCTGGACGAGCGGCCCCTTCAGGTCGAGGAGCATGAGATGAAATCCGTTCGGATCGAGCGTCACCGATCCATGCGCCGGAATGTCGAGGCCGCCCTCGACCTGGCGCATCTTCATCACGCCGTCTTCGACGCTCATCTGGTGAATCTCGGCGCGGCCGGCGATCTCGGCGGTTGCACTGACGAGCTTGTCGGCTGTGTCGCCGTCATTGGTCAGCGTCAGATAGCCACCGGCGACCTTGGCGCCCGGCGGCGTCGCGCGCGACCAGGGATGGCCGATCTCGATCGCGCCGATCTTGTATTGATGGGCGGCAGCGGCATTGACACCGACGAACAGGAGCGCCGTCGCGAGCACGGCGATGCCGATCCGCTCTTCGGGGCTGGCGAAAAGGTGGCGAAGCGCAACACGCGCAGAATTGAGGCGGGAAAACATGGGAATTCATCCTGAAAAAGACTGAACGGCCGCGCGGTGAAGCGGCGGCGACAGGACCGCGTCTGCGGCCGGCTGCGTTCAGGCTTGTGGAGGCGCGCGCGAGCGGAGCGGAGCCAATTCCGATCGTTCAAGGCCGCTCTGCTCGGAAACGGGGGCTTGAAGCACCGCCAGTTCATGAAGGGTCCCGGGCAGGACGAGCGCCACCGGGCCGGGAACGGCGCCGCCGATCATGGGGCAGCCAAGCGTGCAGCAATCGACGAGATGCGTGCGGTTGGCCGGTTGTCCCGCAGGCGCGGCCGACGACGAGGCACCTGCAGAGCCGCAGATGACGTCGCTGCGAAGCGCGATTTCGGCCTGTGCGCCCGTGGCGAGCCCGCTCAGCAGCGCCTGGATGACGAGAAACAGCGCGACGAGCATGGCCGCGTCGTCCGCAAGTCCTCCTCTGCGCCGTGTCCGCGTCATCGCCGCCCTGGTCCGTTCCGCCCGGACGCTAGCGTTAGCACTCCACGCGGCGGAGGCAAACGGCCGGCAGGGCGATATTTGCACCCACCGGCCGGCATCATCAGGATTCGACCGGCGAGATCTCTTCCGTCACCACCGTGAACCGGGTCAGCACGTTCGGCCCGAAGGTGTGGGTCAGCGGCACGTCTCCGGCATCGCGGCCGCGCGCGATCAGGATGCGGCCGATGCGCCGCTTGTTGTTGCGCGGATCGAAGACATGCCAGCGGCCGCCGAGATAGACCTCCATCCAGGCGGCGAGATCCATCGTGGCATAGGGCGGTGGCTCGCCGACATCCGAGATATATCCCGTGCAATAGCGGGTCGGGACATTGAGCGCCCGGCAGAAAGCGACCGCGAGATGGGCAAAGTCGCGGCAGACGCCGACCCCGTCGCGATAGGCGCCGGCAGCCGTGCGGAAGGGGCTGGCGAGCTGATAGTTGAACGTCAGGTGGCGATTGACGAAATTGCAGACCGTCTGCACCCGCTCCCAGCCGGGCGGCGTCGTGCCGAACAACCGCCATGCCTCGTCGGCCAACTGATCGGATTCGCAGTAGCGGCTCGGCAGCAGGAACATCAGGACATCGTCCGGCAGGTTTTCGATCGGATGCTGGACGGCGTCGTAGTCGACCGGGTCCGGCAGACCGTCGTCCCAGATGATCGTCCTTGTGCCGAGCGTGAACGGCCCCGCCGGCGCGACGAGGCGGCAGCACTGGTTGCCGAACATGTCCGCATACGCCGAGACGTTCACGACCGGGGTCGTGGCAAGAGTATCGGGGTATTCAAGCGAGGGCCCCAGCGAGGGGTGAACGTTCAGCATGACGATCATTGGTGTCGCCACCTGGAACTCGTAGCTGAGTTCCGTGCCGAGCCTGAGGCGCATGTGTGTTCCTTTTGTCCGCGATGTTGCGCCGCCATGGTGGCCGATCGGACTTGCGCCCGTGTCGTCCATGCAGAACGGAACCCAGATCCCTCAATCGCCGTGAGGGCGCCCGGTTCCGGTCAGCCTCGAAGCCCTGCAAGTTCGATGCCTCGAAGCCTCGCACAGGCATTTCGCCGGAAAAGCCTGCCGGCACCGGTCATAGGCCCACGTGGTGATGGCGTCCATGGCAGGCGGTCGAGCAAGTCCTTCGCTGACAGATCAAATTTGAGGCGTTTGAGTTCCGCGGGCCGGCGGCCTTGCGCTCGGCGCCGTCCATGCTAGGTTGCCGGCGTCTCATCGGGGTGCCTCGGTCCGTGCGCGGATCCTGGCTGAGAGGCCTTCGGGCTAACCCGCGAACCTGATCCGGATCATGCCGGCGGAGGGATTGAGCCAAGCGCGGCCGGATCATCGTTCCGGAACCAAGGTAACGCGCCCAAGCCATCGTTCCGTCCTGCGCCAGAAGCCAAGGACGATGAAGTGACCACGACCACCGACAATTTCTCGATCGAAGCAGCCGCCGCTGCGCTTGCCGATATGCGCGCCATGCGGCCGCTCGTTCAGAACATCACCAATTTCGTCGCGATGACGATCTCGGCCAATGTGCTGCTCGCGGTCGGCGCTTCGCCCGCCATGGTTCATGCGCCGGACGAATCGGCGGACTTTGCAGCGATCTCGTCCTCGCTCGTCATCAATATCGGCACGCTGTCTGAGAGCTGGGTCGACGGCATGCGCCGCGCGATCCTGCAGATGAACGAAGACGGCAAGCCGTGGGTGCTCGATCCCGTCGGCTGCGGCGCGACCCCCTATCGGACTGCCGTGGCGGCGGAGTTCGCCCGCCTTTCGCCTGCGATTATCCGCGGCAATGGCAGCGAGATCCTGAGCCTCGCCGGTGCATCCGGCGCAGGCGGCAAGGGCGCCGATTCGACGGCGCGCTCGGAGGATGCGGTCGAGGCCGCCAAGGCTCTGGCGCGCGAGACCGGGGCCGTGGTCGCCATCACCGGTGCCACCGATTTCGTCACCGATGGCACGCGCGTGGTCGCCATCGAGGGGGGCGATGCGCTCATGCCGCTCTCGACCGCTCTCGGCTGTGCCCTGTCGGCGACCGTCGCGGCCTTCGCGGCCGTACGTCCGCCGTTTGAGGCCGCCGTCGCTGCGCTCGCCGTCTATGGCGCGGCCGGTGCCGTCGCTGCCGCGGACCTGAAGGGCCCTGGCCATCTGCCGGCCGCGCTCTGCGATGCGCTCTATGCCATCGACGCGGCAACGCTTGCCGCTCATGCCAGCATCCGCGTGGAGGCGGCGTGATGGGCGCCCCCTTCGATCTCTCGCTCTATCTGGTGACCGATCCCGGCCTCGCCGAGCCGCGCGGCGTCGTCGAGACGGTGCGCGCCGCTGTGGCGGGCGGCATCACGCTGGTCCAATTGCGTGACCCTTCGGCCAAGGGGCGGGCCCAGGTCGAGACGGCGACGGCGCTGCTCGAAATCCTGCGCCCGCTCGGCATTCCGCTCATCATCAACGACCGGGTCGACGTGGCCCTTGCTGTCGGCGCAGACGGCGTCCATGTCGGCCAGAGCGACATTCCGGCGGCGATGGTCCGCGAGATGATCGGACCCGACAGGATCCTTGGTCTTTCCGTCTCCTATGCCGCGGAACTGGCGGCGCCCGATCTCGCCTTTGTCGACTATCTCGGCGTCGGGCCGATCTATGCGACGCCGACCAAGATCAATGCCGCGCCGCCGATCGGCTTCGACGGCCTTGCCGCCTTGGCTGCCGCATCGCCTGTGCCGGTCGTCGCGATCGGCGGGGTCAAGCAGGAGCATGTCGAGCCGGTACTTGCCGCCGGCGCCGCCGGTGTCGCGATCGTTTCGGCCATCATGGCCGCCGACGATCCGGCCGCCGCCGCAGCCGATTTCAGCGACCGGATCAGACGCGTCCGCGGCGGCTGAGCGATCGGATCTTTGCGCGGGTGGAAACAGTGCTCGTATGATTGCGCTTGTTTCGTTGAAGACGCCGAAGTGAGAAGGTGTCTTCCACCCCGCCGATCTGCTTGAGGAGAGAGTGATGTCCGTCCACGCCAACCGCCTCGTCGTCACGGGCGCGTCTGCCGCGCGCTATGACGAGATCCTGACGCCTGAGGCTCTGGCCTTCGTCGCCGAGCTGCACGGCCGCTTCGATGGCAAGCGGCGCGCCTTGCTCGAATTCAGAAGCGAGCGGCAGAAGTTCTTCGACAATGGCGGCCTGCCGGACTTCCTGCCCGAGACCGCGCATGTTCGCGACGGTGACTGGAAGGTTGCGCCGATCCCGGCTGACCTCACCGACCGCCGCGTCGAGATCACCGGCCCCGTCGACCGCAAGATGATCGTCAACGCGCTGAATTCCGGCGCCAGGGTCTTCATGGCCGATTTCGAGGATGCGTCCTCGCCGGTCTGGTCGAACATGGTCGAAGGCCAGCTCAACCTCAAGGATCGCTGGGCCGGCGCGATCGACTTTACCGACGCGAAGACCGGCAAGGCCTACAAGGTCGGCCCGCGGCCGGCGGTGCTGATCATCCGGCCGCGCGGCTGGCATCTGCCCGAGCGTCACATCACCTTCGACGGCGCGCCGGCTTCCGGCTCGCTGGTCGATTTCGGCCTCTATGTCTTCCACAATGCCAAGGCCGCGCTGGCGCAGGGTTCCGGTCCCTATTTCTACCTGCCGAAGCTCGAGAGCCATCTGGAGGGCCGTCTCTGGGACGAGGTCTTCAGCGCGGCCGAGGAATGGATCGGCCTCGCGCATGGCACGATCAAGGCCACGGTGCTGATCGAGACGCTGCCGGCCGCCTTCGAGATGGACGAGATCCTCTATGAGCTGAAGGATCACATGGCCGGTCTCAATTGCGGCCGCTGGGACTACATCTTCTCCTTCATCAAGACGCTGCGGAACAATCCCGACTTCCTGATGCCGGATCGCGGCCAGGTCGTCATGGGCAAGGCGTTCCTCAAGGCCTATTCGGAACTCCTGATCAAGACCTGCCATCGCCGCGGCGCCTTCGCGATGGGCGGCATGGCCGCGCAGATCCCGATCAAGAACAATCCGGCGGCGAACGAGGCAGCCTTCGCCAAGGTCCGCGCCGACAAGGAACGTGAGGCCGGTGCCGGCCATGACGGCACCTGGGTCGCCCATCCCGATCTCGTTCCGGTCGCGATGGAGGTCTTCGACCGCATGATGCCGGGGCCGAACCAGCTCGCGCGGCTGCGCGAGGAAGTGTCCTACGGCCAGAAGGACATGCTCGAAATCCATGAGGGGACGCGGACGGAGGAGGGCCTTCGCCACAACATCCGCGTCGGCGTCCAGTATATCGAGGCCTGGCTGCGCGGCCGTGGCGCGGTGCCGATCTACAACTTGATGGAAGACGCCGCGACGGCCGAGATCAGCCGGGCGCAGATCTGGCAGCAGCTGCATTTCGAGGCGACGCTCGAGGGCGGCGTCAAGGTGACGGAAGAGCTGTTCCGCCGTTGCCTGTCCGAGGAGATGGAGGTCGTGAAGGGCGAGATCGGGCCGGACAACTATGCGGCCGGTCGCTTCCCGGAGGCGATCGAACTGTTCTCGAATCTCTCCACCGCCCCGACCTTCGAGGCCTTCCTGACGGTACCGGCCTACGGCCTGATCGACTGATCGCTCAAGCGGCCGGGCGCGTCTCCACCGTGAGATGCGCGAGGCCGTGCATCCCCGAGAGGCGGCGGCGAATATCTGCCGCCTCGACATCGCCGGCCACGCTGACGATCGCCGCATGCGCGCCGGGGCCAACGCGCCAGACATGCAGATCGGTCAGGCGGAACGCCGCGCGTCCGGACTGAGCCTGCTTCAGCAACCGGTCGCGCAGCGTCGTCTCCATGTCCAGATCGCTGCGGTCGAGTAGCACCGCCGCCGTCTCCCGGATCAGCGACCACGACCAGACGGCGATCACGACGGCGCCGACAATGCCCATGACCGGATCGAGCCAGACCAGCCCGAGATAGCGCCCCGCGAGCAGTGCCGCGATCGCGAGCACGGAGGTCAGCGCATCGGCCAGCACATGCACGAACGCCGAGCGCAGATTGTTGTCGCGCTCGTCATGAGCGGCATGGTGATGATCGTGATCCTCGCCATCGTGATCATGTTGATCCGCATGGTGCGCGTGGTCATGCCCGTGCCCGTGATGGTGCCCATGCTCATGACTGCCGGCCAGTAGCAGGGCACTGACGAGATTGACCCCGAGACCGATCATCGCGATGACCGTTGCCTCGCCAAAGGCGACCGGCCCGGGCTGCATAAGCCTCAGCACGGACTCGACGCCGATGCCGAGCGCGATGAGCGCGAGAACGAGCGCTGACGCGAAACCCGCGAGGTCACCGACCTTGCCGGTACCAAAGGTGAAGCGCGGGTCGCGCGCATGGCGGCGCGCGAAGCCATAAGCGAGCGCGGCGACACCGAGCGCCCCGGCATGGGTGGCCATGTGGAAGCCGTCCGCGAGCAGCGCCATCGAATTGAACGCGTAGCCGGCAATGATCTCGGCGACCATCATCACCGCCGTGATCGCGACCACCCAAAGCGTCCGTCGGGCATTTTCGTCGTGCCGGCTGCCGAGAAACACATGGTCATGTGTCAGTTCGTCGAATTCGCCGTCGAAAGTCATGACATTCTCCTCGTTCCGGCGCGCGCCTATCGGGCGTGGCGGCGGATCACGGTGATCAGTTCATCGGCGCCGGCTGTCCGCGCGGCATCGTCGAGGCCGGGCTTCGCCACATGCTCGCGGACGTGATCGGCGATGAGCTCATCCATCAGACCGTCGAGCGCCCCGCGCACCCCCGCCACCTGATGCAGCACCGCCGCGCAGCCGGCATCGCCGGCCACGGCGCGCTCCACAGCAGCGATCTGCCCGGCAATCCGCCGAATGCGGGCGAGCAGCGGATCCTTGTTTGATGAAAGATGCGACATAGGATAGGGGTGTACCCTATATTGCCCTGTATGAAAAGTGCCGCATTGCCGGAGAGGCGAGCCGTTTCAACCAGGCTGCCGGGGGCGGTTCGGCTCCTCGGCAGGCTCACGGATTAGCAACCTCAGGAAGCCCTTCGGCGGCTCCGGCCAGGTTGCAGAACGATGATGGCGACGGGGACCAGGACCAGTGTTGCGAGGCAGGTAAACACCGTCAGCGCTAGGAAAGCGCCGGCGAGGCCGAAGAGGTCGCTGAGCCGACCGAGCAGCAGAACGGGCAGGCAATTGGCGAGATAGGCGGTCACATAGAAGGCCGAGACGAAGGACGCCCGCTTGTCGGGTGGCGCTATGCGGTTGACGACGCCCGCGGCGCCGACGAAGGCCACACCATAGCCGATGCCGACCAGCACCGTTCCCAGCACGAAGCCGACCGGGCTCGCCACTTCGATCGTGACCAGGCAGCCCAAAGTCGCGATCGCGACAATCACCGTGCCGCCGATCAGCGCCCGATCGGACGAAAGCCGGCCCGAAGCCATCTGGCTGAGGCCGCCGACCAGCTGGAAAACCGTGACGATCAGCCCCGCGGCGGCCATCGACGGCAGATGCAGCAATTCATGCACGAAGCTCGGGCCGAACGATGCAAAGCTCGACCCGACCGACCAGACGATGAACACCGACCCGGCGGCGATGGCGAAGGCGGCAAGCCGTCGTGCCCGGGGCGTGGGACCAGGGGATGCGGCGGCCTGCTCGATCGGCGCGGCAAACCGGATGGGCCGCCACGGCGCGATGGCAAGACCTGCAAGAGCGGCCGCCGCCAGCGCCGCGATGATCAGGAAGGGCAGGCGCAGCGGATCGACATCGAGCGCCAGGCAAAGCGCCGATATGGCCGGACCGACCGCGCAGCCGATCGTGAACACGGATGTCGCCAATACGGCCGAGCGGCGCGTGTCGAGCCGGGGATCGAGCTCGATCAGCGCCGCATTCGCGGCGCCCGTCACCGCGCCCGTTCCGATGCCGGCGAGGAAGCGGCCGATGAACAGCGCATGGATGTCGGTGGCAGTTCCGAAGACCAGCGCTCCGGCAATGACGACCAGCAGCGCGGCTCCGATCACCACGCGCCGATCCCGCAGGCGGTCGGACAGGCGGCCGAGCATGAGCAGCGCCAGCAGGGTGCCGCCCGCATAGACGGCGAAAATGGCGCTGATGGTGAAGCTATCGAGCGACCAGCGGGCCCGATAGACGCCATAGAGCGGCGAAGCGGCTGTGCTGTTCAGCAGCGCTACCATGATGGCGAGCGCCACGAAGCTGCGGGCCGGTCTGTTGTGCGAAGAGGACAAGGCATTCCAGGACGCAGGACGGCGCGCATCAAGAGTGTCGGCGCTCGCGTCCGGTGACGAGGCACCCTTTATAGAATGGCGCGCCCGCCGTCGCACGCGGCCATTCGGCGCGGCTGGCCGATCAGGCGGTTTCGGTCACCGGCTCGGCGGCGGCTTCCTCGATCTCGTCCTCGACCGGCTCGTCAGGCTCCTCGGCGGTGACCGAAAGATTCTTCTCGATCTGGCGCAGGAGCTTGCGCAGCCGCTTCACGTCTTTTTCGTCGATGCCGGCCAGCGCTTCCTTTTCGAGACGTTTCCAGCCGCGATCGACATCGGCGATCGTCTCGTTGCCCTGGGTGGTGAGGAAGACATGGGCCTGGCGGCCATCACCCTTCGAGGCGCGCCGTTCGACATAGCCCTGCGCCGCCAGCCGGCTCACCATCTTGGTGACGGTGGGCGGCTGCACGGATAGCGTCTGCGCGAGCTGGCTCATCGACAGCCCATCCTGCTCGGCGAGCGCCTTGAGAACGCTCTCCTGGCCAGGGTGCAAGCCGATGCGCACGAGGTGGCTGCCCGAACGGCCGCGTGCGGCGCGCGCGGTCTGCGCAAGGCGGAAGGTGACGGTCTTACGATGGTTGAATGCCATGATGGCTTACCTTCGCCGAAAATCATGTCTGCTAGATGACACGGCAAAGCATCGCAGCGCCAGTCACCGCTGCAGACGAAGACCGATCGTGGCCGTGGTGGTCGGATAGCTGCCGCCTTCCACTGCGCTGGCGAAATATTGCTGCTCGAGACGGCCGACAATCCAGGCTTCGCGGTTCAGCTTCCACGTGCCCTGAATGCCGGCTTTATAAGTGATCTCGTTCACGTCCGCGTCGATATAGTGCTGGTGCTGCCAGCCGACATCCGCCGCGAGCGTGAAGTTACGGCGCACATAGCGTTCCACCGAAAGGCCGAGATCGTAGACGATCGTGCTCGAGGCATTGATGTCGGTCGCGGGGTTCACGAAGGTTGCCGCCGCGAAGGCGACTTGCGTCAGCGGGGAGGGCGACCAGATCAGCGAGGCGTCGATGGTCGGCAGGTCGAACGGTGCAAAGCGCGAATCCTCATAGCTCTCGTGCCGCCAGCCGAGCGCGATCTCGCCCTTGAGGATCGGATCGGCGGAATAGGCGATGCCGCCGCGCAATGTGATGCCCTGGCTGTTGCGGCTGTAGCCGGAGGGATCGTTCGGGTTGTTGAAAAGCCGGTTCGAAAGCTCGGCCTCGACAAATGGCGCCACGGTTGGCGTCCACTGATAGCCGATGCGCGCCGCCGTATTGATCAGCGTGTTGTCGAGATAGGCCTGCGTGACGTTGACGTTGTCGACCTGCAGCGGGTCATAGCCGGTATAGGTCGCTGTACCGCGCAATTGCAGGACGGTCCTGCCGACGCTGCCGTCAAGCGTGGCACCGGCATCATAGGTGTTGATCCCTGGCGGGTTCTGGACGCCGTCGGGATAGCCGAACTGGCTCGGCGACTGCGTGTCGTAGGTATAGTCGGCCTTCAGCCGCAGCGCCCAGTCGCTCGGCAGGTCGATCCGGCCATTGGCCTCGACATAGAGGTTGGGGTCCGGCTTGACGCTGGTGTCGGTGAAATATTCGTAGGCGCCCTTCAAGCGGAACTGAAATTCGTTCCTCGCCCAGTCGGACTTGAGCAGAATGTCCGGGGCAACGGTGATCGTGCCCGACGGGCGGCCGGCCGAGGTCTGCGCCGCATTTGAGGTGTAGCCGCCCCTGAGTTCCACTGCTGGCAGCAGGATGAAGCTGCCCACGCGGACGCCCGTCGGATCATAGGCTGTTTCATCGCGCGCATCGGCGGTCTTGCTGCGCCTGGTAGTGGCTTCCTCTTCATTGCCCGTGACGGGCTGGACGCCCTGGACGCGCGCGACCTTGCCATCTTCTGCCAGATCGGGGGCTGTCCTCGTCAGGCTGTCGTCGGTCGCGTCGATGCCCTGCTGGTTCGAGATCTCGACCGGCTGGCCGGAATCGGTGCCGCGCAGCGACGAGAAATCGTCGCTGGTGTCGAAGGCGATGCCCGGCCCGCTGCCGCTCGCGACAGTCTGTGCGCGCGCCGCCGTCATCGGTGCAAGCGCCGCGATCAGCGTTGCCGACAGAAGGGTCCGGTGGATGACGCGCATCGGCCTTGTCGTGTCCTTGCCCACACGGTTTCAGGCCTCTCCCGGCCCGGCTTTATGGTTTCCGAAATGTAAACGGGCTTGGTTAAGAGAAGGTTGTCATGCGCCCTCGCCAGCGGCTGGCGATTTTCGCGGGCGCGCGTGCTAAACGATCGCTTCGATGAACGGGTTGAGTGCGGAGAACGGCATGGGTTCCGAGCGGCAGGGCACCAGAGCGAACGAGGATCAGGCGTCCGGTGAGACGCCGGCCATCGACGCGGTCGCTTCGGCGCTCCGGACGGTCGCGAGCGAGCAGGCCGGCCTTGCAGAGCTGGCCCGGGCGCTCGCCGGCGATCTCGCGGCGGATTTCGCCGCCGTTGTGGGTCTGATCCGCGCCGCAAAGGGTCGTGTCGTCGTCACCGGCGTCGGCAAGAGCGGCCATGTCGGCGTCAAGATCGCGGCGACGCTGGCCTCGACCGGCACGCCGGCCTTCTTCGTCCATGCCGCAGAGGCGAGCCATGGCGATCTCGGCATGGTCGCGGCAGCGGACGATGTCATCCTGGCGCTATCCTGGTCGGGGGAGACCGCGGAGCTGCGGCCGATCGTCGAATATGCCGGCCGCTTCCGCAATCCGCTCGTCGCGATCACCGCCAACCCGGAAAGTTCGCTCGCCCGGCAGGCCAGCCATGTCCTTCTGCTGCCACGGGCCGAGGAGGCATGCCCGCATGGTCTCGCGCCGACGACCTCGGCGGTGATGCAGCTTGCCCTCGGCGATGCGCTCGCCATCGCGCTGCTCGAGGCGCATGGCTTCACGGCGCAGGATTTTCGCCTGTTCCACCCCGGAGGCAAGCTCGGCGCCAGCCTGCATTTCGTCACCGCTGTGATGCATGCGGGGGAGGCGATGCCGCTCGCGCCGCTGGGGACGCTGATGGGCGATGCGATTGGCGAGATGTCGGCGAAGCGTTTCGGCTGTGTCGGCATCGTCGATGGCGAGAACCGCCTGGTCGGCATCGTCACCGATGGCGATCTCCGCCGTCACATCGGCCCGGACCTCCTGTCCCGCCCCGTCGAGGCGGTGATGACCCGCGCCCCGAAGACCATCCCGCCCGACATGCTGGTCGGCACTGCGATCGATCTTCTCAATACGACGCGGATCACCGCCTTCTTCGTGGTCGAGGACGGCCGTCCGCTCGGCATCCTGCACATGCACGATCTCTTGCGGATCGGCGTCGTCTGAGACGGATCGGCGTCGCCCGCTCTCAGTCGAGCACGACCGTCGTCGGGCGTTCGCCGCCACGCAGCGGGCGCTCCTCCATGAAGAGCAGCAGGATGAAGGCGATGATGATGCAGCCCGTCGCAGCGGCGAAGATGCCGCGGAAGGCATCGGCAAGCGAGATGCTGGACCCGGCGTTGGCAATGAGGCTCTCGACGGAGACGCCACCGGTCGCGCCGACGCCTGCCAGGAAGATGGCGCCAAAGGTCGCGACCAGGATGGCGCTGCCGAGGGCGCGCATGAAGTTCACCGTGCCGGTGGCTGTACCCATGTGATGCGGCGCGACGGCGTTCTGCACCGCGACGACAGTGACGGGAAACAGCGTGCCGAGCCCGGCACCGACGATGACGAGCACGATCTCCATGCCGAACATCGGCAGCTCCCCCGCTGTGATCGTCAGGGCGATCATCGCGAGGATGCTGATGGAAAGGCCGATCATCGGCGCCCGCTTGTAGTGACGCATACGAGCCATGAGGAAGCCGGACGTCTGCGCACCGGCGACGGTGCCGACCGAGAGCGGTATGAGCGCGAAGCCCGACTCGGCGGCATTCATATGCAGCACCGACTGAAAGAACAGCGGCAGGTAGATCGATAGCCCGACCATGGTGCCGATGCCGAAGAAGCCAGCGAGCGTCGCGCTGGCGACGACGCGGTCGCCGAGGACGCCGAGCGGCAGGAACGGCTCCGGGGCGGTCATCAGGCGATAGGCGAACAGCACCCACGCGACGATCGAACCGGCGAGGAGCCCGAGAATCTCGCGTGACGACCAGGGATAGACCACGCCGCCCCAGCTCAGCGCCAGCAGCAGCAGCACGGCCGCCAGCACCAGGAGCCCGGCGCCGGCATAGTCGAGCTTGTGAGCGCGCTCGTGCCGCGGCAGCTTCTTCAATGCGTTGTAGGTCATGAAGAAGGCGAGCGCACCGAGGGGCACATTGATCCAGAAGATCGCTGCCCAGCCGACCGATTGCGAGATGATGCCTCCGAGCACCGGCCCCGCGACGCTCGACAGCGCGAAGACGATGCCGAAATAGCCCATATAGCGCGAGCGTTCCTTGGGCGAGACCGCGTCCGCCGTGATGGTCTGCGCCAGCGAAATCAGGCCGCCGCCGCCAAGCCCCTGCACGAAACGGGCGACGATGAGCGCGAACATGCTCGGCGCCAGCGCGCAGGCGATCGAGCCGATGATGAAGATGACGATAGCGGCCAGCAGCGTCGTCCGGCGCCCATGGATGTCGCTGATCTTGCCATAGAGCGGCGTCGCCGCCGTGGACGACAGCAGATAGGCCGTCACCACCCACGAGATGTTCTGGAGATCGCCGAGTTCACGCCCGATCGTCGGCAGCGCCGTGGCGACGATCGTCTGGTCGAGCGCGGCGAGAAACATCGCCAGCATGATCCCGATGATGATGGTTCGCACAGTGGCGTGGTCGAGCGGCGCGGGTTCGGCCCGGGTCGAGACGGAAGCATCCATGAAATGGCCAAGCTTGATTGGGGCCGTCATGCCCTGACGAGGCAGGCGGCCGAGGACAGTCCGTAAGGACCCCGAATATTAGCGCGCTGTGCCCACCTTCTCAATGCGGAGCGGCCGAACTTTGTCGTTCGGCCGCTACATCGTGCACGCGTGCCACATCAATGGCCGCCGCCTCCGCCCGCCGCGGCCCGCGCTGCCGGCTTCTGAGCCAAGGGCACGAGCAGGACGATTGCGGCGAAGATCACCGCAAGGACCAGGAAGACGTCCGAAAACGCCATCACCAGCGCCTCGCGCTTGGCCGATTGCGTGATCATCTGGACCGCCGCGAGTTCCGCATTGGAGCCGAGGGCCGAGAAGCCGCGGGTCAAGGCGGCGAAGCGCTCGGTCGCAGCCGTGTTGCTCCAGGTGACGGCCTCATGCAGGCGGGCGATGTGCAGGTCCCACCGGTCGTTGAGCAGCGTCGTGATCACGGCCAGGCCGACCGCGCCGCCGAGATTGCGGGTCAAGTTGAAGAGGCCGGAAGCATTCTTGATCCGTTCCGGCGGCAGGGTTCCAAGCGCCAGCATCGAAACCGGGATCATCGACGTCATCAGCGCGACGCCGCGCAGCGCCTGCGGAATGAAGAGTTCCGTGAAGGCCCAGTCCTTGGTGATCGGCACCAGTTCGAGGCAGGAAACCGCGAACAGCGACAATCCGGCCGCCATCATCACGCGGGGATCGAGGCGCTGCGCCAGATTGCCGGCGATCGGCGCCGTGATCATCATGAAGATGCCGGTGACGAACATCGTCTCGCCGATCTGCAGCGAATCATAGCCGCGCACGCGCGCCAGATAGACCGGATAGAGATAGACGAGGCCGTAGAGGCCGACGCCCAGCATGAACGAGAACAGCGACCCGGTCGCGAAATTGCGGTTGTTGAAGGCCCGGACGTCGACGATCGGCTCCTTCGCCGTCAGAACGCGCCAGAAGAAGGCGATTCCGGCGACGACGGCGACGACGGCCAGGATGGCGATCGCCTCGTCCTGGAACCAGTCATTGGCCGACCCCTCCTCGAGCACATATTCAAGGCTGCCCAGAAAGGCCGCGAGCGTCGCCAGGCCGAAATAATCGAAATGGTCGAGCAGCTTGAGGTTCGGCTTGTCCCAGTCGACGCAGGTGAGGACGCCGATGGTGACGGCGATGCCCGGCAGGACATTAACCAGGAACAGCCAGTGCCAGGAAAAGAGGTTGGTGAGATAGCCGCCGATGGTCGGGCCGATGGTCGGCGCGAGCGTCGCGATCAGCCCGACGATGGCCGAAACCATGGCCTGGCGGTTCTTCGGGAAGATCGTGAAGGCGGCGGCGAACACCGACGGGATCATGCCGCCGCCGATGAAGCCCTGCAGGCCGCGCCAGATGATCATCTCGGTAATCGTGTTCGCGGTCGAACAGCCGATCGAGGTGATGGCGAAACCGCCGGCGGCGATGGCGAATAGATACCGCGTCGAGAGCGCCCGTCCGAGGAAGCCGGACAGCGGGATCATCACGATCTCGGCGATGAGGTAAGCCGTCTGGACCCAGGAAACCTCGGACGAGGATGCCGAGAGGCCGGCCTGGATCTCGGCCAGCGAGGACGAAACGATCTGGATGTCGAGAATTGCCATGAACATGCCGACGCACATGGCGACAAAGCCGAGGATTCGGCGGGGCGTCATCACGGGCTGTTCGAATGCGGCTGGTCCGGCCATGGCAGGCGCTCCGGAATTCGCGTCGGCGGTCGGCGAGCGGCCTTTCCGGCGTTCTTGTGAACGGTTTGTCAAAGTCGAGAGGGGAAACCGCCGCCGGGGTAGGGACCGCGGATGTTTCCCCTCTCCTTTACCTCCGGGGGGAGGTCTCGTTTCCTCCCGCAGGAGGATTCTCGCGTCAGTTGGCGACGGCGCCCTGTCCGGTGCGCTTGTCGATCTCGACGGTGACGGAAAGACCGGGGCGCAGCGCGCCATCTGCGAGCGCCGACGCGGGCACGGCGATGCGAACCGGCACGCGCTGCGTGATCTTGGTGAAGTTGCCGGTCGCGTTGTCGGGCGGCAGCAGGCTGAACACCGAACCGGAGGCCGGGGCGATGCTCACGACCTTGCCGTCGAAACCTTCGCCATCGGCGGCATCGACCGTGACGTGGGCGACCGCGTCCGGCCGGATGCCGGCCAACTGCGTCTCCTTGAAGTTCGCGTCGATATAGACTTCGGTCAGCGGCACCAGAGCGAGCAGACGCTGGCCCGCGGCGACGAACTCACCCGGCTGAACCGCGCGATTGCCGACAACGCCATCGAAGGGCGCGCGGACGATCGTGCGGTCGAGATCGAGTTTCCGCTGGGCGAGCGCGGTGCGATACTGGTCGAGCTGGCGTTCCGCTTCGACGCGCTGGGCGGTCAGCACAGCGACATTGGCCTCGGCCGATGCGAGGCCGGCCTTGGCCGCTTCGACCGCCGCTGCGGCCTTGTCATTGGTCGCCTTGGCCTGGTCGACGGACTGCTTGCTGGCGAACTGGCTCGCATTGAGCTGCGTCGCGCGATTGAAATCGGCAACCGCCAGCTCGCGGTCAGCATCGGCCGACGCGATCGACGCCTTGGCCTGATCGACGGCGGTCTTCGCGGCGGCAATCTGCTTGTCGATGCGGTCGAGCGCGGCCTGCTGCGAAGCAATCTGGTCCTCAGCCGCCGTGATCGCGACCTTCTGGTCGGAGTCGTCGAGATAGACGAGCGGATCGCCGGCCTTGACCGAGGCGTTGTCGACCGCGGTCACATTGGCGACATAGCCGGCGATGCGCGGCGCCACCACGGAGGAATCGGCGCCGACATAGGCGTCGTCGGTCGAGACCATGAAGCGTCCGGTCGTCCACCATTCATGGCCAAAATAGCTGCCGGCGATGATCGCGACCAACGCAACGGCGCCGAGAATCAAGCGGCGCCGTCCGCCCTTTGCCGGCGGCTTCGTGGCAGGCGCTGGCGGCTGCTGCGCGGCGGGCGCAGCGGCAGGCTCATGGACGGGGGGCGCCGCGGGCGTGGGGGAAGCCGGCGCTTCGGCGGTCTTGCGTTGCACGGGTGCCAGATCGCTCGATCCGGTATCTCCGGCGTCCTCGACGAGGGCGATTTTGGCCATGGCCCGCTCCTTGAAGAAACTCATTGACCGAACGGTTCGGTCAGTTGCGGCTTGATTTAGCGGAGCAGGACGCCTAAATCAAGATCGAACTGAACGGTTCGGTCATTTTTTCTACGCAGCTGGCTTAGATGGCCTTCATCGCGGTTGGTGGGGGAGAATGTTTTTGCTAGCGTCGCGTACGATCAAAGCCGAATCCGCTCGACGACATCAAAGGCCGCGAGCGCGGCAGAGAGGACAAGGACGTGACCAGTGCCGAAGCCGAGCTGATGGCCGGCGACCAGGGTGCCGCCGGACATGATCCGCGCAAGCGCAGGCAGATCCTGGAGGGCGCGCGGGCCGTCTTTCTCGAAAAGGGCTTTGACGCGGCGAGCATGAACGACATTGCCCGCGTCGCCGGCGTGTCGAAGGGTACGCTCTATGTCTATTTCGAGGACAAGGAGCATCTCTTCGTCGAACTGATCTCGACCGAGAAGCGCGAGGAACTGTTCAGCGTCATCCAGCTCGACCACGATAATCACGACGTCGTGGCGGTGTTGACCGATTGCGGAACGCGGCTCGTCGAGATCCTGACGCGGCCTTACTATGTGCGGGCGATGCGCACCGTCTTCTCGATCGTCAATCGCATGCCGGAGATCGGCGCGGAATTCTACGGCCGCGGCCCGGCGCTCTGCGCCGAGCAGATCGCCGCCTATCTTGAGAGCCAGGCGAAAGCCGGCGTGCTGGAGATCGAGAACTACGAACTCGCGGCGTCGCAGTTCATGGAACTCGCCCAGACCGGCGTCCTGCGGAAGCTCCTGTTCGGCATCGTCTCGACGCCCGATCCGGAGGAAATCCGGCACCGCGTCGCGCGCGCAGTCGGCTTCTTCATGAAGGTTTACGGCAAACCGGCAGCCTGACCGCTGCCGGAGCGCCGGGCCCTGTGACAGGTGGTCGCGCGGTTCAGCGCACGATCACCTTGGTGCCGACCGGCGTCCGCTCATAGAGGTCCGAGACGTCGTTGTTGACCATGCGGATGCAGCCCGACGACACATTGTGGCCGATCGTCCAGGGTTCGCTGGTGCCGTGAATGCGGAACATCGTGTCGCGGCCGCCGTCATAGAGATACATCGCCCGGGCGCCGAGCGGGTTCTGCGGGCCGCCCTTCATCGAGACGGGCAGGATGCGGCCCTTCTGCTTTTCGCGCTGGCGCATTTCCGGCGGGGGCGTCCAGGTCGGCCACTCCGCTTTACGCCCAACCTTGACCTTGCCCTGCCAGCCAAAGCCCTCGCGCCCGACGCCGACACCGTAGCGCATTGCCCGGTTCCCGTCCTCGACGAGATAGAGGAACTTCGCGTCCGAATCGATGACGATCGTCCCCGGTGCTTCGTCGGAGACATAGCGCACGCGCTGGCGCTTATATTTGGCCGGAACGGCAGCGCCCGGAACCGCCTCGACCGGCTGGATGTCGAAACCGCCCGAGAAAAGCTTGCGAAAGAAGCCTTCGGCATGCGCATCGCCCGCTGTCAGCGTGATCGCTGCCGCCAGCGCCGCCATGCGAATCGTGTTCCAGCCAGCCATCGAACCCTCCGTTTCTTGGTCTTCTGCGCAGCCGGGCGAGAACCCGGCCGCGACCTGGACGATAAAAAAGCCTGCCGGCTGCGGCAAGCGACGCCGATCACATGACGATGACGCGTGTACCGACGCCGACGCGCTCGTAGAGATCGGTCACGTCCTCGTTGCGCATGCGGATGCAGCCTGACGAGACCGCCTTGCCGATCGACCACGGCTCGTTCGAGCCATGGATGCGATAGAGCGTCGAGCCGAGATACATCGCGCGGGCGCCGAGCGGATTGTTGGGGCCGCCTTCCATGTGAACGGGGAGGCCCGGGCGGCGCTTGCGCATCTCCGGCGGCGGCGTCCAGCCGGGCCATTCGGCCTTGCGCGTGATGCGGTGCTCGCCGGCCCATTCGAAGCCCGGCTTGCCGACGCCGACGCCATAGCGGCGGGCCTGGCCACCGGGCTCGACGAGATAAAGATAGCGCGCATTGGTGTCGATGATGATCGTGCCCGGCCTTTCGGGGCCGTTATAGGCGATGACCGCCGGCAGGAAGGCAGGGTCGAACTGGCGGCTCGCCGGCTTTGCCACACGCTGCTGCGGGATCGGCACCGGCGTGATGCTGGAGACCATGACAGGCACGACCGGCTGGCGCACCGTGCGCTGCGAGATGACCGGCCGCTTCTTGCCCGGCGCATATTGCAGCAGCCAGGGCTCCGACAGATCGGGGCTCAAAAGCACAGGCGGGCGCGGCACATAGCGGTCGCTGGCGGCATGGGCCACCCCGGGGATGGCGGCGACAGCTGCAAGCGCTGCGGAAAGGATGAGGTTTCGCATGGACGTACTCGACACAAGGCGTCTGGCGACGGGGTTGGCGTCTGGCGACAGGGTTGCGACAGGCGGGCGCACCAATGCCCGCCTCCCGGACCGGCCGCACGCGGCGCTCCGGCTTCGAGGCAAGACTGAGGCACAGGCTGGAAAAGAAGGATGAACGCGCCGTTTCGGCTCGCATCGTGGTGAATTTCCGGTTAACCGGCGGCCCCTTGCAGCCACTGCCAGAGCCGGGCTAAACAAGAACAAACATCGAACGGGGGTCGAGATGGAGCTACCGGACGGGGTCGTGGCGGGAACCGATGGCAGGCCACGCTGCTGGTGGAGCAGCGGACTTGCCGACTATGAGGCCTATCACGACGACGAGTGGGGCAGGCCGGTTACGGAAGATCGGCGGCTGTTCGAGAAGCTCTGCCTCGAGGGTTTCCAGTCCGGGCTCTCCTGGCTTACCATCTTGCGCAAGCGCGAAAATTTCCGCCGCGGCTTCGCGAATTTCGAGCCGGCGGCGGTGGCCGAATTTGGCGCCCCCGATATCGAGCGCCTGCTTGCGGATGCCGGCATCGTCCGCCATCGCGGCAAGATCGTCTCTACGATCAACAATGCCCGCCGCACGCTTGATCTGATCGCGACGGAAGGCTCGCTCGCCGCCTATGTCTGGAGCTTCGAGCCATCGGCCGCCGAGCGGCCATCGCGTTTCGACCGGGCCTCGCTCACCGCCGCCTCGACATCGCCGGCCTCAGTCCGCATGTCTCGGGACCTGAAGAAGCGCGGCTGGAGCTTTGTCGGGCCGACGACCGTCTATGCCTTCATGCAGGCGATGGGGCTCGTCAACGATCATCTCGAGGGTTGCCCCTGCCGGAGCGAGGCCCTCGAGCTGCGCGCCGAACTGGTTCCGCCTGTCCGCAAGGGCCAGTAAGGGCCAGTAAGGGCGCGGGCTGAACTCTGGATTGCCGGGTCGAGCCCAGCAATGACCTGTTCGGAAGGATCGGCTTATGCCGTCATTTGCCCGTCGAGGCGGCCGAGCAGGCGCGCGGCGAGGGGGCTGGTCGCGGAAAACACCATGTCGAGGCGCGTGACGGTGACGCTGCGGGCGCCGGCGCCGGTGCGCAGCCATTCGGCGCACTGGTAGACCTTGGATGCCGGGCAATGCAGCGTCAAAGGCCCGAGCCCGGTGCCGAACGGCGCCGTGGCGCCGAAGCGGTCGTGGGCAACCATCGCCGCGCCCTCGCCATCGATGACGTCGGCGCGAATCTCGCGCAGCGAACGGCCGGCCGCCTCCGCCTCGATCCGGTCGAGGATGGTGCGCAGCGCCCCGCGCGCGCCGCCGCTCCAGTTGGCGGCGATCGAGGCGACGAGATGCGCTTCCGAGCGCAGGATGACACCGTCGCCGATCACCTTCAGCGCATTGGCGGCAAGAGTGGAACCCGTCGTCGTGATGTCGACGATCAAGTCGGCGGCGCCGGATGCAGGCGCGCCCTCGGTGGCGCCGAGGCTTTCGACGATCCGATAGTCGGCGATCCCGTGCTCGTGGAAGAAGCGCCGGGTCAGGTTCACATATTTCGTGGCGACGGTGAGCCAGCGGCCATGGCGCGGGCGGAAGTCTGCGGCGACATCGTCGAGATCAGCCATGCTGCGCACGTCGATCCAGCCCTCGGGCACGGCTACGACGACATCGGCATGGCCGAAGCCGAGCGGCAGCACGAGGTCCAGACGATCGGCAAAATCCGGCACTTCCTCCTCGACGAGGTCGCGCCCGGTGACGCCGAGATGCACGGTCCCCGCGGCCAGCTCGCGCGTGATTTCGGAGGCCGAGAGATAGGCGATCTCGACATCGCCGAGCCCGGTGATGCGGCCGCGATAGGAGCGGTCGCTGCCGGACTGCTGCACGGGAAGTCCAGCGCGCGTGAAGAAGGCGTTGGCGTTTTCCTGCAGCCGGCCCTTAGAGGGAACGGCGAGGACGAGCGGGGCGGTCATCGGGCCTCCTCCTTCACACGGTCGAGCCAGAGGGCGAATCCGACGGCCGGCACGCTGGCCTTGGCGCCGAGCGCCGGCAGCAGGCGGTCATAGCGGCCGCCGCCGACGACCGGCTGGCCGCCGATACCGGCGGGATCGTGAATTTCGAAGACGAAGCCCGAATAGTAATCGAGCCGCCGGCCGAAGCTGGCCGAAAAATGCAGCCTGGCGATGTCGATGCCGCGGCGGGCGAGACCTTCCGAGCGCTTCTCGAAACTGTCGAGCACGGCCGCCATCTCGATGTTTTCGTCGGTGGCGAGGCTTCGGAGGTCGGCGAGCGCCGCTTCCGGCGTTCCGGAAACGGCGAGGAAGCGCCCGATCACTGCGCGGGCGCGGTCATCGAGGCCCGCTCCGGCTGCGAGCGAGGATTGTTCGAGGAACCGATCGGCGATCTCGCCGGCCGCGCGCCCGCCGACCGAGCGAATGCCGGCGATCGACAGCAGATCCTCGACGATCCGATGCGCTGCCTCATGGTCTGTGCCGTCCAGTGCCGACAGGAAGCCGGCATGCGCCGGCGCCTCGGCCGACTTGCCGCCCGAGAGCCGTTCGATGGCCGCTTCGAGACGCGCGTCGTCGCCAAAGGCGCGTGCGAGGCGGCGCTTCCAGACCTGCGCGATGCCGAGCGCATCGATTACAGCCGAGAACAGCAGTGAATCGCCGATGCGGACATCCGGGGCGTCGAGCCCGTAAAGGCCGACGGCGTCGATGGCGAGCGCCAGCACGTCTGCATCGGCCGTGATGCGATCCGTCCGGCCGAGCGATTCGATGCCGGCCTGGTGGAATTCGCCGCTGGCGCCGATCCTGTGGCGGAACACCGGCCCGATATAGGCATAGTCGGCCATGCGGTGCGCATCGCCGGTCGCAAGGTGATGCAGGCAGACGGGGATGGTGAATTCCGGCCGCAGGCAGAGTTCGCGGCCATCGACTCCCGACGTCATGTAGAGGCGACGGCGCAGATCCTCGCCGGCGACCTCGAGGAATACGGTTGCATCGGAGAGGATCGGCGGATCGAGGAAGCGATAGCCGGCCTCGGACAGGAGGATGCGCAGCGGCGCGCTGTCGACGGTCATGCGGTGCCTCCCTCGACGATACGCCTGACAGCCTCGACCATGTCGGCCTCGGCCACCTCGAACTGCGCCGGCCGGCCTTCGCGCCAGGCGGCGTTGTCGGCGATCTCGGCCGACATCTGCTTGCCGAGGGCGAGGTCCTTGATCTGCACGACGCCCTTGGCCAGTTCATCGCCGCCCTGGATGAGCACGCAGGGACTATTGCGCTTGTCGGCATATTTGAGCTGCGCCTTGGGGCCTGAGCCGCCGAGATAAAGCTCGGCGCGAATGCCGGCGTCGCGGAGCCGCTTCACCATGCGCTGATAGTCGCCCATCCGGTCGCGATCGAAAATGGTCACGACGACAGGTCCGGGTTCCGGCGTCACGGAGATCTTGCCAAGCGCCGTCAGCGCCGCCATCAGCCGCGAGACGCCGATCGAGAAGCCGGTGCCCGGAACGCTCTCCGAACGGAAGCGCCCCACGAGCCCGTCATAGCGCCCGCCACCGCCGACCGAGCCAAACCGCGCCGGCTCGCCCTTGTCGTTGACCGTCTCGAACAGCAACTCGGCCTCGAAGACCGGGCCAGTATAGTATTCGAGGCCGCGGACGACCGTCGGATCGATACGAATACGATCTTTATATCCAGCCTCGTCTACCATACTCCCGACTAGGCTGAGTTCGTCAAAGCCCTCTGACAACAATCCCCCATTGTTGAAGGTTGCACGCAGACGCTCGACAACAGAACTGTTGGAAGAAATGCGATCTGGTAGCCATTCGTCGCCAGTTGCGCTGTGTCTGATCTCGTACGAGCCCGAGTTCAGATACTGGATAACTGGCTCGATCTGAGCGAAGTCCAACCCGGCGCCCTTGGTAAAATCCCCACTCTCGTCCTTGCGCCCGGCGCCCAGCAGAAGCCGCACACCCTCGGGCCCAAACTTGTCCAGCTTGTCGATCGCGCGGAGCACGGTCAGGCGCCGCCCGGCATTCTCCTCGCCAGCCAGCCCGATCGCCTCCATGACGCCGTCGAGCACCTTGCGGTTGTTGACGCGGATCACGTACTGGCCGCGCTCGAGGCCGAGCGCCTCCATCGTGTCGGCCATCATCATGCACATCTCGGCGTCGGCAGCCGGCGAGGCGGCGCCGATCGTGTCGGCGTCGAACTGCATGAACTGGCGGAAACGGCCGGGGCCGGGCTTCTCGTTGCGGAACACCCAGCCCGCGCGATAGCTGCGATAGGGCTTCGGCAGCGCGTCGAAATTCTCGGCGACGGTGCGGGCGAGCGGCGCCGTCAGGTCATAGCGCAGCGACAGCCATTGCTCGTCATCATCCTGGAACGAAAACACGCCTTCATTCGGCCGGTCCTGATCGGGCAGGAACTTGCCGAGTGCGTCGGTATATTCGATCAGCGGCGTTTCAACCGGTTCGAAGCCATAAAGCTCGTAGACGGCCTTGATCTTCGCGACCATGGCCTCGGTGGCCTTGATCGTGCCGGCATGGCGATCGACGAGCCCGCGCGGGAGCCGCGCCTTTAAGGCGTTCGTCTTCTTGATATCGGCCATGTCGTTCATTCCCGTGTCGCGCGCCCCGGTTCCGGAGCGGTGCGTTTCGTACCCCATCGACCCCCTCGGGGCAACCTTGGGGCCCCCAAACGAAAAGGCCGCCCCGAAGGGCGGCCTTGACGAAGCGCTGGGGCGCTGAGGCTCAGAAGGCGCGGCCGAGCTTGGCGTCGACCGAATACTGGTTGGCGCCGCGGAACACGAAATAGAGCGAGGCGAAGAACCAGAGGCCCGGATATTCGAAACCGCCGCCCTGCGCGAAGAAGCCGTTGCCGATATGGACGCTGAACACCGCAACAGCGAGAACGAAGGTCGTTACGACGGCGGCCGGGCGGGTGAAGAGGCCGATGGCGAGCAACAGGCCGCCGACAAATTCGCCAAGGCCGGCGAGAACCGCGAGCGGCAGGGCGGGCTCGAGGCCGATTTGGCTGAAGAAGCCGGCGGTACCGGCGATGCCGCCGCCGCCGAAGAGGCCGAACAGCTTCTGGGCGCCATGCGGCACCATCCAGAGGCCGACGGCGACGCGCAGCAGCGCTTCGAACAGCGGCGTGGCGCGGGCATAAAGACCGCCAAGGGCGGGCACGATGAGCTTCTGGCTGGAAAGATCGGTCAAGGAACGCACTCCGCAGAGGTGAATAGCTGACCGCTATCTACAGCATTTCGATTGTCTCTTGAAACTATCCGACGAACGACACACTGTTCAACTTTAGTGGACGACCTCGTGATCGCCTGTGAGGGCGACCACGAGATCTCCACTAGGATCAGGCGGGAACCGGCGCTGGCGTGGCGTCCTCGACCAGCCGGTGCATGCCGCCTTCTGCGCCAGTGAGGCGCAGGAAGCGCTGATGCAGCGGCACGAGGCTGGAGCGATGGCCGATCGAGACGACGGTTGTCTCGGGCAGGCGATCGGCGATGAGCTTGTAGATGTCGGCTTCGCCGGCCTCGTCCAGCGCGCTGGTCGCCTCGTCGAGCAGCAGCCAGTCGGGCTTGGCCAGCAGCGCGCGCGCGATCGCGATTCGCTGCTGCTCGCCGCCCGAAAGCCGGTTGCCCCAATTGGCCGGCTCGTCGATCTCGGCCGCGAGCCGGGCGAGGCCGACGGCGCCGAGCACTTCGCTGACGTCCGAATCGGAGATCGCCTCTGGCTCGCGCGGATAGGCGAGGGCGGCTCGCAGCGTGCCGAGCGGCATGTAGGCGTTCTGCGGCAGGATGAGCAGGTCGGCATCCTCGGGGATATGAACGCCGCCGCCGCCAAACGGCCAGATGCCGCCGAGCGCCCGGAATAGACTGGTCTTGCCGGAGCCGGATGGGCCGGTCACCAGCACGCTTTCGCGCGGCTGCAGCGTCAATTCGGGCACCTCGACGACGGGACGGCCATCCGGCAGGCGCACGACGAGATTTTCGATGGCAAGGCTCGCAGCGCGGTTGTCGGTGGCAAGCTTCGGGCCCAGCTCGGCTTCGGCTTCCACGGTGACGAGCGAGCGGTCGAAGCCATCAAGACGGTCGACGACGGCCTTCCAGTTGGCCAGCGTGTCGTAGGCTGTAACGAAGAATGAAAAGGCGGCCCGCACGGTGCCGAATGCCGACGCGGTCTGCATCAGTCCGCCAAGGTCGACGGTTCCAGCGAAATAGAGCGGGCTCAGCACGAAGAAGGGAAAGATGATCGCGATCTGGCCGTAACCGCTCTGAAAGAAGTTAAGCCATTTCTGGCGCAGCATGAGCTGAAAGAAATTGCCAACGACGTTCTGAAAGCGTCCGCCAAGCTGCGCGCGTTCCGCCGGTTCGCCTTGCAGCAGGGCGATTTCCTCGCCGTTTTCGCGATCCCGCACCAGCGCGAAGCGGAAGTCGGCTTCATAGCGCTGCTGCATGAAGTTGAGATGCACCAGCGGCTTGCCGATCCAGTGTGCAAAAAATGTCCCGACGATCGCATAGGCCAGTGACGTCCAGACGAGATAGCCTGGGATGTAATAGCTCTGGCCGAACAGCACCAGCGGCTTGTCGGACGAGAGGCCCCAGAGAATGAAGATGAACGAGACCAGCGTGACGATCTGGCCAAGCATCGCGACGCCGATAGACAGCGTTCCGTCGACGAATTGCTGCGTATCCTCTGCGATACGCTGATCCGGGTTGTCGGCGGCGTTCTCCGAAAGCCGCATCCGGTAGTGCCTGGCTCCGCCCATCCAGCGGCTGAGATAGCGGCCGACCATCCACTCCCGCCAGCGGATGCGCAGCCATTGCGACATGTAGGTCTGGTAAACGCCGGAGAGAATCGACAGCGCCGCGATCCAGCTGAAGACGAAGAAGAGCTGGTAGGCGAAGGCGTCCCAGTTCTTGTTCTGCAGCGAATTATAGAAATCGTTGTTCCACTTGTTGAAGCGGACATCGAGCCAGACCCCAAACAGCTGCAGGCCGATGACGATGCCGAGCATGCCGAGCGCGAACCATTTCTGCTCGGATTTGAAATAGGGGACAGCTAGCCGCGCGATCGTCCTAAAGGCATCACGGATGGCGCTCAGCTTCATCGTCGGCTCCGATATCAAGGGCGGGACGGGCCACTATGGGGATCATCGTCTGTCGGCGTGCTTGCCGGAACATTACCGGAAGATGACGGCCGCGTCCGCGCAGCCGCTGCGTGGCGTCGTCCGAGCAGGAGTGCTGATACGATTCGGTGTTGCCTGCTCGAAGCGAGAAGGAAAGTCTGAATTGCCGGGTCAAGCCCGGCATGACAAGGAGAACACTGCGACGCGATCGAGATCGCAGCGATTCGAGAGGCTCGCCGTGGTGGCTCCGGCCTAGAACGGCCAGAGCTTGGTGATGTCGAACTTCTTCATCTTGGCCTTGGGCGGATCCGACATCGGCGCATTCGGATCAGGCTCGCGATAGGCCACGGGCGGCTCGGTCAGGTATTTGCGGACCGGATTGCCATTGGCATCGACGGAGCCGCGCTTGCTCTTGTGCAACTCGTCCCAGGCCTGCTTGCCCTCGGCACGGCGCTGCGCGTCATAGGCATTGGCGCTCGCCTGCGCGTTGCCGATCGAGGTCTGGCCCGCTGGCAGGATGAAATTCGGCGACGGCTTGCCGAACGAGGCCTGCTTGGCCTGCTTGCGCTGCTGCGCATCGGCATCGGGATCCTTCGGCCAGTTCGGGTCGGATTCGACCGAAGCAACGGTGGTGGTTGTGGCTGCAGAGCCCGGCACAGGCAATGTGCTGGCATTGGGCGGCGCCACGATGTTGCCGCGCGGGCGATAGTCGATCGGCGGCGCCTTGCTGCCGCCAAGGCTGGCGATGCCCATCAGATCGGACACCGTCTGCTGCTCAGGCGAGATGCCGGTGCCATAGGTCGTGCCCGAACAGGCAGCGACGAAGCCGGCCAGGATGCTGATGGCCGGCAGGGCGGCAAGACGCGGAATGCTGAATGCGAGCATGTCGACGGGTTACTCCTCGGCGCCCGACGGTGGACGCAGCATATTCGCCGCAGTTTAGGACGATGAAACGGGCAAAATTCCGGCACGCGTGTGCGGCCGTTCTAAGCGATCGTTTCTCCCTCGGCAACATCGCTGCTGCCTGCGAGGCGCAGATCGACCTCCGAGCCGGGCCCGGCAGCCGCCAGAATGGCGCGCGCGGCCAGCGAATCGAGGTCCATCTGCGCGATGAGCGCGTCGATCGAGGTGAAGCGTTCCTCGCCACGCAGGAAGGTGTGAAACGTGACCGCGACCGTCTCGCCATAGAGATCGCCCGCGAAATCGAACACATGCACTTCGAGGATCACGGCGCCATTGTCGAAAGTGGGCCGGCGGCCATAGCTCGCCACGGCGGGAAGGACGGTGCCATCGGCCCGTGTCAGCGTGACCGCATAGATGCCAAGCGCCAGGCCGCAATCGGCGGGGAGGCGGATATTTGCCGTCGGATAGCCAAGCTCCCGTCCCCGCTTGTCGCCATGCTGCACGGCGCCGACCACGAACCAGCGGTAGCCAAACTCTTCATTTGCGCGCGCGATATCACCCTCTTCGAGCAGGCCACGGATGCGGCTCGCCGAATAGGGGGCGCCGAAAGCGTCCGTGACGGCTCCGACCACTGACGTGGTGAAGCCGTGCCGTTCGCCGGCGCTCGCAAGGAAGCCCGGCGAGCCCAGCCGGTCATGCCCGAACTGGAAATCGTGCCCGACGACGACGGCCGTAATGCCGAGCCGCTTCACGAGCACATCGGCGACGAATGCCTCGGCGCTGACATTCGCGAATTCGGTGTCGAACTTGGCGACGACTACGCCGTCGAGCCCGAAGGCGCCGGCCAGCCTCGCCTTGGCGTCGAGCGGCGTCAGGCGAAACAGAGGTTCGCCGGGTCGCAGCACCGTGCGCGGATGCGGCTCGAAAGTCAGCATCAGCGCCGGAATTCCGCGCGCATCCGCCTCGCTGCGGCTGGCGGCGAACAAAGCATGATGGCCGCGATGCATGCCGTCGAAATTGCCGATGGCCAGCGCGGCGCCGCGCAGCCGTGTCGGGACATCGTCGAGCGGGATGAGGGGTGCCGCCGTCAGCATCTGTCCGCCGTCGAGATCCTGAGTGAGAGGGCCGGCGCTCCGACGGCGCCCATGCGCAGCGGAAACTGGCCGCTGGGCGCGTGTCCGTCAAGGCGGCGCGAGACTGTCATGCGCGCGGCTCTCACCATGTCAGTGCTGGCAGGAAGGCCGTGGCCCCGAGGCCTTCGTCGGCGAGAAACCGGTGTACCGCCGCGATATCAGGCGCATCGGCCGGCCCGAAATGACCGGAATGGATGCCGCCCGTCACGAACAGAACATCGATGTCGTGGCGGAACGCCCCCGCGAGGTCGGTCGGCGCGCCATCGCCGATCGCCAGGACACGGTCGCGGGCCGCCGGGCCGCCGCGGATCGCGGCGGCGCGTTCGAGGGCAGCTTCATAGATCGGCGCGTGCGGCTTGCCAGCGACGGCGGTCGATCCGCCAAGCGCTGAATAGCGCGCCGCCAGCGCACCAGCGCAGTAGACCAATTGGTGGCCCCGCTCGACGACGATGTCGGGATTGGCGCAGATCATCGGAAGCTCGCGCGCCGCCAGCGCCGCGAGTTCTGCCTCGTAGTCCTCAGGCGTTTCGTGAATGTCGTCGCGCAGCCCCGTGCAGCAGACGATCTCGGCGTCCTCCACGCTCGAAAGCGGCAGGTCGAGGCCGTCATAGAGCGTCAGGTGCTGGGCCGGACCGATATGGCGCAGCCGGGCGGGAGCTTTCTCGGCCAGAAGTGCCCGCGTGACATCCCCTGAGGTGACGATCGCATCATAGGACGACGCGGCCACACCGAGTTCGGCGATCTGCTCGATGATGAACGGGCTGGTGCGCGGCGCGTTGGTAATGAGGACCACGGTCCCCCCGGCAGCGCGGAACGCCGCCAGAGCTTCGCGCGCGGGCGGGAAGGACACCATGCCGTTATGGAGCACGCCCCAGACATCGCACAGAACCGCGTCGTAGCGTTGTGCCAGGGAGGCGAGTCCCGGCACGGGGCCGGGCGCGGAATAATTGGCCATGCGAAGCGCCTATTGGTTTGCGGCGTGAGGGTCAAGCAGAACGCGGTTGCTTCCAACGCGATTTTGCGTTGTTGCGTTGCAACAATATTGCTGCAACGCAACTCAAATTTGGAACTCTTTGTTTACCCTGTTCTGCCAGTCTCCATTGCGACAGCGGGTATGCCGCGTCGGAAGAGGGGTCTTCCTGAAATGGGGTTTGTCGGCGGCTCGCAAGGGCCCGTCCAGATTGTGATCGTCGATGCCGATCCGGTACAGCGCCGGATTGCCGCCGGCCATGCCAGCTTGCTCGCGGGCACGATTGACGCGCCTGTGGCGTTCGCGACGCGTGCGGAGGCAATCGGCATGCTCGCCAGCGACAAGCGCGCCGTGGTGCTCGCCGATCTCGAAACCGTGGGCGGCGTCGACGCCCTGGGCATCTTCGCCGAAGGCTCGTCACGGGTGATCGCCACCAGCGCGCGCGGCTCGCTGAATACGGCGGTTGCGGCGATGCGGGCTGGCGCCGTCGATTATCTGCAGAAGCCGTTCGGCGCTGCTGCCCTCATCGAGCGGCTCGAAGCGGCCATCAGGGCCTGGGACTTCAGGGGTGCCCCTGAAGCGGAGAAGCCTGTGGCAGCTGGACCGGTCGGCGCCGCCGAGCCGCAACGCGAAGGCTTCGAGAATTTCGTCGGGCGTTCCCCGGCCATGCTCACCGTGTTCGAACAGATCGAGCGCATCGCGCCGTCGCGTGCGCCGGTGTTCATCACCGGCGAGAGCGGCACCGGCAAGGAAGTCTGCGCCGAGGCGCTGCATGCGCGTTCCGGCCGGGGTGCGAAGCCGTTCATTGCCATCAATTGCGGCGCAATCCCGAAAGATCTCATGGAAAGCGAGATCTTCGGCCATGTGCGCGGCGCTTTCACCGGCGCCACCGAGACGCGCGCCGGCGCGGCCGAGCTCGCCGATGGCGGCACGCTGTTTCTCGATGAGATCGGCGAGATGGATCTTGGCCTGCAGGCCAAGCTGCTGCGCTTCATCCAGAGCGGCACGGTACAGCGGGTCGGCGATGCCGCCGTGCGCCGCGTCGACGTGCGGATCGTCAGCGCCACCAATCGCGACCCGTTCGCCGAGATCGCCGCCGGACGCTTCCGCGAAGACCTGTTCTATCGGCTGCATGTCCTGCCGATTCACATGCCGCCTCTGCGCGAGCGCGGCGAGGACGTGCTTCTGCTCGCAAGCACCTTCCTTGCCCGCTATGCCGCCGAGGAAGGGCGCTCCTTCCGCGGCTTCACTGCCGATGCCGCCGAGCGGCTGATCCATCACCCCTGGCCGGGCAATGTTCGCGAACTTCAGAACGCGATTCGCCGAACCGTCGTGCTCAATCATGGCGGCGAGGTTGCGGCCGCAATGCTTCCCGCAACGATTCGGAGCAGTGCCGGGCCCGGTCGCGTGGAAGAGGCGCCGAGCCCACCCCGCCGGGACGCCGCGCCGATCATGCCGTTCTGGGAACAGGAGCGCACGATCATCGAGAGCGCGGTCGGCGCCTTCGCGGGCAATATCGCGCGCGCGGCTGCCGCGCTCGAAATCAGCCCTTCGACGATTTATCGCAAGCGTCAGGCCTGGCAGGAAAAGCGGACGGCCTGAGCCGGCGCCTGCCTTTCATGCTCAGCCACCGAAATGCTTGCGCCGGGCGTTGCGGGACGGCATGTTCCGCCTGAACGGGCTGTTCTGGGCGTGTTTTTGCGCCTTGCGAGGGGTGGGTCATGAGGTCAAGGGCGTCCCGGCTTTCCGGGATCGCGGCGGCGAGTGCGTTCGTGCTCGCTCTGTCGGGGCTGGCGGCAACGGCCGGCGAGATCGCCAGCAAGGCGAGCGAGGCCGAGGCGCTGCTGGGCGAAGGCAAGCTGCCCGAGGCGATCGATGCGCTCAACGCGTCGGTGGAAGCCTTCTGGAAGGCGGCGCCGCTTTCCTTCCGCAAGGCGCTGTTCGTCGACAGCGTCACCGGCTTTGGCGAATACCAGCCCCGGGCCGGCTCGACCTTTGCGCCGAAGACCGAATTGAAGATCTACGCCGAGCCGGTCGGCTTCGGCTGGAAAGAGGTTCCGGACGGCGAGACGGTCACATTCCGGACCTCGATCGAGATCCGCAGCGAAAAGGGGCTCATTCTCGCCAAATCGGCTTCGCCGGCGGTGCTTCAGAAGACCAGCCGCAGCAAGAGCCGCGATTTCCACATCACCGTCACCTTCGATCTGCCCGCTCTGAAGCCGGGTCCCTACAAGTTGATCCTGACCGTCACCGACGAGGCGACCGGCAAGTCGGCTCCGATCGAGCTTCCGCTGACGATTTCCTGAAAACGACGAATGAGCGGCATGTGATGCCGCTCACTGCGCCCGACCGGCAGCCATAGTGGAGACATCCGTCCGCCGGCTGTCCCGGGAACCATCGGGAGCCTCCATGGCAAGCGTCTATGATTTGAAGCCGCGTTTCCAGGCGCTGCTGCGTCCACTGGTTCGCCGCCTGTCGCGCGTCGGCATCACCGCCAATCAGGTCACCCTTGCCGCGGCGCTGCTGAGCATCGCGGCGGGCGTGGCTCTCACGGGGCTTGCGGGGAACCGTGCCAGCCTCCTGCTGATGCCGCTCGTTCTCTTCCTACGCATGGCGCTGAATGCCATCGACGGCATGCTGGCGCGCGAGCATGGGCAGAAATCCCGGCTTGGCGCGCTCCTGAACGAGATCGGCGACGTGGTGTCCGATGGCGCGCTCTATCTCGCGCTGGTGCCGGCTCTGGCGCCCTTCGACGCAGCGGCCGCGCCGATCATCTTCTTCGTCTTCGCGGCCATGCTGACCGAATTCACCGGCGTGCTCGGTCTGACGATCGGCGGCTCGCGGCGCTATGACGGCCCGATGGGCAAGTCGGATCGCGCCGCCGCCATTGGCTTCGTCACCTTCATTCTTGCCATCGGCGTCCGTGGTGGCGTCTGGGTGGATATCGTCATGATCCTGCTGGCGCTTCTCGCGGTGTGGACGTCGGTCCGCCGCGCCCGGGGCAGCCTTGGAGAAGCCTCATGAGCGGCCAGACCGTGATCGATTTCCTGGCTGGGCGCGGTCTTCCCCTCCCGCTCGCCATAACCATCGCCGTCATTCTGGCCGGCCTCGTTTTCGCGTCGGTGTTCGTGCGCCTGCGGCGTCCGGCCGATGAAGGTGCCGCCGCAAAGCGGCGCGAGCTGAAGGCGCGGATCCGCACCTGGTGGGTGATGGTGACGATCCTCGTTGCCGCCCTTCTCGTCGGGCGGACCGCGATGGTCATCCTGTTTGCCTTTGTGAGCTATCTGGCGCTCAAGGAATATCTGACCATCATTCCGACGCGCCGCGCCGATCGCGTCGTGCTGCTCATCGCTTACCTCGCCGTGCCCATCCAGTACTACTGGGTCGGCACGGCCTGGTATGGCATGTTCGTCATCTTCGTGCCGGTCTACATGTTCCTGATCTTGCCGGGCGCGCTCGTGCTCCGCGGCGAGACCAACGGCTTCCTGAAGGCGGCGGGCACGCTGCATTGGGGGTTGATGATCGCGGTGTTCGCCCTCAGCCATGCCGCCTATCTGCTCGCCGTCCCGCCGCCGGGCTCGCCGGAGGGGACCGGCGCTGGCCTGCTCGTCTTTCTCATCGTCGCGACCGAGTTCAACGATGTCGCGCAGTTCATGTGCGGACGGAGGTTCGGCCGCCGGAAGATCACGCCGAAGGTCTCGCCCAACAAGACCGTCGAGGGCTTTATCGGCGGGCTGGTCGCGACGGTCCTGCTTTCCGCAGTGCTGGCGCCGCAGCTGACGCCGATCACGATGCCGGCCGGTGCCGCGATCGGGGCGCTTCTGGCCGTTGCCGGCTTCTTCGGCGACATCGTCATGTCGGCAATGAAGCGCGACCTCGGCATCAAGGATACCGGCACCATGCTGCCCGGCCATGGCGGCATTCTCGACCGCATCGACAGCCTGGTCTTCACGGCGCCGCTGTTCTTCCACACTGTCCGCTACTTCTATTTCTGAGCGACGGCATGCGTCTCCATCTCCGCTCGCTTCTCCGCCTGCTGTTCTTCGCGCTGGCCGTCAGGCCGTTCCTGCTCGTCGCGATCGGCCTTGCCGTGCGTCATCCCGAGCGGCTGCCCAAGAAGGGACCGCTGATCATTGCGGCCAACCACAACAGCCATCTCGATACGCTGGCGTTGATGGCGCTGTTCCCGCTGCGCCGGCTTCGCCGCGTGCATGCCGTGGCAGCCGCCGACTATTTCCTGCAGAACCGCTTCCTGAAGTGGTTCGCGGTCGACCTTCTCGGCATCATCCCTGTCGAGCGGGGGACCGGGAAGGGCGGCAAGGACCCGCTGGCCGGTGCGCTCGAGGCGCTCGACCGCGGCGAGATCCTGATCATCTTTCCGGAAGGGTCACGCGGCGAGCCCGAATTGCGCCAGGCTTTCAAGCGCGGCATCGGCTATATCGCCCGCCGGCGACCAGATGTTCCGGTGCTGCCGGTGTTCCTGCGCGGCTTCGGCCGCGTGCTGCCGAAGGGCGATCATCTTCCTGTCCCATTCTTCTGCGACATCGTCGTCGGCGCCCCGATGCAGGGCGTAGGCGAGGGCTTCATGCAACGGCTGGAACAGGCCGTCGACGACCTCGCCGCCGAGACGCCAAGCCCTGAATGGGTGTGAGTGCGGCGAACAAAAATACGGCCCGGATTTCAGCCGCGCCTTGACATTCCGACCCCCGGCACCTAGATCGACTGCGCACGTTGGCACTCGCCTATCGGGAGTGCTAACAGCCCAGTTCATCTGAGGTTCCGCCATGAGCGGAATTTTCACGCGAGGAGAAGATTACGATGGGTTTCCGTCCTCTGCATGACCGCGTCGTCGTCCGTCGCCTTGAAGGCGAAGAGAAGACCAAGGGCGGCATCATTATCCCGGACACCGCCAAGGAAAAGCCGCAGGAAGGCGAAGTCGTCGCCGTCGGCCCGGGTGCCCGCGACGAGGCTGGCAAGCTGGTCGCTCTCGACGTCAAGGCTGGTGATCGCATCCTGTTCGGCAAGTGGTCGGGCACGGAAGTCAAGATCGACGGCGAAGATCTCCTGATCATGAAGGAGTCTGACATTCTTGGCGTGATCGAGACCAAGGCTGCCGGCAAGAAGGCCGCGTAAGGTTCAGTCCTTAGCGCGGTTTTTTATTGTCCAGTTAGCATAACAAGGGAGCAGGCCACATGGCTGCCAAAGACGTAAAGTTCTCCGCCGATGCGCGCGAAAAGCTGCTGCGCGGCGTCGACATCCTCGCCAACGCCGTCAAGGTCACGCTGGGTCCGAAGGGCCGCAATGTCGTGATCGAGAAGTCGTTCGGCGCGCCCCGGATCACCAAGGACGGCGTCTCCGTCGCCAAGGAGATCGAGCTCGAGGACAAGTTCGAGAACCTCGGCGCACAGCTGCTGCGCGAAGTCGCCTCGAAGACCAACGACAAGGCCGGTGACGGCACGACCACGGCGACCGTTCTCGCCCAGTCGATCGTCAAGGAAGGCGCCAAGGCCGTTGCGGCCGGCATGAATCCGATGGACTTGAAGCGCGGCATCGATATGGCCGTGACCGAAGCCGTCAAGGATCTCGAGAAGCGCTCGAAGAAGATCAAGACTTCGGAAGAAGTCGCTCAGGTCGGCACCATCTCCGCCAATGGCGAGAAGGAAATCGGCCAGATGATCGCCTCGGCGATGCAGAAGGTCGGCAACGAGGGTGTCATCACCGTCGAGGAAGCCAAGACTGCCGAGACCGAGCTCGAAGTCGTCGAGGGCATGCAGTTCGACCGCGGCTACCTCTCGCCCTACTTCATCACCAATGCCGAGAAGATGGTCACGGAACTCGATGATCCGTACATCCTCCTGCATGAGAAGAAGCTCTCGAACCTGCAGGCGATCCTGCCGGTGCTCGAGGCTGTCGTTCAGTCGGGCAAGCCGCTCCTGATCATCTCGGAAGACGTCGAAGGCGAGGCTCTGGCCACGCTCGTCGTCAACAAGCTCCGTGGCGGCCTCAAGGTCGCAGCCGTCAAGGCTCCGGGCTTCGGCGATCGCCGCAAGGCCATGCTCGAGGACATCGCGATCCTCACCGCTGGCCAGGTGATCTCGGAAGACCTCGGCATCAAGCTCGAGAACGTCACGCTTGCCATGCTCGGGCGCGCGAAGAAGGTCACGATCTCCAAGGAGAACACGACCATCGTCGACGGTAACGGCAAGAAGAAGGAAATCGAGGGCCGCGTCGCGCAGATCAAGGCGCAGATCGAGGAGACTTCCTCGGACTACGACAAGGAGAAGCTGCAGGAGCGTCTGGCCAAGCTCGCCGGTGGCGTCGCCGTCATCCGCGTCGGCGGCTCGACCGAGGTCGAGGTCAAGGAGCGCAAGGACCGCGTCGACGACGCGCTCAATGCGACCCGCGCGGCCGTTGAAGAAGGCATCGTCCCCGGCGGCGGTTCCGCTCTCCTGCGCGCCAAGAAGGCCGTCGAGAAGCTGAAGTCCGACAACTCGGACATCGAAGCCGGCATCAAGATCGTGCTCCGCGCGCTTGAGTCGCCGATCCGCCAGATCGCCGAGAATTCCGGCGTCGAAGGCTCGATCGTCGTCTCGAAGGTCCTGGAGAACAAGTCGGACACGTTCGGCTTCGACGCTCAGAACGAAGAGTTCGTAGATCTGGTTCTCGCCGGCATCATCGACCCGACCAAGGTTGTGCGCACGGCGCTGCAGGACGCGGCTTCGGTCGCTTCGCTGATCGTCACCACCGAGGCGCTCATCGCCGACCTGCCGAAGCCGGCAGCCGGCGCTCCGGCGATGCCGGGCGGTGGCGGCATGGGCGGCATGGACTTCTAAGAAGTCCTACCCCTCGAAAGTTCAGAAAGGGCGCGGCGCAAGCCGCGCCCCTTTTTGCTTGTCCCATTTCATCCGGCCGCGAGCGCGGCACGGATCGCTTCGCCCATCGCCGAGCCATCTTCCGATTTGCCGAAGGCGACCGCGCCGCGCGGGAGAAGGGCGGGCTGCGCGATGAAGCGCGGCGCCCGGCCGCGATGGGGTTGCGCCGAATGAACGAGGAAAGGATGGCAGGCATAGACAGTGCCGGCTGGCCCCGTAGCCCATGCCTCGCGGCAATCCGCGCTTTCCGCGAAGTCGGTGGCGGCGAGTTCGCGCAGCGTCAGCCCAGCCGCACCGGCAGGGACGAGGCGCCGCGCGATGGAATGGTGCGAACCAACCCGCAGCCGCGTCGGTGCATCCGCGGGCCCCACATCCGAGAATAGCGCGATCAGCAGCAGCGCGCGGCCACGCGACGTGACATTGGCTCGCCAATCCATGAAGTCGGCTTTGTCATGGCCGAAGCTGACATCGACATGCCAGCCGGCGTCGCCGGGATCGTCCGGCGAAGGAAAGCGGATCGGAAACGTGCCGACCGCCGCGAGCGGCATCCATTGTCCCGCGCCGGCCAGAAGGTCATAGGCCCGATGGAGGCGCGGCGTATTCAGGGCGACAAGAAACGGCTCGTCGGCATAGAAGCCGAGCCGGACGACCGGGCGGGTCCATGTCGCGGGCCGCTTGGGATCGCAGCCGCTGTCGCGCCACAGGATCTCCCGCGCGGCGGAAGCGATCTCGGCGGAAAAGGCGTTGTCGATCCGGATGAAGCCGTCGCGGATGAAGTCCGCACGCATGGCGTCGGATGAAGCAAAAAGGGGAGGCATGAAGGAAACTCTCTCGTACCGTGAGTTCGAGGTCATGCCGCGGGAGCGGGCCAACAGCCCGCAATCTCCACGGCGTCAAGCACACGCAAAAGCGCGGCTAGGCTCGAAGGAAGGTCGAGGAGGCAAACATCGTCATGATGTCAGCCTAAGGCGGAATCCTGCCGTCCGCAACCGCAGATAGCTTGGATCGCGCAGAGCTTGCAAACGCGTTGCGTCAGATCGCCCGGGCCCTCGAGCCGGCGGTCACGCGCGGGTCGTCGCCACGCCTGCGGACAGCAAGGGGGCAAGTTTCTCCTCCGCCAGAGCGCTCTCGACGATCATCCCGGACAGCGCTGCGACCGGCGCGACGAGGAAAGGCGAGACGGCGCCGATCTTCTCGGAGGATGCCAGCGCGATCGTCTCGGCGGCCTGGCCCATCAATTGCCGCTTGATCGCGGCTTCCTCGATGTCGCCGGTGGTCAGCCCCGCTTCGCCATGGATGCCGGTGACGCCGAGGAAATAGATGTCGGCGCGGATGCGCGCGATCTGTTCAGCGGCGATGGCCCCGACCGCGACGATCGAATGGCGGAACAGCCGGCCGCCGATGATGATGACGTCGACGGCCTGATACGGCATCAGCGCCAGGGCCGTGCTCGGCGCATGCGTGACGATCGTCGCGCGAAGGCTGGGGCGAAGATGCCGGGCGACTTCCAGTGCCGTGGTGCCGCCGTCGAGGATCACGACCTGGCCATCCTCGATCATCGCCGCCGCGGCGCGCCCGATCGCCCGCTTCCCGTCCGGGCCGATCGCCTGCCGCGTGGCGAAATCGGCAACGCCGGGGCTCGCCGGCAGGGCGCCGCCATGCACCCGCTGCAACAGGCCTTCGCTGGCGAGTTCGCGCAGATCGCGCCGGATCGTGTCTTCCGAGAGGCCGAGTTCCTGGCTGACTTCTTTGGCGACGACGCGGCCGTCGCGCTTGAGAATATCGAGGATGTGGAGTTTGCGCTCGCTGGTCAGCACGGCATTCGGTCCTGCACGATATTGCACGAAAGTCTATAAACGCGTATAAATGTGGATGTTCGTGCAACTTTGTTAACGAAAGCACTCGCCCATGTCGATGACCTCTTTGCCCATCGCCGAGCCCATGATCATCCTCGTCGCCGGTCCCTATCGTTCGGGGACGGGGGATGATCCTGCCCGCATGGCCGCCAATCTCCGAACGCTCGAAGAGGCGGCGCTGCCGTTGTTTCGCGCGGGTCATATCCCTCTGATCGGCGAGTGGCTGGCTTTGCCTCTCATGGCCGTAGCCGGATCCAGGACGGTCGGCGACGCTGTCTATGAGGAGATCGCCTATCCGGTCGCCCATCGCCTGCTGCCGCGCTGCGATGCCGTGCTGCGCCTTTCAGGCGCCTCCAAGGGCGCCGATCTCGACGTCAAGATCGCCCGCGAGCGCGGCCTCAAGGTCTATCACTGCGTCGAGGATGTGCCGGGCTGCGCCGCGCCCCTCGTTTGATTCGTGCAATTTCGTGCAGATGGGGTTATCGGCGCTGCCGGAAGAAATCGCGCAGCAGCGTCGATGCCTCGCCGGCGGCGATGCCGTCATAGACCTCGGGAGCGTGGTGGCAGGTTGGCTGGCTGTAGAGGCGTACGCCGCTCTCGACGGCCCCGCCTTTCGGATCGGCCGCCGCATAATACAGCCGGCGGATCCGGGCAAAGGAGATCGCCGCCGCGCACATCGGGCAGGGCTCCAGAGTCACATGGAGGTCGGCTCCGACAAGCCGTTCCGAGCCGAGCTTTGCCGCAGCTTCGCGGATGACCAGCATCTCAGCATGGGCCGTCGGGTCCTTCAGTTCCAGCGTGCGATTTCCGGCGCGGGCGATGATGGCGCCATCAAGCACGATGACCGCGCCGATCGGCACTTCGCCGCGTCCAGCGGCCAGCCTTGCCTCGGCGAGCGCCTCCGCCATCGGCGAAAGGGCCGTTTCGCCACTCGGCCGGTCAGTCTCATCGCTCATGCCGTCTCGCCTCGCTGGCGGCGCTCTGTTAAGGAAGCGGCCGAGGTGATCACCCATGAAGCCGCCGAAGAAACGCATAGACGACGCCGCCGCCCATCGCCAGAGCAGCGCTGGGGCCGAGACGGAGGGCGAACGCATCGCCAAGGTGCTGGCCCGCGCCGGGCTCTGCTCGCGCCGCGATGCCGAGCGCTGGATCGAGGACGGCCGTGTCGCGATCAATGGCACGGTCCTGACCACGCCTGCGGTCAATGTCGGCCGCAAGGACAAGGTGACCGTCGACGGCGTCCCGCTGCCGGCGCGCGAGCGCACCCGGCTTTGGCTCTATCACAAGCCGCGTGGCCTCGTGACGACGGCACGCGATCCCGAAGGGCGTCCGACCGTGTTCGATGCGCTGCCGGAGCATATGCCGCGCGTCGTCGCGGTCGGCCGGCTCGATATCAATACCGAGGGCCTGCTGCTGCTGACCAATGACGGCGGCCTCGCCCGTGTGCTGGAGCTGCCCTCGACTGGTTGGCTGCGCCGCTATCGCGCCCGCGCCTGGGGCGAGGTGCTGCAGCCCGATCTCGACAAGCTGAAGGACGGCGTCACCATCGACGGTATGCTCTATGGCGCCATCGATGCCCAGCTCGAGCGTGTCCAGGGCAGCAATGTCTGGGTCGCGCTGGCGCTGCGCGAGGGCAAGAACCGCGAGGTCAAGAATGTGCTCGCCGATCTCGGCCTCGACGTCAACCGCCTGATCCGCATCTCCTATGGCCCGTTCCAGCTTGGCGATCTACCCGAGGGCGAAGTGGTCGAGATCAAGGGCCGCGTGCTGCGCGACCAGCTCGGCCAGAAGCTCGCCGACGAGGCCGGCGCCGATTTCGATGCGCCGCTCCGCGAAACCGGGCGACCGTCGCGCTCTTCGCCGCGGTCGCAGGACGCCGAGGTGGCCGACCGGGATCAGGAACGACCGGCCGGCCGTGAACGGCCGCAGCGTCGCGAGCGCGTCGAGCCGGAGGGCGATCATCGCCTGAAGCGGCCGAAGCCCGCAGCCTCGCGCCTGCGCGAGACCACGCTGGAGGAACCGGCCCGCCCGGCGCGTGGTGGCCGTGTCCGTTCGGAGCGTCCCGTTCCCGCAGCGGAAGGCGAGGGGCGGGGCGATCGGCCCCGTCGCGGCCCCGGCCGCATCGACAGCGAGGCTGCTTCCATGCCGCGCGGCTCCGTCCGCGCCGAGCGCGGCACGCGCGGCCGGGCGCGCTTCGAGCATCCGGTCCCGGAAGCGGATGAGGTCAAGCCGGCTGAAAAGCCGAGCCGTGGCCGTTCGGCTTCGCGTTCCCAGGAGGATCGCCCGCGGTCGCAGCGCCATGGTGAGGGCCGCTTGACCGCCGGCAAGCCTGTTGGCGCGCGCCCCGCGCGCAGCGAACGGCCGCAGCCATCGCGACCCGCCCGTTCCGGCGCCGGCGAAAAGCCGTCCTATGGCGAGCGTCCGCCGCGCCGCGAGAAGCCGGCCGGCGGCGAAAGGGCTTCCTATGGTGACAAGCCCGCTTACGCCGACAAGCCATGGCGAAACGAGAAGCCCACGCGCGGCGGTGACAAGCCGGCGCGTGGCGACCGTCCATCGCGGGACGACGCGCCGCGCGGCAAGCGGCCGGGCTTCCAGGGCGCTGCGCCCGGGGCCGGTTCTGCCGGCGACAAGCGTCCCGGTGGGCGCGGTCCCGGACGTCCGAAGCCGCGGGGCACGGATGGCGGCGGCGGTTCGACGGGAGGTGGCGGTGCGAATCGTCGGCGGTGAGTGGCGCGGCCGCACGCTGGCCGCGCCGAAGAGCCAGGCGATCCGTCCGACCTCCGATCGCCTGCGTGAAAGCCTCTTCAACGTGCTCGCGCATGGCTATGACGACCAGGTGGCCGACGCGCGCGTGCTCGACCTCTTCGCGGGGACGGGCGCGCTCGGTCTCGAAGCGATGTCGCGCGGCGCCAGCTATGCGCTCTTCGTCGATGAGGGCGTTGAGGCGCGGGGCCTGATCCGGCAGAACATCGAGACACTTGGCCTGACGGGGCGCACGCGATTGTTCCGGCGCGACGCTACCAAGCTCGGACCGGCCGGCACTGTCGCGCCCTTCGATCTCGTCTTCGCCGATCCGCCCTATGATCGCGGCCTCGGCGAGCCGGCGCTCGCGTCGGCGGTCGCGGGGGATTGGCTGGCGCCCGGCGCGCTCGTCGTGCTGGAGGAGGCGGCCGACGTGATCATCGGACCGGTCGATGGCCTCGAACGGGTCGAGCGCCGCGAGGCCGGCGACACGCAATTGCTGTTTTTCCGATTCGCCGGCCGCAGCTGATATTTTCCTCGCCTCCCCGTTAAGACTATCCTAGGCTTTGTGTCCGGGGGCAGTGGTAATGCGTGTCGAGGACTGATGGACCAGCGTAGCTTGATCCCTGACCATTGCCGCCTTTTGGCGGTGCCGCGCCTGTTCATCGCACTCTTTGTCGTTCTAGGTCTTGCGAGTTTCGCAGGAACGTCGGCCTTTGCCGACGAACCGGTCCGCATCGCGCCCGACGCAACCACCTTCACGCTCGAAAACGGCATGCAGGTGGTGGTGGTCCCCGATCACCGGGCACCGATCGTCACCCATATGGTCTGGTACAAGATCGGCGCTGCTGACGATCCGCCAGGCAAGTCCGGCATCGCTCATTTTCTTGAACACCTGATGTTCAAGGGCACAAAGGCGCATCCGGCCGGCGAATTTTCGGCCAAGGTTTCCGAAGGCGGCGGCCAGGAGAATGCCTTCACCACAGCCGACGCCACGGCCTATTTCCAGACGATCGGCAAGGAACGGCTCGGCACCGTCATGGCCTTTGAAGCCGACCGCATGGAGGGGCTGGATCTCTCGGAAAAGACCGTCCTGTCGGAGCGTGACGTCATTCTCGAGGAACGACGGATGCGGATCGACAACGATCCGGGCGCTCAGCTCGGCGAGGCGATGAACGCCGCGCTCTACCAGAACCATCACTACGGCATCCCTACCATCGGCTGGATGCAGGAGATGCAGGGTCTGACCGCGGCCGATGCGCTCGCGCAGTACCGCCACTACTACACACCCAACAATGCCATCCTGGTCGTCGCCGGGGACATCACGCCGGAGGAAGTGCGTCGCCTCGCGGACGTCACCTTCGGCAGGGTGCCCCGCCGCGCGGAACCTGGCGAGCGCAACCGTCCGAAGGAGCCGCCGCCGCTCGCCGCGCGAACGGTCGATCTCGTCGATTCGCGCGTCAGCCAGCCGTCCTGGCAGCGCAACTATCTGGTGCCTTCCTATTCTTCAGGCAAGCCTGGAGAGGCCGAGGCGCTCGACGTGCTCGCCGATATTCTCGGCCGCGGCACCACCAGCCGGCTTTACCGTGCGCTCGTCGTCGAGCAGGGGCTCGCGACATCGGCCGGCTCCTACTACAGCGGCGAGGCGCTCGATTATGGCCGCTTCGGTGTCTATGCCAGCCCGCGCGGTGACGTGCCGCTCGCCAAGCTCCAGACCGCCGTCGATGCCGTCATTGCCGACATCCGCGACCATGGCGTCACCCCCGAGGAGCTTGTGTCGGCCAAGCAGCGGACGCGGGCCCAGTCGATCTACGCCCAGGACAGCCAGGCGATGCTCGCCCGCATCATCGGCATGGCGCTCGCAACCGGTCAGCCGCTCGATGCCGTCCAGGGCTGGCCCGCCCGTATTGGTGACGTCACGGTGGAAGATATCTCGGCCGCCGCGAAAACCTTTCTTGACGTACGCCGGTCTGTGACTGGTACGCTGACCCCCGCACCGGCCGACGGCCGCAGCTGATACGAACGGAGATCGACCTTCATGGCCAAGCTTCTCGTCCGCCTCGGCATGGCCGTCTTCGGCCTTCTGGTGATAGTTCCGGCGAGCCAGGCCATGTCGATCCAGAAGGTCGCCGGCCCGCCCGGCGTCGAGGCTTGGCTTGTCGAGGACTATACGGTCCCGATGATCGCGATGGACTTCGTGTTCACAGGCGGCGCGGCACAGGACCCGGCTGACAAGCCGGGCGTCGCCAACATGCTGTCGAGCCTGCTCGACGAGGGGGCTGGCGACATGAAGAGCGCCGCCTTCCAGAAGGCGCTCGATGATCGCTCGATCAGCATGAGCTTCGATGCCGGCCGCGATGGCTTCTATGGCGATCTGAAGACGCTGTCGGAAAACCGCGACAAGGCCTTCGGCCTGCTCGCCGCTGCGCTGCAGGCGCCGCGCTTCGACACCGAGCCTGTCGAGCGTATTCGCGCCCAGATCGCGGCGAGCATCAAGAACGACGCCAACGACCCGCAGGCGGCGGCGACTCTGGCGGTCTGCGCCAAGGCCTTCCCCAATCATCCCTATGGCCGGCCCCTGGACGGCACGGTTGACAGCCTCGCCGCCATTTCGCGCGACGATCTCGAGGCCTATCGCAGCCATGTCTTCGCCCGTGACAATCTCAAGGTCGCCATCGTCGGCGCGATCAGCCCCAAGGACGTCACCGCGATGCTGGCACGCGTCTTCGGGCCGCTGCCGGATCGCGCGCAGTTGACGCCCGTTGCCGACATCGTGCCGCAGGCCGGCATCATCGCCATCGACCAGCCCAATCCGCAAACGCTGATCCGCTTCGGCGGGCCCGGCATCAAGCGCAACGATCCCGATTTCATGGCGGCTTATGTCGTCAATCACATCCTCGGCGGCGGTACGATGTCGTCGCGGCTCTATACAGAGATCCGCGAAAAGCGTGGCCTCGCCTATTCGATCTCGACCACGCTGGTGACGCTCGCCCATGCCGACGCCTTCGCCGGCGGCACCGCGACGCGGGCCGATCGCGCGCCCGAGACCATCGCGCTGATCAAGGATCAGATCGCCCGTTTCGCAGCCGAAGGCCCGACCGAGGCGGAACTCGCCAAGGCCAAGAGCTACATGATCGGCTCCTATGCGCTGCGGTTTGATTCATCGAGCAAGATTGCGCGTCAGATCCTCGGCATCATGGTCGACAATCTCGGCATCGACTATGTCGAGAAGCGCAACAGCCTGATCGAGGCTGTTTCCATCGAAGATGCCCGCCGCGCGGCTCGCCGTTTGTTCTCCGACGGCACCGCGATGGTAGCAACGGTCGGACCGGCCAAGACCAAGACAGCGACGGCGGAGACGCCGGTCTCGCCCCAGCTCTGAGCCGGGCGGATTATTCCGCCGCCTCGGCGGTCGCCTTTTCCGCGGCTTCGTTGAGCGCCTTGGCCCGCCGCTTGGGTTCGACCAGCGGCTCCGGCTTCAGCTTGCCCTGGATGTCCGTATAGGAGATCTTGCCGCCGCTCATCTGGATCGCGAGGCGCGCTGCCTCGCGCTCGCGGATTGTCTCCGCCACGTCGGCGATATGGCTTTCGTCATAGCCGAGGCCCTCGAGCGATTTCATGCCGAAGGTGAAGGCCGACTCATAGGTCTCGCGGATCTCGAAATCGACGCCCTGCTGGCGCAGCTTCAAAGTGTGCTGGCGGTCGTAGGAGCGCACATAGAGCTTCGAAAACGGGAATTCCGAACGGATCAGCTCGACGATCAGGTCGGTCGATTCCCGCTTGTCGGTGCAGACCACGACGAGGTCGGCATGTTCGATGCCCGCTGCGCGCAGCACGTCGAGCCGCGTTCCGTCGCCATAATAGACCTTGAAGCCGAACCGCGCCGCGCTCCGCACCATGTCGGCGTCCGAATCGATCGCGGTCACATCGATGCCTTCGGAAAGCAGGAACTGCGCGGTGATCTGGCCGAAGCGGCCGAAGCCGATCATCAGGACGCGCCCCTCGAGCCCGTCCGCCACGTCGAGATCGTCGACATTGGGCTTCGGCTCCGGCAGCCACTTCAGTGCCATCACGGTGAGCGGCGTCAGCGCCATCGAGATGATCACGGTCGCGGTCAGGATCGCATTGGTGCGGCCGTCGATGATGCCGGCGCTGGTCGCGGCGGCATAGAGCACGAAGGCGAACTCGCCGCCTTGCGCCATCAGGGCGGCGCGCGACAGTGCCTCCTTGCGGGTTGCGCGGAAGAGGCGGGCGATGCCGAAGATACCGATCGCCTTGACGACCATATAGCCGATGACAGCGGCGAGGATGTAGTGCCAGTCCGAGACCAGCACGCCGAGATCGAGCGACATGCCGACGCCGAGGAAGAAGAGGCCGAGCAGGATGCCGCGGAACGGTTCGATATCGGCCTCGAGCTGATGGCGGAAGCTCGATTCCGACAGCATGACGCCGGCGAGGAACGCGCCCATCGCCATTGAGAGGCCGCCGAGCTGCATCGCCAGCGCCGAGCCAAGCACCACGAGCAGCGCCGCGCCGGTCATCACCTCGCGTGCGTTGGCGCCGGCGAGGATGCGGAACATCGGATTGAGCAGCCAGCGGCCGGCCGCGATCAGCGCGACGACGCAGCCGATCGCGATCAGGCCTGAGATCCAGAACGGTTGATGCGCATCGCTGCTTGTCGCCGGTCCGATCAGGACGACGATCGCGAGCAGCGGAACGATGGCGAGGTCCTCAAGCAGCAGGATCGAGACGATCCGCTGGCCGGATGGCGAGGCGGTTTCGCCGCGTTCGTCGAGAAGCTGCATCACCGTCGCCGTCGAGGTCAGAACGAAACCCATGCCGGCGACGAAGGCGGCGGCGGGTGGCAATCCGACGGCGATGCCGATCAGCGTCAGCAGCGCGCCGCAGGCGACGACCTGCGCCAGGCCGAGGCCGAAGATCTCGCGCCTGAGGCCCCAGAGCCGGGACGGCCGCATTTCGAGGCCGATCACGAACAGGAACATTACGACGCCGAGTTCGGCGACATGCAGGATGGATTGCGGATCGGTGAAGAGACCGAGCCCGAACGGCCCGATGGCGACGCCAGCGGCGAGATAGCCGATGACCGAGCCGAGGCCGATCCGCTTGAAGATCGGCACGGCAACGACCCCCGCGCCAAGCAGGACCACGATCTGGACAAGGTCAGCGCCCTGGACTTCGGCAGCCATCAAAAGGTCTCCGTCGAGTGACGACATACGATGGGGCGCGGCCGGCTGCGATGCAAGACGAATGCCGGCCGTCCTCTGGCCTCTCCCAAACCCTGTCGCTTTCAAGACGTTGGCTTTGCGTGCAGCCTTGCCGCATGGGGTTGTTCGAGACGGCCGTGATGCCTACTAGAGGGGGAACAGGGAGACTATGTGATGACAGCCCTTCCGGACCAGTCCCGCCTCGTCGATCGCGCCGCCGCGCTGGTTGAGGCCGCCCGCCGCGCCGGCGCCGATTCCGCCGATGCCTTCGCCGTCCGCCGCGTCGGTCTTTCGATCGATATCCGCAACGGCAAGGTCGACGAGACGACACGCTCGGAAAGCGACGACGTGGCGCTGCGCGTCTTCATCGGCAAGCGCCACGCCAGCGTCTCGACCAATGGCATCGCCCCGCCAGAAGAACTGGCCGAGCGGGCGGTGGCGATGGCGCGGGTTGCGCCGGAAGACCAGTTCGCGGGTCTCGCACCCGCGGATCGGCTGGCGAAATCCTGGCCCGATCTTGACCTGATGGATTCTTCGATCCCGGATCCCGACACGCTCACCGAGCGTGCGCGGGCGGCCGAGGCGGCGGCGCTCGCGGTCAGCGGCATCTCGAAATCGGGCGGCGCTTCTGCCGGCTGGGGCCTGACCGGCGCGGTGATCGCGACGTCGCACGGCTTTTCCGGCGCCTATCTCGGCTCGCGCAGCGGCGTCTCGGTGACGGCGATCGCCGGCGAAGGCACCGGCATGGAGCGCGACTATGACGGCGACTCCAAGGTCTATGCGGCCGACCTGCGCGCGCCCGAAGCGATCGGCCGCGAAGCTGCGGAGCGGGCGGTGCGCCGCCTCAACCCGACCCAGCTGCCAACGGGACGCGGCCATGTCGTTTATGATCCCCGCGTTGCGATCAGCCTGATCGGCCATCTCGCCGGCGCGATCAACGGTGCCTCCATCGTGCGGAAGACCAGCTTCCTGCAGTCAGCGCTCGGCACCGCCGTCTTCGCGCCCGGTATCCGCATCACGGACGATCCGCGCCGCCTCCGCGGCCTCGGTTCTCGGCCGTTCGACGGGGAGGGCGTCGCCTCCGAAGCGCTCGACCTCGTGACCGATGGCATCCTGCAGACATGGCTGCTCGACAGCGCCACGGCGCGCGAACTCGGCCTTGAAACGAATGGCCGCGGCTCGGGCGGCGGCGGTGGCCCGCACACGACCAATCTGACGCTGCTGCCGGGCTCGGTCAGCCGCGACCAACTGCTCGCCGATATCGGCGAGGGCGTCTATGTCACCGAACTCATCGGCCACGGCGCCAATGGCGTGACCGGCGATTACAGCCGCGGTGCTGGCGGCTTCCGCATTTCCGGCGGCAAACTGGCCGAACCGGTGTCGGAGATCACCATCGCCGGCAATCTCAAGGACATGTACCGCCGGCTCATCGTGGCCGACGACCTCGAATATCGCTATGCGTCCAACGCGCCGACCGTCGCGATCGAGGGGATGATGATTGCCGGACGCTGACCTCGCCTCCCTGGCCGAGGATCTGGCGCTCATCTCGGCGGCAGCGGTGGAGGCCGGCCGCATTGCGCTCGGCTTCTTCGGCAACAATCCGCGCGCCTGGACCAAGGGCGGCGATTCGCCGGTCACCGAGGCCGACATCGCGTCCGACCGCTCGCTTCATGCCGCGTTGACCACGGCTCGTCCCTCCTATGGCTGGCTGTCCGAGGAAAGCGCCGACACGCCGGAGCGGCTTGGCCGCAGCCGCGTCTTCGTCGTCGATCCGATCGACGGGACGCGCGGCTTCATGGAAGGCAATGTCGACTGGTGTGTTTCGGTCGGAATCGTCGAGGCGGGGAGGCCGCGTGTCGGCGTTCTCTTCGCACCCGCGCGGCAGGAACTCTATGAGGCGACGCTGGGCGGCGGCGTCAGGCTGAACGGCGCGACGATTGCCTCGTCCAGTCCTGCCGCAGGCGCGGCCCTGCATTTCGCCGGTCCTCTCCGGCATATGCGGGCGCTGTCCGGTGCAGGCTTTGAAGTCGCCGATCGCCGTGTCACGCCCTCGCTGGCCTATCGGCTCGCGCTGGTTGCCGCCGGCCGCATCGACATCGCAACGGCAGCCGCCGATGCCCGCGACTGGGACCTTGCGGCAGCAGACCTTTTGGTGCACGAAGCAGGCGGAACGCTGTGCGATGCGGCAGGTGCGCCCATCCGCTACAATCGGCCTGATCCGCGCCATCCCGCGCTGATCGCGGCGTCGCCGAAGCTTGCGGCCGAGGCTGTGGGGCCCGTCGCTGGGGCCGAGGCTGCCGCCGCGCTGCTGCGGCGTTCCTGATCGGGTGGCTTCACCCTTCGGTTTGGATTGTCGCAAAGGAGATCGGCGAAGATGCCGGAGACCAAGAAACAGCTCCTCCATCTGGTGTTCGGCGGTGAGCTCAGCTCCGTCGATGCGGCCGATTTCGCCGACCTCTCCAAGCTGGACATCGTCGGCATCTATCCCGATTACAAGACCGCCTATGACGCCTGGAAAAAGGCCGCGCAGGGCACGGTCGACAGCGCGCAGACGCGCTATTTCATCGTGCACCTGCATCGCCTGCTCGATCCAGATGCGACCGGCGCCTGATCGATCCTCGCGCAGCCTTGGTCGCGCGACGAAGGCCGGTGGTGATCGAGGATGAATGCGATCGTGAATGACCAGGCCCCCATCGGGTCGGCCGACGAGCCGGCCAGCCAGCCGGCCCCGAAGCCGCGGACGTCGAAGCGCGCGCTGAAGAGGCTCGGCGAGTCCGATCGTGTCGTGCGCGCCGCCGGACTGGTGGCCGTCGCCTATCTCAAGCTCGTCCGCGCCACCAGTCGCATTACCTTTGAGCCCCAAGACCCGCTGGAAGCCTATCGCGCATTCCTGCCCGGCATCATGACGATGTGGCACGGCCAGCATCTGATGGCCCCCTTCGTGCCGAGCAAGGGCTTCAATCTGAAGGTTATGGTCTCGCGCCACCGCGACGGCGAGATCAACGCGATCATCGCCGAGAAATTCGGCTATGGCACCATCCGCGCTTCGGCAGCGCGGACCCCCTCGCGCACCATCGAAAAGGGCGGTCTGCGCGGTTTCCTGGAAATGAAGAAGGCGCTTGCCGAAGGTGTCACGGTCGCGATGACGGCGGATCTCAGCCATGCCGAATCTCGCCGTGCCGGACCAGGCATCATCGCGCTCTCGCGCGTCTCGGGCCGGCCGATCCTGCCGATCGCGCTGGCGACCTCCCGCCGTCTCGTCCTCGAGAACTGGGATCGCACTACGATCAACCTGCCTTTCAGCCGCGGCTCGTGCATATTCGGTACGCCGATCGCCGTTCCGGGCGATGCCGACGAGGCCGTGCGCGAGGAAAAGCGGCAAGAGCTGGAGGCTGAGCTCAACCGGATCACCGCCATCGCCTATGAGCGCGTCGGCGGCAAAGATGACTGACCTCGTCGGTGGCAGCGCGCGCGGGCTCTATCGCCTGGCGGGCTACGCCGCAATGCCGCTGGTGCCGCTGCTTCTCGCTTGGCGAACACGTAAGGGCAAGGAAGAGCGCACGCGGCGCGACGAGCGCTATGGCCGGTCGTCGATCAATCGCCCGGCGGGACCGCTGGTCTGGATTCATGTCGCGAGTGTCGGTGAAACCAACGCCGTCATGCCGCTGATCGCCCGCATTGCCGCCGAAGGGCTGACCGTGCTGCTCACCAGCGTGACGGTGACCAGCGCCCGCGTGGCTGCCCAGCGCCTGCCGCGCGGCGCGATCCATCAATATGCGCCGCTCGACATCGAGCCCTTCATCGATCGCTTCCTCGACACCTGGAAGCCGGATCTGGCGCTGTTCTTCGAGTCGGAACTCTGGCCGACCACGATGACCCGCCTTGCGGCGCGGCGCATCCCGGAGATCCGCATCAATGCGCGCATGACGCCGCGCTCCTTCCGGCGCTGGCGCCGGTTCGGCGGCGCCATGGCACCGCTGTTCGAAGGCGTCGAACTGGCTCTGGCGCAGAGCGATGGCGATGCCGAACGGCTGCGTGCCCTCGGGCTCAAGCAGGCGCGCTCGGTCGGCAATCTGAAATTCGACGTACCCGCGCCCGGAGCAGAGCCCTTGGCGCTCGAAGATTTCCGCCGTGAAACCGAAGGCCGTGCCGTTTTTGTCGCGGCATCGACGCATGAGGGCGAGGAGACGGTGGTCGCGGAAGCGCATCGCGCGGTGCGGGCCCGGCGGCCGGAATTCCTCTCCGTCGTCGTCCCGCGCCATCCCGTCCGCGGCCCGGCGCTCGCGGCAAGCCTTGCCGCCGCGGGGTTCTCCGTGGCGCTCCGCAGCCGCGGCGACCGCGTTACCGACGCAACCGATCTCTACATCGCCGATACGCTGGGTGAACTCGGGCTCTTCTATCGCACCGCGCCGGCCGCCTTTATCGGCGGCACGCTGGTGCCGGTCGGCGGTCACAATCCGATCGAGGCGGCCTTGCTCGAGACAGCCATCCTGCATGGGCCGCAGGTCGAGAACGCCGCCGAGATCTTCAAGGCACTCGATCGCGGAACGGGCAGGGCGCCCGTCACCGATGCGGAGAGTCTCGCCGAGGCGCTCGACGAGCTCTACGCCGACCCGGCGGCGCTCCAGGTGTTGGCCGAGCGCGGAACGGCAGCGCTGGCCCCGTTTTCGGGGGCGCTTGATGCGACCCTTGCCGCGCTTCGCCCCTATCTCGCGCCGCTAGTCGTGGCGGCCAGCCTCGGCCAACGCGACATGGTGCGCATGCGTCGCGCCCGGGCCGGCAAGACAGCGGGCAGCAAGCCGTGATCACCGCGCCGCGCTTCTGGTGGCGGCGGCGCGGCGGTGTGGCGTCGCTGGCGCTGATACCAGTCTCGGCGATCTGGTCGACGGTTTCAGGCGCGCGGATGCGCCGGCCGCCGCTCGTCCGCCCGCCATTGCCGGTCATTTGCGTGGGCAATTTCGTGGTCGGCGGCGCCGGCAAGACGCCGACGGCGCTTGCGGTCGCTGACATCGTCAAGGATCTCGGCTTTCGGCCCGGCTTTCTGACGCGCGGCTATGGTGGCCGCGTCACGACTGCGCATCTCGTTGACCCGGCGCGCGATGATGCGGCTCTCGTCGGTGACGAGGCGCTGCTTCTCGCCGACAAAGGGCCGGTCGCGGTGGCGCCGGACAGGCCGAAGGGCGTGCCGTTGCTGGAGGCGGCGGGCGCCGACTGCATCATCATGGACGACGGCTTCCAGAACCCCTCGCTCGCCAAGGATTTCAGCCTTGTCGTGGTCGATGGCGTCGCGGGCATCGGCAATGGCAAGGTCATGCCGGCGGGACCGCTCAGGGCGCCGCTGAGAACACAGCTCGTCCGCGCCGATGCCGTGATGATCGTCGGTCCCGGCGCGGGGGGCGATCATGTCGTGCGCCTCGCGGCGCGCGCCGGCCGGGTGATCCTTCGCGCTTATCTCGAGCCGGCGCGTGCTGACGTCGTTGCTGGCGGCCGCTATCTCGCCTTTGCCGGCATTGGCCGACCGGAGAAATTCTTCGCCTCGCTTGAGGCGGCCGGCGCCGAAATCGCGGTGCGCGAACCTTTCCCCGATCATCACCCTTTCAGCGACGCCGATGCAGAGCGGCTGCTGGCCCGCGCCGCGTCCGACGGTCTCCGTCTTGTCACCACGGCCAAGGACCATGCACGCCTTCGCGGCACGTCTGGCGCGCGGCTGCAACTCGCGGAGAAAGCGGAGGTGTTCGGTGTCCGGATGCGGTTCGAGGACGAGGCCAGGATCAGGCGGCTGCTCGAACGCGCGCTGAAACAGGCTACCGGCCGGCCCTCAACCGGACGGTAAAGAAGGGAGGCTGCACCGACGGTCTCAGACCAGCCCGAGCGCCTTGTGGCGGGCGAGCGAGGCGGCTGCGTCGGCATAGGCCTCCTGCTGCGCGACGCTCCAATAGCGGAGTTCGTCGAGCGGAATGGCGACGCCGGTCACGGCACAGCGCACGAAGGCGCCGGGCGACAGGATCTGGTAATCGCCATCGAGATAGCGGATGCGGGCTTCGCCGCCGCGGCCGGTATTTTCCATGCGGTTCATGGCTGTCCTTATGCTGCGAAACCGCCGGCTTCGCAATCTCCGACCTTATCGACGTCCGAACAGCCGCTCGATATCGGAGAGTTTCAGCTCGACATAGGTCGGCCGGCCGTGATTGCACTGGCCGGAGCCGGGTGTCGCTTCCATTTCGCGTAGCAGCGCGTCCATCTCCTCGGGACGAAGCTGTCGCCCGGCGCGCACCGAGCCATGACAGGCCATCGTCGCCGCAACATGATCGAGCTTTTCGGCAAGACGCGTCGAGCCGTCCCACTCCGCGAAATCATCGGCGAGATCGGCCAGTAGGGCCGCGCTGTCGACACTGCCGAGCAGCGCCGGCGTTTCGCGCACGGCAACGGCGCCGGGCCCGAAACCTTCGATGACGAGGCCGAGCTCCGCCAGTTCGTCGGCGCGGGCGATAAGTCGCGTGACGTCTTCGGATGGCAGGTCGACGATATCGGGGATGAGCAGGATCTGCCGCGCCGCGCCGGAACGGGCGAGCGCCTGCTTCAGCCGCTCATAGACCAGCCGCTCATGCGCCGCATGCTGGTCGACGATGACGATGCCGTCCTCGGTCTGCGCGATGACATAGGTGCTGTGCACCTGCGCCCTTGCCGCGCCGAGCGGCCTTGCGATCCGCTCCTCCGCTGGGCTGTCATGCGCGCGCGCATCGGCCGAGGGCTGATTGACCGCTTCGAAGCCGGGTTGAGGCTCGGCAAAGCTCTGCGCCTCCCAGGCGTAGGCCGCCGCGCTTCGCGCCGCCGCATAGGCCGGGCGCGCGGCATAAGCGGATGTGAAGGGGGGCGGCGTGCCGGGACGGAAGGCGGCGATGGTGGCGCCGCCGCCGGTCGATGTCGCGCGATGTCCCGATTGGTAGATCGCCTGGCGGAGCGCGCCGACGATCAGCCCGCGCACGAGGCCGGGGTCGCGAAAGCGCACATCAGCCTTGGCCGGATGGACGTTGACGTCGACCTCGTGCGGATCGAGCATCAGCTGAAGCGCGGCAACCGGATGGCGGTCGCGGGCCATGACATCGGCATAACCGGCCCTCACCGCGCCGATGAGCAGCTTGTCGCGCACCGGGCGGCCATTGACGAAGAGATATTGCTGCAGCCCGTTGGCGCGGTGGAAGGTCGGCAGGCCGGCCTGGCCGGCGAGACGCACGCCTTCGCGCGCCGCATCGATGACCATGGCGTTATCGGCGAAGTCGCGCCCGAGCACCTGCGCCAGCCGCTCGGCAAAACCGCCATCGCCGGTCGCAGGCAGGTCAAGCGCCGTGCGGTCGCTGCCCGAGAGATTGAAGCGGATTTCCGGATGCGCCATCGCGAGGCGCTTCACGACATCGGTGATCGCGCTCGCTTCGGCGCGCTCGCCTTTCATGAATTTGAGCCGCGCCGGCGTCGCGAAGAACAGGTCGCGGACCTCGACGCGCGTGCCCTTGGCGATCGCGGCCGGGCGCAGCGGCTCGACAACGCCGCCCGAGACCGCGACTTCCCAGCCATGCGGCTCACCGGCATGGCGGCTGGAAATCGAAAGGCGCGCCACCGCGCCGATCGAGGCGAGCGCCTCGCCGCGAAAACCGAGCGTGCGGATATCGAGCAGATCGTCGGCCAGCTTCGACGTCGCGTGGCGCTCGACGGCAACAGCGAGATCGGCAGCGTCCATGCCCGAGCCGTCGTCGGTGATGCGGATCAGCGCGACGCCGCCGCTGGCGGTGACGATCTCGATCCGCCGGGCGCCGGCGTCGATGGCGTTTTCAACCAGTTCCTTGACGACGCTTGCCGGCCGCTCGACCACTTCGCCGGCAGCGATGCGGTTGATCATGTCGTCGGTGAGGCGGCGGATAGGCATCGGCGGACTCTGCCGGATTCGTGCGTCCGGGGAAAGCGGGCTCAGCCGCGCGCCAGCGCTCGCCAACCGATATCCGACCGGCAGAACCCATCCGGCCAATCGATCGCCGCCACAGCCTCATAGGCGCGCGCCTGCGCCTCGCGCAGCGTCGCGCCGCAAGCCGAGACATTGAGCACGCGTCCGCCGGCCGAAATGAGCCCGTCCGGCGTCGCTGCCGTCCCGGCCTGGAAGACTTCGGCGCCGGGCACGGCCTGCGCCGCCGCGAGGCTGCCGATCGGCGTGCCCTTCTTGTAGTTGCCGGGATAGCCCTTGGCAGCCATGACAACGGTGAGCGCCGCCGCATCGCGGAAACAGGGAGCTTCCCCTTCGAGCCGGCCTTCGGCGGCGGCGAGAAGGAGGTCGAGCAGGTCGCTCGTCATCCGCATCATCAGCACCTGGCATTCGGGATCGCCAAAGCGGACATTGTATTCGATGAGCTCGGGCCCCTTGGCCGTGATCATCAGTCCGGCGAAGAGGACGCCCTGGAACGGCGTGCCGCGCGCCGCCATCGTTGCGACCGTCGGGCGGATGATTTCGGCCATCACGCGCTCGATCATCGCCTCTGTCATCACCGGGGCCGGCGAATAGGCGCCCATGCCGCCGGTGTTCGGGCCTTGATCGCCGTCGAAGGCGCGCTTGTGGTCCTGCGCCGCGCCGAAGGCGATCGCCGTCTTGCCGTCGGCGATGGCGAAGAAGCTCGCTTCCTCGCCGACGAGGCATTCCTCGATCACCACCTCGGCGCCGGCCGCGCCGAAAGCGCCGTCGAAACAGGCGTCGATGGCCTCGATCGCCTCGTCCAGCGTTTCCGCGACCACGACGCCCTTGCCGGCCGCGATGCCGTCCGCCTTGACGACGATCGGCGCGCCCATCGCCCGCGCATAGCCACGCGCCGGCTCGGCCTCCGTGAAGCGCTGATAGGCCGCCGTCGGAATGCCGGCCTCGACGCAGAGATCCTTGGTGAAGCCCTTCGAGCCTTCCAGCGCCGCCGCCGCCTTGCTCGGCCCGAACACGGCGATGCCGGCCTCGCTGAGCGCGTCGGCAAGGCCCGCGACCAGCGGCGCCTCGGGCCCGACGACCACGAGATCAATCGCCTCACGCCGGCAGAAATCGACGATCGCAGGATGATCATCGGCATCGAGCGCACAGAGCAGCGCATATTCGGCGATGCCCGGATTGCCAGGCGCCGCGAAGAGCCGCTTCAACCGCGGCGACTGCGCCAGCTTCCAGGCCAGCGCATGCTCGCGCCCGCCCGAGCCGATCAGAAGGACATTGAGGCGCGTATCGATCATGGATCAGTCCCCGCAAGGCTTTCGGCGGCAAAAAAGCGAGAGCCGCGCTTAGCAAGTGGGAGGGGGAATGTCGAGGGTGGGGCGGAGGCGGTTGCGGCGGTTGGGGAGGGGCTGGAGAGGACGGCATCGGCGCAGAGCCAAACTTGCGCACGCAGTGAACGACATGAATCCGCTTAGTGGGACCGGTTTTTCAGATGCTTCCGACCCCATTTCGGTCATTCAAAGCTAATGCGTGAATTCCTGAAAGCTGCCTTTCGCCGTCTCGTTGAGATGCCAGCTATGCGCGCGTTAGTGCAGATCAGCCGGGTTGCTGCTCGATTTTGTGTGTAATGTCTTTCACTTGAAACAGCCGACACCACCCGACTTCGAAATCATCGATATTGAAAATCGCGACATTGTAGCCGTCCTCGCCGAACGCGCTTTTGTACGCCACGCCGTCGTAACCAAGGGAGCGGAACAATTCCGCGAGGATCTGTGTGGGAGCGTAATCCGCTGCGTCGTCGGACCTATCTGCCGGCGCTGAAAATGCTCGGTCGATATCCGACCAAACGGCTTTCTCCATCTCCTCGCGTTCTGGCTCTTTGAAGTACAAATAGTGCTTTTTGGCGAGAACGCTGCAGTCGATCAGTTTCAGTTCGCGCAAGCATTTCATGCTGGCGACGGTCACGTAGGCGCCGATGGCAGGCCTCACTTCCGATACCGCCGTAGCGTCGTTTGTCGCCATATAGAGACACGGTATTCCGCGGGGGTTCACGCGTCCGTCGCCGGCCCGGTCACGCAACGGGATCATGCGGGCCCTGTCGGCCGCGCACTCGATATCGTCGATGTAGATTTCTTCACCGTCGTCGCCGGTTTGATACATCGGTCTCAGGTTGTGTGCTACTTGGGCTCGCCTCAGTCCTGCGCCCACATGAACGATACTCTCCCGAGCATGACACGTGGCAGCCACGGCTTGCAGAAACGCTTCCGTCTCAGAAGACCGGATGAAACGACGTGACTTCACGACCTCGCGTCGGAAATGATAGTAATCATGGCGCGATTTGAAAGTCGGAGGCAAACTCTCTTCCGTCACGAATGTAGTCCACAAAATCGACAATCATTAGCTCAGTACGACACGCACCTGTCAAAGCCGGATTTCGCCATCGTCTGTGAAGACAGAATGGACCGCCCCGTTCACCAATTCAAATGGTCCGCTATCGCCAAAGGTTTTCGCTGCGACGGCGACGGCCATCATTGCACGATGTACATACAGGATGTACTGCCACATCATGTCAGATAGCTGCTGATCTGTGGCTGGAAGTGGCAGTACGAACTTGTGACCATCGTATACATCCATGATGTGCACCGCCGCACCGTGCACATAACCGGAGAACGTGGCGTCAATGGTCTCAGTTACCGCTACGACCTGGCTTACCGGCAATCCCGCATTGTAAGTGCGGGCCACATAGGCTCTGATGTCGCGCCGGGAGACACGATTTCGCCTCTGCGTCGCCTGAAGAGGATCCGGGTGATCAAATTCCTCTTGAAAGAATTCGACAAGATACTGGTCGTGACGCGGTTCGCTCGGGTGCTGAAATACGAGCGGCCCCGCAATGAACATGATGTCAGTGCCGAGTTCGTCCATGACTCTCATAGTTGCGCCAGCATCTAGAACTAAGCCGTTTTGCAGCAACACCCAGCCAGCCCTCAACGCGCTCGACAATCGAACCGACTTTAGAACTAGAGCCTGACGCGGCTGATGCTCGACATACCGATGGGCACGATTGTCTCCATGGAGATGAGTCCATGCTGGCCGGGGCACCAGATTCTCCATGCGCGCAACAGCTTGATCAATAGTTTGCACGGCTGTTGTGAATGCCGCTTCTTCTTTAGTCGAGAAAGGCATGGAACCTCAATGGGGGTCGAATTTCAGGACGCTAACAGGTGCTTCCGCAATCTAGATGTCTGATGTCCACACTGTCTTGCCGAAAAACAGACCGTCAGAAATCCACCCCTTTGCGGAATTGGGTCCATGCCAGAACGGATCGACATTCGACCTTGAGCGAGGCCGGCGGCCATGTATTCGCTCTCCTGTCATTGCCGGGCTTGACCCTGCAATCCAGTCTTCTTGCCGCATCGGGTAGACAGGGCGAAGTCGCACGTTCGGTCGCAGCCCTTCTCTCTTGCTTCGGCACGCCATCCCGCCGAAGGGCTGGATTGCCGGGTCAAGCCCGGCAATGACAGAGGTTGGATCGTGGTCCGACGCGGATCCTTGCCCCCGCGCCGGACCCGGCATGCTCCGTCGCTAGCCGCCGACCTTATAGCGCGCTGCCGGTTTTCCATCGAACATCGACTGGAGCAACCGGCCGCTGAGCGTCTCGAAATCACGGAGCATCGTGTCGTCGTGGAGTGACGGGGATGTCACGCTCTCGCCCTGGTCGAGGCCCGCCAGGGCGGCGTCGACGCAATCCTCGGTGGTCATCACGATGCTTTCGGGAAGGCCCCCCAGGTCGCCGCCTGCCACCTCCCAGCCCTCCGAGACGACGGCGCCGGGCAGGACGAGCTGCACGCGGACGGCCGTTTCCGCGACCTCGCTCTGCAGGCTCTGGGTGAACAGATAGACATAGGCCTTGGTCGCCCCGTAAACTGGAATTCCGGGATAGGGTGCAAAGCCCGCCCCGGAGCCGACATTGACGAGCGTCCCCGCGCCCCGCGCCTTGAACGCATTGAGCGCCGCCTTCGACAGCTGCGTCAGCGCGGTGATGTTGAGGCCGATCATGCTGGTGATGACGCTGTCCGGCGTCTCGGTCAGCGGCTTCAGCGCCGAGAAGCCCGCATTGTTCACCAGCAGCGTCACCGACGGGTCGCTCGACAGCCGATCGGCGATCGTCGCCACCCCGGCCGGTTGCGACAGGTCGGCAACGACCGCCTCGGCATTCACCGCGTAGCGCTGCCGAAGGTCGGCCGCGATGTCCCGGAGGCGCTCTTCCCGGCGCGCGACGAGGACCAGATCGTAGCCGCGCGCGGCGAGGCGATCGGCATAGACCTTGCCGATGCCGGATGAGGCGCCGGTGACGATCGCGGTGCCGGGCTTTTCTGAATGAGCGTTGGTCAAGGCTGTCTCCACAGGTGAGGTGTAACAGCCGTTCAAGTATATTCTGTGTACTAGGTGTCAATTAGGCACTATAAAGAGCCTAGGTCTATCCGAGGAAACCCGATGCGCTACACAGAAGAGCAGATTGTCGCGACGATCCCCATCTTGCGTCCGGTGCTCGAGCAGATCGCCCATAAATGGTCGATCCTGATCCTCACCTTCCTGTGCGAGGAGCCGAAGCGGTTCAACGCCTTGAAGCGGCGAATGGACGGGATCACGCAGAAGGCGCTGACGGAGACGCTGCGGCGGCTGGAGAGGAATGGGCTGATCGAGCGCCATGTCATTACGGCGTCGCCGATCGCCGTGGTTTATTCCATCACGCCGCTCGGACGGACGCTGCAGGCGCCGTTCGTGACGCTTCTTGACTGGGCGATCGACCACGAGGGCGACATGGCCGCCGCGCAGCGGCGGTTCGATGCCCATGATCTGTCGGGCCCGGTTGACCTTGATGACGAGCGTCCGCTCGTCGCGTCGCACGCGCCATAGAAATCCGGACAGGGTCGATGCCGGATCGGCGCGCTGACCGTGTCGGCTGGTTCCGCTTCAGCTTCGTTCCCCAACGCCCCGCAATTAGGAGACCGCATGCAGCCGCTTATTGTCCTCGCCGAGGCGCCGCAGGAAGCCGATCACCAGGCCATTCTCGAAGCTCTGATCGCCTATAACGACGCGGCAGGCGGGCCTTCCGGGTATCAGCCGGTCGCCGTGCTGGTGCGTCATCCGGAGACAGGCGCGACGATCGGCGGCCTATGGGGTCGGATCCTCTATGACTGGCTGTTCGTCGAGTTGCTGGTCGCGCCGGCCGAATTTCGCGGAACGGGGCTTGGCACCAGGCTGATGCAGACCGCCGAGGCGAAGGCGCGCGCAAGCGGCTGCGTCGGCGTCTGGCTCGATACCTTCGCCTTCCAGGCGCCGGAATTCTATCGGCGCCTTGGCTATGAACAGTTCGGCGAACTCCCCGATCATCCACGCGGGAGCAGCCGCCATTTCTTCATGAAGCGGCTGGGCGCCGTCGCGTGAACGCTATTTCGGGTAATCCAGCTCCGGATACCAGTCCGGTGCGCGCCCCTCTGGGCGCATGTCCAGCATGTGCCAGAGCGGGGCGAGCTCCGGCGCGCCGCGCGGGTCCTGGCCGGGATCGCCCTCGGTCATCTCGCCGCTCCAGAAATGGCGGATCGTGCCGTCGCGGCGCGTGAAGACGTGCATGCCCGGAATGTCGCCGCCATCATCGCCGACGGCGTGGAAATCGCGCGACCAGTTGCCGTTGGCGTCGCTATAGAGCTTCAGCGCCTTCCAGCCGCGCTCATCCTTGAAGGCCTTCAGCCTTTCGATCGGCGAGCGCGCGACGACGGCCAGCGCCATCTGCTGCATGACATCGTTGCCATTGCCTTCGAGCGCGCCGAGCAGGTTGGTGCACATCGGGCAGGGGCGGGCGCGCTGCGGCCCGAACATGAAATTATAGATCGCGAGCGTCTGGTGGCCGCCGAACAGTTCGGTGAAGGCGATTTCGCGCCCGTCTTCGGCGATGAAGCGATAGTCGCCCGACACCGGCGCGCCGGGCGGAAGCTGGCGCCGCAGCTCGGCGACCCGCTCCGTCAGCCGGCGCAGTTCATATTCCTCGACCAGCAGCTTCTGGCGCGCGGCGCGATATTCGGCGCTCTCGTTGAGGATGCGCACCGGGTTGCGCGCAGCCAGGTCGGCGGCCGGCAAAAGGATTTCCGTCATGCTGTCGTCCTCCACAGATCCTCGAGGCGGGAGCGCTGCAGCGCCGTTTCCCTGGTCAAGGACGATCGAGCGCCTGCTCTCCCGACAGGCCCTCAGCAAAAATGTGTCATGATCGGCCGCGAATGCAACACTATCTGAAAGCCGCCGGTTCCGGGGCGCGGCGGCTGCGCGTATAAGGGCGACGACGCGTGAGTTGGGGATCGTCGATGCCGCAGAATACCGTTGATGCGCCGCAGGTCGCCGACGCCGCACGCGGCAATGCCGTCGATCGCTTTGCGCCCCAATGGCTGAAGCCCTATGCGCGGCTGGCGCGCTGGGACAGGCCGATCGGCTGGCAATTGCTGCTGCTCCCCTGCTGGTGGTCGGCCGCGCTGGCCAGCGGCGCGGCGAATGCGCCGCTGCCGAATTTATGGCACGGCCTCTTGTTCTTCATCGGCGCGGTCGCGATGCGCGGCGCTGGCTGCACCTATAACGACATCGTCGATCGCGACCTCGATGCCGGCGTCGCACGCACGCGCTCGCGGCCGATCCCGAGCGGCCAGGTCAGCGTTCGGCAGGCCAAGCTCTTCCTGCTGTTGCAGGCTCTGGTCGGCCTCGTGGTGCTCTTGGCGTTCAATCCGTTCACGATCCTGCTCGGCTTTGCCTCGCTCGGCGTCGTCGCGGCCTATCCCTTCATGAAGCGGATCACCGACTGGCCGCAATCGGTGCTCGGTCTCGCTTTTTCCTGGGGCGCGCTGATGGGCTGGGCGGCATGGTTCGGCAGCCTTTCGGCTGCCCCGCTGCTGCTCTATGCCGGCGGCGTCGCCTGGACGATCGGCTATGACACGATCTACGCGCTGCAGGACAAGGAGGACGACGCGATCGTCGGCGTCCGCTCGACGGCGCGGCTGTTCGGGGATCGCGCGCCGCTTTATGTCGGCTTCTTCTATGCGGGAGCCGTAGCGCTCTTCGCCGCAGCGCTCCTCTTCGCGCAGGCCGGGCCGCTCGCCTATCTCGGCCTGGCCGCCGGCGCAGTGCAGCTCGGTTGGCAGGTGGCGCGGATCGATCTGGACGATGGCGCTCTGCAGCTCAGGCTGTTCAAGTCCAACTGGCCCTTCGGCCTCATCGTCCTCGCCGGGCTGCTGCTCGATGGATTTCTTGGCGCCGCCGGAACCTGAACGGCTCAGTCGCGTGCAATGATCTCGTTGATCTCGACGCGCGCAGCCTCCCCCTTCGCACCGACCTTGCGGCGCTTCAGGAAGCGGGGGCGGCGGCGCTTCATCGAAGCGACCATGCGGCGCGCGCGCGGCGCCTGGATATCGAGGCCGCCGAGGCGCGGCATCGCCTCGCGCACCGTGCCATCGGTCTCGATGATCAGCAGCGGCAGGCCGAGCGCCTTGCCCCAGGCCTGCCAGTCGGCCGCGACATCCTCGCCATCGCCGAGATCCCCGACGGAGGCAAGCGGCAGCGACATCGCGCTGTCGGGATGCATCAGCTCGATTTCGGTCCGCAGCCGGTCGGTCACGGCATCGACCGTCATCCGGACCGCGACGCCGCGAAAGGCCTGGATCGGGCAGGCGAGCGTCGCGTCGATGCCGCCGAGCGGCCGCTTGACGGTGACGCGGTCACGGCCGAGCACGATGGCGGCAACGCCGTTCGGATGCGACAGCGCCGCGGAATAGCGGACGGGAAGGGAGAACGGATCGAGCCGGAGATCGCGCTGCGTGGCGTTCGTATTGGCGGCGTGGCGTCCCATTCTGTGCCTCACTCTCAGTGGTTAACGAATTCCGAAGCGGTGGTCCGAAGACGCCGGACCGCCGCGTCCGTGGAGAGCAGAATGGCATGCGGAGAGCCGTTTCCCCCTTAAGGAACGTGGTTAATATCCCTTGGTTTCAGAGAGGGTTAGCAGGGCGTGACCGCATAAGGTTGACGGGAGGTTTCACGCCCGCCCGCCAGCGGTCACCGGACGAAGGTATTCCTGACCCGGCGCGACATCAGCACATAGGCGCCCCAGAGGACCCCGACGCCGAACTCGACCGCCATCGGTATCAGCACCGCGCGTGAGACGAGGCGGGATGGGTCCATGCCGAGAAATGCGATGGCGAGCAGCGGTTCAAGCCGGCCGATCAGGAAATAGGCGACCACGGAGGTGATGAAGAGCGGCACGAATTGCGCCTTGCGCAGCGCCAGTGCGGCAAGGACCAGCAGCTGCAGGAAGAAGGCAGCGCCGTAAAGCGCGAGGTCGGTCATGACGAGGCCGCGGTGCGCCTGCCAGACGGGACCGCCGAAGAGCGTCGCCATCTTCATCAGCGTATCGATCATCCGCGCCGTGACGAGCAATTGCCCGATCGCCAGCAGCCAGAGCCAGCCGCCGAAGCCGGTCGGCTCGGCCCGCGCGGTTTTCGATTGTGCACCCGGCCGACGGGCGCCAGCCTTGGGAGAGGCACCTGCCTTCCCGGATGGCTGCCGGGACTTGCCGGCGCCAGCGCGGGGCGCGGCCTTGCGGGGCTTCCTGGCCGCGGTCACGCGCTCAGAGCATTTTGCCGGGATTGAGGATGCCGTTCGGATCGAAGGCGGCCTTGATGGCGCGCATCATGTCCATGGCCACCGGTCCCTTGACGCCAGGCAGCAGGTCGCGCTTCAGCCGGCCGATGCCGTGTTCGGCCGAGATCGAGCCCCGATAGCTTGTGACGATGCCGTGCACGAGCGCATTCATCTCCTCCCAGCGGGCCAGATAGGTCGCCTTGTCGGCGCCCAGAGGCTGCGAGACGTTGAAGTGGATGTTGCCGTCGCCAAGATGGCCGAACGGCACCGGCCGGCAGCCGGGCACCATCGCCTCGACCGCCGCGATCGCCTCAATGAGGAATTCAGGCACGCGCGCAACCGGCACGGAGACATCGTGCTTGATCGAGCCGCCTTCCGGCTTCTGCGCTTCGGACATGCCATGCCGCAAATGCCAGAAAGCCTTGCGATCGGCGATCGACTGGGCGATGGCCGCGTCGCTGACCACGCCCGCCTCGAACGCCGCGCCGAGGATATCTTCGAGCGCTGCGCTGGCCTGCTCGTCGGAATGGCCGGATGCAATCTCGATCAGGGCATACCAGGGTGACGGTGCGGCCAGAGGATCGCGCGTGCCCGGCAGATGGTCGAGCACCATCTGCAGTCCGATGCGCGGCATCAGCTCGAAGCCTGTGAGATCGTGTCCGGCCCGCTCGCGCGCCTGCGTGAACAGCGAAAGTGCAGCTGCCGGGCTTTCCACGGCCGCGAAGGCGACCGCCTGGCCGCGCGGACGCGGATAGAGCTTCAGCACCGCTGCCGTCACGACGCCAAGCGTGCCTTCGCCGCCGATGAAGAGTTGCTTGAGGTCGTAGCCGGTATTGTCCTTGCGGAGCCCCGTCAGCCCCTCCCAGATGCGGCCATCCGCCAGCACGACCTCAAGCCCGAGCACGAGGTCGCGCGTATTGCCATAGGCGAGCACCGCCGTACCGCCGGCATTCGATGAGATATTGCCGCCGATGCGGCATGAGCCTTCGGCACCGAGCGACAGCGGGAACAGCCGCCCGGCCTCTTCGGCGGCCGCCTGGACGTCGGCGAGAACAGCGCCGGCCTCGGCCGTCAGCGTATAGCCTTCGGCATCGACCGCGCGGATCCGCGTCATTCGGTCGAGCGAAAGCACGATCTCGCTGCCGCTCTGGTCCGGAACCTGCGCACCGACGAGGCCGGTATTGCCGCTCTGCGGAACGATGGCGACACGCGCTTCATTGGCGAGCGCGAGGATCGCCGAAACCTCCGCAGTCGATCCTGGCCGCAGCACGAGCGGCGTCGCGCCGGGAAAGCGGTCGCGCCATTCGGTGCGGTAAGGCAACGTCGCCTCGGCATCGGTGAGCGAATGTGCGGGACCGACGATCGCCGCGAAGCGGTCGATCAAGCCGGGGGTAGGGCGGGTCAGGGAGGAGGCGCTGGACATGGCCGGGGAGACTATCCGCAAGCACCGCCGCCGTCATGAGGGTTTCTCGATCCGTCGCGGGATGACGAATGACGTTCAGGAAGTGTGATCCGATCCGGGCCGCCGTCGCTTGAAGCGAAAAAACGCCTGTGCGATAGGAGGCTCGCGTCCCCCACGCCAATAGAGAGACAATGCATGCAACAGGCCGGCGGAATCATGAAGGGCAAGCGCGGGCTCCTGATGGGCCTTGCGAACAACCGTTCGATGGCCTGGGGCATTGCCAAGTCCTGTCACGAGCAGGGCGCCGAACTGGCCTTCACCTATCAGGGCGACGCACTTAAGAAGCGCGTGGAGCCGCTGGCGGCTGAAGTGGGCGGCCTGGTGGTCGGCCATTGCGATGTCACCGACGCGGCTTCGATCGACGCCGTCTTCGCCGAGGTTGAGCGCGTCTGGGGCTCCCTCGATTTCATCGTCCATGCGATCGGCTTCTCCGACAAGGATGAGCTGACCGGCCGCTATCTCGATACGAGCGAGGCCAATTTCTCGAAGACCATGCTGATCTCGGTCTATTCGCTGACCGCCGTGACGCAGCGTGCCGAGAAGCTGATGACCAATGGCGGTTCGGTCTTGACGCTGACCTATTATGGCGCCGAGAAAGTGATGCCGAACTACAATGTCATGGGCGTCGCCAAGGCCGCGCTCGAGGCGAGCGTCAAATATCTCGCCGTAGATCTCGGGCCGAAGAACATCCGCGTCAATGCGATTTCGGCCGGCCCGGTCAAGACGCTTGCCGCGTCCGGCATTGGCGACTTCCGCTACATCTTGAAGTGGAACGAATATAACGCCCCGCTGCGCCGCACGGTGACGATCGAGGAAGTCGGCGATTCGAGCGTCTACTTCCTGTCTGATCTCTCGCGCGCCGTCACCGGCGAGGTCCATCATGTCGATTCCGGCTATCATGTCGTCGGCATGAAAGCCGTCGATGCGCCGGATATTTCCGTCATCAAGGACTGATAGGTTCTCCAGCAGTCAGGTCACATCGGGGCGAAGAGTGCCGCGCATCGTCTTCATCCGGCACGGCGAGACCGATTGGAACGCCGAAGGGCGCTTCCAGGGCCAAATGGACATCCCGCTCAATCAGCGCGGTCGTGCCCAGGCCCGCCGCAACGGCGAGGCGCTGATGGCGCACATGCCGGAGGCGGTCGATTTCGATTTCGTGTCGAGCCCGCTCACCCGCACCCGCGAAACGATGGAGATCGTCCGCGGTGCGATGGGACTCGATCCCGCCGCCTATCATCTCGAGCCCATCCTGAAGGAAATCACCTTCGGCCATTGGGAGGGCTATACGGCGGCCGAGCTGGACGCCCTCTGGCCTGATCGCGTCGCGGCTCGCGAGGCCGACAAATGGGGCTTCACGCCGCCTTTTGGCGAGAGCTACTCAGATCTTTCCGTCCGCATCGGGGTCTGGCTCGACACGCTCGAGAACGATACCGTGGCCGTGTCGCATGGCGGCGTGTGCCGTGTGCTGCAAGGCCTGCTGGTCGCGGTCGATCCACAGGACGTCACGATGCTCAATATCCGTCAGGATCGCGTCATGGTCTGGGATGGCGCCCAAGTGATCTGGATCTGACAGGCACCCATCGCGGGGCGCTATGCCCCGTCTGAGGGCGTGGTTTCGAAGCGAGCGTCCCGCCTGGCCCCAACCACCGTCCAATCCCGCGACGACGCAGGCCGGCGCAGCTGATGAGTCTTGCGGGGGTGGCGTGGCCTGCCGTTACTGCGAACCAGGTCGCAGGCCGTGAGCCGCCATCCCCAACCGGTTCGGCGCAGGAAGTCCTGACTGGCAAGACGGCCTCCCTGGGGCGGGGGAGGCCGTCTCGGCGAGGTCAGGGGTCGACTGTTTCCAGCAGGCCGGTATCAGTCAGTCAGCGAGCGCGGTCCGGATCGAACGCGCCGATGCCCTGATTGTTGCCGGTGTAGGTCACGCCGACGTTCTCGCCAGGCATGAAGCCGATCAGCACGGTCGGATTGGAGAACGTGTAGGTCTGCCCGTTCCGCAGCGTCAATGTGCCTGTCGTGGGGTTGACCTGGCTGATGGTGCCCTGGGCTTCCTGGGCGGCCATGGCAGAGCCAGCCGAAACAAGGAGGCCGATCGTAGCGGCAGCTATCATAAGTCCACGCATGGTATTCACTCCGTATTCCCGTTTGTGCGGCTCACGCGGGTGTGGAGCAGTTCCCTACCGATCCGCCGCGCCCGTTGCCGACACCGGTGAAATGGGCCCGCCACGTTGAAGATGAAAGTCACAAGGATGTGACTGAATATGCCCTTGAAATTGCTCGACCACGCACGCCACCAGTCGTGGGGAGCCAAAATGAGGCAATTCATGCTCCAAAAGGCATCAAACCAGTCGGTTCGATCGCATCAGGGTGGGTATCTCACAAATGCGTGATCGTAGACGAAGCTGATCGTAGCGACGCTTATAATCAAGCATCACTCATTTAATTCATTCCGGTTTGCCGGGGCGGGCACCGCCATATGGGGTACTCGCAGCATCAGTGTTTGACGGCATCGCGCAGGCTTTCTAGAACCCGTGGCTGAAGCTCGGGATCGATCCATGTCGCACAACACATTCGGCCACCTCTTCCGCGTGACGACCTGGGGCGAGAGCCACGGGCCGGCGCTCGGCGCCGTCATCGACGGCTGCCCGCCGCGAATCGCCGTCTCCGAGGCCGAGATCCAGTCCTGGCTCGACAAGCGGCGGCCCGGACAGTCGCGCTTCACGACACAGCGCCGCGAGCCGGACGAGGTGCGCATCCTCTCCGGCGTGATGCCGCAGGACGACGGCACGCTGCTCACCACCGGCACGCCGATCGCGCTCGAGATCCAGAACGTCGACCAACGTTCCAAGGACTATGGCGACATCAAAGATCGCTACCGTCCCGGCCATGCCGATTTCACCTACGACACCAAATATGGCATCCGCGACTATCGCGGCGGCGGCCGGTCATCGGCGCGCGAGACGGCAGCGCGCGTCGCGGCCGGCGCGATCGCCCGCAAGGTCGTGCCTGGCGTCAGCATTCGCGGCGCGCTGGTACAGATCGGGCCGCATGCGATTGATCGGAGCCGGTGGAACTGGAACGAGATCGACAACAACCCCTTCTTCTGCCCGGATCCCATCACGGCGGCGCTCTGGGAAGAGTATCTCGACGGGATCCGCAAGGCCGGGTCGTCGGTGGGCGCGGTAATCGAGGTCGTGGCCGAGGGTGTTCCGGTCGGCCTCGGTGCACCCATCTACGCCAAGCTCGACCAGGACATCGCGTCGCTGCTGATGTCGATCAATGCCGTCAAGGGGGTCGAGATCGGCGAGGGCTTCGCCGCCGCCGCGCTCACCGGCGAGGAGAATGCCGACGAGATGCGCATCGGCAATGACGGCGAGCCGCTGTTTCTCTCCAATCATGCCGGCGGTATCCTCGGCGGCATCTCGACCGGCCAGCCGATCATTGCCCGCTTTGCGGTGAAGCCGACCTCGTCGATCCTGACGACGCGGCGGTCGATCACGGCGGCCGGCGAGGAGGTGGACGTGATGACGAAGGGCCGCCACGACCCCTGTGTCGGCATCCGCGCGGTGCCGATTGGCGAAGCCATGGTCGCTTGCGCCATCGCAGATCACTTTTTGCGACATCGCGGCCAGAACGGTTAAGCCCTTTGGGTGTTCAATGAGGCCGGCCGGCTTGGCGCCGGCGCAGCGAAACCCAGGGAGAGACCGATATGCCGACCCGTCCATTCCGCTCGATGCTGTGCGCTGCAGCCGCGCTCGGGGCCACCGCCTTGTCGCCCCTTTCAGGGCCGGCGCTTGCCGAGCAGGCGACAGCCGGCGCACTCAAGGACTACAAGGACTGGGTAATCGGCTGCGACAATGCCCGCGCCTGCGTCGCCATTGGCATGACTGCGGACGACAGCTCGCTTTCCGGCTATCTGCGCATAGCGCGCGATGGCGCCGCGGATGCCGCCCCCGAAGTCGCCTTCGTCGTCTACCCGCCGGATGATGCGACTGCCAAGCCCAAGGCGCCGACCGTGCGCCTTTCGCTCGACGCCCACAAGGAGGGCGGCCTGCCGACGGGCGCGTTGCCGCTTGCCGAGAGCGGTGATCTCTACCGCCTCACGCTTTCGCCCGATGCCCTTCCGGATCTCATCGCGGCGCTGCGCTCCGCCAAGAAGATCAAGCTCGACCTCTATGACGGCAACAAGAAGCTCAGCAGCCAGGTGATCTCGCTGGCGGGCTCCTCGGCCGCTCTGCTGCAGATGGACGATGCGCAGAAGCGCATCGGAACCGTCACGGCGCTGGTCAAGAAGGGCACTGCCGGCGCTGATACGATCCCGCCGGTGCCTCCGTTGCCGGTCGTCACGTCTCTGCCCGTTTCCGAGATGGCCGCTCCGCTGCCCAAGGCGCCGAAGACGGCAGCCAAGCCATCGTCGGACTGCATGGAAGGCACGGACCCCTATGTCGCCTTCTCCCTGCCAAACGGCGCCTCGCTCTGGGGCGCCTGTGCCTCGACCGGGGCCTACAACTTTGCCTATGACTACCGGCTCTTCGTCGACGGTAAGCCGGGGCAGAAGTGGAATGCAATCGTCCCCGGCATGAAGCGCGGCGGCGATGGCGACGATCCTACCTGGCTCTGGAATACCTATGTCGATGACGAGAGCAAGACGCTGAACTCGGCCTTCAAGGGCCGCGGCCTCGGCGATTGCGGCGATTCCACCGAATGGGCCTTCGACGGCAAGGGTTTCGTCGCGCTGACCTATCAGGCGATGGACAATTGCCGCGGCGTCATGCAGGACGACTGGCCGGTGCTCTATCGGGCGCAGAAGGGCTGATCAGCCCTTCTCGAAGGCCGCGACCACTTCGACATGCGACGACCAGAGGAACTGGTCGACCGGCGTCACGCGGGTGAGGCGATAGCCGCCATCGATCAGGATGCGGGCATCGCGCGCGAGCGTCGCCGGATTGCAGGAGACGGCGACGATCCGCGGCACCGCGGATTTCGCCAGCATCTCGCATTGCGCCTTGGCGCCGGCGCGGGGCGGATCGAACACCACCGCCTTGAACGGCTTCAGTTCCGGCGGCGCCATCGGATTGAGGAAGAGGTCGCGCCGCCGCGTCGTCACGGTTCGGATGCCCTTGGAGAACCGCATCGAGCGGTCGAGCGCCTTCAGGAGGCTGGCGTCGTTTTCGACTGCGAGAACCGGAAAGCGGCGGGCGAGCCGGAGCGTGAAGGTTCCGATTCCCGAGAAGAGGTCGACCGCCGGTCCCGTCTTGCCGATCGAGGCATCGACGAGATCGGCAAGCGCCTGCTCGGAGGGCGCCGCCGCCTGCAGGAAGCCGCCGGCGGCGGGATAGAGCACCGTATCGCCATGCCGGAGCTCCGGCTGGCGGCTCGTGGCGATCTCCACGCCGTCGATGGTCAAACGCGCCAGCCAACCCTCGGCGACGTTGCGGCCGAGCGATTCATAATCAGTGCGGCGCGGCGTGATGCCGCCTTCGATCGCGACATCGAGGCCGGTGTCGGTCGCCGTCACGATCATCTTACCCCGCTTGGCGCGGGCCAGGACCGTTACGGCGAGCGTGCGAAGCCTTGCAAGGCGGCTTTCGATCGCCGGTACGGTCAGCGGGCATTCCTCAATATCGAGAAGGTCGTGACTGTCGCGGCGATTGAAGCCAAGGACGGCCCGGTCGCCGTCCCGCTCGATGGTGAAGACGGCCCGCCGCCGCGTATGGGGCGCAAGCGGCACCAGCGGTTCGACATCGGCCGCGATGCCGCGCTGGGCGAAGGCCGTTTCGACGAGTTCGCGCTTCCACTCGCCATAGGCTGCGGGGGCAAGATGCTGGACGCTGCATCCGCCGCAACTGCCGAAATGCCGGCAAGGCGGCGTGACGCGGTCCGGCCCTGCTTCGATGAGGGAAACCAGCCGGCCGCGTTCGCCCATGACCTCCGCATCGACGGTCTCGCCGGGGAGGGTGAAGGGCACGAAAATCTTCGCGTCCTTCCGTTCGGCGACGCCGTCGCCCTCATGACCGAGAGCCGTGATCGAGAGCCGTTCGGCCATCAGGGTTTTGCTTTCCGTGCACCGAGTAGAAACTCGTGATTGCCGTCGCCACCGGCGATCGGCGAGGGGATGAGGCCGTCGACCGTCCAGCCCATGTCGGCTGCAAGCCACGCGGCGATCGCCTCCGCCGCTGCCGGGCCGGCCGTGGGATCGCGGACGATGCCGCCTTTGCCGACGCCGGCACGGCCAACTTCGAATTGCGGTTTGACGAGGAAGATGCCCCAGGCGCCGGGCTCTGTCAGATCGAGCGCCGGCGGCAGCGCAAGGCGGAGCGAGATGAACGACACGTCGGAAACGATGGCGTCGACAGGATCGCCGAGATCGCTGGCCACGAGATCGCGCGCATTGAGCCCCTCGCGCGACTGAACGCGCGGGTCGGCGGCGATGCGCGGATCGAGCTGGTCGTGGCCGACATCGATGGCATGCACCTTGGCCGCGCCATGCTCGAGCAGGACTTCGGTGAACCCGCCGGTCGAGGCGCCGATATCGAGCGCGATCCGCCCCACGGCGTCGTAGCTGAAGTGCTCCAGCCCGGCGACGAGCTTCAGCGCGGCACGCGAGACATAGCGCGCGGCGGGGTCATCGAGCGCCAGGGACGCTTCGGGCGGAACCGTGAAGGACGGCTTTGCGACCGGTTTGCCGTCGACGCGCACATGGCCGCGCAGCACAGCGTCGCGGGCGCGGGCGCGGGTTGGAGCAAGGCCGCGCGCAACGAGCGCCTGGTCGAGGCGGAGCGAGCGGTCATGAGGCGAAGGGCTGTTCATCGTCGCGGAGAGATGAAGCGGATGCCTTGGCGAAGCAAGCTTATTCGCGCCGTCACATCAGCATGCCGGTCTCGCCGGATACGTCGCGAGCCTTGAGAACGGCGACGAAGCTGGCAATTGCTACCGCGACGATCAGACAGGCGAGGCCGACGAAATAGAAGCTGGCAGCGGCGAGCATCGACCCGGCACCAAAGCAGACAATGGCGCGGAAGAAGGCCATGAAATGCCGCCGCGCATCGTGGCTGGCCATGCTGGGACGCTTGGTGATGAGGTCCATCAGATCGATCGCGAACTGGGTCGTGGTGCCGGTCAGGATGGTTGTCGGCGGTTCGCTGGAAAGATGCATCCGCTGCACCGCGTTCTGGATGGCCATGGCGCAGACGCCGATCAGACCCGCCAGCATGGCCATGGGGGCGTCGCCATCGGCGAACGGGCCGAATGTCACGGCGAGCAGGAAGAAGACCCCGAGCAGGACGGCTTGCGCCGAGAACAGGGCAGGCATGGAGGCGCGCTTGTGGTCGGCGAGACGATTGCCGGCAAGCCGCGTCAGGCCGACCGCGACGATGAAGACGGGGATCGCCAGCATCTTCGTGAGGACGCCTGACGTGCCCAGCACCAAGGAAGCTCCGAGCGTCACGAAGTTGCCGGTGACATGCGAGGTGAACAGGCCCTGCAGCCCGAGAAAGCCGGCCGTATCGACAAAGCCGCCATTGAAACCGAGCAGCACGGCAAGCGGAATGGCAGGCATTCGCATGATCAGTCTCCGCGGCGGCGCGATCTCGCGCCGCCATCATTGGAGGATAGCGGCGACGGACTGCATCGTCATCGAAGGGGGATGCGACAGATCGGCGTTGCGGCATCATTTTGCTGCAGTGCAAATAGACGACAAGACGTCGTCGCCACCGCATCGTCATCCCAAAAGAGGCTCATGCATCGGCTTCCGGTCCGCAAAGCTTAATGTTAAGAACTATTCCAGCAAGTCAGGCATCCGGGGGGATTCATGCGCCACAAGACTCTGCTTTCCACTTTTATCGCCGGCGCGGTCCTGGCTTTCCATGTCGGCCCTGCCGCGGCGAAAGATGCGCTCGTCGCGCGCGGCGCCTATCTCGTCAATGGACCGGTCGCCTGCGGCAGTTGCCACACCCCGCTCGGCCCCGATTTCAAGCCGATCATGGACAAGACGCTTGCCGGCGGCTTCCATTTCGACGAGCCGGCCTTCAATACCTATTCAGCCAATATCACGCCGGACAAGGAAACCGGGATCGGCGGCTGGACGGACGAGGAGATCATCCACGCCATCCGCGAGGGTGCGGAGAAGGACGGCCGGATAATCTTCCCGCCGATGCCCGTGCCGACCTACAACAACATGTCGGATGATGACGCGAAGGCGATCGTCGCCTATCTCCGCACGGTCAAGCCGGTCAAGAACGCCATTCCGCTGGCGAAGTACAACATTCCGCAGCAGACCATGCCGCCCGCGAAGGGCCTGCCGGCGCCGCCGAAATCCGACAAGGTCGCCTATGGCGGTTATATCGTGAATGCGCTCGGGCACTGCTTCGAATGCCACACCACGGCCGGGCCGCATGGCGCGCCCGACTTCGCCGGCCATCTCGGCGCCGGCGGCTTCGAGATCAAGATGGGTCCCGGCATGTCCGTGATGACCGCGAACATCACGCCCGACAAGGACACCGGCATCGGCTCATGGACCGATGCGGAGGTCGCGCGCGCGATCACGGACGGGATCGGCGCGGATGGTCACAGGCTGTCGCCGCCGATGGCCTATGCCTATTACAAGAACATGACCGCCGAGGATGTCGACGCGGTGGTCGCCTACTTGCGCACCATCCCGCCGATCAGCAACAAGGTCGAGCGCACGGCCTTCCAGCAGAAGGCCTTTCCTCGGTAAGGACCACCGATGCACGAATGGCGACAGGCATTGCGGGCCGTGACGCTGGCAGCAGGCGTCATGGCTGCCTGTTCGGGTCCAGCGTTGGCTGATCCGGCCGCTGCGATTCGGGCGCGCCTTTTGCGATGGGCGGACGATTTCAATGCCGGCCGCAAGGCCGAGGCCTGCGATCTCTTTTCGAAGGATCTGATCTCGGATTATCGCGGACAGGGCGAGGCGGACTACGCAGCCCGCTGCCGCCTGCTTACTCGCGCCATCGATGATCCGGCGCGCGAATTTCGATACGTGCCGGAAATCAAGGAAGTCATCGTCGAGGGCGATCTCGCTATGGTCAGGTTGGATTGGACGCTGACCGTCACCCCCGGCGCGATCAAGGTGGTCGAGCCCGGGATGGATATCTTCCGCAAGGAGCCCGACGGTCAGTGGCGGATCATCCGCTATATGGCCTATGAGGAAGAAGGCCCGGCGCGCTGAGCCTCTTCGGGCCGCCGCGCCCGCGCGCTGCGGGCATGCGCGATGAAAGCCGCGAGTCCAGCCGAGGGCAGTCGCTGACGAGGATAATAGAGGCAGAGCCCCGGAAAGGCGGGTGTCCAGTCGCCGAGCACGCGCTGAAGACGGCTGGATCCGAGGTCTTCCCGCGCCGAGCGCTCGGTCACATAAGCCAGCCCGGCGCCATCCCGTGCCGCTTTCAAGCTGAGATCATGGCTGCCGAGCGTCAGCCGGCCGGGCGGATCGACGATCACGGATTCGCCCTGACGCGCGAACTCCCAGCGATGGATGGCGCCGCTCGCCATGCGCGTCCGAATGCACTCATGCGTGAAGAGATCGGCCGGGACGACCGGCGGCGGCCGGCTGGCGAAATAATCCGGCGTGCCGACGACGGCGAATGCCTCGTCTTCGGCGACGGGCACGGCGACCATGTCCTGTGGCACGGCCTCGGCAAGGCGCAGGCCGGCATCAAAGCCGGTCGCGACGATATCGACCAGCCGGCCATCGCTGGCGATATCGACGCGCATGTCGGGATAGGCGGCAAGAAAGTCGAGTACCAGCGGCAGGACGCGTTGCGAGGCGCCTTCCGATCCATTGAGGCGAAGGAGCCCGGCCGGTGTGGCGCGGAAGCGATTGACCATCTCCACCGCCTCGGAAATCTCGCGCAGCGCCGGCCTGACGCGTTCCAGGAAGTCGGCGCCTGCATCGGTGAGCCTGACGCTGCGGGTCGACCGGTTGAAGAGGCGCACGCCGAGGCGACGCTCGATGCTCGCGATGGCGTGGCTGAGAGAGGAGGGCGGAATGCCGAGCTCGACCGCAGCCGCACGGAAGTTGAGCGTGGCCGCCACCGTTGCGACCGCGTTGAGATCACCCAGACTGAGATCTGTCGTCATTGTTCAACCTGTTGCATCCCGTCATGCAAGATTGAACGGATTATAACACCAATCATCCCGACTCATATTCCAGGCTCCAGACCAAGGAGCCTTCCCATGCCCAAGACTGTCCTCATTACCGGCTGCTCAAGCGGCTTCGGCGAAGCCACAGCGCACTATTTTGCCGATCGCGGCTGGAATGTCGTCGCCACGATGCGGAGCCCCGAGACAGGAGGCACGCTCGCCGCGCGCGACGGCGTCCTCGTCACGCGCCTCGATGTTGAAGACCCGTCCAGCATCCGGGTCGCGATCGCAGATGCGATCGAGCGGTTCGGACGCATCGATGTTCTGGTCAACAATGCGGGTTTTGGCCTCTTCGGTGTTTTCGAGCAGACGCCTCCCGCCCAGATCGCGCAGCAATTCGCCGTCAATCTCTTCGGCGTGATGGACGTCACGCGCGCTATTCTTCCGCATTTTCGCACCCATCGATCGGGTGTCATCGTCAATGTCAGCTCGGGCGCCGGCGTCTTCGCTCTGCCGATGATCTCGCTTTACTCCGCTTCGAAATTCGCGCTCGAAGGCTTCTCGGAATCGCTGTCCTATGAGCTCGCCTCGGTCGGCATTGCGGTGAAGGTCGTTGAGCCCGGCGGCGTCACCAGCACCCGCTTCGGCGAGCGGAGCGCCGCCGAGGTGAGGAGTGTCGAGCGGATCGCCGACTATGACGCCTTCATCGCCGGCGCGGAGGCAGTGTTCGCAGGGTTGCGCGCGGGGCGGGCCAACGCCACCAGTGCCGAAGTCGCAGAGGTGATCTTTGCGGCTGCGACCGACGGAACCGATCGGCTTCGCTACGTTGCAACCAAGGACATTGAGCCGCTGGTGCGCGCCCGTCGCGAAACCTCTGAGGACGCCTATATGGCGTTCATGCGCGCGCGCGTCGCGCCGAAACTGCCGGCCTGACCGCAGCGGAGCGTTAAGACGCGCTCTTCAGTCCGCCATCAGCCGCTTGAGCTTGGCCATCACCGTCGCCTCGTCTTCCTGATAGTCGACGGTGCCGACCATGTCGCCGTCGGCGTTGAGCATGTAGACGGCGGCGGTGTGGTCCATCGCGTAGTCATCGCCGTCGCCGACCTTCTTCGAATAGACTCGGAAGGCCTTGAGCATCGGGTCGAGCTTGTCGCGCGGGCCGGTCAGCCCGGTGATGCGCGGATCGAAGGCCTGGAGATAGTTACCGAGCTGCTCCACGGTATCGCGCTCGGGATCGACGGTGACGAAGAACACCTTCAGCCGATCGCCGTCCGGACCGAGCGCCTTCAGCCAGTTGGAGGCCTGCAACAAGGTTGTCGGGCAGACATCGGGACAGAAGGTGTAGCCAAAGAACATCAGCGAAGGATGGCCCTTGAGGGCCGCCTCGGTGACCGGCTTTCCCTTCTGGTCGATAAGGCTGAATGGGCCGCCGATGCTGCTCGCCATCAGCCGGCCGCCGGTCTCGGCGCGCCAGGCATAGGCGGCGACACCGAGGATCGCCACGGCGACGACGAGCCAGAGGGCGATCCGGAGACGTTGGATCGGGCGGCGGACGGCTTTGCGGGGGGCGCTCATGCCGAAGAGATAGCGGCTCGGCCCTGCTCGCGCAAAATCACGTTATGCCGAGTGGTGTGCTGCTCGGTCAGGCGCTGCGGATGACGGCCGCTTCGCTGTCACGGCCGAGCGTCTCGAACACCGTCGCGACGATGCCGCGCGAATCGAGACCGGCGCGCGAAATCATCGATTCCGGCTTGTCCTGCTCGACGAAGAGGTCCGGCATCACCAGCGAACGGATCTTGAGGCCACGATCGAAGGCGCCGGCTCCGGCCAGGAAGGACAGCACCTGCGTGCCGAAACCACCGCCGGCGCCTTCCTCGATCGTGACCACGACTTCGTGATTGCGCACAAGATCCAGCACCAGCCCGGTATCGAGCGGCTTGGCGAAGCGGGCATCGGCCACGGTCGTCGACAGGCCGTAGGCGTCGAGTTCCTCGGCAGCCTTCAGCGCGTCGGCGAGCCGCGTGCCGAAGGAGAGGATGGCGACCTTGGAGCCTTCCTTGACGATGCGGCCGCGGCCGATCGGGAGCACCTCGCCGCGCGCCGGCAATTCAATGCCGACGCCCTCGCCGCGTGGATAGCGGAAGGACGAGGGCGCGTCGTCGATGGCGACGGCGGTCGCGATCATGTGGACGAGTTCGGCTTCGTCGGATGGCGCCATTACCACCATGCCGGGCAGGGCGGTCAGGAATCCAGTGTCGAACGAGCCGGCATGCGTCGGCCCATCGGCACCGACAAAGCCGGCGCGATCGATCGCGAAGCGCACGGGCAGCTTCTGGATCGCAACGTCATGCACGATCTGGTCGTAGCCGCGCTGCAGGAAGGTCGAATAGATCGCGCAGAACGGCTTGAACCCTTCCGAAGCGAGGCCGGCCGCGAAGGTGACGGCATGCTGCTCGGCGATGCCGACATCGAAGGTGCGCGTGGGGAATGCCTGGCCGAACAGGTCCAGCCCGGTGCCGGAGGGCATCGCAGCGGTGATCGCCACCACTTTCTCGTCGCGCTCGGCTTCCTTGATCAGGCTTTCGGCGAAGACGCGCGTATAGCTCGGCGCATTTGGCGTCGCCTTGGCCTGCTTGCCGGTGATGACATCGAAGCGGTTGACGCCGTGATACTTGTCGGCCGCCGCTTCGGCGGGGGCGTAGCCCTTGCCCTTCTGCGTCACGACATGCAGCAGGATCGGTCCATCCGGCGCATCGCGAAGATTGCGCAGCACGGGCAGCAGATGATCGAGATTGTGCCCGTCGATCGGCCCGACATAATAGAAGCCGAGTTCCTCGAACAGCGTGCCGCCGGTCCAGAAGCCGCGCGCATATTCCTCGGTGCGCTTCGCCTTGTCATGGAAGAAGCGGGGCAGGTGGCTCGCGAGCTGCTTCGCCACTTCGCGGATCGAGCGATAGGCCCGGCCGGAGACGAGGCGCGCGAGATAAGCCGACATCGCGCCAACAGGCGGGGCGATCGACATGTCGTTGTCGTTGAGGATGACGATGAGCCGCGAGCGCAAGGCGCCGGCATTGTTCATCGCCTCATAGGCCATGCCCGCCGACATCGCGCCATCGCCGATTACGCAGACGACGGCGTTGTCGCTGCCGGAAAGATCGCGGGCGACCGCCATGCCGAGGCCGGCGGAAATCGAGGTCGACGAATGCGCGGCGCCGAACGGGTCAAACGGGCTTTCGGCGCGGCGCGTGAAGCCGGAAAGGCCGCCCGGCTGGCGCAGCGTGCGGATGCGCTTGCGGCGCCCGGTCAGGATCTTGTGCGGATAGGCCTGGTGCCCGACATCCCAGATGATGCGGTCGCGCGGCGTATCGAACACATAGTGAAGCGCAACCGTGAGCTCGACGACGCCGAGCCCGGCGCCGAGATGGCCTCCGGTGACGGAGACGGCATTGATCGTCTCCGCGCGCAGTTCTTCGGCGAGCTGGGAGAGCGCGCTTTCCGGAAGCTGCCGCAGGTCCTGTGGATTGACGACGCTGTCGAGGAGGGGCGTATCGAGCTTGCCGGTCATCTCAAATTGAGCTTGTTGTGTTCGACACGGTTACACGAGCCCGCTGCGGGAGGCAACGCGGCCGGAGGCGCGCGGTTGCAGCCTGTGCGACCTTAGTCACAGGGGCGCTTCCTTTTCCTGACCTCTCCGAAACGGAGAACGCGAAGGATCGTGTCGGCCTCTCGCGGTCGAACGGCCGAGGATGATGGGACGTCAGCCCTTCCCGGACGAGCATGCGCCGCGCTAGGCTGCAGCTTCCCGCCTTTCAGGACCCGCTCCATGATCCGCCATACCGTCGCGTTCAGTCTTCGCCATCCCAAGGGTTCCGCCGAGGAAGCCGCCTTTCTCGCCGATGCGCGGGTGCTGGCCGCCATTCCGGGCGTCGAGGCATTCGAGCAGCTTCGGCAGGTGAGTCCCAAGAACGGCTTTCATTTCGGCTTCTCGATGAAGTTCGCCGACGCGGCCACCTATGCCGGCTATAACGACCATCCAGACCACGTCGCCTTTGTGCGCGATCGGTGGATTCCCGAGGTCGCCGATTTCCTGGAGACCGACTACACGCCGCTCTGACCGGGCTCAGGCACTCGCCCCCTGGAAGGCCGGCATTTCGGGCACGGCAACGGCCGGCGTGGCCTCCGACACCTCTTCCTCGCCATGGGCGTGCAGCAACTCGAGCAGCCGCCGGCGCATGATCATGCCGGGCCGGTCGGAGGGCATGTGCGCCTCGACCTTGCGCTTCATGTCGACCGTGGCATCGAAATCGGTCGCCTCAAGGATGTCGCGGTCCTCGGCCAGGATCTGCGCGTCCCAGGCGATCAGTGCCTCGGTCGGGCAATCGGCCTCGCTGTCGTTGCGATAGAGGATCTGCGCGAGGCGGAGCGTGCCGTCGTCGACCGGCGTTGCGCAGTTGAAGATGATGTGGCGCAGCCCCGAGGGATATTCGATATCGAGCCGGCGGCAGAAGGGCATGAACCATTTGTTGCGCATGTGGCGGCGTGTCGTCGGCGCGTCTGAGCCCGTGATGCGGTGCGCCGGCGGCGGATTGTTGATCGCGACGATGGTTTCCGCTTCGAAGCCGTAATCGGTCTCGGTGATCTCGTACTTCTCGGGCACCGGCTGGTCGATCTGGCCGAAGGTCGCCTTGTGCACGAAGGAGAAATGCGCGTTGTCGAACGAATTCTCCATGAGACGAAGCGGGGCCGTCCGCCAGTCCTCGTGGAATTGCTGGATGCGACGATAGGCGGGATCGTCGTCCTCCGGAATGCCGGGGATCGGGGCCAGCGGCTCGCCGAGGCAGACCCAGACATAGCCATAGCGGGCGGTGCAGTGGAACGCGTGCACGCCGATGCGCGGCACGATCTGCTCGGGCGAGAATTGCGGCACCTCGATCAGCGTGCCAGTCCGGTCATAGGCCCAGCCATGATAGCCGCAGACGATCAGATCGCCCTTGCACCAGCCCTTCGAGAGCTTCGCCGTCCGGTGGCAGCAGCGATCCATCAGCGCCGCCGGCTCGCCGCGGCTGTCGAGGAACAGCACGATCTTCTCGCCGAGTAACGTGAAAGGCTGCGGTCCCGAGGCGAGATCGGCCAGACGATGGGTGGCGTACCAGAAGCGGCGGAGGACAGGCTGGCGGGTGGTGAGCATGGCGGCGATCCCGGTCGGTGAGGCGCTGCCAGTGTTGGCCGGAGCGGGCCGCCGGAGAAGCACCAATTTCCGTCACAGGCACCAACTTTGCGGCAACGCGGCCCAGAGCAGCCGAGAAGGTCGCCCTGGCGGTTGCCGCACGCCGTCACTCCGGCAGAGGGATGAACTCGCTTTCATCGCCGAAGACCTTGTCGAAGCGGCCGGCCTTCCAGTCGGCCTTGGCCTGGTCGATCCGCTCCTTCGACGAGGATACGAAGTTCCACCAGATATGACGCGGGCCATCCATCGGCGCGCCGCCGACCAGCAGCAGCCTGGCTGGTGTGCGGGCGCGGACGGTGATTGGATCGCCCGGCCGCAGCACGAGCAGGCGCCCGGCCTCGAACACATCGCCGGCAATCTCGATCTCGCCCTCGAACAAATAGAGCGCGCGCTCGACATGCGCCGGGTCGATCGGAACGCTGCTGCCCGGCTGGAGCAGCAATTCGGCATAGATGGTGTCGCTGAAGGTCTCGACGGGCGAGGCCTCGCCCCAGGCTTCGCCGATGATGAGGCGGACCTTCGCCCCGCCGGCTTCGATTTCGGGCAGGCTCGCACCATCGTGGTGATGAAAGGCCGGCGCCGTCTCCTCATGCGTCTTCGGCAATGCGACCCAGGTCTGCAGGCCTGAGATGCGGCGATCATTGGCCTTGTGACGGAACGCTTCGCTGGAACGCTCGCTATGGGCGATGCCCCGCCCGGCCGTCATCCAGTTGACGTCGCCCGGCCGCACCGCGGCCTCGACGCCGGTCGAATCGCGGTGGATGATCTCGCCGTCGAAGAGATAGGTGACCGTGGCGAGACCGATATGGGGATGCGGCCGCACATCGAGGCCCTCGCCGGAGGGAAATTCGCCGGGGCCCATCTGGTCGAGGAAGACGAACGGTCCGACCATGCGCCGCTTGGCGGTCGGCAGCGCCCGGCGCACAAGAAAGCCGCCGATATCGGCGGTGCGAGGCACCACGACCAGTTCGACGGCGTCGCTTGACGCTGCATCACCGAAAATCGGGTCCTTGTCCGAAGCTCCGCTCATGACCTGTCCCTTCACGTTCCTGGCTGGATCTTCCGAAACTGGTGACGAGGCCGTGCGACAGGAAGGACCGCCCCGACGACGCACCGTTCACGGATAAGCGCGATCAGCCTTCGACGTCGAGAGGCTCCTTGCCGGTCGCCTGGCCGGATGCGCCGGTCCTGATCTTCTCGACCTTGGCCTCGGCCTGCGCCAGAAGCGCCTCGCAATGTTTCTTCAGGGCCTCGCCGCGCTCATAGATGCGGATCGATTCTTCGAGCGGGACATCGCCGCGTTCGAGATGGCCGACGATCGTTTCGAGCTCGGCGAGCGCCTTCTCGAAGGAGAGGCTGGCGATCGGCGTGGCCGTCTCGGTCATGGTTCGTTCTCCCTGTGCATCGCCATGTTTTCCGACATCGGGCTGCCTGACGCAAGCGCGGCGCGGGTGGAAGCGCGGCGTTTACCCGGGTTATGCTGGCGTCCGGGGTGGAATCGGAAGGGATCGTGACGAATGGACTGGACCGTCGGCTTGAAGTTCTTTGCGGCCTTGTTCGCGATCATGAACCCGTTGACCACGCTGCCCGTCTTTCTTGCCATGACGGGTGGCCAGGACACCGCCAGCAGCCGGCGGACGGCGCTCACCATGATCGCGACGGTGACGATCGGCAGCATTATCTGCGCCTTGGTCGGCCGCCTGCTGCTCAACGTCTTCGGCATCGATATCCCGCATTTCCGCCTGGCGGGCGGGTTGATCGTCCTGTTGATCGCGCTGTCGATGCTGAATGGCGAGGACCATCCCTCCCATGCCGGGACGCCCGAGGAACAGGCCAAGTTTCCCGCCGCCTCCAGCATCGGCGTCTACCCGCTCGGCATTCCCATCGCCTTCGGTCCGGGGACGATGGCGACGGTCATCGTCTTCGCGCAAACCTCCGCCGAGGCGGGCGCGATGGGGGTCTATGCGATCACGCTCGCCGCCTACCTCGTCTTTTTCGGTGTCGCCACGCTGGCCGCGCCCTTCATCAGTCATTGGATGTCGCCAATGACATTGTCGCTGACGCGTCGCCTGATGGGGCTGGTGCTGGCCGCCATCGCCATGGAAATGATCGTCGGCTCGCTTGGAAAGCTCTTTCCGGCCTGGCTCGGCTAGCTGTTCGACATCAACCGCGTGACATGGGCGCTGACTGAGCCCGCCAGTCCCTTGAGATCGTAGCCGCCTTCGAGAATGCTGACGATCCGCCCGCCGCAGTCCCGATCCGCCCGCGCCATCAGCGCGTCGGTCGCCCAGGCAAAGTCCTCTTCATTGAGCTCGAGCCCGCCGAGGGGATCACGCCAATGGGCGTCGAAACCGGCGGATATGATGATGAGGTCGGCGCGGAAAGCGTCGAGTGCCGGCAGGAGACGCGTCTCGAACGCCTCGCGGAAGAGGGTTCCGGCGGCGCCCGGCGGCAGCGGCGCATTGATGATGTTGCCGGCGCCGGTTTCGGATGCGGCGCCCGTGCCCGGATAAAGCGGCATCTGGTGCGTCGAGCCGTAGAGGACCGAGGGGTCATCCCAGAAGATAGCCTGCGTGCCGTTGCCGTGGTGCACGTCCCAATCGATGATCGCGACGCGCCCGGCGCCGTGCACGCTCTGCGCATGGCGCGCAGCGATCGCGGCCTGGTTGAAGAAGCAGAAGCCCATCGCATGCTCCGGTTCGGCGTGATGACCGGGCGGCCGCATGGCGCAGAAGGCGTTGGCGACACGGCCTTCCATCACGGCGTCGACCGCCTGGCAGGCGCCGCCAACGGCGGTCAGCGCGGCCTCCAGCGTCTTCGGCGACATCACCGTATCGGCGTCGAGCCGGCCGAGCCCTTCGCGGGGGCTCGCATCGCGCAGCATGTCGAGATGGGCCGCTGGATGGCACAGCAGCACCATCGCCTCATCGGCCATCTCGGCGCGCTCGCGGACGAGCGTGTCGAAGCCCGGCTCGGCCAGCGCCGCCTCGACCGCCACGATCCGTTCGGGACGTTCGGGATGCCCGAAGGGTACGATATGCCGGGCAAAGATCGGGCTGCCGATCAGAAGCGTCGCCATGGGTTTCCGCCTCGCATGGGTGGGAATCGCCTCGCATGGGCATGGATGATGCGTCGCCGCATGCCCGGCGATCTCGTTCATATCAGGAGCTACAACGCGCAGCGAGCCCCGCCCGATCCGTTCGGGGCTCGAGACTCCGAAGCGCAGTCCGCGCGCATCGTGTCGTCGTCCGGACTTGACGGCGCCGCGCCGCTGGTTTCTTGAAGCGCCATGCCAGTGCATGGAAAGAGCGAGGCGGCGCGATGATCAGGTCAGCCTTCGACCAGGCGGCGATCCGCGATGCTGTCGTGGTGCTTTCGGCCGGCGGCCTCGTGGCGATGCCGACCGAGACGGTCTATGGCCTCGCCGCCGACGCGCGCAATGGAGAGGCGGTCGCCCGCATTTATGCGGCGAAGGGGCGGCCCCGCTTCAATCCGCTCATCGCCCATGTCGCCGATTTCAGCGCCGCAGAACAGCTCGCCGTGTTCGATCCGCTGTCGCGGCGCCTTGCAGAGGCCTTCTGGCCGGGACCGCTGACCCTGGTCGTGCCGAAGCGCAGCGATGCCGGACTCTCGGACCTTGCCACCGCCGGGCTGGATACGGTCGCGATCCGCGTGCCGGCGCATCCGGCCGCGCTCGCGCTCCTTGGCGCCTTTGGCGGTCCGCTCGCCGCACCGAGCGCCAATCGGTCCGGCCATGTCAGCCCGACCACCGCCGCGCATGTCGAGGCGGATCTCGGCGCGGTCGTGCCGATCATCCTCGATGCGGGGCCGAGCGCCGTCGGCGTCGAATCGACCATCCTGCGCGTCGTTGACGGCACCATCCATCTGTTGCGGGCCGGCGGGCTCTCCCGCGAGCGCATCGAGGGCCTGACCGGTACGTCGCTCGTCACGGCGGGTCTCGAAGACCCAGAGGCGCCGGTCGCGCCGGGGCAACTGGCCTCGCATTACGCGCCGGCGGCCGCTGTCAGGCTCGACGTGGCCGAGGTTCGGCCTGGCGAGGCCCTGATCGATTTCGGTCCGCATCCGCCGAAGGGTGCCGCTCACGCAGCAGCCATCGTCAATCTCAGCCCGCGCGGCGATCTCGTCGAAGCGGCGGCCGGGCTCTTCGCCGCGCTGCGGACGCTCGATGGTGTGGCGGCATCGATCGCGGTGGCGCCGATTCCCGATGAGGGGCTCGGCGAGGCGATCCGCGATCGTCTCGCCCGCGCCGCCGCGCCGCGCCCGAAGGGATAGCGTCAGGCGTCGTATTCCGGTCCGCGTGCGCTGTAGCGATGGCTTTCGCGCCAGCGCTGCATCAGCGCCTCGAACTCGGGATCGATCGTCTCGGGCAGCGTGATGCGCAGCGCGACCAGAAGATCGCCATGACCGCCCGCCGTCGTCGGCAATCCCTTGCCCTTCAAGCGCATGACGCGGCCGCCATTCGAATGGGCGGGAATGGTCATCGTCACCGAACCGCCGAGCGTTGGCACGCGCACCTTGGCGCCGAGGACCGCCTCATCCAGAGTCACCGGCAGGTCGATGCGAAGATTGTCGCCTTCCACCTTGAACAGGGGATGGGGAACAAACTCGACGGTGACCATAGCGTCGCCGGCGGGGCCGCCATCCTGGCTCGCCCAGCCCTGGCCGCGCAGGCGGATCTGCTTGCCGGAACGCGTGCCGGGCGGAATGGCGACTTCGAGCGTCCGGCCGGTCGGAAGTTCCGCGCGAACCTTGTCGCCCCGAACGATCTGTTCCAGCGTGACCGCCACGGCGGCATTGACGTCCTCGCCCGGGGTGCGCGTCTGCTGCGGCCTTGGACCGGCGCCGCGCCGCGCGCCGAAGCCGGCCCGGCTGGAAAAGCCGGACAGGATCTCGGAAAGGATGTCGTCGTCGCTCGCGCCGCCGCCCTCACTCGACCAGCGGAAGCTCTGCGCTCCGGGGCCGGGACGCGCGCCGCGGCTGGAAAACCCCTGGAAATCGTCGAAGCCGCCGCCCTGGAAACGCGGCTTGCCGTCGGCGTCGATCTCGCCGCGATCGAACTTCTCGCGCTTTTCCTTGTCGCCGATGATCTCGTAGGCGGAGTTGAGTTCGGCGAACCGATCCTGCGCCTTTGGATCGTCCTTGTTGCGATCGGGATGTGACGATTTGGCCAGGCGTCGGAACGCCTTCTTGATTTCGGCTTCGCTCGCCGTCTTCTCGACGCCGAGCACCTGATATGGATCACGCATGAAAACCCCCTCGGCGGGCAGAATTCGCTCCCGGTCCGCAGACCCGGGATCGTCAGGTCATATAAGGAGAACTAGGAATTGATTCCAGTCGCGAGCGTTGCGGCTGAGCGACTTTCGGCGACGGTTCAGAGCAGGGCCTTGTCGTCCGCCGACATGTCGAAGAGCTGCCACGACCCATCGACCGACCGGCACGCATGACCATGATAGCGCCTCACGCCGCGTACGTCGCTGACCGTCAGCGCGATCGGCCGGCAGGAAAGCCCGCCTGTGCGGGTGCGCGCGTCGGCAAGAGCCGCGAGCGTGCCCTCGTTCCCGGTGTCGGGATTGGTCCAGTCGAGCGGATCGCCATTGGGAGCGTCGGCGAGCCGGTCGGCGGCGAGCGTCCGGATCGTCTCCCAGTCCGATTGCGCGAGCGAGCCGACGACGGTCGGCGCGGGCGGTTGGGCCGATTGCGGCTCTGGGGTGGCGGCGGGCGTGATCGAGCCGGTGGTCGTGCTGTCGATGCCGTCATGACTGAGCGGGGACAGGCCGCAGCCAGCGAGGCCGCAGGCGATGACGAGAACCGCCGCGCGCCGTCTCATGCGCGGCCCTCGCGGCGCGCGGAGCACTGCCGGTGGCTGGCAAAGGGGCTGGCGCCCGCTATATCTTTGGTCGGTTGCGGCATGCACGCCCCTGGAGCATTGGCCGCAGCATCGGGGAAATTGGGTTAAGAATGAGTGACTTCACGGACGCTACCAACCCATTCGGCCTTTTTGCGGAATGGCTGATCGAAGCGGAAAAGAGCGAGCCGAACGATCCAAACGCCATGGCACTGGCAACCGTCGACGAGGATGGCCTGCCGGATGTGCGGATGGTGCTCTTGAAGGATTTCGACGAGAGCGGCTTCGTATTTTACACGAATTACGAAAGCGCCAAGGGTCGCGAACTCCTGGCGCAGCCGAAGGCCGCATTGCTCTTTCATTGGAAGTCGCTCAGGCGGCAGGTCCGCGTGCGCGGTCCGGTCGAGCAGGTCTCTGCCAAGGAAGCAGACGACTATTTCAAGACGCGCGCCCGCCACAGCCGGCTCGGCGCATGGGCATCTCAGCAGTCGCGGCCGCTCGAATCGCGCTTCGCCCTGGAGAAGGCGGTCGCGCTGGTGGCCGCGCGCTATCCGCTCGGCGACGTTCCGCGCCCGCCCTATTGGTCGGGCTTCCGTATCCGGCCGACGCAGATCGAATTCTGGAAGGACGGTGCTTTCCGCCTGCATGACCGGATCGTCTTTGGCCGTGCCGAACCTGACGCGCCCGAATGGAGCCGCGAGCGGCTCTATCCTTAGGTGTCGATCGCCGGGCCGCATCCTGCGCGAGCGCAGGATGAGCCGAATGCCACGCGTGGCTTGCTACGTGCGTGACTTCGTCCGGGCCAGCTTCACGGCCAGCCATATGGCGGAGATGAGGAAATAGAACGCGCCGAAGGCTGCATAGGGGGCGACATCGGCGATGCCCGGCGTGGCGGCCCCCGTCGCCTGCTTGATGAAGAAGCCACCCGCCAGCGCCGATTGGGCGCCGCTGAGGATCATTGCCCATTGCGCGCCGGTCTTCCAGCGCCGCGCCCCTGTGATCAATTGGAACAGGCCGGCGAGGATGGCCCAGACGCCGAAGACGGCCAGAACCGCGTTCAGGCTGTGCCCGAGCGCAACGGCGACTGCGAGGCTGGTCAGGACGCTGATGGTCGCGTTCAGCGCCTGGCTAGGATTGGCCTTCAGGCCGCCGCTGCGCTGCGCATCGACGATATTGGCGACGGCATCCCACGCCGGATATGCGACCAGCAGGGCAGCCTCGATCGGCGGCATGCTCCGGCCAAGCGTGAAGGCGGCCGCGACCCAGGCGATGGAGAAGCCGGCGCGGGTGAAATAATACGACTTCAGCCAACGCGATGCGGCGAAAGGGGCGGGTTGGGTAAGGGTCTCGTAGCTCATCGATATATCCTTTCGGCCCGCGCGCGGAGAGGATCGGAAAAGAATCCGCTCGCGCACGGCGCTCCTGAAACGGTTTGGCCTTCCCAAGAAAAGGACGCATTATCATTGGGATGCGTGATCTTGCCGTGAGTTATGTACGGCTGGGAGCTACCGACAGCCATGACCGAACTACTGGAAAACTTGATCATTCGTCCGGAAAGCCCTGATGCGACCGTCACGGGGGATCTGCTTTCCGACGTCCTGTCGCAGATCCGGCTCACCGGTGACCACGTGGTCTCGCAGGCTCTGGCCGCGGGGGAGGAGCTTGATGTCGCGCCGCAAGAGGCCCATGTCGCCGTGGTCACGGCAGGTGCGCTGCAGATGGCGGGGGGCGACTCGACTTTGGTCGCGATCGGCGCGCATCACCTGCTGCTCTTCCCGAGGGGATGCGGCGGTTTCCGGCTCGTGGCTTCGGATTCAGGCGCGAAAGTCGTCCTCTGCCGCTTCTGGTTCGATCCGGACAGCCTCCGCGGAATGATCTTCGCATTGCCGCCCTTCATCCATCTCCGGCCGGAGGATGGCGGCGGGTGGATCGAAGGCATCGCTCATTTTCTGATGCTGGAGACGAGCGACGTCCAGCCGGGGGCGGCCTTGATGATCTCGCGGTTGATCGACCTCATCGTCATTCGCGCGCTGCGCACCTGGGTGCATCAGGGCCAAACGACGGGGTGGCTGGGCGGGCTCGCCGATCCGCGCATCGCGCGCGCCCTGAAGGTCATCCATCAGCAGCCGATGCAGCGTTGGAGCGTTCCGGCGCTGGCAGATATTGCCAGCATGTCGCGGTCCAGTTTCTGCGAGCGGTTCGCGGCGCTCGTGGGGCGCTCGCCGCTTCGCTACCAGAATGAATGGCGGCTGGGGCTTGCCCGGGAGATGCTGGCTAGACGGGATGCCCGCATCGGCGAGATCGGCCTGCGGATCGGCTATGTCTCGGAGGCCGCCTTCAGCCGCGCTTACAAGGAGTTGTTCGGGCATTCGCCGCGCACCGAATATGCGCGGCGTGAGGCATCTGGAGGCCGATAGGCGACGTTGGGTCGCCCTATGTCGCCGTGCCGCCGACCGTGATCTGGTCGATCCTGAGCGTCGGCTGGCCGACGCCGACCGGCACGCCCTGGCCGCTCTTGCCGCAGGTGCCGATGCCGAGATCGAGCGCCATGTCGTTGCCGACCATCGAGACGCGCCGCATTGCATCGGGCCCGTTGCCGATCAGCATCGCGCCCTTCACCGGCGCACCGATGCGGCCGTTCTCGATCATGTAGGCCTCGGTGGAAGCGAACACGAATTTGCCGGAGGTGATGTCGACCTGGCCGCCGCCGAACGAGACCATGTAGAGCCCGTTCTTGACCGAGGCGAGGATTTCGTCCGGCTGGTGACTGCCACCGAGCATGATCGTGTTGGTCATGCGCGGCATCGGCACATGGGCATAGGACTGGCGGCGGCCATTGCCGGTCGGCTGCATGCCCATCAGGCGGGCGTTCTGCCTGTCCTGCATATAGCCGACGAGGATGCCGTCCTCGATAAGCGTCGTCGCCTGGGTCGGCGTGCCCTCATCGTCGAACGACAGCGAGCCGCGTCGGTCGACGATCGAGCCGTCATCGACCACGGTTACGCCCTTGGCCGCTACTTGCTGGCCCATCAGGCCGGCAAACGCGCTTTCACCGCGGCGGTTGAAATCGCCTTCAAGTCCATGCCCGACGGCCTCATGCAACATAACGCCCGGCCAGCCCGGTCCGAGCACGACATCGAAGGTGCCGGCTGGCGCGGGAATGGCCTCGAGATTGACGAGCGCCTGGCGCAGCGCCTGGTCGACGGAATATTGCCAGCGCTCGGTCGTCACGAACTGGCCGAAGCCCTCGCGACCGCCCATGCCGAAAGAGCCCTGTTCCTGCCGGTCGCCTTCGCCGGCAATGATCGAGACATTGACCCGCACCATCGGGCGGATATCGCGGCGATAGGTGCCGTCGGGCCGGAAAATCTCCACCACCTGCCAGGAGCCGGCGAGTGAGGCGCTGACCTGGCGCACGCGCGGATCCTTGGCGCGGGCATAGGCATCGATCTGTTCGAGCAGCGTCACCTTGTCGGCGAAGCTCGGCGCGCCAAGCGGGTTCTCGTCGGTATAGAGCCGGCGATTGGTGCCGGCCGGCGGCTCGGCCAGGACGCCGGAATGGCCCGACTTCACCGAAGCGACCGCCTCGCCGGCGCGGCGAATGGCATCCAGCGAGACCTCGCCGGCATGGGCATAGCCGACCGCCTCACCCGCGACGGCGCGGAGGCCGAAGCCTTGGCGCACATCATAGCTCGCGCCCGACAGACGGCCATTGTCGAAGACCAGCCCTTCAGACTGCGCATATTCGAGATAGAGCTCGCCATCATCGGCGCCCGAGAGCGCCTCGGCCACCGCGGCTTCGGTCTCGCCGCGATCGAGCCCGGCGCGGGCAAGGATGGACAGGGATTCGTCGGACATGGGAAAACTCCGGAACGTCGTTGCCACGACAGATAGGCGATCGCCGGGCGGTTCGCACCCCTTGGTGGCGATGAGGGCGAAAGAGAGGGGCTTGCGGCCGGTCTGGGCGCCACCCCAATAAGGCCGCTTCAGTAAAGCACAGCCTTGTAGCGCTCCAGCATCTCGGCATCGCTTTCGGGCGGCGCGGAGGAGCGGGTGTGGTCCTTCAGCATCTCGCCCATGGTCGGCAGCAGCGTCCGCTCGGGCCAACTGGCCGGGACCCAGAGATCCGACCGCATCAGCGCCTTGCCGCATTGCAGATAGGCTTCACGCACGGTCACCACGAGGACGGTGGCGGGCAGCGAATCGTCAACGCGATGCGCTTCCCGCAGCGCGAGATCGTCATCGACCACCGCATCTCCGTTGACGCGCAGCGTCTCCAGGAAGCCGGGAATGAGGAAGAGCAGCCCGATCGCCGGACGCGCGACGATATTGGTCAGCGAATCGATGCGCCGGTTGCCTGGCCGGTCGGGAATGATCAGCGTCCTGTCATCGGCGACCGTCACGAAGCCCGGATGATCGCCGCGCGGCGTCGCGTCGCCGAGCCCGTCCGGACCCTCTGTGGCCAGCACGAGAAATGGCGACAGCGCGATGAAGGCGCGGCAATGCTTGTCGATATGGTCGAGCTGCTTGGCGAGAGCGCGCGGCGAGGGGGCGCCGTAGAGCGCCCGCAAGGCATCGGAAGACCGGATCGGAGCCATTGCGCCGCGTCTTTCGTCAGGGAAGGGCGTCGAAGCCCGGACCGAACCCGTTCAGCGAGATCGGAATGCCGATACCTTCCTCCGGCGTCTGGAAGATGACGAAGGTCGCGGTCTTGCCGGCGCGGAGTTTGGCGATGAGGTTGTCGTCGAGAATCACCTCGGCGAGGCAGCCATCCGGCAGGCAGCGCACGAATCCGGCGCGGCCCATCTCGTTCTGGTCGATCTTGAGCCCGAGACCGGACGGCAGCAGCACGCCGAGCGGCGCCAGCACGCGCATCACCTTGGCCTTCTTGTCCGCCGTCTTCAGCACGATCACCGAGAGACCGACATTGTCGCGGTCCTCTGCGGTGACGAACTGCATCATCGAGCAGATCTCCTCCTGCGCCCCCGGCGGCTTGTCGCAGCGGGTTTCCCAGTCGCCATGCATGCCCTTGGAAACGCCCTGAGCCCGCGCGGCGCCGGATGGCCCGGCCAGCGGGGCGAGAACAAACGCCAGTGCGAGGCCAAGGGCCGCCAGCAGAAGCATCCGGCGCGGCGCGCGCCCGTGCAGTTCAGTCGTGTTCACCGGTTCGATCTCCTGGATTCCCGCCATTTCGGACCTATGACTCTTGCACGGCCTAGGGCAATCCTGGCCGCATTGATCGAAGTCATGCCGGGCGCGATTTGCCGCATCATTTCTCACGATCCACCGTTGCGAGGCAAAGGTCCATGTGGTTTGTCTCGGGCGATATTCGGCAAATCCGAAATCGCACCGTGGAAGCATCCTGCCTTCGGCCTATACTGTTGTGGAAAGTGGCGCAACGGAGGCCGGCAGCGCGGGCGCACCGGATGGCGCTGAGGAATGAAAGGGAGTGACGACGTGACGAAGGCCAAGACGCGTCTCGGATCGGGCTTGCTGCTCGGTGGGTCGATCGCGGCAGTCCTCGGCGCGATGTCGGGCGCCGCCGAGGCCGCCCAGCCAACGCCCTGGGCGATGTGGCTGCAGGAGCCGGCTTCGCCGATCATGGAGCGGATCAACAGCTTCAATACCGGCATCACCATCGCCATGGTCGCGATCGTGCTGATCGTGGCGGCCCTGCTGATCTATGTGATGATCCGCTTCAACGCGAAGTCCAACCCGGTCGCCTCGCGCACATCGCACAACACGATGATCGAGGTCGTCTGGACCGTCGCGCCGATCCTCATCCTGATGGCGATTGCAATTCCCTCGTTCTCGCTGCTGTTCGCGCAGCAGGACCCGGGCCGCATCATCAAGGATTACGATCCGGCCAAGGTGCTGACCGTCAAGGCGACCGGCATCCAGTGGTACTGGAACTACGAGTATCCGGACAATGACGGCGTCGCCTTCGATTCGAACATGATCCCGGAGAACGAGATCACGGATCCGAAGACGCAGCCGCGCCTGCTGGCCGTGGATAACGAGATGATCGTTCCGGTCGGCACGGTCGTCCGCATGCAGGTCATCGGCCAGGACGTCATCCACTCCTTCGCGCTGCCGTCCTTCGGCATCAAGATCGATGCGGTCCCCGGTCGCCTCAACGAGACCTGGTTCCTGGCTGAGCGCGAAGGTGTCTATTACGGCCAGTGCTCGGAGCTGTGCGGCATCAATCACGCCTTCATGCCGATCGCGATCCGCGTGGTGAAGCCGGAACAGTTCAAGACCTGGGTCACCGCGGCGAAGACCGATCTGCCGGGCGCCTACAAGCAGCTTTTCGCCAGCATCCAGGCCGACGCGGCCAAGGTGGCGTCGAAGGATGCCGTGACCCCGGCCTCGGCCGGTTCGATCGTAGAGGTCGCGGCGCGCTGATAGCGCCGCCGCGCAGTCTCGTTGCCCGGCCCCGGCGCGCTGCGCCAGCGGGCCTGATGAATTAAGGGAAGAGGTGAGGCCATGGCTACTCATGCCGCAGAGGCGTCGCACGATCACCATCCGACCGGATGGCGGCGCTGGGTCTATTCGACCAACCACAAAGACATCGGCACGATGTACCTGATCTTCGCGATCATGTCGGGCATCATCGGTGGCGCCCTGTCGGTCGGCATCCGCATGGAGCTGCAGAATCCCGGCCTGCAGATCTTCGGCAATCCCTACGTCTTCAACACCTTTACGACCGCGCATGGTCTGATCATGATCTTCTTCATGGTCATGCCGGCGATGATCGGCGGCTTCGGCAACTGGTTCGTGCCGATCATGATCGGAGCGCCTGACATGGCGTTCCCGCGGATGAACAACATCTCGTTCTGGCTGCTGCCGCCCTCGATCCTGCTGCTGGTCATCTCGCTGTTCATGCCGAGCGCGGCAGGCCAGCATGGCGTCGGTGGCGGCTGGACGATCTATCCGCCTTTCTCGAGCTCGGGGCCCGAAGGCCAGCCCGGCCCGGCGATGGATTTCGCGATCCTGGCCCTGCATATCTCGGGTGCCTCGTCGATCCTCGGCGCGATCAACTTCATCACCACGATCTTCAACATGCGCGCCCCGGGCATGACGCTGCACAAGATGCCGCTCTTCGCCTGGTCGGTGCTCGTGACCGCCTTCCTGCTGCTTCTGTCGCTGCCGGTCCTTGCTGGCGCGATCACCATGCTGCTGACCGATCGCAATTTCGGCACCACCTTCTTCAAGCCTGAAGGTGGCGGCGACCCGATCCTGTTCCAGCATCTGTTCTGGTTCTTCGGCCACCCCGAGGTGTACATCCTGATCCTGCCGGGCTTCGGCATCGTCAGCCACGTCATCTCGACCTTCTCGAAGAAGCCGATCTTTGGCTATATCGGCATGGCCTACGCCATGGTCGCCATCGGCGTCGTCGGCTTCGTCGTGTGGGCGCACCACATGTACACGACCGGCCTGTCCTTCGAGACGCAGGCTTACTTCGTGGCCGCCACGATGGTCATTGCGGTGCCGACCGGCATCAAGATCTTCTCGTGGATTGCGACGATGTGGGGCGGCTCGATCGAGTTCCGCACGCCGATGCTCTGGGCGGTCGGCTTCATCTTCCTGTTCACGGTCGGCGGCGTCACGGGCGTCATGCTCGCCAATGCCGGCCTCGACCGCGTCTTCCAGGACACCTATTTCGTGGTGGCACATTTCCACTATGTGCTGTCGCTGGGTGCCGTGTTCGCCATCTTCGCCGGCTGGTACTACTGGTTCCCGAAGATGTTCGGCTATCTCTATGACGAGCGCATCGGCAAGCTGCACTTCTGGGTCACCTTCATCGGCGTGAACCTCGTCTTCTTCCCGCAGCATTTCCTTGGGCTGGACGGCATGCCGCGCCGCTATGCCGACTATCCGGATGCGCTGTGGGGCTGGAACTTCGTGTCGTCGATCGGCTCCTATATCTCGGCCTTCGCCGTGCTGATCTTCCTCTACGGCGTGTTCGATGCCTTCCGCCGCAAGGTGCCGGCGCCGAACAATCCGTGGGGTTCGGGCGCGACCACGCTGGAATGGCAGCTGTCCTCGCCGCCCCCGTTCCACCAGTGGGAAGTGCTGCCCCGTATCGGCGACGTGAAGCACTGAGCCGAGCCTCAAACAGCGGAGCCGGGCGTGCCCGGCTCCAGCAGTAAATGGTTGCCCTTGATGTCTGACGTGCAGATCGACCGGATCGACACCGCGAGCCTCGCCGGCCCGGCGGACTACATCGCGCTCCTGAAGCCGCGCGTGATGTCTTTGGTCGTCTTCACGGCGCTGGTCGGCATGGTCATGGCGCCCGGCGGAATCCATCCCGTCGTCGGCTTCGCGGCGCTGCTCTGCATTGCCGTCGGCGCGGGCGCGTCGGGCGCGCTCAACATGTGGTACGACGCCGATATCGACCGCCTGATGCTGCGCACGCAGAAGCGGCCGATCCCGGCCGGGCGCATCACCGAGAGTGAGGCGCTCGCCTTTGGCCTGACGCTTGCGGCCTTCTCGGTCGGCTGTCTCACCGTGTTGGTCAATCCGGTCGCGGGCGGCCTTCTCGCCTTCACGATCTTCTTCTATGTCGTCGTCTATTCGATGTGGCTGAAGCGCTGGACGCCGCAGAACATCGTCATCGGCGGCGCGGCCGGCGCGTTTCCGCCGGTGGTTGCCTGGGCCTCGGTCACCGGCTCCGTCAGCCTCGAAAGCGTCGTGCTATTCCTGATTATCTTCATGTGGACGCCGCCGCATTTCTGGGCGCTCGCTCTGTTCAAGTCGGACGATTACAAGCGGGCTGGCATTCCGATGCTTCCCGTCGTGGCGGGCCTTGCCGAAACGCGCCGCCAGATCCTGATCTATTCCGTGCTGCTCGCGCCGATCGGGGTGCTGCCGACGCTGCTCGGCTTCGCCTCGCTCGCCTATGGCGGCGCCGCGGCTGCGCTCGGCGCGGTGTTCGTGGGCTTGGCGGTCCGGGTCTACCGCATGGGCGACAGCGACACGGCGATGGTGCCGGCGAAGCGGTTGTTCGCTTTCTCGATCTTCTATCTCTTCATGCTGTTCGCGATGCTGCTCACCGAACGGCTGGCCATGCTGGCGGGCCTTTCATGGTAGCCGATCTCAAGCGCGATCGCGGCAATGAGCCCGCGCCGATGATCGAGGACGGCGTGAGACTGACGCCCGAGCAGTTGCGCCGTCGCCGCGCCCGGTCGATCGCCATCGGTCTTGCGCTCGGTGCGCTCGTCATTCTGTTCTGGGCGGTGACGATCGTGAAGCTCGGCGGCAATGTCGCGAACCGGAGCCTTTGATCATGACGGGCACTGACGATCCGCATCCTGCGCCGCAGCCTACCAAAAAGCGCTCGCTCGGTGTGACGGCCGCGATCAGCGCCGTGTTCGGCGTCGCGATGCTGGCCGCCGCCTTTGCGTCGGTTCCGATCTATCGCCTGTTCTGCCAGATGACTGGCTATGGCGGCACGACCCAGCGCGCGGAAGCGGCGCCGGGCCAGGTTCTCGACCGGACCGTCACGGTGCGCTTCGACGCCAATGTCGCCAATGGCATCGGCTGGGCCTTCCGTCCGGAACAGCGCGAGATTCGCGTCAGGCTGGGCGAGGTTGGCCATGTCAACTTCATCGCCGAGAATCGCACCGACAAGACTTCGACCGGACAAGCGGGCTTCAATGTCCAGCCGGATTCGTCTGGCCGCTTCTTCAACAAGATCGCTTGCTTCTGCTTCAATTCGCAGACGCTGAAGGCGGGTGAGCGCGTCGAGATGCCGGTGACGTTTTTCGTCGATCCGGCCATGGCTGACGACGCCGATTCCCGCTACACGGATACGATCACTCTTTCCTATACGTTTTATCCGAGCGTTGAGGCCAAACCGGCGCCTGTGGCGTCGCTTGGACCGGGCGCCGCGGATCCGAAGCTTCGATAAGGACCGGGGAGCACCATCATGGCTGAAGCCCACGCCAAGCATCACGACTATCATCTCGTCAATCCCAGTCCCTGGCCGTTCCTCGGGTCCATCGGGGCGCTGGCGATGGCGATCGGCGGCATCGCCTACATGCACGGCGCCTCGCTGCTGTGGATGGTCCCGGGCCTGCTGCTGGTGCTCTACACCATGGCGTCGTGGTGGACCGACGTCGTCAAGGAAGGGCAGGAGGGGTTTCATACCCGCGTGGTGCAGTTGCATCTGCGCTATGGCATGATCCTGTTCATCGCTTCCGAGGTGATGTTCTTCGTTGCCTGGTTCTGGGCCTTCTTCGACGCCAGCCTGTTCGCCCATGAGGCGCAGCAGTTTGCCCGCTTTGAATTCACGGGCGGCCACTGGCCACCGAAGGGTATCGAGGTTTTCGATCCCTGGCATCTGCCGCTGCTCAACACGCTGCTGCTGCTGACGTCGGGCACGACGATCACCTGGGCGCATCACGCGCTGCTCGAGAATGATCGCCAAGGCCTGAAATGGGGCCTGATCTGCACGATCGTGCTCGGCTTCATCTTCTCCTGTGTCCAGGCGGTCGAGTATACGCACGCGGCCTTCTCGTTCGGCGGCAACATCTATGGCGCCACGTTCTTCATGGCGACCGGCTTCCACGGCTTCCACGTCATCATCGGCACGATCTTCCTGATCGTCTGCCTTGCGCGGGCTCTGGCCGGCCAGTTCACGCCCAAGGAGCATTTCGGCTTCGAGGCGGCGGCCTGGTACTGGCATTTCGTCGACGTGGTCTGGCTGTTCCTGTTCTTCTCGATCTATGTCTGGGGTGGCTGGGGCGCACCAATTCACGCCGCCTGATCGGAGACCTCGCGTCGCTGCTGACCTCACAGCAGCGACGGGGTCGGGAGAATGAACGATGAGTGATCCGGACGCGATTGAGCCGCAGCATGCTCCGGATCGCGCGCTCTATGCGCCCATCTCGCCGACGGCGAGCGGGATGCGCGGGCTCTGCCCGCGCTGTGGCCAGGGAAAGCTGTTCAAGGGCTTCCTCGACCTGCAGCCGGCCTGCCAGAATTGCGGCCTCGATTATTCGTTCATCGATTCAGGCGATGGCCCTGCGGTGTTCGTCATCCTGATCGTCGGATTCATCGTCGCGTTCCTGGCGCTTTATGTCGAGTTCACCTTCCAGCCGCCGTTCTGGGTGCACATCATCCTCTGGGTGCCGCTGATCCTCGGGCTGTCGCTCGGCATGCTTCGCCCGCTCAAGGGCCTGATGATCGCCATCCAGTACCGGACCAAGGCCGAGCAGGGCCGGCTCGAATAGCGTGCCAGAGATGCGCTCGGCCAAGCGCGGCGCGCGCAGGAATTCCATGGTGCGCATGTACCATGACGGGCATTGCCATGACGCGAGGATGCCATGACGCGTCACGATAGGGCTGCACGCACGAGATCACCGATCCGCAGGCTGGTGGCACCTGCCATCGCCACGATCGTGATGTTCGCGCTGCTCTGCAGCCTTGGCCTGTGGCAGTTGCAGCGCCTCCACTGGAAAGAAGAGCTGATCGCGCAGGTCGACAGCCGCATTCATGCAACGCCCGTCGCCGCGCCGGGTCCTGCTGCCTGGCCGAAACTCGACCTCGCCGATGCCGACTTCACGCCTGTCACCGTGACCGGCACGTTCCTGACGGACAAGGAAGCGCTGCTCTACATGACGCTGAGCGAGCCCAAGGGGCCTATCGGCGGCGTCGGCTGGCAGGTCTTCGTGCCGCTCAGGACCGAGGCCGGCTGGATCGTCTATGTCAACAGGGGCTTCGTCCCCGATCAGCGCCGCGATCCGGCGACGCGCGCGGAGGGCCAGCCGACCGGGACCGTCTCGGTGACCGGGTTGCTGCGGCGCCCCGAGAGGCCGCTGCATCTCTTTGGCGATGGCATGAGCCGCGACAATCAGTGGTTCGCCCGTGAACCGGCGCTGTTCGCCCGCGCCGCGGGTCTGCCCCTCGATGAGGTGGCGCCATACTCGATCGACGCGGATGCGACACCCAATCCGGGCGGGCTGCCGCAGGGCGGCGAGACGCTGGTCGTCTTTCCGAACAACCACCTGCAATATGTCATCACATGGTTCGGGCTGGCGCTGGCGCTGGTCGGCGTCTTTATCGCCTATGCGCGCGGCGTGCTGAAGCGCGACGCGGAAGACGAGGCGCCCTGAGGCGGCTCAGGCGTGGCCGGCGTCGCTCGAGAGCATCGCCGGCTCGATGCCGAGCAGAGCCAGCGCCCGGGCATATTTCCGGTCGAGATCCGTGTCGAAGATGAGATCGATATCGCCTTCCAGCGAAAGCCAGCCATTGGCCTGGATTTCCTGCTCAAGCTGGCCGGCGCCCCAGCCGGCATAGCCAAGCGCCAGCATCGCATTTTCGGGGCCCGCGCCGGCTGCGATCGCCTTCAACACGTCGAGGGTCGCGGTCAGGCAGATATTGTCGTCGATCGGCAGGGTCGAATCCTCGACGAAGTAATCCGCACTGTGCAGGACGAAGCCGCGCCCAGTCTCTACCGGCCCACCGCGCTGGACGATCATCCGACTTGCCGCGCGCGGCAGCCGGATCTCCGGGCCTTCGGCGATAATGTCGAGCTGGACGAGCAGATCGGCGAAGTCGATCTGCGGCACCGCCTGGTTGACGACGATGCCCATCGCACCCTCGTCTGAATGGGCACAGAGATAGATCACCGAGCGAGCGAAGCGGTCGTCCTGCATGCTCGGCATCGCGATGAGGAACTGACCGTCCAGATAGCTGCGCTCGGTCGCGTGCATCGACATCGTCTCGCTCATGCGAAAAGTCTAGCACCTCGGCTCGAAATTGAAAACGCGCCACCTCGACGGCGGCGTGGCGGCCACACGAACAAATGATCGACGCCGGCTGGCGCCTTTCCGTCGGCGCGGCTAAAGCGAGGCGGAGCCATCGAAGTTCCGGTTCGCTCTTGCGCAGTTCGCCCAGGAAAATCTTGACCGCCCGCCATCGGTTCCGTCTTCTCGCTCTGCTTCCGCTGCTTTTTCCCGCCCTGCCGGCTCTCGCCGCGACGGGTGACTGGGCCGCGGGTGAACACGCGCGCATGCGGCTCGTCGCGGCGCCTCCTGCGCCGGGTGCGCCACTCGAGGCGGTTATCGAGCTCGAACTCGATCCCGGCTGGAAGACCTATTGGCGCGCGCCGGGCGACGCCGGCATTCCGCCGCGTCTCGATTTCGGGGCCTCCGAAAATGCCGGCGACGCGACGATCGACTATCCGGCGCCCGAACGCTCTGATGATGGCTTCTCGGTCTCGAATGTCTATCACGATCGGGTCGTGCTGCCGGTTCGCTTTGCGATCAGCGATCCAGCCCGGCCGGCGCACCTCTCGCTGGTCGCCGATCTCGGAGTCTGCAAGGACATCTGCTTGCCGGTGAGCCTTTCCGCGAGCCTCGCCGTTCCGGCCGGGGATGACGATCCCGATGCCGCCGCAGCGATCGCGGCAGCGAAAGCGGCGCTGCCCGGTCCCGGCCGAGCCGGCGTTTTTGAGATCGAGACAGTGCGGCAGACAGGCGGCAGCGAGAATGTGCCGGAATATGAAGTCGGCGTTGCGACGACGGCCCCCGATGAGAGCTTGCTCTTCGTCGAGACGCCTTCCGACTGGTATCCAGCGGCGCCCGTACTGACGTCGGCAGGGAAGGGCGTCGCGACCTATCGCTTTTCCGTCGACCGGAAGACCGCGGCAGGACCGCTCGCCGGCGCCACGATCCGTCTCACGCTTAAGGCGGGCACCACCGCGACGACCCGGGCCTTCAAGCTCAATGCCAGTGGCGAAGCGGTCGCCATACCTTAGCCGTACCTCCACCCGCTGCCAGCGCTGTGCTAGGCTGCCGATGCCTTTCTGACTTCCCCCATCTATGGAGACTGCCATGACGATCTCGGTCGGCGAACGCCTGCCCGACGCCAAATTCCGCATGATGACGCCGGATGGTGTTGTCGAGAAAACGACGGCCGAGATCTTCGGCGGCAAGAAGGTCGTGCTGTTCGCGGTGCCCGGAGCCTTCACGCCCACCTGCCACAACAACCATCTGCCGGGCTATCTGGACCAGGGTGATGCGATCAAGGCCAAGGGCGTCGACGAGATCGCCGTCGTCGCCGTTAATGACGTCTTCGTCATGAACGCATGGGCCAAGGCAACCGGCGGCGAGGGCAAGATGCTCTTCCTCGCTGACGGCGCCGGCGCCTTCACCAAGTCGCTCGGCCTTGACGTGGATCTCGGCCCGGCCGGTCTCGGTGTCCGCTCGCGCCGTTACGCGATGGTCGTCGAAGACGGCGTCGTCTCGGCACTCAATGTCGAGGATGCGCCCGGCGTCACCGTCTCGGGCGCGGCGGCCGTGCTCGATCTGCTGTAGGCGTTGCATAGCTGCCATTTCCAGCTTAGCTAAGTGGTTAGCTAACTGGAGGCGGCAGCCATGATCCGCGTCAAGATGCATGAAGCGAAGACGAACCTCTCTCGCCTGGCGGCGCGCGCCGCGGCGGGGGAGGAGGTGATCCTGATGCGCGGCGATGTCCCCGTCGCCCGCATCGTTCCGCTCGCCCCCGAGGAAAAGCCGCGCCGCCAGCCGGGACGGTTCAAAGGCGTCTTCGATCTCGACGATCGCTTTTTCGAGCCGCTGCCCGAAGAAGAACTCGAGGCGTGGAACAATCCCAAGTGAGTCTGCTGCTCGATACGCATGCCTGGATCTGGTGGAACACCGGCAATCCGCGGCTCGGCAGGGCGCTCATCGAACGGATGGCCAGCCAGGAAGACCGGATCTTTGTCAGCGCGGCTTCGGTCTGGGAAACCGTAACCAAGCATCGACTCGGCAAGCTACCGGATGCCGAGCCATTTGTCGGTCAGATCGAAGCGGTGATCCAAGACGACGGTTTCCTGCCGCTGGCGATCACGACGCGCCATGCCGCGATGGCTGCCGCGTTCGAGGATCCCCACAAAGACCCCTTCGACCGCCTGCTGATTGCGCAGGCGCTGACCGATGATCTGACGCTCGTCTCGAACGAAACGCTGTTCGATCGTTTCGGTGTTGCGCGGCTCTGGGATTGACGCTCAGGCTGCCGGGCGCCCGCGGCTCGGCTTGAACGGGGCCATGCCCTGGCGGGCGAGCAGATCAGCCTTCTCATTCTCGATATTGCCGTCATGGCCGCGCACCCAGTGCCAGGCGACGTCGTGTTGCTTCAGCGCCTCGTCGAGGCGCTGCCAGAGATCGACATTCTTGACCGGCTTCTTGTCGGCCGTCTTCCAGCCGTTCTTCTTCCAGCCATGGATCCAGCCGGTGATGCCACCCTTCACATATTGGGAATCGGTGTGAAGATCGATCTTGCAGGCGCGCTTCAGCGCCGAGAGCGCTTCGATCGCCGCCGTCAGCTCCATGCGGTTGTTGGTCGTCTCCGCCGCGCCGCCGCTGAGTTCTTTCGTCTGGCCGCCATAGACCAGAACGGCACCCCACCCACCAGGGCCGGGATTGCCGGAACAGGCACCGTCCGTCCAGATCTGGACGCGTTCTTCGTCAGTCATTCACCGATACCATAAGCGCGGACATCCCCGACCGATTGATGGAAGCGCAGTTTGCGCCAGTATTCGAGCGGGTCCTTGGGCGCGACCAGCGCACCGGGCGGGACATTCAGCCAGTCATAAAGCCGTGTCAGCAGGAAGCGCAGCGCCGATCCCCGCGCCAGAAGCGGCAGCGCCGCGAGCTCTGCGTCAGTGAAGGGCCGAACCTTCTGATAGCCGCCGAGCAGCGCCCGCGCCTTGGTGACGTTGAGGGCGCCATCCGCCTCGAAGCACCAGGCATTCAGACAGATCGCCGCGTCATAGGCGAGGAAGTCGTTGCAGGCAAAATAGAAGTCGATCAGTCCCGACAGCCGGTTCTGGAGAAAGAACACATTGTCCGGAAAGAGATCGGCGTGGATGACGCCGCTCGGTAACGCGTTCGGCCAAGCGCCCTCGAGAACATCGAGTTCCTCGCGGATCGCCGCGACAAGGCCCGGCAGCACGGTGTCACCGCGCGCCGCGGACCGATCGAAGAGCGGCCGCCATCCGCCGACCGAAAGTGCATTGCCGCGTGTGAGCGTGAACCCTTCGCCGGCGAGATGAAGTTCGGCCAGCGCAGTTCCGACCGCCGCGCAATGATCGACGCGCGGCCGGCGGATCCACATGCCCTTCAGGAATGTGACAATCGCCGCCGGCTTGCCGGCCAGCGTGCCGAGCGCCTCGCCAGCGCGGTTGCGGACCGGTTGCGGGCAGGTCAGGCCACGCCTCGCCAGATGCTCCATCAACCCGATGAAGAAGGGAAGGTCACGCGGATCGACGCGCTTTTCATAGAGCGTCAGGATATAGGGGCCGGTCTCGGTGACGACCAGATAGTTGGAATTCTCGACGCCCTCGGCAATGCCCTTGAAAGAGAGCACGGCACCGATGTCATAGCCGGAAACGAAGCGGTCGATCTCGTCGTCCGCAATCTCTGTATAGACGGCCATGTGCGATCAGGCCGCCGCAGTGCGGAGTTCGCGCGGCAGATTGAAGGCGATCGTCTCCTCCGCCGTCTTGATCACCTCGACCTTGACGCGGTAGCGCGCGGCGAAAGCGTCGATCACCTCCTCGACCAGCACTTCGGGAGCCGAAGCACCCGCCGTGACACCGACGCGGCGGATCGCGCCGAGCATCGTCCAGTCGATATCGCCGGCGCGCTGGATCAGCACGGAGACGGGGCAGCCCTCGCGCTCGGCAACTTCGCGCAGCCGCTGCGAGTTCGACGAATTGGGGGCGCCGACGACGATCATCGCGTCGACAGAAGCGGCGATGCGTTTGACGGCATCCTGCCGGTTGGTCGTCGCATAGCAGATGTCTTCCTTATGCGGCGCCGTTATCGCCGGGAAGCGATCCATCAGCACCTTGACGATCGCCGCGGTATCGTCGACCGACAGCGTCGTCTGGGTCAGATAGGCAAGCGAGGCCGGGTCGCGCGGCTGAAAGGCCTCGGCGTCGGCCACCGTCTCGATCAGCGAAACCGATCCGGGCGGCAATTGGCCCATGGTGCCGATCACCTCGGGATGGCCGGCATGGCCAATGAGCACGATCTCGCGCGCGCGCTTGTAATGGATCTGCGCTTCCTTGTGCACCTTGGAAACGAGCGGGCAGGTGGCGTCGAGGAAGAACATCTGCCGCGTCCGCGCCGCCTCCGGCACGGATTTCGGCACGCCATGGGCCGAGAACACGACCGGCTGGCCGTCGTCGGGAATCTCATCGAGTTCCTCGACAAAGACGGCGCCCTTGTCGCGCAGGCTGTCGACGACATAACGGTTGTGCACGATCTCGTGCCGCACATAGACAGGCGCGCCGAATTTCTTCAGCGCCAATTCGACGATCTGGATCGCGCGGTCGACGCCGGCGCAGAAGCCTCGCGGCGCGGAGAGCAGGATATCGAGCGGCAGCTTCTCGAATTCGGACATCAGCGGTTCTTCCGGCGGCATGAGCGGAATAGAGGGAGGCGAGGGGGCCGTGTCAAGCGGCAACAGTTGACGATCAGCCTGTAAGGCAATACCTTACACATGTGATCCGCTCTTTCCGCAGCAAGGCCCTGCGACGCTTCGCCGAGGCTGGCGACATGTCCCGGCTGAGCGTCCCGAATGCTGGCCGCATCAGGCGGATACTTGCGCTGCTCGATGCAGCACGCCTGCCTGAGGACCTGAATTTGCCCGGTTTCCGCTTTCATGGACTCAAAGGCGATGCCAGGGGCCGCTTTGCCGTCGATGCCAGCGGCAATTGGCGAGTGACATTCGGCTGGGATGGCGAAGACGCCATCGACGTCGATCTCGAGGATTATCACTGATGAGCATGAACCCCATCCTGTCCGGCCTGCCACCAACCCACCCCGGCGAAATTCTGCGCGAAGATGTGCTGCCCGGACTTGATATGTCAAAAACCGAGATCGCCCGATTGCTGGGTGTTTCGCGGCAGACGCTCCACGATGTGCTTGCTGAGCGGCAGCCCGTTACGCCGGCCATGGCACTGCGCCTGGCCAAGCTTTTTGGCAGCAGTCCCCAGGTTTGGATCAATCTTCAACGAGACTATGATCTCCGCGTTCTGGCCGTGTCGATGAGCGAGGAACTTGCCGCGATCCCGACATTGCCGCGCAACGCAGCCTGATCCCGCTCACGCGATCATCGCCTCTTCCTCGCGGAACAGCAGTCCGCCGGCTTCGACGGCGGTCATCGGCGGACCGAACAACTGGCCCGACGCGAACTCGCAGCCGATATCGTAGAGATCGAGTGCGTCGTCGTCGGTCTCGGCGCCCTCGGCCATGACGTCCATGTGGAGGTCATGCGCCAGACCGACAATGGCGCGCAGGATCACGCGCTTCTGCTTGGCGGTAGGACCGCGCACGAAGCTCTGGTCGATCTTCAGAGTGTCGAACGGGAAGCGCTGCAGATAGCTGAGCGAGGAATGTCCGGTCCCGAAGTCGTCCAGCGTCAGGCCGGCGCCGAGTTCGCGCACGCGCGCCAGCACCTGCACGGCATATTCGGGGTTTTCCATCACGAGGCTCTCGGCGAATTCGAGCTTCAGCGAACCGCGCTGAACCGCCGCGCGCGACAGCACCGACTTGACGTCGTTGATGAGGTCGTGGCGCAGCAACTGGCGGCTGGAGACATTGATCGAGACGAACAGCGGCACGTGCGGGCCGAGCTGCTCCTGCCAGTCGGAGAGCTGGCGCGCCGCCTTGTCGAGGACGAAGAGGCCAAGCGGGGCCATCAATCCGTTGCGTTCGGCCAGCGTCAGGAATTCGCTCGCCGGCACACGACCATGTTTCGGATGGTCCCAGCGAATCTCGGCCTCGAAGCCAGCCACGGTGCGGTCTTCCAGACGCACGACCGGCCGATAGAGCACCTTGATTTCCTCGCGGCCGATGGCGCGACGAAGGTCAGCCTCGAGCGTCACAGTATCGGTGCCGTTCTGGCGCAGCGCCGGCCGGAAAGCCTCGATGCGGTCGCCGCCGAGACGCTTGGCGCAATACATCGCGATCTCGGCGTCCTTGAACATCGCGGTCGCGTCATGCTGTTCGGCATCATGCATGGCGATGCCGATCGAGGCCGTCAGGAAGATCTCCTTGTCGCCGAAGGAGATCGGCGTCCGAAGCGCGCGGCGGACGCTGTCGGCGAACCCGGCGATCCGCTCCGGCTCGAACTCCGAGAGCAGCATGAAGCCGAACTGATCGCCCGATAGCCGGGCGAGCGTGTCCTGCGGCTTCAGAAGCCGTGATAGGCGGCGCGCGACGGTCAGAAGGATCGAATCGCCGACCGACAGGCCGAAATTGTCGTTCACATGCTTGAAGCGGTCGATGTCGAGCAGGAAGACGGATGGCTGCGCCGCCTCCTCGACCTCGGCGCGGATCAGGGCGCTGGAGAGGCGATCGAGAAACAGTTCCCGGTTGGCAAGGCCGGTCAGGTTGTCATGGACGGCATCATGCAGTAGCCGCTCCTCGGCGGTGCGCTCGTCGGTGACGTCGCTCATGGTGCCAACGCAGCGCAGCACCTCGCCATCCGAGCCGATCACCGGCCGGGCGCGGAGGTGGAACCAGCGGTAATGGCCGTCTTCCGAGCGCAGGCGGAAATCCTGCGCGATCCGGCCGCGGCGCTGCTCGATCACGGCGTCGAGCGTCGCCTTGAAGCGGTCGCGGTCGGCGGGATGCAGCACTTCGAGCCAGTCGCGCGCCGGACCTTCCAACGTGCCATGCTTGAGGCCGAGCAGATCCTCGGCGTCGGTGCCGGTCAGGATACGGTCGCGCGCGACGTCCCAGTCCCAGACGATATCGCCGGCACCGACCAGCGCCAGCGCGCGCCGCTCCGTCTCGCCAATCGCGCCCTGCACGATCGTGCCGCCGGCAAAGGCATGCTGCATGACGGTGAAGCCGATCAGCAGCACGATGAGCACCAGGCCGCCATTCAGCGCAGGCTGGATCACGTCATTGGCGAGGCTGCCGGTGACGGTCAAATAGGCGCCGAACACCCAGACCATCAGCAGGACCCAGGTCGGGATCAGCATGATGGCGCGGTCGTAGCGATGCAGCGACAGATAGACGATCACGATGAAGCCGACGGCCACCGTGGCGCCGAGCGACATGCGGGCGACGCCGGCTGCGATCCCCGGCTCGAACACCGCGACGCCGAGCAGGATCATCAGGCCGACCAGCCAGGCGATCGTCGCGTGACTGTAGCGCACATGCCATCGGTTGAGGTTGAGATAGGCGAAGGTGAAGATCAGCAGCGCCGCCGAGAGCAGCACCTCGGCGCCGGCGCGCCACATCTTGTCGTCGCCGGGCGCGATCTGGATCACTTTGTTCCAAAAGCCGAAATCGATGCAGAGATAGATGAGGACCGACCAGGCGAGCGCTGCCGTCGCCGGGAACATCGCCGTGCCCTTGACCACGAAGACGATGGTGAGGAAGAGGGCGAGCAGGCCGGAAATGCCCAGCACGATGCCGTGGTAGAGGGTGAAGGAGTTGATGGAATCCTTGTAGGCGTCGGGATCCCACAGATAGAGCTGCGGCAGGTTCGGCGTGCGCAATTCGGCGACGAAGGTGACGACGGCGCCGGGATCGAGCGTGATGCGGAAGATGTCGGCTTCCTGGCTCGCCTGGCGATCGGGCGGAAAACCTTGGCTCGGCGTCACCTGCGCGATGCGCGATGCACCGAGATCGGGGATGAGCAGGCCCGAATTGACGAGGCGGAAATGCGGCGCCACCAGCAGGCGGTCGATCTGCTCGTCGCCATTGTTGGCCAGCGCGAAATAGGCCCAGTAGGAACTGCCGCCGTTTTCGTTCGAACGCACCTCGATCCGGCGCACGATGCCGTCTGGGCCCGGCGCCGTCGAAATCTGCACGCGGTCCGACGGATCGCGCGAGGCGTAATCGATGGCCTTGGTGAGATCGAGCGTCTTGCCATCGAGCGGCACCGTCAGCGCGTCGAGCGCGAGGGCCGGCGAGACCGTACCGGCAAACACGAACAGCACCAGACCGATCGCAGCGACGATACGGTTAAGCGACAATACCACCTCCTGCAGGCCGTCGAGGAGTACTATCCCCCGTCCTGTCCGTCCAAGGATTTTTCGGCTGGCCGAAGCCGAGCCGCCGAAGCGAGGCCCGCGCCGTCACGGGCGGGGATCATCGCTCACGATCGCGAAGAGCAGGTGATCCTGCCAGCGGCCGTCGATGTTGAGATAACGCCGCGCATAGCCCTCGCGGGTGAATCCGGCTTTTTCGAGAAGGCGGATCGAGGCGGCATTGTGCGGCAGGCATGCAGCCTCGAGCCGATGCAGCCGCAGCGTGTCGAAGACGAAGGGAATGACGGCCTTGACCGCGGCCGTCATGAGGCCCTTGCCGGCGTAACGCTCGCCCATCCAGTAGCCGAGAGAACAGGACTGCGTCACGCCGCGCACGATATGCGACAGCGTCAGTCCACCGACGAGCGTGAGGTCACCGGTTCGGAACACCAGAAACGGATAGCCGGTCGCTTCCTGCATCTCGCGCTGGTAACGGCGCAGCCGCCGCCGGAATGCCGGCTTGGTGAGGTCGTCGATCGGCCAGACCGGCTCCCAGGGCATGAGAAACGAGCGGCTGGCGCCCCGCAATTCGCTCCAGGCCGCATAATCGGACATGCCGGGGCTGCGCAGGATCACGGTCTCGGTCGAGATGACCGGTGCGGGCTGGAACGGGACCACGGAGCGCAGGAATTCCATCGCCCGCGCCTGCCTTATGCCGCGACCGACGAGCCCAGGCGCTGGGAAATCCGGCTGCGATCGGCGAGCTTGTCGATCGGGCCGATGGCGGCCAGCGTCGGCTCGCTGCCGGTGAAGATCTTCTGGGCGAGGTCGCGCAGCTTGGTCACGCTGACGGCATCGATGCGGGCGACCAGCTCGTCGACGGCGATCGGCCGGCCGAACAGCAGGATTTGCCGCGCCAGTTGGCCGGCGCGCGCGGCCGGGCTTTCGAGGCTCATCAAGAGGCTGGCCCGCATCTGCGCCCGGGCTCGCGACAATTCCGCCTCGGAAATGTCATGGCTCGCCCGTTCGAGCTCGCCGAGCAACACAGGCATCAGTTCCTCGATATCATCAGCGCCTGTCGCCGCGTGGATGCCGAACAGGCCGGTATCGGCGAAGCTCCAATGGAACGAATAGATCGAATAGCAGAGCCCGCGCTTCTCACGCACCTCCTGGAACAGCCGCGAAGACATGCCGCCGCCGAGCAGCGAGGCGAGGATCTGAACCGCGTGGAAATCCTCCGAGGCATAAGGCAGCCCCTCGAAGCCCAGCAGGATCTGCGCCTCCATCAGCTTGCGCCGCTCGCGCACATCCCCGCCAATATAGTGAGCCGCTTCCGCGTCGGGCAACGGCGTCGAAGGCAGGCTTGCAAACCGGTCCTCGGCCAGCGCGACGAGCTTGGCGTGGTCCACGGCCCCGGCCGCCGACAGCACCATCGAAGGGCCGTGATAATGCCGGTCGAGATAGGACGAGAGGTGTTGCGGGCGTGTGCCGCGAACGGTTTCCTCCGTGCCGAGAATGGTGCGGCCGAGCGGCTGGTGGGGGAAGGCGCCCTCGATGAAGAAATCGAACACCCGGTCCTCGGGCGTATCGAGCGAGGCGCCGATCTCCTGCACGATGACGTGCTGCTCGCGCTCCAGCTCATGCGGGTCGAAGGCCGAGTTGCAGAGAATGTCGGCAAGGATGTCGACGGCGAGCTCCGCATCGGGCTTCAGGATGCGCGCGTAATAGGAGGTCGTCTCGACGGACGTCGCGGCGTTCACCTCGCCGCCGACCGCTTCGATCTCCTCGGCGATGTCGGTGGCCGAGCGGCGCGCCGTGCCCTTGAAGGCCATGTGTTCGAGGAGATGAGAGATACCGTGCTCGGATGAGGATTCGAGCCGCGACCCGGCTCCGACCCAAACGCCGAGCGCGGCGCTTTCGAGGTGGTCCATCGCATGGCTCGCTATCGTGAGCCCGGACGGAAGCTTGGTCACCTCGACGCCCATCAGCGGCGAACCGCGCTGTATCGGGTCATGTTCCAGCCCTTTCCTCGACCGCTCGTGCGCGCGCTTCGACGAAGCGGGCGACGGCTTCTGTATCGTTGGGGAGGACCGAGAAATGCTCCTCCCGGTCCATGAAATCGCCGAGCCAGGCCGGCAGTTCCGGCTTGATGCCGGTTGCGGCCTCGACTGCGGCCGGGAATTTCGCCGGATGCGCGGTGGAAAGCGTCACCATCGGCGTTGCGGACGGCGCCATGCGGTTAGCGACCGTCAGCGCGACGGCCGTGTGCGGGTCGGCCAGATAGCCGGTCTCGGCCAATAGGCTGCGCATCGTCGCGGCTGTCGCCGCCTCGTCCGCGCGGCCGGCTTCGAACTCGCTTCGGATCGCCGAAAGAGCGGCCGGCGGCACGGTGAAGGCGCCCGATTGGGCAAGCCCGCCCATCAATTGCCGCACGGTGTCAGGGTCTCGTCCGGCGGCCTCGAACAGCAGCCGCTCGAAATTCGAGGAGACCTGGATGTCCATCGACGGCGAAGTGGTCGGCACGACACCGGTCGTCTCATAGCGACCGCTCGCGAGCGTCCGCGCCAGGATGTCGTTGGAATTCGTGGCGATGACGAGCCGCTCGATCGGCAGGCCGATGCGCTTGGCGACATAGCCCGCGAAGACGTCGCCGAAATTGCCGGTCGGCACCGTGAACGACACCGCGCGGTGCGGAGCGCCGAGCGCGAGGCCCGCCGTGACGTAATAGACGACCTGCGCGACGATGCGCGCCCAGTTGATCGAATTGACGCCTGAAAGCGCGACGCGATCGCGGAATTTCAGGTCGTTGAACAGCGACTTGACGATCGCCTGGCAGTCATCGAAGGAGCCTTCGACCGCGACGGCGTGCACATTGGCATCGGCCGCCGTCGTCATCTGGCGCTGCTGGACCGGCGAGACGCGGCCCTTCGGAAAAAGAATGAAGATGTCGGTCGCCTGTCGGCCCCGGAAGGCCTCGATCGCCGCTCCGCCGGTGTCGCCCGAAGTGGCACCGACGATCGTCGCGCGGCGGCCGCGCGCGGTGAGGACATGGTCCATGAGCCGCGCCAGCAACTGCATGGCGACGTCCTTGAAGGCTAGCGTCGGACCGTGAAAGAGCTCGAGGATGAAGGCGTTCGGCCCCGTCTGTACCAGGGGGGCGACGGCGGGATGACGGAACGTGGCATAGGCCTCGCGACAGAGCCGCGCGAGCAGGGCGCCTTCGATTTCGCCGCCGACAAACGGCTGGATCACCGCGAAGGCGACCTCGTGATAGGGGAGCCCGGCAAGGCGCGCGAGCGCGTCGGCGCTGAAGGACGGCCAGGTCTCAGGCACATAGAGGCCGCCATCGCGTGCAAGACCGGCAAGCAGGACATCGCAAAAGCCGAGCTGGGGCGCGGTGCCGCGCGTGCTCACATATTTCACGGAACTCGAAACCTCCACAGACCGCTTCCTGACGAGGCGGCCGAACCGGCACCCTATCGCCGCGTGCCGCGACCGGCAAGCTTGGACCGCGGCGCCTGGATGGGCAAAGTCGGTCTGCCACCAAGTCGCCAAAGATTGATCGGACTGTTATAGAGGTCGCGCTTCAGCGTCGAGGAATAATCGGAAATGCAGTCTTCGTCTGTCCGCGGCTTGCTCATTGCCAGATCGCCCTCCATCGTCGTCATCGCTCTTTCGGCGGCTCTGCTCGCTGCCTGCAGCAGCATCGGCGGTGGATCGGGCGCGGGTGACGCCACCGTCGATGGCACCGCTCCCGCGCCGGCGCAGGGCAGCGGCAACATGCTGGCCAACGCGCTGTTCGGCGGCCCGAGCGCCGGCAAGGCCGGCGCCGTGGTGCTCGACCCCAACGACTACCAAAAGACCGTCGCGCTCTGCCCGCCCGTTTCGATCCGGCCCGGTACCGAACAGATGACCGCGCTTGCTGCCGGCGCCAAGGCCGATCCGATCACTGGCGCGCCGCCGCCGGTGACCTATCAGTCCTCGATCGTCAAGACCGCGCGTGAATGCCGCGCCGCCGATGGCGGCGTCGCGGTCAAGGTCGGCGTCATCGGGCGCACGGTGGCAGGCCCGGCCGGCAAGGCCGGGACCATCACGGTGCCGCTGCGCATCGCCGTGGTCCAGGGCACCGACAAGATCCTGAAGTCCGAGCTGTTCAAGATCCCGGTCACGTTGACCGAGCCGAATCTCTCGACCGATTTCACCAAGATCGACGATCAGATCGTGCTGCCGATCGCGCCCGGGAATTCCGATTATCGCATCTATGTCGGCTTCGACGACGCGCCCGCGCGGTCGGCCCGCCGCTGAGTCTCCGGCGCCTCTCGGGCGATTGCGCCGCACACGGTCTGCTTGACTGCGGCGTAGCGCTCACTACACTTGCCATCAGGCTGGGTCTCCGTCGTGATCCGGCCGAAAGCTGTCGCATGAGGCATCTTTTGACGACCGCCGGGAGAGACCGCCGGGGCCAACGCCCTGACGGCGCCGAAGGAGCAACCGCCCCGGAAACTCTCAGGCTCAAGGACCGGACGGTCGGCGACGCTCTGGAAAGCAGTCCGCTCGCAAGGGCAGGCTCACCGAAGGAGCAACCATGCGTGCCTTAAGGGCGCATGGGAAATCTCTCAGGTTCTCGGACAGAGGGGGCGCGGCAGGTCCGGTTTTCGGACAGGCCGTGCATTGGAACCCCGTCCGAGGAGCCTTTGATGGCGCATGCCTCCGAAGCTGAGACCGCCGCGACCAGCCTCAGCGAAACGCCGCTCGCCGATCTGCACAGAAGACTGGGCGCGCGCATGGTGCCGTTCGCCGGCTACGCCATGCCGGTTCAATATCCGACGGGCATCCTCACCGAGCACAATTGGACGCGCGAGAAGGCGGGCCTTTTCGACGTCTCGCATATGGGTCAGTGCTTCCTGATCGGCCCCGACCACGCCACGACGGCAAAGGCGCTCGAGGCGCTGACACCCGGCGATTTCCAGGGACTTGGCCTCGGCCGCATCCGCTACACGCTGTTCACGACGGCGGAAGGCGGCATCATCGACGATCTGATGGTCACGCGGTCGGCCGATCCTGGCGCGGACGGCGCGTTGTTCCTCGTCGTCAACGCGGGCCGCAAGGCGATCGACTATGCCCATCTCGCCGCGAACCTTCCCGGCGATGTCGAACTCGTCGTGGCCGAGGACCGCGCGCTGCTGGCGCTGCAGGGGCCGCTGGCCGCGACCATCATGGCGCGGCTTTGTCCCGCCGCCGCCGCGATGGGATTCATGACGGCGATCACAGCGGCGATCGGCGGCATCAGCTGCGCCATCAGCCGTTCCGGCTATACCGGCGAGGACGGTTTCGAGATCTCCGTCGATGCCGACAAGGCGGAGGCGCTGGCGACACTGTTGCTCGCCGAGCCGGAGGTGGCGCCGATCGGGCTCGGCGCGCGCGATTCGCTGCGGCTCGAGGCCGGGCTCTGCCTCTATGGCCACGACATCGACGAGGCGACATCGCCCGCTGAAGCCGATCTCGGCTTCGCGATCGGCAAGCGGCGCCGCGCCGAGGGTGGCTTTCCTGGCGCCGGGCGCATTCTCAGCGAACTGGCGGAGGGCGCACCACGCCTTCGCGTCGGCATCCAGCCTGAGGGCAGGGCGCCGGCCCGCGAGGGCACCGAGATTCGCGACGCGAGCGGCAGCCTGGTCGGCCTCGTCACGTCGGGCGGCTTCGGGCCGACGGCCGGTGGGCCGATTGCCATGGGCTATGTCAGTGCCGACTGCGCCGCTGCGGGAACGCCGCTGACGCTCATCGTTCGCGGCAAGGAGCTGGCCGCGCGCGTCGTGCCGCTGCCCTTCGTGCCGCACCGCTATTTCCGCAAATCCGCTTCCTGACACCTCAAGGGGAAAGCCTCCATGGCGACCTATTTCACCAAGGACCATGAATGGGTCCGCGTCGACGGCGACATCGCAACCGTCGGCATCTCGGACTATGCCCAGTCGCAGCTCGGCGACGTCGTCTATGTCGAGCTTCCCGAGGTCGGCAAGCAACTCGCCAAGGGCGACGAGGCGGCGGTCGTCGAATCGGTGAAAGCCGCGAGCGAAGTGTTCGCGCCGATCTCCGGCATCGTGGAAGGCATCAATGCCGGCCTCGTCGACCAGCCGGCCAGGATCAACGAGGCTCCGGAGGGCGAAGGCTGGTTCCTGAAACTCATCATCGCCGACAAGGGCGAACTCGCCGGCCTGATGGACGAGACCGCCTACAAGGCCTTCCTCGAGACGCTGTGAGCCGGGCTGGAAACTGAGCCTCTTCCGAAGGGAGGAGGCGGCGTGCCGGCTTCGCTGCGAAGGACCAACTCCATGCGCTATCTGCCCCATTCCGAGGCCGATCGGGAGGCGATGCTCGCCACGATCGGCGTCGGCTCGATCGACGATCTCTTCTCCGATATCCCGGCCAATCTGCGCGTGCACGGGCTCGACCTGCCGCGCGCGGCGGGTGAGCTTTCCGTCGAACGGACGCTTGGCCGCCTCGCTGCGAAGAACGTGCCGGCTTCCTCGGTACCGTTCTTCGTCGGCGCTGGCGCCTACAAGCACCACGTCCCCGCGACGGTTGACCATCTGATCCAGCGCTCGGAGTTCCTGACTTCCTACACGCCGTATCAGCCGGAGATCACGCAGGGCACGCTGCAGTATCTGTTCGAATTCCAGACCCAGGTCGCGCATCTGACCGGCATGGAGGTCGCCAACGCCTCGATGTATGACGGCTCGACGGCGACCGCCGAGGCGGTGCTGATGGCGCATCGCGTCACCAGGCGGAAGAAGGCCGTGCTCTCGGGCGGGCTGCATCCGCATTACCGCGCGGTTGTCGAGACGACCTCGGCGATGGCGTCCGACGTCGTGGAAGCGCTGCCGGCCGATCCCGGGGCGACGGAGGATATCCTCGCCCGCATCGACGCCGAGACCTCCTGTGTCGTGGTCCAGTCGCCTTCGGTCTATGGTCATCTGATCGATCTCGCGCCGATCGCGGCCCGCGCGCATGAGGTCGGCGCGTTGCTGATTGCCGTCGTCACCGAGGTTGTGTCGCTCGGCCTCGTCGAATCCCCCGGCGCACAGGGCGCCGACATCGTCGTCGGCGAGGGCCAGTCGATCGGCAATGCACTCTCCTTCGGCGGGCCCTATGTCGGGCTCTTCGCGGCGCGCGCCAAGCATGTGCGCCAGATGCCGGGGCGCCTCTGCGGCGAGACGGTGGACGCTGAAGGACGGCGCGGTTTCGTGCTGACGCTCTCGACGCGAGAGCAGCATATCCGCCGCGACAAGGCCACTTCGAATATCTGTACGAATTCAGGCCTTTGCGCACTCGCCTTCACGATCCACATGACGCTGCTCGGCGAGGCTGGTCTTGGCCGCCTTGCCCGCATCAATCACGCGAATGCCGTGAAGCTGGCGGAATCGCTTGGCGAGGTTCCGGGCGTAACCCTCTTGAATGACTCGTTCTTCAACGAGTTCACGCTGCGCCTTCCGGTCAACGCGGCCGACATCGTCGAGAAGCTGGCTGCCAAGGGCATTCTCGGCGGCGTCCCGGTCTCCCGGCTCGAGCCCGGCAATGCCGACCTTGCCAATCTGGTGCTGGTCGCATCGACGGAAGTGAACACGGACGAAGACCGCGCCGCCTTTGTCGCCGCGCTGAAGGAGGTGCTGGCATGACCATGAACACGCAGGGCCGTCCCACCGATGCCGGCAGCGCAGGCGTTTCGTCGACCGACACCTTCACCGGCAATCGCGGCCTTCAGATCGAGGAAGCACTGCTGTTCGAGGTCGGCCGTCATGATGTGACCGGCGTCGATCTCGACGAGCCCGAAGCCTTCGCGCCGCGCCTCGGCAAGCTCGCGCGCAAGAGCGCCATCGACCTGCCCGGCCTCTCGGAGCCCGAGGCGATGCGCCATTATGTGCGCCTCTCCCAGAAGAACTACGCCATCGACAGCGGGCTCTATCCGCTCGGCTCCTGCACGATGAAGCACAATCCGCGCCTCAACGAGAAGGTGGCGCGGCTGGGCGGCTTCGGCGATATCCATCCGTTGCAGCCGCTCTCCACGGTCTCCGGCGCCGTCGACCTCATGGCGGAACTCGGCCGTTGGCTGATCGAGATGACGGGCATGACCAGCGTCGCGCTGTCGCCGAAAGCCGGCGCGCATGGCGAACTCTGCGGCATGATGGCGATCAAGGCCGCGATCGCGGCCCGCGGCGAGCCGCGCGACATCGTGCTGGTACCGGAATCGGCGCATGGCACCAATCCGGCCACCGCCGCGCTGATCGGCTTCAAGGTGGTGACCGTGCCGGCGCGGCCCGATGGCACCGTCGATCCGGCAGCGGTCAAGGCGCTGCTCTCGCCGCAGGTCGCGGCGATCATGCTGACCAATCCGAATACCTGCGGCCTTTTCGAGCGCGACGTGGTGGAGATCGCAGCGGCCGTGCATGCGGCCGGCGCCTATTTCTATTGCGATGGCGCCAATTTCAACGCGATCGTCGGCAAGGCCAAGGTCGGCGAACTCGGCGTCGACGCCATGCATATCAACCTGCACAAGACCTTCTCGACGCCGCATGGCGGCGGCGGTCCTGGCGCGGGACCGGTGGTGTTCTCCAGCCGACTCGCCGCCTTTGCGCCGCTGCCTTTCATCCGCATCGAGGCCGATGGTCCGGTTCTGGTCGAGGACGAGACGGCGGTCACGGCCGGCGAGCAGCCCTTTGGCCGCATGGTCGCCTTTCATGGCCAGATGGGCATGTTCGTGCGCGCGCTCAGCTACATGCTCTCGCATGGCGCCGACGGGCTGCAGCAGGCCTCGGAAGATGCGGTGCTCAACGCCAACTATGTCCGCGCCGGCCTCCGCGACGTCATGAGCCAGCCGTCGGGCGACCGCACCTGCATGCATGAGGTGTTGTTCGACGATCATTTCCTGGATGGAACCGGCGTCACGACGCTCGATTTCGCCAAGGCGATGATCGACGAGGGCTATCATCCGATGACGATGTATTTCCCGCTCGTCGTCCACGGCGCCATGCTGATCGAGCCGACCGAGTCGGAATCGAAGGCTTCGCTCGATCTCTTCATCGCTACGCTCCGCCATCTGGTGCAGCGCGCCAAGGCCGGCGATGTCGAGCGCTTCCGCGAGGCGCCGCGTTTCGCACCGAGGCGGAGGCTCGACGAGACCCGCGCCGCCCGCGCGCCGAAGCTGAAGTGGGAACGGCCGCAGCCGCTCTCCGAGGCGGCAGAGTAGGGGAAGGCCCCTTCACCCCAACACTCTCCCGCAAGCGGGCGAGGGTTGGAGTGAGGGCACTTCAGCTGCGCTCGGCAGCCCCGATTGCCAGCCGCGCGCCCATAAACTCAGCCCCCGCGATCGCGTCGCAGAGTTCGGTCCATTGGCAGCCGCCGCAGCCGTTCCGCGTCGTCCCGGCGGCAAAAGCCTCGCGCATCCTGGCTAGCAGGTCCGCGTCGAGGGCGAAGCGCGCGCCGACATCGAGCGTCTGGCCCATCAAAGTCCCCACCGCAGCCATGGCTGCGGCATCGCGCAGGACGACGCTCTCATTGTGGCAATGCGTATCGGGCGCATCGACGACCGGGCCGCAGATATCGTCGGGCCCGGCCACCATCAGGATGTCCTCGCCGGCGCTGAGCCTCGCTGCGATGCCGTCATAATTGCGGCAGAACGGCTCGGAATAGCCCTTGCCGACATAGGTCAGCATGCAGAGCAGGTGATGGGCGCGCAGGCGAACGGTCATCGCGGCCGTCCTGCCGCACTCAGTCGTCGAGCCCGGACCATTCGGCCAGCGCCGCGACAATGGCCGGCAAGTCAGACATGCGATTGATGACCGTCTCGGCACCGGCGGCCGTCAGCGCGTCGGCATGCCCGGGCCAGGAGTGCGATCCGCCGGTGAAGCCGACGACGCGCATGCCGGCCGCTTTGGCACCGTGGATGCCATGCGTCGAATCCTCGATCACCACGCAATCCTTCGGATCAGCGTCGAATTCCTTCGCCGCATAGAGGAAGACGTCCGGCGCTGGCTTCGGCCTCTTGTCGGCAACGGCGACGGCCGAGAAGATATAGGGGCGGAAGCGGTCATAGAGCTTGGTGCGCGTCAGCGAGATCTTGAGCCGCTCGGGCGAGGAGTTCGAGCAGATGCAGCGCTGATAATCGAGGCGGTCGAGCATCTCATGCACGCCAGGGATGATCTCGAGTTCCTTGGCAAGGCGGCGGTCGAGTTCCTGGTCGGTCTTCTGGTGGAAGCCGTCGGGCAGCTGGTGCCCGAGATCCGCCTCGATGATCCGCGCGATCCGGTCCCAGGTGAGGCCGGCGAAGCGATGCGACATTTCATCGACCGAGATGTCGTATCCGACTTCCTTCAGCCTTTCACTGTCGACGCGCGAGGCGAGGATCTCGGAATCGACGAGCACGCCGTCGCAATCGAAAATGACCAGCATGGGAGAGATATTCCGTCATGAGTTGCGGCTGCGTCCTATCAGATCGCAGCCGCCCTGTCTTTGCCCGATCCGTCCTGTCTTCGCCGGATCATGGGCAAAGCCCGCTCTATTGGGCCGTGAACGGCACGCTCGCGAACACCGCCTTGCCGCCGCCGGCGACGTAGCGAAGCTCATAGCTGCCGGGCTCCGACGGCACCGTGACGCGGACGCTCGCCATATCGGGGCGAATGCGGGACATCGTCACATGCTCGGCGGAGGCCATGCCGGCCCGCGCGATGACGACATCGTCGAAGCGGCCCCCGGGACCGGTCCAGGCGACATCGATGCGCGTTCCGGCGGGTGCCGACGGCGGCGCCGTCAGCGTCACAGCAGGCGGGTCGACAGTGAACTGGACCTTGGCCGCCGTATTGTTGTCGGCCGCCGAATGATAGTGCACCTCATAGAGGCCAGGTTCCAGCGGGGCATCCAGCATCACCGGCTTGAAATTGTGCCGGACGCCAACGCTTGCCAGCTCCGTTTCGCTGTTCGCCGCCGTGATCCAGATCGCGTCGGAAGCGGCTGCGGGGCCAGTCCAGCCGATGGTCATCGGTGTTCCTGCCGGGACGCGGGCAGGCGCCGACACGGTGACCGGGCGCATCGCCACATCGAGCACGCGCGTTGCCAGCACGGCGTTGAGCTCTGGATGATAGTAGCGCAGCTCATAGGTGCCGGCCTCGGCCGGCGCGGTCAGGCTACGCTTGGTGCCCTTGGGCGAGGCGAGGACGCTGCGGATTTCCGAGCCAGGCGGCAGTCCGGGCCACGAGATCTGGATGCGGTCGTCCTTGTCCTTCGGCCCGTCATAGCCAACCTCGAACACGTCCGACTGTACGACCTTGGCCGGCGCATCGAGCGAGGCTGTCGGCAGTGTCTCCGGCGGGGCCTTAGCGTTGGCGAGCGCTGCGGTCAGGCCGCCGCCAAGGTCGGTGCCATCCTTGGCGTTCAGGAACTTGCCGCCGGTCTTCTCCGCGATGCAGGCGACGCTGGCGCTGTCGGCATCGTCGAGCCCGAGGCCGATCACCTCGATCGTCAGGTCGCGCGCCTTCTGCTTGAGCGATTCGGCGAGCACGCAGGGATCGGCGTCGCACGCCTCGATCTTGTCGACGAAGACGACGATCGTCGCGCGCTCCTTGCGGTAATCGAGCGCGTTGGCCGCCCGCTCGATCGCGACGGCGAGCGGTGCCTTGCCGCGCGGCACCAGCGCGGCGGCCGCCTGTGCCACCGCGTCATTGCCGTTCTGCTGCGGCTTCACCACGACGGCGGCGTCGGAACAGCTGGTCTTGCTGACATTGCCGAAGGCCAGCATGCCGATCTTCGCCTCGGTCGGGAAATCGGTGACGGCGCTCGCCACCGCGTCGGCGACGAGATCAGCCTTGCGGTCGCGGCCGAGCTTTCCGGCCATCGAGGCGGAGGAATCGATCACGAGCATGGCGTTGTCGGCCAGCGCCGGCGCCGCCAGGAGGGTCAGGAGCAGGGCGGTCAGGATGGGTAGGCGGGCAGTCATCGGGGCCTCGGTCATGCGGCCCTGCCAAGGGCCAGTCGATTCGGGACTTTAGAGCGTTTTCACGCGCAATGAACGCCTCATCGCGGCGGGAGTCGGCGGCTGGCGCGGCAGAGGGGCGAGATTATGCGGTCATCTCCGGCGAAACGATGTCCGAACCCGCAATCGTGCCGCTACCTTTTCTTAACCACGCTTCCTAACGCGACCTTCACCCTGTTCGCTAACCATGGCCCCCGGAATCTTGGTGTTGCGTTGGGAGTTTCGGGGCATGCGTGGAGTACAGCTGAAGACGGTCGCACCGGCGGTCCGTCCGGCTTTTGCCGATACGATCATCAAGGGTGACTGCGTCGCTGCCCTCGAGCAATTGCCGAGCCATTCGATCGACGTGGTGTTTGCCGATCCGCCCTATAACCTGCAGCTTGCCGGCGGCCTGACCCGCCCGGACCAGTCGCTGGTCGATGCGGTTGACGACGATTGGGACCAGTTCGCGAGCTTCGAGGCTTATGACGCCTTTACGCGCGCCTGGCTGCTGGCGGTGCGCCGGGTGCTGAAGCCGGATGGCTCGCTCTGGGTCATCGGCTCCTATCACAACATCTTCCGCGTCGGCACGATGCTGCAGGATCTCGGCTTCTGGATCCTCAACGACGTGGTCTGGCGCAAGACCAACCCGATGCCGAATTTCCGCGGCAAGCGGTTCACCAACGCGCACGAGACCATGATCTGGGCCTCCCGCGGCCCGCAGTCGCGCTACACCTTCAATTACGAGGCGATGAAGGCCTTCAACGACGATGTGCAGATGCGCTCCGACTGGCTGCTGCCGATCTGCACCGGCGGCGAGCGGCTGAAAGACGCGGCGGGCACGAAGCTGCATCCGACGCAGAAGCCGGAGGCGCTACTGGCGCGCGTGATGCTCGCCTCGACCAAGCCGGGCGACATCGTGCTCGATCCCTTCTTCGGCTCGGGAACGACTGGCGCGGTCGCCAAGCGCCTCGGCCGCCACTATGTCGGCGTCGAGCGCGAGCAGGTCTATATCGACGCCGCGACCGCCCGCATCGCCGCCGTCGAGACGGCGCCTGCCGCCGCGCTCGAACTCCTGCGCGGCAAGAAGGCCGAGCCGCGCGTTCCCTTCGGCGCGCTGGTCGAGCGCGGCCTCATCCAGCCCGGCGAGATCATGACGGCGATTTCCGGCCGCTATCAGGCGCGCGTCAGAGCGGACGGCTCGGTCGAATCGGGCAGCCACTCCGGCTCGATCCACCGCGTCGGCGCGCTGGTCCAGGGTTTTGATGCCTGCAATGGCTGGACGTTCTGGAGCGTCCACCGCAACGGCGTGCTGACGTCGATCGACACGTTCCGCCAGGTCGTGCGCGACGAAATGGCGGTCGCGGGCGGCTGAGACGGGACGTCTGGCGCCGCCCCCAGCGCGTCAGAAGGCTTTCATCCCTCGGGATCAAGATGCCGTTCCCAGTTGGAGCGGCCGTGCAGCACACGGATGATGACAAGCCCATCGTCCGTGTCTGAATAAGCGACCACATGGCTGCCGTGAAAATGCAGTCGCACCGGTGCGCGCAGACCGCGATAGCGGCGTCCGAGGGCCGGCTGTTCCGCCAGAAGGTCGAAGCAGGCGATGAGGCGTTGAAGATAGGCTTCAGCCTGTATGACGCCGAACTGGCGAACGCCCTCGACATAGAGGCTGATGATGTCTTCATCAGCCTCCAGCGTTGTCCTATAGGGCTGACGCATCATCCGCGCCCGCCCGTCTCCGCGCTTCGGCGATGATGTCATTGACGGATCGCGGGCTGATGCCGCTGGCGAGGCCCTCGTCGATCAGCCTCTGCAATTGGACCAGCCGGTCGCGCCGCTCCTGATCCTTCCGGATCAGGTCACGCACATAGTCGCTCGCATTGCCGTAACGGCCGCTTTCGGCCTGCTGCTCGACCCAGGCCTTCATCGGGTCGGGCAGCGAGATATTCATTGTCGCCATGACGATCTCCTGCGCGGAGCAGATGACATCATTTGGCAAAGATTGTCAAAAAACAGACATCGGAGGGGGTGCCTTACCGGGCCGCCATGGCCGGCAGCCTGATCCCATAGCGCTCAAGGTCGGCGCGCAGCGTCGCCGGGTCGATGAAACGTTCGGCGTTCCAGCCGGCAGCGCGGGCCGCTTCGATATTGGCCGGCATGTCGTCGAAGAAGAGGGTCGCGGCGGGATCGAGCCCGTGGCTCGCGACGTGATGGTGATAGATCGCGACGTCCGGCTTCACGAGGCGGATATTGCCCGAAACCGTGATGCCCCGAAACGTCGTCAGATAAGGGAAGCGCGCCTGCGCTTCGGCGAAGGTATCTTCGGCGAAATTGGTCAGCGCGGTCACGTCATAGCCGGCCTCGATCAGCGCCTGGAGAATGGCGGCCGATTCCTCGATCGGGCCGGGCACCATCTCGTGCCAGTCGCGGCGCCAGGCGCGGATGTGATCGGCCCGGTGCGGATGCAGCGCGATCGCCTCGGCTTCCGCATCGGCCCAGCTCCGGCCGCGATCCTGCTCAAGATTCCAGTCATGCGTGCAGACCTCTGCGAGGAAGGCAGCGCGCTCGGCATCGTCCGGAATGAGCCGCCCATAGAGCAGTTCCGGGTTCCACTGGATCAGCACATTGCCGATATCGAAGACGATATGACGGATCTCGGGGGTCGATTCGGGCATGGGCTGGCCTCCAGCTGTTGTTCGTGGCCCCGATCGGGGGCAGGCGGCGGGAACTCGGGCGCGATCAGCGGCGTCTTTTGGTGATTCCAGGATGCGCTGCTTCGATGGCCTTTTTCATGACGCTCGGCAACGCTTCGCCCGGTAGATCGTCCGGTTGCGACCACCAATGCCCATCCGGCAGGTTGAAACCCCGCGGCGGCGCGGCGGCATAGATGTCGAGCGTCAGGCGGAAATGCGTGAAGACATGCACCACCGGCGCCGCCCCGCGCTGCCAGTCGGCACGGAAGGGCGCGTCGTCAAGCGCCTTGCCGGATGGAAATGCAGGCAGCCACTCCGTCCCGGGCACTTCGGTCATCGCGCCGAGCAGCCCCTTGTCCGGCCGCCGCCTGAGCAGGATCGCCCCGTCCTCCCGCCGTGCGATGAAGGCAGCGCCGGCCCGCTCCGGCCGCGCCGTCTTGGCGGCCTTGCGGGGAAAGCTCTCCTCGATGCCGGCGGCATGCGCGGCGCAGGATGCTTCCCAGGGGCAAAGCACGCAGGCCGGGCGTCGCGGCGTGCATATCGTCGCGCCGAGATCCATCATCGCCTGCGCATAGTCGCCCGGACGGTTCGCTGGCGTCAGCCGCTCCTGCAGGCGCCGGATCTCCGGCTTTGCCGCCGGCAGCGGCGTTTCCACGGCAAAGACGCGGGTCAGCACGCGCTCGATATTGCCGTCGACCACCGCTGCCGGCTGGTCGAAGGCGATCGAGGCGATCGCCGCAGCCGTGTAACTGCCGATGCCGGGCAGGGCGGTCAGTCCCTGCTCACTCTCGGGAAAGCGGCCGCCATGACGCGACGCGACAGCCTCCGCCGCCGCCTTCAGATTGCGCGCCCGCGAATAATAGCCGAGCCCGGCCCAGGCCTTCATCACCTCCTCGGACGGCGCCGCAGCGAGCGCCTCGACATCTGGCCAGCGGGCGAGGAACGCCTCGAAATAAGGCTTCACTGCCGTGACGGTCGTCTGCTGCAGCATGATTTCCGACAGCCAGACGCGATAAGGATCGGGCGCAACGCCGCGCTGCCGTTCGGCCGGGCCGATGCGCCAGGGCAGCTTGCGGGCATGGCGATCATACCAGGCGAGCAGGGCAGCGGGCGAAGGGGAGGGCGAGGTCGGCGCATTCGTCGTCATGACCGCGAGTGTCGCCGAGAGCACCGGCCCGCGCCAGTGGCCGATTGGCCTCTCGAAGATTGATCCGTGTCATCTCGTCTCCGCGGGCAGTCGCTATGTGGAATGAGCAACCGAGCGGAGCGAGCCGATGACAGACGACGCCATGACCTTGCAGAGCGATGTCGAGACATTGCGCAGTGATGTCGAGATTCTGGCGCGTGCCGTCGCGGCGGAGGGTGCGACGCTCTACGACCGCTGGTCGGCGGCGATCGAACGGGCCGATTTCCATCCGAGCGCCCGCAATCTCGCCCACTATCTTGCCCTTCGCCGGCGCGACAACCGACCTTTGCAACGCCGGCTGATGGCGCATGGTCTTTCGTCTATCGGAAGGCTGGAAAGCCGCGTCCTGCCGACGCTCGATGCCGTTCTCGCCGCGCTCGACGCGATCACCGAAAGGTCCCCGCGCCGCCCTTTCCCCAGCGAGGCGGAGTTCTTCGCCGGCGAGCAGCACCTCGCCGATCGCACGGCCGAAATCCTTGGGCCGCCAGCCACGGGGCGGGCGGTGCATCTGCTGGTCACCTGTCCGAGCGAGGCGGCCGACGGGCCGGGCTTCATGCAGGGGCTGGCGAGACTCGGCGTCGAGGCGGTGCGCATCAATTGTGCCCATGACGACCGCGACGCCTGGGCGCGGATGATCGGTCATGCCCGCGCGGCGGGGCTCGCCGTCGGCCGCCCGATCAAGGTGCTGATGGATCTCGCCGGTCCGAAGATCCGCACGGGCGCGATCCGCGAGCTCGATGGGCAGAAGCGGGTCAAGGACGGGGAGCGTTTCGCCATCGCCGCGCCGGGGCGCCTCATGGATGCGCCGGCCGACGTTCTGGCGGTCGAGTGCACGCTGCCGCAGGCACTCGCCGCCTGCCAGAAGGGCCAGCGCATCTTCATCGATGACGGCAAGCTGCCGACCATCGTGGTCGCGGTCGCCGATTGGGGCGTCGTCGTCGAGGCCACCGGCTCGCCCGACGAGGATGGCTACAAGCTCAAGCCCGAAAAGGGCGTCAACTTTCCCGATACCGAATTCTCGATCCCCGCGTTGACGGAAAAGGACATCGAGGACCTCGATTTCGTAGCCCGCAATGCCGATGGCATCGAGTTTTCCTTCGTCCAGTCGGCCGCCGATATCGACGACCTGCACAAGGCGCTGGCCGCGATCCGCCCCGATTGGCAGCGCCTCTCGCTAATCCTCAAGATCGAGACGACGCGGGCCCTTGGCAATTTGCCGGACATGATCGTCCGTGCCGGATCGAAACAACCGACCGCGATCATGATCGCGCGCGGCGATCTCGCGGTGGAAATCGGCTTCAACCGGCTGGCCGAAATGCAGGAGGAGATTCTGTGGATCGGTGAGGCGGCGCAGGTGCCGGTGATCTGGGCGACGCAGGTGCTCGAACACCTGATCAAGAAGGGCTTCCCCTCGCGCGGCGAGATGACCGACGCCGCCATGGCGGCCCGCGCCGAATGTGTGATGCTCAACAAGGGCCCGCATCTGATGAAGGCGATCGCCGAGCTTGAGACGCTCCTCGCCCGCATGGGCGGCCACCAATTCAAGAAGACTCCGACGCTGCGCCGCCTCGCGAGCTGGTAGGGTTTCTCGCCGTCGTGATAGCCATCGACAAGCCACAGAGACGAACTTGAACTACGGTTGATCGCCGCGGGAATCTCTCGCAGTGGTTCAAGGGATTACGAGGTGACTGTTCAACCGCCTGCTCGTCTTCCTATCGTGACCCATCGCCTCGTCCTCCGGCCCAGCACCCGGCAGGACGCATATCGAGCCCTGGAAATCAGGTCGGATTGGAATGTGTCGCGGATGCTGAGCAAGGCGTCCTTCCCGCCCGATCCCGATGCGATCGACAGGTGGTTCGCCGATCACGAGCGGGAATGGATGGCCGGAGAGGCCTATCGTTTCGCCATTGTCGTTGACGGAAGCATGGTGGGTCTCGTCGACATCGACGGTGTCGATCAGATCAGGGGAACGCTCGGCTACTGGATCGATGGTTCCGCGTGGGGACGCGGCTACGCGTCTGAAGCCGCGGGCGCGGCCGTTCGCTTCGCTTTCGGGGCGCTTGGTCTTTCAAGACTTGAGGCCGGGCACGCCTTCGACAACGAAGCATCGGGGCGCGTGCTGCGAAAGCTGGGCTTCCATGAACTCGATAGCGTCCGACGCTATTCGCAGTCTCGCGGCACCGACATCATGCAATATCGCTACGCGCTGGACTCGCCGTCTAGGGCCTAGCTCGCCTCCAGGAACCGTTCCGCCGTCTCCAGATCGACCGAGACGAGTTGGCTGACGCCGCGTTCGGCCATGGTGACGCCGAAGAGGCGGTTCATCCGCGCCATGGTGATCGGGTTGTGGGTGATCGTGACGAAGCGCGTGTCGGTCGTGCGCGCCATCTCGTCGAGTAGATTGCAGAAGCGTTCGACATTGTGATCGTCGAGGGGCGCATCGACCTCGTCGAGCACGCAGATCGGTGCCGGGTTGGTCAGGAACACGGCGAAGATCAGCGCCATCGCCGTCAGCGCCTGTTCGCCGCCCGAAAGCAGCGTCATGGTCTGCGGCTTCTTGCCGGGCGGCCGCGCCATGATTTCGAGGCCCGCTTCGAGCGGATCGTCTGATTCCGTCAATTGCAGCTCCGCCGTGCCGCCGCCAAACAGATGCGTGAACAGCCGCTGGAATTCGGCATTCACCACCGCGAAGGCGGCGAGAAGCCGTTCGCGCCCCTCCCGATTGAGGCTGCCGATGCCCTGACGCAGCCGGCGGATCGCCTCGATGAGGTCGTCGCGATCCGTCGTCAGCTTGTCGCGCCGGGAAAGGTTCTCGTTGACCTCGTCTTCGGCGCGCAGATTGACGCCGCCGAGCTTCTCGCGCTCCTGCCGCAGTCTTTCGAGCCGCTTGTCGACCTGGTCGAGATCAGGCAGCGGCGCCGCCGGATCGATCTCAGCGATCTTCGCCACTTCATGCGGCTCGCAGTCGAGCGTCTCGGTGATGCGCACCTCGATCTCGGCCCGCCGTTCCTCGCTCGCCTTCAGCCGCTCCTCGGCGCGGCCGCGCTGTTCGCGCGCCTCCGAGAGCGCGGTCAGCGCGTCGCGCGCGGCGGTGTCGGCAAGCGCCTGCTGGCGTTCTGCGCTCGCAAGCTTTTCCGCAGCTTCCCGCCTGACGGTCTCTGCCTTGCCGATCTCGAACACCACCGCGCGGCGGCGAACCTCGAAATCAGCCGGCTGTTCGAGAAGCTTGGTGCGTTCGCTGTCGAGCGTGGCGCGCCTGGCTGCAAGGCTCTCCATCTGGGTGGCCGCGTTCGCCGCGCGGCTCTGCCAGTTGCCGCGCTCGGTGCCGATCGCGGCCAGCCGTCGCCGCCTGAGCTCACCTTCGCGCAGAAGGCTCTCGGTCGCGGCGCGGGCTTCGGTATGGGCGGCGCGACGCTCGGCAAGCGCGGCGCGAAGCTGATTGCAGCGATCAGCCGCTGCGGAGGGGTCGTCGGCCGCGCCGAGCGCTGCGCCCGCTGCGGCGCGGGTGGATTCGGCGTCCTGAAGCGCCGCATCGACGCGGCTGCGCGCTTCCGCGACGGCGGCGCGACGGGCTGCCAGCCGGCCTTCTTCGCGCTCGGCGGCGGCGAGACGGCTGCGTGCCTCATCGAGCGCCTTCTGGGCGTTGCGCGCCGCTTCCCGCGAGATGCGTTCGGCATCGCCCGCCATCCGCGTCGCCGAAACGGCGGCTTCCAGCGTCGCGCGGCCGTCCATCACAGCAGCCCGGGCCGCGCCGATCTCGCCGCGCAGCTCCGCGAGGCGATTGCGATTGGCGAGCCGGATCGCGGCAGCGGTCGGCGCCTCGGCGGTCGCGACGAAGCCATCCCATCGCCAGAGATCGCCCTCGCGCGAGACGAGCCGCTGGCCCGTCTTCAGGTGCGGCTGCAGCGCTGCGCCCGCGGCGCGCGACACGATTCCGGTCTGCGCCAAGGCCCGCTGCAACAGGGCCGGCGCCTCGACATGGCTGGCGAGCGGGTCGGCGCCGGAAGGCAGCAGCGGATCCTCGTCCGCCGTCTCGGCCCCGGCCCAATGGGCGGCGGCGGCAGGATCGTCTGACATGTCGAGATCATCGCCGAAGGCTGCGGCCAGGGCCGCCTCGAAGCCGCGCGCCACCTGCAGCGCATCGAGGATCGGCGGCCGCCGGCCCGAGCGGACGCCAGCGGCGAGGATCTTTTCGAGCGTCCGCATCTCGGTTTCGATGCCCGAATGGGTGCGCTCGGCTTCGGCGAGCGGTGCTCGCGCCGCGCCCTCGCGCTCGCGCGCCTCGGCGAGCGCCCGCTCCGATGTCGCCACCCGGGCCTCGGCAGCGCCGCGGGCGCGTTCAGCGGTCGCGACGGCCTCCTCGGCTGCGGCAAGCCCCGGCAGCCGCGCGATTTCGGCGGCAAGCGCGGCTTCGTCGCGGGCGACCCCGGCCGCTTCTGATCTGGCCCGCGTCAGCCGCTCGTCGGTCGTCTTCACGGCGCGTTCGAGTTCGGCCCGGCGCGCGGCCAGCGCGGCATGCGCCGCAGTCGCCTCGCCAAGCCGCCGCTCGGCTTCGCCCATCGCCGCCTCTGCAGCGCTCCGCCGCGTTTCCGCCGTCGCGCCGAGCGCCACCGACTGTTCCTCTTCGACACCGAGCCGCGCTTCCTCGGCGTCGAGCGCCTCCATCATGCCGGCATTCTCGTGCTGCAGCTTTTCTTCGCGCGCGATATCGGCGGCCAGATCCTTGAGGCGGCGCTCGAGATCGGCGAGCCGCTCGCGCATGCGCCGTTCCTCGGCCTCGATACTGTCGCGAGCCATGCCGAGCCGCTGCAGCGCGGCCGCAGCCTTGGCCTCGTTCTCGCGGGCCGCAGGCAGGTCGCTGGCGGCGACGGCCTGGTCGCGCGCCGCGCCGCTCTGCGCGTCGGAGCGTTCGCCAACTTTGGCGGTCGCAGCGGCAAGATGCGCCTCCGCCTCGCGCATCTGCGCGGTCGCGGCGGTCAGACGCAGATACAGCGCCAGCGCCTCGGCCTTGCGGATGTCGCCGGAGAGATTGCGATAGCGGTTGGCTTGCCGCGCCTGGCGGCGCAGCGCCTCGATCTGGCCCTCGATCTCGCCAAGGACATCGTCAAGGCGCTCAAGATTCTGTTCCGCCGCCTTCAGCCGCGTCTCGGCCTCGTTGCGGCGGGAATAGAGGCCTGAAATGCCGGCGGCTTCCTCGAGGATCGCGCGGCGGGCCTGCGGCTTGGCGGAAATCAGCTCGCCGATCCGGCCTTGCCCGACCATGGCTGGCGAGCGCGCTCCGGTCGAGGCGTCGGCGAACAGCAGCTGCACATCGCGCGCGCGTACCTCACGGCCATTGATGCGATAGACGGAACCGGCCTCGCGCTCGATCCGCCGCGTCACCTCGAGCATATCGGCATCGTTGAAGGCCGCCGGCGCCGTGCGGGCGGAATTGTCGATCGCCAGCATCACCTCGGCGGTGTTGCGGGCTGGACGATTGCCGCTGCCGGAGAAGATGACGTCGTCCATGCCGGACGCGCGCATGTTCTTGTATGAGCTTTCGCCCATGACCCAGCGCAGCGCCTCGACCAGGTTCGACTTGCCGCAGCCATTCGGGCCGACGACACCGGTCAGCCCCGGCTCGATGACGAAGTCGGACGCATCGACGAAAGATTTGAAGCCAACGAGGCGCAGGCGCGTGAATCTCATCGCTGCGCCCCTGGGGGCAACGGCCAGCCGGCCGTTCCCCTGTCGGTGGGAGCGTTAGGAAAGAAGCGCGTCAAAATCCTCGAGCGAGAGCGCACCCGGCTTTTTCACCCCGTCCACGAAGAAGGTCGGTGTCGCATTGACGCCAAAGGTGGTCGCGCCACGATCCTTCACCGCATTCACTGCATCTAGCAGCGCCTGGTTTTTCAAGGCGAGCTCGAATGTATCCTGTGTAAAACCGACCTGCTTGGAAAGCTGCTGCAGCGCCGAGACCGGATCATCGACGAAGGCCCACTTGTCCTGCTGGTCGAAAAGCAGGTCGACCATCGGGAAGAAATTGTTGTTCGGGGCGGCATGCGCCAGCATGAACCCGGCCGTGGCCAGCGGATCGAGCGGGAAGTCGCGCAGGATGAAGCGCACCTTGCCGGTGTCGACATACTTCTCCTTGAAGGGCTTCCAGGTCGTATCGTGGAAATGCTTGCAATGCGTGCAGGTGAGTGAGGCGTATTCCACCACGGTGTGCGGCGCCTTCTCGTCGCCAAGCGACATGTCGCCGAGCGGACCGGGCTTCAGCAATTCGGTGACGTCGACCTTGTCGTCAGCGAAAGCCGCCGCGGGCAGCATGGCGACAGCTCCGGCCGCCAGCGTGCCAGCGCCGAGCCGGATCAAGAACTGTCTGCGGTTGAAGTCCACGGTCTCAGTCTCCCTGGAAAATAGCGACGTCGGTTCGCGCCACGATTGCCACGCCTCAGGTGAACAATGCCAGTAAAAATGCGGCGTTTTGCCGGTCGGACGCGTTCACGATCGCTCGACCTCGCCGTAAACCGCACGACCAAGGCGCTCCAGCGCCTGCCGCAGCCCGTCGCTCTCGACGCCGGCGACCGCGGCAGCCGCCTCCCGCTCCGCCGCTGGCGACACGGTCTTCGGCTTTCGGGGCTGGGGAGGGCCGTCGACCGGCCCTTGCACGATCCGCAGCGCCGTCACGGCGCCAAAACCAAGAAAACCGTTGACCCGTTCGAGGATCACCGCCGTCTCATGCTGCAGATAGATGGCTATGCCGGCATCGACGCGCACGACTAGCGTCGCGCCCTTGCGCGCATTGGCGCCGGCCGCTGCGCCCTCGCGCCGCGGCCATATCAGCTTGTCCGGCTGGGTGGCGCGGGCATAGCGCGGCCCGACCACCTCCGCCCAGGCCTGGATCAGGTCGGCCGTCGCGAAGCCGCGCTTGGCGCAGACCGGCTCGATGACGGCGCCGACAAGGGCGCCGATCGCCGCTGCGTCGCGGGGACGGCCGGGTTTTGGTGAGCTCGCCATGACCGCTCTTGTCGCATGAGGCGACCGCCCCTTGAAGGGCCATGACGGCGGGATTCGGCCGCGCCCGGTGGACAAGGTGTGGACAGCAGTATAATAGACAAGCCGAATCAAAGGCTTAAGTGGTGTTCACGCTGCCTTGACACGATTTATGCCCGTCACTATTGTGCGCGCGGTTTCAAGGGGGAAGGCAGGACGGTCAGGCGGCTTTTCCGAATACCCGACGAGGATGACGCGATGAGCGACAACGGATCGGCGGGGAACGGGAAAGGCGGCAAGGCCACTGCCAGTGAAGAAGCCGCGTTGTCCGAACGGCTGCGCGCGCTCGGCAGCAAGCTGGATAAGGCTGAGGCCGAGGCGAAGCAGCAGGCGAAGGCCGAGGTCGCCAAGTCTGGCGGAATGCAGGGCATGGGCTTTGCGCTCCGCGTGGCGAGCGAGTTCGCTTCGGGCGTGCTGGTCGGTGCCGGCCTCGGCTGGCTCATCGACCGATGGCTGGGGACATCCCCGTGGGGATTGATCGGGTTGCTTCTGCTCGGCTTCGCGGCGGGCGTATTGAACGTGCTGCGAGCGGTCGGCAAGGTGGCGCAGCCGGAAGAGCGGGTGAAGCCACGCTCCGGCAGGTAGAGTTGGCATGTCGAGGCTGGCATGCGTCGCGGTAATCCCGCGGAAATGACTGGCGAAGACGCCGCGGCATTCGCCGTGGCGGGGCACTAAGGCGAAGAGGCGGGCTCGGTGGCGAACGATCCGATCCATCAGTTTCAGATCCACGAGTATTTCCCGCTCGGCCAGTTCGGCGGAATGGAGTTCCATTTCACCAATTCGGCCTTTGCGATGATCGCCAATGTGGCGGTTGTGACCGGCTTTCTTTATTTCGCCACCACCAGGAAGTCGCTCATCCCCGGCCGTGTCCAGTCGGTCGCGGAGATGGCTTACGAGTTCGTCGCCTCGACGCTGAAATCGTCGGCAGGCACCGAGGGCATGCGGTTCTTCCCGTTCGTGTTCTCGCTGTTCATGTTCATCCTGACGGCCAATCTCTTTGGCATGTTCCCCTATTTCCTGACGGCGACGAGCCAGATCATCATCACCTTCGCGCTCGCGATGACCGTGATGCTCGTGGTGGTCGGCTACGGCTTCTATCGCCATGGCATGCATTTCCTCGGCCTGTTCGTGCCGAGCGGCGTGCCGGGCGCGGTCATTCCGCTGGTTTCCGCGATCGAGGTGATCTCGTTCCTCTCGCGGCCGATCAGCCTCTCCGTCCGTCTCTTCGCCAACATGCTGGCGGGTCACATCACGCTGAAGGTCTTTGCCGGCTTCGTGGTGACCCTGGCAGGCCTTGGTGTCGCCGGCATCGGCGGCGCGATCGTCCCGCTGCTCATGACGGTGGCGCTGACGGCGCTCGAATTCCTCGTCGCTTTCCTGCAGGCCTATGTGTTCACGATCCTGACCTGCATGTACCTGAACGACGCTTTGCATCCCGGCCACTGAGCCGACGCAGGCGGAACGATCTCAACAGACTGAATTACCCTTCAAAGGAGAATGGAAATGGAAGCGGAAGCCGCGAAGTTCATCGGTGCTGGTCTCGCCTGCTTTGGCATGGCGGGTGCCGCCCTCGGCCTCGGCAACATCTTCGGCAGCTTCCTGTCGGGTGCGCTGCGCAATCCTTCGGCTGCTGACGGTCAGTTCGGCCGCCTCATCCTCGGCTTCGCCGTGACGGAAGCGCTGGGCATCTTCTCGCTGCTCGTCGCCCTGCTGCTGCTGTTCGTCGTCTGATTTCGGAGCGGCCGCCTTTCACGGCGGCCTCCCGGTTCCTCATGCGGTGGCGTCCTGCCGCCGCATGACGCTCTTCCTCGATTCGGGGTCTCAGATGACTTGGCTCGTCACGTCCGCATCGGCTCAGGAAGCCGCGCCTCCGGCGCCGGCCGCTCCGCAGCCGAACTCGGCGCCTCCGCCGGCGCCCGCCGCCGACGCGCCTGCGCCGTCGCCGGATGCAACGCATAGCGCCGTCGGCGCGCCGGAAGGGCACAAGGGTGCGTTTCCGCCCTTCGACGTGCACACGTTCCCGTCCCAGATCTTCTGGTTCGTGATCTGCTTCGGCGCGCTTTATCTGCTGATGAAGCGCCTCGTCGTTCCGCAGATTGCGGAAATCGTCGAGGGCCGCGCGGCCAAGATCGCCGGCGACATCGCCGAGGCGCAGCGTCTGCGTCTGCAGTCCGATACTGCCCTCTCGGCTTACGAGAAGGCGCTGGCGGATGCTCGCGCTTCGTCGCAGAAGATCGCCCAGGCCGCGACCGACAAGGCCAAGGCCGAGGCCGATGCCCGCCGACATGCGATCGAGGCCGAATTGACGGCCAAGCTCGCCGACGCCGAAGGCCGGATCGGTGCCATCAAGACCAAGGCCCTCGCGGATGTCGGCGCGATTGCCGAAGACGCGGCCGGTGCGGTGGTTCATGCGCTGATCGGCCAGCAGCCGAGCCCCGAGGAAGTCTCCGCGGCGGTTTCGACCGTTCGCGGCAGCTGAGGACGACGTCATGCAGTTCGACGCCACATTCTACGCCCTCGTCGGCCTGATCCTCTTCCTGGTCCTGCTCGGCTATCTCGGCGTGCACAAGACGGTCGGCAAGGCGCTCGACAACCGCGCCGGCGCCATCGCCAAGGAACTCGACGAGGCGAAGCGTCTCCGCGCCGAGGCGGCTCTGCTGCTGGCGGAATACCAGAAGAAGGCGCGTGACGCCGAGGTCGAAGCGCGCGCGATCGTCGATCAGGCGGGCCGCGAAGCTGCTGCGCTCGCCGAGGAAGCCAAGACCGCGATGGAAGATTACGTCACCCGCCGCACCAAGATGGCGGAGGACAAGATCACCCAGGCCGAGCACGTGGCGATGCAGGAAGTGCGCTCCCTGTCGGCCGATCTCGCCGTCGCCGCTGCCGAGAAGATCCTCGCCGCCCGCCTCAAGGGCGATGCGGCTGCCGAACTGGTCAGCTCCGCAATCAACGACGTCCGCAACCGTCTCAACTGAGACTCGCGCAACAGATATGTCTATTCAGACGGCCGGGCATCGCCCGGCCGTTTGCATTTCTGCATGATGTTATTACGGCGAGAGGGCAGGGACGCCGCAGATGCGAGCGGATGACGTCCCGCGCCGGGGTGGCTGCGGCAGTCTCTCAGGCCACGGCTTCGGCCAGAAGGTCGTCCTCGGCCATCAGCGCCGCAGGGGCGCAGCCTGCGAGAAGCGCGCGGATCGGCGCGAAGGTCGAGCGGTGCAGCGGCGTGGCGCCATGCGTGCCGAGCGCCATGAGATGCGCCGGCGTGCCGTAGCCCATATGGCGTTCGAAGCCATAGGCGGGATAATGCGTCGCCGCGCGGATCATCATCCGGTCGCGCGTCACCTTGGCGACGATCGAGGCCGCGGCGATGGAAACCGAGCGGGCGTCGCCCTTGACGAAGGCCTCGCCGGGACAGCCGAGCCCAGGCGGAACATCGATACCGTCGATGATGGCGTGCTCGGCGGCATGGCTGAGGCCGGCCACGGCCTGGCGCATCGCCCAGAGCGTCGCCTGGCGGATATCCGTGGTGCATATGCGGGTGACCGATCCGGCCGCGACCGAAACGATCGACGTCGCCATGATGACCGTAAACAAAGCCTCACGTTGATCTCGGTCGAGCTTCTTTGAATCATCAAGACCCGGCGGTACGCGTTTCGGATCGAGAATGACAGCGGCCGCAACCACCGGACCGGCGAGCGGACCGCGTCCGGCCTCGTCGACGCCCGCAATCGCCCGAAGGCCAGACCGCCGCAACCGCCGCTCGATCGCATCGGTCGGCGCGGGCGGCACGTCAAAAAGCGGCGGCGAATCGGCGGCGCGTCTGGCCATGCCAGAGAATCGCCGGATGTCATGGCCGAGGCAAGGCGGCGTCATGGCGCGGCGGGACGGGAATTGCCGAAGACGGCTGTCCGACGACGCGCTTTGGGCATCCGGCGGTCGCCGCGCATCGCTTGTCATTGCCGGGTCAAACCCGGCAATGACAGAGGATCTCGTCAATGGCAGAGGAAGTTGTAGAGGAGGGGGCAAGAGGACGGGATGAGGCTTGGCCGGCAAGCCTCTGCCGCCTGCCGGTCCGTCCTAGAACAGGCTCAGCTGCGACTCGGCCTTGGCTGGCGGCGAGAACAGATCGGTGCGGAGTTTCAGGTTGCGGCGATTGAGTCCGAGGCGCTTGGTGGCGATCTCGAAGCGGCGGCCGATCTGCCAGGCATAGGGGCCTTCGCCCTTCTGCCGTTTGCCGAAGGTCGCGTCGTAGTCCTTGCCGCCGCGCATCGAACGCAGCACCGAGAGGACATGGCGGTAGCGATCCGGATAATGCCGCAGCAGCCATTCGCGAAAGAGTTCGCTGACCTCGAGCGGCAGCCTCAGCAGTACATAGCCGGCCTCCGTGGCGCCGGCCGCCGCAGCGGCGTCGAGAATGCGCTCGATCTCGGAATCGTTGAGGGCCGGAATGATCGGCGCCGTCAGCACGCCGACCGGAATGCCGGCCTCGGCGAGACCGCGAATCGCTTCGAGGCGCCGGGTCGGCGTGGCGGCGCGTGGCTCCATCGCGCGGGCGAGACGGCGATCGAGCGTCGTGACCGAGAGGGCGACCTTGGCAAGGCCACGCTCGGCCATGCGCTGGAGGATATCGATATCGCGCAGGACGAGCGCCGATTTGGTGACGATGCCGACCGGATGGTTGAAGCGTTCGAGCACTTCGAGGATGTCACGCATCATCCGGTGCTGTCGCTCGATCGGCTGATAGGGATCGGTATTGGTACCGATCGCGATCGTGCGCGGACGATAGGTGGCCGCCGACAGCTCCTTCTCCAGCAGCGCCGCTGCCTCGGGCTTGAAGAATAGCTTCGATTCGAAATCGAGCCCCGCCGAAAGACCCATATAGGCATGGCTCGGGCGCGCGAAGCAGTAGACGCAGCCATGCTCGCAGCCGCGATAGGGATTGATCGACCGGTCGAAGGAGATGTCGGGCGAGTCGTTGCGGGTGATGATCACCTTCGCCTTTTCCGCCTGAACTTCGGTCTTGAACGGCGGCAGTTCATCAAGCGTCTGCCAGCCATCATCGAACGGAATTGATTGCAACCGCTCGAAACGGCCGGATGCATTGCTCTCCGCGCCCCGTCCGCGCCGGCGTTCGGGGTCGATGCCAGGCTGTGCCGGGGTGACCAGCAGCGGATCGCGATCGGGATCGAGGGGGCGAGCGAGCGACATGACTTCAGAAATAGGAGAACGCCGAGAACAAAGCAAGAACATTAACCGCGAGCTGCAGAGTTCTGCGCATTCGCGTCGCGATTGATACAAATTGCAGTTAAGAATGGAGCCATGATTAGCGTGATCATTCCCACTCGTAACGACGAGACGGCGCTGGCCCACGCGCTGGCGGCGCTGGTGCCTGCTGCCGCCGACGGCATCGTGCGCGAAGTGATCGTGGTGGACGGTGGCTCGACCGATGGAACGGCTTTGGTGGCGGATGCAGCCGGCTGTCGCTTCGTTGCCGGAAGCGGCGATATCGGCCGGGATCTGGCGGCCGCTGCAGCGGGCGCGCGCTCCGACTGGCTGCTGTTCCTGTCGCCTCAGGTTGCGCTCGAACCGGCCTGGCAGCGCGAGGCGCATGATTTCATCGACCGCGTGCAGATGGCCGGCGAAACGGAGCGCGCCGCTGCATTTCGTCATGCCCGCGCGGATTTCGGCTTCGCCCCGCGTTTCCTAGAGGTCATGGCCTCGGTGCGGGCGCGGCTGTTCACCGCACCCTATCTCGACCAGGGTCTGCTGCTGACGACGCGGCTCTATCGCGATGTGGGCGGCCATCGTGCGCTGCCTGGCATGGTCGATGTCGATCTCGCCCGCCGGATCGGCCGCCGCAGGCTGTCTTTCCTGCGCGCCCGCGCCGTGCTGCGCGGCGATGGGCGGAGGCGCCAGCGGGCCGCGGCATTGCGCAATTCGGCCTGCCTGGCGCTGTTCGTCCTGCGCGTCCCGCCCCGCTTGATCGGCCGGCTGGCAGCCTGAGGGCGGCTCGCCTCAAACGCGGAGCTTGCCGCGCTTCAGGTGCTCGTCGAGCCGCGGCATGATCTCGACGAAATTGCACGGCTGGTGGCGATAATCGAATTGCGGCGCGATGATCCCGTCAAAGGCGTCCTTGCAGGCGCCGGTCGAACCGGGAACGACGAAGATGAATGTCGAATTGGCAAGGCCGGCTGTGGCGCGCGATTGAACGGTCGACGTGCCGATCTTGTCATAGCTGATGCGGTGAAACACCGCCGAGAAGCCGTCCATTCGCTTTTCGAACAAGGGTTCGATCGCCTCGGGCGTCACGTCGCGACCGGTGAAGCCGGTGCCGCCGGTCGTGATGATGACGTCGATGGTCGGCTCGGCGATCCAGCACGCGACGATCGTACGGATTTCATCGATATCGTCGGGCACGATCGCCCGCTCGGTCAGTTCATGGCCTGCGGCGACGATGCGGTCGGCGAGCGTCTGGCCTGACTTGTCCGTTTCGAGCGACCGCGTATCCGACACGGCAAGGACGGCGAAGCGCACGGGAATGAAGGGCAGCGTTTCGTCGATACGGCTCAAGGTCTCGCCTCCGCAGGAACGGCCTATTCTCCCACAATTTCTTCATGTCTGCGAGGCGCAGCCTCTGCCCCCGTTATCGTCGTGGCGGACTTGACCCACCAATCGGGCCGCACCGCCGCGATCGAGGATGCCGCTCGTCCCGCAGCTTCGGTATCAGAGAAAAGACCGAACACCGTCGCGCCCGAGCCGGACATCCGGGCCAGCAGGCAGCCTTCCACTGTGGCGAGCGCGCGCTCCGCTGCTGTGATTTCCGGCGCTTCGGCGGCCGCCGGCGCCGCAAGGTCATTGCGTGTGCGCGTCGCCAGGAACGCCGCGAGCGACGCGCTATCCGCGAAGGACGGCAGTGTATCCGGGAGTGGCGGATTGTCGGGACGGCCTAGACGACGGAACACCGCCGGCGTCGAGACGGCGACGCCCGGATTGACCAGAACGAGGTCAAGCTTCGGCGCGTGGTCCCAGGGCTCCAGCTTTTCGCCGATCCCCCGCGCGCGTAGCGGCGCCGAGCGGAGGCACATCGGCCCGTCAGCGCCGAGCGTCTGGGCCAGCGCTTCAAGATCTGTGTTGCAGGCCGTCCCGGCGAGATGGGCGAGAAGCCGCAGCGTTGCTGCGCCGTCGGCCGAACCGCCGCCGATCCCGGACGAAACCGGAAGGTGCTTTGAAAGCCGCAGCGCCAGCGGCGAAAGAGCCGGGCAGCGCTGGCGGAAGGCCCGGTCGGCGCGCCTGATGAGATTGTCGTCGTCTGCCGAAAGGCCGGCTGCGAACGGTCCATCCACGGTGAGGGCCGGTCCGGCAGCGCCTGCGAACGCCGTGATCTCGTCGCCGACCGAAGCGAACACGACGAGGCTGTCGAGGCGGTGATAACCGTCGGCGCGGCGGCCGACGACATGAAGCGCGAGATTGATCTTGGCCGGCGCAAACACGGCGCCAACGGGCCGAGGATCACCGGGTAGATCGGCTGCGTGCGTCGCCATGAGTTTGGCCGGTCAGGCGGCGGCCGCGTGGGAGCGCGGCGCCGTCCTCGCGCGGGCGCGACGCATCAGGGCGCCGGCGGTACTTCGAGCACCGTGCCCGGTACGATCCGGTTCGGATTGCGCAGCTTGCCGCGATTGGCTTCAATCAGCTTCTGGTAGAGCTCGCCATTGCCATAAAGGCGCAGCGCGATCTTCCAGAGGCTGTCGCCTTCGCCGACAGTGACGGAGCCGGGCACCGTGACCGGCGCCTGCTCTGCGCTCATCGTCGCATCGGTCACGGTATTCCCGGTGGCGGAAGCGACCTTGCTTTCCTCGACCTTGTCGAGGCCATGCGCCAGCTTCGCCAGGATGCGCTCCTTGGCCGCGGGCGTAGGATCCATATCGCGGGCATGCGCCCACTGGAACGTCGCCTCGAGCTTGCGGCCGACCTTCCAATAGGCGTCGCCGAGATGGTCGTTGATGGTCGAATCGTCCGATTTCAGAGCGATTGCCCGCTCAAGCTGGCTCACGGCCTCGTCATAATGGCCGGTGCGATAATAGGCCCAGCCGAGGCTGTCGACGATGTAGCCATCATCGGGCTTCAGATCGACGGCCTTCCGGATCATCGCCATGCCGCGATCGAGGTTGATCGACTTGTCGACCCAGCTATAGCCGAGATAATTGAGCACCTGCGGCTCATTGGGTGACAGCTTCAGCGATTGCAGGAGGTCGGCCTCGGCCTTGTCCCAGTCCCCCGCCTGCTCATAGGCGACGCCCCGGAAATAATAGAGCAGCCAGTTGCGCTGATCGGACGGGTCGATGGCGGCGATCGCCTTCGAATACATGTCGGCCGATTCGAGGAAGCGCTTGTTGCCGCGATAGATCGTGCCGAGGCTCGTCAGCGCCTCGAAATCCTTCGGATTAGCGGCAACGAGGCGCTTCAACTGGCGAATGGCGTCATCGGAGCGGCCGAGCGCGTCGAGGTCGACGGCAATCTGCATCTCGGCGGCACGGCGCAGCGGCGAGGCCTTCGGAATTTGCTGGAAAACGGCGATCGAGCGGTCGAACTGCTGCGCACCCTGCAGCAAGTCGCCAAGCGCCATGGTGATCAGGTCGGATTTCGGGTCGAGATAGCGGCCGAGCTGCAGATAGACCGTGCCGAGTTCATCGCCGCCCTTCTCTGTGCTGAGCGCCGAGCCGATGCCGTAAAGTACTTCGGCGGCGCCTTGCTGCACTGTCGTGATCAGCGGCGCGGGCGTTTTCCCGGCCTTGATCTCGTCGGCGAGCTTCTGGATCAAAGGCTGGGCCGGGCTCGTCTTCGTGAAGGTGTCGAGCGCCTTCAGCGCCTCGTCCTTCTTGCCGGCGCGTGCATTCAGCCGGGCATAGGCCTCGACGATGCGCATCGAGGCGCTATCGGTCTGGTAGGCCTTGTCGATCGAGGCGAGCGCCGCGTCCGGGCGCCCGGCGACATCGGCGATCAGTGCCATGTTGAAATTCTTGAACGTGCCGTACCATTCGGGGCCGTTCATGGTGTCGACGATCTTGAGCGCCGCGTCGGTTTCGTTCTGGCCCTGCGCCGCCCAGGCGGCAAGGAGGCTCGCCGTCACATTGGCCAGCGGCCCGCGGTCGCCCTTGGCAAGCCGGGTCGAGCTTTCGCGGTAGTTCTTGTCCTTGAGCGCCTGGATGCCGAGGACGATCTGGCCCATCCGGTTGGCATCGGACGAGAGAATCAGCCGCTCCGCGATCGGCAGCGACTCCTGGATGCGGCCATTCACCAGCAGCATCGAGAACGTGCGGTCGAGCAGCATCGGATTGTCGGGATCCTGGCTGAGCGCATCCTCGAAGAACAGCGTCGCCGCATCGACATCGGCGGCGCGGGTCGCGCTCAGCGCGGCCAGATAGCTGCCGGAAAGCGTCGTTTCCAGATCGTCGGGCAGATAATCCGACAGCGTCTTTTCCGCATGCGCCGGACCTGTGGCGAGAGCGAGAAGAGCGAAGCCGGCCGCCGCTTGGCGAAGCCGGCGGGCACGCGAGGTCGTCATGCGGAGCACCGTGAGTTCGAACGTGACCGATACGGCCGAGGTTCAGCCACAAGCATGGCTGTTTTGCGGCTATGCAGCAAGCGAGGGGTCCCGCGTCAATGGGCCCGCTCGATGCAGAAGTCGACGACTTCGATCAGCGCGTTGCGATGGGCGCTGTCAGGGAAGGGCGCCAGCGCGTCGCGCGCCACCGCGCCATAATGGCGGGCCCGCTCGACCGTATCCTCGATGGCGCGATGCGAGCGGATGAGCCCGATGGCCTTTTCAAGATCGCCGTCGCCGATCTCCGCCTTTTCAAGGACGCGGCGCCAGAAATCGCGCTCCTGGTCCGAGCCGCGCCGATAGGCGAGCACGACGGGCAGGGTGATCTTGCCCTCGCGGAAATCGTCGCCGACCTTCTTGCCGAGATCGGCCTGCGAGCCGCCATAATCGAGCGCATCGTCGATGAGCTGGAAAGCGAGGCCGAGATTGGTGCCGTAGGAGCGGAAGGCGGCGCGCATGGCGCGGTCGCCTCCGGCGATGATCGGGCCGACTTCCGAGGCGGCCGAGAACAGCGCGGCGGTCTTGGCGCGGATGACCGCCAGATATTCATCCTCGGTGGTCGACATGTTCTTGGCGACCGAAAGCTGCATCACCTCGCCCTCGGCAATGACGGCGGCGGCGGTCGACAAAACATCGAGCGCCTCGATCGAGCCGACCTCGACCATCATGCGGAAGGCCTGGCCGAGCAGATAGTCGCCGACGAGGACGCTCGCCTGATTGCCCCAAAGCATCCGCGCCGCCAGCTTGCCGCGACGCATCTCGCTCTCATCGACGACATCGTCATGCAGCAGCGTCGCCGTGTGCAGGAATTCGACGCTCGCCGCGAGCTTGACGTGACCCTCGCCGCGATAATTGAACATCCGCGCTGCCGCGAGCGTCAGCATCGGCCGCAGCCGCTTGCCACCCGAAGAGATCAGGTGATTGGCGACTTCTGGTATCATCGAGACATCGGAGCCGGCCTTTGACAGGATCAACTCGTTGACCCGCTGCATGTCGGCTGCGACGAGGTCAAGAAGAGGCTCGAGACTCGCCGAGGCTCTCTTCTTGCTGTCCTCGAGCGGTATGACCAAACCCACGGGCGCGCTCCCGGATTGCATTTTGACGGGACAATAGGGGCGCAAGCCGTCTGGAACAAGTGACAGGATGGCTCAGGGCGGTTGCATCGCCATTCCCGCCGCTCGCAACCGGTGCGGATGGGCATGCGCCTGTTGCTGTTCCCAGCGCCAATGCCTAGGCTGCGCCGTGCCTTTCGCACCGCCGAGGAACCATGGACGAACTCATCAGAACCAATGACATGGTCCTTATTTCCTTCGTCGACGCCCTGCTCAAGGAGGCGGGTATCGAGCATATTCTCGCCGATCAGAACATGAGCGTCATCGAAGGGTCGCTCGGCGTGCTGCCGCGTCGGATTCTCGTCGCCAGCGAGGATGTCGATGCGGCTCGCCGCCTTCTGACCGAGGCGGGAATCGCCGACGAATTGAGGCCGAAGGGGCGCGGCTGATGGCGGCTGCGACGCGCGACGCCTTTCTTGGCGGCCGCGTGACGGCGGTTCAGCCGGTCGCCGGCCATCATCGTGCCGGCCTTGATGCAGTGCTGCTCGCCAGCGCCTTCGGCGCCGAAACGGCTGGCCAGGTGATCGATCTCGGCGCTGGCGCCGGTGTTGCCGGCATGGTGCTCGCGGCGCGCGCCGTCAATTGCACGGTCACACTCGCCGAGCGCGAAGCCGATCTGGTTGCCTATGCGCGCGAGGCGGCGGGCCTCGCCGCAAACGCCGCCTTTGGCGCCCGGCTGAAGCCGGTCTCGGTCGACCTGCTTGATCCCGCCGCGCGCACCCAGTCAGGTCTCATGCCGGCGACGTTCGACCATGCGCTGATGAACCCGCCCTTTCACGACGAGGGCAGCGTGCGTGTTTCGCCCAAGGCCGAGCGCGCCCGTGCGCATGTGCTCGAAGCCGGCGGGCTCGACGCATGGTTCCGTGCCGCGAGCGCCCTGGTGAAGCCCGGCGGTACGCTCGCGGTGATCCTGCCGGCCGCGCGTCTTCCTGATCTTCTCGCCGGCCTCGCCGGCCGTTTCGGCGGCGTTGCGCTCCTCCCGATCCATCCGCGACCCGACGAGGCGGCGATTCGCATCCTCGCCCGCGGCACCAAGGGAAGCCGCGCCCCGCTCGCCATCCTGCCGGGCCTCAAGCTCCATGCCGCCGCCGGATCGGCCTTTGGCGAGGCGGCGCAGGCGATCCTGGGGGATGGCGCTTCGCTTGCCGATGTCCATATGTCATGGGGTGCGCTCGCATTCCCTTCCTAGGCGCGGTCCCTTCATCCACGAGGTCCTGATTGTCGATGTCCTTCCTCGCTCCCGTCCGGCGCCTGCTGCCGGCCCGCTTCCGCAAGGAGGAGATCGTCGTCCCCGTCGTGCGGCTTTCGGGCGTCATCGGCCAGGTTTCGGCGTTCCGCCAGGGCATCACGCTCGCGGCGGTCGCGCCGCAGTTGAAGCGGGCCTTCGCGATGAAGGATGCGCCCGTGGTCGCGATCGCGATCAATTCGCCCGGTGGGTCGCCTGTGCAGTCGCATCTCGTGTTCAAGCGCATCCGCGCGCTGGCCGAGGAGCACAAGAAGGAAGTCATCGTCGCCGTCGAGGATGTCGCGGCGTCGGGCGGCTATCTGATCGCGCTCGCCGGCGACAGGATCATCGTCGATGCGTCCTCGATCGTCGGCTCGATCGGCGTCGTCTCGGCGGGCTTCGGCTTCACCGGCCTCATCGAGAAGCTCGGCATCGAGCGGCGCGTGCACACCGCGGGCGAGAACAAGGCGATGCTCGATCCGTTCCAGCCCGAGCGCGAAACCGACGTGCAGCATCTGAAATCGCTGCAGCGCGATGTGCATGACATGTTCATCGAACTCGTTCGCAGCCGCCGCGGCGCGCGCCTCTCCGATGAGCCGACGATGTTCACCGGGGCGTTCTGGTCGGGTTCGCGGGCGGTGGAACTCGGTCTCGTCGACGGGCTCGGCGATCTCCGGTCACATCTGCGCGAGCGCTTCGGCGACAAGCTGCGCCTTGCTTTGATCGAGCCGAAGCGCGGCCTGATGGCGCGCTTTGGCGGCGATCGCGGCGGCATCGGCGCAGCCGGCCCTCGTTCCGGCGCAATCCTGGCCGAGGCTGTCGACCACGCGATCAGTGCGGTTGAATCGCGTGCGCTCTGGAGCCGCTACGGCCTCTGATTGAGGCGGACGTTGCAGTGCGCTGCGGAAAGAGTCATGCTTCGTTTTCGCGAGGCCGCAAAGCGCTTGAGGGCGCGGGGTCTTCGCCCGGCCACATGTGAGGAAAGGTCAGATGCCGCAAGTCGTTTTTGTTGCTCTCGTCGGAGCCCTCGGCATCGTCGCGCTGCGTGCCCTGGCTCGCCAGAAGGCCGCTGTCGCCATCCGCATCCGCGAGGCTGAGCGCGCCATGGCCAACCGGCCGCTGGCAACGCTGGTTCAGGACCCGGTCACCGGCATCTATCGCCCGCTGAACCGCGACTACTGATCAAGCCGATCCCAGACCGGCGGCCTCAGCCGCCGATCTTCGAGAAATCAGCCACGGCGCGCGTCGCCGAACGGATCGCCGCGAGCAGTCGCAGCCGATTGATCCGGATTGTCGGATCCTCGGCGTTCACCAGCACCTTCTCGAAAAACGCATCGACCGGCGCCCTGAGACCGGCCATCGCCGCCATCGCGGCGGCATAATCCTCGCGCGCCACAGCTTGCTCGGCCGCCGGCAGCGCAACGCCGATCGCCTCGGCGAGAGCCTGTTCCTCGGGCTCGATCAGCAGCGCCGGATCGACCGCGCCATCGAAGCGCTCGCCGGACTTCTCCTCGGCCTTCAGAATATTCGCCGCGCGGCGCGTGCCCGCGAGCAGGTTCTTGCCGTCCTCAGACCCGAGGAAGGTGCTTAGCGCCTCGACGCGGCGGACGATGTCGAGCAGGTCATCCTGCGCCGTCCCCTCGCTGCCCGCCGCCAGAACCGCGTCGACGAGATCATGGCGCGCGCCGCTGTCACGGAGTTGCACCTTCAGACGGTCGTGGAAGAAGGCAATGAGCTCGTCGCCGATGGCGTTCGACGCGCTGTTGTTGCGGCCGAGCATCGTCGCATGTTGGCCGCTCAACGCCTTCAGGCGCAGTCGCAATCCATTCTCCAGCACAGTCCGGATCACGCCGAGCGCAGCGCGGCGGAGCGCGAAGGGGTCTTTCGAGCCCGTCGGCTTCTCGTCGATCGCCCAGAATCCCACCAGCGTATCGAGCTTGTCGGCCAGCGCGACGGCGATCGAGACCGGGTTCGTGGGCACACGGTCGCCCGGGCCCTGCGGCTTGTAATGCTCCTCGATCGCTGCGGCGACGGCGGGCGATTTGCCCTCGGCAGTCGCGTAATAGCGGCCCATCAGGCCCTGCAGTTCCGGGAATTCGCCGACCATCTCGGTGACGAGGTCGAGCTTGGCGAGGCGGGCGGCTTCCTGCGCTTCCGCGACATCGGCGCCGACCAGCGGTGCGATCTCGGCGGCAAGGCGGGCGATGCGCTCGATGCGCTCCGCCTGCGTGCCGAGCTTCTCGTGGAACACGATCTGCTCGAATTTCGGCAGCCGGCTTTCGAGCGTTTCCTTGCGGTCGGTGTCGTAGAAGAACTTGGCATCCGACAGACGGGCGCGGATGACGCGGCCATTGCCGGCGGCGATCGCCACGCCGCCATCGATCGCCTCGATGTTCGAGACGAGCACGAAACGGTTGGCGAGCTCATTCGTGCCGGGTTTGCGCAGCACGAAGCATTTCTGATTGGCGCGGATCGTGGCGCGGATCACCTCCGGCGGAATTTCAAGGAAGTTCTCTTCGAAAGTCCCGGTCAGGACGACAGGCCACTCGACCAGCCCCGCCACTTCGTCCAGTAGCCCTTCGTCCTCGACGAGCTCGAGCCCGAGCGCCAGCGCGCGGTCGCGGGCATCATGCAAGATGATGTCTTTGCGCCGCTCGGGATCGAGCACGACCTTCGCCTTTTCGAGCTTCTCGGCGTAATCCTCGAAGCGGCGGACCGTGAAGGCGTCGGGCGCAAGGAAGCGATGGCCGCGCGTCTCGTTAGACGAGGCGATGCCGTCGACCTCGAAGCGCACGATTTCCGGGTCTTCGGTCTCCGGGCCGAAGGTGCAGAGGATCGATTGCAACGGTCGCACCCAATGGAGCCGGCCCGAGCCCCAATGCATGGATTTCGGCCAGGGGAACGAACGGATGATCGCCGGCAGCGCCTCGGCCAGAATGTCTGTCGTGTGGCGGCCGTGCTTCTCGATCACCGCGACGTAGAAATCGCCCTTCTTGGGATCGGACTGGATCTTGGCCTCGTCGAGCGAGGCGAGACCGGCCGAGCGCAGGAAGCCCTGCACGGCCTGTTCCGGCGCGCCGACCTTCGGCCCCTTGCGCTCCTCGCGCGTCGGCGCGGAATGGCCGGGAATGCCGGTGATGGTCAGCGCCAGACGGCGCGGCGTCGAAAACGCCTTGGCGCCCTCGTAATGAAGCCCAGCCGCGACCAGCGTATCGGTCACCAGCTTCTGGAGGTCGTCCGCCGCCTTCCGCTGCATCCGCGCGGGGATTTCCTCGGAGAAAAGCTCAAGCAGGAGTTCGGGCATTTGTTCGGACTCTAGCCCCTCGGCTCGTGATGAGGGGACGAAAAAAGGAAGTCGTGCTGGAGACGGAGACCGCTCAGGCCGCCTTGCCGCCCGCCTCGGTTTCAAGCCAGGCTGCGCCGCAGGCCTTGGCGAGTTCGCGCACGCGCAGGATGTAGCTCTGCCGCTCGGGGACGGAGATCACGCCGCGGGCATCGAGCAGGTTGAAGCGGTGGCTCGCCTTGATGCACTGGTCATAGGCCGGCAGCACCATCTTGTGGCGCTGGTCGTTGGATTTCGGGTCGGGCGTGCCGGCTTCGAGCAGCATCCGGCATTCGCGCTCGGCATCCTCGAAATGGCGCTTCAGCATCTCGATGTCGGCATGCTCGAAATTGTGCCGCGAATATTCTTCTTCGGCCTGCTTGAAGACATCGCCATAGGTCACTTTCTCGGCGCCTTCGCGGCCGTTGAAGTTGAGCTCATAGCCGTTGTCGACGCCCTGCAGATACATTGCGAGCCGTTCGAGACCGTAGGTCAGCTCGCCCGAGACGGGGAAGCACTCGATGCCGGCGACATACTGGAAATAGGTGAACTGCGAGACTTCCATGCCGTCGCACCAGCACTCCCAACCGAGGCCGGAGGCACCGAGCGTCGGGCTTTCCCAATCGTCCTCGACGAAGCGGATGTCGTGCAGCAAGGTATCGATGCCGATCGCCTTGAGGCTCTCGAGATAGAGCTCCTGCAGGTTCGGCGGGTTCGGCTTCAGGATCACCTGAAACTGGTAATAATGCTGGAACCGGTTGGGGTTCTCGCCATAGCGCCCGTCCTTCGGCCGCCGCGAGGGCTGCACATAGGCGGCACGCCAGGGCTTGGGACCGAGCGCGCGCAGCGTGGTCGCCGGATGGAACGTACCGGCGCCGACCTCCATGTCGTAGGGCTGCAGGATGACGCAGCCATAATCGGCCCAGAAGCGCTGCAGCACCAGAATCAGGCCCTGGAAGGACCGGTCGGGCCGCATATGGGGAGGGAG